>JADJWZ010000041.1 GCA_016716125.1 Ignavibacteria bacterium | reverse complement strand
TGATTACTTTATGAATAATGAGATCAGTCCGGAATTAGTTCTGAACGGAGAATCAACAGGATTATTTTTTGGATTCGTCTCATCAGCCGGCGACGTAAACGGAGACGGCTTTGATGATATAATTGTCGGAACATCCTTTATAAATGGAAATACTGGAAAAGTTTATCTTTTTTTAGGAGGAGTATCAATGAATAATATTGCTGATGCTGCAATGTCAGGTGAAACATCCAATTCAAAATTCGGTTTTTCACTTTCATCAGCCGGCGATGTAAATGGAGACGGCTACAGTGATATAATTGTCGGGGCTAATAATATTAATTCAGGTACAGGAAAAGCTTATATATACTTTGGTGGAAACACACCGGATACTATTTCAGATGTTATTATGACGGGTGAAACAGCTTTCGATTATTTTGGAACTTCAGTGTCTGATGCCGGCGATGTAAATGGAGACGGCTATGCAGATGTTATTGTAGGAGCAAATGGTTATTCAAATAAATTAGGCAGGACTTATATTTATTATGGCGGAGCAATAATGAATAATGTTTCAGACGTAACGATGACAGGTGACTCAATTTCTACTGAGTTAGGTTATTCAGTCTCAGGTGCCGGCGATGTAAATGGAGACGGATATGCCGATGTATTAGCCGGAGGTAATAAATTTTCAAATGAAAAAGGCAGAGCTTTTATTTTCTTTGGTGGAAACATAATGAATAATGTAGCTGATGTAAGAATGACCGGAGAAAACAGCGGAGATAATTTTGGTATATCTGTTTCTGATGCAGGTGATGTTAACAAAGATGGATTTTCAGATGTTATAGTTGGAGCTAATCAATATAATTCATATACAGGAAAAGTATATATATTTTATGGAGGTAATATTATGGATAATACAGCAGATGTAATTATTACTGGTGAATCTACAGGTAATTTTTTTGGCAATTCGGTATCATCTGCCGGAGATATAAATGCAGATGGATATTCGGATGTTGTTATTGGAGCTTTTGGATATTCATCAAATAAAGGTAGAGCATTCATTTTATTCGGCGGAGCAAATATGAACAATACAGCAGATGTTTTTATGACAGGTGAAAATGACGGGGATAGAGTAGGAATTTCTGTTTCCGGAGCAGGTGATCTAAATGGTGATGGTTTTTCTGATATTGTAATCGGTGTCATTGGAATTAATACATCAATTGGTGCAGCCTTTATCTATACAGGATCTTCTGTAGAAGTAAAACCTAATATATTATATGTAAAAGATGTCCCAAATGATCAGGGAGGAAAAGTAAATCTCAAATGGGTAAGAAGCGGTTATGATGTACAGGGAAATAATTTAATCACAGATTATCTTATTCAGAGAAGTTTCCCGCCGTCAGGTGGCAGCTTTTCATGGCAAAATGTCAGCGTAGTACCGGCATCTCATGAATCATTTTATACATACATTGACAATACTCTTTTTGATTCTTCATCAAATAATTCTGGGAATTTCTTTTACAGGATCACAGCGAGAACATCAGATATAAATCAAAGCTGGAAGTCAAATATACTTGCAGGCAGAAGCATAGACAATATCTCTCCGCCAATGGTCTCACCGTTTAATGCAATAAGATCCGGTGCCAATGTCATATTAAACTGGAACAGGAATCCGGCTCTGGATCTGTTTAATTATATATTGTTCAGAAATATAAATCCAACTATCGATCCCTATACAGAAACTCCATATGCCGCAGTTACGGATTCAGTTTATACCGACACTTCCCCTTTAGGCGGAAACTATTACTACTTTATAGTTGCTCAGGATATTCATAATAATTACAGTCCGGTGGCAGTTACAACAAGTCCGGCTATTACATTAAATCTAACAATGTTCATTGAAGGTTTTTACAGTGAGTTTGGCGATTCACAAGTGGCTGACAGGATCAATGTATTTCTTAGAAATTCTGCATCTCCATACTCATTGAAAGACAGTGCTTTGACTGAAGTTCAGTCTGATGGAAGTGCAATTCTGCAATTCAACAATGCCTCTTCCGGAAATTTTTATATTGCTATCAAACATAGAAACAGCATTGAGACCTGGAGCTCAGCAGGAGTTTCTGTCACTGCTGGCGGTTCAGTGGGCTACAATTTCTCAGGTGCAACATCACAGGCATTTGGAAATAATCTGATTCAGATAGATACTTCACCTGTAAGATTCGGTATTTACAGCGGTGACGTAAATCAGGACGGGACGATCGATCTTGCAGACGGCAGTCTTATTGATAACGATGCATTCAACTTTGAATCGGGATATCTGCCGACTGATCTGAATGGCGACGGTGTGATAGATCTTGCTGATGCAGTGTTTGCGGATAATAATGCGTTTAATTTTGTAAGCGCGGTTACTCCTTAAGAGCAATTACAAATTACAAATTTCAAATGTCAGATACTTAGATAGTTAATAGTTAAGAGTTAATAGTTAGTAGTGTCTTGTCCTGAAATAGGTTTACAAAAAAATTAATTTATTTTTGTAAACATAAACCGAAAGGACAAGCCAGATGCAAATTAAAACCGAAGGAATAACCAAGCAATACAGTACTGCATTTAAACAAAGTGTAGTTAGTCAGATAGAAGAAGGAAAGTTGACCATGTGTAGCACCCGAAAGCTTTATTCAATTGGTGGAGGGACAACTATACGGAATTGGATAAAGAAATTTGGTAAATTGCATTTATTAAAAAAAGTAGTCCGTAAAGAAATGAAAGACGAATTATCAAAACTAAAGCAATTCTATCCATTTACATTATAAATTTCCAATATATATACGTATTTCTAACCTGGAGATTGAAAGATCCGGCTGTAATCGCTGCGGTGTAATTTTTCTGCGATACCCATACATCGACTGACAATGCGCGTGCGGAAAGCGCGGCTGTGTGCGGAAGTTACTTTTAAAAAAATCCCGCAAAGATTTTGATCTCTGCGGGATAATGTATTTTTAAAAATATTTATTTGTAATTTGAATTTTGTAATTCGTAATTATTAATTCCTAATTATTTTAAAAGAATCATACTTTTAGTATCAACGGAAACTCCGTCCGCTGTAAGCCTGTAAAAATAAACTCCGCCTGCTAAACTGCCTCCGTCAAATTTTAATTCGTAATTTCCTGAATTCTTCTTTTCATTTAACAAAGAAGTGATCTCATTACCAAGTATATCAAAAATTTTAAGCGAAATGAATTTTGATTCCCTTAAATCAAATCTGATCACAGTTTCCGGATTGAACGGATTCGGATAGTTCTGATAAAGTTCAGCGCTGTTTGGAATACCTGTCTGATTTGAATTAACGCCGGAAGGATAATCAATAAGGTGAAATGTCACTGTGTTATTGGATGCGTTCGGAACTGCAAGAGTGTCAGTAGCTTTATTTACATAAATATCCGCAGGATTGCTTAAGCCGCTGACTACATTGAATGCAGGTCCGCTGAAATTAATGTCATACCTTACAACAGACTGAGCGCTCCATGTGGAAATATAAACATTGTCATATTTATCAAGAGATATTCCGTCACAATTTCCGTAAGGCGTTGTAATGATATTTGAAATTGAAGAGTCTGCGAGATTTACGGATTTCACAGGAGCGTTTGAACCCCAGCAGCATACCAGCAGTCTGTTGCGGACTGCATCGACATAAATTCCGTTCGGCGTATTGGTTGTGCTCGCGACATAGATCCACCATTCGCCGTTTAAAGTATTTACCTTATAAATTCTTCTGTTTGTGAAGTCAGTTACATAAAGCATTCCGTTTTCATCCGCTGCAAGATCATTGAGAAAAGTTGAACCGCTTAAAGTTACATTAAATATCTCAGCGGCGTTTGTGTGTCTGACTTCTCTGGGAAATTTTCTGACCGGAAGTATTTGAAACAAGATATCTTTTACCGATACTGTCATAGGTTACGCTTTCGGGGCTGCTGTACTGCGCGGATAAATCTGAAACTGATATAAAGATAGTTGAAATGAGAATAGTCAGAATAAATTTAATCAATTTTGTAATTTTAATATTTTTAATTTTTAATTTGTAATTTTTGATTGGCAATTATACTTATAAAAAGTTGTTTAATATAATCAGAAATTTCCCACAAGCCCGAGAATTATATTAGCTTCACCCTGCGCATTATTCCCGAAGATGGTCTGACCGAAACCAAGTGAAAAACTAAAATTAGTTTTTGATGTTTTAGCAAATTCCTGACTTACATATAACCTTATAGTTCCTGAATGACCGCCTTCAAGTTCTGTAATAAATTCTACAGGCGTAATGACTCCGTTTTCCTTTTCAAACTTCACAGGAACATTACTGTCAAACTTATCTCCCGAGCTGCTGAAATACTGAAACTGCATTGACAAAGAAGTACCGGATTTAAAAAAGTAATCCGCCACAAAGTCCGCAAACATAAGCGATCCGGATTTTATTTTACTTTCAAACGGATTCTGTTCAATAAAATTATTCATCTCGGTAAATGTAATGCTGCCTTCATACTGATAAGGATAACCAATTCCAAATGGTCTTGGCGTGAACAATTCTTCCGTATGCGGATAAGTCAGAATATATTTTGCGCCGCCAGTAAATCTGAATGAACTCTGAGCTAATGAAAAATAAAGATTCAGATTATTCGTCCATGTATTTCCGTAACCGCCTTGCGGATTGTCAAGATATCTCTTCGGACGTGAAGTCGGAACAGTAAGTCCGCCTCCCGCAAACATATCGATATTGTCCGATAAAATAATTTTTCTTACATAAGACAATTCAAGATCCTGAAACGGACCTCTCGGTTTGATAAATTCTTCCTGCGGTTTGACATCTGTAGTGGAAGAATATGATTTCATTTCTGTGAATGTAAAAGGAAACCTTACTATGACTTTGTTAAGACCTTTCCAGTGATACTGACCTGTGAGTATTGCGCCGTGTTTTCTGAAATATCCGCCCTGCTCTTCCGGTTTATTATACTGGAAAAAATTCATCTTGATCTCCTGAGAATTCCCGTCAGTATCAAAAAATTTTTCAGCGGATGAATAGTTATATGATAGCCCTATTGAAAAACTTTTGTCCGGTTTTATAAACGGATCATCACCTGTCAGTGTCCAGAGCTGTTGTCTTACCGGAAAGTTAAAATTTGACGGTGTGAGAAAAGTGTACTGAGCTATTAATTCAAAAGGAAACATTATAAATAAAATTGCCTGTAGTAGTTTCATAATTACTTTATTTAAAATAATTTAATTAATTAAGATTCTTTTTATTTAATTCTGCGCTTACCCAGTCGTTGACGATTTTCTCAAGCAGCGGTAGAGGTACAGCTCCGTTTTTTAATATCTGATCATGGAATTTTTTAATGTCAAAATTTTCACCGAGCTTTTCTTCAGCGTTTTTCCTTAACTCTTTGATCTTTAGCTCACCGATTTTATAGGCAAGAGCCTGTCCGTCCCAGGCAATGTATCTGTCAACTTCTGTTCTGATATCGTGATCTGAAGACGCCATATTATTTTTCATATATTCGAAGGCCTGTTCTCGTGTCCACCTTTTATCGTGAATGCCGGTATCGACTACAAGCCTGCACGCTCTCCACATTTCAAAAGTCAGTGCGCCGTAAAGCTGATAAAGATCTTCATACATTCCGGTCTCATATCCGAGACTTTCTGCATAGAGTCCCCATCCTTCGACGAACACAGTGTAACCAAGGTCTCTTCTGAATTTTGGCAGGTCTTTAAGTTCCTGTGAAATTGCGATCTGCAGATGATGTCCGGGAACGGCTTCATGCAGAGCAAGCGCAGTCATTGTATATTTTGGTCTGGAAGGCAGATCATATGTATTCACATAAAAGTATCCCGGTCTGGATCTGTCTTCAGGAGCGCTGTAGTAATACGCCTGCGGTGCAGAAGCAGCTCTGTATTCTTCCATTTCAAAGAGATCATATTTTGCTTCAGGCAATATTCCGAAAAGCTCCGGTAATTTTGCATCCATTTTTTTAAGAATATCCCTGTACCCGTTCATAAGATCTTCTTTCTCTGTATAGTAAAACTGAGGATCGGTTTTCAGAAATTCATTGAACTCCGCAAGTGTGCCCTTAAATCCTGCCTGATCTTTTACTTTTTCCATTTCGGCATTTATTCTTGCCACTTCACTTAAGCCAATATTATGGATTTCATCTGCAGTCAGATCTAAAGTGGTGTAATTCTTGATCGAATATTCATACATCTCTTTACCATTTGGAATAGCCCACACTCCGGCTTCCGTCCTGCATGCAGGAAGATATTCAGTTTTAACAAATTCATAAAGTTTCTTATAAGATGGATTTATCACAGTAGTAATTATTTCTTTAAGTTCATTTTCAACCAGTAATTTCTCTTCGGCTGAAAGTTTGTTTTCTTTTTTCAGAGTAGAATAAAACACTGACTGTTCGGGATCGCTTACAATAATTTTTTCTATCTGCGGGAGAGTCTGATCCATCAGAAACACCGGCATGACATAACCTTCTGCAATTCCCTTTCTCATATTGGAAATGGGATTATCGAATTTTGATTCAAGCTGTCTTAACCGTGAAAAATATTTCTGATATTCTTCATATGTAGAGACCGGCTGATAATTAACTAACTGCGGTGAATTAATGTGAATTCCCCACTGCTGTCCCATCGGCATTAAATATCCTTTAAACTTTTCACCGGCAAGATTTTCTTCCATTGAAGATTTAAAGAGATCGTAGTTTAATTTATTTGACTCAGATAAATTATTATATTCTATCGAATTAAGTCTGCTCATATAAGCCCTTATTGTGTCATAATATGCAAATACCGCTGCTACGGAATTATCCGAAAGTCTGTCGTCATATCTGTGATCACCATTATAGGTCGCACCTTCGGGATAAGTCCGCAGATTATATTCTTCCAGATCGTCGAATAATTTCATGAGTTCATCATCGGGTGATGATCCTGTATTCACTCCGGTAAAAAAATTTAAGATTAAAAATAAAATGACTAAATTAGAAACTTTCATAATAAATGATATATAAATTTATTAAAAATTCTGAGTTTAAACAAAAAGCTATTATCTGATTTTTTCTTTGTAAAAATAATAAATTTCAATTTTAAATTCACAGGTCTTAATATTTACTCCGGCTGCTTTTGATCAACATTGATCATCCAGTTGATTCCGAATTTATCTGTAAACATGCCGAAGTAAGCTCCCCAGAAAGTATTGTTCATCGGCATTGTAATTTCACCGCCTTCTGAAAGTCCGCTGAAAAATCTGTCAGCTTCTTCCTTACTGTCTGTGTTTATGGAGATGGAAAAGTTATTGCCCGCAACTATATTTTGCCCGAATGCTTCTGAAGAATCGCTTCCCATAATTGTTGTCTCTTTACTTACAGGTAAACTGATGTGCATGATCTTGTCTTTCTCACTGTCGGGAACCGGCGGCATCCCTTCTCCGGAAGGCATATCGCTGAATTTACCTACATAAGGAAATTCCCCTCCGAAAACAGATTTGTAAAAATTAAAAGCTTCTAAGCAATTACCGTTAAAGGTTAGATAAACATTTACTGTTGTCATTGTATTATTTTTTTGATTATTATTTATTGTGAATTAATTTTCTAATATTTAAAATTTTTCATTTTTAATTTTTCATTATCCAATATTTTCGTCCGGTATCCAGCCTTCTTTATTTGCACTTATGTTTTCCGCCCAAGACCAGCCGTTTAATGATTTTATTATGATCAGTTCATCACCTTCATCTGCATCCAGTTCCTGGGCAGTATAATTTTCTAAAACTTTCCCGCGTGTTTTGTCCTGAGAAATTTCAAGTATCTGTACAGGCATCCATCCTTTTCCTTTTTCACTCTCCGCCCGGATCCAGCCCTTCCATTTTTCTTCCTTCTCTTCTTCGCCTAAAACAACTTCATCACCCGCCTCAAGTATTAAAGGTTCGGGAAATTTAGTTCTGTAAGATTTTATCACTACAAATTTTTCCATACGCAACACGGGATTTGTGAACAAACTCTGTAAAATTGATCAGCTAATAACCCCATTTTCCGAAGTTAATTTAAAAAAGTTACCTTTCCGTTTTCAAGATTATACACGCCGCCTGCAATTTTTATCTGTCCTTTATCTTCCATCTCCTTAAGTATCGGACTGTTCTTTCTGATATTATCTATTACAAGTTTTACATTTTCATTTGTAACCTTGTTTACGAATTCATTATTTTTGGAAGTTTCATCACCTTGCTTAGTGGAAGCGCTGTCAACAGCCGGGGTGATCTTCGATAAAAGTTCTGTAATATTTCCCAGCTCCACTTTATCAATCGCTGATTTTACAGCTCCGCAGTTGGTATGTCCCAGTACGAGTATCAGTTTTGACCCTGCAACTTTACATCCGTATTCCATACTGCCGAGTATATCCGGATTTACAATATTGCCTGCCACTCTCGCTACGAATACATCTCCAATGCTTAAGTCAAAAATTGATTCTACGGGAACTCTTGAATCAAGACAGGATAATATTACTGCAGAAGGATACTGACTGCTTTCAGATTTTAAGACCTGCGCTGAATAATCAACCTTAGTCATTTTACCCGCTGCAAATCTTTCATTTCTATATTTCAAAGAATCCAGAATCTGCTGAGGATTCATGGATTCCTGTATTTCCGCAGTTTTCACTTCCGTTCTTACTACCGGCTCTTCCTTCTTTTCGGAACATGAAAACATTAACAATGTTACTACTAAAGCTGAATAAATTTTCTTCATTTTATTTTATTTAAGTTTATAAAAAATTCGTTTGCAGTAAATATTAATTTTTTATTTCTGTTTCAGGAATTTCAAGACTGACAAATGAAGTATTGTATTTTTTTCTGTTTACTTTCAGTCCGGATAGAAATTCTTTATACTCATCACCATAAGCGCGCTTACTCAATCCTAAAAGTAAAACTCCTTTTTTACCTGATTTGTCAGTATGGTTTATATATCTGTATGAATTCCATTCTACTATCATGTTTTCATCTGTTGCGCCGTCACTTAATAAAAAATCCAGCAGGATCTCTTCTTTTTCTTTATTTTCAGACAGTTCATAATTTGCCATAACATCAATGGATTTTCTGTTATCAATTTCCCTGGATTTAACAATGGCAGCTTCTTTAGCTGAGATATCAGTTTCCATAAAACTTACAAGAATCATCTGATTAAATTTTTCAAGTATATCCCCTTCCTGAATATATTCCTGACTGTACAGATTATCCGGTGAGTTTTTGCTGAAAAGCAAATTGAAATTATTCCCGCCGTAATTTATCACCTGAGGAGTGTTCAGATAATTCTTAATGACATTTGCCGTTTCATTATTTTGCTTAGTTTGAACAGAATCCTTCCGGCTTTCAGTATTTCCGGAATTGTTACAGGAATAAAGAATTGTAATCAAAATGATTGATAATAAAAGTTTATTCATAGGATTGATTTTATAAATTGACGAAATTAAAATTTAGATTATCTTATGAAAAAAGTCTTTAATAACTTCAATATTTATTAACTTATTTTCAGCTTCTAAAATCATTTTTAAATAATGCTTTTCTGCCCGGTCATTAGTGGGATACCAGTTCCTGTCCGGATTTGAGATAACAATTAATCCATTATCGTCTCCTAAAGCTGCAAAGTCCGGTCTCTTCGGACCTTTTGAAAAATAATACAATTGGTTTTCCTTGATCAAGCTATCAGCTAATTTCAACGGCTCGTCTGTTACAATACCTATTTCGCTTATTGACTGAACTGATTTGGAATTAAATATTTTATCTGATTCATTATTTAAATCATACCTTACTATAAATTCCAGTATATTTCTGTTATTGTCATAAAAGTAAAACGCCTTTGCATTCCAGTTAACGAAGTCCGTAATAAAGTCATCATCCGGATTTTTAATTATATCGATCCTTTCTGATATAAAGTCAAATGCCTCTGTTAATTTATTACACGGTATATTAAAAGCAAAATGATATTTAGGTTTTAAATTATCAGATTCATTAAAGATCAAAACAGATTTTCCTGTCCTGTATGATATACTTCCTGAACCGGTATTAATTTTTTTGAACCCTAAAACATCAGAATAAAAATTTTCTGTTTCCGGAATGCTGTCTGTCAGTATTTCAATTTCCTTTATTTTCAATTTACTTTATTTTTTTAAAAATAAAAATTGTAAACAAATGTAAATATCTTAGCCGGCGTAACTTAATTTAGAATCATCTCATTTTCTGAAAGCAGCACGTTTCAAATAGTAATTAACAGCTTAACTTTCGGGAATTATCAAGTTACTTCAGACAATTGATTGCCGGCTGTGAAATATAATTAAACAGGTTCTCACCCGGTTGACTTACAATAAATTTTGAATTCAATGTCAGCAAGATCAAATCCGCCGGCAAAAAATTTCCAGCCCTTTTTCTCGTAAAAGTTTTCTAAATCAGTTGCAAGGTAAAGATAATCAAAACCTTTCTTCTTAGACTCATAAAGTCCGTGTTCAAGCAACTGCTCGGCTATTCCTTTATTCCTGTGTGCTTTATTTACATACAGACATGCAAACCACGGCATTAAATCCTGCCTGCTGATAATGTCATTTGTCAGTAAAGCGTATGAGGCGATTATTTCATCATTATCCGTAACTACATAAAATTTCGGTAACGCTTTTTGTGTATCAGTTGAGTTTAAAATACAGTCCCTGTAAAATTTCTTATTGCTTTCACTTCCCCAGCAATTCCAGATGTAGTCAATTGCTTTTTCAATTAACTCCGGGCGTTTTGATATTTCAATAATTTCAACTGTCAAATTCTATTTTTCTGTAAATTAAATTAATATAAAACTATAATGGATTTAACTTAATCAATTAAGTCAGAATTATTATCATTTAAGTATATCTGCTTTCTGATTTCATCGGCAATGATCTTTGTTCCCTTCGGAGACCAGTGTGAGTCATCATATAAATAAATATCTTTCGACTCATTCACGGCATTTACCAGTAATGGTTTTGAATTTATGCAGATATAATTTTTATCGACTTTTTCAAAAAGATCAAAGAAAAGCGGTTTCGGATAATTTGATTTATCGGTTATGAAATTATAGTAAATATCATACTTGTCAGGACTTGGCAGGAAAATCAGCTTTATTCCTTTATTCTTCAGCAGATTATTTAAATCATTCAGAACAAAATTTAACTTTTCTAAATTACTTTCATTATTATTCTTTTCAACTGCAGCAATGTCATGTTTAAAAAATAATAATTCTTTGTTTTCCGTCGAGAATAAATCCTGATTAATTTTGGTCTTAATGACCATTTCATCAAAAAGATAATCATCATTCAATGCATACTGAACAGCGTTATACGGTATTTTTAAAACTCTGTCTGAGGGAAACTTAAAACTGGAATCTGCTTTTTTTACTTCACCTTTTTTTTCTATCAGATCTTTAATCTCTGCGCATGACAGAGATTTATCCGTTTCCATCTCTTCAATGAGTTCAATAAGATCTCTCTCAATACATTGAAGTATTACAAAATCAAAACTATACTGATCAAAAAAATCTCCTTTTAGCAAACTATATAAAGTCTGAAACTGATTCCCTGATATAAATCTGTCGATATGTAATAAATCAATATTATTCATCGCTAAATAATTATTATATCCGTATATACCCTGTTCGGAGAAAGAATCACCTATTGTCAGAGCTTTAAACTTTTTTTTTTCTTTCTGCTCTGATAACCTGGAAAACTTAATTTCATTTTTAAACTCACTTTTAAAAATATCATAGTAATCGGGATATAAGCTCATTATATATCCGACTCTCAAAAGATCTCCTTTATCAGTCCTGTAAAAATAGTAAGTGAAGATATGCAGTAAAATAACAGGTAATAAAAAATACGATATTTTAATAATAAATTTCTTCAATTTTAAAACTGAAAATAAATAAACTGCTGCTCCTGTCCGCCGAACCAGAAGATCGACAGTACAATTGCATAATACAATAAATATCGAAAAGGTCTTTTCCAGGTCAGTCCTGTATTTTCCAGAGCATATTTGCCGGATCTTCCAAACCATTCTGTCACAATAAATAAGAACATAATTATTAAAAGCGGTATTCCAAGTTTCCCTACAAGCATCCTGTAAGTAGTGTATAAAGAAATTTTTGAGAACGTTCCGTTGAAGATACCTCCTATAAAGCTTAAGGCGTGCTCAATATTATCAGCTCTGAAGAATATCCATGCAAATAATGTAAGACCAAAAGTTATAAACATAAAAGAGAATTCTTTTAATGTAGGCAGATATTTTCCGTGCGCTACAGTTTCAATATGACTCCGGTTTTTATTTGTCAGCAAAAGCGGTAAGAAGTAAATTGCATTCAGCGCTCCCCACACAATAAATGTCCAGTTAGCGCCGTGCCAGAATCCGCTTACAATAAAAATTATAAAGATATTCCTTACCTTGATCCATGTACTGCCGCGGCTTCCGCCTAAAGGTATATAAACATAATCCCTGAACCAGGTAGAGAGTGAGATATGCCAGCGTCTCCAGAATTCCGCTATGTCTCTTGAAAAATAAGGGAAATTAAAATTCCTCATCAGATCAAAACCAAATAATCTTGCCGTGCCTATCGCAATGTCTGAATATCCCGAAAAGTCTCCGTAGATCTGAAACGCAAAAAACAAAGCGCCTAAAACTAAAGTGCTGCCGGAGTATTCCGATGAATTGTTAAAAATTAAATTAGCGTAAGTTGCGCAATTGTCTGCTATTACGATTTTCTTAAAAAGCCCCCATAGTATCTGACGCATTCCGTCAACTGCCTTTGTATAATCAAAAGTCCGCTTAGTATAAAACTGCGGCAGAAGGTGTGTCGCCCTTTCTATAGGCCCGGCGACAAGCTGCGGGAAAAAACTTACAAATGCAGAAAAAGCTACAAAGTCTTTTGTCGGTTCAAGTTCTCTTCTGTAAACATCTATCGTGTAGCTCATTGTCTGAAATGTATAGAAACTAATTCCGACCGGTAAAACAATATCAAGTAAACCTGCATTAATTTCTGTACCGAAGAATGAAAATGCGGAGATAAAATTACTTACGAAAAAATTGTAGTATTTGAATACGCCAAGTATTCCGATGTTAGCAATTATACTGATCCACAGTAATGCCTTTCTTTTTTTTTGGATTTGTTCTTTTCCCAGCAGACTGCCAACTGTGTAATCTACCAATGTGCTGATGATGATCAGCGAAAGAAATTTCCAGTCCCACCAGCCGTAGAATACATAGCTTGAAGCGACTATCAGAATGTTTTGAAGTCTCAGATTACGGTTAGCCACAAACCAATAGAGTAAAAATACAATCGGCAGAAAAACCGCAAAGTCTATTGAGTTAAAAAGCAAAGTCCCTGAATATTAAAAAAGTATTAAAGAATAATAATTGTTGTATTGAATAATATGCAATTATATGTAAAGCAAAAAGTATATGAAATTTAAAAATCAGGATATAATTTTTAAGATGTTAAAGCGGTTCAGGGCTGCTTGATTTATTTTACGGATTTGGGTATTCTCCTGATAAATTATTTATTGTTTATTTTTTAATAATTGCCTGATCGAAGCCAAATGTCCGAAAAAAATTACAGGAACTATAAAAACCGGCAGCCAGCTGTAAGGGAAAAATAAAACACCAATGTTCGGCTGATCAAATGCGAATTTCTGAAACGGAGCCGGCGCTGAAAATATAGAAATTAAAATGATATTTATTAAAAGTCCGAGACAAATAAAATTCCAGATCAGTACAGTTTTCCTGCTGAGCTTTCCCTTTGATATTCCGAAGTAAGCTATCAATGGAGAAGTTATGCCTGCAATGATGTCAAAGTTGCTCCCTTCAAAAGTCATCAGCTCCGGAATCGCTTTGTAAAGAAAAAGCCAGTAGAGAACTACCTCTACGGGAATTCTTACAACGTTTAGATATGTCAGATTTATAAGCGGTAAATTATCAGTAAATTGTTTTCCTTTATTTGTTACAAACAGAAGAATAATTATTAACACAGCCGGTAATATTCCAAATAGAAATATTTTTGGAGGAAGTGAATGTGTATCAGGACTATATACATTATTAACTGTAAGTATCGACTGAATAATTAGCCAAAGAGACATTACGATAAATATTGAATTTGCTTTCTTTCGAACTGATTCAGATTCAGAGTTTTTTACAGTTCTGTAAAAAAGAATTAATGCAGCAAATACAGTTATGATGAAAATGATTGATACATAATCCGGAATATTATCAATCACGGCAGTCTGATAATCAATATTCATTTTAAAATAAAAATATACGGCAATTTTTAAAAAAATAAATTCTTTGAATTTCTAAAGAAGTCTGTAAATAGTTAAAATTATAATAATTACTAAAATAGAAGAATAGATTATCTTATTATATCTGGCTAACCAGGCTGGAATGTATATATCAAAATTTGCCTCTGCTGAATCGGAATACTTTCGCGCAATCAGAGTAAGCGGGCAGTAAAATTTGAAAAGCAATAGTATAATTGTTTCCAGCGCAAATATTCCGTAACCAATCCACAGCCATTTGTCGATCTTATTTACAATTACAGCATAAAGCATATAAAATATTACAACATTAAAAAAGATCCAGATAATAGTGTGAATTAATTTTACTATTATCAGTTTAATTTCACTATTCAATTTACATCGATTTTATGAATTCATATCAGGCAATAATAAAATTATCAGGAAAAATTTTATTCCAGTCATTCTTCATATCCATGATCTGCCATCCGTACTTTGAAGCGTCATCCAGCGCTTTTTCCAGATGACCGATCGGCGACTGCCTGTCATATGCCCACTCGCGAACAGCGTCAGTGTGATGAATTATCATTCCAAACCGCGGTCCGTCGCCGGCGCATGTCCATTGCAGCATTTCATAATCGCCGTCTGAATTCCCAACGGAAAAAACCGGTCTCAGACCTATGAACTGATGAATGCCTACCGGCTTGCCCGCCTTATCGTCAATGAAATTAATTTCCGGAAGTTTAAATAATTCCGGCTTTCCGTTTAAGATCTCATATTCTACTTTTCCTGAACTTCCGACTACCATATATTCAGGAATTCCGAAAAGCTGCTTTACCCAGGGACGCATAAAGTCGGAGCCGCCGCCTGATACTATAAATGTTTTGTAATCATTTGCGCGAAGGTATTTCAGAAGCTCGGTCATCGGCTGATAGATCATTTCATAATAATGCTTTCCTGTAACAGGATGCACTGCCGATGCCATCCAGTCTTTAACAATTTTTTCAAAGTCATCTGTAGTAATACCTGTATGAGTTACGCTTAATATTTGCAGGATCGCTTTCTCCCCTTCCGCAAAAGCTGCTTTAATATTCCCTTCCAAAAGATCCTGAAAAGGCTGTAACGTTTTCCATTCAGGATGCTGCGGCTCCAGTGCTTTTATACGGTCGAGCGCAAATGCAAGCTGAAAATACAATGGCTGTTCCGCCCAAAGCGTTCCGTCATTATCAAAACATGCAATGCGTTCGTCTGCCGGAATAAAATCCGATCCGTCCGAAAAAGTTGTCTTTGTTATAAAATCAATTATAGATTTTTTTACAGCGCTTTCATTCCATGAAGGGAGTGGATCTGTTACAGCATTGTTTTGGTTTTGCGGATCTGTCATTATAAAAAATTAATATGATTGAAATAAATTAAGATATTTACCGAAAGGGAAGAAAGGAAAAAACAAAAAAAAATGAATAATATCATTTAAAATAATTCATGTGTAAAAAAAATCAGTTGATCACTTATCTTCAGCTACTACTTCTACTTTAATTCTGTCAGGGTCTTCAAAAAATACAGCGTAATATTTTTCACCGCCTGCGTACGGATGCCTGTCATTGTATAGAATATTAACATTTCTTTCTTTTAACTCTGCTGTGAGAGTGTCAATAAAACTTTTTGATTCGCAGTGAAAAGCCAGATGATTCAAACCTGTATTCTTTCTGTTATATTGATTGCTCAGATATTTATTTTCTGTCTGAACAAGTACGATATATGATTCGCCAAATATATAACTGACTCCGCTATCCCATTTCTGATAAACCGTGTATGAAAATTTTTCGGTCAGAAGCCATTCCCAGAAGTTAACTGATTTATTCAAATCAGAAACATAGATCTCAATATGATGAATAGCTCCGGTCATATTTTAAAATTTATAATTTAAAATTAAATTCATCTGTGCTGATCAAAAAGAATAGTATTTCCGTCCGGGTCTTTAATTACAAAGCTCGCAGGACCTGATGTATTCTCATCCGCCTCATTCTCAAATTTAATTCCTTTACTCTTCAGCTCTTTCTGTATTTCCCTAACGTCGATAAATGACTCAATATTTTTAGCGTCCTGATCCCAGCCGGGATTGAAAGTAATTAAGTTTTCTTCAAACATACCCTGAAAAAGTCCGATCACTATATGTTCATTTTTCATTATCAGCCAGTTCTGATCTATATCACCGCCAAAAACGGTAAATCCGAGACCTTCATAAAACTGCTTTGAAGCTTTAATATCATTTACAGCGAGACTAATTGAAAATGCTCCGAGTTTCATGTAATTTCCTTTCTATATAAATTAATTAATTAAAAATCTGTAGACATAAACAAATGATTAATACGCTTAAAGCATAAATCATAAAATAGATTTTTGTATTTCAAATATTTTGCAAATTGTATTCCAGTTTCGCGTTGTTAATTCTTTTCCGAATAACATTTCTAATTCTTCCATTCCCTTAGTTGTCTTGCCGGATGAAAGATCCAATATACTGAAAACATTATTCTTATAAGTATCAATTATTTTGAATGATCCGTCTTCTGAAATATGCGGCAGCTTTAATTTTTTTGGTTGGCTTATGTTTCAAAAACGAAACGTATAATCTTATGTCTTTGGTTAATTTAATTTTCTTAAACGGATCGAGTTTGATTATATTTTGAATTTCATCTGCATCTCTCAGTATAACCGGTACGGAAAATCCAAATACATTTTGTAAACGCTTTTCAATTTTAATCTCAATTTTATCTGCACTATCGGAACTTGTGTTAAATATAACATTTCCGGAGTTCAGCAAAGTCGTAACATTTGTAAAACCAAGTGTAGTAAATTCTCTGCGAAGGTCAGCCATTGGAATTTTATGATGACCTCCTACATTTATTCCCCTCAGCATTGCAGCATAAATCATTCCAACAGACATTTATATAAATATTATTTCTATTTTCGATTTCATAGTATATTTAAATATTAAGAAAATAATAATTCCAATTAAGATGGTATTAAAAATTTCATGCGCAGTTTATAAAATACCGCCGCCTAAAAAAAGTCTCAATATTCCGAAAATCACAGCTAATACGCAAAGTATAGTTCCCTCTTTAGATTTTGCGATTACGCTGATTATCAGTCCAACTACGGCAAAAGGAATATTGAACCAATTTAGCCAACCGAGCAATGGTATAAATGCTATCATCATTCCAATCATTGCAAGTATTCCTAAGATTATCCCAAGAATTTTCATGTTTAGAATTTAATTTATGTTAATTTAATAAAAAATAAATTGAATAAATCTGTTTTAATAAATTTCCGTTATTGCTATAAAAAATTGCAGCGGGTTCAGATACTTCGAATTTTACAAATGATCTTGTCTCATTTTTTTAGAAAGCATTAAGTTATTTTTCGTTAAGATTTAAACTTTAAGACAGCCGCGAAACCCTCGGGCAGCATAGTAAGATTCTGCGCCGTTGTGATACACGAATACTTTACCGAAACGGTAATCCGCAAAGATGGCGCCGCCGAGTTTTCTGATATCAGAAGGCGTCTTTATCCAGCTCGATGTTTTCGTATCAAAATTTCCGAGCTTCTGCAGATCCCGGTATTGTTCTTCCGATAAAATTTCAATACCAATTTCAGCAGCCATTTCTACAGCGCTGCTTTTAGGTTTATGCTCTTTCCTTGACTTCAGGGCTTCGCCGTCATAACAAACGCTTCTGCGCTCCTTTGGACTTTCTGCTGAACAATCAAAAAAAATATATTCACCTGTCTTTTTATCAAACCCAACAACATCCGGTTCACCACCGGTTCTTTCCATTTCATTGAGTGACAAGAGTTTTTCTGTATCAGTTTCCAGCCTTGCCTGAAGTTTACCCCACTCAAGTCCTTTATGCCTGTTCATGTTATTTTCAAAACGGCTTTTTATTGTATTGAATAACTCTGCACATTCAGCAAGTGACAGCTTTTTTTTATTTTTCATAATTTCGGAATATTATTTTAATTTGATTTTAATTTTAGGAATTGAATTTCATATTTGTCTGAACCTTGATTAAAGGATTAGCTTGATTTCTTGATTGTCACTCTGAAAGTTTATAAATATATTCTTCAATCACTTCTTGCCGGGCATTAGCAAACCCTTTATCAATTCCGGTTTTTACAAAACCACATTTTTCTAAAACTTTCTGTGAACCAAAATTGTCAAATGCAACGCGTCCATAAATTGGTCTGACTTTTTCAATTTGCAATAAGTCTCTAAGCGCAGTTGTCGCAATTCCTTGTCCCCAGAATTTTCTGTCAATCCAGTAAGTAATTTCGGCTTTATTTTCCATAACAAATTTTGCTATGCTGCCTGCGATTTCTCCGTTAACTTTTATCGTCTGCATATTTATTGTTGGATCAGCTATATGCTTTGAATATTTTTCAATGTAAGCATTTTTGTCATTTGGGTCTTTGGGTGTGAAAGCTGCTAAGTAAATTGACTCTTTGTCGAGCTGAAACTGAAAAAGTGTGTTTAAATCAACTTTTTCTGTTTTAGTCAATGTGATTATGATGTTTGTCATTATTCTGATATATTGTTTGACTAACTTAAGTTAAATACTTTCATATATTTCCGTCCTGTCAAATAAGCTGTAAAATAATTTATTGAATCAGAAATTTCAATTAATATTTAGAAATTTGAATGAATGAGATCCTGAAAAAATTTGTCCTCCTTTTTTTCTAAAATCTAAGAGTCATCTCATAAATATTTCAGCAATTTTCAGAAGCACTGTTTGGTCAAAGTTTGTACTTAAATTACAGACTATAGCAACTGCTATTCCTTCATCCGGATATACCAACAGAAATGAACGTCCTCCTATTGAACTTCCTCCATGATGAACATATTTTTCGTCCTAAACTGTCATTGTCCTGCCGCCATCCGATTCCATAGTTGGTTTTTCTCCGTTTGATAACTGATATGGCGTCCATAATCTTTGTATAGTTTGTTCACTTAAAAACTGATTTTTTAAAAAACTCTGTGACATTAACACAAGGTCATAAGGAGTTGAAAGATAACCGCCACCTGCCCATTTGTTTGAGTTGTTGACATAATATCCATTTGCTATTTTCCCTTTTACTTCATCATAAAATCTTACGCGGTTTTCAATTATTTCATAATTAAAATCAGGTAATGTATTATTTAAATTTAAAGGTGTAAAAATGCTGTCTCTCATAAATTCTAAAAAATTTGTATTTGCAGCACTTTCAATTACAGCGCTAAGTAAAACGTAACCATAGGTTGAATAACTGTATTTTGTCCCCGGCTCAAAAAGTAAAGTATCGTCTTTAAAGATACTGATGCTTTCCTGTACTGTCTCATAGTTTTTACTGCTTAAATACTCTCCCGTACTATAATTATAATCCCGGATACCTGCAGAATGTGATGCTAACTGTTCAATAGTAACTGGATACTTTTTTTCTGGAAAGTAGTGCACATAATTCTGTACAATGTCTGATAAGCTGATCTGACCGTTCTCAATAAGTTTACCTAATGCTAATGCGGTAAGCGTTTTGGATATACTGCCTATTCGAAATTTTGAATTAATTTTAACGGGAGTTTTATTTTCCAGATCTGCAAACCCAAAACCCTGCGCCCAAACAATTTCATTTTTTGTTCCTATGGCAATCGAAAGACCCGGAATATTTTTTTCCGTCATCAAACCGGCAATGAGTTTTTGAGCTTTCTCAATTTTAAAGGTATATTCAATATTAGAATAAATTGATTTTGATTGGTCAATTGAGTTTTTATGTTCGCTGTCTGTTTGAGCTGTTGTATAGTTTGTTATAATCAGCAAATTTAGAAAAATAAATATATTTTTCATTTTATTTTTGTTTATATTTTATCTGATAATTATTTCTATCAGAACCATTCTAATGTTTCAAACTTATTGTCTTTCAGTTTCAGCTTTGGTCTGTATCCGCCTTCAGCATAGCTTTCCTCTGAACATAATGTATCTTCTTTTGTAAATACACAAATTGAAAATGTCCCTTCGCCTTTTTGCGGACATTTAAGTTTTATAGATTTATTATTCCCAATTTCATTCTGCAAAATACTGTCAGTAAATTGTCCGTGGCTTGACTGCAAAGTTACTTTTTCAATTGCAGTATCGTCTTCAATCTCCAATGTAACAATCAGGATCTCATGTGATTTATAATTCTCAATTTTTTCATCTGAGTCACAGCCAATAAATGCAGATGTAAAAACTATTAACAAATATCGGATTAGTAATTTCTTCATAATGTAAATCTGATTTTAAATTTTGTACACTCTCTGTTTCCGGCAATATGTATGTATGTTGAACCATGATTAAAAGATAACAGGATTATGAAACATCATGAAGATGAAATCATGAAATCAAGCATATCCATTAATCAAGGTTCAGACAAGCATATTAGCTGATATTAGATACTGTCAATTTATATTTTACCGGTTTATTTTTTGTTCGTTCAATTAATTTTCTTGCTTCAAGATCAAGTTTAACTGTTTCTCCGTACCATTGCACTCCTCCTTCAAAATCATCCTTTACTCTCGCATACAATTCTTCCATTAGTTCAGTATGAGTCAGTTCGATTTTTTTAAAGTCGCTAATATATTATCCTTTATGAAAGTGTATTTTTCTAAAGAGATTTTTTTATTTTTCTTGCCTGCTTGCGGATGTAATGTTTGAAATAATTCTGTTTTCATTTATTGTAAGATATAATTTTAATTTGCTTTTGTCACAGCTAAGTCTTCTGCATTTTTTTGTCTCCGCTGTGTCTCTCCCATAAATACATTTTAATTAATAATTATCTTAAGCGGGAGGACACAGCGGATTGAACCCTAGCTCGTATACTCAGTGGAGTGAGAATCTGTTAAATTTCCGCTACCTGAATTTACTGCTGTAATTTTCAATGTAAAATTTGTCTGTCAGATAATTATCACGCCATTCGGGATTTAACTTGTCCAGTAAAAGTCCTTCAGCAAAACCGATCTCATAGAAACAAATTCTTTTGTCATTTTCGATTGACTGCTGATTTAAGAGACTTATTTTCGATTTGTAAAAATCATCTTTGTATTTATCGAATGCAACAAAGTCTGATAATTGCGATAATTCTTCTGAAGGTTTGTGATTACTTAATAATTCTAAAAATTTATACTCTGTATATCGCGCAATTCCTTCCTGCCAGATTTGAAATGAGAAATAGCTGTAGTCAGCCGGCTTCAGTAACTGTTTAAGTTTGTTTCTTTCTGAAATGTATTTAGTGAAATATTCTTCAAATTCGTCTGTCTCAATGACTGCAAGTGTTTTAGATAAAGCGGAACTGTATTTTTTGTATTGTTCAGTTATTATACTGTTGTCATAAGGGAAGGGATAGTTTAATTGCCACATTCCCGTTTGGTCTCCACCTGACAGTCCAAGATTGTTAACGCCGGTGAAATAGTCAGGGTAAGAGTATTGGTATTGGTGAAAATGTTCATGAAGTAAAGTGATTGTCCAGTCTGTTGAGTGTTTAACGGTGTTTTCAGGTGTCCCGACTACAATACAGTTTACTCCATTTACCGCAGGGAATGTAGCGAGAAAATGTTTGTTGAATTGTTTCGCTCTGTAATAGATCTCAGTTTTTAAAATGCTGTCTGTTCCTGAAAGCGTAAAATCATCAGAAGGATAGGGATGGTTGATCAGGAATTCAACGCTGTCGGTTACAAGTATTAAAACAAACGGCACATCATTAATTTCTTTCCAGATTTTTTCGCCAAATTCATTTGCGATATTTATCGCTTCTCTGATTCGAATCTTATCATCGTAACGCATTTCATGTTCTGACTGTCCGTTGACATTTGTCAATGCGATAAAAGTTGTAAAAATGAACAGAAGTTTTTTCATTACAGCTTGTATTTTTTTCTCCGGTGAGTCACACACATTTGATCATGCTGTGACTACCTTTTTAAATTTATTCTAAAGTTACGATAATTTTTACCGCGGGGAGTCAGCGAAGCCGGAACCGCGCTTACTTATTCAGAGAAAGTTTTGCAACTAAAACTGCAGAAGCGGTCTCGGCATATATACCGTATGCGTTTACTAAAAGTCCCTTCAGATTATTATGCACTGATGAAATTGCATACAGAATACTTTCATTATCCACGTCCGACATTTCCTGAAAACGATACACTTCATCAATTTCAAATTCATCCGGTTGTAATTGTAAATTGTGCTCAGCGCATTCTATATAATCGCTTTTAATATTAAAATTGTATGTATATCCTTTTTTTGTTAAGTCGTTAATGGCTTCTGACAATGTTGTATAATTTTTCATTTTTTATATTTTAATTTAATAAAGCAACGCATGTAGTTATTGTCTCCGCTGAGTCATTCCCACATCAGCATTTTAAATTAGAAAAAATATTAGCGGGAGAACTCAGCTCACTTGTTTCCGTCCTTTCAACTGTTTTAAAATAATTCATTGTATCAATAATTTCAATTATAATTTGTGATTCCGTTTAATTTTTTAATTTAATTTTAATTTTACACGGTTGTTATTAAAATAAAAACCCCCGCAAAGATTCTACTTAACGGGGATTTATTATAAAAACTATATAAAATTGAATTTTATTTCACAAGAAGCATTTTCTTTGTTTCGACTTTTCCATTTGATTCTAATTTATAAAAATATACTCCTGAAGACATATCCGCTGCGCTGAAACTTATCTCGTAAGTTCCGGCATTTCTGAATCCGTCTGTCAGTGTCTCCACTTCTTTTCCAAGCTGATTGAATACTTTTAAAGTTACATTTCCTGATAAAGGTAATGCGAATTTTATAGTCGTTGAAGGATTAAATGGATTCGGATAATTCTGATCCAGTGAAAACTTATCAGGGACAATTGTCGAAATTACATTTTCATTTACCGATGTCACCATACTGTAATTGATCCTGAGTTTCCACATTGAACTTCCCTGCATTGAAAGAAGAAAACTTCTATCCTCAACCCACATTCCCGCGCCGACTCCGGACATGTTTCCGATTTCCGTCCAGGTGGTTCCGAAATCCGAAGATAAAGAAGATCTTGATCCGTAATTTCCGGTCAGTATAACAGTCGGATCTTCCGCGCAGAATCCCGATGCCCATCCGCTAAATCCCGTATTATGACTTACAACCCAGTTGTCTCCGTAATCGGTGGATTTATAAATAGCCGAGCCGGACCATTCAGTTGCATAAATTACTCTTTGATCAAAAACCGTATTGCAGAGAGATGGGGTTTCACTTGATGATACTGTTCTGACGAGCGACCAGTTCACTCCGTTGTTCACTGATTTAAATATCTGCGCCTGTCCCGAACCTGTAACGCCGTCTCCGACGAATATTACATCAGAGCTGTCCCACATTACTATTATATCACACGGACTTCTGAAAGGATAATTATTGCTGATCTCTGTGAAGGATGCGCCGTGATCAGTAGATCTGTAGAATCCGCCGCCGTCAGGGGCGAAGTAATAATTATTCGGATTATTCTGATCCATCTCAAGCGGCTGTCCGTAGTTACTGAAATTTTTTGAAATAACTGTTGTCCATGTCTGACCGTAATCTGTTGTCCTTGTTACTCTGTCAGGACTTGATGTAATTGCGCAGACCCAGACATTTGTATCAAGCGGGCTTACATAAAATGAATGCGCACTGCCTCCGCCGGTTATCGTTGCGATGTTAGTCCAGTTCTCTCCTCTGTTCCTGCTGACATATACTGTCGAACCGTAAACTACAAACATTGAATTTCTGTCTGTCGGATGAGGACAAAGATTATTTCCGATGCCGCTGTTAGCTGAAAGTCTGTTAGACCATTGAAAAGTTCTGGTAGCTCCGGCAGTCAGTGACCATACTGCGCCGCCGTTTGTTGTCTTGATGATCGCATTTGTTAAACTGCTGACTGCGTATCCGATCTGCGCGTCATAATAAAATATATCCACCAGATTCGCCATCATTGGATTGATCTCGAAGTTATAAAATCTTGAATTTCCGCTTAAATTATTTCTAATGAATCCGCCGCCGCCGCAAACTCTTATGTTATCCATATCAGTACCTGTAAGTCCCATTATGTCTGTTCTTATTCTCATATTCACCGTTTCCCATGATGATGAATTTGGCTTAAGAAGTAAAGTACCATTTACGCCTGTGATCACAAGTCCGTCTGTAAAGAATTTTGCTTTAAGAAGATTGTTAACCGAACCAGTATTTTCAGGTGTCCAAACGTTACCGCCGTTAGCAGTCACGAAAACTGTTCCGTTATCCCCGGCTACTATACCTTTCTGTTCATCAAGAAAACTTATCGAATTAAGTTTTACTGAAGGAATTCCATTATTTACAGCAGTCCAGGTAAGTCCTCCGTCTGCAGATTTGTAAACTGCTCCGTTGTCTCCGCAGAAATATCCGATTTGCTCGTTAACAAATTGTACTGAATTAATTGATGTGGTTATACCTGTAGTAATTGCATTTATCGGCGAATTATTTTTTAGAGTTTTGTATATAGTACCGTTGCTTCCTGCAATCCACACATCATTATTAAAAGATGTTACACTGTTTAATACAACACCCGGAATATTATAAGCTGCCCATGAAGTTCCGCCATTATAAGACCGGTAAACATTTCCCGAGACATTTCCTGTACCGACGGCTATTACATTGATCCCGTCTGCAGTTGAAACGCTGTTAAAACCCTGCGCTTGTAAATTATTTGAGCTTATTAATGCAAGCATTAAAATGGCACTAAATAATACTTTACTAAGATTCATTCTTTAGTATTTATTGATTTTAAAAAATTGTTTTACAAAATTAAGGTAAATCTTTTGTAATTGCAATTTAGATTAGGAATTTAAAATTGCAGTAAAAAGAAAATTATAGTGCTGAAAGATTACTTACTAAGAATTAACTATGCCGGAGAAATTACCCCTTCAATAGAGGTCTTAACTGAAATTCACAGACATCATCTTCTCAGCATCCCTTTCGAAAATCTCGATATACATTTAAACAAAAAAGCTAATACTCGACAAAGATCATCTTTTCAATAAAATTCTTATTGAAAGAAGAGGAGGTTACTGTTACGAACTCAATGGAATGTTCTACCTTCTATTAAAGGAAATCGGCTTTAATGTGAGAATGATTTCCGCCCGTGTCAGCGACGGGAAAGGCGGCTGGGGTCCGGAGTATGATCATATGGCTCTGATCGTTAATTTTGATAAAAAAGGAAAGACTTATCTCGCAGATGTCGGCTTTGGAGATAATTTTATATCTCCGCTTTTATTTGAAACAGAAATAATTCAAAAAGACGATGCAGGATTTTTCAAGATTACGAAGGCAGGAGATGATGAATTTATACTGATGAATTCTGCGGACGAAATTGATTTTAATGAAGGGTATAAATTTAAAACCGCTGAAAGACAATGGAAAGATTTTGAAGAAATGAATGAGTATCAGCAGACTTCAGAAAATTCTCACTTTACGAAAAACAGGATCTGCTCAATTGCTACCGCTAACGGAAGAATTTCATTAAGCAATACTAAACTTACATTGACTAAGTCAGGTGAGAAAAAAATTACTGAGTTAAGCGAAGAAAAAGATTTTGATAAATTACTGTCAGAGTATTTTCAGATAAAATTATAACGCTTTGTCAAATATTCTGTAAGTTTTATAAACATGAGCGCCGAGCTTTTCAGCTGTCTGCTTCATCGCAAGGTTATCTTCCAGCACCCATGATATTTCTGCGCCTCTGATCCCCTTTCTGTTACCGGCTTTTATAATGTTTCTGTAAAAAACTGCATCAATACCTTTCTTATGATATTCCTTTTTCACTCCCATAATTATAACTCTCAGCTGATCTATCTTTTTTTTATTCAGAAGGAATTTAATAAATCCGAAAGGAAAAAGTTTTCCGTTCAGACCTTTGATCGCCTGATTCACATCAGGCAGTGCAAGTGAGAATCCGATAGGATTCCCGTCTATTTCCGCAAACTCAACGTAATCGGGATCAACTGCAAGCTTCAGATTATCTGCAATGAAATTAAACTCTTCCTCCGTCATCGGCACAAAGCCCCAGTTTTCCTGCCATGCGTTATTGTATATTTCCCGTACTTTCTGAACTTCATTTTTAAAATCCTTCATATTAACATTTCTGATTGTCAGATTTTCTTTTTTAATAATCATCTCGCTGATCCTGTTAAGTTTATTCATCATCGGCTCGTTTTTGATAACGTCTTTACTGATCCATAATGCGTAAAGATCCTTTGCTTTTTTAAGTCCGAAACTGTCGTAAAGCTTGAGATAATATTCCGGATTATACGGCATCAGCATAACAGGTGGTGAATCGAAACTGTCCGTGAGCAGACCGCATTCGTCATTGGTAGAAGGATTTACGGGACCGCGCAGCGTATCCATTCCGTTTACTTTTACAAACTCCGCCGCCTTTTCAAATAATGCGTTAGAAACATTGATGTCATTCACTGATTCAAAAAATCCGAAGAATCCGACTTTGTCATTATAGAATTTATTGTGAGTATCATTAATAATTCCTGCAATGCGTCCGGACAGTTCGCCGTTTTTGTAAGCAAGCCATAGCTTGATCTTTGCATGTTTGTAAAATGGATTTTTCTTTTCATCAAGATTATTCTTCACATCAAATCTTAACGGCTCAACCCAGTATTTATTTCCTTTGTAAAATTTATACGGGAATTCTATGAACTTATTTTTTTCCGTTTCTGATCCGACTTCTAAAATTTCAATTTTATCCGGCAAATTATATAATTAGTAATTTCTAAATTAATATTTTTAAATTTTCATTACAGCTTGGACAATATTTCTTCCGTATGACCGTCCACTTTTACTTTGTTAAAAATTTGCGATATCTTTCCTTTCTCATCTATTATATATGTTGTTCTTTCAATTCCCATATATTTTCTGCCATACATACTTTTTTCTTTCCATACATCGTATTCTTTCAGCATATCAAGATTCTCATCGGACAATAATGTAAAAGGCAGATCATATTTCTTTTTGAATTTCTGATGCGAAGAAGTATTGTCTTTACTGACACCTATCACAACTGCATTTTTCTTTTCGATGACTTTTATATTATCTCTGAAACTGCATGCTTCCTTTGTACAGCCCGAAGTATCATCCTTAGGATAAAAATAAAGGATTACTTTTTTTCCTTTAAGATCTTTCAGACTAACTTTTTCACCGGTATCGCTTATCAGCGTAAAGTCCGGCGCTTTGTCACCTGTCTTAAGCATAGTATTTTAAATTTAAATTTAATTCCATCCCGTCTTTGTGAAGTTTCTTTTTATTAAAAGACCTGCTAAAATTCCCGTAATAATAAAAAGCATTCCGGATAATAAATCTCCTAAAATAATTTTACCTGTACCGAAGAGAAAAGAATATGCCATAACTATTCCGGCAAGCCAGTTTATCATAAGGAGAAAATATCCTGTATCGGATTTTACTTCAGGCATTTTATCGGAGATCTTTTTCCAGCCAATTCCGCCGGGATGAACTCTTCTGTAAAATGTTCCGAGCTTTTCGTGATCAGTTGGTTTTGTAATGTATACTGTTACGATCCATGCAAGTGTAGTGATCGGCACTATGATAAATAATGTTTCCGGAAATTTAACACCGAAGTCTCCGAAGAATAAAATTCCATACACAATAAACGGAGTAATCGTTGCCACTATTTCTGCAATTGCATTTACTCTCCACCAGAACCATCTCATGATAAGCACCAGTCCGAGACCTGCGCCGCATTCAATCAGAAAACTCCATACGCCGGAGATGCTTGTCATTTGAGTTGTTACAATTACTGACAGGAACATGAAAACAATTGTCATCACTCTTGCAATTACTACATAATGCTTTTCGCTTTTATTCTCTGAAATAAATCTTCTGTAAAAATCATTTATAAAATATGAAGTGCCCCAGTTAAGATGAGTAGCAATAGTTGACATATAAGCTGCAAAAAATGCCGCGAGCAAAAGTCCTTTAAGTCCGGGGGGTAAATAGTCATTCATAGCTTTAACAAACCCAAGTCCTTTATCTGATTGTGAAAGATCAGGATATAAAATAAGAGAGCACAAGCCGACTATGATCCATGGCCATGGTCTGATACAATAATGCGCTACCTGAAAAAACAGGGTTGCAAATAGAGAATTTTTTTCATCCTTAGCGCTCATCATTCTCTGAGCTACATATCCGCCGCCGCCGGGCTCTGCGCCCGGATACCATGAAGCCCACCACTGCAGTCCGATAAATGCAAGGAAAGATGAAATTGTCAAAGCTAAAATTCCGCCTGCGGAAGTTTCATTATTTGCAGAGCTATCTGATGAGATCTCCGGAGTAAACCGAAGAGCCCAGTCGGGAAGTTTTGCTTTCATTCCTTCAATGCCTCCGATCTCCGGAGAGTTGACTACTATTACTGCTAAGATAATACATCCGCCCATAGCCAGCAAAAACTGAAACGCATCATTAACGGCAACTCCCCAGAGTCCGGAAATTGCGGAATAAATTGCTGTAAAGAGCATACAAGCGCCGACATAATAAATTGCGTTATCGGCATTCACATATTCCGGGAACATACCGAGCAGAATTTTTATCATGGCAAGATTTACCCATCCCATGATAATGGTATTCATAAAAATTCCCATGTAAATTGCTTTGAAACCTCTGAGAAATGCCGCTGACTTTCCGGAGTATCGGAGTTCAATAAATTCAACATCCGTAAGAATATTTGCTCTCCTCCATAAACGAGCGAAGAAAAATACTGTCAGCATACCGCCGATTAGCATATTCCACCAGAGCCAGTTACCTGCTATGCCGTTTTGTCCTACAAGTTCTGCAACGGCAAGCGGTGTATCAGCTGCAAAGGTTGTTGCAACCATAGACAGTCCGGCCAGCCACCACGTCAGCTTTCTTCCCGAAAGGAAAAAATTCTCTGTCGTCCCGCCTGATCTCTTGGAATAATAAATTCCAACTGCAAAGGATAAAACGAAGTAGATAAAAACAATTAACCAGTCTGAAATATGCATCCGGAATTGTTATAAATTTAATTTCGGCAATTTAAACCATATATTTTAAAATAGAAACACAGTATTTTCATTCAGGAAATGAAATTCAGAATTGAGATTAATGTATAAACCGTGTTCGATATTAATTTAAAAAAAATTCACTGCAGAGGGTAAATCAATTCCTTGTTATTTTTCATTAATATGAGTATTTTTAAAACTTATTTATAAAAATCTGAAATGAAAAGAACATATCAACCAAGTAAC
Source organism: Ignavibacteria bacterium (assembly GCA_016716125.1). Taxonomy (GTDB): domain Bacteria; phylum Bacteroidota; class Ignavibacteria; order Tepidaquicellales; family Tepidaquicellaceae; genus UBA2330. The sequence continues at coordinate 160,190 of JADJWZ010000041.1, read as the reverse complement.
AGAAAGAGAAAAAATAAGCATGGCTTCAGAGAGAGAATGGCAACCAAAAACGGCAGAAAAGTGCTTGCGAGAAGAAGAGCCAAAGGCAGAAAGAAATTAACTGTCAGTGATGAATTTACAAGACACCCGTAATTGCAAATAGGGAAAATGTTTTTTCCTGATGAAAAAATCTGATTATTCTAACGGAGACAGAAGTCTTAAAAGAAAAAATATAATCCGCGGTTTCAGTATTTTTTCGGAAATTCTGAATGACTCTAAAATAATTCAGACCGGGTTTGTAAAAGCATACATTCATTCGAAAGATAAAGAGCCACTTAATAAAAAAATATTCAGCCCGCTTGATACTCAAAATGTAAAAGTGGGCTTTATTATTGGTAAAAAGTCAATCAGTAAATCTTTTTTCCGCAACAGGATAAAAAGATTATTCAGAGAATCCTACAGATTAAATAAACTCGATACGGAAGCCAAAGGAAAAATAATTTATGTGGTTTATACTCTGAGTCTTAACGGCTATAATCACTTTAAAGAATTTCCAATGACTAAAATGAGTTTTGTGGAAAGTGAAATGAAATTACTGAATTCAAAAATTAAGTTATATTTAGAAGAAAAATACAGTTGAGTATAATAGCAATATATATAATCAGATTCTACAAATTATTTATCTCGCCGTTACTTCCTGATTCATGCAGATTTGAGCCTTCGTGTTCAGAATACAGTATTGAAGCTTTCCGAGTACATGGGTTTTTCAAAGGATCCTATCTTACTGTCAGAAGAATTTTGAGATGCAATCCGTTTTGTAAATGCGGCTATGATCCTGTCCCTGAGCAAAAAGACCGTTCGCATAAGCAAAATAATTTTTATCAGAAAATTAAATGAATTTTAATCTAATCTTTACAATACAAATATTATAATATTATAAATGGATAAAAGATCGGTATTTGGTTTTATATTAATCGGCATCGTATTGATGGTTTGGCTTTACTGGAATTCCGGTAATCAGCAAAGAACGCAGCAGAATTTAAAAAAGACTCAGGACACTTCACTTACTTCAACGGAAAAACCCGGCACAGAAAATACAGTAATTACTGAAGATACTTTAAGCTTAAAGGACACTGTCAAAAGTTCATCTGTATTGGAAGATTCTCTTAAATTAGTTTATGGTAATAAATTTTATACTAAGTCAATAAAATATCCCGGCGCTGAAAAGGAAAAGACCATTACTGTTTCCAATGATCTGACTGAAATTGAATTCACCAATTACGGCGGCGGTCTGAAAATGTACACCATTAAAAATACTGAAACCTGGGAGAAAAAACCTCTTCAGCTTGTGGACTGGAAAAAAGGTAAGGAGTTGCATCTGCTTTTCACATCCAAAGAAGGCAGATCAGTTAATACAAGGGATTTTGTTTTCGCTTCTGATTATGAAAATAATAAAAAAATAGAAGTAACCAAAGATGGCACATTTAAACTGAAATTTACACTTATCATATCAGACGACAGTACTGAAAAAATTATTAAGACATACAGTTTCCATCCTGATAAATATGATTTTGATGTAAACTATGAATTTATTAATCCGGGTAAGTTTATTTCTGATAATAAGTATCAGGTCGTCTGGGAATCCTCACTTAATATGTCTGAATTCAGAAGCGATCAGGAAGCGACTTTTGCAGAAGCTTCAGCGCATATGGGCGGAGAGCTCGAATACATTGACGCAACAGATGTTCAGGAATCATACAAAGAAGACCTGAACGGGAATACGGATTATGTCAGTATGAGAACGAAATATTTCGGACTGTTCATAATTCCTGAAAGCAGAAAAGGTGACGGCGCTTATCTATCGGGATATAAGGAGAACTTGAAGGATCAGGGTACTCTGGAAAATTATTCCATCGCGGTGAAAATGGATATTAAAAATCCGGGTCTTGAAAATTCAACTTTTAAGATATTAATTACTCCGCTTGATTACAGTCTTTTAAAATCATATTCACTCGAGCTTGAAAAGACTTTAAGATTTTCACTTGATTTTATTGTCCGACCTATTGCTCAGTATATGATACTTCCGGTTTTTTTATTTTTACATTCTTTTATACCGAGCTGGGGACTTGTAATTATTTTATTTGCGCTGTTACTTAAGATAGTATTGAATCCGCTGACTAAAACACAGATGAATTCAATGAAGAAGCTGTCACAGGTAAATCCGAAGATCACTGCAATCAGGGAAAAATATAAAGATGATCCGGTAAAAGCCAATCAGCAGATCATGAAGTTGTATAAGGAAGAAAAAATAAATCCCGCCGGAGGATGCCTGCCTATGCTTTTGCAGCTGCCTATTCTGTATGCTCTCTTCGGAGTTTTTAATTCGACTATAGAATTAAGACATGCAAGCTTTCTCTGGATAAAAGACCTCTCAGCGCCGGATGTGATTCTTACGCTTCCTTTCAAGATCCCGCTGTTTGGGATAAATGAGATTTCGGGAATTGCATTACTGATGGGAATTACAATGTTCATACAGCAAAAGATGACTATGACAGATCCGAAACAGAAAGCACTTGTTTATATTATGCCGATTATGCTTACACTATTGTTTTTCAGTTTTCCTTCCGGACTGAACCTTTATTATTTCTCATTTAACCTATTTACAATAATTCAGCAATGGTACACAAAGAAAAAAGAGGAAAATACCGAAGACGGAATGAAAACAGTTAAAGCCACAGTGATAGAGAGTAAAAACGGAAATGCATCGCAAAAGAGCGCTAAAAAGCTGAAGAAGTAGACTGCTGTTTTGAAGAAAAATAAATCGATTGTCGTTGTTCAGATCGGTAAAATCGGAGATATGATCTTAACTACTCCCCTTTTCGGAAAGCTTAAAAATATTTTCCCTGAATATAATTTAACTGTACTTGCATCTGAAAATAATTCATATATACCCGAAGAAAATTCCTCAGTTGATAAAGTAATTGTATTCAAAAAAAACTTTTCCGTGTTAAAATCTTTCATTAAGCTTAGATCGTCTGATATAAATTACTGGATAGATACTAAGAATATGTATTCGAGTACATCAAATATGCTTGTTAAAAATATCAAACCCGAAAGATCTTTGGGATTTAATTATGAAATTCCTGTTTTCACGGATTCATTAAACGATTATACATTTGGTTCACATGGAGTAGATATTAATTTATCTCCAATAAATTTTTTTACGAATACTAAAGAGACTTTCAGCAGTTATGTAAGACCTGAAATTTCAATTCCTGATATTGAGATCAATGCTATAGAAAATGAACTGGTGAAGTACAAAGGGAAGAAAAATGTTTTGATAAATTATTCAGCAGGCAGTGAAAGCAGAGTGCTGAGTGTTGAGGTCTGGATTGAAGTATTTAATCAATTAAAACTTACGAACGGTTTTAATTTTTTTATTACCGGTATGAAAAATGATAAAAGCGATATTTTCGAAATCATTAATAAAACGGGAAATACCGATGTACAATATATTGAGACAATAAGTTTTTATAAATTTGCAGCAGTGATAAACTTTTGTGATTTGATTATAACTCCTGATACATCTGCGGTGCACATATGTTCAGCGCTTAATAAACCTGTTATAGGTATTTACTCTGACGTCAGATGGAACTTTGAAAAATTCAGACCGCTGTCGGATATTAATGAAGTTATTTTTTCAGGAAATGAAAATAATATGGATGGAATAAAAGCGGGAAGTATTTTGGAAAAAATTCATAAAATACTTCCCTTGATTTAAAAGTGGAAATGCCGAGAGTCGAACTCGGGTCCGAAAAGAAGACCATTAAAACTTCTACATTTTTAGTCTTTACCTGTAAGTTTCACAATTCACCTTTCGAAAGACTGACCGGTTAAATTGCTATTCTGATTTAGTTTCATTCCGTACGCTCAGAAAACATCCGGAACTATCTTATCTAAATGATCACTTCAAAAATCCCGATAAGCGGGAACTCTCAAAGAGAGGTTGCTTTAAATTAAGCAGCCATTGCGTAGTTATTTTCTACGTTGTTGTTTTTTATTGTTTTCTACTTTTTTAAAGTGATAGCAGCAACACTAAATGCAGTTCTAAACATCTTTCTTCCCGTCGAAACCGTTGCATTCCCGAAATTTTAAAGAACATTTTTTAATCTAAGCTGTCTTCACATTTGATGAAGAAGAAGTTACATTACTTTTACTTTCCGGCTTATGTGTATCTATTACTGTTTCTTCAGTTGTTAATTCTTTTCCTTTGTAAAGAATTCCCACCGGGATCACCACACAATATCCTGCAATAAGAAGTATAGGCGCAACGATAGTCGGTAAAAATCCGGATACGGAATTTTCATTCATCAGAATATATCCAAGAATTATTAGGAATATACCTGCTCCTATAATATAGTAATTTTTTGAAGTCATGGCGAAATGCAGATGACTCTGATCTCTTTTTTGTTTCTTTGCTTTTATCGCATGTAAATTTTGCTGTTTAGTTTTTGCCATTAAAATTATTTTTTAATTTTTGATAATTCATTGAAATAGTGAGCAATGCTTAGTATGCCTCTCTGAAAATTACTTAAATTTAAATGTTCATCAGGTGAATGCGCATTTTCATCAGGAAGTCCGAATCCGAGAAGAATTGTATCAGCTTCAAGCAGCGTTTGAAAAGTATTAACTACAGGAATTGAGCCGCCTTCTCTGGTAAATACGGGAGCTTTACCGAAACCTAAACGAAGCGCTTCGACTGCTGCGTCAATTGCAGGAGAATCGATAGGTGTGATCGCCCCTTTGCCACCGTGCAGCGGTATGACTTTTACTTTTACTGAATCCGGAGAAATTTTATTGACATAATCCGTAAATAATTTTTCAATTTTTTCAGGTTCCTGATTGGGAACAAGTCTCATGGAAATTTTTGCGCCTGCATGAGAAGGAAGAACTGTCTTTGCGCCTTCACCCTGAAATCCGCCCCATATGCCGTTACAATCAAGCGTAGGTCTTGCGGAAGCTCTTTCAAGAGTTGTATATCCTTCCTCACCGAATAATTCGCTGATCTCAAGATCTTCCATATATTTCTTTTCATTAAAAGGAAGCTTTTTAAACTCTTCTCTTTCCTTTTCAGAAATTTTAAGTACATCATCATAAAATCCGTCAATCAAAATTTTGCCTTTATCATCTTTAAGGTTTACAATTATATGCGCAAGAGCATTAATAGGATTATTCACAGCGCCGCCGAAAGATCCGGAATGAAGATCACGGTTTGGTCCTGTCACTTCCACCTGCATGTATGCAAGTCCGCGCAGACCGTAACAAATAGAAGGAACGTCATAGTCAAACATTGCTGAATCTGAAACAACGACATAATCGCACTTCAGTAAAGTCTTATTTTTTGAAATGAATTCATCCAGATTCTCGCTTCCGATCTCTTCTTCACCTTCAATTAAAAATTTTATGTTTACGGGAAGTTTTCCATTATTTAAAAGATGCGCTTCTATACTTTTCATATGTATAAATACCTGCCCTTTATCATCAGCAGAACCTCTTGCATAAATATTCCCGTCTCTTACAGTCGGTTCAAAGGGAGGATCTGTCCAGAGATTAAGCGGATCTACCGGCTGCACGTCGTAATGTCCGTATATGAGAATAGTGGGTTTGTCTACACCAGCATTTAGCCAGTCACCATAGACTATGGGATGTCCCGGAGTTTCATAAATTGTTACATTTTCCAGACCTATTGACTTCAGTTCTCCCTCTACATAATTTGCACAATCTCTGACATCATTCTTATTTTCAGGATTTGTACTGACAGAAGGAATTCTCAAAAATACTTTCAGATCATCAATGTATTTATCCTTATTGCTTTCAATATAGTTTATTATTTTATCCATCAAAATATTTTATAAAAAATGCGGTCAAAAGACCGCATCAATTTAACTAATTAAAATCTAAATTTAAATTTACTATTGTTTCTTATCAAGCAGTTCCAGGTCTTCCTTTGCGCTTGTATTTGTAGGCTCAATTTCCAGAACTTTTTGATAACTGTTTCTTGCCGCGTCTAAATTTCCCAACGCAACTTCAGTTCTAGCTTTCCAAAGCCATGACTGCAGATAAGAATTGTCTAATGCATTAGCATCGTCAAATTATTTTAAAGCGTCCTCGTATTTTTGAAGTGAATAATAACTAAGACCTTTATAAACATAAGCTGCAAGCTGTCTTGAGCCGAGCTCAATCGCTCTGTCAAAACTTTTTATTGATTCTCATACTTTTTCTCATTGAACTGAATTATGCCGAGCTGATAATAATTATTGTCATCGAGACTGTCATGACTTATTGCAAGATTAATATTCTCATATGCCTTACCAAATTCATTTTTACTTGAATAGATTTTAGCAAGCATGATATGATCTTCAAGATCTATAAAATCTTTATCAACTTTTGAAAAATAATCAAGCGCTTTATCATATTCTTCTTTGTCATGATAAACATACGCCATGTACTTATAAGCCGAAGAAAGGTCTTCTGAAGGATTATTGTCTATTACATCCTGAAGTTTAAGAATTGCTTCGTCATATTTTTTCTGACCGTATAATGTTTTTGCAATATAGCTTTCACCATCGAGAGAACCGGGCTTGAGAGATGAATATTTTTCAAATGACTTCATAGCCTCGTCATAATTTTCATTGAAATAAAGCAGTCTCCCCTTTTCAAGATATGCATCTGCAAAATTGGGATTGGCGCTAATTGATTTCTGATAATAATCAAGAGCCTCATTATAATTTTTCTTCTTAAATTCAACTTGTCCTAAACCATAATAAGCTCCGGCATTATTCTTGTCAATTTTCAAAGCAAGATTATAATTATCAACGGCAGGTTTATACGCTCTTCTGTAATAATATGAATCTCCGAGACCAACATAGACTTTAGGATTTTCTTTTGAAATAGTGGTGGCAAGAGTTAATGCAGTAATAGCATCATCCACTTTTCCGGCTTTGTTAAAATTTTTCGCACGGGCAAGTAAAACGTCAACATTTTCCGGTTCTGATTTCAGCGCTCTTTTGTAATAAGTATCAGCTTTTGTATAATCTCTTTTTATACTGTAAAGATCGCCCATCGTGGTAAGCGCACCGATTCCTTCATCATCTTTTTTTAATGCAAGATTAAGATTTTTCTCAGCTTCTTTTAAAGAACCGGTATTCATTAAAGCTAATCCGTAATAGTAATATCCATCATAGCTGTCTTCAGATTTTACTGAATTCTTTAATAATTCCACAGCTTTGACATAATCTCCTCTCTGCGCCGCTTTAATTCCGTCATCAATATCTCCTTTTGAGTATAAATCAGAAGATATTATCAGTAAGAATAAAAACAACAGAGATTTTTTTAATATAGCGTTCATATTATTTTTTTATTTTAATTTAATATAATACTTTAACTTCAATCTATCTGAATAGTTCTGATCGGCTGATTTACAGGAACCAGACTGTTCTTCAAAACTATTTTCTGTCCGTCTGTCTTAGTTAAAAAAATTATAAATCCTGTAGCAAGCGTGATACCGACTTCAGAAGTAATTGCATATATAGTTCTCCGGTAAGGATATGTCCCGTTATATAAAAGTCCCTGGTGAAACTCAGTATAATCCTCCTGTCTTCCGTTATCCCATATTTTTGAAACTCTAAGAGGCTTTACTGTAGAATCAATTGTGTCGTGATTGCCTGTCGACAGCCAGTTCATATTTATTACTCCGAGGGAATTTTCATTTTCTCTGACAGAATTTATAACCTGTGAAGAGGTTGAGCAGATCACGGCGGAATTTACATATTGTGTCTGCTTTAAAATACTGTCAAGTACATAATCATGAGTTGAAGAATTTTTTCGCTGAATATAGACTTTTACTTTACTGTTTGCAGGATTAAAATATGATTTAGATTTTAAATTTTGATCTTCATCCTGTGAAATTATATCTGTCCAGTTTTTGAATTCGCCGTTAAGTATTTTTTTCAGATCTTCAGAAGTAACTCTCGACACAGGGTTTTTCAGATTCACAATAAACCCTATTCCGTCAACGGCAATCGGATAATCAGTAATCTCAAGTTTGTTTTTTTCTGCAATTGCTTTCTCATCAGCATTAAGATTTCTGGTGGAAACAATAAACTTAACATCTTTATTCAGCAGATCTGCAATTACATTATTAGTCGGCGCTGAAATCATTTTCACAACTGCTTCCTCATTTAATCTCTGAAATTCCTCAATTTCCGCTTTCATAAGAGGTTCTATATTTTCATCAACTGCAATTTTCATTTCACCGGATGTCGAAACTGATTTTATCTCATCTAAATCGCATCCTTTAAATAAAAATACAATGAATACTAAAATCAGCAAAGTTCTGAGTTTGTTCATTTATCCTCTAAAAATTTATCTCTTTCCGTTTCCAGCCTTTCAATGTTTTCTCTGAGTTTATTCTGTTTGAATTTTGTATATGAGTTGATAAATCTGTATACACTGTAAATGATCAGTACTATACCAAGCATTAACTTTGTACTGTTTTCACCTCCAGGGAATATAATTCCGGTGAGAAGTAATATACCAAATACAAAAGTAACTGCTGAAGTAACAAAATTTATAATAACTGCTGCATTCATTTTATTTAAAGTAAAACAAGCCTGAAGTAATTCAGGCTTTTATATTATTAATTTTTATTATAGAAAATATTTCAGTTGAAAAGTAAAAATGTGAGTTATATTATTTCAGGATCATGTATTAAATTAATAACCTGAATTAATTTAAAAACTTAATTGGAAACGCATTATTCATCATCACTGTCATCAGATCTTCTTTTGTCTTTTGAACTTAATGTAAAGCTAAATGGAACACTAACCCAGCATTTAACAGGTTGTCCGTTTTGTAATGCAGGTGTAAAGGTCAGACCCATTACTTTGTCTGAAACTTCATCCCTGAATACTTCCGGACCACTGATCCCGCCTACTTTAATTACAGAGCCGTTAGTTCCGACAAGTACTTTAGCTACTACTCTTCCTTCTATACCTGACTGACGTGCTATTTCAGGATATCTCATTGAGCCTTTAACAGATCCTAAATTTACAGCAACAGGAGCTTTTTCTACTTCAAACTGCTGAAATATTTCTTTCTTTTTTTCTTCCTTCTTTTCTACTTTTTCTTCAATTTTCTTTTCCACTACTTTACCTGTAAACTCTGCATTCGGATTAACAAGATTTGGATCATCGGTTCCGGTGGATGCAACAGGAAGTTTTACTTCTTCAAGTTCTTTCTGACTTTTCAGTTTAACTTCTTCGACAACCTCTTTTTTTGCAACCGGCTCCGGTGTCAGAGCGGATAAATCTTTTAATGCAATGTCTTTAGGTGGTTCCGGTGGAATTTCATCAATCGGAGGTGGTACGTCAAGATCCTGAAGATTTACAATCCGGTCTAACTGTGCTTCATCCTGCTCGGCTTTAACTTTTTCATAGTACATAGCCAGAGCATAACCGCCGATAAAAAATCCGTGAAGGACTACAGCAATAATTAATCCTCTTGTGACATACTTTTGATAAAACTTTTTGAGTTCAGGTGCTCCGTATTTCATTTTATTATTGATCTCTTCGAAGACCTCATTGCTGTTATCTATGTTTTCATGGTTTGACATATGACCTCCGTTTTAAAGTTTATAAATTTGAGTTTATAAACTGAGTTTAAAATTTTTTGTTCCGAATTTTCGTAAACTTAATTTTTTTTTAGAACAATTAAAATGTTATTTAAAATAAAATTTTAATTTATTTAAAAACTTATCTCTTTGGTCCGAAGTATGGCAGGACGCCGATCGGATTATTAAAATATTTTTTCATAAGATCTTCAGAAGAATCTATATTTTCAAATCCTGAAACTTCTGTACTGACTTCCACTATTTCTTCATCCAAATTTTCATTTTCTTCAGTGATCAGAATTTGCTTATTATCTTTCACTTTAAGATTATCTTTTAAAATAACAACATTGATATGAGTCTTAGGAATATTCTGTCTTGCCGGAATTTTTTTATCATAACTTGTATAAATCCCTGAGACAGGAATAAATTTCGGATTTACAACAAATCTTTCCCTTTTGTATTTATAATAATTTCCATTCAAAATATTGTAAAGATTTTCAGCAAGCAATAATTTAGTTTCATCTTTTGAATATTCTCTTTCGTTCACAAAATTATCCGGAGCAAAAGCAACTGTCCTGGCAGAATAACCTCTGCTTGCAAGCACTAAAGTACCTAAAGGACATTCCCTGAAAAGTTTTTTTACATCATCATGTTTCATCCTGATACATCCGTGCGAAGAAGGTCTTACGCCAAGAGAAGAATAATAAGCTTTACCGTCTATGGAATGAAAACCAATGCCCTGATTAAACGGCATAAAATTATACATATTAGCGGAATTAAACTGTGACGACTGATGGTGTTCGACTTTATGAAATATGGCAAATAATCCGGGTCTTGATTCCAGTGAAGTAGGATCACTGTTTTTTTGTCCGGTTGAAACAGGATAAGAATTTACACTTCCGTCCCTCATATGCTGATACAGCATTTGTTTATCGATCCTTAATTCGAGCCAGCAATCCTTATCTGTATAAACAGTATCCTTTAATCCTGAAGACAGATCTTTAGGAGACAGTATATTCGGTCTACCCTGAATATGAAGTCTTGCGCCGCCTGTTTCATTGATCAGTTCATTTTTTAAAAATGAAGTATTCTTTCCTGAATTTCCGATAAAACCGGAAATAGAAACGAACAAAACTGCTGCCGGCAGAATTAATGAATATATTTTATTATTCTGTTTCAATTTTTTCCCGGAAAAATAAATACTCCGGTTAATTAATTTGTTTATTTAAAGTTACGTCCTGAAAAATATCAAAAATATATTTAAATTTAAATCTAATTTGTATTTATCCGAATTTTCCTGTAATGTATTCCTCTGTGAGTTTTTCTTTGGGGTTGGTAAACATTTTTCTTGTTCGGGAGATCTCAATCAGTTTTCCTAAATAAAAGAATGCAGTCTGATCACTTACTCTTGCCGCTTGCTGCATATTATGAGTAACGATAATGATAGTGTATTCTGATTTAAGTTTATATAATAGTTCTTCAATTTTTGACGATGATACAGGATCAAGAGCGCTTGTAGGTTCATCCATTAAAATAATTTCGGGATTTACAGCTATGGTTCTCGCAATACATAATCTCTGCTGTTGTCCTCCTGACAGACTTAGTGCAGGCGTTTTTAAACGGTCTTTCACTTCATCCCACAATCCTGCATTGATCAGATTTTTTTCAACTATCTCATTCAGATCGTTTTTCTCCCTGAACCGTCGAGCTTAAAACCTGCAACTACATTGTCAAAGATCGACATAGTCGGAAAGGGATTCGGCTTTTGAAATACCATTCCTACTTTTTTCCTGAGATCCACCATATTAAAATTCATTATACTCTCACCGTTAATATAAATTTCGCCGAATACTTTGGCGCTTGGAGTCATTTCATGCATCATATTCAGCGATCTGAGGAAAGTAGACTTACCGCAGCCGGAAGGACCTATTACAGCAGTTACTGAATTTTTCTTTATCTTAACACTTATATCAATTATGGCAGGTCTTTTACTGAAATACACAGATAAATTATTTGTTACAAGTGAATTTTTCTGCTTTACCTGATCGTCTGAGTTGTCTTCTGATTCAACTAATGCATCAGATTCCGCAGAATTTATATCATCATTAATATTCAATTTTTCAACTGTCATTAAAAAAATTATTAACCGAATTTATTTCTCGTTACATATCTTACAAGGAAATTAACTATGAATACCATGAATATCAAAACAAAAGCTCCCGCCCATGCTTGCCTGTGCCAGTCTTCATAAGGAGAAATAGCATATACGAATATCTGCAGCGGCAATGCCGCAATGGGCTGATCTATACTGGTCTGCCAGAATGAATTACCGAATGCAGTAAACAGAAGCGGCGCAGTCTCTCCTGCAGCTCTTGCAATTGCAAGCAGAACTCCGGTTATTATTCCTGAAGAAGCTGTTTTCAATACTACTTTAACAGTTGTCTTCCATCTCGACACTCCGAGAGCCAATGATGCTTCTCTTAATGAATGCGGCACAAGTCTGAGCATCTCTTCGGTTATTTTTGTTACAGTGGGTATCATTAAAATCCCGAGAGCGAATCCGCCTGCTATTGCGCTGAAACTCTGCATAGCGAGCACTACAACTCCGTAAGCGAATATGCCGACTACTATAGAAGGTACTCCGCTCAAAACGTCTGTTGTAAATTTAATTGCTCCTGCAAGGAAACTCTTTTGAATATTCCGCTATATATATTCCGCTCATTATTCCAATGGGAATTCCGATCAGTCCGCCAAGACCAATAAGTATTCCGCTGCCGACAATTGCATTAGCCATTCCTCCGCCTTCTTCTCCTACAGGCTTTGGAAGCTGCGTAAAGAAGTCAATGTTGAGCGCGGAGATCCCGGACTGTGTCGTGTAGATAAAAATATAAAGAAGCGGCAGTATGGTAAGTACGGCAGAAACGAAACAAAGAAATATCATAAGTGTATTTATGAATTTTCTTCTCTTAAGATTCTTTGGGTTTTTAAATATTTTTTCAGCAGTCATTACGCATTTCTTGTTACACTATAAATTAATAACCTTGCCATGGAATTCACTATAAAGGTTACACCAAATAATATCAGTCCTATTTCTATCAATGCGCTTATCTGCATTTCACCGGATGCTTCTGCAAATTCATTTGCAATGACTGATGCCATTGTATAGGCAGGTTCAAAAAATGAAGCCATGATCTGCGCTTTATTTCCAATAACCATTGTAACTGCCATCGTCTCTCCAATTGCCCTTCCCAGTCCAAGGACTGCTCCGCCGAGAATTCCGCTGCGCGCATTGAGCAGAGCCATTTTTATGCCTTCCCATCTTGTTGCTCCGAGAGCATAAGCCGCTTCTTTCTGCGCTACAGGTATTGCCTTCAGAACATCCCGCGTGATTGCTGTAATAATTGGCGTGATCATAATTGCAAGAATGATTGATGCAGTAAGAAGTCCTGTTCCGTACATTGTACCCTGAAAGAAAGGAAGAAAACCGAATACAGACTGAAGGAAAGGCTGAATCGTAGTTCTCATAAAAGGCGCAAGGACAAATATTCCCCAGAACCCGTAAATAATACTGGGAATTGCTGCAAGTATTTCAACGAGAAAACTAAGAGACGTCCTGACTGATTTATGTACCAGCTCTGATAAAAATATTGCAACTCCAATGCTTATTGGGAGAGACATTAGAAGCGCCATGAAAGACGAAACAATGGTTCCGTAAATAAATGTGAGCGCGCCGAATTCTTCCTTGACAGGTTCCCAATGAGATGAAAAAATAAATCCGAATCCGAATTTTTCTATACTTGCGGAAGAATCCACATACATCTCATAGATCATAAAGATCACAAGACCGATAATACTTAAAGCAAAGATCAGCGTTAGATTTTCAAAAAAAATATCACCGAGCTTTTTTTTGCTTTTTATTTCAACAGATGATTTTTCCGTAAGATGAAATTTAAATTTTACAAATTACTTACTGAACTTTAATATTTCTAACAGCTGTAAGCGCTTTTTCAGTAGCGCTTTTCGGAAGCGGAGCATATCCGAGTTCCTGCGCGTAAGATTCTCCTGTGGTGAGAGCCCATTCGAGAAACTCTTTTAGTGTCTTTCCTATATTAGGATCCGGCTGATTTTCATAAATTAAAATATATGTATAACTTGATATCGGATAAGAACCTTTGCCTCCTGCATTTGTAATTGATACTCTCATATCATCCGGCATTTCTGTAATAGAATTGTCAGCATTTGTCAGAGATTCCAGCGTCGGTAAAATATACTCGCCTTCGACATTTTTTATTCTTGCATATTCCAGCTTATTCTGCAGCGCATATACAAGCTCAACATATCCGATAGAATACTCAAGCTGTTTCACAAGTCCTGTTACTCCTTCATTACCCTTTCCTCCCTGTCCGACAGGAAATCTTACATCTTTTGCAACACCTATTCTGCTTTTCCATTCAGGGTCGGCTTTTCCGAGGTAATCAGTAAAGACATAAGTTGTGCCGCTTCCGTCAGTTCTGGAGCAAACTATAATATCTTTGTCGGGAAAATTTATATTAGGGTTTTCCGCTTTTATCTTCGGATCATTCCATTTTTTTATTTCACCCATATAAATTTTAGAAACTATCTCACCTGTGAGATTTATACTTTCTGCAATCCCCGGGAGATTATAAGTAACTACTACTGAGCCGATCACAGTGGGGATATGTATGATTTTATTGTTGTTTTTTGTATTCGCTTTTTGAATTTCCTCATCACTCATCGGACTATCTGAAGCTCCGAAATCCACAGTGCCTTCCGTTATTTGCTTCACACCGCCGCCGCTGCCGATCGACTGATAATTTATCTTTGCATCTTTATTTATTTTAGCATATTCATTAAACCATTTCGAATAAATCGGATAAGGAAAAGTAGCGCCTGCGCCGTTGATCTGACCGCCGGGTTTATTCATGGAAACTTCTTTTTTACCGCAGGAGATAATAGCCAGGGTGAGAATTAATACATATATAATTTTATACATGATGTTTTTTTGATTTAGGATATACAAAAATAAACATAATAGATGGCATGCAATGTTAAGAAATTGTAAAGAGATTCAGGAAATTTATCCGTTAGGAAATTAAATGTTAAATGAATTAAAAAAATATATGCAGTAAATTCTAAGTATACAGATGTTTTTGAATAAGTTATTTTTGCCAATGATAAAATTAAATATTCTTGATCAGTCTCCGGTAACAGAAGGTATGTCACATGCCGAAGCAATTATGCAGACTATTGAACTCGCTAAGTACACAGACGAACTTGGCTATCACAGATACTGGGTTGCGGAACATCACAGCTCACGGTCATTTGCTTCAGCAACTCCGGAAATTCTGATCTCAGCGCTTGCTTCAAATACAAAAAAGATCAGGATTGGTTCGGGCGGAGTGCTGATCAGTCATTATAGTCCGCTGAAAATTGCGGAGCAGTTTAATATTCTGCAGACACTTTATCCGGATAGAATTGATCTCGGGATAGGCAGAGCTCCGGGAGGAGACGCAAATATTATAAAAGCAATGAGAACTACAAATGAAGATTCATTCACCAAGACAACTGAACTGATAAATTATTTAAAGATCTTCTGAAAATAAAACTGACGGGATTGTTACCGCGGTTCCGGCAGGAGTTAAAATGCCTGAAATTTGGATACTTGGAACAAGCCCTGACAGCGCAATATATGCAGCAGAAAACGGACTGGCATATACATTCGGTAGTTTTATAAATGACGAGCATATGCTCCAATGTTTTCAGAATTATTATCAGAATTTCAAACCTTCTTTATACTTGAAAGAACCTTACCTCAATCTTGGCTTTATTTGTTATATGCGCTGAATCAAATGCAGAAGCTGTAAGGTCAGCAAAGTGTTCCGAATACTGGCTGTCTCAGACATTTCTAAGGGGACAAAACATTCCGTTCCCTGACCGGGCTAAAGCTGACAATCATAATTTTACATTCGAAGAAAAAATGCTCATTGAATACAGGAGAAAGTCTGCTGTTATAGGTGATGCTGAAATTGTATCTAAAAATTTGAAGGAGATTGTAAAAAAATTTGCGGTACATGAGCTCACAATTGTAACAATAACTTCTGATTTTGAAGAAAGGAAAAATTCATATAGATTACTGTATGATTGTATGTCCGTGTGAATAGTTATTTAGAAAGGGAATTGTAAATATTGTAAAGGAGATTGGCTGAGAATTATGAGGAGTTGAGGTATTATAAATGTATGGTTTGAGATAATGGTTTATGCCTGAAATGTATACCGGTTTCGATACAAAACTTTTATGGTTCTTTATCTGATACCAAATCTCAAATTTAGAAACATAACTTTCCTTTATTCAGAATTTTTTCCGTTCTAATTATTTAAGTTTTCCTTTTTATAAAAAAAATCCCGATACAGTATGCACCGGGATTTTAAAATAATTTTCCTGATAGATTTTATTTTAAAACTGTCATCTTTTTGTTTCAGAAAAATTCTGAGTAGTCAGACTGTAAAAATAAACTCCGCTTGAAAGTCCGTATCTGTCCGCCTCAAAACTTACTTATAATTTCCTGGCGTCTCTTGTATCATTAAACAACTGCGCGACTTCTCTGCCTTTTATATCATAAACTTTTAAACTTGCTTTGGAATATTCGGGAATAGAAAAATTAATTTTTGTTGACGGATTAAAAGGATTCGGATAATTCTGACCGAGTTTGAAATTCTCAGGTACGCTTGCAGAAATATTACCTGAAATTCCTGTTAAAGGTAAATTTGATTTTATACAGTAAAATCCTGTCTGTCTGTCAGATGCAGCAATTTTTCCTGAAGGAAACATATAAATTCCCCAGCATCCGTTATATGATTCATTGTTATTTGAAGGATATGTATCATACCAAGCTATTTCCTGAGGTACATCCGGATTTGAAATATTGAGAATTCTTATCCCTGCAGAATAGTGCGCCACTATCGCAATGTTTCCGTATGTTTCAATATTATGAACTATTGAATTAGTTATCCCGGTCGGCTGCCAGGCGGTAACATAAGTTATATTATTTAAATCTTCTATATTCCATACCTTTAATCTGAAAGGAGCGGTTCCGATTTCATCTGTAACAAATAATCTTTTTCTGTCACTCGAT
This sequence comes from Ignavibacteria bacterium, assembly GCA_016716125.1. Classification (GTDB taxonomy): domain Bacteria; phylum Bacteroidota; class Ignavibacteria; order Tepidaquicellales; family Tepidaquicellaceae; genus UBA2330. The sequence continues at coordinate 143,387 of JADJWZ010000041.1, read as the reverse complement.
AATGCCGTATTGTGAGGTCCGGAACCGGGAAGATTTGAAAAAGTCCTGACTGTCGAAGGAGAATTTTTATTTGTTGCGCTGATAATTGAAACTTCACCGTCATTGATATTTGCCGCATAGATAGTATCATTTACGACTCTGCAGTCATGAACATACTGTGATGTCCATTGTCCGAGCTTAACAGGATTTTCAGGATCTATAACATCGAGTATTGTTATACCGCCGTTAGCAGCAGAATTTCCGCCGTTAAGATAAAGGTAATGTCCGGACTGAGAAATAGAATGAGTTCTTGAATAGCCTGTATAAAACCATGTCTTTACAAGACTCACCGAATCCGGCAGATACTGCAGATCTATTATCTGAAGTCTGCTGTTATTTGCTTCTGAAACTACATACGCATAGTGAGAATAAGTTTTCATTTCTCTCCAGTTATTATTCGGACCTGTAACAAAATCCACTTCACGTATATTTGCTGAATCAGTAATATCTATAAAAGCCGTGCCGCTTGGACATCCAAGTAAAGCATATTCTCTGCCGTCAGGCGCTACATATCCCCATATTGCTGAATACAAATAATTATTAAGCGTACGTTGATTAAGATTTTTTAAAAGATAAGTACCTTGATTTGGTAATTGCGAATATGAATAGTTCGTTAATACTAAAACAAATGTAAGTATAATTAGAACTGATAATTTTTTCATTTATAAATTTGGAGTATTATTTAATTAAAAACATTTTTTTAGTATCTGAAAATATTCCTTTTATATTTTGACCTTCGAGTTTGTAAAAATATGTACCGCTCGAAAGATTATATTTTGAAGCATCCATAATGAACTCATATGTCCCCGCATCCCTTTTGTCATTTATTAATTCAGCTATTCTGTTACCTCTTATATCATATAAACTAAGTTTTATATCTGAATATTCTTTTATGTCGAACTTAATTGTAGTCGATGGATTAAAAGGATTCGGATAATTCTGACTTAATGTGAATTTTTCAGGATTTGCAGCTAAATTAGTATTTGTAATTCCTGTAATAATATTCATGGTCTTTATTACATAAAGTCCGGTGCTCATATCAGATCCGATTATTTTTCCTGAAGGAAACATATAAACCCCCCAGGTACCGCTGTAACTTGCGCTGTTACTTGCCGGGTATGTGTCATACCATGCTACTTCTACCGGATTACTTCCGTTTGTAATATCAAGTATTCTTATACCTGCTCTGTAATGCGCTATAACTGCAAGGTTTCCGTAAATTTCGACATTATGTACGATCGCTGTATTAATGCCTGTCGGGCTCCATTCTCTTTCAAATGTTATGTTATTTATATCTTCAATATTCCAGATATTCAACTTTCCGTTTGGTGATGAAATTTCATTAGTTGTATAAATATACTTTCTGTCTGTTGTGAATGCGCTGTTATGAGTTGAGACTACTGGCTGCGGATATGCCTGGAAATTTCTGACAAACTGCAGACTGCTTTTATTTGTGGCATTGATGATTGAAACTTTTCCGGAATAAATATTTGAAGCCCAGATCGTGTCGTTAAGAACTCTGCAGTCATGAACATATTCAGTAGTCCATTCACCGAGCTTTACAGGAGCAATCGGGTTTGAAACATCTATAACAGCAACACCGCCGATAGAGCCGGCTGCATTTCCACCGTTTAAGAATAAGTAATTTCCGTCCTGTTGTATAGAATGCGTCTTGGTATATCCGGGATAAGACCAGGTCGATATTAAAGAAACCGAATCCGGAAGATACTGCAGATCAATTATCTGAAGTTTGCTGTTTGTGCCTTCGGATACAACGTATGCATAATGCGAATACGTTTTCATTTCTCTCCAGCCGCTGGTTACTCCGCTGACAAAGTCAACTTCTCCAATGTTAGCTGAATCAGTTATATCGATAAATGATGTTCCGTTCCGGCTGCCGAGTATTGCGTATTCCCTGCCGTCCGGCGCTCTGTATCCCCAGAGTGCAGAGTAACTTGTATAATCATGGACTTGAGCTAAAAGATATGTGTTTTGATTTGGTAACTGAGAGTAGGATAGGTTTGCAATAAAAATTATTGCAAAAATACTTAGAAAGCATTTTTTCATTTTATAAAGATCGTTAAACGTTTAAAAAAAATTTATGTAAAATAAGCAATTTGATTTGTAATATCCAATTACTATTTAATTTATGTATACAAAATTTTTAATAATAATATCTGAAGACCTTCAATTTTTTAAATTTTTTTCATTCAGAGGTTTTATTTTAATTTATTTCTGAGTAAATTTAATTTATTACTATTAAGCTTAATTATCTCTAATTAAATTTCAATATCTGATATTAACTTTTTTAAATAAATAAATTATTCCGAATGAAAAAAACTTCAGCTAAAGTATCTGCAAAAATTAAAAAGCCGTCATTAAAATCAATGATAGCGCTGCATTCTTCAAAAGATTTCAAAATAAGTCATCAGATTTCTGATGAAAATAAGAGACTTGATTCGGAATTTGATTCTGTAAGTACAATCAAATCCAAACTTTTAAAATACGGAAACTTTAAAACTAAATATGTCTCTCCTTATCTTTTACTCTCAGCAAAAAATACTTTCGTGAACGGAAAAGGGTATTTTAGAGCCCTTGACTGTCATTCAGTATATCCGGAATATCCAAACATTTCCTTTTTTAGTTATCCTGACGAAAATATTGGGCCCGGCAAATTAGAGATTTGGATCTCAGGACTTTCGGCTAATCAAAAGCTTACCGCTGAGATCAGGTTGAATGGTTATTCCTTTAATAATGCCGGCAGCTATGAAGTCAAAAGCACAATGGGCTCGGGCTTGTATGGTTATTTCCCTGTCAACTCAACTTGGAAAATTGATCTGTTTTTTCCTAATGTATTTGAGATCTCAGGCGGCGGACTTATAACTGTAAAACCTGTTAATATGACCGGTACATGGATTTTTTATGATGTGAAAATAAATATAATTGAGTAAGTTTTTTTTTCGATGTTTAAAATTTATACTAAAATGTTCCGGCTTTTTCTAAAAAACAAATATTTATTCGAGAGTTAAATTATTTCAATGTATTCTTTTTAGTAAAATTATTTTAATTTAATAATAAATATTTAATTACACCTATCAGAATTCCGGCTGCGCCGCCGACTATTGCGCCGTTTAGTCTGATATACTGCAGATCATCGCCGACTTTATCTTCAATTTGTTTTACCAATTCTCTGTCATCGAATTTGTTCATGCTCTCAATTACCAGCTCCCCTATTTTGTGATGATATTTGTCAATGAGTTCAGATAGTGTTTCTCTGATCCATTCGTCAATCTCATGCTGAGTATCTTCAGATTCACTTACCTCAGCAAGCAGCAGATTTAATTTTGATTCAATCGCTTTCATTAGCGGTGTATCATTATTTTCCAGCTGACTTAAAATTGTCTCCTTTAAATTTGAAAAAGCGTTTCGTATAATTATCTCAACATCGGGATTAGTTAATATACTCTCTTTTATTTTTTCAATTACACTTACGGAAGATTCTTTATTTTCAATAAGTCCGTCGGCAAATTCAATGATTACATTATTAAATTTTATCCTGAATTCGTGTTCCGGATTATTTTCAGTTTCATCAAGAAATTCATTAATTGCATTCAACAATTTGTCAACTAATAGATCTTCATCCAGTCCTTTGAATTTTACAGCAATTGAAATAAAGAATTTTTTCATTATTCCTGTATCTCTATATTCACTAATGAATTTATTGATCTGCTTTTTTAATAAATACTTTGAATCCGGTTGATTAATTGCAACTCTGATATTTTTAATCAAAAGCTCCCAGATCTGATTTTGCTTTCCTTCTTCTATTGATTGCTTTATCCATTTGCCTAGTGGTTTTGAAATTTCAAGCTTTCTGATTTGATCATCCGCAATCTTTTTTAAAAATTCAAGTATACCGGGACTGTCAAGCAGTTCAGTAAATTTTTTCAGAATTTCGCGGATAAGATCTATAGCAAATTGTTTAGATGAGGAATTGGTTTCCGTAAAATATTTTATAATTTCCTTCGTGAATGTAATTTCATTAATTTTACTTTTCAGACTTTCGGAAGAAAGCCAGTTTTTGGTTACTAATTCGGACGCGCCTGCGGTAAGCTTCTTCCTGTTTTTAACAATAATGTTTGTATGCTTTTTTATAAATGGAATTGGAACAGGTATTTCACGGAATAAAGCGCTGACAGCAAACCAGTCTGCAAGTCCGCCGACGGTAGCAGCTTCAAATCCAAGTTCCATTACTTTCCAGAAACTCCCTGAAATAATATTAAAAACAAAAAGTATTTCGATAACTATAAGTCCTGATAAGGAAATAATCAAAGAGTTTCTGCCGACATTATTTTTTTTCTTCAATTTTTAAAACGTTCCAAATCTTGGAAATAATTAAAATACTTATATTTTTAACGGTAAAACTTATAACTAAGGTTTTATTTTATTTATTTATCCTGGTAAGATCTTTTAGCTCCTGATTTTCTTTTCCGAAATTTTTTTGTTTCGCATGAAAATTTTCTATTATCTTTTTCACACTTGATTCCGTTTTCGAAAGAAATGTGTTTGGATGAACTCCAATCCATACGATGAATACAATTATAGGTAGAAATGAGATCAATTCTCTTTTCGTAAGATCGGAAAGGTTTTTATTATCTTCTTTTTCAATAGGACCAAGCATTACTCTCTGAAACATCCAGAGCAGATATACTGCTGCGAGTATAACTGCAGTTGTTGAAACAATTGCATATAAATTTGTTCCCAGATTGGAAGAATAAAATGAACCCAGCAGAATCAAAAATTCTCCGACAAATCCGTTAAGTCCTGGTAAACCAATTGATGAAAATAAAACTATCATGAATATTACTGAAAATACAGGCATTACTTTCATTATTCCTCCGAAGTCTGCTATCTTTTTTGTATGCCTTCTTTCATAAAGCACTCCGACTATCATAAATAAAGCTCCGGTGGAAAGTCCGTGATTTATCATTTGAATAATACTGCCCTGAAGCGCAACGTCAGTAAGAGCGAACGTTCCGAGTACAATGAATCCAAGATGAGAAACTGAAGAATAAGCCACAAGCTTTTTAATGTCTTTTTGTACAATTGAAAGTAATGCCCCGTAAACTATTCCGATGACTGCAAGAGTTGCGATATAAGGTGTTAGCTCAACAAATGCCGCCGGGAAAAGCGGGAGTGAAAATCTTAATAATCCGTAAGTTCCCATTTTTAAAAGTACCGCGGCAAGTATGACGCTTCCTGCTGTCGGTGCTTGTACGTGAGCATCCGGGAGCCAGGTGTGAAACGGAAACAAAGGGACTTTAATTAAAAAACTTAATGTAAATAAGATGAAAAGATATATCTGAATATTCAGATCAAGCGCGTAAGATGCTTGGGTAAGCAAAGTCAGATCGGTAGTAAACTGTCCTAACAGCGGCTGACACTGAAATCCAAGCCAGATAATTCCGATAAGCATAAGAAGACTTCCGAACATTGTGTAAAGAAAAAATTTTACGGTTGCGTAAATTCTGTCTTCAGCTCCCCAAAATCCTATCATAAAGTACATCGGGATAAGTATGAATTCCCAGAAGATATAAAAAAGGATTAGATCAAGAGATGAAAACACACCTATAAGTCCCGCGTCCAGAAGAAGTATCAGAAAATAAAATTGCTTTAAATTTTTCTTTATTGATGTCCATGAAGCAAGAATGCTCAATGGAAAAATAAAAGCAGACATCAGAATAAGTAACATAGAAATTCCGTCTATTCCAAGAAAATAAAACGTATTCGAAATACTTATCCAATGAAACTTCTCTACGAACTGATATTCAGGATTTGCCGGATTAAACGCAAAGAATAAATAAGTGGCAATTCCTAACGGTAAGAGTGAAATTATAAAAGCGTAACTCTTGATAAGTGTTTCATTTTCTTTTTTGAAAAATAAAATAGGTATGGAAAGCAACACAGGTAAAAATATCAGAATAGATAAAATATTATTCAAATTAGAATTAATTTAATTTCAATATTAACAAGATTGGATAAAAAATTCTCAGTTTTACGAATTTAGATTTATTAAATTACAAATCTTAACAGCCGTTTTTTTTACATGCAATATAGTTATTGATATTTTTATATATAAGTCTTAATACCCGTAAGTTTGAAATATTTTCTAAAGAGAAGGAATGAACGATTTTTAAAATGCAGAAGTAAATCCGGAGGAAACTTTAGTCAGAAATTGATCATTAAGGAAATGAGTATTAATTATATTACTTAACCGTCTTCATTAAAAACATATTATAAACACTATCACTGCCGTCTGAACTGTAAAATTCTTTTGTCACAATTTTCTGCAGCGCATTGTTTTTTTTCAGTCCGAGTTTTTTCAGATTATTCTCAGCTATTTTATTTTTCTTATGGACATATGCGACGATGTATTTGAATTTATTCGAATTGCGTAAATGATCAAAAAGAAGTTTTGAAGATTCGTAACCCAGATCTAATCCTCTGAATTTTTTTTCAAGAGCTGTAGATACCTCGCATGCTTCATCATAATGTTTTCTCCATTTGTAACAAACGTATCCGGCGTAATCATTTTTATATTTTATGACATACCAGATCTCAACAGGATTCGAATATTTTGATTTCAGCCATTTTCTTATCTGAGGCTTTGTTTTAAAATTCAGATAATCAGGATTCAGATATTCCTGAAGTTCTTCATCGTTAAATATTTTATGCATCATATCTACTAATGACTCGTCAGATCCTATGAATCTTATTAATGAACATTTTTTACCCTTTATTATATTTTTATACAAGCCTTTTAGTAATAATTTATAAAAATATTAACTGTCTTTGGGAACAACTGTTCTGTACCATGGTTTTTTGGATCTGTCTTTTATTTCATCAATGTGAATATGCTTTGCCTCCATATATTCCTTCATTCCTTCTGTACCAAATTCCCTGCCAATCCCGCTTTGTTTGTAACCTCCGAACGGAGCTCTGTCACTTAATAAATGATATTCATTTATCCAGACTGTGCCTGTGCGAAGTTTGTCCGCTATTGAAAGCGCTCTCTCATCATTACCTGACCATACAGCTCCTGCAAGTCCGAATACCGAATCATTTGCGATGGAAACTGCTTCATCATCATCTTTGAATTTTATAACAACAAGCACCGGTCCGAATATTTCTTCCTGAGCAATTTTCATTTTATTTTCAACATTGACAAAAACAGTCGGCTCTATAAAAAGTCCTTCACTTCCGGATTGTTTACCGCCCGTAAGTATTTCAGCTCCCTCTTCAATTCCGGTTTTAATATATTTCATTACAGTATCAAACTGATCCTGATTTACTACAGGTCCGACAGTAACTGATTTATCAGCCGGATCACCTATCTTCATTCTTTCAACTTTCTCTTTTAGCCCTGAAATAAATTTATCATAAATTTTTTCATGAAGCAAAAGTCTTGTGCCGCCTTCACAGCACTGACCCTGATGATAAAAAGCTGCATAGATCGCTCCGTCTATACTCATTTCAATATCAGCGTCATCTAGTACAATATTAGCCGATTTACCTCCGCACTCAAGAGTGATTTTTTTCAGATTTGAAGAAGCATTCTGCATGATAATTTTTCCTACTTCAGTAGATCCGGTAAATCCGACTTTATCCACATCCGGATTTTTAACAAGCTCTGTTCCGATTACACTTCCGCTGCCTGTAATAATATTCACAACACCTTTGGGAATTTCCGTTTCACTTATAAGTTTTGCAAGTTCGCATGCGGTTACGGAAGTTTCCATTGCAGGTTTTAAAATTACTGTGTTACCTGCTGCAAGAGCCGGACCAAGTTTCCATATTGCCATTTTAAGCGGAAAATTCCACGGAATAATAAGCGCGCATACTCCGACAGGTTCATACCGGATAATATTTTTACTGACACCTTCTTTTGATAGTCCGGGAATGTCTTCATTGAAATTCACTGCAGCCGCCTTTGAAAAATAATTGAGACTTTTTGCAGACAGGAAAATATCCTCGCCTGCTTTTCTAACGGTTGAACCTGAGTCTTTCACTTCAAGTCCGGTAAGTTTTTCTGCATTCTCATTTATCTTATCCACTAGCTGTTTCAAAATGCGGGATCTTTCTTCACCTGAAAGTCCGCTCCAGACTCCGCTGTCAAATGCTTTTCTTGCTGCGTCTACTGACTTTTTTGTATCTGATATTCCGGCTTTGGATATTTCGGCAATGACTTCTCCGTTAGCCGGATCTGTTGCCATAAATGTCTGTCCATCTTCAGAATCACAAAACTCTCCGTTAATATACAACTGATACTTTAACATATAAAATTAATTTGGTATTTTAGATTTATTTGCAGATTAGAATTTTAAAGTATAAACGGAACAGCTAAAATTATAAAAAATTCAAAAAATCATTTTTGTATAGTATAATTTTTATCCCCCAATATTTTATAAAAAATATTAGGTAAAAGAATTTAAAGTTTTAAAATTTTTGAAAATTAATCATCAGTCGTTCCGTAACTGATTCAAATATGTTTATAATAAACGATCTTTGCTTACATATATAAATATGGCTTCCAGCCGTCATCAATCCTGCCTGCAAAGTTTTTAATAAAAGTTATGTGAGAAGGTCTTTTAGGAATATTCATTAATTCAAATTTAGCTTCTTCAGGAGTTCTGTTTCCTTTTTTATTATTGCATTTTATACACGCGGTCGTAAGATTTTCCCAACTGTCCTCGCCTCCTCTTGATTTCGGCATTACATGATCGACTGTCAGATTTGATGTAACACCGCAGTACTGACATCTGTGATTATCCCTTCTCAGAATATTTTTTCGCGAAAGAATTATTTTTTTAAATGGTACTCTGACAAAAAAAACAAGCCTGACAATACTCGGATATTCAAAGCTTCTGTTAACACTTAAAATCTTTTTTTCCGCTAAGCAGTAAATTGATTCCGCCTTGCCTAAATAAATCAGTATTATTGCTCTGCGAACATTACAAATTGTTAATGGTTCGTAATTCTGATTAAGAACCAGAACTTTACCGTTTAAATTATTGTACCGGCGGTGAAAAATATTTTTATTATCATGATCGTGGAAGACAACCTCCTTGTATTTTGGGATTAGACAAATTATGAATATTATTGTGCATAGTCAATTTATTTTTGAATTTCACGAAGCTCTTTTCAAATAAATAATAATTTGCAGTCAGAAATTTCACTGAATTAATTATAATAGCTCTAAAAAAATTTACAATGTCAGTAAAATGTTTTTTCGCATTAAATAATTTCATTAATAATTTTTTTTCGGGAAAATATTTAGATAAGTTTAGATGAAAGGAATTGCAGCAGACAGATTTTATAAACAAATTGAATCCATATGAACAGGAATACTGCTGTTAGAATTTACTTAAACTCCTTCAATGCTGATGAAATAGATTTTATATCTTCTGAATTATTAAATAAATGCGCTGATAATCTCAGGTAACCTTCACGAAGCGCAATATAAATATTACACTTCTCCAGATATTTTTGTACTTCTTCATTTCTATCAATATCTTTATGAGAGAATAAAAAGTATGTTTGACCTGTGATCAGGATTCAAATCTGATTCAACTTTAAAATCAGTATCTTTAATTTCATCGATGAAAATATTTTGAAGTGTCTGTATATGATCAAAGATATTCTTCACTCCGAGTTTTAGAAATAATTCAAGTGAAGATATTAATCCGATCATTCCAAGAGTATTTGGAGTCGAATTTTCAAATGCATTTCCGTCTTTCTTAAAATTAAGTTTGTAATCAAGAAAATTCTTGAAATCATATTCGATACTGGAAGTTGCAACATATGTCGGATCCACATTACTCCCTTATTCTGTCAGATATATATGCAAAACCGACTCCGGCAGGTGCCATCATCCATTTCTGAGACCCTGCGGAAATAAAATCAATTCCGGATTCTTTTACATCCACCGGACAAACTCCAATTCCCTGAATTGCATCAACTACAAAGTAACAGCCATTTTCCCTGCAGATATTTCCGATTTCATTTAAATCATTTCTGAAACCGAGAAACTCAACTGAACTTATTGTCAGTACTTTTATTTTATTTTTCTTAATTACTTTTTCTATATCCTCAGTTTTTATCTTACCTCTTTCTGAAGGTATCATGACATTTTCAATGCCTCTTAGTTTATACTGATTCATCCATGGATATACAACTGCAGGAAATTCCGAATCGGCATAAGCGACTTTATCTCCCCGCTCAAGTCTTATCCCGTTTGCAAATATATTCAGTCCGTGTGTAGTGCTGCCTGTAATAATAATTTCGTGTTTACCCGCATTTATTATCTGAGCGCTTAATGTTTTCAGCTGATCAGCAAGCCGCATATTAACAAGACTCAGATTTTTGTTTGTAAAAGTAAACTCATCTATAAAGTCGATCAGCCTTCTTCTTGTCTCAAGAGAATACTGAGAGTAATGAGCGGAGTCAAGATAAATGCATGATTTCATAACAGGGAAAAGATTTCTCGCATCTTCAATAGTTTGAATATCTTCCAGAAGTGAGACGGATTCTGCAATGCTGCTGTTCATTATTTTTTCTTTTTATTAGTTTTTTTAGGAGTTTCGGTTTTCTTAGGTTCTTCAAGATTGCTTTCATACATTTTCTTGTAAGACTCATAATAGAACATTATGCTGTTGACATAATTGTATGGCTCTTTCCAGTTATCAAGTGTTCCGTACGGCGGTCTTTTGGATTCCGGCCATACAAGCGCATGGACTGAATCTTCCTTCGAAGCGAGAAACGGATATGCTTCTTTCACATTGTCCCATTGTCTGTAATCCTTTTCAAAATGTGCTGTAATTGTCATAGCGTCTATTACCCTTCCAAGTCCTGCATTGTATGCTGCAAGCGCGAATTTATATTTCTCTTCACCGAATTCTCTGAACTGTGACACAAGAGATGCATAATAATAGATACCGGCAATAAGATTATTTACAGGTGTCTGAGTTTCCTCAAGTTTTAATTCGTTCTGAAGTCCTTGTCCGGTCCTCGGCATTATCTGCATTAATCCAAACGCTCCTGCATGCGAGCGGGCATTAGCATTGAAATATGACTCCTGCCTTATGATCGCAAGTACGATCCGCCAGTCGAGTTTGTAAAAATTACTTTCTCTTGTAATTATATCTCCAAGCTCCTTCACCAGATTTTCAACGTTACCGAGTTTGAATTCTTTGCTTACAAACTGAACTTTTTCCGTTATCCGCTCCAGGTCCTTTATATTTAGATTTTTTGCCTGCTGTTTGAAATTTGCATTGGATGCAAACAAATCAAAAAGTGTATTCCAGTCTTTGAGCATACTTTCAACATAAATGTTATTGTTGAAAGATCTTCTTGAGAAAATATTATCAAGCTCTTCAATTTTTACTTTCTTCTGTGATGACGGAGATACAACTTCATCATTATTACTTTTTAAAACTTCAGATCTGACGCCGTAAGATTCAGAATATATCTGAGATTCCTTGAATGAGTAAAATAATAATACAATTACCAGAATAAGAGGAATGACAAATATCCCTATCTTCTTAATACTTTCTGAAAGATTATATGTGTGAATTGTACTTATGATGTAATTCCGGTTAATATATTAAATAAAATTTTTAAAAAATTTCCGTAACATTTCAAAACAAAAAAAAATCCGACCCACCTTTCCCGATGTATCAAAATGCCAAAGAAAAAAATTACTGAACCAGTTTTTTATACCTTACGCGTTTCGGTTCGACATAACCGTACTTCTTCTTTTTAAATTCTTCATAATCCGAATACCCGCCTTCAAAATATTCTACAGTTGAATCACCTTCGAATGAAAGTATATGAGTGGCGACTCTGTCCAGAAACCATCTGTCGTGAGATATAATGACTGCGCATCCTGCAAAGTTTTCAAGACCTTCTTCAAGAGCTCTCAGAGTATTTACATCAATATCATTGGTTGGTTCGTCAAGAAGCAAAACGTTAGCTTCGGATTTTAATGTTAGCGCCAGATGTAATCTGTTCCTCTCACCTCCGGAAAGCATATTTACTTTCTTTCCCTGATCAGCTCCGTTAAAATTAAATCTTGCAACATAAGCTCTTGAGTTGTACTGCTTTCCTTCAATTTCTATAAATTCATTTTCTTCCGAGATAACTTCCCATACGGTCTTTTCGGGATCGATTTCCGCATGTGCCTGATCCACATAACCAATACTTACTGTCTCCCCTACTTCAAAATTTCCGTTGTCCGGCTTTTCCGTCCCGAGTATAAGTCTGAAAAGAGTCGTCTTACCCGTTCCGTTAGCTCCGATAATTCCGACTATTCCGGCAGGGGGAAGAGAAAAATTCAGATTTTCATATAATAGTTTATCACCGAAAGACTTGCTGACATTTACAGCTCTATTACTTTATTACCAAGTCTTGGTCCGTTTGGAATAAATATTTCAAGCTGCTCTTCTTTTCTTTTTGAATCTTCATTCAGCATTCTATCATAAGCCTGAAGTCTCGCTTTAGATTTCGCCTGTCTCGCCTTCGGGGACATTCTCACCCATTCGAGTTCATGCAGCAATGTTTTACGTCTTTTGCTTTCCTGCTTCTCTTCCATTTCAAGTCGTTTCGTTTTCTGATCAAGCCAGGAAGAGTAATTTCCTTCCCATGGAATTCCCTCTCCCCTGTCCAGCTCAAGTATCCAGCCTGCTACATTATCGAGAAAATACCTGTCGTGAGTAATTGCTATGACAGTTCCTTTGTATTGCTGTAAATGCTGCTCAAGCCAGTCTATGGATTCTGCATCAAGATGGTTTGTCGGTTCATCAAGCAAAAGTATATCCGGTTCTTTCAGAAGAAGTCTGCAAAGCGCTACTCTTCTTCTTTCGCCTCCAGAAAGATTTTTTACAGGAGTATCGCCGTCGGGAGTTCTCAATGCATCCATAGCTCTTTCGAGTTTAGCATCAAGTTCCCATCCGTTCATATGCTCGATCTTTTCCGTAAGTTCTCCCTGTCTTTCTATAAGTTTATTCATTTCATCATCATCCATCGGCTCTGCAAATTTATTATTCACTTCATCATATTCTTTTAATATATCTACGACTTCCTGAACACCTTCCTGTACAATCTCTTTTACAGTCTTTGTTTCATCAATCTCCGGATCCTGTGACAATAATCCTATGCTGTAATCTTTTGTAAAATGAACTTCGCCTTCAAACTTATCTTCTAATCCGGCAATAATTTTTAACAGCGTGGATTTACCTGAACCGTTTAATCCGATTATGCCGATCTTTGCTCCGTAAAAAAATGAGAGGTAAATATTTTTTAAAACCTGTTTCTGCGGAGGATAAGTCTTGCTGACTCCCACCATTGAAAAAATTATTTTATTGTCTGCCAAAATGTATGATTATTTTTAATTGTTTGTGAATATAACGATTTGAATGCAGAGGTTTAAGTGTAAATTGAGGTTAGTACTGTTTCTAAAAATTATGCAGTAAATTTTATTTTAATTCTTTTCGAATGTATTTATTTCTCAAAGTCTTCACAGCATCTGTAATTCTCGGTCCCGGTCTGAACATAATATCCTCATCAATAAAAATAATGTTGCCATTTTTAACTGCGCCTGAATTATGCATTCTTTCTCTGATCTCAGTTTCATATTCAGAATTTTTACCGGTATTAAGAGTATCTGTCGGGAATATGATCACATCAGGGTTCCTGTTCACTACATCTTCGTAATTTATTACAGGATATTCCTGCACTTCGCCGGCATAAATATTTCTAAAACCCGCCAGCTCCGAAATTTCATTAATAAAAGTTTTATCATTTGTAGTCATCAGAGGATTAACGGCAATTATTATAAGAGCAGTTTCGGATAATGAATCGGGCTTTGTAACATCCGGAAGTTCTGATGAGATTTTTTTGATCAAAAGATCAGCTCTTTCATTTACTCCCGTGATTTTTCCGATATCACTGATCATTTTATTTATTCCTGTTAAATCCCTGGCATGACTAAGAAATAACCTGAATCCCATATTCATTAAAGACTGATAAGTCGGATTATTAGACGACTCAACATTTATTATTATCAGATCAGGTTTGAGAGATGAAATAATTTCATAATCAGGACTAAGATAACTTCCGGTGTTAGTTTTGGTTTTGCCTGCGGAGGATAGTCACAGTATTCCGTAACACCTACTAATACAGAGTCCGCGCCTAATTCATAAATTGTCTCCGTAATGTTCGGTCCGAGTGAGATTATTCTTTTAGGATGGGAATCAAAATTTACTTCAAGCCCTGTATCATCTTTTACTGAAAACTTACTTTGAATATTTCCGGAAGGTTTGGCGCAGGAAAATAAAACAACTGTAATTTGAAAAAAGAGAATGCAATGAATTACTTTTGAAAAAATTTTCCCTCTTTGCAATTTAAAGATTTATGTTTTTAATTTTTTCTTCTTTGCGGCAGGGAAAAGAACATTATTAAGAATAAGTCTGTATCCCGGAGAGTGTTTGAAATTTTCAAGTTCAGTTTTCGGATCTCCCACTGCGTGCTGATAATCTTCCGGATCATGTCCCCCGTAAAAAGTAAACGTCCCCTTTCCGTAATTTCCGTGAATGTATCTTACATAGTCAGTCCCGTCTTTCATCGCAAGCACTGTTACATTTTTCTTCAGAAGACTTTTCTGAAAGCCGGTGGTCTGTCCGAGAAATCCGTTTATAACCGAAGTATGACACTGCGTCAGCATTGACGGTACCGGATCATACTTTGCTGAAAAATCTACCAGCGTAAAATTGTCATTATACTGCCCCATTGAAAGAAGCTGGTTTGTCACGTCTATATTGGAGTATTCATACATCAGCGGATTCATATCCACTGTAAAATTTTCAAATGCCAGACATTCAGAATAATCAAGTTTACTGTTTGCCTGAGGATCAGCCGGATCACCGTCATATATAGATTCGCAGATATCCGTATATTGTGCGGCAAGAGCTAAATCATAAGTATCTGTCGCCGAACACATTGTAAACAGAAAACCGCCGTTTGCAATATATTCCTTCAGTTTCTTAACTACTGCAAGCTTTAATTTTGATACTTTATCATACCCGAGCTTTGCAGCCATGTCTTCATTGATCTTTTGCTGATTCAAATACCGCGGAGCAGATCCGTATGTAGCGAAAAACTTTCCGAACTGTCCTGTAAAATCCTCATGATGCAGATGCAGCCAGTCATAACCTTTTAGTTTATCAGTCAGAACTTCCTCGTCCCAGAGTTTGTCATAGGGAATTTCCGCATATTCAAGCACAAGCTGAACTGCGTCATCCCAGGGAAGAGCGTTCGGCGGGACATAAACAGCTATCTTGGCGACTTTCTCAAGTCTTACTACATCCATGTTATTTTTTTCATCTTTAGCCTCAGCATATACCTGCGCAGTCTGAGTGCCTTCCAGAAGTTCATAAGAAACACCTTTGGCATTACATTCTTCCTGAAGCTTTGAAGAATATCCAAACATAAACGAACCGCCTCTGTAATTAAGCAGCCAGTCCACTTCCTTATTACTGAGTAAGTGTCTGTATGCAATTCCGTATGCTTTCAAATGATCGGTCTGCGAGTCTTCCATCGGTATAAGTAATTTTACCTGAGAAAACGCTGATGCATTAAAAAGGAATGAAATTAGTAGTATTAAAAAATTTTTATTCTGTTATTATTCACGGTTAAATTTAGTTTTTAATTAATGTTAAATCAATAGAAACGAAATTGTATAATTTGGGTAACACAATTTTCTCAATAATGTTTAATTTTTGCAGATGAATATACTTGCTGTGGAAACATCCTGCGATGAAACTTCTGCTTCTGTCCTTGATAATGATATAGTTCTATCGAATATTATTTCCTCGCAGATCTCCCATAACAAATTCGGAGGAGTTGTGCCGGAATTAGCTTCCCGTGAACATTTAAAAAACATTTCCGCAATAGTAAGTAAATCTTTGGATTCATCCTCTAAGCAGCTTAAAGATATAGATGTTATTGCTGCGACCTGTGAACCTGGTTTAATAGGTTCGCTCTTAATCGGTATGAATTTTGCAAAGTCACTTGCCTTTACCCTGAATGTTCCTTTTATACCAGTTAATCATATTCAGGCTCATCTCTATTCAAATTTTCTTAACGGACAAAAGCCTGAATTTCCATTTATCGGTCTTATTGTTTCAGGCGGTCATCGTTGCTTATACATGTAGAAGATTTTTCCGGCATAAAATAATCGGCTACACTCTGGATGATGCTGCAGGTGAAGCATTTGACAAAACAGCAAAACTCCTCGGACTTGGTTACCTGGTGGCCATCATATTGACAGACTTGCTAAAGCCGGTGACAGGAACTACCATAACTTTCCTCCGACAATTGTAAAGTAAATATAATTTTTCCTTTTCAGGAATTAAAACATCATTCTTTTATTATCTCCGTAAGATCAATTTTGAGAATGTAAACAGATTCACTTATCAGCGATATTGCAGCTTCATTTCAGGAAGCTGTTACAGATAATCTCCTTTATAATACGTTAGAAGCTCAAAGCATAGGTGTGAAAATTATTTCAGTATCAGGCGGTGTATCAGCTAACAGCCGCTTGCAGGAAAAATTTGAAAAACTGACCGCATCAGGTTACAAGGTATATTTTCCAAAATCTGAGTATGCATCAGATAATGCCGCAATGATAGGACTGACCGGATATTTAAAGTATATTCATACAAAAGATAAAAGTGAATTCAATTTACAATCTTTAAATTATTTGGCAAAACCAAGACTCGATTATGATAACTTCTAAATACAGAATATTTTTTGCTGTGATTTTCATTATAAACTCTATCCTGAATATTACAGGATGTAATGAGATAAGTCAGGGTTTGCAGAGAGAAAAGTTTGAATTTCTCTACAGAATGAATAATGACGCAACATTGCTTAAGGATTACACAAACGGAATTCAAAAATATGAAGATCTGGATTTTTATGAAAGAAATCTGTCAAGGATGTATACAGACATTTTAAAAATGAAAACCATAGAAGAATACAGTGAATCAAGAGCACTAAAGGAAAATTTACTGAATATAATTGAGGAGAATATTAATTCAGTAAAGTCATTGAAAAGGAAACAATATCCCCCCGGAGAAATAATCCGGCAGGAATATGATGTAATCGTAATGAAAGAAAGGACTATTGACTTCCTTTGACAGACTAAATGATGAAATTGTTAAAGTCGGAAGAGAATAACTTTATTTAAGAATTACAAGTTTTTCACTTCTGATTCCAGATTCTCAGCGCCGGTGATAAATAATTTGTAGAGATATGTTCCGTTCGCAATAAGATCTCCGTCATTATCCTTTCCGTCCCAGCTAATTGTATTAAATCCGAAATTCAACGGTATGTCAATCTCTCTGATCATCTTTCCGGATACAGTGTATATTTTAATTTTTCCGTTACCCGGATTTTCAAAACCTGTCAGATCAAAAATGAAATTCGTTTCTGTCTTCATCGGATTAGGATAATTATAAAGTTCTCCGACTGAGTACAAGATCACTTACATTCAGGATTAAACTTGCCGTATCAGAATTTCCATTCTGATCTCCGAAGATTACTGTTAAAGTATTTATACCTTTGATCAATCCCGGATGAAATATCATTTCATTAGAAAACTAAATTTCTTTCAGCTCTTTTAACTATAGTATTATTATCTTGAATTCTTCTCCGCAACTGTTCTGTCATTGACACTGACACCATTTATCAGAATTTCTTTGAGATTTATCACTGCGTCCGAATTAGCCAGATCCGGATCAGTGTTAGCAGAAACTTTTAACTCGGATTCAGACTGACATTATCTCCGTCCTGAATTTTCTTTCCGTCACTGAAAACTTCTATACCGGCATTGAAGAAGCGGTGCATTTAAAAGATCAAAGTAAACATAATTATTAAATGTAAACGCTTCAGTATAATTTCCTTTCGGAAGTATTTCAACAAAAAAATGTAATATAATCAGAAGATTTCTTAATAGGAATTATGAATTTTGATTCATGAATGACAGAATTATTTTCAGCAGTGAATTATTAAGTGTATCGGATTTCAGAAATAAACTTTCGGAATTTTTCAGCATATAAACATTCGCAATATATCCCGGGAGATCAATATCACCTTCATTATAAATTTTAAATCTTACTTTTAATTCCTTTCCGGAAACAGCTGTTGAATCCGATTTCCACAGATCATCAAGCTCCGCTGCAAGTTCGGCGGGATTACGGTAATTTACTTTAAATGAAGTAAGAACCGGCGACTTACTTCCGGTGAGAGTATCGATTGTGTATTTTCCCATAAAATTCAACACAGGATACTGATAAGCGTTTACAGCAGAAAGATCTGTATTAGAATTTGTTGATATATTTTGTAACAGCAGATCGGAATTTCCGTCGGGTTTTACTCCATAGACATCAAATAAAATTTTGTTTGAAGGAAGAAGAATATTATTCCATGAAAAATTTTGCCATGCATTAGCCGGACCAATGCTGAATTCAGAATATCCATATGTCCATTTGAATTTTTAATCTGTGAAGATTCGGATTCTATCCAGCTGCTTATATATCTGTTCAGAGTTTCTGAAACATCTGACTGCGGCGCGCCAAGATATCCGATAAAGCTCCATGAGTCAAAAAATCCGATCCTGAAATTAGAGACTTTTGTACTGCCGAACTGCGCAAATTTATTTATTACGTTTGTATTCAAAAGAAATGTACCCGCGACATAAGCTGCATTGAGACCCATAAGATAATGTGTAGTGTCAAACGTATTTAAAAAATTCAAAATTGAATCTGAAGAAGTCGGGAAGGTCATTTTAAAATTTTTATACTGCAAGATCTTACCGTCTGTTTTTCTAACCTTAAGAAGATTCATACCTGAATTTCCGCCGGCATCCATATGAATGCTTTTATTCATTACAGAGAAATATGAAGCTTCAGCTCCGTTTGTACCAAGTGAGCGGACATAAAGTTTTCCCGTAAATTCAGCTATCTTAATTCCGTTTGAACTGTTTTCAGTATTATATGAAGTATTGGTAAGTTCATACGGCTGAAACTGCTGAGGACTTATTTTATAAATTGTTGTCAAAGTATCGGATGCGCTATCTATAGTTTTATCCGAAATGGAAATAAGCGGATTATACTTAAACATCTGAACTGCAGACCAGCCGCTGCTGTCACCGTTAATTACAGAATTAGTTCTCCAGTAATAAAGCTTTGAAGTATCTTTTACGGGAAGAAGAGTTTTGAATTTTGAAACAGCGCCGTGAGGTTCTTTATTTATAAAAAGCTGACTTACCGGGAATTAAAATTTGCAGATGTATCTGTCTGAAGTAGCAGAATTATAGATTTTTCATTTTTCTTAATAAACGGATTCATTCCGACATATTCAACGCTGTCTTTTCTTACTACTGAATTATGAACAGGTTTATAAGGAACGAATGAAACATTTTTTACATCAATTTCAAATATCAGAGTGTTATCATTTTTATTTTCATCAGGTGAAGAATTATAAAGATCCAGAATTACTTTTGCTTCATATCTTCCTTTTGAATTCAGCTTAAAATTATAAGATATGGAATCCTTTGATGAAAAATTTCTGAGGACAGTATCTTTGAAATAATACTTATTAAAGTTTTTTGTAACAATTAATCTCATTGTTGCCGAATCTGAATTCAATCCGAAATTCTGCGGGAATACTTTCAGGTTTATTGGTTCATTTACAGACGGACTTTTGTTTGAAAGCTTATAATCGTTTTCGGAAATAGTAAACTCCGGATAAGCAGGGAGCTGCAGCTTAAGAGCCGGATCACCCATCAGAGTGTAACAGTTTACAGTATGTCTGATTGAAAAACTGAGAGAATCGCTTTTAATTGAATTCATTGCATAAGATACCATATCACCTACTCTTCTCACCGTATCTTTTGCAAAAGATTTATAGAATAAAGAATTAATTAATGAACCTGAATACACAAACCCCCAGCCTGAAGTAGCAAAAAAAGAAACAGCTCCGGTATTATTCATATTCATAAACCGTTCACCAAAAGATCTGAAATTTGGCTCACCTACTTTTCCTGTATAGCAGGTCATGCTGAGTATCACAGGAAACTTTCCGTGATTGCTTAAAATTTCAGGATCATTCAAAGCTATCTCCCAGTCCTGACTTCCTGCATGTCCCATGAAGTTTACCGTGAGCGTTCCTCTGTTTATCTGATTTTTATTGAGTCGGAGTAATTAAATGTTTCAGCGCCGTTAAGATCATTTCTCAGTATTCTTACAGGATTTCCCTTAACAGGATTTGGGAGTATATATGGATTGATAAGCGAGTCATTATTTAGAGAAAGGAACAGCTGCTGTTCAGCCTGATTTACTCCACCGCCTATAAAGGTAAAATCTTTCCACCACTTTTGCGGCGGCTGTGTTTCGTAAGTGATAATGTTATTTACCATATTCTGAGCTTCTGAAACAGTAAGAGCGGGAAGTCTTCCTATAGAGATCTGATTATAAAAAATAAAATTATTAAAAAAAACATTTGAATAAAAATTATCCGAAGAGGGATTGCCCTTTACGGGATCAGATTTTCACGATAGACAGTTGCATCCGAATTTTTTCGGATCAAGGGAACCTCTGCCGAAGAGACAAATATATTTAACTCTTGGCTGCTGCCAGTTATAAAAAAATATGCCTGTTAAAATTTCTGACAGCATCCGGACTTTCAATACCGAAATTAAATATATCATAATATCTTTTATCTCCGTGATCTTAACTCTGAAATTATCATAAGTCTCACGATGATTCTGAAGCTGCAATGCCTGAGATTCAAAGGTCTTATTATAAATGATCAGATAATCAGCGCCGTTTGCAGATGATACAAGATCAGGCACCTGTCTCTGAATAATTTTAAAAGGCTTTTTTGAAATAACTTTATTGGTGATCTCTATTTTGAATTTTGCTTTGCGGAAAATATCAGTGTGTCAGCTGAATTTGAAAATGAAGTAATCCGGATATTATTTTTTATATCATAAATAAACGTCTGATTACCCGGATTAAAGCCGGATAATTTAATCTTCTTCGAAGTTGAATCCTCTCCGGCAAGATCGAGAACTGATATATTATTTCTGAATTTTAAAACTTTCGGGTATTTAAATTCAAACATATCAAGAAACATAGTTCCTGAAAATCCGCTAGATGAAGTATACGTTGCAGTAACATTGTTTACTGTAGTTTCAGAAAGCAATGCAGAAGAAAATGTAACAGCAGTATCCACTCTGCTGGAAATCATTTCTTACAAAATCAGCTACGATATTTCCGTTTACTTTGATCTGTAGATTATGTTCGTTTGTTACAGAAAGCTTTGCGCTCTGCGGATAATGCGAATACCCTTAATGAAACCGTTGGCAAATTTTTTATTCAGCAGCGGGATAGAGAAAGTATCAGAAACTGACTGCCCGTTACCAAGCAAGCTCCAATACCATGACTCTCCGAGATATCTTTCATTAGTAAAATTACCGAAATCATTTGAGCTCGAAGCCTGACCGATCCAGTAAATTTTATCTTTTTCAAGATGAAGCAGTTCGTTTGAAAAATTCTGAAGATAATTTGAAGGCGCGGCATACGCAGAGTTAAACATTCTCAAACCATTTGCACCGCCCCAGTCTATCCAGTAGACATTCGTATCAGAGTAAAGATCAAAACGTTCATTCGTAGAATATACAATTTGGTTATCCTGATTATAAGCATTTGTAACTCCGCCGTAATTTCTTGTCCCGTAAAAATCAACAAAATCCGAATCATTAAAGAATCCGTCTGACTCCCCTCTCACAAATACAGGGATCTGATTCCCGCGGTTAAAAACTCTTAAAGTCCTCGGGTCAATAGCTGATGTACTTACACCGGCATTTTCAAAATCAGATTTATTGATCCTGTGAATTCCGTCATCTGCGATATATAATTTAAGATAAGTTTTATTTGGTGTGATCCAGTTGTAATCCTGCGAGAAAAGAAAATCAGAAGCGAATACGTTAATTAATAGTATAAGAAGAATTTTGGGTTAATTTTTGTAAAACTGAATTTACCTTTGAAGCTCTTTTACTTTATCAAAGAGATTTTAATTGATCTGCTGTTCCCGCTGAAATTCATTGTGCAGAAATATATCCCGCTGCTGAGAGCTGATGCATTGTAATTTATTTCATATGAACCGGCGGTTCTGAATTCATTTAGAATCTCTGAAATGAAAGCTCCTTTAGAATCGTACAACTCCATTTTAACATTACCTGATTTCGGAATGTCAAACTTAATAGAAGTTTCCGATTAAACGGATTTGGAAAATTCTGATACAGCGAAAATTCCTCAGGTATATTAGTTTTTATGTTCGTAAAATTAGTAAGGTTTGTAGCTCTTATAACAAATAATCCGTTTGAAATATCAGAAGCAATAATCTTTCCTGACGGTAATAAATACGCCGCCCAGCATCCTTCGAACTGAGTTGAATTATCCTGAGGTCTTGTGTCATACCATGCAGTCTCAACAGGATTTTCCGGATCCGAAATATCTAATATTCTGACACCGGAAGTATAATGCGCGACAATTGCGTAGCTGCCGTAGATCTCTGCATTGTGAGTTGAAGAAGTAATACCTGTTGGCTGCCAGCTCTATATAAGTTATGTTTTCCAGGTCTTCAATATTATAAATTTCAAGTACACCGGGATCTTCATTTTCATGTGTTACAAATAAATATTTTCTGTCATCGGTGATGGCGCAGTTGTGCGGAAATCCCTGAAGAGTGGAAAAATTTCTGATCTCCCTCGGGTTATCTTTATTTCCTGAATTAATTATAGAGACTCTCTGATTGAGAATATTACAGGTCCAGACAGTGTCACTTAATATTCGGCAGTCATGAACATATCGCCCGGAATTGAATCCTCTTCTGACCGGATTCACCGGATCAGATACATCAACTATCTGCAAGCCGCCGTTGGGACTTGCATTACCGCCGCTCAGATAAAGATACGGACCGGACTGTGAGATAGCATGTGTATAAGTATAACCGCTGTAAGACCATGTCCCTGCCAGATAAATCGAATCCGGAAGATACTGAAGATCTATGATCTGAAGTCTGCTGTTTGTTCCTTCGGATACAACATATGCATAATGCGAATAAACTTTAACTTCTCTCCAGCCGCTTACAGGACCGGGAATAAATCCGACTTCATAAATATTTGAAGAATCTGTTACATTAACTATTGATGTACCGTTACTGCAGCCGAGAACCGCATACTCTCTTCCTTCACTGTCAACATATCCCCATAACCCGGAATATGAAGGATGAATATTCATATTCGCAATTAAATAAGTATTCTTATTTGGGAGCTGCGCAAATACTCCGCTGCTGATCAATAACAAATAAATAAGAAAGTAATATTTTTTCATGGGGATTAAAATAATTTTGAATCTGAACAACGAACATTTAAAAAAAATCCCTGCCTGAAAGACAGACAGGGATTTATGAATATTAAGAAAGAGAACTATTTTACTAAAGCCATTTTTCTGATCTTAACTGTTGATTCATTATTTGTTGTAAGTTCAAGCTTGTAGAAGTATACACCGCTTGCAAGGTTTGATCCGTTGAAATCAACTGAATAGTAACCTGTTGTTTTAGAAAAAATATGAATTAACACTGCTTGAATTTCCATTCCCTGAACGTTTCCTATTATCTCCAGTCTGAAAGTTCTCCGTTGATGTAGGCAGCTCTTTCAATGTTAAATCCGGAGTTGTTGGTTTCTGAAGATGTTGACCACTGAAGTGATACATCATTTCCGATAACTGTGGAAGCGAATGATGACAATTCAACAGGAAGAGCGATATCAAATGAATAGTATAGATCGTTTGTGCTCCGCAGGAGTCTGTTGCAATAAAAGAAACGATGTAAACACCCGGCTGAGCTATCCAGTCAAAAGTACTGCTTACAGGATTTCCGACTTGTGGCAATACAGGATTCATCGTTGATCCCGGAGGCAATCCGATAGCATTTAAGGTAATATTACCCGGATCAATGTCAGAAGCATTTACAGAAAATGAAATTGGAGTTCCGGGAACTTCATTAAATACAGTACCGCAAGTTGGCGTAGGAGCGTCAAATATTGGGAAATTTGGATTTGTACATTGCGGACTTATTTGAATAAGGAAGTCTACAGCTACTCTTGTTCTTAAAATTGTAGGATCAATTGCGTCTCTGTCCTCGATAATAACCTGACATGAATATAAACCGCCAAGAACTGCGCCCGTTGTATTCCATGTTACTACACCGGTTAAGTTGTCTATAGTTGCAGGGAAACCGCCTGCTGAAGGTGGGTTTTGACTAACACCTCCCATTTCTGCAAGTGTTGCAAATCTCCATCTTAATGTTGTATTCGGATCAGGATCGATTGCAGGAACATTGAAGGAAGATGCAGCGCCCTGTACTAAATTAACTATAACAGGAAGAGTGGAAACAGGTGAAGCGTTACTGTTTGAAACATCTACAATTGTGGATACTCTGTAACTTCCATTTGGATTATTTATTTCAACAGCGGTTCTGCAGCAGGAATTAATTTCTGCTGTGTAAGGACCGCCGGGGGCATAAACTTTTGTGATTGTTTCTTTAGAATCATCACCCGGCTGGAAGAGCTCTTGCGAGCAGCCAGTTATTTGTTACATCAATAGAAATAACTCTAAAACGTAAAGTACCTGTTGCTGTTGCGTCACCGAAGATTAAGTTAGTTCCTCCTACAGTTTCAGTAATTATGGATCCAACAACCGGAGCTCCATAACCATTTCTTCTGAAAGCACCTGTAAGAGTAAACTCGACTTCATTGTTGTTAGCCGGATTTTTTGTATAGGTAAGATGTCCGTAACGGAAGTGAGAAGCTGATGCCTCGTTGGTGATAAAAACATTGAGTAAAACTACTGCAATAATAGCAGCAAAGCTGATTGAAAATTTTCCAGAATTTTCATTGCGTCTCCTTAGGGTTTAGTTAGTAATATTTTTAAATAAAAAGAAAATATAGAGCTTTGAAGAACTTTATTTAAATATTAATTATCTAATTAATTTTCAGGTATCCGGGAAATACTATACAATAAAAAAATTATTACAAAAAAAAATCTATCGCATTTTGTACTTTAAAAATTTTTCAGTACAAAGTTAAATGTTTTAATTTAAACTGTCAACAAGTTTGAATTTTTTTAATATTTTACATTGTATACAATGAAATTTTACATTTATGAAAATAATTTATTAATTTTGTATAATCTAAATTCATCCGCATGATTAATTTAATTTACAATATTATAAGTTTGTTTCATGCTCGCATTCTTTATCACATCGCAGGTTTGCTATTCACAGTTAAGCGAGCAATGGCTTCCCAGATATACCGGACCCGAATCAAGCACACAGACACCTTCTGATATATTCATTGACGCTGCCGGTGATTTTTATATGACGGGGAAAAGTATTCTAAGCGGAGGATTCTCAGATGTAATAACAGTTAAATTTAAAGCGGACGGAACAAGACAATGGATAGCTAATTATAACGGGACAGGAAATCAGAATGATGTCGGGAATAGTGTAGTAAGAGATAATTCAGGCAATACATATATTACCGGTAATTCAAGAGCCGGCGGAGGACAGAATGATATGATAATTATAAAATATAATTCAGCCGGGATTGAGCAATGGGTAAAGACTTACAACGGTACGGGAAATTTTGATGACAACGGAATTAAAATTCTATTCGACGGACAGAATGGAATATATGCTGCAGGTTACAGTTTTGGCAGCGGGACAGGTTATGATTTTATTCTATTGAAATACGACCTGAACGGCTCGTTCATATGGGGAAAAAGATGGAACGGTGTCTCAAATTCCGATGATTATCTTAAGTCAGCAGTGATGACATCAGATGGTAGTATTGTACTTGCCGGACATTCTTATAAAACCGGTGAATCAAATAATTACGCCATAATAAAATATAACAGTTCAGGTGATTTTCTCTGGGAAAAATTTTATAACGGACCTATATCTGCAGATGATCA
This sequence comes from Ignavibacteria bacterium, assembly GCA_016716125.1. Lineage (GTDB taxonomy): Bacteria > Bacteroidota > Ignavibacteria > Tepidaquicellales > Tepidaquicellaceae > UBA2330. The sequence continues at coordinate 117,195 of JADJWZ010000041.1, read as the reverse complement.
GATCACAGATCTTGAAACAGATAATGCAGGAAATATTTTTGTATGCGGTAAAAGCGAAGGAGGCGTTGGTGCCGGTTATGATTATGCGGTTTTGAAATTAAATGCTTGACGGAGATCAGCAGTGGGTTTACAGATACAACGGAGTCACACTTAGCGATGATGCAGCAACAGGAATATCACTTGACGCAGGCGGGAATGTATTCGTTACAGGGTATAGCTATTCCCCTTCATCATTCTATGACTTTGCAACTGTTAAATTAAATCCTTCCGGCGCACAGCAATGGGTAAGATTATTTAACGGAGATCAAAATTATTTTGATAAAGCTGTCGGAATAAAAGCTGATATAAACGGTAATGCAGCTGTAACCGGAAATTCAATAAGACTCTCGGATGGCACAAGTGATGTAGTTACTTTAAAATATAATTCCGCCGGAGATGTCCTGTGGATCAAACAATACAACGGTCCCGAGATCTCGATGATATACAACCGGAATTGATGCAGATAAAAACGGTAATTTTTTTTGTAACGGCGCAAAGTTACAGTTATTTTTTTAGTCTGTGCGGAACGAGCGATTATCTTTCTATTAAATATACCTCTGCAGGTAACTCTGTTTTTGAAACCAGATATGACGGTTCAGGAAGCGGACCGGATGAATCCGTTGCATTCGACACAGATGCATCGGGTAATCTCTATGTAACGGATCAAGTTTCCAGACTTTTTCTGAACTTGATTATGCGACCATTAAATACAATCCCTCAGGTGTTCCGCTCTGGGTATCAAGATATGACAGCGAAGGATTTAATGACATTCCCGCAGGAATTGAATCAGACAATGCCGGAAATACTTACATTACCGGAAGCAGTGAAAGTATAACAGGTTTTGATGTTTCAGTGATCAAATATAATACTGATGGCTTTTTACAATGGGAAAAGAAGACAAACGGCAGCGCCGGAGGTGATGATCATTCATCAGGGATTACCATGGATGCGTCCGGTAATGTAATTGTCACAGGTCATTTACTCCAAAACGGAAGCGGTTATGATATCACAACAATAAAATACAATACTGCAGGAGTACAGCAATGGATCAGATATTATAACGGACCTGCAAACGGAAATGACATTTCAAAAAAAATTACTGCTGATGATCTTGGAAATGTTTATGTTACCGGAAAAAGTCCGGGAACTGGTTCCGGTGATGATGTTGTGATTATAAAATACAGCAGTTCGGGTAATCAGGAATGGGCGGTAAGATATAATAATACTTCCTCTAACAGCAATGACACTCCTGAAGATATTTCAATTGACAAGTCGGAAAATATATACATTTGCGGAAAAACAAATACAGGCGCTAATGGAAATGATATGTTACTTCTCAAATACAATTTAGCAGGAGTTAAGATCTGGGAAAGGATGCTAAACGGTACGGCATCATCAGATGACGAAGCATCCGCAGTATCAGTTGATTCCGAAGGGAATGCAATAATCTCCGGCAGCTTACATAATATCATTACCGGAAAAGATATGACAACTTTAAAATATGATCCGAATGGAAATGTGATCTGGAACAGAACTGTCAACGGAACATCTAATGCTGATGACCATGCCTCCGATTCCAAAATTGACGGAGCGGGATTTATATATGTCACGGGATACTGCACGGATAATATTACCGGACTAAATTTCTGTACAGTAAAATATACCGGCACCGGATCAAAAGTTTGGGAAAAGAAATATAATTATTCGGATAACGATTCTGACAAAGCTGCTGCTATACTTGTAGATAATTCGGGCAGCTTATATGTAACTGGTTCGAGTAACGGACTTGGCGGAGGTTTTGATTTTGTAACAATGAAATATCTGCAAAGCTATACCCTTGATCTTAAAGTACTTATCGAAGGATATTACAACGGTAATTTAAATGTAAATACTATTGACACAATAAAAGTATTTTTAAGAAACGGAAGTTCTCCTTATAATTTTGCAGATTCTTCAGTGTCAGTTTCAGATGCAAACGGAAACTGCATATTTTCTTTTGATAATATTCAGAACGGACAAAATTATTATATAATTGTTGACCACAGGAATTCGCTTGAGACCTGGAGTAACACTGCAATGCAGTTCAGCGCTTCAGGATTGAGTTATGATTTTACAAATTCAGTAACAAAAGCATTCGGTAATAATCTGACGCTTCAGGGCAGCCGTTATTGTGTTTATACAGGTGATGCAAATGAGGATAACGTAATAGATGTATCAGATCTTAGTTTAATAGATAATGCGGGATATAATTTTAAAAGCGGTTATGTAACTGAGGATGTAAACGGAGACAATGTAGTTGATCTGACAGACCTGGGAATAACGGATAATAATTCCGCGAATTTTGTTTCAACACTCAGGCCGTAAACTTTGTTGAAAATAAATATTGAATGTTAATAATATAACCGGACTAATTATCCGGTTTTTATTTGCTCTTTAAGAATCCCCTGATTCGTAACTCTGCGTACCCAATCGGGAGATTGTGTAAGGATTAAAATCAAAATGCTTTTCCATTAACGGACTATCGTTCCCCACCTTCCTATCCTCGCATCATAATACCTCGCACCGAAATAATCATATAAGCTCTCCTTATCTCTTTCTTTTCCTGTATATTTAAACTTTAAACCCCCGTCAGAGTCTCCGGCGCTCTTTCCGGGACTCTGACGGTAAGCTCCGAACTTTCAACTAATAAACTAACTCGACATCATATACTCCATTTCCAATTATATAATTTGAAGCGCTTGAATGTTTATAGTCCTCCGGCTTTTCTGCAAGTCTCCATCTCGGAGTGCATGGATTATTATGAATGTAATTTAATTTTTTTAAACCCCCGTCAGAGTCTCCGGCGCTCTTTCCGGGACTCTGACGGTAAACTCCGAACTTTCAACTAATAAACTAACTCGACATCATATACTCCATTTCCAATTATATAATTTGAAGCGCTTGAATGTTTATAGTCCTCCGGCTTTTCTGCAAGTCTCCATCTCGGAGTGCATGGATTATTATGAATGTAATTTAATTTTTCCCTGTATAGTTCTGAATTCACCATTTCTTTTGAATCAAACCTGTCTTTAAAAACTTTATGCTTTGCTCCTTTTTGAATCTCTGCAGCTTCTGAAAATATTTTTAGCAAATCTTTTCTGTTATCTTCTTCAAGAAAATCAACTATTTCATAAGCCTGAAATCTTTTGGCATTTTGTATTAATTTGGATACATCAGGCGAATAGTGTGAAATGTACAACAATAAATGAAGATGATTGGGCATGATAACATAACCATGGATTTTGTTACTATAATGATTTTTTCATATAATCAAACCATTTGTAAATCAGATTAAAATATTTTTCCTCTGTAAAAACACTTTTCCACCTGTATATGGTATAACTTATAAAATAAATTCTTTCAGGAATAAAATCTCTAATTCTTGTAGCCATAAAATCCTCCTCTTAATTCGTCAGAGGAAATTAATATTTACGATCTGTAATTTCAACTGGCTAAGCTATCCCGTCAGAGTCCCGGTAGAGCACCGGAGACTCTGACGGGGTAAAATCTCTAATTCGTGCTAAAACCCCTCTTAATCGTTGTAATCAACTGAATATCCGTCAGGGTCCCGAGCAAGAAGCCGGATATTATAAAGCAGTATTTGACGGCAGCGGACTTGCAAGCGGTATATATTTCTACAAGCTCTCGGCGGATAACTTTAATCAGACAAAGAAGTTGTCGCTGGTGAAGTGAATTTACTGTAAAGTCCAAACTTTTTAAATTATATTGATCATTGATCATTAATAATTGATAATTGACTTCACCTTCTGCGGAATTAATTTTCCGAAATATCGAAAAACAATCCATATTTGCAGTTTTAAGTTTTAAAGTAAAAAATTTCACCGCATTTATCGACCGCAGTGTCCTGTTTATTGACCGCAACGACCTGTTTATTGACCGCAACGACCTGTTTATCGACCGCAGCACTGTGTTGATCAACCGCAGCACCGTGTTTAGGTACTGTAGCAGTGTCGTTCTCAGTCACCGCAACCTGTTTAGGAACCGGGGCGAACATCCTCTCAACCACCGCAGACTGTTTAGGAACCACCACAGCCTATTTCGGAACTGCTGTACACTTTTTATGAACTGTTTGTAGACTCATACTCCACTTACGCAACGTTTTCTCAACTTAAGACAATGTTTTCTTCACTTACAATAACGATTTCTCAATTGAATTTATTTGTTTCGTCACTTCCGAAACTCATTTTCCGGCTGCTTCGTGTCTTCTGACGACTGCCGAATGTCTATTTTTGAATGCCGCATGTCTATTTTTGACAGCCAAAAGTCTCTTTTTGAAAGCCAAAAGTCTCCTGACGAAAACCAAAAATCTCTTACCGAAAGCCAAAAGTCTCCTGACGAAAACCAAAAGTCTCTGATTGAAAGCCGCATGTCTCTTGTTGAAAGCAGCGTGACTCTTATTGAAATCCAAAAGTCTCCGATTAAAAGCTGAAAGTCTCTTTTTGAAAGCCGCATGTCTTTATTTCAAAACCGCATGTCTTTTTTTGAAAGCCGAATATCTCTGATTTAAAGCCAAATGTCTTTTCCCGGATGTTTTGTGTCTTCACTTTAAAGTTTAATTTCTTTTCCCGGGAGTTAAATATCTTCTTTCGAAAGCCTGATGTTTAATAAATAAAATTAATAGTCTTTTCAGGAAAGTAAATTTTCTTTGCGGTAAACTGAATGATCTAATTTCAAAAATAAAAAAAGCCGGACTTTGCAGCCCGGCTTTAGAATTGCAATAACAATTTATTTATTACTTCAGCAATGTCATTTTCATTACTTTATTTAATCCGTTATATTCGATTTTATAGAAGTAAATTCCGCTTGACAGATCTGTTGCATTGAAATTCACCGAATAGTATCCGGCTGTTTTCACTTCATCTGTAAGCACTGCTATTTCCTTTCCGCTGTTGTCATAGATTGCAAGTTTTACTTTGCCGTCAGCAGGGATCTGGAAGTCGATCTTTGTAGATGGATTGAATGGATTCGGATAATTCTGAGCGATAGAGAATTTATCCGGTACTCCGACTATTACTTCACTGCTTAGATTGTAATACTCGAATGATCCGTTAAAATCTATCTGCTTTAATCTATAGTTATATGTACCTGAAGCTACGCCTCTGTCTGTGAATTCATAATTTTTCATTTCATTTGTAGTTCCGTTTCCGTTAACATTACCGACTTTAGTCCATGCGCCGTTTACTGATCTTTCAATATCAAAACCGGAATTGTTGATCTCTTCGGTTGTTGACCATTTCAGACTGACATTGTTACCGGAGACTGTTGAAGTAAATGAAGCGAGTTCGACAGGAAGCGGATCTTCCCATAGAACATAAGCTGTATCAGATCTACCTGAAGTTCCGATGGTTGCGAAGATAGTATCTCTTCCCGGATTTGTTCCCGTATAGCAGAACTGGATCTGTCCGTTTTGATCTGTGTTTCCTGCAAAATTCTGAGGAGCGTTTACGCCTCTTACTACAAAGATAACGTTTACATTATCCTGCGGAACTGCAAACTGATCTGTAACTGTAGCTGTTACGCAATGCTGAGTATTAATTGATTTAATAGAATTTTCCGGAGCAACCGTAATATTTAAAACTGTAGCTGCAGTGATCTCACCTGCAACTGCAATTCCGAATACTGTACCGCTTGAAGTTCCGGTATTGTATGTAGTAATTATATTTCCTGAAGATATATCAATTCTGTAAACATTTGAAGTGTTAAAATCTGCACTCCAGAATGATGTGCCGTCAGGATCGAGATTCAGACCAAACCAGCCGTTCTCACCTGCTACGTCATAAGTTTGAATAATTGATCCGGCTGAATTAAGTCTTATTATGTTTGTTCCCATTGCAAGAAGAACATCTCCGTTTAATCTGATTCTTAACGCGTAAGCGTTTCCTAAAAGTCCTGTTGCAAAATTTGGGCCGGCTACATTTGTGCATACATTGTGAGTTCCGACAAAAGTTCCTTCAGTAGTTCTGAGCATTGTGCACTGATCAGGCTGCAGGTCCATAAAGTCAACTCTTCCGTTGTAAGATGTCTCAATGAAATTTCCGTTGTAATCAAATTTTCTGATACCGTTGCCTAAATTTCCAACGTAAGCATTCCATTGATTGTCAAATACAATTGATTCGGGAGTTGAATATCCTGATCCGAAAGTTCCTTCCAATACACCAAACTTGTCGAAAACTGAAATTGAATTGTTTGAAAAATTTGTAACATAAAGCTTGTTGGCTGAATCAAGCGCCATACCTGTTGTAAAACCGCCGACAGTTGTGTTCAATGTCTGAACCAATGTTCCGTTTGGTCTTCTCCACTGCACCTGACCGTTAGCAACAGCGACAAAAACGTCACCTGTCTGAAACTGAGCTTTAATTTGTTCAACCGGAAAAAGCATTACGGCAAACACTAAAGCAAATATTACTTTTGTAAACTTACTCATTTTAATTCCCTTTCAAATAGTTAGTTTTTTTAAAAATATTTTTTTAAAAATAGTGCATTGTTAATTATATCTTTGGATATAAAATTAATTTATTTATAATATAATAAGGATATAAAGTCGAAGTGTGAAGAAAGTAAGATTTTTGGATACAGCTCATAACAAAGTAAAATTTATTCAGAGAGTTTGTCTGTTTAATTCTTAAATTAAGTAAGACAGAAATTAAATTTAAATTGTTTCTTTGCTCAAACTTAATTATTTAAAAAATATTTAGCAAGATTAAAAACAATTTACAAAAAAAATAATGCTGACTAATGTCATAACATCAAAAAGAAAAGTCTTATATATTACTAATAAATTAATTCATATTAAAAATTTTAACTTTTATATAATACACTCTTTATATATTTTTAAATTAAATTTACAGCTCCTGTATTTTATTTTTTCAAACTCTAACCACTGATAAATGACTAATGATTTACTGATCTTATTTTTTATAGTTGGAATTGTTATGGTAGCGGGCGGTATGATAGTATCACACATCATTGCTCCCACTTCAGTGAATGCAGTAAAGGAAGAAACTTATGAATGCGGGATTCCAACCAAAGGTACTTCTAAAATTCAGTTTAAAGTCGGCTATTATCTCTTCGCAATTCTTTTTTTAATTTTTGACGTTGAAACTATTTTTATGGTTCCCTGGGCTGTTGTAATGAGAGAGCTTGGAATGATCGCGTTCATTGAGATTTTGATTTTTTTATTTATAGTAATTCTTGGATTGTTATACGCATATAAAAAAAAGGCATTGGTATGGGAGTAGAAAATAAATCAGTAACTGACATGAAGGATTTCCCGGGAACAGTAACTCCAACTCCGGGCGGTAACATAGTAGTTACTACCATTGACGGAATTATAAACTGGTCACGCGCAAATTCATTATGGCCATTGGTATTCGGCACAAGCTGCTGCGCTATTGAAATGATGGCAACCGGCGCTTCGAGACATGACTGGTCAAGATTCGGAACTGAAGTTGCAAGAGCAACTCCCCGGCAGGCAGACCTGATAGTAATAGCCGGAACTATAGTAAATAAAATGGCTCCTGTTCTTAAAAGACTTTATGATCAGATGGCTGATCCGAAATATGTTATTGCAATGGGCGCATGCGCTATTTCCGGCGGACCGTTTTATTATAATTCATATTCTGTTGTAAAAGGAGCGGACCATGTTATCCCTGTTGATGTATATGTTCCCGGCTGCCCCCCGAGACCTGAAGCCTTGCTTTACGGAATTATGCAGTTACAGGAAAAAATTAAAAAAGAATCAATACTTATTAAAAGTGAACCGGCTAAAGATTATGATAATTAATTTTACTTTTGTGATTTATTTTGGATAATGAGAAGTTAAAAAATATTGTTACATCAGTAATACCTGAGTGCGAATTCTCACCGGATGAATCTCAGTTTTTAAATGTCATTGTAAAGCCGGAAGATTTCCGGAAGCTTGCAGAATTTTTAAGATATGACCCGGAAACACAAATGGATTATTTATTCTGTATGACTGCAATTGACTGGAATACACATTTCTTTACCATATATCACCTTACATCATCCGTAACAAATTTTACTGTAGTTATTAAAGTTAAGATCACTGACAGAGAGACTCCTAATATAGATACGGTATGTGATATATGGAAGACAGCGGAATTTCATGAAAGAGAAGTATATGATCTGTTCGGAATTAAATTTAATAACCATCCCGATCTGCGCAGAATTCTTCTCGAAGATGACTGGGTTGGTTACCCTTTAAGAAAAGATTATAAAGACGAAGTTAATATTGTTGAGTTATGACTGAGCAGGAATTAATTACAAATATAGAAACAGTACCCGAGACTCAGGAATATTTTATAAACATGGGTCCGCAGCACCCTTCCACTCACGGAGTTCTGAGACTGCTGCTCACACTTGACGGTGAAATTATAAAAAAAGTCGAACCGCATCTCGGATATATTCACAGGTCTATTGAGAAAATGTGTGAGAAAGATTCCTATCAGCAGATCGTTCATCTCACTGACCGAATGGATTATCTTTCATGTCATATTAATAATGAAGCTGTTTGTCTTTGTGTGGAAAATGGTCTTCAGCTTGAAATACCGGAAAGAGTAAAAGTGATCAGAACTATTATTTCAGAGCTGACGAGGCTTTCATCTCATCAGTTATGGTGGGGAGTTATGGGAATGGATCTTGGCGCTATTACTACCTTCTTATACGGTTTCAGGGACAGAGAACTTATAACTGATATTTTTGAAGAAACCTGCGGCGCCAGACTTACTATGAATTATAATGTACCCGGAGGTGTGATGTTTGATATTCATCCGAATTTTCAAAAGAGAACAAAAGATTTTATTACTTACTTCAGAAAGAAATTGCCTGAGTATGATGAACTTCTCACAGGCAATGTAATTTTTACAGAACGAACTAAAGACATCGGTTATCTTTCCAAAGAAGATGCAATTTCTTACGGAGTAACAGGTCCGTCAGGAAGAGCTTCAGGATTTGCATGTGATGTAAGAAAACGTTTTCCGTATTCAGCTTATGACAGGGTTGAGTTTAAAGAAATTATTTATACAGAAGGCGACTGCTTTGCAAGATACAAAGCAAGAATTGATGAAATGTGGGAATCAATGAAAATTATAGAACAGCTTATAGATAACATTCCCGAAGGTGAACATAAAGCAAAAACAAAGGCTGTGATAAAGCTTCCTGAAGGAGAATATTATCAGAGAGTAGAAACAGCGCGCGGAGAGCTCGGAGTATATATTGTAAGCGACAATAAAAAAAGTCCTTACAGAGTGAAATTCCGTTCGCCCGGTTTTTCGAATCTCTCCGCTCTTGATACAATGGCAAGAGGAAATAAAATTGCAGATCTCGTTGCGACTATGTCAACTCTTGATTTGGTAATTCCGGACATAGACAGATAAAAATACTTAAATGAATTTTAATATATACGATTTTACTGAATTTGTTAATTCGATCAAACTGTGGCTGAATTCTGTCCTGCCGCCTGCTGCCGCTGATATTGCCGGTTTTGTAATTATCGGAATTTGCTTTCTTACCTTTATAGTAATCCTCGGATTATCTCTCGTTTATATTGAAAGAAAAGTCTGCGCTTTTTTTCAGCAGAGACTGGGTCCTATGAGGGTTGGTTTCTGGGGAACTGCACAGACAATTGCTGATATAATCAAACTTGTTTTCAAAGAACCTCTTATATCAAAAGGTTCTGATAAATTTCTTTTCAACCTTGCAGCTTTTATTGTGATCATAGCTCCTTTTATGGCGATTGCTGCTATTCCTTTTGCAAAAGGACTTCATGTGCTTGACTTCGATATCGGATTGTTTTTTATAACTGCAATTTCATCTATCGGAGTCACCGGAATTCTGCTTGCCGGCTGGTCAAGTAATAATAAGTATTCGCTAATCGGCGCAATGAGAAGCGGAGCGCAGATCGTTAGTTATGAATTATCCGTAATACTTTCCCTTTTAACAATTATCGTTTTAACCGGAAGTCTTCAGCTTTCTGTAATTGTAGAAAGTCAGCGCGACGGCTGGTGGATATTCAAAGGTAATATACCTGCCATTATAGCATTTTTTATTTTCATCATTGCAAGTACCGCTGAATCAAACCGAGGACCTTTTGATATGGCGGAAGCAGAATCGGAACTCACCGCAGGATTTCACACAGAGTACTCGGGAATAAAATTTGCATTTTTCTTTCTGGCAGAGTATATAAATCTTTTTATAATAGCTGCTGTCGGGGCAACGGTTTTCTTCGGCGGATGGATGCCGCTTCATATAGGTAATTTTGAATTCTTTAATAATGTAATGGACTTCATTCCTCCGATAATATGGTTCTTTGGAAAAATTGCCGCAATAATTTTTTTAATAATGTGGTTCAAGTGGACTTTCCCGAGATTAAGGATAGATCAGCTGCTTACACTGGAATGGAAATATTTACTGCCGATTAATTTAATCAATCTTCTGCTGATGGCTCTTGTCGCTCTCAGCGGATGGCATTTATAATTTTATGGGATTAAAAAACTACATATCTGATATTTATAACGGAGTAAAATCACTGATCACAGGTATGAAAGTGACAGGACACTATATTACTCATCCTAAAGAAATTGTTACTCAGCAGTATCCTGAAAACCGGGACACTCTGAAAATGTTTGAAAGATTCAGAGGTGAAGTGGTTCTGATTCATGATGAAAATAATTTACATAAATGCACGGGCTGCTCAGCGTGCGAACTCGCATGTCCGAATGGTTCGATTGAAATTATCAGCGGTAAGGAAATCGATCCGGAAACCGGTAAGTCAACAAAAATAATTGACACGTTTGTATATCATCTTTCAATGTGCACTTTTTGTAATTTATGTATTCTGTCCTGTCCTACTGACGCGATAAAGATGGCGCAGGGCTTTGAACACTCAGTCTTTGACAGATCGAAATTAACGAAAGTTTTAAATAAACCCGGATCAAAGATAATGCCGGGAGTTAAATAAAAATATTTTTATATTAATATAATTGAGCGAAACTGTTTTTTACATATTGTCAGGATTCATACTTGTCTTTTCTATACTGACTGTTACAAGCAGAAAAATTCTCAGAACTGCAGTCTATCTTCTATTTGTATTACTCGGTACATGCGGAATTTATTTTGCAATGGACTTCAACTTTCTGGCTGCCGTGCAGCTGACTGTATATGCCGGAGGGATTGTAGTTATAATTATATTTTCAATTATGTTAACAAGTGATCTGCAGGATAAGCTCGAAGCTGTTCAATTCAGGAAAATTTTCTTTTCTCTGCTGGCTGTTCTTATCGGAGCAGTAGTTTGTATTTCAACAATTTTAAATCATAATTTTCCGCAGGTAACAGATAAAGTTTTAGACAGCAGTATGAGGACAATAGGATTAAGACTGTTAAGTTATAATGAAGGCGGATTTGTATTACCTTTTGAAATTATAAGCATACTTCTGCTTGCGGCAATTATCGGATCGATAATGATTGCTAAAAGAGCAGACTCTAAATAAATGTTAAAGTTATAAATTATATGGAATCAGGAGTCAGCATTCAGCATTTTATGGTATTAAGCACTCTGATGTTTTTTATCGGAGTTTACGGATTTCTTACAAGAAAGAATCTCATTACCATACTTCTTTCAGTAGAGCTAATACTTAATTCAGTAAATATCAATTTTGTAGCGTTCAATAAATTTCTGTATCCGGAAAATCTCGGCGGACATTTTTTTGCAATGTTTGTCATTGCTGTTGCAGCAACAGAAGTATCAGTTGCTATTGCTATAATAATTAGTCTGTACAGAAAGTTAAAAATGATTGATGTTGAAAATGTAAATGAGATGAAATACTGATCTCTTTTCATTAAAATTAATTAGTATGGAAAATTTTTTATACACATTAATAATACCGGTAATACTTTTCTTCACGTTTGTTTTCACAGGACTTTTTGGTAATAAATTCAAACCTGCTGTTTCCGGGATTATATGTACCGCTTCAGTTTTAATCTCTGCTGTCATATCATACTGGACGGCATATCAGTATTATTTTATTCACGGGAAAGTAAACGGTGTTTACCAGATCATAAATGTATATAAATTTGAATGGCTTAAATTCAATGAAACATTATCTATCGATTTAGGGATTCTCCTTGATCCGATTTCCGTAATGATGATGGTCGTGATCACAACGGTTTCCCTGATGGTGCATATTTACAGTATCGGATATATGAAAGGTGATTCAGGATATTCAAGATATTTTTCATTCCTTTCCCTCTTTACTTTTGCAATGCTCGGGCTTGTCCTGTCGGTTAATATTTTCATGACGTATATGTTCTGGGAATTAGTCGGTATTTCATCTTACCTTTTGATCGGACATTATTATAATAAACCGTCAGCCGTTTCAGCTTCAAAGAAAGCATTCATTGTTACAAGATTTGCTGACCTTGGATTTCTGATCGGGATATTACTTCTTTCGGCATTTGCCGGAACATTTGATTTCAATGAACTGACTAATCCAGACGGTAATGCAATTCTGCAAAGCGCTTCAGTTACATTTATGGGTTTGTCAGCTATTACATGGGCGCTTATACTTATCTTCATCGGATGCGCGGGAAAGTCGGCAATGTTTCCTCTTCATATATGGCTGCCTGATGCAATGGAAGGACCGACTCCTGTTTCAGCGTTGATTCATGCTGCGACTATGGTAGTTGCCGGAGTTTATTTAATAGCAAGATTATTTCCGTTATATGTTTTTACTTCACCGGCAGCGCTGGAAGTAGTGGCTCACGTCGGCGCCTTTACTTCTTTGTTTGCCGCTATAATTGCCTGCACCCAGACTGACATAAAAAGAGTTCTTGCATTTTCTACTATTTCCCAGATCGGTTATATGATGGTATCACTCGGAGTTTCCGGATACGGAGCAGAAGAAGGTCTCGGTTATATGGCTTCAATGTTTCATTTGTTTACTCATGCAATGTTTAAAGCTTTATTATTCTTAGGAGCCGGTTCTATTATTCATGCAATTCATACAAATGAAATTTACACTATGGGTAATCTAAGAAAATATATGCCTGTAACTCATATTACATTTCTGATCGCATGCCTTGCTATAGCCGGTATTCCTCCCCTTTCAGGGTTTTTCAGTAAAGATGAAATACTGGTAGCAGTAATAGAAAAAAATATTTTTCTTTTCGGAGTTCAGTATCTTGTTGCGGGAATTACAGCTTTTTATATGTTCAGACTTTACTTTTCAGTCTTTTGGAATAAAGATAAAAAATACGAACACGATCCGCATGAATCACCAAATGTTATGCTGTTCGTTTTGATATTTCTTGCCGCATGCTCAGCGCTTGCCGGACTGATACCATTCAGCCAGTTTGTTTCAAGTAACGGAGTGCCTTTTTCTACACAAATTCATATGAACATTGCAATTCCGACTATAGGAATTGCTGTTGCCGGGATCATTTTAGCTTTTGTACTTTATAAAAAAGAAAGTGTATCTCCGGATAAAATAAAAAATTCACTTGGATTACTTTACAGATCGGCTTACAGAAAATTTTACATAGATGAAGTTTATATTTTTGTAACAAAGAAAATAATATTCAATTTAATTTCCGTACCTGTAGCATGGTTTGACAGGCACGTTGTTGACAATACAATGAACGGCATTGCTTATACAACTAACTTTGTTTCTGAAAAAATAAAGTATATGCAGTCAGGTCAGCTCCAGCAGTATGCTTTCATTATGGTAGCGGGAATGATACTGATATTTCTTTTAACTTTGTATTTAATAATAGTGTAGTATGGATCTGATATTACTGATATTGGTACCGGTATTGACTTTAGCTGCGCTCATGACTGCAAAAAGTCAAGCTCAGGCAAGGATGATAGCAGCAGCAGGAACAGGCATTCAGCTTGTTTTATCTGTTTACCTTGTGATAGTTTACCTGTTAGAAAGAAGTTCAGGCAATATTGAGCAAATGCTTTTTACAGATAAATATGTCTGGTTTAATACACTCAACATTTATTTTAGCACAGGTGTTGACGGCATTTCAGTTTCATTGATACTTCTGACTGCTATTGTTACATTTACAGGAGTGTTAGCTTCCTGGGATGTTGATTATTTGTATAAGGAATTTTTTATTTCGCTAATAATACTTTCTACCGGAGTATTCGGATTTTTTATATCGCTTGATCTTTTTTCAATGTTCCTTTTTTTTGAGCTGGCTGTAATTCCTATGTATCTTCTTATAGGAATATGGGGAAGCGGAAAAAAGGAATATGCCGCTATGAAACTCACTCTGATGCTGATGGGAGCCTCTGCCATATTACTCGTAGGACTTCTTGGAATTTATACTTACTCTTCTCCAACCGGCAGCACTGCTCTTACATTTAATATTATTGAAATTGCAAATGTAGAAATACCCGTAGAAGCGCAAAGATATTTTTTCCCGATGGTTTTTATCGGATTCGGAGTGCTCGGCGCTTTATTTCCATTTCATACTTGGTCTCCTGACGGACATTCATCCGCGCCTACTGCTGTATCAATGCTTCACGCGGGAGTGCTTATGAAAATGGGAGGATACGGCTGCCTGAGAGTCGCAATGTATCTGCTTCCGGAAGCGGCAAATGAAATGGCGTGGATATTTATTATTTTAACTTCCATCAGCATTGTTTACGGAGCTTTCGGAGCTATTGTCCAGACAGATCTTAAATATATTAACGCTTATTCATCAGTAAGTCACTGCGGTCTTGTTCTTTTTGCAATACTGATGACAAATGAAATTGCAATGAACGGCGCAGTGCTTCAGATGATCTCTCACGGACTGATGACAGCACTCTTCTTTGCTCTGATCGGAATGATCTACAGCAGAACGCATACAAGAGACATAAGGGAAATGACCGGACTTATGAAGGTCATGCCGTTTCTGTCGGTATGTTATATAATTGCCGGTTTTGCTTCTCTCGGACTTCCTGGACTCAGCGGTTTTGTTGCGGAGATGACAATATTTGTCGGTGCATTTCAAAACACTGATTTATTTCACAGAAGCGTAACAATACTTGCTGCATCTTCCATAGTAATTACTGCAGTTTATATATTAAGAGTCGTTGCAAAAATTCTGCTCGGACTGCCCGGAAGTAATCTTCCTGCCGGAACAAAAGATGCAGTCTGGAATGAAAAAGTTGTTACAATAATTCTTATAATTGCTATAGCTGGCATGGGATTATTTCCTCTCTGGCTTTCTGAAATGATCCTCAACAGTCTGGGTCCGATAACTGAGAAACTGGCTTTACTAAAATAGAATGATTATATAAAAATGACATTAGAACAATTACTTTTAATGAGACATGAGATAATGCTGATAATAGCAGCAGTCATTATTCTTATAATCGAATTGTCCACGGGAAAAGATAATAAATCTATGATGATCCCTGCGGCAGTAATTTTGTTTTCACTTGTTACTTTTATCGGATTTTTACCAATAGAGACAGGGAAATTATTCGGAGGTTCTTACAATACTTCGGATATGATTATTTTAATGAAGAACAGTTTGAACATTGGAGTTCTGATCGTCATTATACAGTCAGCCGGCTGGTTAAAACATTCGTTCGAAAACTTTGATAATTCAGGAGGATATTTTTTCATAATCATTAGTTCATTGATAGGAATGGATTTCATGATTTCCTCAGGAGACTTTCTGATGTTTTATATTGGACTCGAACTTACAACTATACCTATAGCTGCTTTAGCTGCTATTGAAAAAATGAAAAGAAGATCATCTGAGGCAGGTATAAAACTAATACTTTCAGCTGCGCTTTCTTCAGGAATATTACTGTTCGGTATTTCGATTTTATATGCAACAAACGGCTCGCTGTTTTTCAGTTCACTGTCTTCTGACAATATGAATTCGAGTTTACAGTTACTTGCTTTCATATTTGTTTTTACCGGAGTAGCATTTAAAATTTCGTTAGTACCGTTTCACCTCTGGACAGCTGACGTATATGAAGGCGCTCCCGTAAATGTTTCGTCATTTCTGTCTTCTATTTCAAAAGCATCTGCCATATTTATTTTAATAATATTATTGTTCACTGTATTCAATTCGTTAATTAGCGTATGGAATACAGTCTTATATTTTACCGCTGTTATAACTATGACAATAGGAAATCTATTTGCGATGAGACAACAGAATATGAAACGGTTTCTGGCATTTTCCTCAATAGCTCAGGCAGGATTTATACCTTTGGGAATTATCGGCGGTACACAGTTTGGAATAAGCGCAGTAATATATTTTCTGCTGATATATATATTTTCAAATCTCGGCGCATTCGGCGTAGTATCCGCAATTTCAAATGCATCGGGTAAGGAAAATATGGATGAGTACAACGGTCTTTACAAAACGAATCCCAAACTGAGTCTGGTAATGATGCTGTCTTTATTTTCGCTCGCCGGCATTCCGCCTGTTGCGGGATTTTTCGGAAAATTTTTTCTATTCACTGCTGCAGCCGTTCAGGGTTACTACATACTGGTATTTATAGCTGTAGTAAATGCAACAATCTCACTTTATTATTATTTACTTGTAGTGAAAGCAATGTTTATAAACAATAGTGATTCACCGATTGAATATATTAAAAACGACAATTACACAAAAGCGGGATTACTGATCTGCGTTTTAGGAATTATTATTATTGGCTTTGCAGGAATAATATTTGAATTCATAGAATCTGCAAGTACAGGAATTTAAAACAAAATTTACTTTGGCTTTAAACAACGGCAAACATATCGTGAAAGAAATAGAAGGGATCCGCTGCACTGTTGTAGAAACAAATGCAAGCGAAGAGAGAATGACATTTTTGAAAAAATTACTTGAGTTGAACGGTTATGAAGTGAAATCTGAAAAAGAAACTAAGAAAGAAGAAACTCTGCCGGATACATATATAATAGGGGTAACGGATATTGTGTTCAATCCGGTAATTGCAGTATATCAGAGGAATTTAAAAACACCCGATAATAAAATTGTAACAGCGCCATACTGGAATCAGCAGACGCCGGAAAGCAGAGGCTGGTACTGGAAGCAGGGCGATATAATTAAAAAGGAAAATTGAATTCAGGATCTCTGCTTGTTGTGGATTCGGTTTTATGTTAGTGACAGAGCTGCAGATTTTTCTTTAATAAAAAAAAACCGTTATTAACGGTTTTTTTTGTGTATAAATTGTAAGTAAAGATTCGGAATTAAATTACTTTCATAACTTTAGTTATATATTTCTTTCCTCAAAGTATTATCTAATTAAACTTAAATCCAAATTACAAACTCAATAATAAAAAATCAAAAGTATTTTATTAAGCAATAACCCAGGTCTTGTCTCCTGACAAAATTTCATCAAGATTTGGTCTGCCTTTTATCTTCGTAACCTCTTCAATCTGATGCATCATTGTTTCTTCATAAGTCGGTTTATCAATTGAATAAAATATGCCAAACGGTCTGGGTAAATGAGTTCCGTTACTTCCGTTTGCAAAACTCGCAAGTATTGTCGCTTTGATTCTGTCATTCTTATCGTGTACCCATAGATCGTCAATAGAATTTTTCCCGTCGGTTAAATCTACGACAACCGGTTTAAATCCGTCAAACTTAATACCTTTACTATTATTCTCACCAAAGATTAAAGGTTTCCCCTCTTCCAGATAAAGAGACTCTTCTTTCTTAGTTCCCTTTTCTGAATATATAAAAAAAGTACCGTCATTAAATACAGGACAGTTTTGATAAATCTCAACGAAGGAAGTTCCTTTATGCGCATGAGCTTCAAGCAATATTTCTTTCATATGTTTTGGATCCCGGTCAAGAGATCTTGCAAAGAAAGTGCTCTTTGCGCCGAGCGCAAGTTCTGCAGGATTAAAAGGTTCATCTATAGAACCAAATGGTGTTGACTTGGTAACTAAACCTACATGTGATGTAGGAGAATACTGTCCTTTAGTTAAGCCGTATATTTCATTATTAAACATTAATATGTTTAAATTAAAATTTTTCCGTAGTGTATGTATAAGATGATTACCGCCAATTGACATTGCATCTCCGTCACCGGTTACAATCCAGATATCAAGATCCGGCCTTGATGCTTTTAATCCGGCAGCGATTGCCGTTGCTCTGCCGTGAATTGAATGCATTCCATATGTATCCATATAATAAGGAAATCTGGAGGAGCATCCGATCCCGGATATAAATACAAACTCTTCTTTTTTCTTTCCTAACTCGGGGAAAATTCCCTGCACCTGTTTTAAAATAGAATAATCACCGCAACCGGGACACCATTTTACGTCCTGATCCGGAGCAAAGTCCTTATATGTCAGCTTTTCTAAAACAGGTAGATTATTAGTCTCATTCATTTTATTTTTTATTTAAAATTTCCAGAATTTTATTTTTTATTTCGGAAGTTGTAAACGGAAGTCCCTGAATTTTATTTAATCCAATTGCAGGCACGAGATATTTATCTCTGATTATTTTGATTAACTGTCCGTTATTAATTTCCGGAATAAGAATATTTTTAAATTTCATTAACAGCAATCCAAGATTTTTTGGAAAAGGATTCATATGTCTTAAATGTATATGCGACACATTATAACCTTCACTTATTAATTCCAATACTGCTGTTTTTATAGTACCGTATGTAGAACCCCAGCCTAAGACTAATAATTCAGAATCTTCGCTGCCAGAGTCGAATTTTGCTTCAGGAATTGAGTCTGTTATTTTATCAACTTTCGCCTGCCGCAGGTTTACCATTAATTCATGATTATGCGGTTCATAAGAAATATCTCCTGTCTCATTTGCTTTTTCTAATCCGCCGATCCTGTGTTCAAGCCCTTTTGTTCCGGGTTTTACTCTCGGTCTGACAAAATTTTCATCTCTTTTATATGGAAGAAATGTTCCGTCATCTGAATTCGGTTTATCAGCAAAAACTGATTTTATTTTTGGTAAATCATATGCCGCTGGAAATTTCCAGGGTTCGGAACCATTTGCAATATAACCGTCACTTAATACTATTACAGGTGTCATATGCTCAACAGTTAATTTACATGCTTCATAAACTGTATCAAAACAATCTGAAGGTGAACACGGCGCAAGTATTGGCAAAGGACATTCACCATGCCTGCCGTACATTGCCTGTAACAAATCTGACTGTTCTGTTTTAGTTGGTAGACCTGTAGAAGGTCCTCCTCTTTGAATATTAATTACTATCAATGGTAATTCAAGTATAGTTGCAAGGCCGAGTGCTTCAGTCTTTAAAGACATTCCGGGTCCGGATGTTGTAGTTACACTTAAACTTCCTCCGTAAGAAGCTCCTATTGCTGAACAGATAGCGGCAATTTCATCTTCCGCCTGAAATGTCCTGACTCCTGAATGTTTATATTTTGATAATTCATGTAAAATATCTGATGCCGGAGTAATCGGATATGATCCGAGAAACAAAGGCAAACCGGAAATTTCTGAAGCTGAAATCAACGCTATTGCTATTGCGTTGTTTCCTGTAATGCTTCTGTAAGTTCCCGGAGGCTGTGGCGATGCATTGATCTTAAATCTGGTATTAAATATTTCAGTAGTTTCACCAAAATTAATACCGGATTTAATTGCTAATATATTTGCCTGCGCAAGTTCAGGATTTTTCGAAAATTTTTCATTTATAAAGTTAATGGTATAATCAGGAGACTGATCAAAAATCCAGTAGAGCATTCCGAGCACAAACATATTTTTGGATCTTTCAAGCTCTTTATTACTTAAACCTGTTTCCTTTAATGCCTCTTTGGTCAGGGAAGTTATGTTAACTTTATATACTTCATATTCCGATAAAGATTCATCTTCAAGAGGATTTACACCGTCCTGATATTCAGCTAATCTTAAATTTTTAGAATCAAATCCTGCGGTGTTTGTAATTATGATCCCGCCTTTTTTTAAATTGCCGATATCTGATTTTAAAGCGGCAGCGTTCATTGCAACGAGCACATCATATTCATCCCCTGCTGTAAATATTTCTTTACTTCCAAAATGCACCTGAAATCCGGATACTCCTGCAATTGTTCCTGCCGGCGCCCGAATTTCAGCGGGAAATTCCGGGAATGTACTTATATCCTTTCCTAAAAAAGCAGTAGTATCTGTAAATTGTGTTCCGGTCAGCTGCATCCCGTCACCTGAATCACCTGAAAATCTAACAACAACACTTTCTTTTTCTATAACTCCATCTTCTGTTTTCAAAGTATTAAATAGTAATTTATTTTTGTTTTTATAATTATAAAAATAACATTTTTTTGAATCACAATCACCGCATTAAAACAGATATTTTTGTTTGAGAATATTCCGGTGTGAATAATAGAAAATTTCATCAGACTAAGTCCAGAGTTATTTTCCGGATCATAATACATGCTCTTAACAAATTCAGTTATCGAATTTATAATCTGCATTTTTTAAAACAATAAAACATTAAATCTGTTTATCTCACCTGCGGGGAATTTAACACAGTCCTGCATCCCCTTTATCTAATTCCTATCTCATCAATACTTCTCACTTTGTATCTCAAACAATTTTTCCCGATCCAATATTAATTCACAGAATTTAGTATTCCTAATTAAACCAAACTTTCAACGTTCTAAACCGTGACATTTATCATACTACTATACTTTTCTTTGCTATATATTTATTTAAAATATTTTATACAATTTCAATTTTATATTTTCAATTTGTACTATTTATTCTCTCAGTAACCGATATTAAAATAAATGAAAAGAAGAAAAATCACTATTGACGGAAATGAAGCTGCTGCGTATGTCGCGCATAAAGTAAATGAAGTTATTGCTATATATCCTATTACACCTTCTTCTCCTATGGGTGAACTCTCCGATGCATGGTCTTCAGCCGGAGAGAAAAATATCTGGGGCACAGTTCCTGTCGTTATCGAAATGCAGAGTGAAGGAGGCGCAGCCGGCGCAGTTCACGGCGCTTTGCAATGCGGCTCCATGACTACCACTTTTACTGCTTCTCAGGGATTGCTTCTGATGATCCCGAATATGTATAAGATCGCAGGTGAATTGACTCCGACAGTTTTTCATGTTACTGCGCGATCTCTTTCTGCACAGGCGCTATCAATTTTCGGAGATCACTCTGATGTGATGGCTGTCAGACAGACCGGTTTCGCAATGATCTGTTCCAATTCAGTTCAGGAAGTTATGGACTTTGCACTGATCTCTCAAAAAGCTACTCTTGAATCCAGTATCCCTATAGTTCATTTCTTTGACGGATTCAGAACTTCACATGAAGTAATGAAAATTGAAGAACTTGATGTAAAAGATATCAGAGATATGATCGATGATAAATTCATTAAACTCCATCGCAGTAAAGCTCTTAATCCTGATAACCCATTCATCCGCGGAACTGCGCAAAACCCTGATGTATATTTTCAGGGAAGAGAAACCGTCAATAAATTTTATGATAAGTTTCCTGACATTATGCAAAATGCAATGAATTCTTTCTTTGAGATCACAGGCAGAAAATATGAACTTTATGAATATCACGGCGCTCCGGATGCAGAAAGAATAATTATAATGATGGGATCCGGCTGCGAAACTGCTGAAGAAACAGTAGATCATCTGCTCAGCAATCCGGACGAAAAGATCGGCCTTCTTAAAGTAAGACTCTTCAGACCTTTCGATATAAAAAGTTTTGTAAATAAAATTCCTAAAACTGTAAAAAATATTTCTGTTCTCGACCGGACTAAAGAACCGGGAAGCGTCGGCGAACCCCTTTATCTGGATATAATTGCGGCTCTGAATGAATCCATGAACTGCAAAAATCCCCCGTTTGAAAAAATGCCTGTTGTAACAGGAGGCAGATACGGATTGTCTTCAAAGGAGTTTACTCCTGCTATGGTAAAAGCTGTCTTTGATGAAATGAAAAAAGACGAACCGAAAAATCATTTCACAGTCGGTATTAATGATGATGTAACTTTTACAAGTCTTGAATATGACAGGGATTTTAAATCCGGTTCTGATGATCAGTTCGGCGCTATGTTTTTCGGTCTGGGTTCTGACGGAACAGTCGGAGCAAATAAGAATACTATCAAAATAATCGGCGAGGAAACTGACAATTATGCTCAGGGATATTTTGTTTATGATTCCAAAAAATCCGGATCGACTACTGTTTCTCATCTGAGATTCGGAAAGAAACAGATCAGATCTGCTTATCTGGTTCAATCCCCGGATTTCATCGGCTGTCATCTTTTTTCTTTAATAGAAAATTTTGATATGCTAAAAGACATTAAGCCCGGCGGTACTTTTCTGCTTAATACAATTTATAATAAAGATGAAATTTTCAGCAGGCTTCCTGCAAAAGTCGGTAAACAGATCATTGATAAGAAATTGAAATTTTATATTATTGATGCTTTTAAAGTTGCTTCTGATACCGGTATGGGTTTGAGAATTAATACAATTATGCAGACATGCTTCTTCGCAATTTCAGGCGTACTGCCGAAAGATGAAGCGATTGAGCATATTAAAAATTCCATTAAGAAAACTTATCAGTCCAAAGGAGACGATGTTGTAGTTAAAAATTTTGATGCTGTGGATAAAACTCTGGCTAATTTATTTGAAGTTGATACTATCGGAAAAATTCCGGGCAGCATTAAAATTAAGAGTCCGGTTTCCGAAAATGCTCCGGACTTTGTCAGAAACGTGCTGAGTAAAATAATCGAAGGTCTTGGTGATGATGTAAAAGTCAGTGAAATGCCTTCTGACGGAACATTTCCCACCGGCACTGCTCAATGGGAAAAAAGAAATATTGCGCATCAGATCCCTGTGTGGGATGAAAGCATCTGTATTCAGTGCGGAAAGTGCGCAATGATCTGTCCGCATGCATGCATCCGGATTAAAAGTTATGATGAAGAATATCTGAAAGACGCTCCGGCGACTTTTAAACACATGCCCGCAAAAGGTAAGGAGTTCGGAGAGAATAAACTTTATACTATACAGGTCGCTCCTGAAGACTGCACAGGATGCACGCTGTGTTTCGAAATTTGTCCTGTCAAGAATAAACAGCAGGTAAAATTAAAAGCTCTGAATATGATGCCGCAGCTTCCGCTGAGAGAACAGGAATCTGAAAACTGGGATTACTTTCTCAATATCCCGGAATTCGATCGAACACAGGTAAATACCGGTCTAGTTAAAAGCAGTCAGCTTTTTCAGCCTTTGTTTGAATTCTCCGGAGCTTGTACAGGCTGCGGTGAGACTCCATATATAAAACTTGTATCGCAGCTTTTCGGGGACAGATCAGTTATTGCAAATGCTACCGGATGTTCTTCAATTTATGGAGGAAATCTTCCCACTACACCATGGACAAAAAATAATGAGGGAAGAGGTCCTGCCTGGTCCAATTCACTGTTTGAAGATAATGCAGAATTCGGACTTGGTATGCGAATCTCAATTGATAAACAAACTGAATATGCAAAAGAATTATTGCTGAGTCTTAAAGATGAAGCAGGTGAATCATTTGCGGATGAAATTTTAAATGCAGATCAGTCAGATGAATCAGGAATTTATGAACAACGGGAAAGAGTTAAAATCCTGAAGCAAAAATTTCAATCCAATTCCAATCCTGCTGCTGTTGAACTTATGTCTGTAGCTGATCATCTGATAAAAAAATCAGTATGGATTATTGGCGGTGACGGCTGGGCTTACGATATAGGTTTCGGTGGACTCGATCATGTAATGGCTTCCGGAAAGAACGTTAATATACTTGTACTCGATACTGAAGTCTATTCCAACACAGGCGGTCAAATGTCAAAATCAACAGGACTTGGCGCTGTTGCAAAATTTGCGACATCCGGAAAGCCAAATCCAAAAAAGGATCTGGCAATGATGGCAGTTAATTACGGAAGTGTTTATGTTGCTAAAGTTGCAATGGGAGCAAATGATACTCATACTTTAAAAACTTTTCTCGAAGCAGAATCATTCAACGGTCCTTCACTGATCATTGCTTATTCACATTGCATTGCTCATGGTATCAATATGGAAAAAGCTCTTGATCATCAGAAGAATGCTGTTAAAAGCGGTTACTGGCCGTTATTCAGATATGATCCGCGGTTAATTGATGAAAATAAAAATCCGTTCCGGCTCGATTCAGGCGCTCCTGCAATTAAACTTGAAGAGTATGCCTATGCTCAGGCCAGATATAAAATGCTTACTAAGTCTGATCCGGAGCATGCACGGGAATTAATGATACTTGCGCAGAAAGATGTAAATAAAAGATGGGAAATTTACAAAAAATTATCTGAGACAGATACAATTTCAAATGGAAACAAAAATAAGGAAAATACAAATAGTTAATTATTTATTTGCTGCTGTTAATATTTTGATAACTTAAATTTAAAAAAATATGGATCTTACATCTGAATATATGGGAATTAAACTGAAAAATCCCCTTGTTGCATCTGCTTCTCCTTTATCAAAATCTATTGGCGCCGCAAAAGCGTGCGAAGATGCAGGCGTTTCTGCTATTGTATGTTACTCGTTATTCGAAGAGCAGCTTACGCATGATGCAGGAGAGCTTAATCATTATCTTACCACAAATTCAGACAGCTATGCAGAAGCTTTGACATATTTCCCGGAGATAAATGATTTTAACCTCGGACCTGCAGAATATCTGGAACATATCCGGAAATTAAAAAGCGCGCTTGATATTCCGGTGATAGGAAGTCTAAACGGAGTCAGTAACGGCGGATGGATAAATTATGCTAAACAGATCGAGCAGGCAGGCGCAGACGCAATTGAACTGAATATTTTTTACATACCGACTGATTTTAAGATCGAATCTGCTGAAGTCGAAGCTATGTATCTGGAAATTATCCGCTCGATAAAATCAGTTGTGAATATTCCGGTAGCTGTTAAGATAAGTCCTTATTTTTCCGCTATGGCAAATATGGCAAAAAAAATTGATGACGCAGGAGCAGATGCTTTAGTTCTGTTTAACAGATTCTATCAGCCAGACATTGATCTGGAAAATCTTGATGTATTTCCTAATCTTGAATTAAGTAATCAATGGGAATTAAGACTTCCGCTGAGATGGATTGCAGTTCTGCATGGTAATTTAAAAGCATCACTGGCTGCCACAAGCGGTATTCACAACCACTTCGATGTACTTAAAGTAATGATGGTCGGCGGCGATGTTGCGATGATATGTTCGGAATTATTAAAGAACGGAATAAACCGCGCTTCAGAGATTCTGAATGATTTAAAAATTTGGATGGAAGAAAAAGAATATGAATCTATTCTGCAAATGCACGGAAGTATGGATTACAAATCTGTTTCTGAACCGGCAGCCTTCGAACGAGCTAATTATATGAAAATATTGAATAGTTATAAAATTTAATCTTCATCCATTAAATAATTTATTCATCCACTGTCAGAGTAATTGTATATATATTATTATAGCAGTAATTTCTTAATCCATTCTGAAATTTTCTCATCCGTATAAATTTATAAAATAAATTCAGCAGTAAATAACCGTGATTCTGAAACAATATCAGTTTTAATTTATGTACATTACACTCTGCTTACCGGTCTTGCTTTAAATTAAAGCAACTGATGTATATTGTTGGGACATTAACTTTTTCCCAATATTGTTTTCACTACTTCAAACCTCTGACTTCATTTGAATAAACATATATTCTTCGAATTTATAAAATAGTTTTTTTTTTAACACTATTATTTATTACAATATCATTAAATTATGTCTTTTATAATCAAATTTTGAAATGGAAGTAATTTCGCAGTTTTTTTCCAATCTGAGTAACCTTGAAGAGCTTATAAAATGGGGCGGGTTAACAGTACTCATAATAATTGTTTTTGCTGAAACCGGTTTGCTTGTTGGTTTCTTTCTTCCCGGTGATTCTTTATTAATTACAGCAGGTTTGCTTGCAGCACAGGGATATCTGGTGGATATTTATTTACTTAATATAAGTTTAATTATTGCTGCTATTATTGGTGACCAGGTCGGATACTGGTTTGGTAAAAAAACAGGACCTAAAATTTTCAAGAGAGAAAAATCAATTTTTTTCGCAAAAGACCACCTTGTTAAAGCAAAACATTTTTATGAAAAATACGGTGGCAGAGCGATTATATATGCGAGATTTGTTCCATTTGCCCGCACATTTGCGCCTATAGTAGCCGGTGTCGGAGATATGACTTACAAGAAGTTTGTTTCTTTCAATATATTTGGAGGGATTCTCTGGGTTTCATCAATGACTTTACTCGGATATTTTTTCGGTAACATTCCTTTTGTAAAAAAGAATTTCGAGTATGTAATAATTGGCGTTATTATTCTTTCGCTTGTACCTGTTGTTGTTGGGTATTTAAGTCACAGAAAAGAATCTAAACTAAAATCTGAAATTTGATTTTTATGATCCGGTTCCGGATTCGAGCTTTGATTCCGGACCGGATATTTCTTTTGCCTTTTTAATATTTAGATTTTCCTTCAGAAAAAAGTAAGCTCCGATAATAATTAATCCCAGCAGCCCAAGCAGATGACTTACTGTAGCAAATCCGAAAGCAGTCTCTTTATTTATTCCGTAGATATTTACCAGAGTAGCAGTACAGAAGAAATGATAAATTCCTGCGGAGTTAGCAGGTAAAGGTATGGTAACGGCAAATGTTATCATGGTCAGTATAAGATTGGCATCAAGCAGATTAAGGTCGAGATCAAATGCAAGTATCGTAAGGTAAGTTGATATTACATATGAAAACCATAGTAATGCCGAAAGAAAAAAGATCTGTATATAATATTTAGGATACCTTATAAAAAGAAATCCGTTTATAAGAGAAACAAATATTTCACCAATCTTTTTATGATATTTTTCCGGCAGGAAACTCTTTGTAAGTTTTTCTATAATTGCTTCCGACTTTTCCAGATTAAAAAGGATAACAATAATAAAAATTATAAACAGGATTATGATAATAAATGTATATAAAGAGATCGCTTCCAGATTATAATCCGGAAATGCCGAAGATAATTTCTGCCTGAAATATATTACGCAGATACCAAATGATATCAGCATAGTCAGCACGTCAAAAACCCTCTCCACAAGTATAGTGCCGAATGCAGAAGTTCTTGAAATCTTTTCTTTATTTGCTAAAAGTACCGGTCTGTAAATCTCACCTGCTCTTGGTATGATACTGTTCATCATATAACCCACCATAATTGATGAGAAAAGATTATACATCGGAATGTTTTTTTTAAGCGGATTTAAAAAATATCTCCATCTCAAAGCTCTGATAAATGAGCCGATCACTACACCCATTATTGCACCTGCAATGGCATAGAAATAATTTGCATTCTTAAGTTCAGCGTAAAGCTTTCCAAAATCATTTCCCCTGAATGCAAGGTAAAGAAAGAAAAAAGTTACTGCCAGTAAAAAAAATGATTTAATGTATTTTTTAATATTTACACTCAATAAAAAAATTAAAAAAAGTTAAGCAAATTAAAATCTGCTTAACTTATCGTCAGGCGGGGTGAAATTAAATTTTGAAGAATTCACACCCGAATCCAGGGAAATATCTTTTAGTGAATAAGTATTTGTGGATTCTGAAGTTACTATATTTATTTTACGAATAAAATCTTCGCTTTTATCGATCCAGATAGTAGCCGACTTAACAGAACCGCTGCTTCTGGGAGAAAGTTTAATAACAAAGCATTCAGTTCCGTTTACATTCTCATCGCCCATAAGATCAGAGTAAAAATTTTCCGGATAATTAAAAAGAAATTTATTTGGGGAAAATGAATTTCCATCTTCTTTATAATTATCTATTATTACTTGTTTCTTTTTTGGTGAATATGCCCATGAAGTCTGTCCGTCAGTGATCAATACCTGACCTCCGGATTCAATTCTGTATTTATTTTCTTTTTTAATATAAAGCACTCCGGATGAAGAATTTGCTTTACCGCCTTTACCTTTTAATGTCTGTGTGAATGATGCTTTTGCATCTGAAATATTTTCATATTTAGACTGAACTTTCTTGATAATTTCCTGCGCATCCTGTGCATTTGAAAATCCGGAAGTAAAAAGAAAAATAAGAATTAATATTTTGAACGATGTTTTCATATGTAAGTTTAATTAGTGTGTAAGCTATTAATTATAATAATGCTTTTCAATTTAATAAATTTTACCGAGACTAGTAAATCCCATGATATAAAATTTATGAAAATGATGTTTACTGTTACACTTATCCTGTGATATATCTATTATTCCGGAATAAAAAATTTGAATTTGAAACTTATTAAATTTTCTGCTTTCTCTATCTCCATCCGCTTCTTTTGTAACCATTCAGCTCAAGTGTAACGCTTCCGATAATTACATTCATTTGTGATTTCAGAGGAACTCTTGCGTCATCGTCAGAAAACCATCCGGCAAACTCTCCGCTTAGCCCGAAAACTCCTTCAAAATTCGCCATGCCGTTGCATCTGAATGACTGAAGATCCCTGTCAAAAACAGGTACGAATATTTCATCCTTTTTAGATGTAAAATAGTAGTTTACTGTAGTTTCTGATTCATTCATAAAAACAGGAATCATGAAATTTTCCTGTGAAAACGAATTTAGTCTTGATTTGTAAAATAAAGAAAGTCCGTCCTGAAATTTAACATTCTGATTAAAAGGTATATTTCTGTCTATCTCTCTTATGCCAAGATTCTCTTTTAATACATAGACATAATTAGAGTCATAATGAAATTTATATTCTATTATTAGATTTCCTTCTTCTTTTATTTCAGTGGCTTTGAATCTGACAGTGTATAATTCGTTTCCGTCATAAACCATATCTGTTTCAAATATGCTGTTTAGTTCTACGAACGGAATGCCCTTGTTTGATTTCATACTACAAACTGAAGTGTAAATTTCATTTTTACCTTCCTTCCAGTTTCCTGTCATTTTTATATTCACTTTACCAATTTCAATAAATCCGTAATTAACAGAATAGTTTAACTCTTCTCCTACCTGCAATACTTTAGACTGCGCAATTCCTGAATTTATTTTTAATAATGATAAGATAAATATTATTATAATAAAAGATTTTATTAATCTGAAAGAATTTATAGATTTCATTTTAACTTCATTATAGTCATTTAATTAATTTAAAAAAGGAGGTGGAGACCATTTTCCTTTTTTGTATGAAATGAGTTCAAGTACGACATTCCCCAGGGATGAATTAAAATACGCTTTAATCGGAACTCTGTAATCATCATCAGAAATCAATACCAGAAATTCTCCTTTAAAACCAAAAACTCCTGAAAAATCTGAAATTCCTTCCATTTTTATTACTGCGATTTCATAACTTGTGTTTTCTAATTTGACAACTGTTTTGTTAACATTATAAGAATATCTTACAGAAGATTCTTCCGAACCGGTAAAAACGGGAATATTATAATTTTTATTTGAAAAAGAATTGATTCTGTATTCATACTGCCATGAAAGTTCATCTCTGTACTTAATATTTTCTTTCATTGGAATTTCATCTTCAGTTTCGACCTCACCATCCGTTTCTTTCGAATACTTAATCATATTCTTTTTATAATTGAATCTGCAGTCCTGCCTTGTGATAGATTTACTTCTGAAATTAGTTTCATAGAATTTTTTGGAGAATAATTCATCTTCACTGAATTCCATTTCTGTCTCAAAAATATCATTTACGGTAATAAACGGAACTTCAGGATAAGTCTTAACTTCGAGTCTTGCATTGTAAAATATTTTTTTGCCCTCTTTTCTCAGGCTGGTAAGAATGAAATTCATATAACCAAGTTTTATGAATCCGTATGAGATCTCATATTTTAGTTCTTCTCCAACTTCAAATACTTTATCCTGTGAAAAAGCTTCAACCGCAATTATACATAATATCAAAACTGCCGGAATGAAGCTTTTTCTTAGAATAGAAAAAATCATTACTGATTTTATTGTTTTAACTTAGCAAGTTTAATGGATTCGTCAAACAGTGTTATTGCTTTTAGAAACTGATCATCATTCTCAACCCAAACTACATAAGTTCCGTTATTACCCCAAAGATCTCTGGCAATCTGAGATTTTATTGATGTTTTTATAAATTCTTTGTCTTTGTTAAATTCGTCTTCATTAAATGCAACTTCTTTTTCAGAAGCCATATTTTTCAAATCAGTCAGCATTCCTTCATCAATCTGAAAACCGTCTCTGAATTCACCGGCTGTTTTAAATCTTGATTCAATATTATTTCTGTTTGCACTCATATATCTTTCAGTAAAAATATAGAACAGATTAAGTCTTCTGAGCTGCACTGAATAATCAGTCAGAGTATCAAGTTTGATTATATAATCAGGTGTAATTCCACCACCGCCAAATACCTTTCTGCCGCCAAAGGTTGTATACTCAGGTCTTGCTGAATCCTGAATGTCATTAGAATGTTCAAGGTTATCACCTTCAACATCTGCATTTGCGGTTTCTTTGTATTTATTACCTTCATAACCTTTTTGAATTAATCTTCCTGAAGGGGTGTAATATCTTGCTGTTGTAACTCTGAATGCAGAACCGTCAGGCAGATCAAATTGTCTCTGCACAAGTCCTTTGCCAAATGTAGTTTCTCCAATAATCAATCCTCTGTCCCAGTCCTGAACAGCGCCTGAAACGATTTCACTTGCTGATGCGGAACCTCCGTTGACAAGTACAATCAGCGGTATGTCATTGTAGATCCCGCCTTCTGAAACATATTCTTCATTAAAATCCCTTATCCTGCTTTTTGTATAGACTATCTTTTTCCCTGCAGGAATAAACTCACTCGCCATCTTAAACGCCTGATCAAGATAACCGCCCGGGTCTCCTCTCAGATCAAGTACAACTTTTTTCATTCCCTGATTTTTTAGATCGCCCATGGCTTTCATGAATTCATCATAAGTAGTAGCCGAAAATCTGGACACTTTTACATAACCTACTTCATCATTATACATAAATGAAGCATCGACACTGTAAATTGGAATTTTATCCCGTGTAATTTCAAATTCTAGAAGTTCAGGAAGTCCGGCTCTTACAATAGTAACATTTACTTTTGTTCCTTTCGGACCCTTAAGTTTTTTTGGTACGTCTTCTCGTGACATTTTCACACTGGTGACACCATCGATCTTTACAATTTTATCACCTGCCTGAATACCGAGCTTTTCAGAAGGTCCTCCGCTGATAGGCGATACAATAGTTAGGGTATCATTTATAATATCAAACTCAACTCCAATTCCTTCAAAACTGCCCTGAAAATCTTCTGTTACTCTCTTAAGCTGATCAGCTGAGATATAAACAGAATGGGGATCCAGTCCTTCAAGCATACCTTTTATGGCATCTTCGGTAAGCTTTTGTGAATCAACATCATCTACATAATATCTGGATGTAACCTCAAGTGCGTCATTGAATTTCCTTACCTGTGAGGAAATTTTATCATCGGAAACTGCATCCTGAATTTTCATTCCGACAAAAATACCAAGTGCGAGTATAATTATGGAAATGGGAAGAATAAATTTTTTACTCATATTAAATTGTTATATTATAATTTGAAATACTTTTTAGGAAAAATCTTAGTTTAGAAATTTTTTGGCTTTGAACAGTTTAAAAATACATTATTAACACATCATAAGAAATACTATTGATTACATTAATGTTCCAAGAATACTTATTAAATATAATTTACTAAGAATAGTTTCATAACTCACAGCATTACGTTTGAAACTTCTGAAATGTTAAAACTATTTAGGAGAAATTTTCATTTAATAATACTCAGCACAATATGTATCAGGGATCTATTATTGTAAATAAATTTTACATCCGGAAAATTAGGATAAATATATTCAATTTTAATCTGCTCTTAATCTGCTCAGATAAAATAATCCCGGATAGTTTATATTTTCACAGAATTCAAATTACAGTATGAATTAATTCTATTCTACTTTAATAAATGACAAGTAATTACTTTTAACAATTTAAATTAAAGATATTATGAAACTTTTTTAATCACATATTACTTTCATCTAAAATCAAATAAATTTGTATTGACTTATCGGATTAAAATAAACATTATTACAAATAAATTTATCCGGAGGATAATGTAATTTTAGTTTACTGTATTTAAAAAAACTTAAAGTAAACAAACCCAATTTATGAAAAATCTTATGCCAAAAACTATCTTAATAGTTTTACTTACCATTGTCCTTTTTCAGGATGGAATATCACAGGGTTCAGGAAATAAATACGCAGGAGAATTTCTTTCAATAGGTGTAGGCGGAAGAGCCAAGGGAATGGGCGGTGCTTATGTTGCATTGGTTAATGATGTAACAGCAGGATACTGGAATCCGGGAGGTCTGTCCAAAATTAATTACCCGCAGTTTTCTCTTATGCACGATGCTCAATTCGGCAATTTAGTTAATTACGATTACGGTTCAATCGGAATACCATTCGGTTCAAAATCATCACTGGGAATTTCATTAATAAGAATGGGAATTGACGACATCCAGGATACAAGAAATGCACTAATAGATCTCAATGGTAATGGAACTCTTGATCCAGGTGAGAGACTCGACGAATCTAAAATTACATATTTCAATACTTCAGATTATGCTATATATCTGACATATTCAAAAAAACAATCAGATAAATTTTCATACGGAGCAAATTTAAAAATTATCAGAAGAAATATTGCAGATGAAGGTGCCTGGGGTCTTGGATTTGATGTTGGTGTGAATTACAACCCTTTCGGAAGATTTTTCCTTGGTGCAAATTTACAAGATCTAACCACTACTTATCTTTCCTGGTCAACGGGTAAAAAGGAAGTTATAACACCAACTGCAAAAATTGGTTCTGCATATCAGGTAGATTTTTTAAACGGTACACTGACTCCCGCTCTTGATTTCGATGTCAGATTTGAAAACAGAAGAAGCAGCGCCAATGCTAATTTAGGTCCGGTAAGTTTTGATCTTCATGCCGGTATAGAATACTCTTACAGAGATTTAGTCAGTCTAAGGACAGGTGTAAATGATCTGGGTAATTTAACTTTAGGAGCCGGTGTGAAATTGCCTAAAATAAATATTGACTATTCATTTTCTAAATTTGACGGACTTGAAGAACTTGGAAATTCACATATAGTTTCACTAATGTTTACACTTGAAGAAGAAAAATTTCAAAGAAAATAATAAACTGAGTTTGAAAATTATAAACCTTGTTAATTAATTTTAACAGGGTTTTTTTATTTTTAAATATGAAGAAATTTGGAATAGCAGTTCATGGCGGAGCAGGTACAATCCTAAAGTCAAAGATGACTGCTGAAAAAGAAAAAGAATATTCAAAATCAATTGAACTTGCAATAAAAGCAGGTTCGGAAATATTGAAGTCAGGGGGAAAATCAATTGACGCCATAACAGAATCTCTTATCACTCTTGAAGACAATCCCCTTTTTAATGCCGGGAAAGGTTCGGTATTTACTTCTGCCGGATCACACAGTATGGATGCATCAATAATGTCAGGTAAAGATCTGCAGGCAGGAAGTGTTTCATCTGTCAGCGGAGTCCGCAATCCGATTTTACTGGCAAAAGCTGTAATGCTTGATCCGGATTTAGTAATGATAAGCGGAAAAGGGGCTGAAGAATATGCAAGGGCGTCCGGCTTAAAATTTGAAGATGAAAAATATTTTTACAGTGAATTCAGATTTCAGCAATATTTAAAAGCAGCGGAGAATGGAAAAGCAATGCTTGACCACAGCACATTTGATGAAAGCGATAAAAAATTCGGTACAGTCGGAGCAGTAGCGCTTGATCAGTATGGAGATTTAGCAGCTGCAACTTCAACCGGCGGGATGACATTTGTAAAATTCGGAAGAATCGGAGACAGTCCTGTAATCGGCGCAGGCACTTATGCCAGCAATAATTCATGCGCGGTTTCATGCACCGGTGACGGAGAATTTTTTATCAGAACAATTGCGGCTTATGATGTTTCCGCTCTGATGGAATATAAAGGTCTGACTTTAAGAGAAGCATGTGAAGAAGTTGTAAATAGAAAATTACGTGAAATAGGCGGCGAAGGTGGATTAATAGCTATTGATAAGGATTGTAATATTGAAATGATCTTTAATTCACAGGGAATGTACAGAGGTTTTTCTAAAAACGATGGAGAAATATACGTAAGTATTTACAATTAATAATAGTATTCATAAAACTGTTATTCTGCTTATAAAAGATACTGGCAATTTGGTGACGGAATACAATTCCGTCAAACAGCGAAAAAACCACTAAAGTGGTTTTCCCAAACCATACTCAATCCTCTTCTACTCTACTCCGCCTTACTCATTAATATTCGGAATATCACTCTGCTCAATCTTGATCTTATTCAGTTTATCCCTGAATTCATTTACTATCTTTATTGCCCGCTGAATATTATCCGGAAGTATTATCAGCAGTTCATTTTTCTTAGCATTCTTTAATCCGAAATTTAATGCCTCCACTTCATCTGTTATAACTTTGATCGGGACATCAGGCTTCTCGCTTTTAATTCCTTCGAGCATCAGATTATGAACTTCACCTTCTTTCCTTCCCCTGAGACTTTCATCTTCCCTGATAATTATACTTGTCAGCATTTTCGCAGCTGCTTTGCCGAGATTTTTTATGTCCTCGTCACGTCTGTCACCTGTCCCGCCTATCACCCCTGTCTTGATTTTATTTGGAAGTTTCTCTACAAATTTTGACAGAGCTTCCATACCTGCGGGATTATGCGCAAAGTCAATTAATACGGTAAAATTACCGACATCAATAAGATTAAGTCTTCCCGGAGTTTGGGTAACAGACGGAACAAATGAACCGAGACTGAATTTTATATCCTCTATACTTACTCCGTGCAGTATGTAACTGGCCAGTGTCGCTGCCAGTACGTTTTGAATCATGAATGCAGCTTTACCTTCATAAGTAAGAGGTATGTTGATCACCTTCTCTACTCTGAGTTTCCAGTGACCTTTAAGAAGTGTAATGAAATGATTTTCATATACACAAGCAATTCCCCCCTTATTAGTATGTTCTTTTACTGCTTCATTATTTTCATCCATACTGAATAACGCAACATTACAATTCAGATTTTCCTGCATGGCTAAAACAAGTTTATCATCCGCATTAAGAACTGCATATCCGGATTTAAAAACATTCTCGGCTACTATCGCTTTTACTCTTGCCATATCTTCCAGGGAATCGATATCTTTAAGTCCGAGATGATCTGCCGTTACATTCATTACAATCCCTATGTCGCAGCCGTCATAACCGAGTCCTGCACGGAGCAATCCTCCGCGTGCAGTTTCGAGAACTGCAATATCAACGGTAGGATCTCTCAATACCATCTGAGCAGAAACCGGTCCGGTATTATCGCCGGCTTTGATAAGTCTGTTTCCTATATAAACACCTTCTGTTGTTGTAAAGCCAACTGTCTTTCCTACATTTTTAAGAATGTGAGAAATTAGTCTTGTAGTTGTAGTTTTACCATTGGTTCCTGTTACAGCAATTATTGGTATTCTGAATTTCTCACCTGCCGGGAAAAGCATATTTACAACCGGTTCCGCTACATTACGCGCAATACCTTCTGAAGGCGAGAGATGCATACGGAATCCGGGAGCTGCATTTATTTCAACAATACCTCCTCCGTTATCTGTAATTGGTGTTGTAATATCAGGAGCCACTACGTCAATACCTGCAATATCGAGACCAATGATTTTCGCAATCCTTTCAAATAAAAATATATTATCCGGATGAACTTCATCAGTCCTGTCAATTGCAGTGCCGCCTGTTGAAATATTTGCAGTGGATTTTAAAGAACATATTTCATCTTTTTTTAAAATTGTTTCCGGTGAATAACCTTTCAGCTCAAGTAATCTCAGAGTCATTCCGTCAATCATTATTTGTGTTAATATTTTCTCATGACCGTAACCTCTGCGCGGATCTTCGTTTATTTTTTCTATTAACTCTTTTATTGTTGACTTGCCGTCACCTTTTACAAATGCCGGAGTTCTTTCAGCTACAGCTATAAGCTTGTTATTAATAACCAATGCACGGAAATCACTTCCGGTCAGTGACTTCTCTATAATGATCGCTCTTGAATATTTTCGCGCAGAGTGAAATGCTTTTACTGCATCTTCAAGTGTATTTATATTTGCGGAAATTCCTTTACCGTGATTAGAATCCAGAGGTTTTACAGCAACAGGAAAACCTATTGATTCGACTGATTCTTCAACTTCATCTTCTGAAAAAATTTTAAATCCTTTCGGAACCGGAATTCCCATACTTTCAAGAAGCTGTTTGGATAGGTTTTTATCACTTGCAATATCCGTAGCTATAAAACCTGTATCACACGAAACTGTTGCCTGTATTATTTTTTGATAAACTCCGTAGCCGAGCTGAACAAGCGACTGGTCATTAAGTCTTATATGAGGTATACCACGCTCTTCCGCTTCATCAATAATCGATCCTGTACTCGGACCGAATCTTACTTCTTCTCTGATCTCTCTGAGCTCCTGAATAATTTCATCAAGCCTTTTATTCAATTCTTCCGGCTTTTTTCCTTCGGCAATATTGAGAAAAAGATCCACTGAAGCTTTTGCGGAAAATACTCCTGCTTTTTCTTCAAGGTAACTGAATACAACATTATAAACTCCTTTTGTATTTGTCTCTCTTGTCCTTCCGAATCCTGTATCCATTCCGGCAAGCGTCTGAATCTCGAGCGCAATATGCTCAATAATATGCCCCGCCCATGTGCCTTCATCTACTCTCTGAAGAAAACCGCCTTCATGATCATAGCTGCAAGTATGAGTATAAAGACTTGGTAAGAGATTTTTTAATCTTTCTGTAAAACCTGGAATTTTATCGGAGGGCTTTTCTTCATAATCTTCAATATCAAGTTTAAGTACAATAAGTTTTTTCCATCTGTTGCTCCAGTAATTTGCGCCGCGTAAAGCCCTGATATCGAGAATTTTCATTTATAAATAATAGAATTAAATTTCAGTGGTTGAATTTTTTATAATCTTTGATTCGACTTGAATCAAATTTGATATGAATTAAATTGTCAGATCTGAAGATAATCCCCAAACATCTCAATTGGTTTTCTGTTATTCAGATCATAGCGGACGCCTCTGTTAAGAATATTTATCTGAAGTCCGATTATTGAATAAGGCTCTGACTCTTCTACCTCGGCAATTGTATTATAACTTACATTTGAACCGTCAATGATCGTCACAGTACCGGATCCAAGTACTTCCAGAATCCCGTCTCTTCTGATATGAATTGCTGTATTCTCATCAATTCCGATTCCGAGATTACTTGGATTATATGAAACTGCTGTGATAAGTCTGGTTATCCTTGCGCGCTGTGTGAAATGCTGATCAATTATTATGTTTTGAAGAATACCGAGTCCGGGGCAGAGTCTGATTGAATCTTTTAACGGCTGAACTGTTGGTTCACCTCTTACTATCATTGTTGAACTGAATCCCGCAGCGCCTGCACTGGACCCCGCAATAACAGTTCCGTTTTTAATTTTGATTTTTAATTCTTCCAGGAATATAGTCCCTCCTACAATAGAAGTAAGTCTCATTTGATCGCCGCCGGTTAGAAACACACCCGTTATGCCGTCAAGCTCTTCCCTTGAATTGAGATTAATAAAATCTTTACTCGATGTAGCCTTTAATATCTTCACACTCTTTACTCCCATCTTTTCGAATATCCCGGTGTAAAGCGCTGCGGTAGCAATCGGGAAATCAGACGGTATAGGTATTACTAGTATTGAAGCATCTGCTCCTCCGGACATTTCTACAAATTTTCTGAGAATGTGTCTTTCGTTTAACTTATCTTCAGCTCCTCCGATTATCAGAACTTCGCTTCCTATATCTTCTTTGTAAAAATTATTTCCCAAATTTTATTGAATATTTTTAAAATTAAATTTTATTATTTAATCCGTAGCCATCAGACTCAAGCTTCAGCTTTCTCTTTTATTTCATGAAAATCCCCGTACTTCGTGACTTCAAGTTCACTAAGCGCAACGAGCGCCTGCTCAACACTTGGAGGCACTCCGTGCCATTTATAATTGTCTTCCATAAATGAAACTCCTTTACCCATAAATGTCTCTGCAATAATTACAGTGGGTTTTCCTTTAAATGACTTTGCCTCTTCTATTGTATCAAGTATCTGTTTCATATTATGTCCGTCCATCTCAAGTACATTCCATCCGAATGCTTTGAACTTATCAGGAATTGGTTCAAGCTTTAAAACATTCTCAGTCCTGTTATCGATCTGACAGTGATTTCTGTCAACTATCATAGTAAGATTATCTACATTATGATGCGCAGCTGTCATTATAGCTTCCCATATCTGACCTTCCTGAAGTTCGCCGTCTCCGTTTATACAATAAACATGATTTTTTCTTCCGTCCATTCGAAGTCCGATTGCCATCCCGACTGCAATAGACAGACCTTGTCCCAGTGAACCGGAAGCGATCTCAACTCCAGGAGCTCCGTGTCCTTTTGGTGAAGCCGGATGCCCTTGTAATCTGCCGTTAATTTTTCTCAGAGTTTTTAATTCATCAAGTTCCATGAATCCCCTTCTAGCAAGTGTCGCATACCATACCGGCGCAATGTGTCCGATTGATACGAAGAAATAATCCCTGTCTTCTTTATCTAAATCAGTGTTGTCAATGTTAAGTTTATTAAAATACATCGCAGTAAAAATATCCGCCATTCCAAGCGGTCCTCCTGAATGACCTGTCTGTGAGATCGCGAGCATATTGATTATATCTCTTCTTATCTGACGTGACATTTCATCAAGTTCTTCAGTTGTCTTAATTAATGGATTTGTGCTCATTGTAAATTTTAATTTAATATTTATATTATTTTTGGAAATTTATAAACCGCCATTGTCTGAGCGGCTCAATATGTTTTAACAAAATTACTGTGCCAATAGAAATGAAAATTGTTAAGCAAAAAATAAATCATCTTCTCCGCTTAGAACCGGATTTAAAAACTCAACTGCCGGACCCGGAAATATCAGGACTGCAAAAGGTATCGCTAATAATGCAATTACTGTGGATACGTTTGCATTCTTTATAAATATATTCGCAATAAAATAAAACGCCAGCCATAGTACAACGAATATAAAATCCACTGCAATAAAAACTCCTGCTGCTGCTGCCAGTCCCCTTCCGCCTTTTAATTTTATCCAGACTGAAAAATTATGTCCCGCAACAAGAAGCGTGAGCGGAATTATCAATTGCCATTTTCCCAGATCTCCATATGTTATCAATAAAAAAGCCGGAACAAGTCCTTTGATCAGATCAGCAAGCAGAACTATTGCACCGTCTGTTTTTGAACCTGATACATCAAGAGTGTTTCTTGCACCGATGTTCCCTGAACCTTCTTCCGATAAATTTTTTCCGTACTTGATCTTTATCAGTATGTAAGCCGTCGGGATTGAACCTATCAGATAAAAGATCAGGCAATATATGAATAACAACTTTTATTAATTTACTTATTCCAAAACTCTGGCAACTACGATTCCGGTTTGTTTGGAATTACCGAATATATAATCCTGCAGCTCAGAAGATGAAATTTCTACTTTTTTATTTTTTAAAGAAGCATGCATAAGGTATGTACCGCCGCCTTCTTTATAAATGAAACCTGTGTGAGAAATATCCAGTCCTCCAATTGATGTTGTAATGCCGACTATGTCGCCTGTCCGGAGCTTGTCATATACTGAGGAAATATCTTCGACAGGTATATAAAATATTTCCCTGCTGTTTATGCTATTTTCCACCTCATGCATTTCACCGAGCAGTATATCATTATTCTGAAGCTGCTTATATGAATTTCTGTGAGAAGTCATGAAATCAATATTCTTTCCAATGTTAACTCCTCCTATATCTGATGTGATGTCCTTTACAATACCTTTCTTCTGATTATCATAAATCCAGTCTATAAAATAATGAAGCCTTGAAGAATAGCCCGAATTTTTTCCATTTCTGTATCGAATTAACTCCAGCTCTTTTTTATAATTGTCAAAATCCGCATTACCTGATTTGATCAGTCTTGAAAAGATCAATGCGTTCTCAACAAAAGTAACGCAGTCAAGTCCTGTTATATTAATTACCAGCTCTTCTGTGTTTGGATATTCGTCAAGAGTACCCGCAACATAAGGAGTGCCTGTAAATGACTTTCCGACTTCGGCAATGACTTCATTCAGAGGAAGATCTTTAAGCGATGCGTCAAAAGATTTCAGCTTCTTCCGGCATTTCATTTCTTCATAATCATCAGCAGGCTCCGCAGTAATTTTTAAAGACAATAAAGATATTGAAATTAAGACAATTGCTGATATCAGACTGTGTCTATTTAATAAGTTCATTTCTATGTAAATTTTATTAATTTAAACATTATTAAACTTATATTAAATAAAGAAATCTTAATAATAATAACTTTTGAAAAATATAAAGATCAGAAAAGCGAAGAAGTCAGATAAGAATAATATTCTCAGACTTGTAAATGAGCTTGCGGAATTTGAGAACCTTTCTCCCCCCGATAAAAAAGCTCAGAGCAGACTCATTCGTGATGCATTTTCCGCAAACCCTCCGTACAGAATTCTGCTTGC
This sequence comes from Ignavibacteria bacterium, assembly GCA_016716125.1. Taxonomy (GTDB): domain Bacteria; phylum Bacteroidota; class Ignavibacteria; order Tepidaquicellales; family Tepidaquicellaceae; genus UBA2330. The sequence continues at coordinate 76,430 of JADJWZ010000041.1, read as the reverse complement.
GGAGTATGAAGGTCAGACAGCAGGTTATTCATTTTACTTTTTTACTTATTCATCTTTTCTTGCAAAGAGAAGTCTTTATCTTGAAGATATTTATGTTTCGGAAAAATTCAGAAATCTCGGGATAGGCAAAATGTTCTTTAAAGAACTTATCAAAACTGCGGAAAAGAATAAATGCGGCAGGATGGAATGGGTTGTACTCGACTGGAATGTTAATGCAATTAAATTTTACGAAAAACTGAATGCATTTGAATTAAAAGAATGGAAAACATTCAGGAAATTAATAAATAATGATTAAACCAATTGAAATATCAGTTTGTCTTTATGATGAATGCACAGAGTGTTTATGTTAATTCAATATTGCAGAATAAATAACCAAGACTATACATATTGACAGATATTGAATTGAATATAAACAGTGATGACGAATTACTTATTGCTGCTTTTAAAACCGGCAATGAGAATGCATTTAACTTAATAGTCAGAAAATATCAGAAAAGAATTTATATGCTTATCAGGAAAATGGTTTTGGATCATGACGATGCAGATGATATTACACAGGAAGTTTTTATAAAACTTTACAGATCTTTGAACAATTTTCGGGGTGAATCAAAATTTTTTACATACCTGTATAAAATTGCCGTTAACTATTCGCTTAATCATTTAAACCGAAAGAACAAACTCAATAAACGAAATTCCGAATTTGATGAAACTAACGAATTTCATTCATATGACAGCAGTAATGACTTCAGTGAAAATACAGACGAAAAGGACAGATCAGAAATTTTAAAAGAAGCGATCGAAACACTTCCCGAACAGCAGCGTGCGGTTTTTATTATGAGATATTATGAAAATCTGAGCTACGAGGAAATTTCTAAATCCTCGAGAAATCCGTAGGTGGAATGAAAGCTAATTATTTTCATGCTTTGAAAAAGATTGGCACATGTTTAAAAAAGAATAAGATATTTGAAAACGTACTTCATTAAAAATTAATTATGGAAAATATAAGTAAAGATTATTCGCGGGAAGAATTATTGCAGAGTATACCTGACTTTATAAACGGTAAAATCTCAGACAGCGGACTTTCAAATGCCGTCAGTAAATTGATTGAAAGCGATAATGACTTTAAAAATGAATTTGATGAAATAAATAAAACTCTCACATTTTTTGTGAAGACGGAATTTCCGGAACCGCCGGATAATTATTTTAATAACCTTCCTGTCATAATAAATGAAAAGATAAATCCTAATAAACCTTTGACTGAAAATCCCGGATTGGTTCAGTATTTTTCAAAAGCATGGAAAATTATTCTTCCGGCATTTGCTGTAATTTTGATTGCAGCGTTCTTTATATTCAGACAGGAAAATACAGATCCGGTTTTAACAAAATCTATTGACAAATCACCGCCTGTCCAGGAAAGTAACAATTCAAATAATTCAGTCAGCGAAAATCAAATTGATAAAAAAGAAACTCTTATTCCCGGTCCGGATAAATCAATATCAGATCCGGAAAATTCTGAAAAAGCACCTAATGCAAAGACTGAGCTGACGCAAAAAACTAAAAATACAAACTTCAGAAAACAAGAAGTCATTTCGCCTGACAAAAGAAGTAACAATTTAATTTCCGACAAACCAACATTGGAAATTAAAAAAGAGACCGAAGATAATTCATTCATCGAAAATAAAAATACGGATATAAACAACACAGACTTTGCTGATATTTTTGACATTGATGAATTTAATGAAATTGAGGATACAGGTGAAATTGGAATCGAAGAATCAGAATTACTCAACTCAAGTGAAAGTGATGATGTAAATCTGCAGAATGAATTCCGTGAACTCTCTCCTGCTGATCAGCAGGAAATTTTAAACGTCTTAAAAGAAACTAAAATTTAATAATTATGAAAACTTTATTAACATTATTTTTTATCAGTCTGCTCATGACGGCTGCAAGCGTATACTCGCAGCCGGATTCATCGAAGCTTCAGAAAAGGCAGGAACTGGAAAATCTTTTTAAAGAAAAGGTAAAGACAAATTTAAACGTTGATCAATATACAGCTGATAAACTTGTAGACTCATATAAGGATAATAATATACAGATGAGAACTTTGAGAAAAGAAATCAGAGAAACCTATAAATCCATAGAGTCAGACCCTGATGCAGCTGATATGAGTTCAAAACTTGATAAGGTAATTGAACTTGAGAAAAAATCTATCGAGCAAAAGGAAAAATTCTATAATGAATTAAAGACTTTTCTGAGTCCTCAGCAGATCGCTAAGTCCTTTTTTATGAAAAAGAAATTCAACAAAGAACTGAGAAAAGAACTTGACAAGAGAAGTAAAAAGAGAAAAAATAAAAGAGACTGATTAAAAAGCTAAGAAAATTAATTCTTAAAATAGTTTCGGAATACATAATCAGATTTTTATAAAAGCCGGATGTATTTAATATATATCTGGTATTTTTATATTAAGTTATTATTGTAAATATATTTTCAGGTATTCATTTTTCAATTCCGTGTAACCGTACAGAATTTTCCCTCAGTTTTAATTATCTCCAAATTAAAAATTTTATTATAAATGCGTTTCGTAAAAAATCAGTTGAATTTCATTTTGTGAATTTACATTTTGGAATAATTTTGAAAATTATGCAAATCTCATATGTCTCTTATTAATCCTACATGAAGAGATTACTTTTTATATCCGTTATTTCTTATTCATTAAAATTATTTCCAAACTAAATAATTACAGTAATGAAAAAAATCCTGCTACTTTTACTTGCATCATTATTTTTATCCTGCGGAGGATCTGATGACGGAGATGAAAGGTTTGCCTCTCAGGCGGAAACAATTTACGCACCGGCTGAAAGAACTATCGACGACGATGACTTAGAGGAAGATAATATCTTATCAAGAGGCAGCTGTACTCCTCCGAATTTGAAACTCGATGTTAATGTCAATAAAAAATATTGCGGTACGGATGATTGTCTTATTCAATTTGCAGGTTACTGGTGGTGGACAAACTATCAGTACACAGGTTCTCCAAACTGGTTCTGGAATCAGGGTCAGGCATGGAGTCCGAGAAATGCTTTCGTCGACAGTGAAGGTCTTCATCTGAAGGTTAAGAAAGATGATCTTGGCGGAGGCAGTGACTGGATGGCATCGGAAGTCGTAGCAGTTTTTAAAAGCGATAAGAAAACCCTGGCGTCAACAGGTTATGGCACTTACTTAGTATCAGCAAGGATTAAAAGCGCGCCTTCCTGGGATAAGCTTGACAAGAATGTAGCATTCGGATTATTTACATTTCAAAATGACAGATCAGGACCGTCTCAAAATCCATACAGAGAAATTGATCTTGCGGAAATATCCAGATGGGGTACGCCGCCATGCACCAATGTCAGCGACAAAAGACTATGCAACGGTAACGCCCAGTTTGCCGTGCAGGAATGGGATAAGCTTCCGGCAAATGTTCACCGGTATACTATTGGAGACGGCGTAAAGGAAATCACTCTTGTATTAAAATGGACAGCTGCAAAATCCCCGGTTTCATTTGCTCAGTATAACGGAATATACACACTTGATAATCTGCCGGCTTCTCCAAATAATACTTACACTACTTCTGCTGCACAAAATCCTTTCATCCCTGATGACGGATGTCAGCTTTTTCACATGAACTTATGGATGGGAAATTACGGTCAGGGTGATAAGCATCCGGGACCCAGCAACAATGCTGATCAGGAAGTAGTTGTTACTAATTTTCAATACAGACCATAAAAGATTTAGGCAAATTATTAAATTTTTTCATTAAAACTCAAAGTGCAATAATATGCTTTGAGTTTTTTTTTGAGCAGTTTTATTTCGTCATTTCAATTTAAAGTTTAAATACATTCTGATTTATGAAATATATATCCTGTAAACAATTCTTATAGTATGTTATCTTATTTCATTGAAATTAAAGCTCTATTTTTTTAGCTTACTTACTTATTTAATTAATTTTTGATGTACGAGAATCTTCCCGACAATATAACATTACCTGAGCTTGAGATTGAAATGCTTGAATTCTGGAAAGAAAATGATATTTTTAAAGCAAGTATAAAATCCAGACCATCCGACAGAACATTTACATTTTATGAAGGACCTCCAACTGCCAACGGAACTCCGGGAATTCACCATGTAATTTCCAGAACTGTTAAAGATATGGTATGCCGGTATAAAACTATGCGGAATTACAGAGTATTCAGAAAAGCTGGCTGGGATACACAGGGATTACCGGTAGAAGTCGAAGTAGAAAAAAAATTAGGGATTAAATCAAAAAGCGATATTGAGAAATTCGGAGCAATTGAATTTAACAATGCATGTCGTGAATCTATTTTCACATATCTTAAAGAATGGGAAGAAATGACTGAAAGGATCGGTTACTGGATCGATCTGAAAGATGCGTATGTAACATATCATAATGAATATATAGAATCAGTCTGGTGGGCGCTTAAAAAATTCTTTGATAAAGGACTAATATATAAAGGATTTAAAATACTACCATTCTGTCCCGTTTGCGAATCACCTTTATCTTCACATGAAGTAGCGCAGGGATATCAGGATCTGAAAGATCCGTCTGTTTTTGTAAAATTCCGGATCTCAGAAGGCGAATATAAAGATTCAGACTTTCTCGTATGGACCACAACTCCATGGACACTCCCGTCCAATGCCGCTCTGGCAGTTAATCCTGAAGTGGTTTACATTCAGATCAAAACCGAAAATGATGATACATTTATTCTTGCAAAAGAAAGAGCTGAAATAATTACTGAAAAATATGAAGTATTAAAAGAGATAAATGGTAAAGTACTTGAACATACTCCATATCATAAACTTTTTGATTTTTTCAAAGAAGATAAAAAAGCTTTCTATGTAACCTTAGGTGATTTTGTTACTACTGAAGACGGAACAGGAATTGTTCATATTGCTCCTTCATACGGAGAAGATGATTATCAGACGGGATTAAAATATGATCTGCCTTTATTTTCTGCAGTCGGGAAAAACGGACTCTTCATAGATAAGGCGGGAAGTTTTAAGAATAAAAATTTTAAGGAAGCCGATCAGGATATAATTTTTGAATTAAAAAATAACGGTCGTCTTTATAAAAAGGAAATGTTTACACATTCATATCCTCATTGCTGGAGACACAAAGTCCCTCTGATGTATTTTGCAACTGATTCATGGTTTATTAGAACCACTGAATATAAAGACAAAATGATTCAGTTAAATAATACAATTAACTGGAATCCTAAAGCATTCGGATCCGGCAGGTTTGGAAAATGGCTTGAGGATAACAAAGACTGGGCGCTTTCACGAAACAGATTCTGGGGTACTCCCCTTCCCATCTGGTATTATACCGACAGTGAAGGTACCGAGCATTATGAATGTATAGGAAGTCTTGATGAACTTGAACAAAGATCAGTTAATTACAGCGAAGTATATCCGGTAAAAAGCGATATGGATATACATAAGCCATATATTGATGATATTGTGATAGAATCAAAAGACGGCATTAAGATGAAAAGAGTCTCACAGGTAATTGACTGCTGGTTTGACAGCGGCTCGATGCCGTTTGCTCAGTTTCATTATCCTTTTGAAAATGAAAATTTATTTGAAAAAAATTTTCCGGCGGATTTCATCGCTGAAGGACTTGATCAGACGAGAGGCTGGTTTTATTCACTTCATGCAATAAATACATTCCTGTTTGATGAAGTTGCATATAAAAATCTTATAGTCAACGGACTTATACTGGATAAGAACGGTAAGAAAATGAGCAAGTCTTTAGGAAATGCCGTTAATCCTTTTGAAATGATAAACAGATACGGCGCTGATGTGTTAAGATGGTATTTGATTTATTCTTCACCGATCGGCAATTCAAAATTATTCAACGAAGATGATCTGAAAGAACTTCAGAATAAATTTTTTGATACACTGATAAACACAGTCCGGTTTTTTATACTTTATTCAAATCTTTCGGATTTTGATCATAGAAATGATAAAATGACTAAAGTAAAAGACAGACCTGTTATTGACAGGTGGATAATCTCAAAAGTTAATTCTCTTAAAAAAGAATATATTGAACTAATGGACGACTATGATATCACAAAAGCTTCAAGATTATTATTTGATTTTACGAACGATGAACTTTCCAACTGGTACATCAGACGAAACAGAAAGAGATTGAGAAAGCCTGAAAATGAGAAAGACAGGTTATCTGGTTATCATACTTTGCATTATGTTATAGTGGAATTGCTGAAAATGATTTCACCGGTTTCACCTTTTTTAACTGAAAAATTGTACCGTACTCTTAATGAATCGGATGAATCCATACATTTGTCATACATTGAAAATGCAAATGAAGATTATATAGATACAAACCTTGAAGAGGAAATGCTGACCGCTCAGAATATAGTATATATAGTCAGGTCTATCAGAGTAAAAAATAATCTAAGAGTAAGACAGCCACTCAGACAAATTCTGGTACCGGTACTTAATGAAAGGGACAAGGAAAAAATACTTAAGGTTAAGGAAATTATACTTGAAGAAGTTAACGTAAAAGAGCTTAATTTACTCGAAGGTAATTCTGAAATAATAGTAAAAAAAGCTAAGCCGAATTTCAAATCAATCGGACCTAAATTCGGAAAGAATGTTAAGACTGTTCAGAAAATTATTAACGAACTCAGCGACACTCAAATTTCAGAAATAGAAAGAAATAAATTCATCAATACTGAAGGAGTTAAGATTGAGATCAGCGACATCGAGATCTTCACTGAAGATATTGAAGGATGGATACTGGATACTCATGATAGCCTGACGGTTGCAGTAGATATTAAGCTTGATGAAAAGCTGATAGAGGAAGGCATTGTCAGAGAATTTATTAACCGTGTTCAGAACTTCAGAAGAAATAATGAATTTAATGTCAGCGATAAAGTGAATGTATATTTTAAGACTGACGATGCTATCACTTTAATTCTTAAAAAGAATCTTAAATATATAAAGGCCGAAACTCTCAGCAATAAAGTTGAATCATCAAACGGACATGAATTTGATTTTTCAAAAACTGATATAAACGGCATATCCTGTGACATATTCATTCAAAAATTAAAATAACAAATTTTATCAAGGAGTAATAAATTGACCATTAAGAAAAAAGTAAAAGTAAATAAACAGAAAACTGTAAAGAATGCCGGCAAGGAAAAGCCTTCTGCGAAAAAAAAAAATCTGCTGTAAAAAAATCTGCTGAAGAAACCTGCGCCACCCAGAAAACTGAGTAAGAAAAATGCTGTGAAAAAAAATGTTTTAAAGAAACCGGACATAAAAAAATCCGGACTTAAGAAGGCAGATAAAAAAATGAAAGGATCAAAGAAAACAGATATAAAAATAGCAGAGCTTTCCAGATCTGTAATCGCAAGAAAAAAGGAGATAACAAAAACCTTAAAAAAAGCTATTGCAAAGTCCAAAGCAGGAATTAAATCTAATGGAAATGAACTTAAAGCTGATTTAATAAAAAAGCCCGGAATACATAATGCGGAAACCGGCCATGCAAAGCAAAAAAAATACAAACCAAATTCCAAGCTGAGATATAATACAACTGAGTTAAAGCATTTCAGAAATGTTATACTTCACGAAAGAAAAGCCATTATAGAAAGCGCAAAAGCGAATATGGATGCATTAGTAGATAAAGATTCCGGAGAGTATAAAGGTGACAATCTTACATATTCCTCACATATGGCAGAGCAGGGAACTGATGAAATGGAAAGGGAAAAAAACTATTTATTTGTTCAGAGAGACGAAAAATATCTTGGTTATTTACAGGATGCGCTTATGAGGATCGATCAGGGTATTTACGGAATATGCGTTGACTGTATGACCGAGCCAAAAAATTTATGTAAATCATGTCCTTTGATTGATAAAGAAAGACTTGAACTTGTACCCATTACTCAGCATTGCATCGAATGTAAAAATATGAGAGGATAAAATTTATTGAGAGTTTTATTCTTAACATTTTTTATTGTAATTGCTGACCAGATTACAAAACTCATGATTAAAGGTATTTCAATACCTGCTCTTGGGATTCATTTTGAAGGAATGCCTTATCAGACTTCTAAAAAAGTAATCGGAGATTTCTTTAAAATTACTTTTATTGAAAATCCGGGTATGGCATTCGGACTTCAGATCGGCGGAAAATTGTTTCTTTCCATATTTACAATTCTGGCTACAATTCTTTTAATTGTTTTTCTGTATAAAAACAGAAATGAAAATTTATTATTGCGTCTTGCGCTTGCTTTCATTCTGGGCGGGGCTATCGGCAATTTAATAGACAGAGTATTTTACGGAAAAATATTTTCGTATGCTCCGATTTTTTACGGGAGAGTAGTTGATTTCATTCATATTGATTTTCCCAACTTTACCATTTTCGGTAAAACAATATATTCATGGCCGATATTCAATATTGCGGATATTTCTGTTACAGTTGGTTTTCTATTAATACTTTTCGGATACAAAAAAGCATTCCCAGAAGTGTCTGAACCCGAATTAATTGCAGCTGAAGAGAACAATATATCATTAGAATATAAAGAATATTTCGAAGGTGAATCAGGAAATTTTTCAAAAGGTAATAACTCAGATATTCCGGAACGAGATGAAGCTAACACAAACAGCAGTTTAATTGATGCCGAAAAAAATATTACAGAAGAGGAAAACTTTTCCGGAAATAAAACAAGCGTAACAGATTCATCAGAAAATAACACAGAGTCTGATCCGGTAAAAAAATCTTTTCACATTAATTCTGAAAACCCGGAAGCTGCTTTAGTCCTGCAGAATTTTAATGCATTCCTTCTCTAAATAAAAAAACCGATTGAACATTCTTCAACCGGTTTCTGAATCATTTCAATAAATTAAATTTATCTCCCTTCAGCGTCAAGAGCTTCTTTCTTACTGAGCAGAGTTTCCTTATCTTCTACATGAGCCGGATCCGGGATACAGCAATCAACCGGACAGACCGCAGCGCACTGTGGTTCGTCATGAAAACCGACACATTCAGTACATTTATCAGGTACTATGTAAAAAAATTCACTTGAATAAAAACCGGCTGCCCCGGAAGGCGGCGTATCATTTTCACCGTATGTATTTCCGCTTAAAACCCAGTCTACTCCGCCTTCATAGATTGCAGTGTTTGGACATTCAGGCTCGCATGCACCACAATTAATACATTCGGTTGTAATCATTATTGACATAAAATATATATCCTCCTAAAGAATTTTAATTTATACTAAATTAATTAAATATACTTTCTTATTCAATTTTAAATTTACCGAACAAAGCCGGATTCACTTTTAAATAATTGAAAAATGCAAATGATAAATTTCTGCAGATAAATTCACTGGACTCCGAAAAAACTTTAAGCGGAAGTCAGCGACATACAATTATTCTTATGATATTTTAAAACTTTTCACCAAAATCATTATATTATGCAATGTTCATGACATTTGTTTTGCATAATTTTTTATTTTTCATTTCGTGTTTAAAAATAGTAAATTATCAGTCAGATAAATTTTTAATAACATTTCAGTAAATTTAAGTATAAATGCTTAACATATTCAGAAAATTATTTCCATCCAAACACGAAAAAGATCTCGTTTCTATTACACCAATAGTCGAAGATATTAACAGATTTTACGACGAGTATGAATCTCTTTCAGATGAACAGCTAAAGGAGAAAACAATTGAATTCAGACAAAGAATAACCTCAGAAACGGAAGAAACAATAGGTAAAATTTCCGAACTGCAGGAAAGCCTGAAAGATGATCTGCCTCATGACGAAAGAATGAATATCTATGATGAAATAGAAAAACTCGAAAAAGAAAATTATGATATAATTGCAGCTGTACTTGATGACATTCTTCCCGAAGCGTTTGCAGTTGTAAAGCAGGCTTGTAAAAGATTATGCGGTACTGAATGGGAAGCAGCCGGAAATAAGATCAGATGGAACATGGTTCCTTATGATGTTCAGCTGATCGGCGGTATTGTTCTGCATAAAGGAAAGATTGCAGAAATGGCAACAGGTGAAGGTAAAACTTTAGTTGCTACTCTGCCTCTGTATCTCAATGCTCTTGCCGGAAGAGGAGTTCATCTGATCACGGTAAACGATTACCTTGCAAAAAGAGACAGCGAATGGATGGGTGAAGTATTTAAATATCTCGGATTAACTGTAGGTGTGATCTTAAATGATATGGAACCAAACAAAAGACGTGAGATGTACAATTGCGATATCACATACGGAACGAACAATGAATTTGGTTTTGATTACCTGAGAGACAACATGGTAGTTGACAGAGATTTCCTTGTGCAGAGGGAGCATTTCTATGCTATCGTTGATGAAGTTGATTCTGTACTTATTGATGAAGCAAGAACTCCGCTTATTATTTCCGGTCCGGTAGAAGCTGCGAAGCATAAGTATGATGAGTTGAACCCGAGAGTTAGACGATTAGTAGATGCGCAAAAAAATCTCGTAAATAAACTTACCGCTGAAGCTGAGGCAATACTTGCTAAAGAAAATATTTCCGATGAAGACAGTGCAAAGGCAGGAATGGCTTTACTCAGAGGTTACCACGCGCTTCCGAAACACAATAAACTTCAGAAGCTTCTGAGCGATCCCGGGAATAAAAAATTACTGCTCGCTACAGAAGCCGAATATATGAGAGATAAATCAAAGAATATGTACATCGTAGATGATGAATTATTTTTTCTCATTGAGGAGAAATCTCACGTAACGGATCTGACTGAAAAAGGAAGAGAATTTCTCGCGCCAAGTCTGGAAGAAAGAGACTTTTTCACACTGCCGGACTATGGATCAGAAATCGTAACAATTGATAATGATCCTGATCTTTCCACAGAAGAAAAAGAATTAAAGAAAGATGAGCTTAGTAAAATTTACGCCGAGAGAAGCGATGTGCTGCACACTGTCCAGCAGTTATTAAAAGCTTACGGACTTTATGATAAAGATGTAGACTATGTTGTACAGGACGGGAAAGTTATGATAGTGGATGAATTTACCGGAAGGATACTTTCCGGAAGAAGATATTCAGAAGGTTTGCATCAGGCAATTGAAGCAAAAGAAAATGTACATGTAGAAAAAGATACGCAGACTCTTGCAACTATAACGCTACAGAATTATTTCAGACTTTACAGAAAACTGGCTGGTATGACAGGAACTGCAGAAACAGAAGCAGCGGAATTTTTTGACATTTACAAACTTGACGTAACTGTTATTCCGACTAATCAGGAATGTATAAGAGACGACATGAATGATTTTATATATAAGACTAAAAGAGAAAAATATAATGCAGTCATTGACGAGATAGTTGAAATGAGAAATCAGAGAAGACCTGTTCTCGTCGGCACGACTACTGTGGAAGTTTCCGAAACTATTTCAAGACTACTTAAAAGAAAAAGTATTCCGCATGAAGTATTAAATGCGAAGCAGCACGCCCGGGAAGCCCACATTGTTGAAAATGCCGGACTGCCGGGAGCAATTACTATTGCTACTAACATGGCAGGAAGAGGAACTGACATTAAGCTTGGTCCTGGTGTTGCGGAAGCAGGCGGACTGCACATTATCGGAACTGAAAGACATGAATCTAGAAGAATTGACAGACAGCTGAGAGGACGAGCCGGCAGGCAGGGTGATCCCGGAGCTTCGAAGTTTTATCTTTCACTTGAAGATGAACTAATGAGATTATTCGGCAGCGAAAGAATTGCAAATGTCATGCAGCGTCTCGGCATTCAGGAAGGCGAAGCTATAGAACATAAGATGATTACTAATTCCGTAGAAAGAGCGCAGAAAAAAGTTGAGGAAAATAATTACGCCATTAGAAAAAGACTTCTGGAATATGATAATGTCATGAATCAGCAGAGAGAAGTAATTTACTCAAAGAGAAAACAGGCTCTTATGGGTGAAAGGCTGAAAGATGAGATTTTTGAAATGGTTGATAAATCAGTTGAAAATACTGTAAAAAAATATTATGAAGAAGGAGATGTCGAAGGACTTATTGAAGAAATTCAAAGAACGTATCTTGTCAGAATTAATGTAACTCCTGAAGAATTTCAAAAACAGGGCGAGTCAGGCTTAAAAGATCTGATCATTAATGAAGCTAAAGCTTATTATAACAGAAAAGAAGAAAGATACGGCGTAGAGCTAATGGGAAAGATCGAACGATTTGCAACGCTTAGTATTATTGATGAGAAATGGAAAGAACATCTGCGGGAGATGGACGATCTTAAGGAAGGTATAAACTTCAGAGCATACGGTCAGAAAGATCCTCTGCTCGAATATAAGTCAGACGGATTTAAACTTTTTGTTGAAATGCTTGATTCGCTTTCTGACAATATCATAAAATTTATTTTTAAGTTTACTTCCCAGGCTCCTGAAGAAGCTCAGAATGTAAGGACACCATCACACGTCAATCAGTCCAGATTAAGAACATATCATGAATCTTCCGCCGGAATGGGATATGTGGGCGGACCGCAGGAAGGTGAAGGTCAGGATCAGAAAGTAAGCAGGCAGCCTGTTCATGTCGGTGAAAAAATAGGAAGAAATGATCCATGTTTTTGCGGGAGCGGAAAGAAATATAAAAACTGTCACGGCAGACAAAGCAAAGAAGCTATTAAATAATTTTAATGAAAATTTCCGAAAAGACTTCCGGGATAATATCAGATATTAATGATATTTCCCGGAGTTTCATTAAGAATAATTACGAAGTTTCCGCTCTTATCGAAATATCTTTCAAATCAGGTAAACAGGAAATATTCAGGAGACTGATATTTACATCGAAATATTTAAACGGTCTGAGGAATGTTTTAACTTCTGATAAAATATCAGGAAAGGAATATATAGATAAAACTTACGCAGATTTTAATTCTAATCTGCAGAAAATATTTGATATATTAAAACTGATGTTAACAGATGAGGACAAAGAAGTTAATATTTTTTTTGAGAATAAATATTTTACAATGTCACATGACAGTATCAGCAATGTAATCGAATTAGCAAAAGACCTTTCAATATGTAAGGAATATATGAATAAAACTCCCGGTGTATTTGATGATTGAGCCTTCTATTTTTGTATTTCCAGATAATGACTTTTTAAAACATCCGAAGGCTTAAAATTCAGATCCTTATCCAGTCTTTTTACAAAAGAATCATATACCTGAATAAATCTTTTATCATTTTTTTCTTTTTTATTATCCCTGATATCTTCAGCCCAGTTATTATATAATCCCGAGGCAAAATCGTTTTTATAAATATCAATGATCTTCATTGAGTCGGATGAAATAATTCCTGCAGATATTTTCATAAATTCATCAGTATCAAAATCAAATCTCAGATCAGTATTCCCAACTGACAGATAATATATTTTACTTTTAAGAACAATAAATTCTTTTCCGGAAACCTCCGGAAACTCTTCTTTGAAAAAATTCTGTAGCGACTTTCTGACATTATTTATTTCCACATCAGCTATAGCTTCGTAATTTACTTTTTTTGCGCTGTAAAGAAGATCATCAATAATAGTATCCTTAGTAATCGCCTGATTATTTTTACTCTTGAAGACAAAATACAGAAAAATTGATTTCGATCTCGGCCTCATCCAGATACTGTCAATTAGCTCTTTTCCATTGATGAATATTCTGTTGTTATCAAAAAATTTAACAGTAATTTCAAATTCTTTTCTCTTATCAGTTATCAGGCTGACGGAGTCTATGTTAATTAATTTTTTCAGATATCCTGTCTTAATTCCGTTTTTCTTAGCGTAAGCAAATACGTATTTAAGTCTGTTTGACTCAGCTCTGAATTTAATATAGTTTTCATAACCAAATTCATCTGAAAGAGAAATGAATTTATCAAATTTAACTTTGAATGTCTTTTTTATATCCTTTACTGCATATAAGTAACATTCAAAGAACAGTATTACCGCCTGATTAAATTTAGTAAAGTTGCCTGCCCCCCAGCCTGCTACTTCTTTCTTCAGCCGGATAAAATTTGTAAAGTCATTTTTCAGAAGATACGCTTCCATTTTCAGTATATATGCTCTTGTTACCGAGACATTATAATCGGTGCTGTCACAATATCTCAGCACACTGTCAGGGAGATCAAGCAGATTATAACAATAAAGGATCAGAGCGTCAATAAAATAAATATAATTCCTAAGGTGAGTTTTATTCTTCAGTACTTCCAGCTCGGAAATCACATTTTTATATTCATGGTTCAGAAACTTTTTAAGTATTGCCTGAAATTCAAATTGATTTTTGTATGCGGAAAAAATAGTTTTGTTCTTTTCAGTATTTTTGATCTGTAGCCGGTCAAAATAATATTCAAAAGAACTTTTATCATAACTCGTAAAAAGAGCAAAGCAAACCTGACTCAGGTTTGACAGATCAAATAGTTCAGGATCAATATTATTGCCGATGAAATTAATTATTTCATTTCCCTTCTTATAATCTCCGTAGTCAAAAAATATTATCAGAGAAAAAATACTTTCTATAAACGTATTTTCATCCAGGGAATTATCATCTGTGTCTTTTAATCTCACGATCAGTTTAAACAGTTCTGCAAGTTTCTCCATATATTTTTTGCTTTTCGAATTTTCACCGGTTGCAATATATGATTTTACAAGAGAAACTATAAACTGAATTTCCTGTTCAGGTCGAAGTTTAAACCTTAGTATGTGCTCTGATATTTTAATATTATCTTTTGATATACCTTCTTTAAGAAACATACAGTTGCAGATCAGCATGAGAATCTCAACATAATAATCAAGTTCAGTTTCTTTTATCTTTTTCATAGGTATAAGAATACTGTCTTCACTTTTAATCTTATATTTTTTTCTGAGAATTGATCCGAGATAATCCAGAGCTTTATCAATATTTTTATCCTTATATACTAAAGTATTTACTTTCAGTAAAATGAATTCAAGCGAATCCCTTAATATTAAATCCTGTATCCCGTCAAATATTTTATAAAGCCCGCTGGAATGTATCAGCAGAAGTTTATCAGAAGCGTTCATCTTTATCCAGCTTTTCAGCAAAGGATATTCTTTTGCAAGTATGAGATAATTTAATCCTATATAATCTTCGCGCCACTCATTTCCCTTAAGATAAAATTTCCCAAGCTTGCTGTAAAAAGTCAAATTTTCTTCATCACTAAAAGTTTCTTTGGCGATTTTTTTCAGGTAACTTCTAAGCAGCTCATGAAATCTGAAGTTTTCATCCTCTCTTGTAATGAAAATATTTCTTTCGTGCAGTTTAAGAAGTGTTTCGTAGCCTCCTTTCAGACCAAGTACATTCTCAATGAGATGTCTGTTAAAATATTCAGGATATGTCAGCGCAAGCAAAAGTTTTTTCTCATCATCCGATAAATGTGAATAAATTTCGTATGTAAAATATTCAAAAATATCAGATTTACCGTAAGCAAGATCTTCGTTTCTGATTACATTGTATTCATTCCTTATCAAAAGCAGCTGTATAGCTGTAACCCAGCCTTCAGTAGATTTTATGTATGCATTGAGCAGTGACTTGTCAATTCTGTTAATCCTTAATTTATTAAGTCTTATAAATTTTTTAACATCCGATTCCGAAAAGGACAGATCATCTTTGGTAATTTTGCCAAGCCAGTTTTTTGCAAGGAATTTAGGATAGTTTATCTTTACAGGTTCTCTTCTTGAAATGAAAATTAAATGTACACTGGAAGGAAGGTATTCGAGGAAATAATTTAAAGCTGTGCAGACTTCATCACTCTCATCTATGTTATGAAAGTCATCAAGAAAAATACAAATCTCTTTATTCTTTTTTTTCAGATAAGTAAACAGATCGCTTGAAAAAGAAGATATAACGGTATTGACCTTATCATCAAAAAGGGAATTCTGAGATCTTGATAAAACAGCTTTAAGCTTGGATCCGAATTTTGAATTTTTCAGATTACTTTCAAATGCCATCGCAAGCAGCAGGAAAAAGTTTTCTATGGAGTTATCATATGAACTGATACTTATCCATATCTTTTCTTCTTTTTTTAGCCTGTGAAAAAATTCAACTGAAAGAGAGGTCTTACCGTATCCGGCAGGAGCTGTGATAAGAATAATTTTTTTATCCCTGAACGAAAGCAGTTTCTCCGTAAGACGTTCCCGCGAATAATAAGAAGCGGGAACTTCCGGAGTTATGATTTTCTGTGTGAATTCTAAATTTAATACCAAGTACTGATGACTCCCTTTTGATTGAGATTTCTATCAATCTAATCAACTGTATTTATAAAGGCAATATTCAATTTTCTTACAGATCAAATATCGCCTTAGTATTAAACTTCCTGCATTTCTTTATTTATTATCTTAATGTCTTCTACAGGTATGACTATGGGAGCTGTTCCGTTTTTCTCAGAAACATATTCTTTCTCCTTCATGTTATTCAGTCTTTCCTGAAGTTCAAGATTTTTTCTGATCTTATTTTCAAATTCCTTAAGACTTTCTTCAATTGTCTTTATCTTATCTGTCTTCATTACAATGTCTTCTCTGTATCTCTTGAGGAAATATCCGATAGTCTCAACCCTGATCTTAATTGAACCCGCAGGTTTGTTCTCATCTATATCCTTGAATGAGAAATACGGCGTTCCTGAATCTTCCACTATCTCCTGTATCACTGTGTATATCGGAGCATCGTGACCGCATTTGAATGATGAAAGTTCAAGCGCAATTAAGTTCGGATGTCTCGCCGCATATTTAGCTGCCCAGACTTTTCTCGAGGTATTTTCCGAATATGAATTCTTCCATACATCCTCTATGTCAAACGGCGATCTTATGATACCGGCTTTTACCTCATCACCAAATAACATTTCCAGCGTCTCTTCATCGGTCGGCAATGTATCCTGATAAAATACCGGATAGCCGAGCTTCTGAAACTCTTCAAGTATCTCGTGATTGATTCCCGGATCATTGTGATAAGGTCTTGCAAGCACAACAATACCGATCTTGTTCTCTTTCTCAAGTCTCTTCAGTACATCAGATGACTGCTGCTTCAGGTCATTTACAAATTCGTAATAAGCTTTATATCCCGCTTTAACTGCATTCATATTTTCCGATTCAGTCAGTCCAAGTCTGTCCGCAAAACATTCATACATCTGCTTTGCCGTCATCTGCATATTGAATAACTGTATGAACGGATTTAAATATTCAGTCTGAAATTCATTGAATAAGTCACCTTCCTTTATGAACGCCGCCTTTGCCGCTTCGACAGTAGCGGTGATAGTCGGACATGAATTGTGCGCCTGAGCAAACTCAAGCTCAGAAGGCATATTGTCAACTATAGGCGAGAATATGAAATCCATTTTCTTTTTCTTATTCTGCACATACAGCAGATTATGAATATGAGGAATTGCAACCTTTGACGGGAAACACGGATCAATACTGCCCCGCTTTGCTCCCGCTTTATACATCTCTTCGGAAGTAAATTCAGAGTATACAAAATTTCCCGGCTTCACTCCGAGCGATTCGAAGTATGCAGTAAAGAATGGAGTATGCTGATACATATTAAGTATCCTCGGAATACCGATCACAAGCTTTGATCTCATTTCAAGTTTGGAAGCTCTGTCTGCATATTCCTCTTTCTGTTTTTTGGATACAAATAATCCTTTCGGTTCTGCAGCTTCTTCTTTAACTGATTCCGGCTTATAAGAAACCCATGCGATCTTTGCAGCTTCTTCGATAATGTTCGGATTGCTTTTTTTAATATCATCAATCCCCTGCTTAATGCCTCTCATATCAGCGACATCTTCCACAGTTCCTTTTTCGCAGGTTGCAATGATAAGTCTCTGCGTACCGCTTTCGAGAGGAACCTTGGATTTAGGATTGACAATTTTTTCAGGTTCGATCACTTTCAACTCAATGAATTTCTTTTTTTCCTCTTCAATTCTTTCTGCAGGGATTGCTTCGGTTTTTACATCGATGAATGTCCGCAGACATTTATTTTTACAAAAATAACATCTTGTAGATTCTTCCCTTGTAGTCTTATATAGAATATTCGCAACTCTGTCCATACCAATGAATTCTGTACGCTTTCCGTTTTGATAAAGTCTTGCAGCCTCAATGCCGCAGCCGATAGCTCCCGCTTCTCCCGTATGCTTATGCACAAAGACCTTCGGCTCAATGCCGCTGCCTTTGAATCTTTCTTCAATAAAATCAACCTGCGTCTTTACCGCAGCGAGATTATGCTGTGTACCGCCCTGAAGCACAAACGTAGATCCAAGCTTTGCAAGATTCGGGATCTGCGATACATACAGCCATATATTTTTCGGAAGCACGTTTGCAAGTCCCGCCATGATCTCTTCAGCTTTCCATCCCTGTCTCTGAAAGTCCACAATGTCAGACTGCATGAATACTGCGCAGCCGTATCCGAACTTTGGAAATGTAGATGCTTCAAACGCTTTATCCGCAAACTCCTCGACAGTATATCCGAATCCCTGCGCAGTTGACTGAAGGAAATATCCGTTACCTGCGGAGCACTGTGTGTTCAGTTTAAAATCTACTACTCTTCCCTGATTCAAAATAATGATCTTAATATCCTGACCGCCGACATCACATATCACATCAGTCTCGGGATAGAAATGAAGACCAGCCTGAGTATGAGCAACAGTTTCCACAAGCGCAACATCCGCCTGCAGCACATCTTTAAGAATGTCTTTCGCATATCCCGTTGTACCGACTCCGAGAATTTCAAGAGTCGCTCCCTGCGCCTCTACCTGCTTCTGTATATTCGTCAGAATGTCGATCGTATCTTCTATTGGATTTCCTTTTGAAAGCTGATAAGCTTTCAGCAGAACCTCTTTATCGTGAGATACCAGAGCGGCTTTGGTAGAAGTAGATCCGCCGTCAATTCCAATGAATCCCTGTACAACTTCGCCGGGTTTGAATACAGCCGGAATGAATTTTTCTATCTTATGCTTTTTCTTAAACTCCATAAGCTCGGTATCGGTCTTATAAAGCCCGACAGTATTTCCGCCGCTCATCTTCTTTTTTTCTTCTTCCCTGCCGACTAATATATAATGCTCAAGATCTTTCCATCCTGTATATACTCCGATATGATCTTCTTCTTCCTTTCCGTATTCAACAGCGCCGATGGCTGCGAAATACTGCGCATTCTCCGGCACCTTGATAAGATCTTCAGGAGCAATACCCTGCGGGAAGTTTTACTTTTCTTTCTTCCCAGATCTTCGGAATGTTATACTGCCAGCATTCTTTCATACCTCTGATATAACAGTTCGGTCCGCCGAGCAGTAATACTTCAGGCATAAGAGTATGTCCTCTGGTAAGCACGGAAATATTCTGCTGAATGATGGATTCAAAAAGCGAAGCCATAAGCTGATCCGCAGGCACACCGGATTTCTGCAGTCCGTTAATATCCGTCTCTGCGAACACGCCGCACTTTCCCGCTACGGGGTGAAGTCTAAGATCATAATAGCCCATATTGCAAAGTTCATCAGAAGGAATTTTCAGCTTGGCGTTTATCTTGTCAATGACAGCTCCCGTTCCTCCGGCGCACTTGTCATTCATCGATGGAATTTTTTTCTTCTTGCCCGTCTCTTCGTCCGGTTTGAAAATAATGATCTTCGCATCCTGTCCGCCGAGCTCGATCACTGAATGCGTCGCGGGATAAAGTTTTTCCACTGCAAGGGATACTGCGTTTACTTCCTGCACAAATTTACCGCCAATGTGCTTACCGATATTCGATCCGCCGGAACCAGTAATAAAGCATCTTATGCCTGTTACGTCCTGCAGACCGAGATCGCTTTCCATCTTCTTTAAAAGCTCCAGTGATTTCTCAGGCTGCTTGGTGTCATGACGCTGATAATCCGACCAGATGATCTCATCCTTATCGGTATCTATCATTACCGCCTTTACTGTGGTGGATCCCACGTCAAATCCGATTGAATAATTTCTTTTTGAATTCATACAGTTATTATGATTTGTTTTATAAAAATTTTCAAAGATAAATTTTGTTCAGGTAATTATTGTATTTAAATACTTTGTGATATTGATACCAGATTTTTATATCATTATTAAACAATGATAAGTCGTGAAAATCATGGTCATGATTTTCGTAGGGTTCGGTTTGTCCTCCACCATAATGAATTTTAACATCTGTGGGAGAATTAACATATACTTTAATATCATTACTTGGATCAGTGCCGCCATACTGACCCGGACCATAAGGATAATCAGAATCTAACCAATTCATTGTAAATGACTTTATCAAAATCCAACCAAATCCATCATTATGATAAATATCAATCTTATATTTTCCGTAACCAACTGAAAAATCACATGATTGAGAAGTTGATACTCCATCATGATCAATTCTAAAAAAGCTGAACGATCATATTCATATAAATTATGATAATGGAGTTAATGTTTTTTCTCCTCCAGTAATATAGGGGAAAAATTCTGGATGGTCAGATGGTTCGGCAAAAGCAGTATAATTCATATATATTGTTTGTACACCAACACCTCTTGCAAAAATTGCACCAATTGGATATACTTTAACTTTAATAATTCCGTAACCATCAGGAATTCTATTTTTTATTATAAGTTCTCCTTGATCCATTTCCTGATCAGCAAAAGAAACATTAATTAATAGTGAAGTGATTAATAACAAGAAAATACTTTTCATATTTAAAATTAATTTTTATTTTAAAATTATTTTAAGTGAATCATTACTTTAGTATCAGAGTAATTTTTAGTAAATATTGTGTAATAAAATACCCCACTTCCTAGAAATTCAATATTAAAATTTACAGAGTAAGAACCAAATAATAAATATTTATCAATTAGCCGAGAAACAACTTGTCCTAATGAATTATATATAAATAGTTTCACATTTGTCGATTTATATACATCAAATTTAATTGTAGTTGAAGAATTGAATGGATTCGGAAAGTTTTGGTAAAGTTTAAAAGTCTCCGGAAAGTTTGAAGTAAAATTAAAAATCTGCAAAGGTGCATATCCTATAGAATCAGTTTTTATAACAAGAATATCTTTGTTTTTTTCCATTCCGGTATTTCCTGTTATTATAAATCCTCCATCTAAAGTTGTGTTTATAGAATTGCCATAATCTAAAGAATTTAAATTTGAATTGAATACTATATTATTAACTTCAATTCCTTCATTTGTTATTTTAATAAAATTAATTTTACTACCTTGAGCATCATCACCACACATTGAATATCCTGATTTACTTTTTGACATAGAATGAAACTCATCCATAGATTCGTAAAGTCTTTGATAAATAAAATTCCCTGATGTGTCATATTTAGAAAAATGACCTTTAAAGTTATAAAAATCTCGTAAAGAACCCCCAACTGAAATCAAATTGTCTGATTCTACAAATATAACCTTACCTAATTCTGCATCACCTTTCTCTTCTGAACCATGACTATTAAACCAAATCTGATCTCCACTATTGGAAATTTTACCAATCAAAGTCTTTGCATATCCATTAATATATGTTAGTCCAGTTATGTAATAAAAATTATCACTTGATTCAGCCACATCAAAAGCATCTGTAAAATATGTTGAATTAGAATAAGAATTCTGCCAAATTAGATTTCCGGATGAATCAGTTTTAACAAAATATGCTCTGCGAGGACTTGAGTTGTTTCCACACATAATGAAATTACCGTCTGATAAAATCTTAACTTTATTAAAAAAACTGAATTCATTATTTATTGAATATTCTTTTGACCAAATTTGAATTCCTGTTTTATTTGTTCGGATCAATCTGGCTTTTCCTGTCCAGCCTGCAATTATATATCCACTGTCATTTGTTTGCTGAATACATCTAAACCCACCTCCTGAACTGTCAATAAATTTTTCCCACTCCTTATTTCCATATTGATCTAACTTCAAAAGAAATGTTCTTCTAAACAAACTATCCATTTCCGCTAAAATGATATATCCTCCGTCAAAAGTCTGAATACCGTATTTTCCATATTCCTGTTGAGAACCTCCATAAACTCTATTCCACGTCACCGTCTGCGCATACAAATACTCTGACATATAAAAAATCCCGCAAATTAAAATCAATATTTTAATAGAACTACTCACTTAATTAATATCATTTTTTTTATTTCGGAAAAATTGCCTGTTTCCATTTTGTAATAATATACTCCGCTCGAAAGATCTGCGCCGTTGAATTCCGTATCATAAGTCCCCGCATTTCTGAACTCATTAATAAGTGTCTTTATCTCCTTTCCGGTTATGTCATATACCTTGATGGAAATATTCCCGGATACCGGAATGCTGAATGAAATCTTTGTTACAGGATTAAAAGGATTTGGATAGTTCTGTGACAATACATAACTTTCGGGCTGAGTATTTATTTTTGATAATATGTTAAACCTCTTATTTATCAAAGCGCTTAATATCCCGTTTATTCTTGTCTGTTTATATTCAAGATTTTCAATTCCCGAACCGCCTGTAAAATTATCTCCCTCTCCCGCAGACAGTATTTCTTTATTGATAAGCGCATGCATTCCTTTAGATGTGTTTATGTTATTCAGATATATTGTATTGTAATCGCTGATCGCTTCTTCAATATTATTCTGTTTCACTTTTGTCTTTATTATGAAATCTTCCGACAGATTTCTTTGTGACTCACTGTATGAAGTATCATTAAAAATATTTGAATAGTAATTTTGAAGCGCTCCGTATTCTGAAACCGTTGAGTTTTTTTTCTCATAACAATTAAATAATCTGGATAAACTCGAAACTGCAAACGAACTGCCTGTATTATCCGGGTAATCCGAAATTATTTCCTTGTAAATATCTATCGCATCAGAGTACTCTCCCGAATGTTCTTTCTGATAAGCTTCCAGATAAAGCTCATGCGCTATGCCGGGATTATCTGATTCCTGAAAATATACGGTATCATATAATCCGAATCCAATGTCGTAAAGAGTGTAATTATTAACTGATCTCTGTTCGGAAGAATTGTCATCATACGGATTAAAGAGTAACCCGTCTGAATTTTCTACATTAATTTTATTCAGATCGGGAGAAAGCGTTCCCCAGTAATTTTCCCTTACATCAAAAGTATCGGAACCGGTCGGATTCGTTCCGTTTATATAATAAGTATTATTTGTTAATGTGAATCTGTTATAACCAAATGCCATATTCGGATAGGATTCATCTTCAAAGAAAATCCCCGCGCCTGAAGGAGATCCCGTAAAATGATTATCGCCGGAGATCCAGTATGCAGAGCCGCCTGAGATTACGGGATGCATGTTTGGAACCGATGAATATGAAAGACATATATTATCATAATATGAACTGTTAAAAACATTTTTCAACAGGTCAGGCGAAGACAGTAAAGAATAATAAGTATAATAAAAATCATTTATGGTATTATATTCAAACTTACCGTATGAATCACTTATAAAAATTCCTGATTCAGAATATTGATTACCGTTAACAGTGTTTTTAGAAACGAACGGAGAGCTGTTTAAAATAGTCATTCCGTTACCTGAATTGCTGATTGTGTTTCCGATAATATTAAAATATCCTCCTCCGCAAAGCTCAGCGTATATTCCGTGATGAAAACCTTTTGTCAGTATGTTTGAAGAAATTGTATTACCCATTATTATAATTAATAATTTACCGCTTCCTGCTGCATAAATTCCGTTATTCAAAACATGACTTGTCTGATTGATAAAAGAGCATCCGGATATTTCAGTTGAAAAAGGAATCTCCGTTTCTTCATCATCATTTTTATTCATGATTAAAATACCGATGTCAGCGTTTTTAATTATGCAGTTTTTTATTGTATCCTGCGAGCGGTGCTTTAAAGAAATACCGTTCCATTTTTTAGTTGAATCAAAAGAAGTAAAGACCGCATCATTCGCTATCACCTTCGCCCCGTTGTCACACACTATCACGGAGTTCTCGCCAAACATCATCTTTGATCCCGGTTTCATTATTAAAGAAGTCGTATTTCCTCTAAGATGAAGAGTATAATCATCCGGAAGGATCACGACTGCGTTGTCTTCGAGGATAATCTTTGCGCTGTCTCTAACTGCGAAGTCATTTACAATATCGCAGAAAACGTGAATGCCGGAATCATAAGTGATCTTTCCCGGACCTCTAATAATTCCGCCTTCATTGCACAATACCCCGCCATTTTTAATTCTGATTTCAGCATTGTTATGAAGAGTCAGATTACTTTTGTTTTTTAAAGTGATTCGGTTTGGAGAGTTAACGTTTATTTTTCCATTGCTGTAAAGAACTAAATATGCTGTGTCTTCGACAATTAAATTATTGTATCCGAAGGAAGGAGTGATCACGTTAAATGTTTTTCCGGAATTGATTTTCATTGCGGCTTTCTTTTTAATCGTAATATTAGTTATAGTATCTATTAATATATTTCTTGTTGTTATATTGTGATCAATTTGTAGATTTAAATCAATGTCACCGGGATTGAGATGTTTTGAAGCTCCGTATTCTGTTGCGTATATCGGGAAAGTTGTAAATTCGGAAAGAGAATTAAATAAACTTCTATTTGGGCTTCCGGGATGAAAAGGATTATTTCCCTGACTATTTGTTCTTCCTACTTGATGCCACCATTTGATTGTTTTATCAATTATTAAAGTGTCAAAAATATTTATTATATTCCCTGAATCAAATTTAAACAATAATTTTGTAAAATTGGTATTTGAATCATTCTCAAGAAACAAAAATATATCCTTATAATATCCAAGAATGGTGCCATCTAATCCATAATTAAAATCTCTGTAATCAATTTTGCAATCTGCAATTAAATCAATATTCTCTTCGGGAGTTTGCGCATCGGGAGTATAATAAAATTCAAATTTCCATAGTCCAAAACTTATTCCTCCAATTACTCTATCGTTATAAGGTTGTCTGTTAAAATATCTATGATCATCGAAATCCAATACTCCAAAATCATTAGAACCTATAACTAATTTACCACCAGAAATATATTTTATTGTATCATTTTCAGGTGGTTGCCAATGACATATATCAAAAGGATTTGATCTTAACAAAGAATATTTATGATTGTAATTATAATTTGGCAACCATCCACTAAATACTGCTCCGATAGGATAAACTTTTACAAATACTAAATGAGATAGATTATTTTCAATTAAAATTTCTGCTTGATCTATTGGCCAGGATTGAGCAATTACATCCACTAAGAATACGAAATTGAAAATAAAAACAAGTAATGTTTTTTTCATATTTAAATTTTATTTTATTAAAACAATTTTTTCTGTTCTAATACTTTCATTTACCTTAAATTTTAAAAAATATATCCCCGAATTAAAATTTTCTGCATTCTGATAATATGGATAATTTCCGGGGAGAAGGAGTGAATTTTCAATTTCTTTTATTAATTTACCGTTTATATCGAATAACTCAATTTTCACCTCTGATTTAAATATTAAATCAAAGTTAATTTTAAAACTACCATTAAAGGGGTTTGGATAGATATTTGTTTTAAAATTGTCAACCTGAATTTCATTATTTAGAATGAAAACAGTATTTCCATACTTATCTATTTTATATATTAGTGCATCTAGGGGAAAACTTTCAGATGAAGATACACCAATATCACCTGTTAATATAAATCCTGAATCCGAAGTTGTATTTACATTCCATTGACAAACAGAAATATTTTCAGGGTAATAATAATAGTTACTTTTTAAAAAATTTCCGGATGAGTCAATCATTCCTAATCTTCCGAAGTTCCATCCGCAAGTAGTTCCTAATGCAAAATTTCCATCATAATTTTTTACAATTTTTAAATAGCCGATACTAAAAGAGACTGTGTCATTTACATAATTTCTACCCATAAGACTGTCACCTTTATTATTAAATTTTAAGATATATAGGTTTCCTGCTGCTGAACCATTTCCAGAAGCTATAAAAGTATTTTCAGAATTTTGTGCAATTGAATATAATCCCCGGTTCCCATAAAATCTTTTATTCCAAACTAAGTTGCCGGAACTGTCAGTTTTAATTATAAATCCATAATAAAATCCTCCTCCGCATATGTAATATTCGTTTTCTAAAAATAAGAACGAGTTATTTCCGGTTTCTGGACCTGAATAAGTTTTATTCCAAATTAAATTTCCACTAGTATCTATTTTAGTAATAGAAATTATTGAGCTGGATTGGGTATAAGTTTCACTCAGAAATACAAAATTTTTATAATCACCTGTAAATGAACCACCTCTAAGAATTACAATATCTGAAAAACTCTTATTCCATAGAATGTTTCCCAGAGCATTTAATTTCATTAATTGGGCATTTGAAGTCCTATACAGTAAATAAATATTACCTTCTTTATCTTCAATGGCTGAAATTGCAGTATTTGAGAATACAGAATCACCTATTATTTTTTCCCAGAGAATATCTCCAAATCTGTTTAGTTTCACTATATAGGATTGAAGAATTAAAAAATTTGTAATTGGCATACGAACCTGTTTAAGTCCTACCATCAAATACCCTTTATCTTTTAATTCAATAACATTCCTACCAATTTCATCATACTGCTCACCAATGATTTTCCGCCAGACAACTTGTTGAGACCATACATCGGTCACCTGTCCCACTAGTACCGAAAAAACTAATATTAAAAAAAATCTTTTCATGAATTAATCAAATATTTAAATTCACACTTCGCATCACTCTCAGTATCTCTCACTATCACCTTCGCCCCGCTGTCGCAGACTATCCCGGAGTTCTCACCAAACATCATCTTCGATCCCGGTTTCATTATCAAAGAAGTCGTATTTCCTCTAAGATGAAGAGTATAATTATCAGGTAGAATCACTACAGCGCTGTCTTCGAGAACGATCTTAGTACTGTCTTCGACTTTAATTATATTATCTATACCCGGACAAAAGCCGTGTAATCCTTTTCAAAAGAATTTCCCGGACCTCTGACCTTTCCGCCTTCGTTGCAGAATGCCCCTCCATTTATAAATCGCATTTCTGAGTTAGGATGAAAAGTCAGATTGCTTTGATATTTTAAGGTGATTCGGTTTGGGTTATAAATTTTTATTTTTCCATTGCTGTTCAGAACTAAAGTAGCTGAATCTTCAACGATCAAATTGTTATAACCGAAAATTGGCGTAATCATGTTAAAAGTTATTCCGGTATCTAATTGCATGAATGCTTTCTTTTTAACTGTAATATTTGTTATAGTATCTATTAAAGTATCTCTTGTAGAAATATTGTGAACAATTTTAAGATTCAAATCTATATCACCGGGGTTGAGATGTTTTGAAGCTCCATAATCTGTTGCATAAATTGGTAATGTTGTAAAACCGGATAAAGATTTAAACAAACCTTTGTTTGGACTTCCGGGATGTATAGGATCACTGCCTTGACTGTTCGTTCTTCCGACTTGATGCCACCATTTGATTGTCTTATCATTTATTCTACTATCAACAATACTAACTACAGTGCCACCGTCAAATTGAAAGTTTAAATTTGTAATTGATGTTACTGAATCACTTTCAAGAAACAAATATATATCCTTGTAAAATCCAAGAGTAGTGCCATCTAATCCATAATTAAAATCTCTGTAATCAATTTTGCATTCTGCAATCAAATCAATATTTTCTTCGGGGGTTTGCGCATCTGGAGTATAATAAAATTCAAATTTCCACAATCCAAAACTAAAACCGCCAATTACCCTATCATTATATTCAATTCGATGAAAATAATTATGATCGTCAAAATCTAATACTCCAAAACTATTAGCACCAATTACCTTTGTTCCTCCCGAAATATATAGGTATCATTTTTGGGTTTTGCCAATAACATTAGCAGCAGGATTTGATCTTGAAAAGAATATTTATGATCTAAATTAAAATTAGAAACCACCCACTATATATTGATCCAATTGGATAAACTTTTACAAATACTAAATGAGATAGATTATTTTCAATTAAAATTTCTGCTTGATCTATCGGCCAAGGTTGAGCAATTATATCTACTAAGAATACAAAATTGAAAATAAAAAATAAGTAATGTTTTTTCATAGTTAAATTTTATTTTATTAAAACAATTTTTTCTGTTCTAATACTTTCATTTACTTTAAATCTTAAAAAATATATCCCCGAATTAAAATTTTCTGCATTCTGATAATATGGATAATTTCCGGGGAGAAGGAATGAATTTTCAATTTCTTTTACTAATCTTCCGGATATATCAAATAATTCAATTTTCACTTCTGATTTAATTGATAAATCAAAGTTAATTTTAAAACTACCATTAAGGGGGTTTGGAAGATATTTATTTTAAAATTGACAACCTGAATTTCATTATTTAGAATATTAACTGTATTTCCATTTTTATCAACTTTGTAAATTAGAGCATCTACAGGAAAACTGTCTTCAGAATTTATTCCAATATCTCCGCAAATAATATATCCGGAATCCGAAGTAATATTTAGATTTTCCTGACTAACCGAATAGTTTGTAGGGTATTCGAAGTATCGACTGAGTAAAAAATTTCCAAGTGAATCTATTATTGCTAATCTTCCCCAATTCCATCCGCTGGTGGTTCCTAAAGCAAAATTTCCATCATAATTTTTTACAATTTTGTTAGATCCGATACTAAATGCATCTGGATCATTTTGATAGGTTTTTCCTAATAAGCTGTCACCATTACGATTAAATTTAAAGATATATAGAGATCCAGCAGAGTAGCATATCCTGCTGAAATGAAAGAATTCTCCGAGATTTGTGAAATTGAAAATAATCCTTGATTTCCATAAAATCTTTTATTCCAAATAAGATTACCGGAACTATCCGTTTTAATAATATAACCATAATTTGACCCTCTTCCGCATATATAATATTCGTTTTCCAAAAATAAAAACGCGTTGTTTCCTGTTGTAACACCGGGAAAAGATTTAATCCAAATCAAATTACCGCTTGTATCCAATTTTGTAATGGATGCTGTTGCACTCAGAAATACAAAATTTTTATAATCGTTTGTAAATGAAACACCTCTAAGTATTTCAATATTCGAATAACTCTTATTCCACAGAATGTTTCCATGAGCATTTATTTTAATTAATTCGTAATTGGTCCTATACAGTAAATAAATATTACCCATTTATCTTCAATGGCTGAAACGCAGTATTTGAGAATAACGGAATCACCTATAATTTTTTCCCAGAGAATATCTCCAAATCTATTTAGTTTCACTATATAAGATTGAAGAATTAAAAAATTTGAATTTGGCATACGAACCTGCTTAAGTCCGACCATTAAAAACCCTTTATCTTTTAATTCAATGACATTATATCCTATTTCATCATACTGCTCACCAATGATTTTTCGCCAGACAACTTGTTGAGACCATACATCGGTCACCTGCCCCAGCAATCCCGAAAAAATAATATTAAAAAAGTCTTTTCATGAATTATACAAATATTTAAAATCACACTTCGCATCACCCTTAGTATCTCTCGTTGCCACCTTCGCCCCGCTGTCGCACACTATCCCCGAGTTCTCGCCAAACATAATCTTTGATCCGGGATTCATTATCAAAGAAGTTGTATTTCCTCTAAGGTGTATATTATAATTATTTGGTACAATCACTACTGCGCTGTCTTCGAGGATGAATTCTGCGCTGTCCCCGACCGCAACATTATTGACGATTTCATTTATAATATTTAATGGTAACATTTTAAACTCATTTTATTAACAGCATCCGTTTTGTATCAGTAAAACCAAACGCTTCTAATTTATAAAAATACACACCGCTCGATAAGTCAGCTCCGTTAAATACTGCATTGTAACTTCCCGCCTGTCTGACTTCATTCACAAGCGTCATTACTTCCTTTCCGAGAATGTTATAAACTTTCAGATTTACAAAGCCCTGTTTCGGAATTGTGAAATTAATTTTAGTAACGGGATTAAACGGATTCGGATAGTTTTGGCTTAATGAAAATTCTTCGGGCAGAACTGCGCTTACGCTGTTCTGAACGCCTGTAATTACGCATCCGATCGAATCACTCAGCACCATAAGTTTTGTCGATGTAACGCTTGCCGGGAAAAATCCGCCGGGTATCCATATCTTTACTTTGTTATTAATTACGCTTGAAGAAATTAATCCCCAGTAATTTGAAGTGGTCTGCGCGCCTCTGCCGGTTATTACCTGCGAAAGCCAGGAAGAGTCAGCAATGCTCCAGATGAATATTGAATCAAGCTGATTTGGTCCGGGAGAATTTTCTCCTGTTACTACATAAAATCTGTTGTTCACTGCATGACCGCCCGGTCTTGAATTTCCTGTTCCCCGTGAAGGCACATCGGATTTTTGCGCCCAGGAGATTTCATTTGCATTACTTCCTATTGTACCTACCCAGAAATCTTTTCTGAACGTTCCTGAAAATCCTGCAGCTACAAATATTTTATTATCCTGTAAACCACCGGCGAAACTTCTTCTGCCGAATGTAGCAGGCAGCGAATCATTCGCTCTCGACCATTCGTTCAGATGAGGTCTGTATATTTGAATTCCCCTGAAGTATGAAGTCCATCCGCCCATTATGCAGTATATCACGCTGTCTCCCCAGGCTTCCGCTACGTTACCGCTGACAGCCGTCGGTATATTTGCAACTGAAGTCCATCCCGAGTCCTGTGAATATCTGTATGCAAAAAAGTCCGAAGCTCCCGTGAGATTGATCGATCCGCCGCCGATATAATAAAGATAGTTTCCGCACTTTACCAGATCTCCGCCGACTTTAGGAGTCGGTAATGGTCTGCCTTCGCTCCAGTTGTTTGAGTTTATTGAAAATCTTGTAACCGTAACGCTTGCGGGAGGATTTGTTACACCTGCAGTCGTTACAGATCCGCCGGCTATATAAAGTGTATCGCCTAAAGCAGCTGATGCATGTCCTCCGAGCGCGCCGCCTGCATACTGCGGAATCAATCCGTAATCACAGACACGGTCGGGATTTAAAATCGGACCGCCGCCTGTGGGAAGCGTCTGATTCCATGTCGCTGAAATTTCCGCCGCGTCTAATGATCTTCCGTAAAATCTGAACTCGTCTATCAAAGCTCCGACAGGAATGCTCGATGCTGTGCCGTAACTTCCCACTTTGAATGGAACTGCCGCATTAAAATTAAAAGGCGTCTGCGGGACTGAACTTTGAAATGTCCCGTTTACATAAGTTCTTACTTCCGATAAAACCGCATCATACACAAAGTGAACAACTGAAGGTCCGGGTAATACGCCCGTCACATTTATATTGGTAATTCCGTTTCCTCTTAAAGTTATATTCCCCGCTCCGGCAGCGCCGTTAGTAAAACATCTGAAGCTGGTAGTGATATCGTTTCCAAACAGATAGGATGTCCCTGTGACTGCCGGAAAATTATTTATCCATAAAGATATTGTCCAGCCTGATGTTCCTAAGTTCATATTCCAGCCAGTGCTCAAAAAAGTATTGGAGCCGGTTCCGCCGTTACCGATCAGAGCGTTATCGAACTGACCTGCAGGACCCATTGTCATGTTTACCAGATCAGCATTGGCAAATCCCTGACCCGGTATAGCGAGATTTGGCGTCGTGGTAGTTCCGGCGTCAAATTTATAATAAAGAATTTCAGGTACATTATAGGTCTGCGAATTTGAAATATTCAAACCGGCAAACAAACAAAGACAAATAATGTATATAATTGTTTTCATGATTTTAATTTTTAAGTTTTAAAAAATAATAACAATTAATTTCTTTTTTATAAAAATTGGATATAACTTTTAACAATATCTGAACTGCAGTTTATCTGATCACAAACTGCAGCCCTGATATTTTTTATAATTTATTTAGTTCGTCTGCATCTCGGTTACTTCTGACTTAACGCTTTTAATACCTTCCTTTTTCATCATCTCCGATACATCGAGAATGAAATTCGCTCCCATTCCCGCGATACCTTTTCTGTGTGAAATTTTTGTAAAAGGTTTCTGCAGATCTGCATGCGCTTCAACGTATGCTTTGATCTCTTCAATAGTATAACCTGACTTCTCAAGACATTCCTTATATTCGATCTTTGCTTTTGCCTTCGCTTCGCCGAGAGCCATCTGCACTCTTGAATGCGCATTCACATCTCCTTCTCCTGATGTCTCTATCGGAAGGAAGATCATGTCCTTATAAAAATTTGATACCGCTGACTGAACTCCGTCTGACTGCGTCGACGGCATACATCCGAATGGCTTAAGCGAGAGTATCATGTGACAAAGATGATTCACAGTATAGTAAATACTCTTACCGACTTCGAGATGTCCTTCTCCTCCTTCCACTCTTGAATGGTAAAAATCATGAGCAAGGGATTTCAGAAGTTTCTGATCCACTAATTCGTGGGGAATGTTGTTGAAAGTTTTTCTGTAACGGTTGTATTCCCTTTCGAATATTTTTTCAGCAAGCAAAAGCGCTGCTTTACTGCTGTTGTATTCTTTCATCAGTTTCATCTTATCCTTAATACTTTGCTTCTCGTCAGATTCTTTATATACATTTATTCCTTTCTGATCTTCATTCACTAACTGACCCTGATGTATCATATACATTATCCATGTCGAGATCGGCTCGACCAAAAGCTGCGCTCCTTCTTTTTCGAGGAACGGGAACATGTTGAAATTACCGTCTCCTTCCGTTGTCTGCGCCCAGAATTCTCCTGTGATCTTTACGATAGGTTTCATTCTCGTCCTGTCGACTTTAATATCATTGAACTTTCTGAAAGCTTCCTCACCTGTCTCGAGATAATAATCACCAAGTATCTGATCTACGAATTTTGTAATGTATTCCGAAGCAGGAATTTTCATCAGCATTTTTCCTATCCTCGAGTTAAAATCAAAATATTTCTTGCTCTTTAATTTTTCATAGAACATATCAATCACCTCGCCCATTACTCTGTTTGTTTCGCCTTCATTTACTTCGTATGGTCTGATGTTATATCCGATCTCGTTGATGATATCACCGAGCATCATCGCGTTGATTATTCCGAGGAAAAAATCGAGATTCATTTCAAGACCTGCTTCGAGTTCATCCTGAGAAAGTCCTCCCGTCTGCTGAAACAGCAGCACTCTGAATCCGTCGAATCCTGAATTTCTCAATGCAAGTCTGTACTCGGCTTCATACATTCCGAATCTGCACGGACCGCAGGCGCCGGCTGTAAAAAATACGTGCTTGTTAATTATATCATCCTTACTCATGCCCTTTTCTTCAAGTCCCTGCAGATACTGAACAAGATTACCGACGGTGAAATAAGTCGGGTTGCACTGTCCATTATTTCCGTATTCCTTGCCGAGCTGAAACGCTTTCTTATCGGGTACGGGAATGTAATCAGTATTGTATCCGATTCCCTGAAGCGCTCCTTTAATAAGTTTTTCATGCTTCCACGTCAGACCGCCGAAGAGAATAGTCGTATCGCCTCTTTGATCTTTTGTGAACGCTCTCTCAAACGGTCTCTTGAAATGGTTTATATCTTTTTTATCCAGCTCATATTCTTTTTCCAGTCTTTTTCTTTCTTCCATCAGCATTTTCTGAATCAATTGCTCTTTGTCACTCTTTTCCGTCTGATCTTTACCGATCACAGGAATTGAATCCGGGATTAAAGTTTTGGTTTCCATGAGTTTTTTGTTTGGTTTATTTAATAAAAATATTTTAATTTAAAATTATATTACTAATGATCTTTGAACTCTTGACAGCGCTTTCTATTGTTGCCGGCAGTCCTGTATCCGTCCAGTCTCCCGCTATGAATAAATTTTCATACTTCGTCTTCTGCGGCGGTCTGTAATTTTCACTTTCACGATCCGGTATAAATGTCGCGCGTTTTTCCTTTATTACTTTATATCCTGATATTTCCGCCTTATCAAAATTTCTGATAGTATCCGAAAGATCTTTTTTACATATTTCAAAAATTCTTTCAGGGCTTTCATCATTCAGTCCCGCGCCGTCTGCGCCGCTGATCACCAGACTCAGATGTCTTCTGTTTCTTATGAATAACCACTGTACTGTCGTTCCGATCAGTCCTGTCATTCCCAATGAATTATCCGGTATCATTTCATCCGGCATATCTTCCTTCAGAAAAATGTGTACCGATATTATTCCCGATGCTTTCATTTTTTCAGCTTCATAATCATTTTCCGAATAAACTCTTTCATCAAAAAGCTTTTTGAATGAAAAAAACGGAACTGCGCTTATGTAATGATCAGAAACTATTTTCTCCCCGCTTTCAAGAGTTATAAAATTTACCCTATCTGTGATATCCATAGAAACAACTTTAGCTCCAGCTTTGTAAGTCACGTTTTTATCTTTAAAATATTTCATCGCATTATCTATCAGCAGTTTATTAAGATCTGCTGACGGTATCACTAAATTTGAATTTCCGCTTTCATTAAATCCTGTCTTCATCACATTCACGAAAAGCTCCGGGCTTACATTTTCCGGAGAAGTGTTAAACGCCGCAAGTATCAGCGGCTCCCAGAAATATGTGATTATATTATCCGTCTGCTTAAGAGCTTTCAGAAGCTCTTTCACATTTTTATATTTCCTGAACTGCTCCGTATTTCCTTCCGACAGCGAAGTGATTTTTTTCAGATAAATTTTATCAATAATGTTCAGAGCTTTGAATTTCAGCAGTCCCATTATCAGATTCATCGGCGGCTTGTCATCTGTGCATTTCAGTTTAAATATCTCTTTCTTTTTGTTAATGAAATTAACTTCGAGAGATTTCTGAATATTCACATACTTTAAACTGCCTGTTAATCTCAGATACTCAAAAGTATTTTCATACCATCCGGCAAGTATATGCTGTCCGTTGTCAAAGAACATTTCTCTTTCATTGTCAAAAAAGCTGTAAGCCCTTCCTCCGGCTTTTGGAGATGATTCAAGCAGCGTTACTTTAAAACCTTTTTCAGTAAGGAAAACCGCTGATGAAAGTCCCGCTATCCCCGCGCCGATAATTGTAACCGTCTTTCCGGAATTCATTTTCCGTTTACCGCTAATTCATCTTCACTCACACTGTATAGTGTTTTATATTTCAGGTAAACACCGGCAGTGATCAGCAGCTTCTTAAGTTTGGAAACTTTCACTTCGTTATCAAAAACATTATAATTTTTCTTTTCTATCTTTCTCAAAATTCTGAAATATATATGCTGCATGATCCGCGCTGCTATCATAAGTCCTTTGTCATTTTTATCAAGCGACTCGTTAGCTTTCTCATAATATGAATGAGCTCTTTCACATTCAAACTTCATCAGTTTTCTGAACTCTTCACTGTAATTAAAATTTAAAAGCTCTTTCTCCGCGTAATTGAATTTTCGGAGATCTTCAAGCGGAATGTAAATCCTGCCGAGCTTTGCGTCAGTCTTTACATCTCTTAAAATATTTGTAAGCTGCAGAGCAATACCGAGATTTACGGCGAAATCCTTTGTCTTAGGATTTTTATAACCGAATATCTCAATGCACATCAGTCCGACTGTCGAAGCGACTTTATAACAGTAGTCATTTAATTCGCCGAATGTATTATATCTGTTTTTTGCAATGTCCAGTTCCATTCCTTTTATCAGATCAAAAAATGGTTCGGATGGAATATTAAATTTTTTCATTACTTTACTGACTTTATTCAGCAGTGAAAATTTTGAATCTTCGCTTTTTATCGCAACCTCAAGTTCGGATTTCCATTCGTGAATTTTCGATCTTTTTAGATCTGCGCTGGCGTTGTCTTCATCCACTATATCATCTGTCTCTCTGCAAAAAGCGTAGACTGTATTTATCGCTTCATTCTTTTCTTTCGGCAGCATGGAAAAGGAATAAAAGAAACTTGATTTCTTATTCTGCGCATTGCTTTGTTCGCTGATATTTTTCTGTGTTTCTTTCATTTAAAAAAATGATCCTGCTATTATTTTTATTTTATCAGCTTTATTTAAAGCTACACGTGTATTCAAAACATTGTAATTAATTTCCCTGATCTTACTTAAAATTTTTCTGCCGCCGCTTATCGTAGCTTTGATTTCAAACTTCAGTCTTCCGTTAAGCATATCCGTAATTTCACTGCCTTCGTCAAATAAATTTTCAGTTTTATCAGTTAAACTTTTTATAATTTTTCTGAAACTCTCGTCTTCGGTTTTATTTTTTAACTTCACAATATCAAATCCGAATTCATTCATGATATCAGCCGGGATGTATATTCTGTTCATCTTCAGATCGACTGAAACATCCTGCCAGAAATTTGTCAGCTGCAGAGCTGTGCATATCTTATCTGAAAGTGAAAAGAGTTTTTCATTATCATCTTTACTGTATCCGAAAACGTTAAGAACAAGGTGACCGACCGGATTTGCTGATCTGTCGGAATAGTCAAGTAATTCATCAAAACTTCTATATTCCCTGTAAACTGAATCCTGCTTAAATGCGCTCAGAAGTTTTTTGAACTCTGTCACCGGAATTTTCAGATTCCGGATCGTATCAGATAGCGCCAGAAAAATCTTATTGGTATCAGCTATGAGTTCATCTTCATTTCCTGTAACTGACTTATCCAGCTCGGACTCAAATGTTTCAAGTTTCAGTAACTTGGTTACTTCATCATATTCAGAAGAGTCTGCTATATCATCGGCGTATCTTGCAAAAGCATAAATACTGTAAACATACTTTCTCTTATCTTTAGGTATCAGAAAAGATCCTACCGGAAAATTTTCATAGTGATTTTTAGCTGTTGATCTGCAGAAATCATAAGCAGATTCTAAATCTTTTTGCATTGTGAAATTTTACTTAACCGGAATTAGATATTGACTGCTGAAAAGATAAGGGAAAATAGGAAGTTGCTAAATCAGATAAGATGAATCTAAGGTAATAATGTCAGGTGATTTGAATTTTATTCGTTCCGTATTTACAAGCGAATCGGAAAGAAGTATTATTTTGTTCGAAATAAAATTTATGAGATGTTTTGCGCTGATCTTCAGACCGGAAAATAAACTTATAAGTTTTGTATAAAATGATGACCGGTTCAAATTTGCGGGATCAGCAGGTGAATAAAAGAAAGAAAAAAACAAAAGCGGGATGATCGAAACTATAAGCAGTAATGACTGCTTAAAAATATTGTGTTTGCTGGAATAGACGCTGCTCCAGTAACAGTTATTACAGATCTTTCTGTAAAATTCCATTGTTAAAAAATTCTGTAAGCACCAGACAGATTTGCTTATAATAGATAAACTCAGAAATTTTTTTAACATATAGATCATAAAAAATAATTTTGTAAAAACTAATTTTTCTAATCTTTAATGTCAAGATTTAATTAGAGTATTTTATAACAAAGTACATTCCGGAATATTTTACATTTGTATACAATAAAGCCCTTCAGGATCAGATTCCTGAAAGGAGAAGTTGACACAGCACTATATAAAGTTCACTGCGAATTCATTTTGCAGTAAATAATTGTAAAAAAAAAATTACAAATAATTTTTTCATAAAAAGCACTTTCATTTTAAATTATGATTATTTGTAATTAGCTGAAATGCTGGAGGTTAAAACATCAGAGACACGCCTGTTCCCGGAGCGTGTCTCTGAATAAACTAAAAAATTATTTCAACAGCATTAATTTCTTTGTATCAGTGAAATTACCTGCTGTAATGGTATAGAAGTATATACCGGAAGTAAGATCTGACGAAGCTTTAAATTCCGCAGAATAACTTCCTGCATTTAAGAATTCATCAACAAGAGTTGTAACTTCTTTTCCTAATGAATTATAGATCTTTAAATTTACTTTTGAAGAATTCGGAATAGAGAAATTAATAGTCGTCGATGGATTGAACGGATTCGGAAAATTCTGATCAAGTTTAAAATCAGCCGGAACCGAGCTGCTGATATTATTTACTGCAGTTATAGTTTCTGTCAATTTCAATACAGCGCCGTTTGCGGTAACAGCAAATCCGTAAACTGTTGTACCGACTCTTCTGAATTCCATATGAGTTACACCTGTAAGACTTGCCGTAGTCATTACAGTCCAGTTTAAACCGCCGTTGGTACTCTTCTGAATAACGCCTGCAGCTCCTACCTGTCCTGAAAGATAAACAGTGTTTGTTCCTTCGATCCATTTGATTGTACTATAACCTGTAAGTCCGGCTACTCCGGTAACAGTTGTGAAGTTTGCACCGCCGTTGGTTGTTCTTGCAATATTAGGAAGAGAAGTACTCGATGATACAAGTCCACGAAGTTTATCATCACTGAATGCCACACCTGATGTGAAATTTCCTGCAACAGCAGTGTTACTTTTGCTCCAGTTAGTTCCGCCGTCTGAAGTGTAAATAAAAGCAGGCGGTGTTGTGTTACTTCCGAAGCCATAGAATAAATTATCTATTACAACAATTGAGTTTTGAGCGGAAGCTGTACCCGCAAAGCCGGGAGGTGAAGTTGGAGTCCATGTTGTACCGCCGTCAGAAGTTACGGAAACATAATACGCCTGACCTGCTCCCGTAGGCGGATCACTCTGAGCAATACCAAAACTCGGCATAGTTTTTGAGAATACAACACCATTAAAGAATCCGGCAGATCCGCCGGTTGAAGCTACTACAGTCCAGTTTACGCCTGCATTTGTTGTTTTATAAAATCTTGCGTTACCGCCTGCACCGCCTGCTGCTCCGCCGTCACCGACATAAGCTGTATTTTCATCTATACCCCATACACAGTAAACTTCAAGCAGCACACCTGTAGTCGGTATTGATGTCCAGTTAATTCCGCCGTTAGTTGATCTTGCAACCACCGGTGTTCCCGTAGGACCGCCTGCTACCCAGACGATATTCTGGTCTACTACAGAGATGCTCGGGAATGTTCCCGGATTTGATACAAGACCTGCAAGATTCCATTGTGAATAAACTTCAGACTTAAAGCCCGAAAGTAAAACAATTGCTAACAGAAAAGTAAAAAACAGTTTATAACTTTTCATTTTATAGCTCCTTTTTTTTATTTTTTAAATTAATGTGTGTGATTTTTGTTCAATTTAAAAAAATATTCTATAATAAAATAGTGTTAAATACATTTGTTTAAATTTTTAAACATTGAAAAAAAAAGAGCGGATCTAAGACCCGCTCTGCAAGTAGTGAATATGTTTATAAAAAAATTTACTTCATAAGAACCATTCTTTTTGTCTCTGTAAAACTTCCTGCAGTCATTGTGTAAAAATAAACTCCGCTTGAAAGATTTGTTCCGTCAAAAACAACTGAGTAAGTGCCTGCGCTTAATACACCGTCTACATATGTATCAACAACATTTCCTAACATATCATAAATCTTCAGACTTACTTTTTCATTTCTCGGAATTGAGAAGCTGAAGTTTGTATTCGGGTTAAACGGGTTAGGATAATTTTGCGTCAGCTTGTATTCTGCAGGAGTTATATTCTGATTACTTATACCAACCGATTTTTCTATTGGAACTTTCAAAGCCTGCTGCACATGATTTGTTTGTGAGTAACTCACACCTGCTTTATAAACAAAAATATTCAGGTCGCAATTTTCAGGATTATCTACCTGCGGAGAAACCGGTATAACATAATTAATATTTCTCATGACTTCCTGTCCTGAAGTCCAGGTACCGGAATTTATACGCTCTCCTTGATCTCCGTTTATCATGCTTTTCACTTCATGATTGTGGATATAATTATTTACATATCCGGGGTTCCGCAATCCGAATAAAATTTTGGGGTATATCAGATTATTTTCAGTTAAAACGTAATTGATTTTATAATCTCCTATCAAATCAGTTAAAGAAATAATTTTTATATTTGCATTCAGCGTTCTAGAAATAGCATCATAAGATTTACTAGTAACTTCAATACTAACGCCGGGCTGAATTAGCAATGACTGTAAAACAACTTCATTGTTCCACGCAGATCTGCTTATTACACCACTTTTTCTTCCAATCGTTGCCTGAGGATAAGAGCTTAAACCTATAAGGCTCCTAATACCTTCAGAATAAGTATTCCATGGATCACTATTTGCACCATGATATGCTAATACTATTGTATTTGGATAATTGACTAAAATGTTTTCAATTATTTCATGCCCGCATGGACAATATCCGCACCATGTTCCGGTGCAGTATTCAAGTAATACATTATTTTGAGCGTAAACACTTTTTGTGTTAATAGAAATAGATATAAGAATTGTTAATAAAAATGAATAAAGTGTTTTCATTTTTTTATCCCCCAAATTAGATTTATGATTCGTGCAAAAAAAGCAAAATAGAAATTAAATACAATGACTTTTTTTATAAATGTGAGTAAACCGATTCAGAGTGATCATAAATGTTTGATATAATAATTAAATTTTTCTGTCAGGAATCCATTCAGCAGGTAACTCAAACATGAAATTGTTTTATGACTAAAACTTGTCTTTTCAAATCCAAAAGAGTCCTGATATATGCATTCCGCAAAAGATAATTTGAGTATAATTTTTTTATGCAGTAATATCAAAGTTTAGAATTTATCAGCAAGATTCAGTTGTGATTGAATTACCGCCGGGAGTGCTCTGGAATGATAATAAAAGTATAGAATTTAACAGCAAGATTCCGTTGTGACTGGATTGCCGCCGGAAACTTGTCCCGTAGGGAGTTTTTCCGAGCGGAATTACATAAAGTAAACTTTGTAAACCTCAAATGATTTTTCACAAATTCATAATTTCTAATTCGCTTTATCCCCCTGCGGAACTTTTTGAATTTCATCAGCAGTTATACGCCGACAAATATGAAGTTCAATTTATTATGAACAGGTCAGATAAAAATTTAAAATACAGATCCAAAACTCCAAAGATTCAAAACAGCAATCTGAAATCTTTCTTTCAGTCTGTTTTAATTCCTGTAAACATTTCAGCTGATACTCCATCCGGAATTAAAGATCAGCTTAATATTTTTTCTATAGTCAGCTCATTTTTTAAAAATCATCCTGATATAAAAGCCGGTTCGGATAAATCAAATTCAGAATCGGTAAACGATTTTGCAGATTTGCATCAGGCAGACGCTGATATGAACTTAGCAGATGCAAATATGCATCCGGCAGATGCAAATATGAACTTTGCAGATGCAAATATGCATCCGGCAGATGCAAATATGAACTTTGCAGATGCAAATATGAACTTTGCAGATGCAAATATGAACTTTTCAGATGCAGATATGGATCCGGCAGATGCAAATATGAACTTGGCAAATGCAAATATGAACTTTTCAGATGCAGATATGGACTTGGCAAACGCAAATATGAACTTTGCAGATGCAGATATGGATCCGGCAGATGCAGATATGGATTTTTCAAATGCTGATATGTATCTTTCAGATTCAGGAATAAAAAATTCAGATGCGAATATTCAATTTACTGAAAATAAATTCAAAGGTTCTTCAAAACAAAAGAAAAACGCATTTGAAGCAGTTGAAAAAATATTTAAGAAGATTCAGGATTCAAAAAAATCAAAGAATAAACTTTCCAAAAGAAAGAAATTATCCGGACTGATAAAACAGTCTCCCGCAATCAATGCAATTGTGTCTGACACAGATTCGTATCTGCATTATTCAAATTTAATAATAATAGAAGCCGGCAGAGATCTGCCTGCAGTAAATTTATTAAGCATAAAATTTTTCTCAGGCGGCGAATTGAAATTAATAATTATTATTGCCGTCACATATCACAATCATAAACCTGCAGTATATTTTGCAGTTCTCAGCGAAACAGTATCAGCTTTCGAAGGCGTCATTGAGCGGTACTGCGGAGTTCCTCCATAAAATAATCACAACTTTCGGATCAGGGAATACAGGTTACTATTGTAAATTACGAATTCTCCTAAACCTGTTTTTCCCGGGCGCTTATTTAAATGAATTTCCCGGAGACGGGTATTCATTCAGCGCGGCAGGCGAATTTTCAGAAGACTGAGTAACCCTAAGATCAGTCAGGTGAAAAAGAAACCGGGATGAATATGTTTCAATTTTGAAAATGATCCGGTCACAGGTAAAACGGAAAACGATAACTATACACGGACAGAATTATAACAAACATTTTAAAAAATTTTAAATAAAAAAAATCATGTCAAAAAATAAGAGCGCTTCTCTGGAAGCCAGAATAAAAAACAGTAAAGACCTTGTGGTCACAGTAAAAAACTTAACACTGTATAACCCGTCATCGGAAGATATAAAGCCGGCTAACTACGAGGAATTCGTAAACGCGGTTGACGCAGGAATTACAGGTTACAAATCTGCAGCTGCTGAACTCAACGCTGCTAACGATACATTAAAGCAGTCATTTGAAAAAATGGAAAAAGTCAGCAGGAATGTCAGATCCGAGATCGTTGAGCTGAAAGGTAAAAGTTCGGCCGAATACAACCGTGTAAATATTCTCATAAAAGTCATACTCGGAGAGAATGTAACCGAACACAGCAGAATGAAAAACACAGTAATAAAAAATCTGAAAGAAGGAGATCCGCAGCCGCAGTTCAGCTCGGTATCGGCGCTTGATTACAAATCGCGTCTCGGTAATTTCAGATCTCTGATCGGGACTATAAAGACGTTCGGGTTTTACGAACCGACTGACAGTTCCATTTCCGTAACTTCTCTTGAATCGCTTGAAGCCGAAACAGCCGGTAATCTTGAGAAGACTGCATTGAGAGTGATAAAGTTCGCCGGAGAGAGAAGCAGAATAATGCATTACTTTGACAGCGGACACGGACTGAAAGACCGCGCTGCAAGGGCGAAGAGACACATCCGAAGAAAATACGGAGCAGCCTCGCCGGAATACAAAGTAACTTCAAATAAAAAATACTGATACAGACTTCGGTCTTTATCATTTGTAAAGTAATAAAATAAAGCGGGATGAAAGTCCCGCTTTTTTTATTAGGCAGGCAGGATAATTCTAACCTGTCATTCCCGCATGCTCCCGGCGGGAATCCATTCAGCACGTAACACACCAAAACTTGTCATTCCCGCGTGCTCCCGGCGGGAATCCATTCAGCAAGTAACACAAGCACTTGTCATTCCCGCATACTCAAAACTTGTCATTCCCGCGATCCTTGCGGGAATCCATTCAACATTAGTAATCCATTCACGCATCGCTCCCACAATCAAACGTCATCTGCATCCATTCAGCACTCAATCAGCACTAAAGCACACAATAAACTTGTCATTCCCGCGTGCTTCCGGCGGGAATCCATTCAACACTCAATGCAAGCATGAAATTATTATAACGTTAACTTTCCGCATACTCAAAACTTGTCATTCCCGCCAATCCATTCAGTCAATTCAAGCATGATTGTTACAACTCAAAACTTGTCATTCCCGCGTGCTTCCGGCGGGAATCCATTCAACACTCTATGCAAGCATGAAATTGTTTTATAAC
The DNA here is from genome assembly GCA_016716125.1 of Ignavibacteria bacterium. Taxonomy (GTDB): domain Bacteria; phylum Bacteroidota; class Ignavibacteria; order Tepidaquicellales; family Tepidaquicellaceae; genus UBA2330. The sequence continues at coordinate 32,984 of JADJWZ010000041.1, read as the reverse complement.
GTTCACTTGCTCCCGCATACTCAAAACTTGTCCCGCGACCATAACCCTGTCATTCCCACATACTCAAAACTTGTCATTCCCGCGTGCTTCCGGCGGGAATCCATTCAACACTCTATGCAAGCATGAAATTATTTTATAACGTTAACTTGCAATTCCCGCATACTCAAAACTTGTCATTCCCGCATGTCATTCCCGCGTGCTCCCGGCGGGAATCCATTCAGCAAGTAACACAAGCACTTGTCATTCCCGCATACTCAAAACTTGCAATTCCCGCATACTCAAAACTTGTCATTCCCGCACAATCAAACTTGTCATTCCCGCGTGCTTCCGGCGGGAATCCATTCAACACTCAATTCAAGCATGAAATTGTTTTATAACGTTAACTTGCAATTCCCGCATACTCAAAACTTGTCATTCCCGCACAATCAAACTTGTCATTCCCGCGTGCTTCCGGCGGGAATCCATTCAGCACTCAATTCAAGCATGAAATTGTTTTATAACGTTAACTTGCAATTCCCGCATACTCAAAACTTGTCATTCCCGCGTGCTTCCGGCGGGAATCCATTCAACACTCAATTCAAGCATGAAATTGTTATATGACTATAATTTGTTTTTTCAAATCCAAAAGAGTCCATTAAGAAACGCATACAACAAAAGACAATTAGAGTACAAATTTTTTCATGTAGTAATATCTAAGTTTAGAATATTATAGCAAGTTTCCTGTTGCCCCCCAAAGAACCGAAACGAGCACCGGGAAGACAGAAAACAGAGCCCAAGACAGAAAACGAAAGCAAGTTTCGTGGATTGGATCTCCCCCGAGCACGCGGGAATGACAGAAAACAGAGCCGCGGGAATGACAGAAAACAGAGCACGCGGGAATGACAGAAAACGAGCACGAGAAAAAGGGGCGCGGGAATGAAAGAAAACAGAGCACGCGGGAATGACAGAAAACAGAGCACGCGGGAATGACAGAAAAAAAGTTTAGAATTAAACAGCAAGTTTCCGTTGTGATTGGATTCCCGCCAGGAGCACGCGGGAATGACAGAAAACAGAGCACGCGGGAATGACAGAAAACAGAGCACGCGGGAATGACAGAAAACAGAGCACGCGGGAATGACAGAAAACAGAGCACGCGGGAATGACAGAAAACAGAGCACGCGGGAATGACAGAAAACAGAGCACGCGGGAATGACAAAGATAAAGCTCGCGGAAATGACAAAAAAAAATTATACCGGACAAAGCTTATCAAATGTCAGATTAATAAGTTTCATATATATTTTAATAGTGCTAATTTATTCCAATTTTATTTTAAAATGATCGAGATAAAAAATCTAAGAAAGAGTTTCGGAGATAATGAAGTTCTGCGGGGAGTAAATCTTACTATCGAAGAAGGTATTACTCTGGTTATTATAGGAAGAAGCGGATGCGGTAAATCTGTTTTACTAAAACATATCATCGGGCTGCTCACGCCTGATGAAGGCGAAGTGCTTATTGAAGGAAAAGATATTACAAAGATGAGCAAGAAGGAAATTTATGAATTAAGAAAACGATTCGGTTTTCTTTTTCAGGGAGCTGCGCTTTTTGATTCAATGGATGTAGAAGAAAATATAGGTCTTGCGCTGACAGAAAATACAGAAATGAAGATGCCGGAAATAGCCGGTATTGTGGCCGAAAAGCTGGAGATGGTCGGTCTTCCGAATATTCAGAATATGAAACCCTCTGACCTCTCCGGCGGAATGAAGAAAAGAGTATCGCTTGCAAGATCACTGGCTACCGATCCCGAGTATATATTATACGACGAACCCACTACAGGTCTCGACCCGGTTATGAGCGATCAGATCGATGATCTTATAAAAGAACTTTCCGAAAAATTAAAAGTCACATCAGTTGTTGTAACTCACGACATATTCAGTGTCTATGATGTTGCTGATATGGTTGCAATGATGCATGAAGGCAAGATATATTTTCACGGTACTCCAAAGGAACTTACGGAAACAAAGGATCAACTCATCAGGGATTTTCTTAACAGGACTGATAAAAGAATTTAAATAATTTTCATATATTTTAACTCAGACAAATACTAATATTCAATTTCTCCTCCTTCTGTATTCCATCCTTTCCATCCTCCGTCCATTGAAATGACATTTGTATAACCCATTTTCTGTAATGACTCCGCTGCAATTACTGAACGGTATCCGCCTCCGCAGTATAAAATAATTTTTTTGTCATGATCATCGGCATGAAGATGTATATCTCTTTCAATAATTCCCTTTCCGATATGAACGGCTTCTTTGATCCTTCCTTTTTCAAATTCATTATCTTCCCTGATATCAACTAAAATAAATTCTTCATTATTTTTTTTCATTTCCATTACATCCAGGACTGAACATTCTTTAATATTCTTTTTTACATCGTCACAAAATTCATGAAAAGTTTTCTTCATAATAATTTTATATTTTATATGTTTGAAATAATTAAGCTCATATTAAAAATATCTTCCGCGCTGCATCCCCTTGATAGATCCATTACGGGTTTTGAAAGTCCCTGAAGGACTGGACCCGTTGCAAAAGCTTCGCCTATTCTTTCTGTAATTTTATAAGCGATGTTTCCTGAATTCAGATCCGGAAATATAAAAACATTTGCTTCTCCTTTTATTATACCGTCAGGGTCTTTTCTGCCGGCTACTTCTTTATTAAACGCCGCGTCAAACTGCAGTTCACCGTCGGAAATTAGTTTTGGCTTTCTCCTTTTTGTTAATTTAACAGCTTCGGTAATTTTATTCAGTGCATCACTCTCTGCGCTGCCTTTTGTAGAAAATGAAAGGAATGCAACTTTAGGAACTATACCAGTCAGCTTTCTGAAATTTTCCGAAGTCGAAACCGCTATGTCTGACAACTGATTTGCATCGGGATACGGAATAACTCCGCAGTCTGCATATGCCAAAATCTTTTTACTGTGAATATGCTTCTCAGGAAAGGTAAATAAAAAAAATGAGGAGACAGAATTGCAGTTCCGGGCTGTTCCGATAATTGAAATTGCATTTCTTAATACTGCAGAAGTACTGTAGAAACTACCCGCGATTAATCCGTCTGCATAATTGTTTTTCAAAAGCATACAGCCGAATGTAAGCGGATCATTTATTTCTTTTTCCGACTGACTAATTTTCTGATCCTTCTTCTTTGCTGACCTGAGCTTATGAAATTCTTTTAAAAACTGCGAGCTGAATTCACTGTCTATTATCAGCAGATCCTTATTATCAGATAGTTTTTTCAGATCATTACTTCCGTTATCGATTAATACAACTTTCGCAGCTTTCTCTTTAAGAATTTTCTTAACAGCATTTAATACTCTTTCATCTCCCGACTCCGGAAAAATAATTGTTTTCTTTTTTCGCCTGCTGCTCTTCAATAGAGCCTTATATAAATAGTTAATAGTTAGTAGTTAATAGTTAATAATTAATTATCAATTATCAATTATCAATTATCAATGATTAATTGATAATTGTTTATTAATTGAAAATTGTTAATTGATAATTGAAAATTGATCATTGTTAATTGATAATTGAAAATTGATCATTGTTAATTGATAATTGAAATTATTCCTCCGCCGATCACGTTATCTCCGGAATAAAATACTGCAGACTGTCCGGGAGTTACGGCTTTCTGCGGCTTTTCGAACTTAACCAATATTTCATCATTTGAAATTTGTTCAAGTAAAGCTCTGTATCCAATTCCATTGTACCTAATCTTAACATCAGCCTTCATCGGTGAAATGAGTTTATCCGTGATCATAAGATTGATCTCCTTTACCGTAAATTCAGATCTGTAAAGATTTTCTTCATCGTCGATATGAACCTGATTTTTTTTCGCATCAATTTTTGAAACATATAATCTTTTACCGAAAGCAACATTCAGACCTCTTCTCTGCCCAATTGTATAATAAGGATAACCTTTATGAGTGCCGACTTTTTCATTATTATAAATTAAATCCCCGCCAGAGATACTTTCATTCAGACCGGGAAGCCGGATCTGTATAAGATCCCTGTAGTTATTATTCGGCACAAAGCAAATTTCCTGAGAATCCGGAGTATCGGCCGGTTTGAGATTCATATCATGCGCGAGTTTTCTTATCTCTGATTTTGTATATCCGCCTAACGGAAAGATTGTCTTACTGAGCGCATACTGAGAGACGCGCCACAAAGCGTATGACTGATCTTTTTTTTTATCTGCAGCTTCGGCAACATTATACCTGTTATTAGATTCATCAAATCTTATCCTTGCATAATGACCGGTTGCAAGATAGTCTGCTCCGAGTGATTCAGCTTTTTCAAGAAGAGCTCCCCATTTTATGGATTTGTTACACAGCACACAAGGGTTCGGAGTATTTCCCTTAAGATACTCAGATATGAAATTATTAATTACGATATCATTAAATTTCTCAGTAAAGTCCAGAGTATAATGACTGAAGCCAAGATTCTGAGCGACATTCCTCGCGCTGTAAATAGTCTCAAGTGAACAGCATCCGGAATCCTTTTCGGGAAAGTCATCATATCCCCAGGTTTTCATTGTAATTCCGATAAGATTGTAACCTTCATTTTTAAGCAGCGCAGCGGCGACAGATGAATCAACGCCTCCGCTCATTGCAATTACAACTGTCTTTTTATTATTGCTTATTGTCATATATAGTTAAAGTAAAATATGAATTGAAGTTTATTTAAAAAAGTTAAAAAATGAATTGAACTTTAGTCTTTAATGAATTAGTTTTGTCCTGACATAAATTAAAAAAGGAGAAAAGCATGTCAAAAAGATCATTATTCATATTATCTTTTTTATTTGTTTTTACTTTTTTCGGTACAATTGGTACGATCTCTGAATTAAATGCAAAATCGCAGAGTAAAATTGAAGATCTGAATCAAAGTAAAAAGAAAAAAACCACAAAAAAGAAAGGTCCTAAAAAGAAGAAGAAGAGTACTAAGAAAAAGAAAACTTCTTCAGGAAAGAAGAAATCTACAAAGAAAAAATCCAACAAAAAGAAATCTTCTAAAAAGAAAATTTCCAAAAAGAAAACATCTAAAAAGAAAAAAGGAAAGAAATACAGCTCTAAAAAGAAAAAGAGAAGCAATAATTCTTCCAGAACATATAATACAGGTACTTACAATCCGCCGAAGACATATGACTCAGGAAGCGACGGATCGAGAGAATACAAAAGAAGCGAAGACAAACCTGTAGAAAATTTCAGAAAAGAGCCGAAAAAAGACGGCGAATAAAAATTCTAATATCGAATAAGGAACCCGGGTTATTATTAATCCGGGTTTTTTTTTGTTCAAAATTCAGATCTCCTGAAAATTAATCTTATTGATCAATGTTAATAAAAAATATTATCGAAATTTTCAAAATACTTAAGAACTATATTTAAACTCCCTTTATGAATAAGTATATTGCTCACTATGAAAATTAGTTTAAACTGGATAAAGGAATATATCCCCGGATTTCAATACGATTCACTGGAATCTCTTACGGACAAAATGATCGCAATCGGTCTGGACATTGAATCAATTGAAGACGAAAGCGTTAAGTTTAATAATTTTGTCATTGGAGAAGTTTTAGAAAAGGATAAACATCCGAATGCCGATAAGCTTTCAGTCTGTAAAGTAAATTCCGGTGAAGAGATACTGAACATTGTATGCGGAGCTCCGAACGTGGAAAAAGGTCAGAAAGTCTGTGTGGCAAAAATCGGCGCAGTAATTCCTGACGGAGAATTTGAAATAAAAAAATCTAAGATTCGCGGAGAGATCTCTGAAGGAATGATCTGCTCATCAAAAGAACTGAATCTTTCAGATGATCATGACGGCATTATGGTATTGCAGACCGATGCGAAAAACGGAACTCCGTTTGCTGAGATTTCCGGTATGAACGATGTAGTATTTGATATCGGCATTACTCCAAACCGCGGCGATCTTTTTTCTCACTTTGGTATTGCACGCGAAATTGCAGCTATCTATGGTAAAAAAATAAAATTTCCCGGAACGGATCTTAAAGAAAGCGCTGAAAAGACTGAAGAACTGATCACAATTGAAATTGAGAATACTGACCTTTGCAAAAGGTTTACAGGCAGAGTTATAAAAGATGTAATTATTAGGGAATCACCTGACTGGCTGAAAAAGAAACTTATTTCTATCGGACTAAGACCGAGAAATAACATTGTCGATATTACAAATTATATAATGATGGAAACCGGTCAGCCGCTACATGCATTCGATTATGACAAGATCCGCGGAAAGAAAATAATAGTCAGGACTGCAAATGAAGGCGACAGTTTTACAACATTGGATTCGAAAGAAAGAAAGCTTAACTCAGCTTCCCTGATGATCTGTGACGGAGAAGGATATTCCGGTATTGCAGGAGTGATGGGAGGAGAATTTTCCGAAATTACTAATGAGACTAAAAATGTATTTCTGGAGTCGGCGTATTTTGATCCTGTCAGTATCAGGAAAAATTCCAAGCGGCTCGGACTGCAGACTGATGCATCGCAGAGATTTGAAAGAGGCGTTGATATTGATATTGTTAAATATGCAAGCGAAAGAGCTTCAGATTTAATTTCAGAGATCGCAAACGGAAATATCTCAGCCGGTCTTTATGACCTTTACCCTGAAAAACTTACTGCTCTTGAAGCAGGCGTAAGAGTTTCCAAAGCAAGTGAACTTTTAGGAATTATACTTACAAAGGAACAAATAATTGAACTACTTGGAAAGATCGAATTAAATTTTTTACGGGAAGATAGCGAAATATTATATTTTCAGATTCCGGAATTCAGGAGACAGGATATTATCAGGGAAGCGGATTTAATTGAAGAGATTGCCAGACTTTACGGTTATGATAATATTCCTGCAAAATATAATTTCAATGTAAATACCGAAAACTCTTCGCTTATTGACGATAAAGATCACAGGCTCATGAGGTCAATAAATGATTACCTGACCGGTCGCGGATTTAATCAGATACTTACTTCTCCTATGACAGACGGAAATTCTGTGAATATAATTAACAATGGGGATTCAGCCGGAGTGAAAATTGAGAATACTGTTTCTGCAGAAATGAATACATTAAGAACCGGACTTTTACCGGGCATGCTTGGTGTGATAAAAAGCAACTTCAACAACAGCGGAAAAGACATATCGCTAAAATTTTTTGAAACCGGAAAAGTCTACAGTGATAAAGGCGGTGAATTTATTGAAGAGACAAAACTCATAATGGCTCTTTCAGGCAAAAGAGATATTCCTGCAATATATGGAAATGATGATGAGTTTAATTTTTTTGATATTAAAGGAGAAGCTGAGATGCTTTTGTTTAATTTAAATCTTGACGAGTCTGAATTAAATTATCATTATAACAAGAGTATAGACAGTGTCAGGATAGATATAAGTTTAAATAATTACAACATCGCAGCTATATATAAAGCAGATAACAAACATAAGAAAGAATTTGAGATTGATTCTGACGTTTTTATTGCTGAATTTTGTCTGAATAAAATTTTAAAGAATTTTTTCAGGAAAATTTTATACAAAGAGATATCAAAATTTCCTAAGGTAAAAAGAGATCTTGCCGTATTAATCGACAGGGATTTACCTTATAACATTGTAAATGATCAGATTTTAAAAAGCGGAAAAGGTCTGCTCAGCAGATTAGAACTGTTTGACATTTATTCCGGAGATAAGATCGAAGAAGGAAAGAAAAGCCTTGCTTTCAGTATGGAATTTTCATCAGAAGAAAAGACACTTACAGATATAGAAATTTCTGCTGCAATGGATAAAGTAATTCAGGATCTTAAAACCAAACTTAATGCTGTGATCAGATCACAATAAAAATTACAAAAATTTGAACAATCAGGACAACATCAAAGAGTTTTTTAAGGATCAGAAAAATACGCTGAGAGTTTCTCTTGATGACCTTTTTTCAAGGATCAAATTATTGATTTCCAAATACAAGGACCTGAAAAATGAAAATAACTTACTTAAAGAAAACGTCAAGAACTTAAATTTAAAAATATCCGATTTAAAGTTACAACAGACTAAACTTAACACAGAACTAATAAATAAGGATAAAGAAAATTCTGAATTAAAAAACGTAATTTTAAATTCAGGAGATAACAAAATATCTTTAAAGGACAAAGATCTTGCAAAATCGAGAATAAAAGATTTAATTACAAGAATAGATACACATTTAGATCAGTACGATAACGGAGAGGAATACAGGGATGCGTAAAATGTTTGACACAACAGTTTTTAATTTCACAAATTGCATTAATCATTATTGATTGGAAAAATGAGCCAGAAGGAAATAAGAGTTAAAATATTCAATAATGAATATAATCTGCAGGAGACAGCGCTGAAAAAGTGGAAAGGATATCGGATTACGTTGACGGTATCATGAACCGGCTTAACAGCGAATCACCCAATCAATCTGAAGAAACTATTGCAGTTGTTTCAGCATTGAACATAGCAGAAGAGTATTTCAAGGAAAAGGATATAAAAACAAACCTTGAAAAGGATTATACAGATCTGCTTGATGAATTAATCTCAAAAGCCAATTCAATCAGCGAAGCGATCGAAGATAATTTGTGAAATCAGAAACTACGTTCTTTACATAATTATAAGGTTATTAAAACCGCTCAGACTCAATAGTCAAACATTATAAAAAACCAACAGGTTTAACTATATGGGAGGTAAGCTCGGAAAATGTCAATTACAGGCCTCATCTGCTTAACGCGGAATCGCTGATGCTGAATAAGTATCAATAGCGATCAGTGGAAGCAAAAGACATTCTGGCACCACCCACCGTATGATAGGAAAGGTTTCTTTATACCTTTGCGCTATGTACTTGTCTGAAGCGGTTTTTTTTATTCTGTCCGGATTTTCCGTAAAGAATAAATTTTTGAATCTGACAAAATATTTTATTTTAAATAACAGACAGTATTTCTAAAAACACTAACTTTGTAACGGAGGATTATAAATAAATTATGGATTTGGAATTATACATATTACTGCCAATACTTGTAGCGCTTTGCCTTTTAACTTTTTTCCTGGGATGGTATATAAACTCAAGGTCAAATAAAATAAAAATTGAAGGCGCTGATAATGTGGCAAAGAAAATTTTATCTGATGCCGAATTAAAAGCTAAAGATAAAATAGAAAGCGCGGAAAAAAGATCAAAAGAAATTTTATCAGATGCAGAAAAAGCTACTTTAAATCTTAAAAAGGAAAAACTTCTTGAGGTTAAAGATGAATTCTTAAAGAAAAAGCAGCAGCATGAAGAAGAAGTAAAGATACGGGAAAAAGAAGTAGTTGCAGATGAAAAAAAAATAAAGCTCGAACTGGATAAATTAGAAACAGCAAAAAGCGAATTAGTAAATACTGAAAATAAACTTCAGAAAGCAATTGAACTGAATGAATTAAAAACCAAGGAAGCTGAATTTAAAATATCTGAATCTGAAAGACTTATAAGTGCAAATGAAGAAGTTCTCGAAGAGCAACGAAACAAACTTCAGAGAATATCAGGTTTATCAGAAGAAGAAGCTAAAAAGCTTTTATTTGAAAATCTGATTAATGACGCAAAGCTCGAAGCAGCTCAAAAAATTCAGGAGATCAGGGAGGAAACAAAACTTGAATCAAACAGAATATCAAAGAATATTATCATTCAGTCAATTCAGCGGACTGCATCTGATCATTCGGTAGAAACTACGGTCAGCGTACTTCAGATAAATTCGGATGAACTCAAAGGAAGGATCATCGGAAAGGAAGGAAGAAATATAAGGGCGTTTGAAGCAGTGACAGGAGTTGATATAATTGTTGACGATACTCCAGAAGCAATTATTATTTCAGGATTTGATCCGTTCAGAAGGGAAGTCGCAAGAGTAGCAATGGAAAGACTGATCGCTGACGGCCGGATTCATCCGGCAAGAATAGAAGAGGTTGTTGAGAAAGTGCAGAAGGAACTTACCGAAGAGCTGATAAGAGTTGGTGAGAATACTCTGATAGAAATGGGTATTCAGGGCATTCACAGAGATATAATCACACTGATCGGAAGAATGAAATACAGATCAAGCTACGGACAAAATGTACTGCATCATTCTATAGAAGTAGGTCATCTTGCAAGTATAATGGCGGCAGAGCTCGGGCTGGACGCGCAAATGGCTAAGAGAGCCGGACTTTTACATGACATGGGAAAGACCATTAACAGAAACATTGAAGGTCCGCATGCAATACTCGGATATGAAGTAGCTAAAAGATGTAAGGAACATGCGATAATCTGCAATGCTATCGGAGCGCATCATGATGAAATGCCAATGGAACATCCGATATCAATTCTGGTACAGGCTGCGGATTCCATCAGCGGCGCAAGACCTGGCGCAAGAAGAGAATCCATTGAAGCGTATTCAAAGAGACTTGAAAAACTTGAGACTATTGCCAAATCTTTTGAAGGAGTTGTAAAAACATATGCAATACAGGCGGGAAGAGAAGTCAGGGTTATTGTAGAACAGGACAAGATAGACGATACATTACAGGATCAGCTTGCATCAGATATTGCTCACAGGATTCAGGAAGAAATGGAATACCCCGGTCAGATCAAAGTAAATGTAATCAGAGAAAGAAGGTCTATTTCATATGCCAAATAAATTGTTTACTTTGTAAATAATGAAAATAAAAAAGAAATTACTGATCGGAGTAACGGGCGGGATAGGTTCCGGTAAGACTGAAGTCTGCAAACTGCTTTCCAAAAGAGGTTTTAAAGTTCTTCACTCTGATAAAATAGCAAAAAATCTTTATCTAACTGATAAAAAACTTGTTATTGAAATTATAAAGGTTTTCGGAAAAGATATTGTCAATTACAAAGGTAAGATCAACCTTCCGAAACTCCGGGAAAAAATATTTTCCAGCAGAAAAAATTATTCGGCAATTAACAAGATAGTTCATCCGGTTGTAATAAATGATATTAAAAAATTTGTAAAGAATAATAATTACGATATTGTAATTGTTGAATCAGCGCTGGTCTTTGAAAGCGGATTAAGTAAATTAATGGATTATGTCATTACAGTATTTTCAAATAAAAAAGAAAGAGTTGACAGATTAAAGTTACGGGATGAAGCTTCTACAAAATCAATTAAAGAGTTAATGAAATTTCAAGTGGATGAAAAGAAAAAAATGGAATTGTCAGATTTTGTGATCATAAATAATAAATCCCTTAAAGATCTGAAAATACAAATAGATTTCCTGAGTAAAATTCTGAAAGCTCTCTGATAATAATTTAGAATTTCTAATTCCGGTATGATAATTTCGTAGGTCTTCTTACAATGTAATTTCCGTTCAGCTTAAACTTTCCGTAGCAGACATTATTTTTTATATTCTCTCCGTTATCCGGGTTTCGGGTTCCTGCCCAGTACGCCTTTACATACTGTTGTCCGTTCACTTCTGTCTCTGATTCAAAAATAATAACATGTCCGCTCCATATAATAAGATCTCCGGGTATTGCATTCGATACATCATTAATTCCTATCACAGGCATGATCTCCGTAAAATTCAGCGTATCAAAAAGATCACGGCAAAGCGCATTTACTTCCGGAGTATTACATCCTGCTTTTTTCAGGACATTCAAAGCGTAGATATTGCATTTTGTTGAACCGTTAAGAATAAGCAATTCATTATCAAGCCAGTAAAGATAAGTTGAATCCACTTCCACCCTGTACATTTCATTATTCTGTTCGAACTCAGCCATTTTAATAATTCCTATTCCGGTCGATTCATATTCGCTTTTTGTATCTTTCTTACTCCCCTCTTCTTTTATTTTTTTTTCAATGTAATCCTCGTCTTCTTCATTATTTTTTGAAGACGAGCAGCCTGAAATCAGAAATGCAGCAACAAGCACTTTCAAAATCAGAAATCCATATCCGGTGAATTTATTTATCATACATTTCGCCGACAAAATCTTTATTGAATTTATTCCATTTTTCAACTGCATATATTTTAAATTCAGGCGGAGCTTTACTGAAAGAAGCATCGATATTCATCTCTCCCCCGACCGCATCTTCATTATTAATTTTAAGTATCATCACTCCCCTGACTGCATATTTCTTATGGCCTTCATGCATTATCAGCTTCATATCATCGGGACTTACATCGCTTTTGCACGACAGTCTGTAAACGAAAGATGTCTCAGCAAGTCCGTTGCTGTCCAGATCGGTTACGGTAAGTGATCTGTCAATATATTCAAGTGTAATATCAAAAGGACAGTCTTTTACAAAATCATAAGTCTTCCATAAAACTTTAGTATTCCCGCTGAGAAGATAATGATGTACAAAAAATTCTTTTATCCGGTTATCTTCATACACTGTTTTCTCATCTGATAAAGTAATAACAATTAAATTCATACCGAGACTGTCTTTCCATTTTACAGCTTCAATAATTTTATTTTCATTATGCAGTGACTCAGGAACAAGATTAATTCCAAACTGAATATCAGAAACTACCGGATTGTCGGATAATGATTTTTCACCGGAGATCAGACCGGAATTTTTGTTGCCGGCGTTTTTATCTCCGGATATTTTGTTACTCTTTGCTGCTTCAGAAATTTTATTTTGTTCTTTATCTTTGCCGCTGCAGGAGCTTATCAGTAATAAAAAAGGAATAAATAAAAAAAATATTTTCATAAAGAATTATCGAATATTTTCAATTAATAAAAAAAAAGGGAGCATGACTCCCTTTAATATTATATATAATTATAAAAATCAGAATCCGAATCTAAGTCCTGTAAATACATTCCAGTTTGTTAAAGTCACTTTCTCAATCGTACCGGCACTAAGCAAATTATTAAGTCCGCCGTACTGAAGTTTTGTACCGAGTATAATGCTTGTAAAAGGATTCAGCATATAATTTCCTGTAATGATCCCGTTAAGTCCCAGATCAAAATCCTTAAACCCATTAACGGCATTATCCGGATTCAAAAGGATTCCAAAATAAGGACCGCCGCTGAAGCTGACTCCAACTTTATCCGAAACCATTCCGCTGTAATTCAGATTTAAGGGAATATTCAGAAATTGATTTTTTACTGATTTGACAGTAGAGTCAAGAGTATTGAGCGGATCATTAACATATGGGACCCCGTAATCATATGTTTTATTTATGAGATCTAAGCCGGATGTCAGATTTAACAGACCAAACAAATTGAGATTTACAAGAGCTCCGAAAGTAATTCCGCCTTTACTTTCTGTATTTATTTCTCTTTGATTGTCTCTTTCGGTCACTGAAGGTGAAGTTGTACCATATCCGATCTGAAAATCTACAGATGCGCCGAAAAATTCTCCGGTCCTCTTCTGATGATATTTTTTCGCTTTCTCCAGGTCCCTGTTCTTTATTTCAGAAGATCTGTCCTGAGAATTATTGAGTTTCAGCTTCGGATCAAAATTGAATTCTGCCGATACAGATTGAAAATTTAAAAGAATAAAGGAGACAATTAATACTGTTAAAGTTTTAATAGTTTTCATGTAGTTAATTTAAATTTAGTTAATTGTTTTTCAAGATCATTAAGTAAAACGGATTTAATTTCCCAGTTGGAATATACATTTTTTAATTTTTCCTTTAAACTGTTATATTTGTTCGAAATATTCAGAATGTTAGAACCGCCTTTATAATATTCTTCGCTTGCCATAAGTTTTTCAATTTCTGTAATTTCCGTTTCTAATTTTGCAATTTCCGTCTCCAGATTTTTTAAATCTCTTTTGACAGGTTCAATTTTTTTATTAAGCTCCTTTCTTGCATCCTTAATTTCTCTTTCGGACGATTTATCCGGTTTTGGTTTTATCTCCGATTTAGTTTTAAGCTTGACAGTTTTTTCCCGGTTAATTTCGCCTTTCAGGAATTCATTTTCTTTTTCTTTAAGATAATCAGTAGCATTTCCGATAAAGGTTTTAATTTTTTTATTCTTTACTTCAATTACTTTATCCACTATACCGTCAATAAACTCCCTGTCATGCGATACAATCAGCACAGTGCCGGAGTATTTTTTCAAAGCATTCATAAGTACTTCCTTGGATCTCATATCCAGATGATTTGTAGGTTCGTCAAGTATTAAAAAATTAGAGGGTTCTATCAGCATCTTTGCAAGCGCCAGTCTGGATTTTTCACCGCCGGAAAGTACTTTTACTTTTTTAAATACATCATCGCCCCTGAAAAGAAAACTGCCGAGGATCGATCTGAGATTTTTCTGAATGTCTCCCGTTGCCGCCTGTTCCATAGTTTCCAGAACCGTAAGTTCAGGATTTAATTCTTCCGCCTGATTCTGAGCGTAGAATTTAATTCCTGCGAGATGACCGGGTTTGACTTCACCTTTGTTAATTTTTTCATGACCGGCGATAATCCTTACCAGCGTTGATTTACCGGCGCCGTTAACACCGAACAAAACAATTTTCTCACCTCTTGCGATTATTAAGTTAATATCTTCAAGTACATTATTTACATTGTCATAACTTTTTTGTAACGCCTGACAACTCTATCGATGTCTTACCCGAATGTGTAGCCGGAGGAAAAGTAAAACTTACTGTTGATTCTTCATCTTCTATTTCAATCCAGTCAACCTTATCAAGCAGCTTGATCCTGCTTTGTACAGCTTTTGCTTTGGAGGCTTTATATCTGAATCTTTCTATAAATTTTTCCTGCTGACGAAGATAATTCTGCTGGTTATTAAACTGATTTTCCTGAAGCTCTTTCCTGATCTCTTTTTCTGTTCTGTAAAAAGAATAATTTCCCGAATACTCTGTTACATTACCCAAAGAAATTTCTATTGTTCTCTGAGTGATATTATCAAGGAAACTTCTGTCATGCGATACCAGCACAATTGCGCCCTGATAATTCATCAGATAATTTTCAACCCAGATTAGTGATTCAATATCTAGGTGATTTGTAGGTTCATCAAGAAGAAGGATCGATGGATTAGTTAAAAGAAGTTTTGCAAGTGCAATTCTCATTTGCCAGCCGCCGCTGAACTCATTAGTCATTCTGTCAAAATCCTTTTCAAAAAAACCCAGACCTATCAGGATTTTTTCTATCTTGGATTTTAGCCTGAATCCGTCAAGCATCTGGAATCTTTCCTGAAGCTCGCCGTATTCATAAACAAGATCCATAAATTCATCTGTAGAAGTATCTTCAAATTCGCTCATCTCATTTTCGATCTGACGCATTTCTTCCTGTATCTTATTTATATCACCTGCCGAGCTGTAAACTTCATCATAAAGTGTTTTTCCCATAAAACGGATCCCCTCCTGCGGCAGGTATCCGACCGTTGTATGTCTGGAAATCGCTACTTCACCTTCATCAGATGATATCATTCCGGCTATTACTTTAAGCAGAGTAGATTTTCCGGCGCCATTGGAGCCGACAAGCGATAGTCTGTCTTTTCCCGCTACACGCAGAGATACTTTATCAAACAGCTCTTTCGAACCGTACCGCATGGAAATATTATTCAGTGAAATCATGAATGCAATTTACTAAATTACAATTATAATTTAAGTGTGAATTTCAATGGCAGACAAAGAATGACATAATAAATTTAGTGAATGAAAGTCTCTATTATGTAATTCGGTTTTTTTCATTTAAAATTATTCAGATCATAAACATATGATATTTATCATAATATAAATTCATCAGTATATTTACATTATTAAAAATTCGAATAGATTTAATTTTATAAAATTAATAGAGGAGATTTATAAATGAAATTTAAGACAATATTTGAACCGTTCAAAATAAAATCCGTAGAGCCGATCTCAATGTCAACTGAAGAGGAAAGAACTTTATCTCTGGAAGAGGCGAATTTTAATCCTTTTCAGCTTCATTCAAAAGATGTATTAATAGATTTTCTGACAGACAGCGGAACTTCGGCAATGAGTTCAAAACAATGGTCAGCAATAATGGATGGTGATGAAGCGTATGCCGGATCGAAGAGCTGGCTGAAAATGGAAGAGGAAGTAAAAGATCTTACAGGATTTGAATATATTCTTCCGACTCACCAGGGCAGAGCCGGCGAGAGAATTCTTTACGGTTACCTTGGCGGCAAAGGAAAAACTTTTATCAGTAATACGCATTTTGACACAACACGCGCCAATATAGAATTTTCCGGAGCTGAAGCCATAGATATTCCTATAGCTGAATCAGCTGAGCCAATGCATTCTCATCCGTTTAAAGGGAACATGGATACGGATAAATTAAAGGAGCTCTTAAAAAAACACAGCAGTAAAAAAATCGGAGCGGTTATCCTGACAGTCACAAACAACAGCGGCGGAGGTCAGCCGGTAAGTATGAAGAATGCAATTGAAGTGAGTAACCTGTGTAAAAAATTTAATGTAAAATTTTTCCTTGACTGCTGCAGGATAGCGGAGAATTCTTATTTCATAAAGACAAGGGAACCCGGATATGCAAGTCTTTCCTACAGAAATATTGCAAAAGAAATGTTCTCGCTTTGTGACGGATGTGTCATGAGCGCAAAGAAAGACGGACTTGTTAATATGGGGGGATTCCTTGCTTTAAAAGAAAAGGAGCTTGCTGATGCATGCACAAATTTACTCATCATCACTGAAGGATTTGTTACATACGGCGGATTATCCGGACGTGATATGGAAGCTATTGCGCTCGGGCTTCGGGAAGTATTTGATGAAGATTACCTGAAGTACAGGATCCGAAGCACGGAATATCTCGGCGAGATGCTTTATAAAATGGGCGTTCCTCTGATATGGCCGATCGGCGGTCATGCAGTTTATATAGATGCTAAATCTTTTTATCCGCATATTCCGGTTGATCAATATCCGGGACAGGCGCTTGTGTGCGAACTGTATCTTAAAGGCGGGATTCGTTCAGTTGAAATTGGCTCTGTGATGTTTGGCAAATATGACAAAAAAGGTAAATTAATACCTGCGCCGAATGAACTGGTCAGACTTGCAATTCCGAGAAGAGTATATACTCAAAGTCACATTGAATATGTAATAGAAGTTTTCAATATACTTATTGAAAATAAAATGGATGTAAAAGGATTTGTAATTACGGAAGAGTCTGAATTTTTGCGGCATTTTACTGCGAAGTTTAAACATGCTGAATAAACTTTAAGAGATTATCTGCAGCCGGTTAAAAAAGAATCCGGATGCAGATAATTTAAGATCATTTTATAATGGAATATTACCGTGCTTTTTCTTTGGATTTGAATCTACTTTATTCTCAAGTATCTTGAAGTAGTATATTAATTTTTTTCGGGTTTCTTTCGGTTCGATCACATCATCTATAAATCCCCTCTCAGCAGCCAGATATGGATTTGCGAATTTTTCAGTGAACTCATCCACTTTTTCCTTTAGAGCGGCGACTTTATCATCTGAAGCTTCAATTTCTTTTCTGAAAATAACTTCAGCTGCTCCCTGCGCTCCCATAACAGCAATTTCAGCTGTTGGCCAGGCAAGATTAAAATCTCCTCTGATATGTTTTGAACTCATAACATCGTATGCGCCTCCGTATGCTTTTCTGAGAATGATTGTAATTTTAGGAACCGTAGCTTCACAAAAAGCATACAGCAGTTTAGCACCGTGTCTGATCACACCCCGCCATTCCTGATCCGTTCCCGGTAAGAATCCCGGGACATCTTCAAGTATCAGAAGAGGGATATTGAATGCATCACAGAATCTGACAAACCTCGCGCCTTTGATAGAAGAATTCAGGTCCAGCACTCCGGCGAGCACCAGAGGCTGATTTGCCACTATACCAACCGACCTGCCGTTAATTCTTCCGAATCCAACAACAAGATTTTCAGCATACTCTGCATGTACTTCAAAAAATGTGTCATCATCGATCAAAGCATTTATTACATCTTTAACATCGTATGGTTTATTTGAAATGTCCGGAATAAAATTATTCAGAAACTCCAGATCTTTTTCACCGCCTGTATATTCAGTAAAGGGAGCTGCATCCATATTATTCAGCGGAATATACGATACTAGTTTTCTGATGCTCTGAAAACATTCCACTTCATTTTCAGAGGTAAAATGACTGACTCCGCTTTTTACGGCATGGGTTCGCGCTCCGCCGAGATCATCGAATGTGACTTCTTCATGAGTAACTGTTTTTACTACATTCGGTCCGGTAACAAACATATACGATACTTTATCAACCATAAAAATAAAATCAGTTATCGCCGGTGAATAAACAGCTCCTCCTGCACACGGACCTACAATTGCAGATATCTGCGGCACTACTCCGCTTGATAAAGTATTTCTTAAAAAGATATCAGCGTATCCGCCAAGAGAAACAACACCTTCCTGAATTCTTGCGCCGCCGCTGTCATTAATACCGATTACCGGCACTCCGATCTTCATCGCAAGATCCATTATTTTACATATTTTTTTTGCGTGGTATTCTGCAAGCGATCCGCCGTGAATAGTGAAGTCTTGTGAAAATACACAAACAGTTCTGCCGTCTATTTTACCTGTTCCGGTAATTACTCCGTCTGTGTAAAATCTCTGTTTTGCCAGTTCAAAGTCATAAGACTGGTGTCTTACGAAAATGTCTGTTTCCTCAAAGCTTCCTTCATCCAGCAGTAATTCTATTCTCTCTCTTGCAGTCAGCTTTCCTTTCTTATGCTGTGAATCAACTCTCTTCTGACCTCCGCCTGCAAAGGCTTCGGCTTTCTTTTCTTTTAATTCCTGTAATTTATCTTTCATAATATTTTAAACATTTAATGTATATTGAATAACTAATATTGAATTTATTTATAACGCTAATTATCTATTCTTTTAATTTCCGCTCCGAGATCCCGGAGCTTTGTATCAATTTCTTCATATCCCCTGTCGATATAAACAGCACCGTTTACTGTTGATTCTCCCTTTGCAATAACTCCGGCTATTAAATATGAAAATCCCGCTCTGAGGTCCGGCACATTTATTTCCGCCGAATGAAGAGCGGTCGGACCCTTTATAACCGCGCTGTGAAAATAATGAGTATTCGCAAATCTGCACTGCAGCCCGCCGAGACAGGTATCATATAATTCTATTTCGGCTCCCATTTTAATAAGCTCACTCACATATCCAAATCTTTCTTCATATACTGTCTCGTGAACTATTGATATTCCTTTCGCTTGTGTCATAAGTATTACAAAAGGCTGCTGCCAGTCTGTCATAAATCCCGGATGCACATTTGTTTCTATTGGAATGGATTTAAACTCTCCGTCATAAAAGAATCTGATCCCGTTTTCCTTTACTTCAAATTTTCCTCCGACTCTTCTTACGGTATTCAGAAAAGTAATCAGATTTTCCTGAACGGCATTCTCAACAAAAATATCTCCCTTTGACGCCAGTCCGGCGCATGCAAATGATGCTGACTGATTTCTGTCAGGTATTACGGAATGTTCAGCGCCGTTTAACTTTTCTACACCTTCGACAGTAATTTTTCTGTCTGTATTTATTTCAATGATCGCTCCCATTTTCTGAAGAAACTTTATCAGATCGATAATCTCAGGTTCTACTGCGGCATTCGTAAGTACAGTTCTGCCTTTTGCAATCGATGCGGCTATCAGAATATTTTCTGTTGCGCCGACACTCGGATAATCAAGTCTTATATTACATCCGCGCAGACCGTCAGACTGAAGAATAAAATAATTATTTTTTACTGAAACATTGCAGCCTAATTTTTCAAGTGAGTCAATGTGAAAATTCACAGGACGCGAACCAATCTTACATCCGCCGGGAATCGGAATTTCAGCTTTACCTGTCCTTGAAAGAAGTGGTCCGGCAAGAAGAATGGCTATTCTGTTTTTATTACCTATATCTTCCGGAATGTGTGATGAATTTACAGTCTCTGTTTTGGTTATAAGAACATCTTCATTACAATCAATTATACTGCCGAGAGATCTGCACAGTTCAGAAGTGATGGAAAGGTCGCTGATCTTATTTGGTGAATTGTAAAGGATACATTCTTCAGAAGTCAGCAGAGAGGCGACTAATAATTTTGTTGCGGAATTTTTTGCTCCGCTTACTTTTACTTTTCCGAAAAGCGGTTTACCGCCTTTAATGAGAAATTTTGTGTTATCTGAAGACAATTTATTATTTGAAATTTATTGAGATGTAATAAGTTATCTCTTATTTATATATATATATCAGTCTTTGAAAAAACCCATTTCCCCGAATTTCTTAATTCTATTATCAAGGAATTTATCTTTTTTAATTTTACTTACTGCGTCAAGCTCCTCTGTCAGAGCTTTTTTCAGAAGCTTCGCAGCTTCTTCATGATCCCTGTGCGCGCCGCCTTCCGGCTCTTCTACTATCCTGTCGATTATTTTTAAAGCAAGCATATCTTTTGCAGTTAGCTTAAGCGACTCAGCCGCCTGTTCTTTGTAGTCCCAGCTTCTCCATAATATTGATGAACATGATTCCGGGGATATGACTGAGTACCAGCAGTATTTCAGCATAAGTATTCTGTCGCCGACTCCTATTCCTAAAGCACCGCCTGAAGCGCCTTCTCCGATTATAGCAACTATTATCGGAACCTGAAGAGAAGACATTTCATACAGATTTTTTGCAATAGCTTCGGCCTGTCCTCTTTCTTCCGCTTCTATCCCGGGGAAAGCTCCGGGTGTGTCTACCAGCGTGATTACAGGTTTGTTAAATTTTTCCGCAAGCTTCATGAGTCTCAGCGCTTTCCTGTAACCTTCAGGATTCGGCATTCCGAAATTTCTGTATATATTTGATTTTGTATCTCTTCCTTTTTGCTGACCGATTATCATCACAGTCCTGCCGTCAAGATTTGCAAATCCTCCGACTATCGCTTTATCATCTCCGAAATGTCTGTCTCCGTGAAGTTCTACAAAATTTTCCGTCATCAGATAAATATAATCAAGCGCATATGGTCTCTCGGGATGACGCGCAAGCTGAACTATCTGCCACGGAGTTAGATTACTGAATATTTCTTTTCTCAATTCGTTTATCCTTTCTTCAAGCTTGCTAATCTCATGGGAAATGTCAAGCTGATCAGACATCTTCCGCATTTCCTTTATTTTATTTTCAAGAGTAATTATCGGTTTTTCAATTTCAAGATAATTTTGAACAGCCATTTTATTTTTTGAATGTTAAGAAAAATGTTTTTAATAAAATCTCCATGTCGAGTATAAGAGATTGATTCTTTGCATAGAATAAATTCATATTGATTATCTCTTCTTCTGAAATTCCCTTATAGTAATTCAGCTGTACAAGTCCTGTGAGACCTTTCTTTCCGATATACTGTTTCTGTTCTGTCTCAAGCCAAACAGGATACCCTACAAAACTTGTATTTCCCCTGAATACATCAGGAAGCAAAAGCAGTTTGGAAATATGTTTTGACGGATTGTATTTAAACAACTTCATCAGGATTATCAAAACGGGATAAACCGTAATTAGAAGAATTATTGAGAAAACTATATCAAAAGTTCTTTTTAAAAATATATTTAATTTATTATTAATATTATATTCAATTTCAATTAGGTTAATCTCATCAATACTGCTTGTATTCAGCTTTGAAAGCATCAGCTCTTTTCCTGAAGGGAATATTCTGAATCTTACATTCCTGTTGCGCATATCCCACATCAGGTTCAGCATATCCTGATTGGAAAACTGATTCCCTGCAAATACGACTTCATCAATTTTATTTATCATAATAATTTCTTCAAGCTCTGAAATTTCATTCTTCTGTGAAATATCGGAATAATGAATAATGTTATACTTTGAATTTAACTTATCCTCCACATTCTGACTGAGTCTTTCACTTCCTACCTGTAGCAGATTCACTTTGTTAAGAAGAATATTTTTTGATACCATAAATAAATACATTTTGTATCCGCCTCTGAAAAGCAGAAGGAAAAATATGGAAAGGACAGTCGATGCAAGTATTACGCCTCTTGAAAATGCATACTCTTTAAAAAAATATGTAATGGATGAATTAATAAAAAATCCTACAATGACTGCATTGAATGTATTCCGGAGTGAAAGGAAATGTTTTTTTGAATATGAACCAAATACAGCAAGAGTCAGTATCCAGATTAATACATACACTGAAATGATAAACATATAATCAGTGTTCGGAAAAATTCCAAAACGGAATCTTACGGAAAGTATGAGTGATAAATATAAGAGAATAATATCCGAGATCGGGAAAATGAAAATTCTCAGTATCCTCTGCATATAGGAAAACAAAGATCTCCAGAAAATTCCGAATTGTAGTACAGGCGAAAGCAGTCTTGAGAATCCTGTGAAATTTTTTCTCACAAAAATAATCATAGCGCCGTAAAAATTATTCACGTAAGAAAGATTAGTCTTCCGCGTACTCTCTCCTTTAAAATGAATTGTTGTAACTTCCGGGAAATAGAAGATCTTGTATCCGCATTTTTTTATTCTGTAGCAAAGATCAATATCTTCGCCGTACATAAAATAATCTTCATCAAACAATCCGACATTATCAAGAACGGCTTTTGGAATGAACATGAAAGCTCCGCAAATTGCATCTACTTCCCATATTTTATTTTCATCAAGAAATGTGAGATTATACTTACCGAACAGTTTGCTTTTAGGAAATAAAGACGAAAGTCCCAGTATCCGCGGTATTGCAACTGACGGAACCGGGAAACTCCTTTTACACGCCGAGTCAAGTTTACCGTTTCCGAGTATTAGTTTTGAAGTTACAGCCCCTGTATTTTTATGCTCATCACAAAATCTGATCAGTCTGCTGAATGTATTCTCCTCCATTAGTGTATCCGGATTTAAAATAAGAACATATTTTCCCTTTGCCTGTCTTAATGCAATATTATTTGCTTTTGAAAATCCAATGTTCTTGGTGTTTCGGATTATCTTTACATCAGGATATTTTTTCTCAATATGTTCCGAACTACCGTCAATAGAATTATTGTCAACAAAAATATCTCTATTTATATTCGTTATTGTTTGCGGTGTAAATGGAAGAAATACAGTTATCTGCAAGTTCTTTGACATTGTAATTTACTATTACAACAGAAATGTCGATACTGAGGTGTTCATTGAATGATTTTTGGTTACTTGATTTTAATAATATTCTAAATTCCTTTAAATCAAATTATTGAAAATTATAATTTTCCGAATATAGATCTGAATTTTAATTTCCAAACCATGAAATATGCTTCATAGACTACTTTACGTGACATCTTTGATTCCCCTTCTCTTCTGTCAATAAATAAAATCGGAACTTCAAATATTTTGAATCCTTTTTTGTACATTTTAAATTTCATTTCGATCTGAAATGAATATCCGTTTGATGTAACTTCATCCAGATTTATCTGTTTAAGCGCCGGAACTTTGTAGCACATGAATCCTGCTGTCGTGTCCATTACTTTTAAACCTGTAACTGCTCGTGTATAGACAGAAGCAAGATAACTGAGTATCAGTCTTCTCAGAGGCCAGTTCAATACCGATATTCCGTCAATATATCTTGAGCCGATTACAAGGTCGTAACCTTCATCAATTTTTTTAATGAATTCTTTCAGATATTTTGGATCATGAGAAAAGTCTGCATCCATTTCAAAGACGCAGTCATAATTTTCCCTGATGGCATATTTAAAACCGGCTACATAAGCAGTACCAAGCCCGGACTTCTTTTCTCTTTTGAGAATGCGAACTTTTTCATTTTTGAGATCTTCCACCAGTTTAGCTGTGCCGTCGGGAGAATTGTCATCTACTACTAATATATTAAATTCATTTTCAGCATCAGTATTCTCAAGAATCAGAGGAATGATCTTCAGAATATTATCCGCTTCATTGAATGTAGGAATGATCACTAATATCCTTTTCACCATCAGTGACCTTTCATTAGAATTATTACAATAATTGTATTTATCATGATCTTGAAATCAAGTTTGAGACTCATATTTTCTATATAGTAAAAATCAAACTGCAGTTTTGACTTTACGTCATCGACTGAAGTATCGTATTTGTGTTTTATCTGCGCCCATCCGGTAATGCCGGGCTTTATTGATAATCTTTTATAATAGTACGGTATTTCTTTTTTCAGCTGTTCCACAAAAAAAGGTCTTTCAGGTCTCGGACCGATCAGACTCATTTCGTTTTTCAAAACATTGTACATCTGGGGAATTTCATCTATATACAATTTTCTGATGAGCTTCCCGAATTTAGTGATCCTGGGATCATTTTCCCCCGACCATTCCGGACCGTATTCTTCTGAATATATTACCATTGACCTGAACTTATATATCGTAAAAATTTCGCTTTTCTTTCCAACACGTTCCTGCTTATAAAAGACCGGACCTTTAGATGTCATCTTTATCAGAATTGATACTAACAGCAGTAAAGGTGACAGCAGGATCAATGTAATTCCGGAGATTGAAATATCTATCAGTCTTTTTGTAAGCTGTCCTGCAGGTGACATTATATCCGGCATTACTTCAATCAGAGGCACGCCGTAAATCTGATTTGTCTTTGCCATACCGCTGACAATCTCATACATATCCGGAAGTATTTTCATATTTACTTTCTCATCACTGCAGTACCTGATAATATCAATGAGTTTCTCCTTTTCATTCGGTTCAAGAGCAATAAGTATTTCCGATATGTCCTTCTCTTTAATTATCCTTTTAATATCCTTTAGATTTCCAGTTTTTTGAAATACTCATTTTGGTTTATTAATGTTTATATATCCTATAAATTTATATCCCAGCTGCGGATATTTTTTATCATGGATTCAAGTTCAGATGCTTTTTCCCCTGTACCCGCTATCAGAGTCTTTCTTAAGCCGATTCCTTTCTCAAGTAGATTCCTCTGAACGCTTCTGATTAATATTCTTCCTGCACTAACGAAAATAACAGTCAGCAGCCAGTAGATAAGAATAAGAAATCTTGAGATTATAGGCGCATCATTCATCATATCATCCAGAAAAATCAGAAAGAACAATATAAAACAACCGAAGGAAACAGTTTTGAAAACAGATGAAAATTCATCAAATCTCGATCTTACAAACCAGTGCTGATATAATCCTGCAAATGAAAATATAATCAACCAGTAAATATAAATTGCAATTAGCGGAGCAATGAAAGCGGGAGGATTGGCGTATATGATCCAGCCGGATTCCACTCTGATGTAATAATATACAGTCCAGGCTAATGCAATAAATATAAGATCGAACAGAAATAAAAATATTTTTTCCTTCCTCTTGGACAATTATACCGTGTTTAGTTTCTTAAATTTAAAATTCGTATCCTGCTGACGATGCATCATTGTAAAACATTTTCACTGTGTCAAGAGAGAGTTCTTTCAGATCCATGCCAATCATTTTCAGTTTTTTCAGCAGGTCATTGGTAACCGTTACGATGTGACATCCGCACTCTTGCGCCTGCACAATATTCAGCAATTCTCTGGAGCTTGCCCATAACAGCTCTACACTCTCGGAGTTTTTTACGATCTCATAACTTTCTTTCAAATAAGGTATCGGGTCTCTGCCTGTATCCTGCGATCCTCCCTGCAAATACTGAAATAATAGAAGGCGTACTTTTATCAAGACTGTCGTATACACTTTTTACCTGAGCGGTAGTAAGTATTGCCGTTACATTCAAGCTTAAAACCTTTTGATGACAATTTTATTTATAAGCTCATAAGAAGTTTCGTCTTTTGTATTGGTTACCGGAATTTTTATATAAACATTATCTCCCCATGACGCTATCACATTCGCCTGTCTTCCCATTGATTCGAAATCATCCGTGAACACTTCAAACGAGATCGGCATGTCCTTTATCTCCGACAATACATCCTGGCAAACGCCACATAATCTTTTACTCCGTCCTTCTTCATCAGCGTTGGATTGGTTGTAAAACCGGAAACAATGCCTTCGCCGTAAACTCTCTTCATCTCATTTACGTTCGCGCCGTCTGAAAATATTTTTTTTTGAGATCTTTTGAACTGTTCATTTTAAATTTTTTATTCAAATTATTTCTGCTGCGGAAATTGATCCGTCGCTGTATAATCGGTTTTACTTTCCCGGATAAGTGTTGTATTTATTTTTATTAAAATTGTTTTCAACGGGAATTTATCCGCATTCAATGTCAGTCTCTCTGTCACCAATCATCCAAGAGAATTTCTGTCTATCCCATATTTACCGGCTGCCATATCCACTGACAGCGTTTAGGTTTTCTGCATTCGCAGTTCAAAGAAAATCCTTGGTGACGCCTTCGGGATGATGAAAACAGTAAAAGTCTTCTTTAATTTTTTCTCCGTCTTTATTTAGAATTTCTATAAACTTATTCCGCACAAGCATTAAATTTTCCAGCGATGTTTTTCCTTTAGCGAAATCAGGCTGATTTGAAATGATAAATAATTCAAATCCGTTATCAGTTAACTTATCAAGCGCTTCCGGGACACCGCTAATTATTTTTATATCTTCAGTCCTGTGCGGCGGCTCAAACTCCCCGCCGGCTTCATTATATATCAGTTCGTTAATGACACCGTCTCTGTCAAGGAAAACCGCCTTATTCACTTTACGGCTGATTCCCATTTCATTTCATATTCTTTCACCAAAGGATGAGTCACAAGCAAATGCCAGACCGTCCCCTGAAAAGATTCAGTATGCGGAGTTATAGTTTCCGGATTAATCGTCGGTATAATAACAACGGCATCTGCAGCTTTGGCAGTGTATCCTCCGTCCTTTCCAACTATCCCTATAATTTTCGATCCGGTTTTCTTTTGCAAACTTCAAGCGTTGACTAAGTTAACGCTTATATTTTTTCTTCATTTCCGCCGCCGACAGAAAATACAAATATACAGTCTTCTTTTTCAAGACGGCTTCCTTTGAGCCAGTTTACATATGATGTTTCCCAGCCGTCATCATTAATTCTTGCAGTAAGTTGCGATACATTATCTGAAGGCGAATAACTTTCAATGCCTGCAATTTTTCTGAAATCATTTACTGCATGGAAGCATTTCCGGCTCCTCCCGACCCCGAGAAAAACAGTCTACCGCCGTTTTTCTTTAATCTAAATGATCTTTGCCATCTCAGCGATCTGATCCTTATCCAGACTGTCTGCAATCGATGTAACTTCTTCTAAATATTTTTATGTAATCCATTTTTTTTTTTCCAAATGTAAATATTTCCGTGTTTCATCAAGTCCCTTAAACGAACCAATCTCATAAAACCTTTCTTTCACTTCATATCCTGCAAGTTCATTTTTATTTAATAAGATTTATAAACTTCTTCCAGATCAAAAACTTTTTATCTTTAAATTCTTCAAAAGCGCTTTTAGACAAAATGCCGAGTCCGTAATCAATGTACTTCATTCTTTCAGTTTTATTCTTCTTATCATAACTTAACAAGTCTTTCATCATATTCAATATTACTGCTGTCCCATTTTCCTTCATTTCTGAACACAGTCATAAGTCCGCTTTTATTTTGATTCAAAAAGTATTTATTTATATTATAAAAATCAGTATCTAAATATGAGTCACCATACATCACAAAAATTTCTCATCAAGATAACCATTGCATTCATAAGCGCACCTCCCGTGCCCAGAAGTTTTCACCGTCATGCGAATAAAATAATTTCAATGCCTTCCGGAATAGATGTCTTCGTATAATTCTCTATCTGATCCCCCATAGCGCCTGCGCATATAACAACTTTCCTAATACCGTTTTCCTTTAATAATTTAAGCTGATGACAAATAAAAGGATTGCCGTTAATATCCACCAGAGACTTGGGAATTGTTTCCGTCAGCGGTTTTAATCTCGTTGCAAGCCCTCCTGCCAGCAGAGCCAGATTATTTATTTCCATTTAAAACTAATTATAAAACCATTCTTAACTCCTTCATGCTCAAAGAAAACCATGTCGCTTTCAGTCCCATTTTTTCATGGCTGAAACAAGTTTGGTTTTTTCTTTCGGACAATAAAACATTAAAAATCCTCCCCCGCCTGCGCCGATCACTTTACCGCCTATTGCGCCGTTTTTTCGGGCGGTTTCATAGACTTCATCAGTAAACGGATCTGAAATCTTGCTGGATAATCCTTTCTTTACTAACCAGTGTTCGTGAAGCAGATCACCGAATTCATCGATCTTATTTTTCTCAAGTATTTTTCTCGTGTAATGTCCGATCTCTTTTATTTTATGCAGTCTGTCAAGCACATCCTCATTCTTCTGCTTTGTTTTTTATTCTGATGTTTAAGTATGTCGCTTGCCGATCTGTTTTATTCAGATAAAATAAAAAATGTTACTTTGCATTTCCATCAATGCTTCTTCTGATATCTTCACCGGCTCTACATCGACTGATCCGTCCTTATTAAAAGTATAAGAATTGAATCCTCCGTATGTAGCCGCATACTGATCCTGCTTTCCTATCGGCTCTTTCAGAATATTAATCTCGATGTTACACGCGCATTCAGCAATTTCCCTCAGCGTCTTATGATCCCTGTTATAAGAAAATAATGCGCTGAGCAATGCGACAGTAAAAGCAGATGAAGTCCGAGTCCGCAGTTCGAAGGAACATCAGCGATGGAAACTATTTCAATCTGTTTTCTGACATCAGTAAATTTTAAAGATTCTCTGAATATTCTGTGTTCTATATCTTTTACATTATTTACAATCTCTGTTTTGGAATATGAAAGCCTTATGGAATCTTCAAATCTTTTGTTAAGCATAATATGGACATATTTATTTATGCTCGCCGCAAGAAGGAATCCGCCGTGCTTTTCATAATATGAAGGAAGGTCTGTTCCTCCGCCGCCCATGGAAATTCTTACCGGTGCTCTGGAAAGTATCATACAATTTCTCCCTTCCATCCGAATTTATTCTTTAATGCGTCTTCATAAATGGATTCAACAGATTTTCTGATTGCTTCAGCGGATGTTAATTCATTTGTCCAGCCTGTCTTTCTTATCTTATCGGAATTAATTCTGACCACAGGGACATCACCTTTCCATCCCCTGTTACCGCCTGTGAAATCGTATTTTACATTCTTTAAATTCAGTACTTCAGAAGTTATATCAGCAATTTCTTTAACACTGATATAATCCAGGTAGATACATTATAATAAGAAAACCCTTTCAGAAAATTCAGCTGAACATTTCTGATAGCATTAATTATATCAGTTACATATATATATGACTTGCTCTGAGTACCGTCACCTAATATTGTCAGCTTTGAACTATCATCAAGAAGTTTTTTTGTAAAATCATATCCGACACCGTGTGTCTGATTCGGACCTACCACATTTGCAAATCTGAAAGCCGCTGCATTCATATCAAACATATAACAGTAAGAACACAGCATAGCTTCACATGCAAGTTTACTCGAGCCGTATGTAGAGATCGGAAGCTGCGGCGAATGATCTTCCGAAGCTTCAGTAAAACCTGTATCTCCGTAACACCGCTCCGGAGGCATACAGCAGATTCTTTACTCCGCTGATCCTCATTGCTTCAATAATATTATTCGTCAGAAAAGTGCCTTCCCAGAAATCAATATCCGGCTGAGTCATTGCTTTTGCAATATCCGGATTTGATGCGAAATGATAAACAACTTCGTTTCCTTTCATTGTATTTAATAAAGCGTCTTTATCTTTAATATCAGCTTTGACAATATTCAGCTTATCTTTAATGTCATCCAAGTGCCACATCTGACCGGAACTGAAATTATCATACACTGTTATTCCGGCATTCGGTTCGTCTTTCAGAATACTTCTGCAAAGATGACTTCCTATAAACCCGGCGCCGCCTGCTATAAAATATTTAGTCAATTTAGAAATTTTTTCTTTTGAAATAATACATGAATGACTGCAGTCTCTTCTTAATAAATACAGGTAAAAAAGAATACATGTACTGAGTGTAATTCAGCATATACGCTTTATAAAAATTCGGATAATCGTTTCTGTGCATCTTCACAACATTTACGACTGTTCTTGAATTTTCCCTCTGCTGGAGAAATGATTTATTCTGTCCGCTGTCATATATGTAATAAATATTCTTTGAAGTTATAAAGCTTTCCGACCTTTCCCATTCTCAGCCAGAACTCCATATCTTCCACGTGTTCGAGATTCTTATAACCGCCAGCTCCAGCGCAAGATCTCTTCTGAACATTACAGTTGCATGAGTAAACGGATTCGAAAAGAGAGCGTATTTTTTAATTTCACTGTCAGTTTCTTTCTTAAGATATTTGAAAAGCTCATCTCCGTTTTCATCAACTAAAATCACCCCGCCGCCGACTACAACGTAATCGGAATTTTTATCGAGAAATTCAACCTGCATCTTAAGCTTATCCTTGTGACACCAGTAATCGTCATCATCGATTCTCGCAATGTATTTTCCCTTCGCATTTCTAAGTCCGATATTCAGATATTCTGAAATCCCTTTACCCGAAATTCTCGGAATTCTCATGTATCTTATCCTGTCTTCTTTCGAATCCAGTTCGGTCATTCTGACCTGTGTATCATCAGTTGACGCGTCATCTATTATTATAAGTTCCCAGTCAGTAAAACTCTGATCAAATACACTGTCTATAGCTCTTTCAAGCATACTGACTCTGTTGTAAGTGGGTATAATAATGCTGACTATAGGATTGCTGTTATCCTGTAAATTCATTGATTGGGAAACTATCTATATAATTTAAGATTTTAAAGTTAGAAATTAGGAGATTTAATTTTTCGGAAAGATTTTATTACGGGGTTAGTAATGAATAATTGGATTATTTCAACTAATTGCCTATTCGGAGTCATTTTATATACTCTTATATAATCCACTTCCATCACATACGGAATTTCAGAATTGTCAACTTCGAAGTTATTTTCTTCCCAGTCTTTTACTGCCACATTAGCGATCATATACATTTTTGATGTAGGTATTCCGTCTGTTGCTTCAAATACTGTGTTTCCGTTCAGCTTCCAGACTAACCTGTCCGGATAACATTCAAAAGTCCAGATCATCATTCATCCGCAAATTTTCCTTCGGTTTCTTTCCTGATACATAATAAAACGGCTCGCCTTTTCCTTCATACATTTCTGAATAATGTGGATAATCAAGTCCCCAGTGATGCACGCTTGCAATTGAGTTTTCCTTCTTGCCAAAGTATTCAAAAATATCTATCTCGGGAAGTCCGGGCTTCTGATTAGCAACAAGCCAGAATGCTGGCCAGAAACCTTTTCTGAACGGAAACTTTACTTTGATCTCCCACTTGCCGTATGCCTGTGTGAATTTATCCGAACTGCAGATTATTCCTGAGGTATATTCAAACTGTTTCTCACCATGAAGATCATTTCCATAAACTGATTCTTTCTTTGCAGTAATTTTCAGAATTCCGTTTTCAGCTTTAACGTTTTCATCTTTGTACCACTGTAGCTCTTTGTTTGCCCAGTTAGTTCTTCCTCCTGATTCATAAGTTGTTAACCATTTTCCGTTATCAAAAATATCAAAGTCATCTTCAAAAAGTTATCTGCCACTCAAAATCAGAATTTTCAGAATAACTTAAACTTTCAGAATTTAAATTACCAGATGAAGTAAATATTGAAAAAAGAATAACCAATGGTATTAAATACAAATATCTGATTTAAATATATTACTCTAATAGTAAGATTGTAATACCAATTATTCAGTCGCCTTTTGGATTAATTGACCGGCACCATTTTATAAGCTCTGATGTAATTAATTTCCATAACATACGGGGCTATTGTGTTATCCTCTTTAAATAATTTTCCTGTCCAGTCTTTCATAGCTACATTTGCAATAATATACATTGGAGCTATAGGAATTCCTTCGATTGATTCATATACAGTTTTACCGTCTAGTTCTAGTTTCCAGAGCATTCTGTCGGAGAAACATTTAAATAACCATACCATTCAAACGTTAGACCGAATCTTTTTTGTAGTTATTTTCAGTATTCCATTTTCAACAGTTACATTTTCATCTTTATTCCATTGAGCTTCATTTCTTGACCAGATTGTCCTGTTTCTCATAATATAATGTCCTCTCCAGATATTTGTATCCAGTGTATTAAAATCATCCCCGAAGGTTAGCTTCCATATGTTATTTATCTCATCCGAACATGTAGATCCGCAGGATGAAATGATAATTTTTACAATGAAAAATAATTCTAACAAGCTTTAAAACTTCATAATTTTTATTAAGTGGTTTGATAAAAATTTTTTTATAGATTTAATTTTAATTTTCTGTAATACAGTTGTCTGTATAATTCTGAATTTTTGCTTATATCAAATTTATCTTTCAAAGTAATCATCGCATTTTTCTTAATGAAATCAATTTCATTCTTATACTCCGATATAGCGACATACAAATTCAAAAATTTTTCCTGCAGACTTTTTTCATTTTCGGATTCAAATAAATATCCGTTGATACCGTCTTCAATAATTTCCGGAATTCCGCCGACATTGGAAGCAAGAACAGGTTTTCGCTTTATCATACCCTCGAGAATTACCAAACCAAAACCTTCCCAAAGTGAAGGGACAGCAACCATATCGCATATCTCAATATACACTTCCGTATTCTTTAAAAATCCGGTTAATATTATAAATTCATTCAGATCAAATTCCGATATTAGATTCTAAATTTCCTCTTTCAGATTTCCGTCGCCGATTATTAAAAGTTTAATATTCTTTTTGCTTTTAAAATATTCTGCATCGACTTAATGAAAAATAAATGTCCCTTTTGTTTTTCGAGTCTTCCGGATATTAATATCACAAAATCATCTTCGTTTATATTAAGACTTTTTCTCAATGTTCTTCGTGATTCATCACTGGTCACAAAAACTTCTTTAGAAACATCAATACCGTTGTAAATTACTTCGGTTCTGTTTTTGAAATTACTGTCTCTGTTAATTATAAATTGTTTAACAATTTCCGATATTGCTACAATATAAGAATCACTATATTTAATAACTGCATTATCTATCCTGTCAAATAAGGAAATGCTGTTGATA
>JADJWZ010000040.1 GCA_016716125.1 Ignavibacteria bacterium | reverse complement strand
AGAAAGCGCTGACTTAATAATTAAGTTCTTCTTATCTTTGTTTAATTCAAGCTCAAGGCTGCTCCTCGAGTACTACTGCTAATGAGAATTGATTATTCCATTAATTGGCAGAAGAAGATTAAGGTTGTAAATAAAAACCGGAAAATCGGAAAGTTTCCGTCTGGCTCCAAATCCAAGCAAGAGAAGCTAAACGACAGTCGAAATTTCTGCATGCTTCGAGCTAAGATCGAAAGCATAAGGATATAAGTATCAGCATACAGAGAACTAAAGTGACAGTTGTAACGCATTTGTCGGAAATTATCTTAATGTATTGCATGAATAGGACTTAAAGGAAGCTAAAATACTTTGGCAGTGCATAACAAACAATGAACTAATGATAATGGACAGATAAATCTTCTTCAAAACTGAAAGTGATCAACATTTTGTAAATTCGCACAAAAAGATTCTTTCTTTACTCAGGCATTAGATTTAACTGAATAAACTCCATACTTAATCAAGTAAAATAATACTTAATGCCATAAACAAAAAACCGGAAGAACTTTCTCCCAAATGTAATTAATTATAAAATGTTAAATGTCAGATGCTAAATGTCAGTTGTTAAACAGTTGTTAATCACTTTTATGTTAAAATACAAGTTCTGTTAAAGCTTGATGCAAAGACAAATGCGGAGTAATGAAGTGAATAACTCTGCATTTTGTCTTTGCAATATGTTTTCTTGTTATTTCCTATATTTAAAATTTTATATCCACCTATCAACTATAAGAACTACCTTGGATTTGCAGAGACACCGGATTTTTTTACGGGCTGCTTCTCCTCTTTTGTTTATATAGTGTATGGGATGCCACCCACCTGATGCAGACATCCATGACTTTGTACCAAGGTAGTTAAATGCGATTTTTCGCCCACTAACTGTTTTCCTATTTGTGATAGTTAGATGCTATGATAAATATTATTTTTGATTTATTAAATTTGCTTTCTGCAATCGGCTTAAGGTTTCAGTAACTGATATTCTTTTTCAGTTATCAAAACATATCGTATTCGATTCAATAGTTTTCTTGCTATCTTTATTATGCTTTTTACTGCTATCGTTCTTTAAGATAATTTCTCTATGAAAGAGTTAATGACGGATCTTTTCATTAAAGCACCAACTTGATTCCAAACAAGCTTTTCGTAAGTACCAATTAACTGCTTTGAACTCCATATCTCTTTTCATTGTCAATGCTTGTGTGTTCATCAGAATTAATCGTACATACGAACTTAGCTTGTCTCAACTGCTGTATATTTTCATATCTCCAATTCCGTTAGAATTATCATTGCTGTAAGTACTTATTCCGGGAATCAAGTCGTTAATAATTTCACATACTTCTTATAAGCCGGCTCTAATGACAATGCTCGTATTGATTTTGTCAGATCACTTATTGTTTTTCGGAAATATTCTAACTCTGTTATTAATGTCTTTAACTTAATAGATCTTCTCGAAGTATCATTGCATAAACTTTTCAGCCATTGTATATATGCTTTCGACCAATGTGTTTTAATCTTCTCATCGCTTATAAATATTCCAAAAAAATTAAGAACACTTTTAATTTGATTCTTGCACCTGGTTTGTTTCTTTACATTATCATGACGACTCCTTACTAAGTTGTCGGAACATCCGCCGCATTTACTATTATATTGGGTATTCCTTCTTTCTGCAACTTCTGCGATCCAGCAACTACAATAGCCCGGCTCCTTATAAACTACTGTAATATGTCGCCTCCCAGGGTACATCTTGTGAAGATAACACTTCAATACTTCTACTGAGGGAGGTATCGACATTGTTCGTAGTTCAAAGGTATCAGTAAAACAAGCTTACCTTCCAACTTTTTTATGTACGTCCATACCTACATAAATTGACTGACCTTTAAAACTTAATTTTGTAACTTGTTTCATTGCAAGCCTCCTTTGGTTTAATTTATTTGTCGGAAAAATAAATTTAATAAACTTTTGTGAGGCTTTCTATTTTAAACATAAGGTCTAACTATTAACTACTAACTATTATTTAACGAGCATCATTTTCATAACTGATGTGAAATCATTAGCGCTTAATTTGTAGAAGTAAATTCCGCTTGACAGATTCGATGCATTAAAGTTGATCGAATAATATCCTGCGTTTTTCACTCCGTCTACTAAGTTCATGACTTCTTTTCCTGACATATCAAATATCTTCAGACTTACCGCTCCGTCAACAGGTATTTCATAACTGATCGTAGTTGATGGGTTGAAAGGATTCGGAAAGTTCTGTGATAATTTGAATTCCGTTGGAACTCCGATCACTACTTCATTGCTTAGATTGAAGTATTCGAAGTTTCCGTTGAAGTCTATTTGTTTTAATCTGTAGTTATAGTTTCCTGAAGCAACGTTTCTGTCTGTGTAAGAATAGCTATTAGGAGTTGTTGATGTTCCGTTACCTGATACATTTGCTATTTTTGTCCAAGAACCGCTGACTGATGATCTTTCAATGTCAAAACCTGAATTGTTAATTTCACTTGCTGTAGACCAGTTTAAGGTAACATTGTTATTGTTTATAACGGAAACAAAACTTGAAAGCTCGACTGGTAAGACACCATCTCCTATTACAACCAATGCATCAATTCCTATATAGTCACTGTTAGCGCCGTTCAGACCGCCGTTAACAACGCTGTATCTTATAGCGAATCTTGCGCTGAAATTTGTAGTAGGAGCTTCAAATCCCTGTAATTCCCAGCCACTGGTACTGACTTTAAATCTTCCAAGCTCTATCCAGTTCGGATCACTTGGTAAAGTATTATTAGTCGGGTTGTACATTACTCTTATTGAATCAGGGAAAGTACTTCCGGTTGGTGCGCGTGAATAAAATTGAATCGAATCACCTGCAACTACATCCAGATCAGGTAAGACAAGCCAGTTGTCAATATCTCCTAAATCTCCGGCAGTCTGATAATTTGAACCTGCATAATCATCAGGATCTCCGTTAAAAGCTGGAAATACATTTGGATTTCCCGTAAACCAAAAACTGGAAAGAGGTGTACCTGTAAATGTACCGTTTCTGTATACACTGTATCCGCGGGCTATTAAAGCTGCAGTATCATTAGGCGCATCGAAATTATCCGAATAATAAATATTACCATTTGTTGAAATAGGATTGTTGTTATCATTTTGATTAACTACAACTTTATCTGAACCGGCCGGTGTTCTTGAACCGTAAGGATTATCGCTGTTTGAGAATCCCAAAAAAATTCCTAAAGCTAAAACTGTTAAAACGGTTAAGTAAATCTTTCTCATTTTTGGTCCTTTTTGTTTTTAGTTTTAAATTAGTTTATTAAATTTACAAAATTACTTTGTTTTAAAATGAAGATGACCCCCTTTCGAAAAAGTTTTAATTTTATGTATTACAAAAGTATGTATACAATTTAAAATTAATCCTAACAAAATTCTAACAAAAGAGCAATTATCAATTATCAATGATCAATTTTCAATTTTCAATGTTAAATGTTAAATGTTAAATGTTAAATGCTAAATGTTAAATGTTAAATTGTTCATTGATAATTGTTCATTGATCATTGTTCATTGATCATTGTTCATTGATAATTGTTAATTGATACTCCATCTATAAAAAAAAACCGGAAGAATCTCTTCTCCCGGCTTTAATTAATTATAAATGTTAAATGTCAGATGTTAAATAGTTGTTAACTACTAACTATTAACTACTAACTATTAACTGCTAACTATTATTTAACAAGCATCATTTTCTTAACTGATGTGAAATCATTTGCGCTTAATTTGTAGAAGTAAATTCCGCTTGACAGATTCGATGCATTAAAGTTGATCGAATAATATCCTGCATTTTTTACTCCGTCTACTAAGTTCATGACTTCTTTTCCTGACATATCAAATATCTTAAGACTTACCGCTCCGTCAACAGGTATCTCATAACTGATCGTAGTTGATGGATTGAAAGGATTCGGATAGTTCTGTGATAATTTGAATTCAGCAGGAATTCCGATAACAACTTCATTGCTGAGATTGAAATATTCGAAGTTACCGTTGAAGTCTATTTGTTTTAATCTGTAGTTATAGTTTCCTGAAGCTACATTTCTGTCTGTGAAAGAATAGCTATGAGGAGTTGTTGATGTTCCGTTACCTGATACATTTGCTATTTTTGTCCAAGAACCGCTGACTGATGATCTTTCGATATCGAATCCTGCATTATTGGTTTCTGATGTTGTAGCCCAGTTTAAAGTTACACTGTTTGCAATTACTGATGAAACGAATGATGCTAATTCGACCGGCTGCACTTCATTACCGCCTATTCCGAAATCACTGAAATCAGTCAATCCGGAAGCTGTCAGGATGGTTCCGCTTCTTGTAGTAGATAAACAATTCCATGCTCCTGTCTGATCGGTTCTTTTCATAATATATAATTGATCAGGATTACTGAAGAACAAAGTAGTCAGATCAATGTTAATATTATAAGTTGCATATCCAAGCTGATCATTTCCGTCATATGTCACTGTAAACCAATAGTCATTATAAACTTCTCCGGGTGTAAAAATACTGCCGTCAGGAGATGTTGCTGATGGGTTTGCAGCAATATTTGCTCCGGCGGTTACATTATCATACTCTGTTATGGAAGCAGTGCCGGGTGTCGAGTTGTCCAATTGATTTCCTGAATTTACTTTTATATCTCCGCTATTTGGCAGGATTCCAAAAGAATTATCTCCGGATGTTACAATATTTTTTACAGGTGATGACTGATTATCAGAAACATTTCCTGAATTAAACGGAGGTAAAGGAGTAGTTATAAAATCAAGCCCAACTTTTAAATTGCAGTTATATGAACCCGGACCTGAAACAACATCGGTGCATAAGCTGTTCGGCTGTGATACAATTACATTGTCAATCCAGCAGTTATTACCAAAAGCTGTAGTGCCGACAAATCCAATTACCACGTTTGACATGTTTCCGACATTTGAAAGATCAACTGTTTCATGTCTCCATTGGATTTCATCAGTCGGAGTATAGGATGTAGTGCTTGGCAGTAAAGTTGCTAATGAAGGAACTGTGGCATGTGTTTTGTTATACGGTGTAGATGCCGGACTAAAGGTGAGACCGCCATCAGTGGAGATCAAAACTTCTAATCTATCGGTTTCAGTTGCAAAAGTTTTGTAAGCTGCATAAAAATTAAGAACCGGATTTGATATACCCGTAAAATCAAATTCAGGAGATCTTAAAGCAGCGCTTCCTGCTGAAACATTATAAAAGTTAGCTCTTGCGGCAAGATCTGCTGCTACTCCATCGGGATTTACACAAGGAGCAAGAGCCCACAATGCTACACCGCTTGTAGTCCAGCCGGTTGGAAGAGTAAAGTTTTGAACATACGGGAGAGTTGTTATTTTATCATTAACTATTATTGCAACCGGCAAAGGAGCTCTGTTTACAGCCGGAGGTGAAGGTTGTAAATCTGTATATACGTTAATTGTATGCGCTCCAGCAGTAAGTCCGCATAATGCGAAACCGCCGCTGAAAGTTACGTCCTCAGTTCCGTTTGGTGCAATTGGACCTACTGTATTGACAGGACCAACAGCAGGTCCGCCGTCTACATTATAATATACCGGAATTACACCTTGTGGATCTGTTCCAAAATTCTTTACCGTTGCAGTAAAATCGTAACATTTACCAACAGAAAATATTCTGCCGTCATTTAAATTTGTTGCAGAGATACCAACATCATCCGGAAGGAGTGGCGCTCCGAATCTTGTCTCCGGACGGAAAGAAGATCCAGTTCCAACAGATCCGCCTGCCGTATTGGACTGATATGTCGCCAGGGTTAATCCGGCTGGTAAATTTGTGCAGAATACATTTGGAGATCCTAAAGGTGTTGGCAATGTCGTTGTTGTTGTTCTATAAACGAAAATAACCATAACAGCATTTCCCGGCGTTGGAGTAAAAGTACCTGTTCCGGGTCCGCCTACAGGAACATCAATATTAATTTCTGCAAGACCTGACGGCATAGATATTGTACCGTCAATAACCTTTGTATAACCTGCGCCCTGCGTATCTATAAACGTACTTCCTATAGACACAGCGCCTGCAACTGTATCTTTTAAATAAACTCTTAAATCACCTATTGTTGCTGTACTTTGAGAAGTAGGTCCGGTAGCAGCCGGCGGTGAAGGAACATTCCATCTCCATCCGACAGAAGTGACTGCTCCTGAAAATCCTGAAGTTGTCAATTCTGAAGCTAAAACTATGTACTTCGTGTTTATGAATCTTCGGCTTCCCTGAGGAGCTCTTGCGTTACCGGATGTTGATCCATTACCGGGCAGAACTGTTACCTGCGCCATTACAGTTGAAATTTCGAACACTAAAAATAGTGCTAAAAGAAAAGCTGAAATCTTTTTCATGGTTTTGTTTGGTTTAATTAATAAAATGTTTTTGAGTAGATTTGGAAGACCGGTTGTACAGGTTTGTTCGACAGGAATTTTAAAAAATTTTTCAGATACGTCTTCCCTTTGATAATCAGAAAAATTCTTAAAAGCAAAATGAACTTTTGAGTTTCCTTTCTTTTAATGATAAAGAAAATCAAAATAAATATTTATATTAAATATAAAAACAGATTTTTAATGTTTTTATAACAATATTTTTTGCATGTATAAATGTAATTTAAATCCTAACAAAAACCTAACAAATTCAATTATCAATTATCAATGTTCAATGTTCAATGTTCAATGTTCAATGTTCAATGTTCAATGTTCAATGTTCAATGTTCAATGTTCAATGTTCAATGTTCAATGTTCAATGTTCAATGTTCAATGTTCAATGTTCAATGTTCAATGTTCAATGTTCAATGTTCAATGATTAATGATAAATATTAATTGATAATTGATAATTGATAATTGATAACTAAAATACCTCATCTATAAAAAAAAACCGGAAGAATCTCTTCTCCCGGCTTTAATCAATTATAAATGTTGAATTTCAAATTGATAATAACTACTAACAATAAAATAAAAAAGCCGTGAGATTCTTCATCCCACGGCTTTAAACAATGTTAAATGTTAAATAGATTACTAATTATTAACTATTAACTATTAACTACTAACTATTTCAGCAGCATCATCTTCTTAGTCGCTGTAAAATTGTCTGCGGATAATATATAGAAATAAGCTCCGCTCGACAGATTTGATGCGTTGAAGTTGACTGAGTAGTAACCAGCAGATCTTACTTCATTAACAAGTGTCATTACTTCCTTACCGGTCATGTCATAGATCTTCAAACTGACTTTACCGTCTACAGGTAAGTCGAAGTTGATGCTTGTTGACGGATTGAACGGATTCGGATAGTTTTGTGACAGATCGAACTTAGTCGGAATACCAACATTTACCTCATTGCTTAAATTGAAGTATTCGAAGTTTCCGTTAAAGTCTATTTGTTTTAATCTGTAGTTATAGTTTCCTGTAGCTACGTTTTTGTCTCTGTATGTGTAGCTTTGAGCTGATGTGGTAGTTCCGTTTCCGGCTACGTTACCAATCTTTGCCCAGCTTCCGATTTCAGTTGATCTTTCAATGTCAAATCCTGCATTGTTTGTTTCAGATGTAGTGGACCAGTTCAGGTCTACATTATTAGCATTTGTTGTTGCTGTGAATGATGCTAATTCAACTGGCAGAGCGTTTTCATTCGGACCGTATGCAACAGACACCGATGAAGTAAATAAAGGACCGGCATCAGTAATTGTTGACAGAACAACTCTTCTGTATTGAATAGCAGAATTTCCTGCCTCGTTTTGTTGTCCTACTGTATGGCCCGGTAGTGTTAAACCAAAATATTTAGTTAAGAAAGTTGAACCTGTACCGCCTTCGTTATAGTTTACCTGTATCCATCCGTCTTCAGTCGGAGCAGTTGAAATTTCCATTACAACCTGAAAACTTACATAATCATCAGGATCTGCGGCTGTGTTAAAATTCGGAGCTCTGTCATAAGTTATTATAAATTTGTCTGCAGTTGCCTTATAGCTCAATCTGCTGACCGGAACATCAATAGAATCTGAATAATTAAAATCCTTCCAGAACGGGAAAATAGCCGGTCTTGGAGCTGTAGTACTCGGAATTGCCTGTGTTGTGAATGTAGTAAGCTGAGCTTGTGTGTTGTTTGCTCTTGAAAAAGCGATCATTCCGTTTGTGCCGACAAAGAATGAATCATAATCAACACCCTGATATCTGAAAAATCTTTGTACACCGTCTATAGCATCTCCAAGCGCAAAGAATCCATCGTCAATAGAACCAAATAAGGTACCGGAAGGGCTCACATTTCTTCCATTTAAAAGTAAGTTTGTACTTCCTGTCGTATCTTCCCATTCAACAAACGGCTGGTCGGGTGCGCAGCTTGCTCCTGTTGTTGAGTTAGCAAAATAATAACCGTCAACAGGTCCGCCGAAATTCGGATTCTCAGATGATACTGTAAAGTCTGTATTTAAAACATAAACTTCCGGATTGCTGTTACAAGTAGAATTTACTGTTATAGTAACATTTTTAACTCCTGCATCAAAAGATGTATAGGACAATGTATTTGGAAAATCTACATCCATATTTCCACCTGCAGTTATGGAAAGTCCTGTTACTGTTTCACTGTAAGCTCCAACAGCATAATTTACACTTATATCTGTTTGATCATCAGTTCCGCCATTTACAAGATTAACTTTTGGGGCATAGGTCGTACCGCAACCCGGGAGAATTGTTCCTGTAGGATTCAGATTTGTAATAGTAATATTGCAGGCAGGCGGAGCGTCCCAATTATATGTCTGACCTGAAGCCGGAAGAGATGAAGAGTTAAGAGTCATTGAAGCAGTATTGATTCCTCCTGCCGTAGATGCTGACCAGTCCGTACCTGTTCTGTTATTAAAGTCTGCATTCGTTAATCCTCTTAATCCAACCTGAGGCGCAGCGCTGGTTCCATTGAGGGTTGTGTTACTTCCATATACGACTTCAATTATATTTGAAGTTTCGTAAAGTTTGATTTGAAAATTCAGATTTTCATTTGAGCCGGCGAATCTTGCGAAATCTCTGTACTGAATAGTGTGAACCCGGCTGCCTATAGCGCCTATGGTTTCGCTTCTTATATCACCGGAGGTCATTGTTATAGTTGTTACTGTTGGTGTACCTGAAGTAGCAGCAGCCGACATTGTAATTGTTCCGGCGCCCTCATCAAAACTCACAATTGTCGTTGTCGGGACTGATGTTGTTCCGGGAATACCGGTACCGGTAATAAATAGTCCGACTGCAACACCGTCGAAATTCACTACGTCGGTCAGCACATCGCTGCCAAGGGTTCTGGTTCCGGTAGTTCTGAATAATCCCCAAAGATCTCTGCCGATTCCGGAAATTGCTCCGTCATATGCGGCTGAGTTTGAAATGGGGGTATAAGGAGATCCGGCTGCTGGAAGTGTTGCACCGAATGTGATGTATCCGTTTGTATTGATGTTGTATTCGGTATAATCTGTTCCGTTATAATTAAAGGTAAACGGAATTGGCTGTGCCGAAAAATTCAGGTCATCAAGACCACCGGCGCCGGTAGTAGCAGTTGCTGCAGCTACAAGAGTACCGCCAACTACTTCTGTGTAAGCGCCTGAAAATTGTGTGAAGAATTTCGTAGACACCTGTGCAATTGAATTTATGCTAAAGCATAAAAACAATGCGATCGTAAAAAATGAAAATAGTTTTTTCATAATTTTTTTTTTGGTTTAATTAATAAAGATGTTAATTATAAATATTGGTTTTAATTGGATCGGGCAGCTCAGGTAAAGGACTATGAAGTGTATTAACTAATTTCCGGACTCCTTTAATTGTAAAGAATTTGAAAGCCTGAAAATCTATTAAATTGTAGTATATAATTCCCTAGCTGATCCCTTTCTTTTATTTTATTAAAATTGTTTTGCTAAAGATAAGAATTATAATTTTAAATAAAAACAAACTCTTTTTTTTTTCAAAAATAATTTATTGTCCCTGTTTAAGTAAAAATGGTCCCCCACTGAGTTAATAATTTCCATTAATTCTTCCCGGTCAGTGTCGAGGACTGCATTTTTTCCGAATACCGAAAACGCCTGAAAGGCAATTCCGATCCCCCATCCAAACACAACCCTGAGAAACCATAAATTTCCGGGTGAAGTATTGAGATTTATTTTTAAAAGAAAAATATTTACAACAATGTAAATGAATAAATTTGTGTAGAAACCTTAAAGAGCTTTGACTCATTTACTTGCGTCGGCGTAATGAGAATTGCCGGTCGTCAGATTTAATTTTTTTTCAAAGATAATAAATTCATCAGGAAATTGAAAAGAGATTTGGCATAGAGCATTGGGATTTATTCCTTCTATTCTTTAGATAACTGATCTCTGAAAACTTTTTCATGCATTAGAATTTTTGCTGCATTCTTTCAAAAAAATTTCAGACAAGTTTTTCATTTTAAAATGATTTGAAGATTGATTTTTGAAATTATACATTTACTTTGTTTAGAGAAAAATATGAATAGAGGAAAATTAAATAATGTCTTAATGTTTTTCTGCCGGCCGCTGTTATTTATTTCTGCCGGTACACTTTCCGCACAGCCGCTCTGGCAGATGCAGTCTCCTGATCCAACTCCAAAGACACTGACTTCTGTTCAATTCATTAATGAGAATACCGGTTATTCAGGCGGTGAAAAAGTTATTATAAAAACCACTGACGGAGGTTTGAACTGGGCAGTTCTGAGTATTTCAGATATCAATATTGTTAACTCACTTTATTTTACTTCAGCAACTTTAGGATGGGCTTGCGGTGATTCAGGAAAGATCATTAAGACAACAAACGGCGGAGATAACTGGACTATTCAAACTACAATTGTCACTTCATACTTAACATCGATTCATTTTATCAATCCGGAAACAGGCTGGACTACGGGTACAGCAGGAAAAATATTAAAGACTACTAACGGCGGGATTAACTGGGCTGAGCAAAACACCGGTGTCATCAATGATCTTAATGATATACAATTTCTGACAGAGTCGACCGGCTGGGCAGTAGGCTCAGGAACAGCTTTAAGAACAACAAACGGCGGTCAGAACTGGAATGCAAATGAAGAATACATTTCGGGAAATTTGAATTCAGTATATTTTGAAAATGCAGATACCGGCTGGGCAGTCGGGAGTGGTACGTCATCTTTATCCGGAGCAATATACAGCACGCTTGACGGAGGAGCTAACTGGAGCCTTCTCTTTGGAAACTACAACACTTCCGGACTTTCTTCAATACAATTTACTTCGCGTGACACCGGCTTTATTGCCGGAGGTTCACCATTCGGACAAACAATTCTGAAAACAACTGACCGCGGTTTGAACTGGTTCTCACAATCTGATTCAAGTGAATTTTATCTGTACTCGATCAGCATGAATTCTTCTATGTCCGGTTTTGCAGTCGGAAGAAACGGTATAATTCTTAAAACAACAGACGGCGGTGTAAACTGGATAAACATCCGTTCCGGATCTCTGTATGATTTTTACTCGGTAAATTTTGTCGATGATAATACAGGATGGGCTCTTGGTTACGATATATTTAAAACTACTAACGGCGGTGACAACTGGATACAGCAACTTTCGAATTATCCTTATAGAATTGAATCATCAGATTTTATTTCTCCGACAACAGGTTACGGAGTTTCGGGTAACAGAGTATACCGAACTACGAACGGCGGTGACAATTGGACTTTTCAGACATTGCCGGAATCAGGGCTGAATTCCA
This sequence comes from Ignavibacteria bacterium, assembly GCA_016716125.1. GTDB lineage: Bacteria > Bacteroidota > Ignavibacteria > Tepidaquicellales > Tepidaquicellaceae > UBA2330. The sequence goes on along the minus strand of JADJWZ010000040.1, from coordinate 172,890 downwards.
TTTCGTTCGGCTCTCCTTCAATGGGATGGATAGTCGGATCAAATGGAGTTATGTACAAGACAATTAACGGCGGAGATAACTGGGTCCGGCAGTTCTTTGGATTTTCACATATGAATTGTGTTTCCTTTGTAAATGAAACTACAGGTTGGATACTTGCATCGCTGTCAATGATATTAAAGACTACAAATTCCGGCATTACCTGGACAAATCAATGGAACGAGACCGGCGGCTTTGAATCAGTCAGTTTCATATCTGCGGAAACAGGATGGGCTGTAGGTTCATCAGGTCAGGTCGTTCGTACCACGAACGGAGGTAATGACTGGCTCCGTCAGGAAAGCGGAGTAACAAATTATTTATCTACAGTAAAGTTTACTACTGCAGAGGACGGCTGGGCTGCAGGCGGATCGTGCGTGATCAAGACTTCAAACGGCGGAACCAATTGGTTCTTACAGACTGACATACCTGTCACAGGATTTTCCTCATTGTTTTTTACTTCTGAATATCTCGGCTGGGGAGTTGGCTATGCAGGTACTATAGTAAAGTATGATGCAAGAATTGTTTCACAAAGCGGAGATGTAATTTCTCTTCCCGGAGAACATACGTTATTTCAAAATTTCCCGAATCCTTTCAACCCGGTTACTAATATCAGTTACAAGGTTCGGGTTACCGGTTACGTTAATCTTAAAGTTTATAATGTATTGGGAAATGAAGTTGCATCATTAGTTAATGAAAAACAAAATGCAGGAAGTTATAATATTGAGTTTAACGGAAGCAATTTTTCGAGCGGCATATATTATTACAAACTTTCAATTAATGATTTTTCAGATACAAAAAAAATGTTACTGATAAAATAATTTTATGTCTTATGAAAAATCTTATATTAATATTAATTCTTATTTGTGTTTCGGTTGACAATCTTTGCTCACAAACTAATTGGGTATTTCAGAATACAAACACTACCACTCACACTCTTTATTCAGTTCATTTTGTTAATGAAAATACCGGCTGGACAATCGGCGGTAATAATATATTGAAAACAACTGACGGCGGAGATGACTGGCGCACTCAATTTTCTCCGGCAAATATTTCACTGTTTTCAATTCACTTTGCTTCAGCAGATATTGGATGGGCGGTTGGTGACTCGGGAAAGATTTTCAAAACAGTCAACTCAGGTGATAGCTGGACAGAACAGAATTCAGGAATAATAACCCGTTTTCGCTCTGTGTATTTTATTGATTCTCAAACCGGATGGGCTGCAGGTGATTCATGTAATATAGTCAGAACCACAAACGGAGGTTCCTCATGGTCGCTTTATACTTTACCGCTTAGTAATGCTTTGTATTCCGTATTCTTTATTAATTCATCTACAGGATATACAGTGGGAACAAGAGGCACAATTGCAAAGACATTAAACGGCGGAGTCGATTGGTTAATTCAGACATCAGGTAATATAAGAGCTCTCTATTCAGTATTTTTTTTATCTCCTGACTCAGGCTGGATTTCAGCAGGCGCGGGCTATGTGTACAGTACTAAAAACGGCGGGATCAACTGGAGCATACAAAACTCCGGAGTTTCTTTCAATCTGGAGTCTATCATATTTGCAGATCATTTCACAGGCTGGGCTTCCGGAAATGAGAATAAAATATTAAAGACAACAAATAATGGTATTAACTGGAATGTAATTACTTTAGGCTCAGATGACAACATTTCATTTAATGCTATAGACTATATTGCTCCAAATAAAATATGGGCAGTCGGATCAAATGGCCTGATATATAAATCAACCGATTCGGGTACGAGCTGGGTTCTTCAAACCAGAAATATAACGAATGAGAATTTCAATGCCGTAACATTCATCTCCGAAAATACCGGCTGGGCCGGCGGAAAGCTTCTTTTCAAAACCACCAACAGCGGAGAAGACTGGATACAGCAATATGACTTTGCAGGGAATTCTGTGCAATCAATGTATTTCCATGATGAATCACTTGGGTATGTTGCGGGGTACAGGACACTTTATAAAACCACCGATGGCGGACAGACATGGACATCGCAAGCTGTAACAACGCCGTATTATTTTACATCGATTTCTTTTAGCTCCAGGGATTCAGGGATCGCTGTTGGTTTTGGAGGTTTGATAATGACCACTACTAACGGAGGAACAAACTGGCATTCCATACCCGGTCAGATAAATCATTTCAGTTCAGTCTCTTGCTCTTCACCAACAAGCGCATTCATTACAGGTGAACCATACAATTCACTAAAGTCGACAGACGGAGGATTTAACTGGATCCCGTTTTCTCCCACATTGGCAGGAATTAATTTGTTTTTTTCATCTCCGAATACAGGCTGGATCATAAGTGATCAGCGAATCTCACATACTACAAACGGCGGACAGAACTGGTTTTATCAAAGCAATGGATCTGATGAAAGAATGTTTTCAATGTATTTTTTATCCGATCAGACCGGATGGATCTCCGGATTCGGTGTTAGATTAATTAAAACTACGGACGGCGGAGATCACTGGAATTACCAGCCGGATGCGCCTTCAGTCTTTTACGCCATGCACTGGGTTTCAGAGAATGTCGGCTGGGGTGTTGGATATGCCGGAATGATTGCAAAATATTACAGAGTTATCGTGTCTGTCACGGAAAACGAAACTGAAATTCCCGACGGACATTACCTTTCTCAAAACTATCCCAATCCCTTTAACCCCGTCACAAAAATCAATTACAAATTACCAGCTGCAGGTTACGTATCGCTTAAAGTTTATGACGTGCTGGGAATTGAGATCGCTGCGCTGGTTGGTATGAAACAGAATGCAGGAACTTATAATATTGAATTTGACGGAAGCGGTTTTGCGAGCGGGGTATATTTTTATAAGATGGAAGCGGGGGATTTTGCTGAGACTAAGCGGATGATTTTATTAAAATAATAATGTTGCGAGCGGAGCGAAGCAATCTAATTTACAAATTTATAATTAGTAGAAGTGTTTTTGATTAAAAGTAAAATATTGATCTTAGTATTGATGACTTTGGTTTATTCTGAAAGAAGCTACTCACAGTATTCTTTGGAATGGAGTTCGAGATACAGTAATTCTAACAGCGACCAAGGATATCCTATTAACATGACTGTTGATAATATAGGTAATATTTTTTAATTGGAAGAATGAATGGAGATTTCCTAACTTTAAAATTTAATAGCAGTGGTAATCTACTTTGGGACAGGACTTTCTCAATCCCTTTTGTTTTTTCAAGTTTTCAACCTTATGCATTAGCAACAGATGACTCGGGCAATGTTTATGTAACCGGAGAGGGATGGGTTAATCCGTTTAATTTTGATTTCATTACAATAAAATATAATTCGGATGGAGATAGTATTTGGTTCAGATCTTTTGATAATCCTATGGGTTTTAGAGATCGTGCTTATAATATTGCTGTATATAAAAATAAATATCTTTATGTATCCGGAGCTAATTCTTATGGGGATTCAACTAACTGTAATTTCAAATGGACAACTATAAAATATGACCTTAATGGGAATTCCATATGGGAAAGACAGTATTGCGGTTATTCAAATTATGTCTTAGGAGATTACGCTCCAATACCATATATGACAATTGACAGCTCTGGAAATATTATTATTGCCGTTGCAAATGTAACAAATCCTGGATTTAATAATGAAACTGCAGTAGTTAAATTAGACTCTTCAGGGAATAGAATTTGGACTAAAAATTTTATTAATCGAATTCCTTTATCTATAACGACAGATCGAATTTCGAATATCTTCATAGGATCCAATGGTGGAATATTGAAACTAAATTCATTTGGTGATTTGATATGGTTTCAATCATCACTACCTTCAGATTACACAGGAACAGATTCAGTGGGGAATTTAATGTGTTCAGGATCTATCTCAGGATTATCGAATTATATTTCCCAGATTGATCCTTCCGGTAATATTCTCTGGACAACTCAATTGCAAAATGGATATTATATTAAAGATGCATGTTTTGGAGATAACGGGAAAACATATATAGCTGCAAGAGTATCCGGTACAAATGGATACTACACATTTGTTTATGATGATGAGGGTTCATTGTTTTGGAGTAATAGTTTCATTGACCCAAATGACACTTCTTTCATACCGAATAAAATTTTAACCGATAATAATGAAAACATTTATATTTCCGGAACAGGTTATGGAATAACTATAGGTAGTTCTATTCAGTTAGTAAAATATTCTATTCTTACCTCTAATTCCGATATAAATATTAATCCGGAAAAATTTTCTCTATCACAAAATTATCCTAATCCATTCAACCCAAAAACAGTTATAAGTTACGAGTTACGAGTTACGAGTTTTGCAAAGTTGAAAGTGTATGATGTGCTTGGGAATGAAGTCGCTTCACTTGTATATGATAAACAGAATGCGGGATATTATTCGGTGGAGTTTGACGGGAGAGGTTTTGCGAGCGGAGTTTATTTCTACAAATTGGAAGCGGGTGAATTTTCGGAAACAAAGCGTATGGTTCTATTAAAATAATTTTTCATTTACAATTTATAATTTAAAATTTATTTCTCCGCCACAGTTTGTGTTCCAAAAAGTTTGCGATCTAAAATTATAAAATGTTCATTAGCCTTATTGCAAACTTTTTGGCCACCAACGGCAATCATACTGCTTGTTGGTGACATTCGCTTCGCTCAGGAACACAAACAAGGGCGACAATGAACTTGTTAATTGTATTACCCGTCAGAATTTTTTCCTTTTTATGATCCTTTCCTTCCGAGAGAAACATTGAAGAGCGTTGATTCTTCAATCTAACTGATGCGTTCAAGAAATCTTCATAAACACTTACCAGTTTTCTCAGCTTATACAATTCATCTGTAGTATGATATACTTCCTTTAAAGATCCGTTTCGCAGTAGTGTACATAACTTTACAGAATCGATCTTATCATTCTTCGGACCGGTTTGTAATAATTTAATTGATGAGGTTCGCATATCAAAATTTTATCAACATAGTCTTTAAGTTCACATAAAGCCATTGTGCTGACGTAGTTTCTTCAATTGTTAAAATCTTTTTTCCGGGAAGTTGTTTAAGACAATCCTTTAATATCTTTATGTCAGGCGGATGTTCAACCACTTTAAATTTTGTTTCGCTGTCGCGGATTGAAGCCATTGCAAAATTAACCTTTGACCAGTCTACATCAATGTAGTGCTTGTAAATTTCATTTTCTGTAATTTGTTTCATAAAGGGTTCCTTTCAGTTAAGAAGTTCATTTTTCTACGAAAAAATCGTATTACTACGAAATTAATTCGTACTAACTCAAATTGAAAGTGAGCCCTTTGTTAATTTACCGACGGCGAAAAAATATTTTATGTGTTTTTTTGTCCAGCTCTTTTTGCAATCTTCATTTGTCTTTTCAATGCCATAAAAACTAAGCATTGCTTTAATTTGATTCTTGACACGGGTTTCTTTTGGTCTTTCAAAAAGAAAGCGGATTAAATTGATCTAACTCAGTCCCCGATCGACAAGATCATGTTAAATTTCCTGCAAAAGTGGATTTTCGTAATACTGAAATCTAGCTTTTCATATTATTGCATGTATTTGTATGTTTGTTACGGGTATTTAATTTTTGCAATAATTTTAAAAATCAGAAACCTTTTCTTATTTTGTATAGTCTTTATACATAACCAAATAATTTAAAAAATGAAAAATATTTTTATTAATTCAAGTGAGAGAAGACTTCGCGCCGGATGGAGAATTTTGATTTTTCTTTTCACTTTCCTGGCATTTTCATTGATAATATTTTTATTCAAACCTCTTTTAGGCGACATTACAAAAAAAGAGTACGTTCAAGATTACAGCTTGATTATTGTTTCAGTCTTAGCTCTTGGTGCTTCTATTACAGTTCCATTAGCAAGAAAAATATTAGACAAACGATCTTTTGTTTCTTTGGGGCTAAAAGTAAGTAAAAAAAGTTTTCAAGATATTATATTTGGCTTTTTTTTAAGCGGTTTTATGGCCGCTTTATTTTTTATCGCAATGATAGGTCTGGGACTTTTAGAGTTTAATAGCTTTAATTTTGACAATTCAAATACATTAGCAGAATCATCTTTTAATTTTGTTCAATTTATGAGCGTTGTATCCATAGGCTCAATTTTATTGTTTTTTTTGGAATATATATTCGTGGGATATTGGGAAGAACTTGTTTTCAGAGGGTATCTTTTACAAAATATGTCGGACGGATTAGGTATAAAAACCGCGGTAGTCATCTCCTGCATTATTTACGGAATAATTCACTCAGCTAATCCAAATGCAAGTCTACTGTCATCCTCTATTATAGTTTTGTTTGGATATTTACGCATTTTTGGATATCTGGCTACAAAAATGTTATGGCTGTCTATTGGTATGCATATTGGATGGAATTTCTTTCAAGGACCCATTTTTGGATTTGCTGCAAGTGGTCATAAAAAAGCAACGGTGATAAACCAAACCATTATCTCAAATCAGGAATATTTAACCGGAGGAGAGTTCGGACCTGAAGGAAGTATATTAATAATTCCAATATTAATTCTTGCCTTATTTGTTATGCGTTGGTATGGAAAAGTAAACTATCCAAAAGTAAAATATTTGGAATTAGAATAAATTAAATCTTCAAAAAACTGTTGCCAAAATGTATATACAAATTAGGCGAGATGATAGTAAATTCAATTCTCCGCCACCGCTGGTGTTCCAAAAAGTTTGCAATCTGAAATTATATAATGCTCATTTGCCTTATTGCAAACTTTTTGGCCACCAACGGCAATCATACTGCTTGTTGGTGACCTTCGCTTCTCTCAGGAACACTAACAATGGCGACGAGTGACTCTCAGAAGATGGCATAACCTATATTTTCTGAATAAAAAGATACTTCAAGATCAGTAAAGAAATAAAAAATGTCTTTCCTCTGTAAGAAAAAAAATCAAAAATTTCCTTCGCTTTTACCTGCATAAAGTCCGGCGTCTTCCCGCTCATAAGAAAAAACTACAATATATATTCCTTTTTCACCTGCGGATCTTGTTCTTCCATAACCGCAGCCCATATCAGCAAGAGTTTGAAGCTCCATTTCAATGTGCTCAATTACGTGTCCCATCCATGTCCCCTCACGGACACGCTTCAAAAATCCGCCGGGCTCTCCGACTCTGCAAAAATGATTTTTAAGAGATGGTATAAATCTTTCAAGATTTTCCGCTAAACTCTCTATTTTATTTATAGGACAATATTCCGCTATACCCAGATCAACTTTCATTTCAATTAGCTTCTTTCTGGGATTTGACCAATAATTTTGTTCCCGTATAATATTGGTTTCTATAGTTTTCACAACATAATTTTAGTTAATATTGAATTTCTTTCCTGAATTTTAATTCCGGATTTTTTCTAAATTCAATTTTTTATTTAATAAACGTATTGGCTTCAGCAAGATGGTTTGCAACCATCTCCCGGGTATTAATTAAATAAGTTTTGACTGCTTCGCTTTTGGCCATTGGTAATAAATCTATATCCAGCATATTCAGAAATTCTTTATGCCCATTGATCATAGCATCGAGATATGCGGTTTCAAATTCGTTTCCGGTTAATGCGTTTAATGTTGCAAGTTTATCAGCGCTTTTTTGCTCCAGCCCCTCAAGTTCAGGTGTTTCCGATTTGCCTGATTCCAGAGATACTATCAGGTTATTTGCCATTTTGATATTTTCCGTGTGAGAGATTACTATCATATTTGCATAATCTGTCAATAATGAACTTGTCATTTTCTTCTGAGCCAATTCGCTTACACTGATTTCATTTTGATTTACTGCAGTTACAATTGCAATTATATGTGCATCAGAGCTTATCTGAGATTTTGCATCTGTAAAGCCATAAAATAAATTTCCCAGAAACAAAATAATAACTAAACTATGGATATAAACTGCTTTGTTTTTCACAAGGATTAATTTTAAATTTTTTAAAAATACTTCTTTAAATCTCATAGAAGATTATATTTCATTTTATGCACGAATCGTGCCAGGATTAAAAACGATAATATTATTAATTTTTTAACTTAGTATATAAAATACTTGTCATATCTGTCGTATTTGTCAGACATTTGTCAGTAAAAACAATTTCAAATTACAGATTACAAATTTCAAATAAATTTTCTTTTCATCAGGAATACATCTGAAGATTCAGTCTACTACCATAGACCATTTTTAGATAATCTTGGAAAAAGATATTATATTGATTTTAACATAGAAAGAAAAAATCAAACTGCGGCTTTGAGTAGTATTTGGATTGTAAGAAAAGCATTTTTCTATTTGGAATAAACCGGAATATATCCATCAAAACGATTTAGCTGATGACTGGAGTAATGATAATTCATTAAGTTTATTCATTCACCAGGCTTTTAAATAAGTCAACAACCAAAAATAACCATAGGTTAAAGCCAGACTGCAGAAACCAATTATAGCGCCGCTAATGGCAAAGTCTTTTTTAGAAAGTTCTCCGGTGGAATAAGCAATTGCATTAGGTGGTGTACTAATAGGCAGGATCATACTGCTGCCGCACATAACGGCAAGTCCGATAACGATAAATTTAATATGAATATTTTCTGAAATGGTCGCCATTGAAATAGCCATGGGAATCAATAGAACAGCGGCAGTTGTATTTGATATAAAAGTACTCATGGCTATTGCAAGTAAAAACATAATGAAGATGATCCCTTCTGCGCTTACAGGAATCATTTCTGCAATATGCTGATCAAGACCAGTAAGGCTCATGCCCTGACCGAGCGCCAGACCTCCTGCTATTACAAATAAGATATTCCAGTCAAGATGATTGAATTGTTTTGCATTCAGTAAACCCGTTGCAGTGAAAATAATAACAGGGAATAATGCCACAACGGCTGAAGGAATACCGTGAATGGTATCCGTTAACCAAAGAAGCACTGTTATAGAAAATATCACTATAACAAATTTTCCTTTCTTAGTAAAAGGTTTTACTTCAACCGGTGTGAGAGAAAGCTGTTTATCCGGTTTATAAAAATACCAGAGCGTGAGATACAGAATGAATAATAACAGTAATGCAAGCGGAGCTATAATGATCATCCATTTTAAAAATCCAACATGAATGCCATTGTTTGCGAGCAGTCCCACAGCTATTGCATTCGGCGGTGAACTTATTGGCGTCATAAGACCGCCGATACCTGCTGAAAAAGGAATGGCAAGTGTTACCGCTTTTCTGTATGGATTGCCTGCGGGAACAGATGCCAGGAAAGAGCCGGTTAATGTAATCATCATGGCTGTTGTAGCAGTGTTGCTTATCCACATGCCAAATATCGCTGTGCAAATGATTACACCAATCAAAGCTTTCTTTGCAGAATGTCCGAAAATTTTTAAGACCGCGCTTGAAATGTACCGGTCAACTCCAACAATGATTCCAACCTTTGCCAGGATAAAACCTCCTAAGAAAAGTATGATAATAGGATCTGATATTGGATCAAGAAAATCTCTGTAAGGTAAAGGTTCTGTTCCGGCTGTTCTTAAAATTTCCCAGTTGCCGGGATTACCAAGGAAAATAATCTGAGCCCCGATTATCAATAATGAAGTTGCAAATAAAGGAATGGTTTCTGTTATCCATAGTAAAGCTGCAGCAATTAATATGGCTAACATATAAGTAGCGGGAGTTTCTAATGCGGAAGATGCCCACCAGCTTAAAAAAACACTTATTAAAATTACAATTATGAATTTGATCAGGCGCTTAAATATTGACGTCTTAGCTCTATGTTTGACTTTAATCAAAGGTTTGAGATTTTCCATTTAAAAATAACATTTCTTACAACTGTTTTGCTTAATTTAAAAACAAACCTAATATGTGAGTGATCCGAAAAAATTAAAAAAGACAGTGAATATATATATATATAAAGACTTATAAACAAAATTGTCTGAATGCAACTTCGACGAACTAAAAGTAAATTAAGAACGGGATGAAATTCCAAAATTCGGAGGATATTTCATTAGACATACGCCTTGTCCATATTCTTTAAATCCAAGCTTTTTATAAAGATCAAAGGCATGATAATCAATGTCCGCCACTAAAGCCAGGCTTTTTGCGTTTAATTCGGTAAAAGCTTTCAAAATTACATAAGAGATTAGATAAGTCGCCAGACTCTTCCTTCGGTGCAAAGGATGCGTCATCACTTCCTGAAAACTATATAGTCCCTGACATTCAAAAATTCCAAGGCTTGCGAGAATTTCAGAGGTTCCGTGATAAGAAATATAATATAATTTCATACCCAGTGATAAGATAGTTTCTTTGGTTTTCTCATAAAGACTATTTGACTTTACATTAGGATCATACCATTCATATACTTTAGAAACTTCGTCATAAAATTTTTCGAATTTGTTCCAGTCATCCGGACTATTATTGATTGTTGAAATTTTATATTCACCGGGTATTGAAATACAATTTGTATAATTATCAACAGCCATATATGATTCTATTTGAACGTCATACTTATCTGCTCTTGCTGATTCAATAAGATACTCATGATCTTTGGTTCGTTCAAATATGAATGTTATATGTTCAAAAACATTTGAATCAAACTGTTTATTAAAGATATCTTTCCATTCTGATAAATCTTTCCCTTCCGGATTAAGTATTTCAATTCCATTGCCGGTATAAAATTTTGGAAAACGATTACTTTTGTAAACCTTATAGTTTTCAAAATATGTAAACTCACAGATCGGCTCTAACATCCTTTCTTCTGTTTTTCTGATATCACTAAAATTAATCATAAGATTTCTTACCCTTGTTGAAATTTCTTTAAAAAAAACCTTCCGGTTAGCTCGAAAGGTTTTTTTAAAAATTACTATCCATTGCTAATAGTTCATTGCTCATAGTTCATTTCCGGAGTCTTATGAATGAAGCTGCAAGGAAAAAGTAAAAGCAAAGAGCGGAGTCAGTAATTTTTTCATGATCTATGGTTTTGTTTTTTAATTTTATAAAATAACTAAATTAATGGCTTATGTGTAGTTAATTCTGATGAGAATTTTTTTAGAGGAATTCTGAATATAAATCCGTAGGTCTTTTATTTAGCCCGGTATTCATTGATCATTCAGCGAAGATAATTAAACAAAGTTAATTGAACTTTGATAATAGTAAATAAGCGAGTTTAAATTATTGAATGAAAATTTTAATCCCAATTTCACATTCTATATTAAAAAAGCCGCAGGATTCTTCATCCCGCGACTTTCTTTTTTAAACATATATATTAATTAATAGTAGATTATTAACTACTAACTATTAACTACTAACTATTATTTTACGAGCATCATTTTCTTTACTGATGTGAAATCATTTGCGCTTAATTTGTAGAAGTAAATTCCGCTTGACAGATTCGATGCATTAAAGTTGATCGAATAATATCCTGCGTTTTTCACTCCGTCCACTAAGGTCATGACTTCTTTTCCTGACATATCAAATATCTTCAGACTTACCGCTCCGTCAACAGGTATTTCATAATTGATCGTCGTTGATGGGTTGAATGGATTCGGATAGTTCTGTGATAATTTGAATTCAGTCGGAATTCCGATCACAACTTCACTGCTGAGGTTGAAATATTCGAAGTTTCCGTTGAAGTCTGTTTGTTTTAATCTGTAGCTGTAGTTTCCTGAAGCTACATTTCTTTCTGTGAATGAGTAGCTGTTAGGTGTAGCGGATGTTCCGTTACCGGATACGCTTCCGACTTTTGACCATACGCCGCTGACTGATGATCTTTCGATATCAAATCCGGAGTTGTTGATCTCTGAGGAAGTTGTCCAGTTTAAGGTTACGCTGTTTCCGCTTATTGATGAAACAAATGAAGATAATTCAACAGGTAAAGCTTCCTGACCTGCTAAAGCAAAATCAGAGAAATCTGTTAAACCTGTAACTGTAAGAATATTACCTGCAATTGTTGTATTCTGACATACCCAAGCACCTGTTCTGTCAGTTCTTTTAACAATATAAAGCTCATTTGGAATTGTGAAACCTGAGCCGGTAATATCTATACTGATATCATAAGTTGCATATCCCTGATAATCATTTCCGTCATAAGTAATTGTAAACCAGAAATCATGATATACATTTGAAGGATCAAATATTGAACCATTAGGTGTAGTTGCATCACCATTTCCTACGTTAGGAGCAATACTCTGTCCGGGATCATTATTTGTATATTGAGATACAAAAGCTGTTCCGCCGTTTGGATTATCATTTTGGGTGAAAGCATTAATCACAGCTTCACCGGAATAGAAAGGAATATTATTTGTTGATTCAATAACAGCTTTTTCACTCTTTTTAACACCTGATGTTGATTGATTGCCGTTTAAAGGCGGAACAGGAGTAGCTGTAAAATTAAGTGATACTATGCTGTTACAGTTGTATGTTCCGGGACCTGTAACTGCGTCTGTACATAAGCTGTTCGGTGCTGAAACTATCACGTTATCGATCCATGCATTATTTCCAAAATCAGATACCCCTATGAATCCAATGACAACATTTCCCATATTTCCAACATTGGAAAGATCTACAGTTTCATGTCTCCATTGAGAAGAGGCGGTAGGAGTATAACCTCCGGATGCCGGTGGTAATGTTGATAATGAAGGATCCGAATCCCATGATTTATCATAAGTAGTAGCTGCAGGACTAAAAGTCACACCTCCGTCAGTAGAAACCATCACTTTTAAAGTATCTGATTCACCGCCGGTATAAGTTTTGTAAGCAGCATAAAAATCAAGAACCGGATTCGACATTCCTGTGAAATCCATTTCAGGTGATCTTAAAATCAAAACAGACCCACCGCCTATATTATAAAAATTAGCAAGAGCAGCCGGATCTGCTGCCAGTCCGTCAGGATTTACAGCGTTTGCTAATCCCCATGGAGCATTTCCGGTAACAGTCCATCCGGTTGGAATATCAAAAGTTTCTGTATAAGGGAATGCTGAGATTTTATCATAAACAGTTACTGTTAAAGTAGTAGTGTCATTAGCCGGATTAATGTCACCGACTAAAGCTGTATAGACTTTAAGAGTATATACTCCTGGTGAAAGCGCTATAAAAGAATTTCCACCGTTAAAAACAACGTTTTCTGTTCCGTTGGTAATAATCGGACCGACTGTATTGACCGGACCCACTGCAGGACCTGCATTAACAGTATAATAAACAGGAACGACATTTTGAGTAGGTACTCCAAAGTTTTGAACAGTTGCAGTCAGATCATAACCTTTTCCGGTTGAAATAATTTTTAATGGACTTCCGAAAGAAGCTGCTGATACACCGACATCATCACCTGGTGGCGGCGGAGTTAGAGTGGAAATATCATCCAGTCTAACTGTTTCACCGTCACCATCTCTGTGTGAAAGCAACATAAATCGGAGTTCCTGAATAAGCACCTAGTGAAACTGCAAATCTTCCGTAAGTTCCCGAAGGTGGATAATTAACTCCGTCTGCTAGAGTCAATATGGTTGTAAAACTTGCTTTTGCAGTATCAGTTGTAGAAACCATAATTTTCATTGTATCAGCATAAACAGTTCCAAAACTCTGTCTAAACCAAAAAATTAGTGAATCATTTGTAATTGGAGTAAACTGAAGTGTCCTTAGAATATTTTCTCCGTTAGGGTTTTGAAAATTTGATATAGCACATGCCGGAGTTGTTCTGAAAGAAGTAGTACTTCTGAGCCAGTTTCCGCCAGCTCCCTGATAAGTGGCACTAGTCCATCCTGTCGGAGGGAATGTAGCATCTGTAAAGCTTTCATTCAACTGAGCTTTCATTTCACCTGCAAACAAGAGTGAAATCAAAGCAACAAGAGATAGTTTGAATAATTTTTTCATAACGTTAGTTTTGTTTAAATTTATAAAAATGTTTTTTGAATGTTTTACGGAAGACCTTTTATTTCGGGATTTTACTACTGGAATGTTTTTTAAAGAATTTTTTCGGATTCGTCTTCTCTTTGGTTAAATCAGAAAAAATTCTTAAAAGAGTAAAATTTAACTTAAGTCTTTCATCTCCTTTCTGTTTTTATGATTTGTTGTTAAATGTAACATAAGGAATTAAATGGTATATAGAAATGGACATTTGTATACAATAATTTAATTTTAATCCTAACAAAAGAGCAATTTCAATGTTTAATGAGAAATAAATTAAACAGCCGCAGGATTCTTCATCCAGCGGCTTTATATTATTGTAAGTCTAAAATAATTTTTAATAATAAAAGTAAACCTAAAATTTTCATTCATTGAAGCTGACTGCCTGTTGACAATAGCTGCCATTGATAATGAAAAATATGCTGTTGTATTCACTACTATTTAAAAATGTGTAATAATATATAAACATTGATAGAGTCCCGGTACTGTGGAGGGGATTTGTATTTAGGATTAAGAAGCTGCAGTCAGCTTAATCCCGAATAAAATGTTGCCAGTGGTTTAGTCCGGTAATTATATTATTTAAGTAGAACGGATAATTATTTTATTCTTTCTCAACAGTATAGCCAATAGGTTTAAAGGAATAATTATTCGACAATTCAGCGGAGCATGCTGTCAGTCCAACTATTAAATCCATGTGAGCTTTTAAGATCACATAGTCACCTGCTTTGCTTTTAGGAGGCAGCACAGAAATTTTTCCCGTTTCACCATTAACATCAACATTCATAAATATATTAAAGCAAACCGGAATCTGGTCTTTACTAATGCCGTACTCGGCTAAAGCTGATACTAAATTTCCTAGGCATCCTGCATGGGGCTTAGTGTGTCCGTATAAAATCCGAAAAGTTTCAGCGCTACACGGTGTCAGTAAGAAATCATGTTTACCGACTGTGTCCTCTGTTAATTCAAACATGACATTACTGCGGTTTGAATAAAATGAATGACCTGCCGTAAGCCGTATGGTTTCTGCATAGTCAATGGTTCTGCCTGAAGAGAGATATTCCGCCTTGTCATGGTAGTTATAACATATAAGATCGGAAACCTGCTCTCCTTTAATATCAGTTATTTTTAACATCTCATTTTTTTTCAAAACAAATGAAACACCTGAACGCGGCTGAATAATATTCATCATTATTATTTTCTTATATTAAGCGGACACTTCCATATTTTATTATGTTCAGCTCCGCTGTATTGGGCTGCTTCCGAAACTTCAGCAAAATCATCCAGCATCGGATTAACGGACCCTGAATAAGCTATATCACGCTGCCTTATAATATTTTTCATTTTATCATAACGGTTTAATTCCCTGAGCTTTGTAAATTGTTCATGAGGATTAAATATTAAAACCGGATATTTAAATTTTCTCGATGTCCTGCTGCTCGCAGGGTTCATTCCTACTATAAAAAATGCTTCTTTTTTCAGACTGAAAGAGAATTCCGGAGATAAAGGGTTAGCATTAACCCTGCTGTCATAATCAAAATTCTCCGCATCCAGCACCGCAAGCGCCTGAAGGCGCTGCCATAACAAATGTTCAAAAACTACTTCTTCACTAATATCCGGGCTTCGGAAAATTACCGCCGCACTGAAAAAATCCTCATCAGATTTCCGGTAAACATCAGTAAATTCATAAATGAATTTCAATACATTTTATCATCATTCGGGCAGGCCATATTGTCCGCCACATAGGTTTTGATCTGTTTTCTTTTCAGCGCGGCTATAGCAGCTACACACGGGAAATCATCATTTCTTATAAAATTCTCAAACTCATTTTTTATATCAGAGTCCTCTTTATATATGTTTGTGATTTTTTTAAAATTTATCATTTCATTTTGTTCATTAAAGCCTTGCTTAGGTTATAAATATAAATTGTTTTCTCTAAGGAGTTGTTTGAATCTCCCTTTTATGTCATCATTGTCGTCATCATCTGCAAATGCCACTTTCATTTCTTTTTCATTATATCCAAAAATGAAATCATAAAAAATAATTTCAGAATCAGCATCCATTCTTTTTTCCGACTCCATAATTATCAACCCTTTATCTTTACAATTATTGTTGTAGTATTCCATGATCTTTAATTCGAACTTCGTTTTCTTAGCCATGTTTTTATATTAAGTTTTTTTGAAAATTATTTTTAATTTTATATTCTTTATTGATATAAATCCTTTAGAATGATTCTGCTATTTTGATAATTTTTGATAACCTGCAAAGATTTTAAATTCAAAAGGCCTGTGTAAATTTTACAAAGGCCTTTTAAGATAAGTAGGATATCAGAACTTTTAAGCTTCCTCTTCCTGACTGGCTTGAATATTTACAACTGAAACCGCTACTTCAGTTAATTTCTCATCTGCCGCTTTTTCCTCTTCTAATGTTTCTTCAAGCAGTTCAACTGCTTCTTCCAGACCAAGTGTTTCTGCAAACTGTCTTAACGTACCATAGGAGGCGATCTCATAATGTTCAACTTTCTGTCCGGCAGCAATAATACCGGCGTCACACATTGCTCCTTCTTCGTATTCTTCCATAATTTCTTCACCTTCTTTGATTAGTCCGTCCATAGCTTCGCATTTTTTTGCAGTTGCTTTCTTATCGATTGATTTAAATACATCTTCACAACGCGTTACCTGCTCTTCTGTTTCTGCAAGGTGGTTTTCAAGAGCTTCGATGAGTTCTTCGGAAGTTGCGTTTTTTATCATTTTAGGAATGGCTTTTGTTAATGCTTTCTCTGCCCAGTAAATGTCTTTGAGTGAATCTTCAAATAATTTCATAAGCTGTGAAGACTCCATACCTGTATAAGCTGAATCTTCCGTCATTGAATCTGCAGATTTTTTTTTGCTTGCAGCTTTGCCATTGGTGCTGCCATTTTTTTTTGCGTTTGAGTTTTTCATTTGTGTTTATTTTTATTAATAAATTAGTGGATTAAATTTTAAGGACAGTACATTCTATAATTGAGTGCAATAGCTGAATGATGATATCCTTTAATTCTTTTTAATTCTTTTTTACAATAGTTTTTTCTTCTCCATCATATGCTTTGATATAATTCGATAGATTATTTTTGAATTAAGTTTATTCCTTTTCGGAATAGTCAGCCTGATGTATACTCTCTGTGGAATTTGCATCGATTAATTTCTTACAGGGTCTTAAACATAGGTATCACAATACTATGTATAAGTTTTGTTGACAGTTATATAATGACAATTTGTATGCCAAACAACTAAGCCATGAAAACTTTTTACTTTTGTATAAAAACCTGTCTTAAAGAAGATATTTAAGAATATTTTTTTCTCGTTTCTAAAAATATCATATCTAATAAGAATTGCTTTGACAAAATTGACAAACCCTGTGACAAACCTGTCGCATGAACCAATGTTGATTCTTCCCATCAGTTTTAATTCATCCGCTTATTTATTAATATCAATATTTAATATGTGGCATAAGACTTGTATAAACAGGAGTGTTTATCTTTAATAATTTATTAATGAAAGAAAAACGTCAGATGAAATTAATGTAAGTAGTGCTAAACCGTATAGTAGCATTGATATATCAGATGTACCCAAATTATGAAATGAATCTTTACTCATGCTTCACGAGGAAAGCCAGGCAAAATGGATCTTCGCCTTTAGCATCATTTCAGATACAAAAATATAATTTAACCGGAATATCTTTCAATTAGATTTGAAAGAATTAAACAAATTTATTTAATTTTAATAATATATCATGGATCTGATATGTTTCTCCCATATGAAATGGGATTTTGATTTTCAAAAGCCTCAACATCTTCTTACTAAGTTCTCATCCGTCTACCGAATCTTTTTTATTGAAGAACCATTGTTCAACTCGTATGAAGAAAAATTTTCACTAATATCTGCAGGTGAGGGAATTTGGGTAGTGAAATTATATCTGACTGGAGATAAAAATGATTCCGATGATAACACCCGTCAAAGAAAATTACTCAAAACTTTGTTTGCAATAATGAATATCCACAGATACATACTATGGTTTTATACTCCTATGGCTTTACCTTTATCCGATGATATGACCGCGGATCTGATTATTTATGACTGCATGGATGAAACTGCAGATTTTAAGTTTGCACCGGACGGATATACGCGGCTGGAAGAATCTCTAATTTCAAAATCCGATCTTATATTCACCGGAGATAAAAGCTTATACGACAAGAAAAAGATATGCATCCTAGCCAATGTAATATTAAATATTAAAGAGATTTTAAATGAAAAAATTATTGGAAGTATAATATAATTTTTAAGAAGTAATTTTCGGACTGACAAATATATGTAAGA
The DNA here is from genome assembly GCA_016716125.1 of Ignavibacteria bacterium. GTDB lineage: Bacteria > Bacteroidota > Ignavibacteria > Tepidaquicellales > Tepidaquicellaceae > UBA2330. The sequence continues at coordinate 154,619 of JADJWZ010000040.1, read as the reverse complement.
GAAAGAAACAATACGGAGCACCAATAATAGCGTGAAAACAAAATGCTTTATTTTGTAAATTGTGATAGGTATTTTATTAGTATGAAAAATAGTATTATAAATATTGATAAAGAAATTCTTGGCGGTACACCTGTATTCAACGGAACTCGTGTGCCTATAAAGAATCTTTTTGATAGCCTGGAAGCCGGTGAAACTATAGATGAATTTCTTGAAGATTTTGAAGGAGTTTCAAAAGAACAGGTTATTAAAGTTCTCGAGCTATCTGAAAAATTAATAAATTCTTCAACTGAAATCCTTACTGAAAATCCTGCTGGATGAATGTGTTACAAAGAAATTAATTCCATTTCTGAAAGGTCATGATGTATCTACTGTTTCACAAATGAAAAGTGCGGCGAGATGTACAAAGTCTTTTTTGCGTCAAGTCGATAATGAAAAAGGGGCAGAAAGATCCTGCCCCAATTTTATCATTGTTTGTTTTAAAATTCAGCGCTATACCGAAACCGCTTCATTTTTCCCGGCTTCAGTTTTTGGACCTAACGCCTCATTGATCAATCCTGATGCTTTTTTAAGCTTTGCCATTCTTACTTTGTACTCCTCTTGTAATGTGCCTAATCGTTTTTGAAGCTTGGCTTTTCTTTTTTCATTTGCATCATTGATCTGATCCTGAATCGCTTTGACTTTGCCGTCAAGCTCTTTCTGGATGTCATTGATCTTCTTATTCAGCATCTCATTCGTAGCCTTTGCCTTATTTTTCAGGTTTGTGACCGATGCTTTAATTTTTGCTTTTCTCTCTTCATTTGCATGCTTCAATTCCTCTTCCAGCGCATCAAATTCATCTGCAATCGCTTTTGATTCTCTTTCCAGCTGCTGGTCGACAACTTCGTACCTGTATCTTCTGAACACTATCGCATTATACGGTTCAAGTCCGGTATCTACAGGGATATTCCAGTCTTCATCAATCTCTGCTATTACCGCTGTTTTGCCGTTGGTCATAGCGTTGGATACTTCTTCGACAAACTCGATATTGACACTGTCGTGATCTTCGTCAAAAAGCAATCCGATTAATGTGCCTGTGGCAGCGCCTATTGCAACTCCAACCGGCCCACCCAGAAGTCCGATCAGACTTCCTGTAAAAAGACCTGTTGCCGTACCTATAGGTTCTGTATCCTGAGCGGTTTTAAGATGCACTTTTCCATTGGCATCTTTGTTGATCACGGCTGAAGCATACAAGCTTATGTCACCGTTGTCATGTAAAGATTTTAAGGTAGTTAAACCTTCGTGTGCTTTGTTTTCGTTATCGAAAACTGCAACTAACATTTTGTTCATGATTTTTTAGTTTTTAAAGTTAATTAATAAATTCAATGTTGTAACGATACAAATATAGACAGAAGCTTATCTCTGTACAAGGTTTGCGTTTCGGTAAGATTGGTCAATAAGTCGGTTTGTAGAAATTAATTGCGCTTAAGATGAGAGACGGTATTCTTTTGGGGAAACACCATTATGCCTTTTAAAGAATTTGCCAAAGAAGGATTGGTCGCTGAAATTCAATTCATCGGCGATCTGCGCAATGCTCAGCAGAGGATCGTCCAGTAAAAGCTTTGCTTCCAGCATTACGTAACTGTCAATCAGTTCACCTGCTGTTTTGCCTGTGATTTCTTTTACCGTTTCGGTAAGATATTTCGGAGTGATATTGAGTTGTTCCGCATAAGTCTGCACATTTCGGATGTTCCTGAACTGCTTTTGCAACAGATGCTGAAAATTCATAACAAGGTTTTCTTTTCTCGAAATATGATGGCTGATAGGTGTCGCATATTTCTTGCTCATATCATACACCTCATATATAAAGATGTAAAAAGTGTGGTATAGGAGTTCTTTGCCATACACCTGTTCATTCATCGAAGAAATTCTCTCATTGAGCTGTTTCATGAGCAATTGCAATGTAGCTGCATCTTTTCTTTTAAGATTCCAGTGAGGAGAATACTGAGAGGAAAAATAATCCGGCAATTCAACGGCAATTTTCGGCATTCCTATAGCAGTTAAAAAATCTATGGTGAAATTCACGCCTGAAACAAAGTTATCTTTTGATAACTTTTCAACTTTTTTTATTGTATAGGGGGAAACAATTATTAAACTGTCTTTCTTTGCAGTATATTTTTCGAGATTTAATGAGACCGTTATTTCACCTTTCAATATGAGAAGGATATTGAGAAAATCAGACCTGAAGTGATGTTTGAACCGGCCTTGCTTAAAGAACGGCTGATTGTACCTTACTGAAAAACCGGGGACGTTTGGATTTGTATTAAAGTCAGGACCTGACAAGAATTCGGTATGCTTGTAAAAAGAAGTTTTTGGGCTTTGTCTTGCCATAGCTCAAAACTATTTAATTTTATGATGCTTCCAATGCAATAATTTGTTAAATAAATGTTGATTATGCAAGTATAAAGCCAAGCAAGGCAAGCAATAAAATTACAGTAATTACCGGAAGCGCATAATGCGCCGGTGTTGCCTTTTGACGAAGCAAAGCGTAAATAGCGCCGCCGATTACCGCAAGTAAACCCAGTGCCGCAAACAGTTCATACCTTGTAAACAAACCAACAGTAAAAACTATTTCCGCAACAGCTGTGGCATACATTACCGCCGGACTGAAACCAGCGTTTTCAAAAGTTGATTTTGTTTTACCCGTCAGCTTTCCAATTACGGCTAGAGTAAATATTAAAGCTAAAACCACTTTGATTATTATTGTTATTTCCATCTTTTATTAATTTTTAAATTAAGATTCTTCCAGCGCCTGGTCATCATTGTTTTGAATAACGTATGATCAAACACGTTGAAGTCGATACAAAGATAAAATATTTATATTTACACGGAAAGGTTTTGACTTCGGTAAAGTTGGTCAATTAGTCGGTTGTAAATCCGGCATAGGAATAAACTGCGGGACGGGAATTTCAAACGAAGTATTTAACGGCGGTGGCATAATCCGGGACCATATTCCTAACGGACAGAATTAAATTTCCTGCGTAACAGTTATTTTCCACAAAAATTTACTTCTTTTTTATATTATTTCGTATCAACAATTCGCCTGATCTCATTACCTTTCAGGACCGGTGTGAGCGATTGTAATCTTTGAATGTAAAAATGTATTGATACTAAAAATAAATTAAATTATCATAAGCAAAATCAAACGGAGATTAAAATGAAAAATAAGTTTACAGTTTTAATCATACTCATAATTACCGCCTTTAATTTCAACACAGGATATTCACAAACTTCAGACACTTCATCGTTTACGTGGACAGCAATAGGCAATGGTGTTTCAAGTTCGGTGAATGACATTTTCATAAAAAGTGAAAATGAGATTTATGCCGCAGGACAATTCGTAAATGCGGGCGGTATCACCGTAAACAGGATAGCTGTATGGAACGGCACAGAATGGTCGGCTTTAGGAACCGGCGTTAACGGAACAGTTCATACTATCGCGATCGACGGCGATGATGTTTATGCCGGAGGTGATTTTACAACTGCCGGAGGAGTTACTGTCAACCGCATTGCAAAATGGAACGGAACAAGCTGGTCGGCTCTGGGGACCGGCGTAAATCACAGGGTAAAAAAAATAATTATACATAATGGAAATATTTATGTCTCAGGATTTTTTACAATTGCAGGAAGCGACTCTGCAAGTCAGATCGCAAAATGGGACGGAGTAAGCTGGTCAGCTCTTGGAAGCGGAATAAATCTCAACCTGGATGCTATGGCAGTTTCGCAAAGCGGTATTGTTTATGCAGGTGGATTGTTTAATCTTGCAGGAGGAGTTACAGTAAGGAACATAGCGCAGTGGAACGGCTCATCATGGTCTGCAGTAGGATCCGGCGTGCGCGGAGAGATCAAAGGAATGCATTGTCTCGGAAATGATCTGTATATTACCGGATTCATTGATTCTGCAGGAGACATATCTGCAAATAATATTGCCAGATGGGATGGAAGTTCCTGGAGCGCAATTGGTAATGGAGTTACAGGAGCTCCGGTTTGTGTTTATCCGGTTTCTAACAATGAAATTTATCTCGGTGGATTTACCGGAAGCCCTTCAGGTTCTCTTTTTGCAAAGTGGAATGGAAGCAAATGGTCATTTCCAACTCCGGCTTTAAATAGTTTTATCTTATCAATATCCAAATTTAATGATCTCTTAATTGTAGGCGGACAATTCAATTTCTTTGGAAGCAGTCCCCTGAATCATATTGCAAGATTAACCGATGTCATCACAGGTACAGGCAATTCAAATGAAATCATACAGGGATTTAAACTTTATCAAAACTTTCCAAATCCTTTCAACCCTGAGACAACCATAAAATATTCAATTCCCGCATCTTCTGAATATACTCTTAAAATATTTGAAATAAATGGAAAGGAAATTGAAACTCTTGTAAATAAATTTTCTGCGCCGGGCGAATATTCAGTTCAATGGAATGCTTCTGAGTATTCATCAGGAGTTTATTTTTACAAATTAAGCTCGGACAAATTTTCATCTGTAAAAAGGATGCTGCTGTTAAAATAAAAGCAATTTTACCGTCTTGAAATATAAATTATTTGTAAACTTAGAATAGTTAAGTTCTTTTTAAGAAACTATTAGGCAGCTTCTTAAAGCATATCATTTTTTAAAAAAAGAATAAATTTATGCATGTCTTTCTTTTGCTTCCGTTTCAAAATATAAGTACAGTGATTAAAGTCTATGTGTAATTATCGATTTTTTGATTTCATTGTTTTATATACTCAACAATTTTATTTGACACTGAATAAATAATTTTTATTTAGTAGTTTAGAAAAAACTAAAAACAAATGACTACAATTGAATTAAAAAAAAATCTTCATCAAATAATTGACAGTGTAGATAGTGACTTATTATTATCTAAATTTTATTTTGTCTTGAAAAAAATGAAAAACTTTAACTCAGGGGATTTATGGAATAACTTAACCAAGGAAGAGCAAGATGAATTAATTATATCGGATAAAGAATCAGAAGATGAGAATAATTTAATTTCTCATTCGGAGATTCTCAAAAAACATAAATTTTGACATTAGAAATATTTTGGACAAAGAGAGCTGATAAAAAACTCGGTAAGATTTGTGATTATCTTAATAAGGATTATGGGGAGAATTCTTCCAATAAGTTCAAAACCAGAATTAATCAAATAGTAAATCTATTAGCAGATTTCCCCGATATAGGAACACTTGAAGTAAAAGAAAGAAATATTAGGGGCTTTATAGTTGTAAAACAAATATCGTTATTTTACAAAGTGAGAGACAATAACTTAATCATATTAAATTTATTTGACAATCGACAAAATCCCGATAAGAAAAAGTTTTAGTAAACTAAATATATTTCGAGTTATTCGCCTGCTCAGACTGTATGCGATGAATAACATCAAGTATGACCATCCCAACATCAGGCTCAATTTTATATTCTACAAAGTCTCCTCCTTTTGAATCACCGCGCCAGATTTTGAAAGTTCTTTGTTGTTCACTGTTAGTTGTTTGCATGCTAGTTGTTAGATGTTAGCTTTCTGTTGTTAGTAATATTCCAAATTTGTTTGATACTATTTAATAAAGCCATTCAGTCGTTTTTGACAAATCTCAACTTTTTCTAAATACAAAAGGGCGACAAAGATCAGATTTCGAAATATCCGGAATTATTTTTATCAAACGAAATTTTTTCCGCTTTTTCTTTAAGTCAGGAATTTTAAGAAGTTGGTTGGAAAATTATTTTTAATTAATTTCAATACGATAACATTAATATTGTACGCAACGAGATTTTGTTGATGTTTGAGCTGCCGGTCAGCAGAAATGAATATATCGAAACGTTCTTTTATAGCTTGAGTTAATAATTCTCCATTCTTTAAGCCGAGCCAATTCATATCTTTTACTGAAAAAATTTCAATGGTTAATTTATCGGAATTAATATAATTCTTTAATCTCGGGTCGAGATTTTCATCAAGCAATGCTTTCATATAAATCTTCAACCTGTTTTCCGGATTTAAAAGAATTCTTTGCAAGTTCCAGAATTTCTATCACATCTTCTTTTTTTACCCAGTCAAAGACTTTCAAAAAACCATCAACGCTGTAACCGTCTTCGAGGTAATCGAACAAAGTTTGAATAGTAACTCTCGTTCCGTTAAAAACAGGAGCACCGCTCATTATTTCCGGATTTATATTTATTGATTTTATTTTCATAAATTTTTGTAATATAGCAAATATAAATTTTTAGTTCATTAGAAAATCATTAAATCTCAAGTTTTTTGTTGGTGACCGTTGCTTCGTTCGGGAACACAACAAGGCACAAAATTTTTCATTCAAGTCTTGCTTTCTCTTTTTTGAATAAAGTACTAAAAGTAAATAAGTATAAAAATTTAAAAATGTGAAAACTTTTTAAAAATGTCAGTAATATAACTCAATAGAAATGTCAGTAAATTATTAAATTGAAGAGCCCCAAGAAAGGAGTCTTCAATGATGAATGGAGATCTGACAATGAGTCAAAAAGAAGCTGACAGATTAAGTCTAATAAATCAGGTTATAAGCAAGAAAATAACAGCAAAGGAATCATCTGTACTGCTGAATTTAAGTGAGCGTCATGTATTCAGGTTACTGTGTCGTGTCCGATATTTTAGTTTCAAGGGAATTTAAATTTTTGAATGTGTAGTTTGTTCCGTATATATTCTCAGGAATTAATTTAATTTTTTTATAAAGAATTATCCGGACTATTCAAAAGTTTTTTCGGTATAAAAAAATTAAGAGAAGTCAGATGAATCTGATTTGAACGTTTAAGAATGAGATTGTAAAAATTGAATCAATGATAAATATAACCCGAATGCTTATGAAAACTGATGAAATTTTTAAATTAAATAAAAGAGCAGTAATTTTTATTGCTCTCTTTGACTTCATATAGTTACTAACCGGCATCCCTGTTTTAAACTTTCTAATTGAGCAAAAGCATTTGTTTTACGGCTTTAAAATCTCCGGCTTCGATTTTATAGAAATATACACCGCTTGAAAGATTATTAGCATTAAATTCAATTGAATGTTTACCTGCATTTCTAATTTCATTTAAAAGTAAATTAATTTCTTTTCCAAGGATATCATAAATCTTCAATGTTACTAATTCGCATTTCGGCAGCTTCGATGTTTCCCGTTTCTACAAGATACTCTACAGCTACATTGTAAAATGACAATACTTCTTCGATTTGAAATACTTCCCTGTTTGGATACAATGATTTTATTTCCATAGCCTCACCGAGAATCCCGGGAATCTTTTCAAACTCTTTATTCCTCAGATATTCCCAGGCTAGATTAATTTTACCAAAAAGATAATCGGGATGCTCTCTTACTATCTGTTGGTTCATTTCAAATGCTTCATCGAATTTTCCAATTAAAGAATAATGTGTAGTGAGGTAGTTTTTGAATTGAGGAACCTGAGGGTATTTTTGTATTAACCTTCTGACATCATCTTCTGTATTTTTTTTCTTATCTAGAACTTTCTTTAGAGTTGTTTTAAGAAGACTTGCAATTTCCGGAGTAATTCCGTTTTTTTTGTATAATTCGGCAGGATCAAAAACAATTTTGTATCCTGTAAGAATTAGTGAATCATATTTTTTTAACAATGCCTTTTTTGCAAAGATAAATGTTCAAAGTCCAATGTTCAATATTATTTTTACTTATCATTAATTATAATAATTATAATTGACAGATATTTCGGATTTGGAATGTTTAGATTTTAGATTTAGCGATTTTAGATTTAAATTACTCTGTTAACTGCTAACTGTTGTGTCGTCCCCGCACATCTTTATGTTTAAAAATAACAAGCCTCCCAAAAGTTTATTAAGTTTAGTTAACAGACTAATATAAACCAAAGGAGGCTTGCAATGAAACAACTGTCGTTAAATTATTATCGTTATTTTATCAATAGCATTTTCTTTGTATTAGTAAAGCTTCCAGCGTTCAATTGGTAGAAAAAGACACCGGATGAAAATTCAGAAGCATTAAAGCTGACTTTATGAGTGCCTGCCCGAACAAATTCATTTACAAGCTCAGCAACCTTTTGCCCGATAATATTATAAACAGTTAAACTCACAAAAGATGAGTTCGGAATTGAATAATTTATCGCAGTAACCGGATTAAACGGATTGGGATAATTCTGCTCCAAAGAAAATTCTGATGGAGCAGTAACTTCAGAAGTAAGTCCAACAGGAGTAGCTTCCTGCCGGGCCAACATGAATCCGAGGTATCCTACAGTCCAGATATCGCCGCCGTCGGTCACGAAGAAGTTATAAGTCGGACTCCGGAAGTCGGGACTCTGCAATCCCGGTGCTGAAACCTGCCACGTCTGACCGCCGTCGAAGCTCTGGTAGACTAGGGTCTCGTCCGGTGCCGCGGCGAGGATGTACACCTCGTTTTCGCTCTTGGCGTCGATAGCCTGGATGATGTGTGCGTTGGTGACGCCAGGCAGGTAGACGTCGGTCCAGGTGAGCCCGCCGTCAGTGGTGTGGGCTACGAGCCCGTAGAAACTGCCGACCCACCCGACCTGCAGATTGGCGAAGCCGATCGACTCCCAGGCGACACCGGCGGACACGATCGGGCGGTGAGTGTAGTTCTCCCAGCCGTCGGTCGTGAAGAAGAACGAGTTGCCCGACCCGACCGAAACGCCGTTGTTCTCGTCGAACATCTCGGCATCGAGCTGCAGCGGCTCGTAGGCGTAGAGATCCATCATGGTTTGCCAGGTCTCACCACCATCGCTGGTCTTGTAGATCAACCCGAACTCGTAGGAGCGGCCGAACATGTAGCCGGTCTGCTCGTCTACGAAGTCGAGCGCTTTCATGATACTATTGGGGAAATAGGGGCTATTCGGGAGCGATGTCCAGGTCTCGCCGCGGTCGTCGCTGCGATATACGAAGCCGGGCTCGCTTGCGAGAAAGAGGCGCGAGCCACCGGCCTGAGCGAGGCGAGCCATGTCGATCGACACGTCCTCGGGACCGCGCAGGATCGGCCGCACCGTCCATTGCTCGCCGAAGTCATTGGTAACTATCACGGCGCCGTTCTCACCGACGGCAACCCCGCGGCCGTCCGGGTACATGGTAACATCGCCGAGGATGGCGCCGATGCCGCTCTGGCGCTGGGTCCAGGTGTAGCCGCCGTCGGTCGTCTGCATGATCAGACCGTCGTCGTTCACGAACCAGCCGTTCTGGGCGTCGCGGAAGTGGATGCCGGGGCTCTGCAGGCCGCGCGCGCCCAGAATGTCCCGCACCTGGGTCCAGGTGAGGCCGTCGTCGTCGCTCAGCCACATGCGCACGTCGGCGTCGACGACAAGCATCTTGCCGTCGGGCAAGCGATGGATCTCATCGATGGGCTGGTCGGCCACCGTCAGCACCACCGACGCTGTCTGACCCAGATCGTCCGAGCGGTACACGTGGAAGCCCCAGTGGTCATGCCACAGCAACACGTCGGAGGTCACAAAGGTCACGTCGTTGGTGAGACCCGAGCGCCTGAGCTGCCAGGTGTCGCCGCCGTCGAGTGTCAGGCGCAGGCCGCTCACACTACCGGTTGAGTAGCCTCCGCCCCAGAACACGCCCCGCTCATCGTCCCACCAGTCCATCGCGTTCACGCGGTCAATGCCCGACGCCGGGAAGACCGGTGTCCAGCTCACGCCGCCATCTGTCGTCTTCTGCAGCTGCCAGGTTGAGTTGAGATATGCCACATCAGCGGTGATTGGTTGAATCTGTGCGTTGTTACCGCCCGCGGACGCCATCTCCAGCCAGTTCTCGCCGCCATCTGTCGTGCGATAGTTGACGTTGCCGACCGCCCAACCGTGCAGCAAGTCGGCGAACGCTAGGTCGTAGAACTCTTGCTCCCAGAAGAGCCGATCGCGGGTCACGCCAGTGACCTGCTGCCAGGTCGCACCACTGTCGTTGGTGCGCATTAGGACGCGATCCTCACCGCAGATAAACCCATCCGTTGGCGACAGGAATACAACACCGTTGAGATCCCAGCAGGTGGGCAGGGCCGTCTGCTGTGTCCAGTCCTGAGCGAAGACGGTGGCCACCGATCCGCTCAGTGCGATGAAAGCAAGGCTGGCGAAGACAAGTTGAAGGAAAAGTAGTTTGATGATCATTGACTTGTTTTTTAGTGTTGAAGTGTTGGTGATTAATAGTTTCGTTTTCATTTTATTTCTCTTTTTTAGATTTAATTATTGTCGTCATTTTATTAAAAGCATTTTCTTTGTATTTGTATAGCCTTCAGCTTTCAATTGGTAGAAAAAGACACCTGATGAAAATTCAGAAGCATTGAAGCTGACTTTATGAGTGCCTACCGGAACAAATTCATTTACAAGTTCAGCAACCTTTTGCCCGAGAATATTATAAACACTTAAGTTCACAAATGATGCTTTTGGCACTGAGAAATTTATAGTCGTGACCGGATTAAAAGGATTAGGATAATTTTGAGAAAGTTCATACTGCTCCGGAATATTCGAATTTATATTATTAACAGAAACTAATATCTCAAGTCCTTCAAGTATATTCACATAATTAATTGCAATTCCTGATGTTACAGGTGAGCAAATGACTGCTGCATCTTTTATACCATCACCGGTAAAATCCTTGTAAGCAATGCCTCTCGGTCTATAGCCTGTGCCAACTCTGTAAAGATGCTGGAAATTTCCGAAGCCGTCGTTTATGTAAACAGCCAGATCACCGCCGGTCTGATTAGCAAGTAAAATATCCGGATCTCCGTCATGATCAATATCAGCAGCAGCCATGCCTGAAACGCCAAGCAGCATAGAGGAATAAGGAGCATCATAGGTAACTGCATCCTGAAAAGTACCGTTGCTGTTGCCAAGCAGCACCGACATAGTTTCCACACCGATTCCATCCGTCCCGGTATTACCGGTTGCAATATCAAGAATACCGTCATTATTGAAATCGGCAGTAATTATATCATGCGGACCATATCCGACTATTTTTGTAACGGGTGCGGAAAAATCACCTGTTCCGTCTCCAATATGAATTTGAATAAAATTCCTGTAGCCATAAGGACCAAAATGAGCCGTTGCAAGATCAATATTTCCATCCTGATTAAAATCTCCTGTTGTAAATGAGTGCGGATTAGAACCAATGACTTTGACATAAGGCGGTTGAAAAGTACCGTCACCATTATTTTTTAAGAAGAATAATCTTTTACCTGATTCAGGAACACTGACGCAGGCAAGAAATTCTGATATGACAATATCAAGATCGATGTCATTATCTATATCAACTGCATCAACATCGCCCCATCCGCAGCTTGCTACCGGAAGAGTTAAGGGATAGTTAAATCCGCCATTAGTATTATTGAATGCAATAAAAGCCTGGTAGCTTAAATTATTTGAAGGGGAAACAAAAAGAACATCAGGGTAACCGTTGCCATTCATATCTCTTAATTTTGCATGAGCACCCCCTTCATCAACACCTGTTCTTGAAATTGTATAATGACTTGCAAATGTTCCGTCGCCGTTATTCAAAAGGACTGAAATATCGGTTGCAACTCCATCATCAGAAGAAGTAATAATATCAATGTGACCGTTCAAATTAATATCACCTGCTTCAATATCTTCAGAGCTGCCTTCAATCTGATAAAACGGATTTTCAGCAAAAGTAGCATCACCTTTATTTAAATGAACATTAACTGACATAGTGTAATCTACGATCAGTACATCTTTAAAGCCATCCTGATTAACATCATCACAAAGCGCTGCGGAAGAACCCATACCGGATGAATAAATCTTCACCGGCAGAAAGCCGCCTGTTCCATTGCTTTCAAAAATAAAAAAGCCTCTGCCTGACTGCCCGTTAAAAGATGCAGAAATCATATCGAGCCAGCCGTCATTATTTAAATCTGCATAATAACATTGATCGCCGCTTCCCAAAAATGTCGGATAACTATATTCTTCATAATTTGAAAAGTTGCCGTTACCGTCATTTTTATAAATATTTATATAGTCTGTTGAACTTCCCCATGAATCAAAAAAAACAAGATCATCAAAACTGTCGTTATCAATATCAACGAGATCCATATTTCCCCCGAGGTTATAACCTGTCGGCCGGACTCCGCCAAACGGTACCGGTGAATTAAAACCATCGCCATTATTTATTAAGATTGTTTTTTCACTGCTTTCATGCCCCACCACCAGGTCAATGAGATTATCGTTATTAATTTTTCCGGCAGAAACTCTGAACGGGTAATTTGGAACAACAATATTTTGCTTTATTGAAAAAGTACCTGTCCCGTTATTCTCAAGTAAAGTAACAGTATTGCCGGGGAGTCCCGCTCTTCCAAAATTTGCTACTGCAATGTCAATATCGCTGTCATTATCAAAGTCAATAATTTCCAATTTTTCCGGATGAAGTGCGGTTACGATTTCCTGATGTGCTGTAAAAGTTCCGTTGCCGTTATTAAGAAATACTGAAATTGAATTGCCCCAATCCCAGCTGACAGCATCACCAAAGCCATAAAATGTACCTGAGTTTGTTAACACTATATCATTATAACCATCGTTATTTAAATCGGCAATTCTTATACATTCGGTTCCTTTAACAGCCGGATAATGGACAGGTAAGCTGTAACCGCCATTACCGTTATTTAATATTACTTTGAACCCGGGATCAAGTGCAAATTGTCCGATCACTATATCTTTAAGTCCATCGTTATTAAGATCGCCTATATCCGCAACGTGGGGAAATCTGCCGTTTGTATATTCTCCGGATTTGTATCCGAACCATGAATCTTGAAAATACGGATTTTCAAAGGCAGGGAGAATTGACTGCGCATTTGAATTTTTTCCGGGAATAAGAAGAAATAAAAGCGCTGATAGTATTAATATTGTTTTCATAAAATTATATTTTTGAAATTTTTAAAAAAAGCAAGCATCTTTGTTTTGAGGTAATGAAAACAGGAAAACAATATTTCATTTTATTTACATATGCCAATGCCCGATAATTAACATTAATAAAAAGGCATCAGAGATGTTATGACGTATATCATAAACTGTTCACAAATTTTGATAACGTAAATTATTCTTATTCAAAAATACTTTACTTAATAACAATTTCACTTATCATATACTTTCATATCTTAGTTTCTGAAGCAAAACAATACTTGTATATATCTTGCTTTCATTTAATATTTCATCAATTTTAGAATAAACTAAATCAACATAAGTTAATTTTCTATGAGAACTGTCAGCAATGAACTTTTCCGGCTTATTAAATCATTGACAAAACCGGAAAAAGGATATTTTAAGAAAATTTCTAAAATCAATACGAAGACCGGAGATAATAATTATATCAGGTTATTTGATTTGATAGACCGGCAGAAAGAATATAATGAGTCTGAAATAAGGAAAGCTTTTAAAGGTGATATATTTCTAAATCAGCTTCCTGTAGCAAAAAATTATTTATATAAATCAATTTTAAAAAGCTTAAATCAATTCCATGCCGGGAATTTTAATGCAATTCAAATTAATGAGCTGTACAATTCATCTTTAATATTATATAAAAAAGGATTATTCAGCGAAGGCAATAAACTAATTCAAAAATGTAAGCAACTCGCATATAAATATGAGAAGTATGAAAAAATTTTTGAAATTATCAAGCTTGAGTTCTCTTTAGTAATATCATTGAATCCGGTTTTACCCGGGGAATTTGTTGAAAATTTTGTGTATGAATCGAATGATGCTATTGAAAAATTAATTAATGTAAAAGATTACAAGGAAGTATTACTCAGACTTTTGCTTGAGTTTCAGAAAAACAGATTGGTAAGAAAATCCGAAGACCGGAATACATATAAGGAAATACTTGATCACCCTCTTCTTGCCGATGAGAATAATGCTTTATCATTTGAATCAAAACTTTTATTCAATCAAATTTTTTCGAATTATTATATTGCGGTTGAAGATGATTTAAAATTTTATCTGCACATCAAGAATGTAGTTGAGTTATTCGAATCAAATGAAGCACATGCAAAAGAATTTACTCTTGAATTTGTATCGGCTTTGAACTCATGCCTGATGTCAATTCTTTTCTTAAGAAAATATAATGAAGCCGATGCAGTAATCAATAAGTTAAAAAAGATAGAAGAAAGTACGACTCCCTATATTAAAAATATAATATTTATAAATTCATATAATTTTGTGCTTGTAAAATATATTAACACAGGTGAATTTGAAAAAGGAGCGGAGCTGGTACCGGAAATTGAATTAAGAATAAAAGGTCTAACCGGTAAAAAGAAAACTGCTTCCGAAGAGAAATTTGATTATACAATAAGCTATATTTATTTCGGGATGGGAGATCATGAAAATTCACTAAAATGGCTTAATAAAGTTTTAAATAAAAATCAGAATGAAGTCCGCCCCGACCTTTTAAGCTTTGCGCATATATTAAATCTCATAATACATTTTGAACTGGATAATATCGTTCTTCTTGAATATAGTGTTAAAAGTACATACCGCTTTCTCTACAAAAGAAAAAAGCTTTATAAAGTTGAAAATGCCGTATTAAACTTCATCAGAAAAGCATATGGAATAAATTCAAAAGAAAAGCTGAAAGAAAATTTTATAGAATTATACTTTAATTTAAAAGAAATCACAAAAGATCCTTATGAAAAAATTGCATTGGAATATTTTGACCTGCTCTCATGGCTTGAAAGCAAAATCGAAAATAAAAAATTTGCCGATGTAGTAAAAAGTAAGGTCGATACAGCCTGTTGTTAATTCGATTTATTATGCTGACACCGATAAGTCCCGATGGTAATATTCACGGAATTTAAACAAGACGATACTGCGGTAATTGCTTCTTCGAGGGATGAGTATTCCTTTTTATCTGAATCACCTGCTTCTTTAATCATTCACTTCTTAAGTCCGCCGGGCATCGAAAAAAGCGTGACCGACCGTTAAAATGTCATGACATATCTGTCATAGATTACATTAATGTAATTTTTAAAGCTCAATATGAGTGCAGATAAGTAGTATTTTAAATGGCATAACTATTGCATAAGTATGTATTTTAAAACCTAAACAAAAAATATCATGAATGACAATCTAAAACAAAACACACCTGAAATGCGGGACGGCAGAAGTCTTTCCGGCATGTTTGGTGATCGTGAAAGCGCTGAAAAATCATATAAAAATTTGCAGGACAAAGGATATACGGATGAAGACATTAATTTAATTATGTCAGATGACACCCGCAAAAAGCATTTTGAAGATGTAGGGAGTGGTGAAACAGAAATGGGTTCAAAGGCGATGGAAGGTGCAGGTGCAGGTTCAGCTATCGGAGGTACAATCGGAGCAGTTGCCGGAATTATAGCTGCATTGGGAACCAGTGTGCTGATTCCCGGTCTTGGATTACTCATAGCAGGTCCTATTGCAGCCGGTCTTGCCGGTGCAGGCGCAGGCGGTATTACAGGCGGAATCATAGGAGCTCTGATTGGAAGCGGTATTCCTGAAGAAAAAGCTAAAGTGTATGAATCCGGAGTAAAAGAAGGTAAAATTCTCATGACCGTGAAACCACGAAATGACGAAGATGGAAAATATTTTGAGGAAGAATGGAGAAAAAATAAAGGTGAAGAAATTCATTGGTAAAAAATTAAAAAAACCATTCTCCAAATTTACATTTTGTCAAACTTAAAATATTAAGCCATGAAAGCACTTCTAATTGTGTGTATAGCTTTTATATGCACCGTTTTTGTCTCGTGTGATACAACTCAAAAGCAAAGTAATACGACGCGTAATCCTGACACAATAGTGGTTAAAAAAGATACCGCTATTAAAAAGATTGATACACTTGGGTTCGAAAATAAATAAATTTAATATAAAATGGATAGGGATACTAATTAAAGTATCCCGATTCTAATTAAGAATATATTCCTGTGGGATGGTGTGAATAGGATTATTGATTTGATTTAATTTTAATTCAAATCAATAAACCATCCCGGGCAGGATATACATTTATTAATTTCAAATTTCAAATTTCAAATTTCAAATAAACCCAGCCGATATTAGTATTGCTCATCCGCCATTAATATTACAGCGATTTATTAATATTCCCTATTTAAATCTAAAGCTTCTTACGTCAGAACCGGTTCTAAATGATTCCTGACTCGCGAAAAATTCTTTAGTAAAATTATCGATCGAAGATATTTTCCCTAATTTACTGACATGCCAGTTTAACTGACCTGTAGATCCTTCATTTTGAACCAATTCTTTTATATCTCTATATTCAAGTGAAGCAGTTGATTGAAATACAGTTGTTACGAATTGGGTATCATAAAAAATTATATCATATATTCCTTCTCCCCCACCGGCGGAATAAGTAAATTTTGTTGTATCTGTTACAACCGCACCATCGGATGGTGTCATTAACAAAGAATTTTCAGTTATTTTAAAATTATTTTGCGAACCGGGTTCTATAAAATATTGTTCAATGCAGCCCCCAATTACCTGATTGGAATAGCTGTTAAGATAGTTATAACTTTGGACCGGCAGACCGGCAGGAATTTTTACAACAAACTGATCGTCAAATGACTGCATAGGATAGAAATTTCCGCTGTAAATTTTTTCCTTTGAAAATCCAATATAATACTGGCAAGAAGCAAAATTAGTATTACCTGACGGATGAATAATTACCGGCACATCAAGTTCCCCGGGATTAAAAGAGATCTGCCCGGATGTGAAAGTGTAATTTAAATTTCCGCCCGGCGCTATCACAATATCTTCGCTGACGCCAAAATTTTCATACGAAATTATTCTGCTCTGATTATCCAGTTTATAGGTAAGAAGATATAGTTTTCCGGTGTAAGGAAACTCTGCATATCCCAATCCCATACTTATTACAGATGGCGGAGTAAAACGGTCAACATGTTTATAATTGCTGATGTTTTTTCCATCCGAAAAAATTAACAGTGTCGATAAATCATTATTAAAAATACTGTCAGGTATAGTTATTTCAAGGTTCGCAAGACTGGTTCTATCAATGGTAGACATTATAAGATCCACACCCGAAACATTTAAATTTCTGTGAAGCGTCTTAAACTGACCTGATGCATTAGTTATTAATGCATCATAAGGAAATACAATATCATTGAGAGAATAGCTTCCGTCTGAAGCGGTAGTAGTAGTTTTGTTTTGAATTGTAACCTGCAGATTGCTTAGAGCAGCTTTTGTTGATGAATAAATTTTACCGCTGACAGTGTATTTAGGACCTACAATACTATCTTCACTGCAGGAAAAAAAATTAACAGATAAAATTACTAAACTTGTCACTGTAAGAATTCTTAATAACGCTTTCATATTTTTAATTTAATAAGTTGTGATGTTAAATATATTAACTTGGTAAAATTCCTTTCATTGATTCAAATTAGTTATCAGGAATTTCTATTGCAACTGATTTCAATAATACTGATATGTAATGCGAATTGCAAAAACATTCATTAACTTATGCTAAACTTTCAGAAATTTTTCATTTAGCAATATTTATATTTAAATTTAAATTAAGTAACTTGTTTAAAAAAAAATAGCTGTAGTGCTAAATTGTTTTACCACTACTTTAATGAAAGGAGTACTATATGAAATTAATTTTACTTTTTATCATTTTATTTTCCTTTTTAGTCAAAGAAACAGATGCTGTTATTCCTGATCCTAATCCTCCTGTGATTAGCGCTCCCGGTTTTGTAACTTATTATTTAGTATGTGATACTGTGAATTTTGAAGTCACCGTATCAGACATTGAATCAGGTCCCGTTACTTTAAATGTTACCGGTCTGCATCCTCAGATTACAGTCACTCCTCCGCTGCCGGTTTCCGGTAATCCCGTGACGATCCTGTTATCATTTGTTCCCAATCCTTTAATTGAACATACTACTCTTTATTACACAGCGACCGACAGCAGCGGCAATGTATCAACAGATTATACTGTAATAGATTTTCCATTAGGTATTTTATCTACACCCAGGTGGCATAGTCCAGCCACGTGCGGAGCTACATATAATCTTCTCGCTGATGATTCGATTACAATTCCTTTGTTTGTATATGATGAATCATATGACACGATAACTTTAACCGCAACGGGAGTTCCGGATGGCGCAGTCTTCACTCCTCCCCTTCCATTTAGAGGCCGTCAGTTATATGACGGAACAATGAAATGGAAACCGGATATCACACAGGCCGGATTTCACAATATTGTTTTTACTGCAACCGATTATTGCGGGCAAGTAAAAACCTGCAGCATAAACTTTGATGTGGTCCTTCCTGTTGAACTCTCCTCATTCGTCTCCAGCGTCAGCAGGAATAACGTCATTCTGAACTGGACAACTTCTTCCGAAATAAATAACTCCGGGTTTGAAATAGAAAGAAAGAAGACGGGTGGTTTGTGGGAAATAAAAGGCGCAATTCCCGGCAATGGGAATTCTGCCGAACCTGTTAATTACAGATTCACAGACAAAGGACTTGTGAAAGGAAATTACGAATACAGACTTAAGCAAATCGACTTCAACGGAAATTTTGAATATCATGATCTCACGGAAGAAGTCATAATAGGACAGCCGTCTGATTTCAGTCTTTCACAGAACTATCCAAATCCTTACAATCCTGTGACAAAGATAGATTTTAATATTCCTTCGGACGGAAATGTTGTGATGAAAGTTTATGACATAAGCGGTAAAGAGATTTCGACGCTCGTGAATGAATACAGAGAGGCAGACTATTATACGGAATTCTTTAATGCTTCAGATCTTGCGAGCGGGATATATTACTATAAACTAACCTTTACTTCAGGTGCGGTCAGGAATGAGAAGACGCTGAAGATGGCGGTTCTTAAATAATTTCAAATTACAAATTACGAATTACTAATAAAACTCCGTCGCCTGAAGTTCAGTGGTGAAATATAAAATTGAATTATAATTACTTTTATATTAAAATATTTTTGGTATTTTATAAACAGGTGAATATTTAATTAAAAAATTAAATAAAGTCTTTACAAATTTGAAATCAGATATTATGAATGAAATAAAAATGTCTAATGTCTTAAAACTATCAGTTTCAGAGCGGATAAAGCTTGTCGAAATGATATGGGATAGCATATCCGAATTTCCGGATGCTGTTCCATTGACAGAAGAACAATCAAAAGAACTGGACATTAGACGCGAAAACTATGAAAAAAATCCGGGAGGGAATGTAAGTTGGGAGCAAGCGAAAAAAATGATTCTGAACAGATAGGAGGATTTTTCCTTCGATAATGATCTTAAGATTGAATACGCTTGTAAAACTTTCAAAATACAAATTACGAATTACTAATAAATTATACTTGTGTCCGATCTCACGATTGGACACTTGTTTTTTACACTGCGATTTTGGAGATTACTTACGACGTGTTATTTATATTTCGCCCAATAGGTTTTCACTTATATTATTAATAAAAAAGAAATTCTGTAAATTGTTTTCAAATTATTTCACCTCGTACACAATCTCCTGATTGGGTGCGTCTAAAAGTGAAGCCGGCTCAATCAGAGGATAAGAGATTATCTTTTGAAAAGTTAAATGTATATATTTAAAAAAAACATTATCAATAATTCAGAAATACTAGAATGACTAAAATGAAAAAATCTCTTCTCCTATTCTGCCTAATTTCTTTAACTATTTCTTCATGCTCAGATGATCCTGTTACAGGCGGAGGTAATTTGAACAATGAAAAATTACAAAGAATGGTTGACAGCCTTACAAATTTTTACTACACTGAAAGAAACATTACAAACGGCGGTTTTCTTATAAAGATCAATACTAATTCCGGAAATTATTTTGCCTCAGGCGGAATTGTTCCGGTCCCTGATGAGAATTCACATTTACGGCTGTGCAGTATTACGAAAACTTTCAACGCCGCTGCCGTAATGCTTCTGCATCAGCAGGGCAAAGTAAACATCAACGATCTTATAACCGGTAATTTTCCCGGAACAAGTATACCCTATCTCCCGGCTTCTCCTGACTATGAAGTGCCGTATAAAGATCAGATAACGTTGAAGCTTCTTCTCGAACACCGTGCAGGTGTTTTTGATGTAACAAATGACCCGATCCCTGCCTCAGTTCCTCAGCCTTATGCCGGTCAGCAATATGCCGTCTATATTATGGGATTGCCGGGTAACGAATATCACACTTTTACTTTTGATGAAATGGTTGGAGTGGCGGCGATAAATAACCTGTCTTACTTTCCGCCAGGTCAGCAGTATCATTACTCTAATACCGGATATCATATACTGGCAAAAATTATTGAACGCGCTTCAGGTCTGACATGGAGCGAATTCGTTAATACGAATTTTTTTCAGCCGCTTAGCTTAAACAATACATCATCTGTATGGAGCGGAAATGATACTCTAATTCCTTCTCCTTATGTAGAGTCATTCTTTTATTTAAACGGAGTCACAACCAACACCACATGGCAGAATATGTCCTCGCATGTATCTGAAGGAAATGTTATCTCAACTCCCGGAGATATTACGAAGTGGATAAATCTGCTCATCACAGGACAGGCCGGAATAAATATGAGCAATGTGGAACTGATGAAGCAGACAATTCCGACAGGTGAAAACGGACCCAACGCATTTTATGGTCTTGGCATATGCTATATTGACGGACTGGGATACGGACACACAGGCGCGCTTCCGGGTTATCTTTTAATAGATTTTTATAATCCTTCAACGGGCGTAACAGTATTAGCCGCATCTAATTTTTGGGATTATACGAATGTTCAGTCTCAGAATAACGGGATGATTGAGTTCGCGATCAATGCTTTGAATGCAGTCCAATGATAGATATGAGATAACTGATTTCAAATTTTTAGATTACAAATTACAAAAAAATTTTCCTTAATTCAAAATCTCTCACTACCGTACACAAGCTACTCATTCTCATCCGCCAACAACGCCGAAAAGTTGCCTGGGTATGACTTGATACTATTTCAGCAAAATCATTTTTCTTGTTTCAACAAAACCCTGATCTGTCGAAGGATTTCCGGCGCTTAACCTGTAAAAATAAGTTCCGCTTGAAAGTGAAGAGCCGTTAAAACTCACTTCATAATTACCCGCAGTTCTTTCTTCATCTACCAGCGTTGCAATTTCAGTTCCGGCTATGTCATAAACTTTTAAAGTAACTTTGCCGGTCATTGGTAACTGAAAACGGATCACTGTAATTGGATTAAATGGATTAGGATAATTTTGATATAGAGTAAACTGTGTGGGGGAAAAAGAATTTTCTTCACCGGAAATCCCGCTAACAATATCATTATGCATAACCAGGGTCCGGCGGTCATAAGATCCTACAGGCCGAAAAAGTCCGACAGCATAAATCCGGCTGTCCGTAAGGCACGTCAATCCCCAGAGTTCACTGTAATGACCGCCATCGAAAGTTTCCGGAACGGGATGAAGTTTCCAGCTTTCACCATCAAAGCTCTGTATCATTCCTCT
Organism: Ignavibacteria bacterium; assembly: GCA_016716125.1. Taxonomy (GTDB): domain Bacteria; phylum Bacteroidota; class Ignavibacteria; order Tepidaquicellales; family Tepidaquicellaceae; genus UBA2330. The sequence continues at coordinate 133,100 of JADJWZ010000040.1, read as the reverse complement.
TCTGTAATGCAATTCATTAAAGACATAATGCACTCTTCCGACAGCATAAATCAATCCGCTCCTGGTTACTTCTATATCCCAGAGTTGATTTAGAAAGTTCTCAGTAGAATCAGGATCCAAAGGCTTATAGAAAGTATATGCCTGTGTAACCGGATTATACCTGTATGAAAGTGTGTTAAATTTAGATCCGCCAAAAGGACTTTCATGCGCAACCATAAAAATATCTCCATTGTCTAACACAGTCATCGCCGTAATATCGTAGAAGTAGCCGGCTGTTGCAGGCGCCGGATTGGGATGTATAATTTCGACTCCCAGCTCTACCTCTATTATTAATGGGTACGGGACGTAATCACAATTTGCAACAGCAGGACCGGCGCATAGGAAGTTACCGTTTGGTAAAGGTTCGATTGCCCACAATGCGCCTTTTTGAGTTGTCGGCAGAACGGTATATGTGTATGTATTAATATTAAAATCAACCACCATTGTATTATTCTCATAGCATAATTCTATTGGATTGAAAATACCGCGAGTTCCGGCAATGAGAAAGCGCGCAGGATCATTCGGATCAAAAACTGCATCCCCGATATAATGGTATAGAGCGCCCGGCGCTTCGAAGCTATGGATTTCCCACGTACCGGTGTTCCTGTAATATCTGAGCAGAAATCCTTTTGCATACGCCAGTAAAGGATCGGGCAGATATTCTCCGATTACTATAAAATCTCCATCCGTTCCCGGAATGAATTTTACTAACATAAGTTCATACCATGTCCATCCGAAGTTTGGCGGGTCTAATACAGTCCAGGGATCCTGCGTCTGGTCTTTGATCATAACAAGCGGATACTGCGGTGAACCGCCTATAACAAGCTCACGCTGCTGTCCTACAGCAACTAACCTGCCATGCGGGTCTGCATCAATATCCTGCAGATTGCTTTGATCAAATGGTGCGGGACTCTTTTCCATTAAAAACGGTTCCTGCCCAAGCGTTTGTACCGGCGAAGATGATGTAATAAAGAAAAATATAATCAGAGGCAAAGACCGGCCGGTCAGGGATTCCAAAAAGCGGTAAAGACAATATATAATTGTTTTCATAATACTGCCGTTGATTTTAAATGTTATCAGTTAATTATTTATAAAGTACAGTTAATTGTTTAAAATCAAAATACCTTTTCTCCGCCGTCCTTGGTGGATGAAGCAAAACTAACGAAGGCGAAAATAATAAATAAAGAATATGTTACTGATGAAGAGATCTAAAAGGAAGAATTAAAATGGTTAAAAGAATAACTTGGTTTTTAAAAGCTGAAGAAGATCGAAAAGACCTATTAGTAATTTAAATTAAATCTCAGATACGCATAGCTGTAATCTCTCTTAATCCCGCCGGTTAAATTATCAGTCATGTTATATGTATAATTAAGATCGAAAATATAATTTCTGGCAGGCTCGTAATTTATATTGAAAGAAATAATGTCATTGTTAATCCTGACACCATCGAGAAAATAGGCATTATCCGAATCCGTACCGGTTCTGAAGGACTGATAGACATCACCGCCGACATTTCTTACAAGCTCACCGTCCGCGTCGTAAATATTGTGACCTTTTCTGATCTTCTGATATTCCAGCTTAAGTCTGACTTTTTCATTTACATTGTAGGTAAGCTTCGTAAAGATCTGATCTGAATTCGGACCGATCGGATGTCCGATATTCACGCCGAATGCTGTATAAGTATTTTTAAAATCAAAGTGCGTGTAAACATAAGGTCTGATCTTTGTATATTCAAAAATCAGCGCAAGGTTTTTAACGCCTGCCGGTTCATACCAGAAAAATCCAATCTGATAAGCGGTCTTGTTGGTTGCCTTTGTCATATCGGATAAATTTGACAAAATATTTTCGTCAAGAAAAAACGTGCCCTGCAGTTCAAAGTTTTTAAGAAAGTGAGTTTGAAAATCCGCAAAGATGGTTCCGTTGTCCCTGTCCTGCAGAGAATGTTCGACGAACTTATAAAAGATCAACGGATTCAGATAGCCGAGTTCAATACCTCTGGATGAAATAACTGTTTCGCCCATCCCAATATCAAATAGATTATCAAAAGCAAGTTTTATTCTGTTGGCGGTAAAATACTTTGTATATCTTTCTTCTCTGACCGGCGAATACTCTCCGACTGTCGAACCAAATATCGAGGAAAAATTTATGACGCCGTATTTAAAATTCAGTTTAAGAAAATCCATATCCGGAGCGTCACCGGAGAGCGAGAGACTTTTACTGTAACCGAGTCCGTATTTTAATTTTTCCCTGCCTAGCTGCGCGGAAATATTCATACCTTCGGATGGCGAAATGAAATATTTAAGATAGCCCGAAGTAAAATCGTAGTTAGTAATATTTTCGATATTCTCCTGATATTTATAGGTAGAAACAATAGGAGGAAAAGCAGATTCAATTAAAACGGAGTCGCCGACTGCACCGCCTTTAACTACGGAAAAATTATATCCCAAATGACCGAACAAAGATCCTCTCATTCTGAACCCAACATCAAAAATTTTTGAGCTGGTTTTAGACGAAGGTTTTAAACCGTTTATATAGCTAAGCTGACCGAGAGCTTCAATAAAAATATTGTTCTCATTTTTTTGATATGCGAAAAGATATTTTTGTTTATCCGAGAAAAAATCCTTAAAGCCGTTTGAAACGTTCATATTGCTTTTGAAAAGCGACATGGTTGTTTTTTGATCTAAGTAAGTAGGATCAAACTCTATAAGATATTTTTTCAGAAGTTTTCTTTCGGTATCGCTGAGTTCATTATTTTTAAGATCTATCTCATTCAGAAAATCGCTCACCTGAAACCGCGACAGATTCGGGTCATCGTCATTTATATCCGATATAATTTTTTTTACTTCCATTTCTTTGAGATAATCATAAACGGGATTGTTCAGAGGAACGTTTTCGATCTGGGTAAACGCCGGTTCCGGCTTAAAGAAAGCCATGAACGTTAGGAATAAAATTATGAATGAAAAGTAGTATAGGTTCATTAATTTAGAAAAATTTTTAAAGAATATAGTAATAAGAAATTATAAAATTAATTTAAAAATACTATTGAGATTTGGATTTATTCCCTTGATACATCCCGCAGTATTATAATTTATTATTAGTCGTATGAAATTATTTTACAAAACGGTTGTAATGAGTTTTTCTAATTACTAAATTGTATTCATATGAAAAAGATCACAGCATATTTATTTTATTTAATTTTCTTATTTGCCTCCGGTCAGGAATCTCCCGCGCAGATCTCACAGGAATGGGCTGTACTTTATAATGGTCCGGGCAATGGTAATGATATTCCTTATTCAATAATAACGGATATTTCAAACGATATAATCGTCACTGGAACAAGTGGTGGGATAGGAACCGGTAATGATATTTTAACAATAAAATATAATTCATCAGGAGAGCAGCAATGGATTCAAAGATACAACGGAACGGGCAAAGGCTATGATGCCTCTTTAGCTTTGACAATGGATGATATTGGAAACGTATATGTCACGGGAAGTAGCGAAGGAATCGGGACAGGTTTTGATATTGTAACGATAAAATATAATTTATCCGGAGACCAGCAATGGATTCAAAGATATAACGGACCGTCGGACAGCAGCGATACCGGAACATCACTTGATCTCGATGCATCCGGAAATATTTATGTATTGGGGGAAAGCAAAGGAATCGGGACGGGTTCTGATGTTGTCCTCATAAAATATAACTCTTCCGGCGCAGAGCAATGGGCTGCAAGATATAACTCAGGCGGAGATACTAATGACTACAGTCTTAAAGTCATAGTTGATAAAAATCAGGACATCTGCGTGGCTGCTTACAATATTAATTCAGGCGGAAATAATACGAAGTATGTTACTTTGAAATTTAACAGTAACGGGATCTTACAATGGTCGCGCATATATAACGGTCCCGTGGGGTATTTCAATACTCCGCATGACTTTGCATTAGACAGCGCGGATAATATTTATGTTACCGGCTGCAGCCCGGGCATCGGAACAGGTCTGTATGATTTCTGCACAATAAAATATAATCCCGCCGGCGATATGATCTGGCTTAGAAGATATAATTATCTTGCAACTGCCTATGACGTTGCAAATGCAATTGTAATCGGAGCTTCAGGGAATGTATATATTTCAGGTTACAGCGGAAGTACATCTCTGTCAAATACTTTTGATTATGCAACAGTTAAATACGACTCTTCAGGAAATGAACTTTGGGTCAGAAGATACAACGGGACCGGAAATAATATTGACAGAGCGCGGTTTGTAAAACTGGATAGTATGGAAAACGTTTATGTGACCGGCAGCAGCGTAGGTTCAGGGACGGGAACGGATTATGTTACTCTGAAATATGATTCTTCAGGACAGCAGCTCTGGACTGCAAGGTATGATGGACCGGTTAATGGAGATGACTTTCCAACGGGAGTTAGTGTTACCGGCTCCGGGTTAGTTTTTCTGACAGGTTACAGTCAGGGAAGCGGAAGCGGATTTGATTATGCTACAATAAAATATTCACAGAAAATTGGAGTTACTTCCATATCTTCAGAAATTCCCGAATCGTTTTCGCTTTATCAAAATTACCCCAATCCGTTTAATCCTTCGACTAATATAAAATTCTCCATTCCAAAATCAATTTATGTAAGTCTGACAGTTTTCGATATACTCGGAAGAGAGATCGCAACACTTGTTAACAGACATTTGCAGATGGGAAATTATGAAGCCGACTGGAACGCAGGTAATTATCCCGGAGGAATTTATTTTTATACTCTGTCCTCCGGTGAATTTTCTGAAACAAGGAAGATGACTCTGATAAAGTAGTTAATAGTTAGTAGTTAGTAGTTAATAGTTTTTCCCCCGGCAGAGTCTCTTGTGCTCTTCAAGGACTCTGACGAAACTTTTTCACTCATAAGAGTCTCAGATACAATTCCCGGACTCTGACGAATGTAGAGAACTCTTTGGAAGAAAATCTAAATTCAAAAAAGTTTTTACATCACTGCATGTACTTGCCAAACTACATAAATCTCTCACATACGAGCGAACTCTCACGCAGAGCCGGGATCCTTTTTTCAATGCTCGGGAACTGTAACATCTGCCCGAAAGACTGCTTCATCAACCGTCTCGAAAATAATATCGCAGCATGCTACTCGGGATTACTGCCCGTTGTTTCTTCTTATTGTGTTCATTACGGAGAAGAACCCGTCCTCGCAGGATTGGAGCAGTTCAAGAATCTCAACGGCGTTGGAAATATTTTCTTCGGCAATTGTAATCTTAGATGTGTCTATTGTCAGAATTATGAAATTTCCCAAAATCATAAAACCGAAATTAAAAACGAAGTAACCATTGAAAGGCTTGCTGAGATCATGCTCGAACTGCAGAATAAAAATGTGAACGCTATAGGATTTGTCTCCCCTACTCACTTCGTTCCGCAGATTATTTCAGCTCTCGATATAGCTGCCAAAAACGGTCTTACTTTACCGCTGATTTATAATACGAATTCTTATGACTCTGTCGAAGTTCTGAAATATCTCGACGGAATCATAGACATCTATCTTCCTGATCTGAAATATTCAGATGAAGAGTATGCTTATAAATATTCTAAAATAAAAAACTATGTTTATCATTCGCGCGAAGCGCTTGCGGAAATGTACAGGCAGACCGGCAGCGAACTCATTATAAAAGACAATTTACTTAAGAAAGGTCTCATCGTCAGACATCTTATTCTTCCGAACGATATTGCGGGCAGTTATGATACACTGAAATTTATTTCAGAAATTGACAAAAATATCTGTCTCTCTGTAATGTCTCAGTATTACCCGATTCACAAAGCGGCGGAGATTGATTTGCTGTCACGGAATATAAGGGAAAGAGAATATTACAAAGTAACTGAGTATCTTGAAAAGCTGAATCTTGAAACAGGTTTTCTTCAGGAGTTTGAATCGGAAGGTTACTACAGACCGGACTTTAATGACAGAGCGGAGCCGTTTAAAAGATAATTCATTTAATTGTTTACGCTAAAATATCTCACTTAATAAAAACCTGTGATTTATCAAATTATTTAACAAGCTCTTCGACAATTTTTATTATACTTAATCCATCCGCCTCTGCATTGAAATTTGTAATAAGTCTGTGACGCAGCACGGGCAATGTAACTTTCTTTACATCTTCTATATCCGGCGAATATCTTCCGTTCAAAATACAGTTTGTTTTGGCGCCGAGTATCAGATACTGCGAAGCTCTCGGTCCCGCACCCCAGCTTATGTAATCTTTCACGATCTTCGGCGATTCGGGATTTACAGGTCTTGTCTTTGCTACCAGATTTACCGCGTATTTTATAACTTCCTCCGCTACAGGCACCTTTCTTACGAGATCCTGAAATTCAATTATATCTTCCTTTGAAAAAATTATTCCAACCTTCGGACTGTACATACTTGTCGTCCTTCTTACAATTTCCAGTTCATCTTCAAAGCTTGTATAATCCAGCCACAGATTAAACATAAATCTGTCAAGCTGCGCTTCGGGAAGCGGATACGTTCCCTCCTGCTCGATAGGATTCTGAGTAGCAAGTACGAAAAAAGGTTCTTCAAGCGTGTAAGTATTTCCGGCGGCAGTAACTCTGTGTTCCTGCATAGCTTCAAGTAAAGCGGACTGCGTCTTTGGAGGAGTTCTGTTTATTTCATCCGCTAAAATAATATTTGCAAATACAGGACCTCTTATGAACTTAAATCTTTTTCTCCCGTCAGCGTCATCTTCAAGAATCTCCGTTCCTGTTATATCAGACGGCATCAGATCCGGCGTGAACTGCACCCTGTTAAATTTCAGATCCAGAGCTTCCGAAAGCGTCTTTACCAGCAGCGTCTTTGCAAGTCCGGGAACTCCGATAAGAAGGCAATGCCCTTTTGATAAAACGGATATGATGATCTGCTCTATAATATCCTGCTGTCCGACTATCACTTTTGAAATCTCGCTTTTAAGATCAATGTATTTTCTGTTCAGTTTCTTTACTGACTCTGCATCAGAAACGTTCTGGGTTTTTATTTCAGTCATTCGCTTAATTTTAATAATAAATTTTTACTGCTCTTCTACTACAGAGAGCTCTCCGAATTGTTTCATCATATCTTTAATTTCATTTACATTTCCGGCGACTGATATTATCATGTCATCAGGATGAAGATACTTATCCGCCGCTTCATGTATTTGATCCGGCGTTACATCGTTAATTTCCTTTATGAATTTATTGAAATAATCCGAAGGCAGATCATTAAGTTTCAGACTCAGTACTTTCTGAGCCACTGCATTCGGTGTCTCAAGCTGCAGCGGAAATATTCCGGTCAGATAATTCTTAACATTTTTCAGTTCGTTCTTACCTGCTTCTACTTTTCTGAGCAGCTTAATTTCTTTGATTATTTCATTTATTGTATCTGCAGTCACTTCATTCTTTACTTCAGTCGAAACGGAAAAATCACCGCAGAACCTCTGACAGTTGAATGAAGATTTTGAACCGTAAGTATAACCTTTATCCTCTCTGAGATTTTTATTTATCCTCGATGAGAAATTTCCTCCGAGCAGCGTATTCATTACGTTCAGCGTTATAAAATCCGGATTGTTTCTTTTTATTCCCTGATGTCCGACCTTTATGGAAGACTGCACAGCTCCTTTTTTATCATACAGATACACTCTGCTTCCGCTGATTTTTTCCGGAGATATAATTTCCGGATACAAAGTCTTTTCAGTATTTTTAAAATTCAATTCCGTATTGATCTTAAGTATCGCTTCCTCAGGAGAGATGTCCCCTACCATTGCTATGATAAGATTATCAGGACGAAAATAACGCGTATAAAATTCCCGCGCCAGATCAGTTGTAATATTCGGAACCGATGTTTTGCTTCCTTCAGACTGCAGTGAATAAGGAGAACCTTTGTAAACTTCTGAACGGAAAATATTGTCTGAAATATAATCCCCGTCATCAGACATTGAAAGAAGAGAATTGATTCTCTGCTCTTTTATCCTGTTCATCTCCGCTTCCTGAAATGCCGGATTTAAAATTACGTCAGCAGCAATTGCAAACACGCTGTCAAAATATTTCTTCAGACTGTATGTGCTGATATAAATTGCATCATAATCGCTTCCGCTTGATAATGACGCTCCGAGATAATCCACTTCATCAGCAATTACAGATGCGCTCCTGCTTTCCGTTCCTTTCGTTAAAAGCTCTGTCGTCAGTGAAGCGAGTCCTTCATATTTTTTTCCCCACTGATCATCGGCATAACCTCCCGTCTTAAAAATAAATCTGGAAGTTACAAGCGGCAGCTTTCTGTCTTCAATTACTACAACGCTGATCCCGCTGTCTGTCTTAGTTTCAAAAAATTCCGGGAAGCTAACGTCTTTCGGCTTTCCGGATTTCGGCTGCCGGGATCTGTCAAGCGTTACGGCAGATGTGATTTTTTCTATTTTTGATTTTCCCATTCAATTATTTTGTTTACCCGGTAAATAATCCAAAACAAGCCTCCTGTTCCTGTCAAGATATTTTACGGCAGTCTGTACAATATCGCTTTTTGAGACCGACAGGTAATCAAGTATTTCGAAATTTATTTTATCAGTATTGTTATAAAATGTTTTCAGATATGAAAATTTTTCTGAAAGAGAAATTATCGATTGTTTCTTTGCGCTGAAATATGTCTCCACCTTATTCTTGATCTTTTCAATTTCATGATCGCTGATATTTCCCGCTTTAATGTCTTCAAGCACATTATCAATTTTTTCTTCAGCCAGACCGGCGCTCTTTCCCTGTAAAATTATTGCGCTGATCGCAAACAGACTCGAACATTCCATTCCGTAAAGGTTTGTATCAAATTCATTTACAAGTTCATTGTCGTACTCCAGCTCTTTATAAAATCTCGAACTGTCCCCGTCGGAAAGTATTCCGTTGAGAATGCTCATTGCGTAAAATTCTTTTGTTCCCATTTCCGGAAGTCTGTAAAAAATAAATTTCCCCTCCAGATGAACATTATCTCTTATCATCGCCCTGACTTCATATGAAAGATATTCATCCGTATGATCTCTTCTTTCCGGCATTACGCCTCTGCTTATTCCGCCGTAATATTTTTCTATCATCTTCAGTGTCCTGTCATAATCAATGTCACCGACTACTGATATTACTGCATTTCCAGGTACGTAATGTTTTTCAAAAAATCTCCCCACATCGTCCAGACTCGTGTTCATTACATGATCCATGTTTCCGATCACAGGATTTTTGTATCCGCTTTTGCTGAATAACCTTATTGAACTTTCCTCCTCTACTGTACCGTAAGGTGAATTATCCACATACAAAAGCTTCTCTTCAAATATAACATCCTTCTGTATCCTCAGACTTTCTTCAGAAACTCCAAAACCGGAAAGTCTGTCTGACTCAAGCCATAACGCGGTTTCAAGTTTATTCGATGGAAGCACAATATAATATCCGGTTGAATCCCAGCACGTATATGCATTGCTGTCACCGCCGTTTCTGTTAAGTATCTCATCAAATTTTCCCTGGGGTATATTCGGCGAGCCTTCGAACATAAGATGCTCCAGTAAATGAGCCATTCCGGTTTTATCATCATCTTCATCTTTTGAACCCACATGAAAAGTCGTATTCACAGCGATCATCGGAATGTCACCTGTTTTGCTTAGTATGATTCTCAGTCCGTTGCTTAATGTATATTCTTTGTGTTCAATGGAAGGAACGTTCGTTTTAATTTTTAACGCTGAGCTGTGCTTTCTCAAAAATTTAAATTATTGTATTTTTATTTTCGGAATATAATTTAAAGTAAAATTATTCCTGTCTATCAGATATCTCTTTACTGTCTCTTTAACATCTGCTTTTGTTACTTTACTGAATTTTTTAAAAGAGCTGTTTATAAGACTTGTGTCTTTAAAATTCATATAATTTTTAACGGTCTCAATTGAAATGTTATTCATGATAAGATTTTTTGTAACATCTCTGAACTCAAGCTGATTCCTTATTCTTTCAAATTCTCTGTCATTGATCTCGCTTTCGTAAAACAGCTTTACTTCATCATTTAAAATTTTCGCCGCCTGCTCCGTATCGGTCCCGGGATTCAGCATAGCAAAAATTATCAGAATGCCCGCTTCTTTTAAACAGATCTTATTTGCGTGAACAGATTTGAAAAGATTTTTTTCATATACATACTTCTTATGCAATCTGCTGCTTTCCCTGTTGGCAATTATTTCAGTGAAATATTCAAGATCAAAGTCTTCCCTGCTTTCCTCCCCGGGTATCTGAAAACAAACGCTTACAATCGAAAGCTGAACATTATCCTCGACTGTCATTGAATCGTTTTTTTTCAGCTCTGTGATAATATTTTCTTCTCTTTGAATGAGATTTTTTTTATTTATACTGCCGAAATATTTATTGATAAGATCTTTTGTCTTTTCAATATTAATATCACCCGAGATCATCAGTACACAATTTTCAGGTGAATAATAATTATTGTGAAAGTTTAACGCTTCCTTAACCGTAAATGATTTAATGTCTTCCTCAAGTCCAATCACGGAAATTTCATATTGAGATCCTTTGAATACATTCATCAGATAATTTGAAGTCATTGTGCCGTAAGGAATATTATCCATGACCTGTTTTTTTTCTTCAAGTACAACGCTTATTTGATTATCAAGATTTGTCTGAGTTATATTAAGTGAATTCATTCTGTCCGATTCAAGCCAAAGAGCGAGTTCAAGTTTATTTGACGGAAGCAGATCAAAATATACAGTAGAGTCAAATCCGGTAAAAGCGTTGCAAGTCCCGCCGGCTTTCATTACCGAATCAAAATGCCCCGTCTTGCTTACATTCTCAGAACCCTGAAACATCATGTGCTCAAATAAATGAGCGATTCCTTTCTGACCTTTCACTTCATCTTTCGATCCGACCTGATATGCCGGCATCACGCATACGTTCGGTTTGGTATTATCCTGATACAAAATGCAGTGAAGTCCGTTCGGAAGGTCAAACTCAGTAAATTCAAGATTCAAAGTCTGATCAGACATAGGTTTGTAATTTAAAATGGATGTATTAATGTTGATTTTTTAAAAGATTAATTAATGCGACCGAAAAAATTCCTGGTCAATGAAAAGCAGTTTTTTAACCGACAAAGCTAACTTATTTGAAAATAAAATGCAGTGGAGAAATTCGATGTCCTTCGGCTGAGTCTCCGGTGCTTTTCCGGGACTCAGACGGATTGATTTGACATAAGACAGATATGGCATTTTACCCTTAATTAACATTTTTATCCTTGATTGAAATAAGTATATTGAAAAAATTTTTTTGCTCTGTTGAATATAGTTCTTATTACCGGCGGACCATCTTCCGAAAGAGAAGTATCAGTTTCATCTTCTAAAAGTATATTTAAAGCTCTGACCGAATCCGGTCATAATGTAACAGTAATTGATCCGGTGAACGGAAAATTGCCCGTCAGCGCTGATGAGATATTTAAAAATGCAGTTAAAAAGGATTCACCTGAATTTAAAGAAATTGATGATCTGAGAATTTCATCTAACAGGAAAATTCTTGACTGTATAAATTCAGATATTTTTGACAATATTGACATAGTGTTTTTGGGTGTTCACGGTAAATTCGGCGAGGACGGAAGGCTTCAGAATCTTCTTGAACTCAGAGGAATGAAATATACCGGCTCAGGTGTCTTTGCCTCAGCACTGGCGATGGATAAGGATATTTCAAAAATTATTCTCAGACAAGCAGGTATTCTTACTCCTGAATGGATAGCGCTGAGCAATAGAAATCCGACGGACTTAGAGGACCTGAATAAAAAAATAATTTCCACACTGAGCTATCCGTGTGTTGTGAAGCCGAATGACGAAGGAAGTACTGTCGGGCTAAGCATTGTGCAGCCGGATGTAGAGGATGTTCAGCTGAAAAATTCTATTGAACTTGCTTTTCATTATTCGGATAAAGTAATTATTGAAAAGTATATAAAGGGAAGAGAGCTTACTGTGCCTGTGATCGGAGATGAAGCTTTTCCGGTAATTGAGATTAAACCAAAAGACGGTTTTTATGATTATGAGCACAAATATACAAAAGGCATGACGGAATATTTCTGTCCTGCTGAAATTCCGGAGGAAGTCGAAACGCTTGCCAAAAAAATTGCGCTTAAGGCGCATAAAGTTCTGGGATGTTCTGTATATTCGAGAATTGATTTTATTCTTGATGATAAAAATGAACTGTATTGTCTCGAAGTGAATACGCTTCCCGGTATGACGGAAACTTCACTTGTACCGAAATCGGCTCTGGCAAACGGGATGAATTTCAACCTTCTTATAGAGAAGATCATTGAACTTTCGGTCAGTAAAAATTATTGATTTAATTTATTATGAAAAACGACAAAGAAAAAGACGGAGTATTTACGGACATTGCAAGATTCATTAAGTATAATGTTAATCTTGTGCTCGTAATACTGTTTTTTATCGGGCTGATCTCAATGACGATCTTCGGCAATAAAGGGATATTGCAGAAGATGAAACTTGAAGAAGAGACCAATGAACTTGAAAAGCAAATAAAGCTTGAGCTGGATAAAACAGAAGAACTGCAGAAGGAAATTGAAGCGCTGAAATCCTCTGAATCAAGACTTGAAGAAGTAGCGCGGGAAAAATTCGGAATGACAAAGGATGGGGAAAAAATTTATAAAGTAATTATTGACAGTACAGAATAATGGAAAACATAATCGCGACACTTGAATCTATTTTGAAAATAAATTCACCGACGGGATATACTGCTGAAGTAATAAAACACATTTCATCTTTATTTGATGATGACAGTAATATCAAAAAGACACTGACAAATAAAGGATCTTTGCTTATATCATTTGACGAATCTCCCGAACTTTTACTGACTGCTCATATAGATACGCTTGGAGCAATGGTAAAGGAAATTAAAGGCAACGGTACTCTTGAAGTTACACAGCTTGGCTCGTATCCGTGGAATTCCTTTGAAGGCGAATATGTGTCGGTGAGAAATTCCAAAGGTAAAATTTACCGCGGGACTTTCCTTATGAATAATCCGGCGGCTCATGTTAATGAAAAACTCCGCTCTGATAAAAGAGAACAGGGAAACATGTCGATAAGACTTGATGAACTTGTAAACAGCCAGTCGGACGTTAAAAAACTTGGTATTAATACCGGTGATTTTGTTTTTTTTGATATAAGATATGAATATACAAAGTCAGGTTTCGTTAAATCAAGATTTCTTGATGACAAGGCATGCGCTGCAATACTTATCGAACTTATAAAAGAACTTTCCGGTGATAAAAAAAATAAAAAGAATAAGAAAGTAGCTTTCTATTTTTCAAATTACGAAGAAGTAGGTCACGGTTCCGCGATCGGAATTCCTGATTCAGTGAAGGAACTGCTTGTGCTTGACATGGCTGTAGTCGGTGAAGGATGCACCGGCGCAGAAGATGCTGTTTCTATCTGCGTAAAAGATTCTTCCGGTCCGTATGACTTTCATGTTTCGGAAAAGCTGAAAGATCTTGCTTCAAAGAATAAAATAAAATATAATGTTGACATTTATCCGTATTACGGGTCTGACGGAAGCGCTGCATTACTTGCGGGTTATGATATAAGAGTCGGGCTTATCGGTCCCGGAGTTTCCGCATCTCACGGAGTTGAAAGAACTCACCGGAAAGGAATTGCCGAAACATATAAACTTGCCAAAACATACATTAATAATTTTTAAAAACTTGAAATTAATTTTTACATTAATTTATATAATTGTAATACAGAGCAGATGAATTTATCACTTATAAAATATACAGGATCCTTTTGAAAAGAATTGTTTCAGGAATAAAACCATCCGGCGATCCTACTATAGGAAATTATCTCGGAGCTATGAAAGGTTGGGCTGAAAATCAGCATAATGACGGCTGCGAAAATTTCTTTTTCATAGCAAACCTGCATGCCATTACTACAAAGCAGGATCCTACGCTTTTGAGACAAAGAACACTCGATATTGTTGCATGGCTTCTTACAGTTGGAGTAGATCCAAACAGGTCAGTAATTTTTGTTCAGTCAATGATACCTGCGCACAGCGAGATCTGCTGGATACTGAATAATTATGTGACAATGGGCGAACTCGGTAAAATGACACAGTATAAAGACAAGTCCCAGAAATCCGGAAAGGAAGGACAGTTTGCCGGACTTTTTGATTATCCGGTTTTAATGGCGGGTGATGTGCTTTTATATGACGCGGACGAAATTCCCGTAGGTTTTGATCAGGTTCAGCATGTGGAACTCAGCCGCACCATTGCTCAGAGATTTAATAATCAGCACGGCGATACTTTTAAAATACCGAAAGCGACATTTTCCAAAACTTCAGCAAAGATAATGTCACTGAATAACGCCTCTGAAAAAATGAGTAAGAGCGATGTAAAAGACAGTTATGTATTGCTTGAAGACAGCGCCGAAGATATTTTGAAAAAATTTAAAAAAGCAGTAACTGATTCTGATAATAAAGTTGCATCCGGAAATGAGAAACCTGAATTATCAAATCTTCTTACAATATATTCCGAGTTTTCCGGAAAGCCGGTAAGTGAAATTGAAAATGAATATAAAGATTCGGGTTACGGTAAATTTAAAACGGATCTGGGTGAACTGGTTGCGGAAAAATTAACCGCACTTCAGAACAAATACAACAGTATCAGAAGTAATGAAGACAGACTGATGAATATTATAGCGGAAGGCAACAGCAATGCCGCTGTAATCGCAAACGAAAAAATATCTGTTCTGAAAGATAAGATCGGTTTACTTTAATTAATATAATAAGGAACAAAAGTAAAATTTATTAAGTAGAAACATCACAATTGACAGAGCCGTCACATAAAGACAAGATAAGACAGGATGAATTGAAATCTCACGGAGAAATTCCCGCGCACATTGCGATCATAATGGACGGGAACGGACGATGGGCAAAATCAAAAGGACTTTCAAGATTATTCGGACATAATGAAGGCGTGAATTCAGCAAGAGATATAGTGGAAGTTTGCGGTCAGATAGGTGTGAAATATCTTACGCTTTATACTTTTTCCACAGAGAACTGGAAGAGACCGAAGACCGAAGTAACTATGCTGATGAAATTACTTATAAGATCAATACGTGATGAGACTGACCGGCTTAATCAAAATGATGTTAAGCTTATTGCTACGGGTAATCTCGACAACCTTCCGGATAAAGTCAGAAAAGAACTTGAAGACGCTATGCAGACTACAAAGAAAAATAAACTTATGACGCTTAATCTCGCGCTGAGCTACAGCGGGAGATGGGATATACTTAATGCAGTTAAAAAAATTGTAAAGGAACATAAAAAGACGGGAATTGATTTAACAAATCTTAGTGAAGAGACCTTTTCCGAATATCTCGCTACCAAAGGTTTACCCGACCCCGATCTTTTAATAAGAACCGGAGGTGAATTCAGAATAAGTAATTTTCTGCTCTGGCAGCTCGCATACAGTGAGATTTATATTGATAATTGTTACTGGCCGGATTTTAAAAGAAACAATTTATACAAAGCTATTTATGATTTTCAGAAAAGGGAAAGAAGATTCGGATTGACCAGTGAACAGATAATCAAAAATCAAAAGAATTAAAAGACCAATGTCTCTAAAAATATATTCAGTAATATTTTTTATATTAATATCCTTCTCAGCGCAAGTCTTTTCTCAGGAAACAGGTCCTGTTACATACAAGATCGCAGGAATTGATACCAAAGGCAACCGTAATTATGAAAAAGGAACTATCATATCTTATTCAGGACTGAGACAGGGAGCGGAAATAACGCTGCCTTCAGATGAAACAAGAGATGCGATCACCAGACTCTGGAATATCGGAATTTTTTCAGATGTAAAAATATACGTTGACAAAAAATTTGGTAATGATATTTATCTGATCATAGAAGTTGAAGAGCTGCCGAGGGTTGAAAGCATTGAGATCACGGGCAATGATGAATTTTCAGATGATGAAATAAAGGAAAAGATAAATATCGTTCCGGGAGAAGTCATCAGCGATCAGAAACTAAAAGACATAGAATACAATCTCAAAAAAAATTACGCTGAAGAGGGATTCGGACTTGCGGAAATTAAAACCGATAAATTGCTTTCGGCTAATAACGAAGCCCGTATCAGAATAAAAATTAAAGAAGGTAACGAACTTACAGTTAACAAAATTATAATAAAAGGAAACAAGAGCATTCCGGCATCAGATCTTAAAGGTGCATTTGAAGAAACTACGGAAGGCGTTTGGTGGAAATTCTGGGACGGCGCTGGCTTTGACAAAGCGAAATATGAACAGGATAAAGATCTTTTAATTGAATATTACAGGGAAAGAGGATTTAAGGATGCAGTAATTGTTTCAGAAAGACTTGATATACTTCCTTCCAAAGAAGACGTTAATATTGTTCTTGAAGTGGATGAAGGAAAAAGATTTTACATAAATAATATTGAGTTTACGGGAAATACAGTTTACGAAGACAGAGAGCTTGCATCAAGACTACAGCTGAGAAAGGGAAGCGTTTACAATACAAAACTACTGCAGCAGAATATTTACGGCAATGAATTAGAATCAGACATCAGCTCGCTCTATTTAGATAACGGCTACCTTTCCTTTAATGCAAATATTGAAGAGATACCGGTCGATGGAAATAAAGTAGATCTTAAGATTGATATCGCCGAAGGAAATCCGTTCAAATTCGGTTTAATAGGATTTGAAGGAAATGATAAAACGAAAGATAAAGTATTAAGAAGAGAGCTTTATACAATTCCAGGAAATTTTTTTACAAAAAGCGATATAAAACGAAGCATGCAGCAGCTTGCGGCGTTAAATTATTTCAATCCGGAAAAACTTACGCAGGATATTTCATTGCAAAATGACAGCACCGTTACGGTCAAATATATTGTAGAAGAAAAATCTTCTGATCAGTTCAATGCATCTATCGGATACAGCGGAAGTTTCGGAATAACCGGAGCGCTCGGACTTACATTCAATAACTTTGACATTACTCAGCCGTTCTCAGGCGGAGCCGGTCAGCTTATGAGTTTCAACTGGTCTTTCGGAACAGGCGGTACATACAGAACTTTTGACATCGGCTTTCAGGAGCCGTGGCTTTATGACACACCTACACAGTTTGGATTTAATATTTTTGATACGAGATCAAATTATTCCAATCTCGAACAGAAAGAAACGGGAGCTTCAGTTAATGTCGGAAGAAGATTCAAATTCCCTGATGATTATTTCAGAGGCGACTGGACTTTAAAATTTCAAAGAACTAATGTTATAAACGGAGACGAGGTTTATGAAGAAGGCATTAGAAATCAATTCAGCATAAGACAGATAATTTCAAGGTCTTCCGTATTTGAACCTGTATTCCCTACTATCGGTACTAAAGTTTCCAATTCAACTGAATTATCCGGAGGTCCTTTTCTTCCCGGCTCCGTTGAGTTCATAAAAAATATATTTAACGTCGAGGCATATACGCCGTTATCATTAAACAGGAAATTAGTTTTATTTTCAAATTTTCAGTTCTCCTTTATAAACTCATTTGCTAAAGATAAATATCTTCCGCCGAATGAGACATTTTATATGGGAGGAAACGGACTCACTTATAATACAATACCTTTAAGAGGTTATGATGACAGAACGGTCGGTCCGCAGAATTCGGTCGGAAATCCGATCGGCGGAAGAGTAACGGCTAAATACGGACTTGAGCTGAGATATTCATTATCACTGGATCCGCTGCCGATATTCGCTTTGATATTTGCCGAAGCGGGAAATGTCTGGGCTGATATAAACAAAACAGATCCGTTTGATCTGAGAAAATCAGTAGGGATCGGAACAAGACTTATACTTCCGGCTGTCGGACTTGTGGGATTTGATTTCGGATACGGCTTTGACAGAAAAGCTGTCGACGGTCAGGATCCGAAATGGCTTTTCCATTTTCAGTTCGGAAGAGGATTTTAATTACAATAACAAAAACTTAATTTAAAAAATAATAATAAAAAGGAGATATTCTTTGAAAACCAGTAACTTAAAAATAATAATATTTATAATTTCCGCGATAGGATTTTTGATTTCCGGAGATGCGCAGGCGCAGTTAAAGATCGGATATGTCGACAGTGAAGTAATATTGAAACAATTACCTGAAGCTCAGAGCGTTCAGAAAGAACTTGAAGAGCTTCAGAAATTATATCTTGATACAGTTCAGGCAAAAGAGTCTGAGCTGAAATCCAAAGCTGAAACTTTCAAAACAAGATATGAAGACGCGCAGAAAAGCGTTGAGTCAGGAAGCGTTTCTTCGGAAACAGATCTGAAAGCTTTGAATGAAGAAATATCCGGACTTCAGAACGAACTTCAGATGTTAAGCGAATCAATGGACAATTACAAACAGAATATTCAAAACTCGCTGATACAAAGACAGGCGGAATTATTCAAACCTGTTAAGGAAAAAATCACAAAAACCATTGAGACTGTTTCAAAGTCGCTTAAAATAAATTTTGTATTTGATAAAGCTGACGGTACTTTGCTTTACGGCGATAAGGAATTTGACATTACTTTCAAAGTACTTGATAAGCTGAAGTAATTTTAATTAAATGGTGATGCGCTGTTTGCTGTCACTCTGCATTACATTTTAAAATCCATTTATGAATATAATGAAATACATTTCGTCAGGTTTAATCGCACTTTCATTTTTTTTAATAATGACAAGTGGGATCTTCGCGCAGACGAAAGTGGGATATATAGATTCGAAGAGAATAGTTGAATCAATGCAGGAGTCAAGAGATGCTCAGCAGCGTCTCGATAACCTTGTAACTGAATGGCAGACTGAATTAAATCAGCTCCAGGACAGTCTCAAAGTTGTAAAAGCGGATTTTGAAAAAAAGAAACTTATTCTTACAGATCAGCTTAAGCAAAGTACTGAAGCTCAGATATCTGAACTCGAAGGTAAGGTAAGCAATTTTAAAGTTCAGAAGTTTGGAGAAGGCGGAGAGTATTTTCTCAAGCAGACTGAATTTATGAAACCGGTTCAGGACAGGATATTCAAAGCAATTGAAGTAGTAGCAAAAGACGGCGGTTTTGATTATGTGTTTGACAGGAGCAGCGAAATACTTCTTCTCTATGTAAATGAAAATTACGACCTGACTTTAAAAGTTCTTAACGAAATCGAAGGTAAATAAATGAAGCTCAGTGAGATCGCAGGTATTATAGAAGGTAAGATTGAAGGAAATGCAGATTTATTTATTACCGGTATAGGAAAGATTGAAACGGCAAATGAAAATGAGATCACATTTATTTCAAATCCTAAATACGAAAAGTTTTTAGATACAACGAAAGCCGGTTGTGTAATTGTCACTGAAGATTTCATTAATAAGAAAAATAAAGTTTCTTCCTTAATAAGAGTAAAGGATCCATACAATTCTTTTTTAAAATTACTTGAGGTATTTGAGATCAATGAAGATGAATCGCTGAAAGGTATTTCCGAAAAAAGTATCATTGACAAAAGCGCTGAGATCGGAAAAAATGTTTATATCGGAAGCAACGCTGTAATTGAGAACGGCTGCAAAATCGGAAATGATACAAAAATATTTCCAAACGTTTATATCGGAATAAATTGCGTCATCGGAAAAAACTGTAAGATATTTCCTAATGTTACGATATACAGAGATACTGAAATTGGAGACAATGTAATTATTCATTCCGGAACAGTCATCGGATCCGACGGATTTGGATTTGCGAAACAGAAAGACACTTCTTATAAAAAAATTCCGCAGACAGGTAATGTCGTTATCGAAAGCAATGTGGAGATAGGTTCGAACACTTCAATCGACAGAGCGACAATCGGCGAGACAAGGATCTGCAAAGGCGTTAAGCTTGATAATCAGATTCAGATCGCTCACAATGTCGTGATCGGTGAGAATACAGTAATAGCGGCGCAGGTAGGGATCGCAGGTTCTACAAAGATCGGAAAGAGATGCATGATAGGCGGACAGTCAGGGATTGTCGGACATCTTGATATCTGCGATGATGTCGTGATCGGCGCTGCAGTCGGAGTTTCAAAATCAATTACTGTCCCGGGAATTTATACCGGTTACAGAGTAAGACCTTACCGCGAAGATCTGAAAATAGAAGCTCGCATTAAAAATCTTGATAAGCTCGAAGAAAGAATAAAAAAACTGGAATCTTCCGGAAAATAAAATTCAGCATATGTTGGAAAAACAGCGCACTATAAAAAATGAGATCACAATGTCAGGCGTCGGACTTCATACCGGCAATAAATCTAACATGACATTTAAACCGGCTCCTGAAAATTACGGCGTTAAATTTAAAAGAATTGATCTCCCCGACTCTCCTGAAATTCCCGCTGACATTGATCACGTAATTGATATCTCCAGAGGAACAACTATTGCAAAAGACGGCGCGGAAGTTCATACTGTCGAACATGTGCTTGCAAGTATCATGGGCTGCGAAATTGATAACATCATCATTGAGCTTGATTCGAATGAACCTCCTATAATGGACGGCAGCGCGAAAGATTATGTGGAAACTTTGAAAAAAGCTGATATAATAGAGCAGGAAGCAAAGAGAGATTATCTTGTCATTGAAGATACAGTTCATTATCATGACGATAAAACCAATGTTGACATAGTAGCTCTGCCTTTGAAAGATGATTTCAGAATTTCCGTGATGATAGATTATAACAATCCTGCTCTCGGCGTGCAGCATACCGGACTTTTCAATCTTCAGAAAGAATTTGAAAAAGAGTTTGCGCCTTCGAGGACGTTTTGTTTTTTGAGTGAGATTGAATATCTGCAGGAGCAGAATCTTATCAAAGGCGGCGATCTGAATAATGCAATTGTCATAGTTGACAAAGACGCTACCGA
Source organism: Ignavibacteria bacterium (assembly GCA_016716125.1). GTDB lineage: Bacteria > Bacteroidota > Ignavibacteria > Tepidaquicellales > Tepidaquicellaceae > UBA2330. The sequence goes on along the minus strand of JADJWZ010000040.1, from coordinate 112,132 downwards.
TGAAGAACTGGAAAGTCTTCAAAAAAGAATCGGCATTGAAGAAAGCATTATGCTCGGATCGAACGGAATACTTAACAACCGCGAGCTTAGATTCCGCAATGAACCCGCAAGACACAAGCTGCTTGATCTTATCGGCGACCTCGCGCTAATCGGCGCGCCGGTAAAAGGACAGATACTTGCCGCAAGACCGGGTCACAAATCCAATGTTGAATTTACGAAAATGTTAAGAAAGCTCTATCTGCAGAAGAAGATCGAGAAGAAATTTCAGGTGCTCAAATCCGAAAACTGTATCTTTGACATTGAAGCGATATTAGAGATCATGCCTCACAGATATCCTTTCCTTATGGTTGACAGAATAATCGATATAGAAGTAAATAAAAGAATAGTCGGAATAAAAAACGTTACTTACAACGAGCCGTTTTTCAACGGACATTTCCCGAACAGAAGAGTTATGCCCGGAGTGCTGATAGTGGAAGCAATGGCGCAATGCGGTTTCATATTGCTTTTAAATTCACTCGACGATCCGCAAAGCAAGATGGCTTATTTCGCTTCCATAGAAAAAGTAAAATTCAGAAAACCGGTAACTCCCGGTGATCAGCTTGTATTTGAAATGTATCTGCTTTCATTCAAAAGCGGGATTTGTAAAATTGCAGGTAAAGCTTATAAAAATTACATCGGCGGTGAACTTGCGTGTGAGGGGGAGTTTATGGCGGCGGTTGTCGATAAATAATTTCAAATTACAAATTACGAATTACAAATATCTAATAAAACTTGAAGAACATACTCGCAGATCATAGCCGCAGGTTTTAACTTTCGGGAGCAAAAAACTCAATTCCGCAATAAATCTTATCATATCAATCATCCTTTAACATCTCATTTGCAAAGGAACGTCTGAAAATCTCGCCTGTATAATATTATAAGGGGAGGAACTAACTATCGCAATATTCAATACTTGAAAAAAGTTTTTATTGTACTTGCAATAAAGTAAATCTCTTCTGTTGTTAATTCGGGATATATAGGTAAAGATAGTATTTCATTCTGAATTCCGGATGCCATAGGGAAATTGTTTGGAACAAAATTTAAGTAATGATAGGCCTGCAGATTTGGTAAAGCGGTAGGATAGTGAATAGCAGTTTCTACACCTTTTTCATTTAAATATTCTTTAAGTTCATCTCTTTTATTTGTCCTTATTACATATAGATGAAAAATGTGTTTTGATCCCTCACGAATTTTTGGCAGATTTAATTCTTTAACTTCACTTAATAATTCATTGTATAATTCTGCTTTTTCGAATCGTTCGGCATTCCACTGAAGTATGTAAGGTAATTTTACAGATAATATTGCTGCCTGTAATCCATCCAATCTTGAATTGATTCCTTCCATTAAATGAATGTGTTTTTTTAAAGCGCCATGGTTTGCGTACATTCTGCATTTTAAAGCAAGTTCATCGTCGTTTGTTATGATAGCGCCTGCATCACCATAAGCCCCTAAATTTTTACCCGGATAAAAACTAAAAGTAGCAGCGGCACCGAATGTTCCAACTTTTTGCCTCTCATACTCCGCAAAATGAGCCTGGGCACAGTCTTCAATTATGAAAAGATTATTTTTTAAAGCAATCTCTTTAATTTTATTCATATTACATGATTGTCCATATAAATGGACCGGGATTATAGCTTTTGTTTTTTTAGTGATCTTCTCTTCTATCTTATCAGCATTAATAAGAAAATATTCATCAATATCCACAAACACAGGTTTTGCACCTGTCTGACTAATACTTTCTGAAGTAGAAATCCAACTCAAAGCTGTAGTAATAACTTCATCACCAAGCCCAATACCAAGCATCCTAAGAACGATATAAATTGCATCAGTGCCGTTGGCTACACCAATGCAGTTTTTAATTTCATATTTTTCAGCAAATTCACTTTCGAATTTATTCACGTATTTTCCCCCGATAAAAGCGGATTCATTTATTACAGAATTAATTGAACTATCAATTTGATCCTTTAAAGCTAAATATTGTTTTTTTAAATCAACAAATTCAATTTTCATTTCAGACCACGGATTTTAATTTATTTTTTTTGCGGGATTACCGGCATAAATTCCTGGTTCCTTGATATCCTTAGTTATGACAGAGCCGGCTCCAATAACTACATCATCACATATTTTGACAGGTAATATTGTTGCATTTGTACCAATTGATACATTATTACCTATAATTGTAGATCTCCATTTTGATTTATCTCCACCGGCAGGCTTTCCGGATGTAAATTTATCATTGATAAACATAACTCCATGCGAAATAAAACAATTATCACAAATCGTTACAAGTTCACAAATAAAAGAATGTGATTGTATTTTACAATTCTTACCGATAACTACTCCTCTTTGAATCTCAACAAAAGGTCCTATAAATGTATTGTCATCAATTACACATTCATAAATATTGCATGGTTTAACTATTGTAACATTTTTTCCAAATTTTACATCTCTGATTGATATGTCTTTGATATTTGGGTTATTTTTCATATGCACCAGCTGCCCTGTAAATTTTATGTATAATTTCAACGGTTTTTAATCCCTCAAATCCAATAGTAGCAATTGAACCTTTACCGTTCAAAACTTCCAACAAATTTTCATAAACTTCATCATGATTAGACATAGAACCCTGGTATTCTCCGTATTGATTTGGCGGATTCCCTTCCGGCAATCCCTCAATTCTATATCCTTCAATATTTTGATAATCCAGTTCATTTAAATATTGTCCTCCTATCTTAACTGTACCTTTTTCACCAAATATTGTCAGGGAGCCTTCCATATTTTTTTTATAACTATTAACTGTATAATTAAGTGATCCTATAACACCACTATAAAATTCGAAAATAGCCACACCGGTATCTTCAAATTCTATAAGATCTTTATGTCCATAATTTCTGGTAATTGCATTAGCTTCTTTAATATCCCCAAACATCCAATATAGTAGATCGATAAAATGACTGAATTGAGTAAATAATGTCCCTCCATCAAGTTTTAACGTCCCTCTCCAGGAATCTTTATAATATGCTGCATTTCTATTCCAAAAACAGTTTAATTGTATGCTAAAAATTTTACCTATTTTACCTTCATCAATGATTTTTTTTAACTCTCTAACCGGGGGATTAAATCTGTTCTGTTTCACCAAAAATAAACGCTTATTTGATTTATCTGCTTGTTTAATCATTTCCCCGCAGTCGTAAATATTAATCGCCATTGGCTTTTCACATAATACATGAAAACCAGCTTGAAATGATTTAATGGTGTGTTCGGCATGCAACCCATTAGGTGTGCATATTACAACCACATCTAAACTCTTTTCATTTTTTAACAAATCATTGATATCATAGTAATTATTACACTCATATTTATTAGAAACATTGAGTGCTCTTTCTTTATCTATATCACATACTGCAATAAGTCTTCCAAAATTTGAAATGTACTCAGCATGCCTTTGGCCTATTCTTCCGGCTCCAATAAGTGCAAAATTTACCTTTTTCATTTTTTAATATTATTTATTGTTTGTTCATTTCCAATCACTTGTGAAGTCCAAAGTCACAGCTGATATGGAATAGTTAGCAAATAGCTTAATCCTATTTGATCGATCATATGAGGTTGAATTTTTTTCAGGATATTCTTCAAAAATATTTTTGAGCGGGAGAGTGTAATTCTTTCTCTTAACTTTTTGTTAAGAGAAATCTTGTAGAAGCTTGGTCGTTATTTAAATGAGGTCTTATCATTTTTTATTGTACTTTTAAGTTTTATTTATTTTTCCAGCGCACATGTACACATTATAGAATCAAACTTTACAAATATATTAAAAACTATTATTGAAAAGATTAAACAATTCAAATAAGGACCTCTAAAATGTTAAATAAATTAAAGAAAATAAACAAGAAAGTTTAGACTTTGTTTTATCCCGAGATACAGAAATGAAATTGGAACTATGAAGAATCAGATTCTGAGTCTGTTAATAGTTGAGAATATCTGTAATGCTTCAAGTGGAAATGGAAATCTCCTTATTAAGCTGGAGCTTCCCAAGTTAGGGTTTGGGAAGGAGGGGAAAATGAAATTATATTGTTAATCCGACGATAAAACAATCACAATCATCCAATCAATTTATCCTCCGCAATAGTAGAGACGCCGAATTTGGGCGTCTCTACAAAACAATATCTGTAAATCAGTCTTGATTTCAAAATTCCTTATCAATAAGTTTCAATAAATAATAAAAGGATAAGTTATGAAGAATCAATTTACTGCTCTCAAGCATCATCGGAGGTTCATCCCAAAAAACAATTCCTGTTAGTTGAGAAAATATAAATTCACTTAAATAATAACGGAGTATTTATGAAAAACCCAATCAAATTAATCTTAATTTTTATTCTAACTTTTACGAGTTCGCTTTCTCTGAAATCAAATCCGATAAATCAATTTATCAATACCGTCTCGCCACCTATGAATTCCAACAGCATTATTAAGTCATCAGACATTGTCATTTCATTCACACAGCTTATGAACGGCTCTTTAATGACAGCCGAAAATATAAAAGTCTTCGGTTATCAGACGGGACTTATGACGGCATCATTAGATTATAATTCCGTTTCAAATACGCTGACAATAAATCCTGTAAATGAATTTAAGAACGGTGAGAAAATAAGCGTTACTCTTACTTCAGGATTAAAGACTATTTCAAACGAAAGCATTACGCCTTTCGTGTATACATTCAGATCAAAAGCGCTCGGCGGGACGGGCAGTTTTATAAAATCATCCGGAATTGTTTCTCCGCAGGCAAACAATTTATTAGCCGGAGATATTGACTCAGACGGGGATATTGATCTTATCATTAATGAAAAAATTTATAAAAATAACGGAGCAGCTGTATTTACTTATTCTTCATCTTTGACAGTAGCAGGATATTCCATAATGGCGGATTTTGATAATGACGGTGATCTTGATATCATTGTGAGAAGAGAAAGTATTTATGATAATTATTATTTTATAAATGACGGCTTTGGTAATTTCAGTCTTTCCTCCACTTTCACAGGAGGTTTGGGAAATTTCGGAGATTTAAACGGAGACGGATTTCTTGACTATTGTTATTATCTTACAAACAGAGATATAAAAACTGTTTTCAATATAAATGGTAATTTCATCCCTGATACTTCTTATTATCTTTATTCACAATGTTACAATAATGCAGCAAATTACATTGATGAAAATCCCTTAATAGATGATCTGGATAATGACGGTGATCTTGATGTGGTTGGCATTAACGGTTTCAAAGAGGGTAATAGTATTACATTTTACAATCTTTGTAAAACTTACTTTGCATTATCAAATTCAGGAGTTGGAAAATTTACTACACAAACAATTTACACACATACAGGATCCGGCGGTCCGTATATTTTATTTATAAGAGATTCAAAATTATTCGACTTTAATAATGATGGATTTATTGATTTAATTTCTCCGGGTGTCAGTATTAAAAATAATGGAACCGGATTATTTATTAATAATGGTTATTTCAATATTTTCCATAACTCTATGGATGATGATTTTAATGGTGATGGATTTTTAGATTTTATTACATTATTTGATGCTTCGCCCTTACTTCAATATTTTAATAATGGCGATGGCACATTTACTTATATAGTTCCAAATAGTGTTAATTATTTACCATTATCTGTCTCCGCAGATTTCGATAATGACGGAGATATTGATATTGCCGTTAAAGAATCCGGTACAGGACGAAGCCGCCATCCTCCTCAACGGCGACAGTCCTTTGCCGGTGGAGCTTTCGACATTTACTTCGAGCGTAAATTTAAACTCCGTAAAACTTAACTGGTCCACTTCTCTTGAACAAAATAATTCCGGTTTTGAAATTCAAAGATCGGATAATGACGCCGCCGGTCAGGAAGCGTGGAAGAAAGCCGGCTTTGTAAACGGCGCGGGAAATTCCAGCGTGCAAAATAATTATTCATACGAAGATAAAAATCTTTCATCAGGAAAATACAAATACCGTCTGAAGCAGATCGACTTCAACGGCGGTTATGAATATTTTATGCTGACCGGCGAAGCCGTGATAGGTATTCCTTTATCAACAGAGCTTCAGCAGAACTATCCGAATCCTTTCAATCCTGTCACGAATATTTCTTACAGACTTTCGGAAAGCGGTTTTGTTACTTTAAAAGTATTTGACAATTCGGGCAGAGAAGTGAAGACGCTAATAAATGAATATAAGGAGGCGGGTTATTATAAAGCCGTATTTGACGGCAGCGGACTTGCAAGCGGAATATATTTTTACAAGCTCTCGGCTGATAATTTTAATCAGACAAAAAAGCTGTCGCTGGTGAAATAGCCGAAGCGCAGCAGTGATGTATAAGCTTTTGACTACAATATTTAATTATCCGAAAGCGCTTCTACTCCGGGCAGTTTTTTCCCTTCGAGAAACTCGAGAGATGCTCCGCCGCCGGTGGATACATGTGAGATCTTTTTTTCAAGTCCGGCTTTTGCAACCGCGCTTGCCGAATCGCCTCCGCCTATAATTGTAACTGCACCTTTTGCCGTCGCATCTGCCAGAGCATTCGCAATCTGCATTGTTCCATCTGCAAAGTCATCAATTTCAAATACTCCCATCGGACCGTTCCATACGATGGTTTTTGATTTCGAAATTTCATCCGAATAAAGCTTAATCGTCTCCGGTCCGATATCTACTCCCATCCAGTCATTATATTCGGAAGTAATTCCGTCGGCTTTCACCGTTACAGTCTTTGAACCCTGTTCGAATTTTTCCGCCATCAGAACATCAGCCGGAAGTAAAAGTTTCGTATTTGAAGTCTTCGCCTTTTCAAGAATTTCCTTTGCGAGTCCGACCTTATCTTCTTCGAGTATTGACTTTCCAATATTGTAACCCATCGCTTTATAAAATGTAAACATCATTCCGCCGCCTATAAGAATTGTATCCGCAGAGCCGAGAAGATTTTCGAGCACGTCGATCTTTCCGGAGATCTTCGAGCCGCCGAGTATTGCGCACAATGGTCTTGCCGGATTTATAATCGCCTCCGATAAATATTTAAGCTCTTTTTCCATCAGGTAACCGGCTGCGCATGTCTTTATAAAATGCGTAACTCCTTCGGTGGAAGCATGCGCTCTGTGCGCTGTCCCGAATGCATCATTAACATATATGTCTCCGTAAGAAGCCAGCTTTTCTGCAAAGCCCGGATCGTTCTTCTCTTCCTCTTTGTAAAATCTTAAATTCTCTAATAAAAGCACGTCTCCTCCCTGCATTTCATTTATTACTTCAGTATTGTTTTCGCTAATACAGTCATCGGAAAATAACACTGGAAAATTCAGCACGTTGGATAAATATTCGGCAACTGCAGACAATGAATATTTAGGATTCTTTTCACCCTTCGGCCTTCCGAGATGGCTCATGAGAATGCATTTACCGCCGTTCTTAATAATTGCCTTAATAGTTGGCAGCGACTGAAGTATTCTGTTATCATCAGTAATAATTCCGTTCTCATCTATAGGAACATTGAAATCAACTCTGACTAAAATTCTTTTATTCTTAATTTCATTTTTATCGATCAGGTCTTGAAGTGTAAGTTTGTTTGAGGACATTGTCTTATTAAATTAGATTGAAATTTTTTATTTGGTAAAAATAGCAAATTGAATTTTTCTTATGAATATACTTTTACGGTATTTTTTAAAAACCATTTGCATTCTGAAAAAATAATATACCGGCAATGAATTTAATTTTTTCAAGAAGGGAATAAAAAAACCCACACTTTTATGAGAGCGGGTTTCATTGAAAAAATATTTATTTGAAGTTTACTTGATCAGCAACATTTTCTTTGTCTCAATATAATCGTCTGACTGCAAAGTATAGAAGTACACTCCCGACGGTATATTAACCGCATTAAAAACATACTGATAAGTTCCGGTTGATTTTTTTTCATTAGCAAGTGTTGAAATTTCCTTACCAAGCCGGTCATATACTTTCAATGTTACAAAAGAAGATTTAGGTAATGAGAATTTTACAACGGTTGAAGGATTAAAAGGATTTGGATAATTTTGTTCTAAATTATAACCAATAGGAATTTCACCGGATATTTTTGTAACATCAAGTAAAACAGATCCATAAGTAACTCCATCAATAACAGCCCCTACCATTGATTTTGAATATGCTCCTCCTAATAAAGGACTACCATATCCCCTGTAAAAATACATATATCCGAATTTTTCTGCGTAACTATAATAGGTTGTTCCTTCAATAGGGACACCTATTGTGTCTTTTCTTTCTACATATTTTAAAGTATCCGTGACACCAAAGATACCGGAATAATTTTCAACTAAAGTAATTTTACTAAAAAAAAATGCACCCATTGGGCAATCATTCCATATGTATCCTACGGGCAATTTAAACCCCGCAGCAAGTTTGAGCCCTAAACTGTCAGGACATCTCGCTCCTTCTCCGCCATAAATATTAAGAGTGAGAGTATCAAAATAAAAATATATAGTATGTATATTCATAGGAGGCTCATTATAAATGTCCATTCTTTGGAAAGTCCTGCCTTTAACTGTCTCTTCTGAAACTATTCTAGCGCTATATCTAATATTAGTGCCTGGTTCCTGATAAACATATTCATAGTAGCTGCCAAGTTTAAAAGGAGCTATGAAGCCATCTCGTGCAGCTACTGATGAACTTATAAATAAAAACAATATTAGTATTACATTTCCTAAACATTACTTGATCAGCATCATTTTTTAGTCTCAATATAATCGTCTGACTGCAAAGTATAGAAGTACATTCCCGATGGTATGTTAACCGCATTAAAAACATATTGATAAGTACCTGTTGATTTTTTTTCATTAGTAAGCGTTGAAATTTCTTTACCAAGCTGATCATATACTTTCAATGTCACAAAAGAAGATTTTGGTAATGAGAATTTTATAACAGTCGAAGGATTAAAAGGGTTTGGATAGTTTTGTTCTAAATTATACCCAACCGGAATTTCACGGATATTTTTGTAACATCAAGTAAAACAGATCCATAAGTAACTCCATCAATAACAGCCCCTACCATTGATTTTGAATATGCTCCTCCTAATAAAGGACTACCATATCCCCTGTAAAAATACATATATCCGAATTTTTCTGCGTATGAATATGAAGTTGTACCTTCTATTGGAGCACCTAAAGTATCTATTCTTTTAACATAGCATAAAGTATCACTTGTTCCGAAGATGTTTGTAATCTTCGTTGTTGAATTTATTGAACTTCTAAAAAAAGTACCATATGGGCAATCATTCCATATATATCCCGTGGGCAAATTAAATCCTGTTTCCAGCCAACTACTGTATACACTATCTACACAGCCCGGACCTGCACCTCCATATAAGTTTAATGTTAAAGTGTCTAAATAATAACGAACGTAATATTTATTCATAGGAGGTTCATTATATATTTCCATTTTTTTATATATAAACCCATTAATTTTTTCTTCTGAAATAATTCTAGCGCTATATCTAATATTAGTGCCTGTTTCATGATAAATATATTCATAGTAGCTGCCAAGTTTAAAAGGAGCTATGAAGCCATCTCGTGCAGCTACTGATGAACTTATAAATAAAAACAATATTAGTATTACATTTCTAAACATTACTTGATCAGCATCATTTTTTTAGTCTCAGCAAAACCGTCTGTCTGCATTCTGTAGAAGTAAGCTCCGCTCGGTAAGTTTACAGCGTTAAATCCTACTACATAACTTCCTGCATTCTTCACTTCATTTACAAGAGTTGAGATTTCCTTTCCTGAGATATCATAAATTTTCAATGTTACTAAACCTGATTTCGGTATTGAGAAATTAATATTCGTCTCCGGGTTAAATGGATTCGGATAGTTCTGACTCAGTTTGTATTCTGATGGAATTTCTCCGCCAGTGTTTGTGATTCCGGTTATGTTGCTCATCTTTGCAATCAAACCTGCAGAACTTACTGCCCATCCTACAGGACATCCGTTTGATAATGTAAAATCCATATCATTGAATGATGCGCCTGTCTGTGTGTAAGCTGTTGTCCAGGTAGCTGCGCCGTCTGTTGATCTGTAAACGGTGTTTCCGGTTCTTGTTGCCCACCAGTCTGTTCCGTTTCCTTCAAGTGAGTTGATGTTGCCTGATGTTCCGGGACTTGTAACTGTGGAATAGTTTGCTCCGGCGTCGGTTGAAAGCGTCATTGCGTTACCGCCTGCAAGACCTGTCGTCGGACTGTTATAATGTATTGCATATGAGTTTACTGATCCGGTTGTTACGCCGCTTGACCATGTTGCGCCCATATCAGTTGATCTGTAAGCTCTTGTCTGATTGGTGCCCCACCATATGTTTGTTCCTGTAATATAAAATGAATTATTCCATCCGGCTTCAGCGCCTACCTGTGCAGGAGCTGTCGGGACCTGTGCCCATGTGCTTCCGCCGTCGGTGGTTTTTAAGAATTCCCATACGCCGCCTACAGGATCACCCGTTGCATATCCTTCAGTCGGTGATACCATCTGTATTGCATTGATGAATCCGCCTGCAAGTGTGTGCACCTGTGTCCATGTTGCTCCGCCGTTAGTTGTTTTATAAATATTTGTTGCTGCAGGTGAGGTTGTACATAATGCATCGTTTGCGCTCCATGCATATATATTATAGATGTCACCGGTAATTACTCCCGGAGCTGCATTTCCGTTTCCCCAGGTAGCGCCGGAGTTCGTTGTAACCCTTACTGTAGCTCCTGCGCCGGCTGCCCAGCAGATCTGATCGGATACTGCGGAAACTGAATATAATATGCTTGTCGTGCCTGATGTCTGAGGACTCCATATATAATTACAGATCGGCGGTGGCGGATTAAGATCTTTTAGCTTATATGCTACCACTGCATATTCCTGAAAATTCAAAGCTAAAATAAGCTGATTATCTTTTACGAAAATTTCTGCGCCGCCGGCTATTCCGTCAGTTCCGTTTACAAGCTGAAATGTATAACTGCTTGCTACAGTATTAGATTGTATATGAATTTTCTGAAGCTGATTCGGAAGCCCTGTTCCTCCTTGTGACCAAACCCAAAGAAATGCAGAATCTGCCGAAGTAGTGCTGTCAAATGCCATTCCGTATTTTCCTGTCAAAGTATTGGTTAATGTTCGGATAACAACGCCGTTCGTATCTCTGCAGACAATATTATCTGAGAAGTTACTGCTCCAGAATCCTTTTCTGTTTGGGTCCCAGGCGATTGTTCTGTATGAAGCGCCGGCATGAGTATACTGTGAGACAGTAGTTCCGTTTGCATTCATTTTATATAAGACCGTAGAAGCTCTTCCGCCCCAGAGAAAACTCTGACCGGATCCGTCAGGAGCGACTGTCATATCCCTGATCTGTCCTGCGTAGGAATTATTCGAATCTGAAATTGTTCCGGGTCCCCCGCCCGGTCCGTCCGGATTAAATCTGTAAAGGGTATTCGCATCCCATCTGTTAAGTATATATTTTCCCTGAAAATATGTCGCGCCGACTGTTTCAAAATTAGGACCGGGAATATTTGCATAATACCAGTTCCAGACCACAGGATAAGGAAAATCCGCGGGAGTAATCGTATCCGCTGAGCCGGTTAAGTTTTTTGTAAAAGGTTTTTCGTCATTAAAATTGCTTACATCATTTCTCTGAATATCTTTATCTGAAAAACCGGATACTAACAGAAAAAGAAACAACGATGACAATAAACAAAAAAGTAATTTAGTTTTCATTTTTAATGTGATTAAATTAATAAATAATTAATTTGAATTAATTTAACTTAAACAATTGAATTTAATTTTTCAAGAATGGAATAAAAAAACCCCCACTGTAAATAGTGCGGGTTTCGTGTAAAAAATAATTACTTAAATCTTATTTGATCAGCATCATTTTCTTTGTATCTGCAAAACCGTCTGTTTGTATTCTGTAGAAGTAAGCGCCACTTGGAAGATTAGATGCATTGAAACCAACTATGTAGCTTCCTGCATTCTTTACTTCGTTAACAAGAGTTGAAACTTCTTTTCCGGAGATGTCATAAATTTTCAGTGTTACTAAACCTGATTTAGGAATTGAGAAGTTTATGTTTGTTTCCGGATTGAACGGGTTTGGATAGTTCTGATTAAGTGAGTATTCTGATGGAATTTCTCCGCCAATGTTTGTGATTCCGACAGTATTGCTCATTTTTGCAACTGAACCGGCTGATCCTACTGCCCATCCTACAGGACATCCGTTTGATAATGTGAAATCCATATCATTGAATGCTGCGCCTGTGAGTGTGTAAGCTGTTGTCCAGTTTGTTCCGCCGTTTGTTGATCTGTAAACGGTGTTACCTGTTCTTGTTGCCCACCAGTCTGTTCCGTTTCCTTCGAGTGAGTTGATGTTGCCTGATGTTCCCGGACTTGTTACTGTAGCATAGTTTGCTCCGGCGTCGGTTGAAAGCGTCATTGCGTTACCACCTGCAAGTCCTGTCGTCGGACTGTTATAATGTATTGCATATGAGTTTACTGATCCGGTTGTTACGCCGCTTGACCATGTTGCGCCCATATCAGTTGATCTGTAAGCTCTGGTCTGATTGGTACCCCACCATATGTTTGTTCCTGAGATATAGAATGCATTATTCCATCCGGCTTCGCCGCCTACCTGTGCAGGAGCTGTCGGTACCTGCGCCCATGTGTTTCCGCCGTTGGTGGTTTTCAGGAATTCCCAAACGCCGCCTACTGGATCACCAGTTGCATATCCTTCTGTAAGTGATACCATCTGTATTGCATTGATGAATCCGCCTGCAAGTGTGTGCACCTGTGTCCATGTTGCTCCGCCGTTTGTTGTCTTATAAATATTTGTAGCTGCAGGTGAAGTTGTACATAATGCATCGTTTGCGCTCCATGCATATATATTATAGATGTCGCCTGTAACCACGCCAGGAGCTGCATTTCCGTTACCCCATGTAAGACCGCCGTTTGTTGTAACCCTTATTGTTGCTCCGGCACCGGCTGCCCAGCAGATCTGATCGGATACTGCGGAAACTGAATATAAAATGCTTGTCGTGCCTGATGTCTGTGAAGACCATAGATAATTACAGATCGGTGGACCGGTTGATGTAGTTACGGAAACAAGATCAAGTGACACTGCTGCTCCGTCATTAAGGTTATCAAGAACTCTTTCTCTGAAAGCAATATAAAAATTAGATCCTGCAGGAATTAAGCTGCCGATAGGATATTTATATTGTGTCCAGTTTGTATCAGGTGAATTTCTTGGGAAAACAATTGTAGCAACGTTTGTAGTAAAACCTCCGATAGTAGGAGTAGTAGTAGAAATTTTAATATCTACTGTATCGGAATAAATATTGCTGGGCCAGAATCTCACCCAGAAACTTAATGAGTCATTTACTGTGGAGTTTGTAAGCTGTGGTGTTACTAACCATTGGTTATTGCTTACAGCACCGCCAGTATTCCATGTAGCAAATGCAACTCCGACACCGCCTCCGGGAGGAGATGTTATAACACCGCCGTTCCATCCGGGAATAGGTGTTGTGCCGGCTGTCTGTCTGTTCCAGCCTGTTCCGCCGTCAGGATTGATCTTTGTCCATCCGGTCGGTGGAAATGTAGCGCTTTCAAATGATTCATTTAATGTACTAACCGGATTTTCAAGCGATGGTCCATATGTGTACACTGGATTATTGAAATTTGAATTTCTTGCTGAAAGATCCTTATTTATAGGATCGGTTGATGTAAAACCATAAACAGCTGCTATGATCACAACCAACAATGAATAAATGTAAATCTTTGATTTCATCTTTTAATGATTAAGTGTTTATAAATATAAAAATTGGGTTAATTGAGACGGTTTAAGTTATTTATAATGTTTCATATTGTCAATTTAATTATAAAACCAAAAAAAACCCGTGACTTATTCAGACACGGGTTTTTGAAAAATTAACTGAAACAGTTTATTTCAGTAGGAACATTTTCTTTGTATCTACAAAATTACCTGATTCAAGTCTGTAGAAATATACACCGCTTGACAGATTTGCTCCATTGAAATTTACTTCATATGTTCCTGCGCTTTTCACTTCATTTATAAGAGAAGCTACTTCTTTACCAAGCAGGTTATAGATTTTTAATGTAACAAGTCCGTTATTTGGAATTGTATATGCAATTTTTGTAGAAGGATTAAATGGATTCGGATAGTTCTGCATTAAGCTGAATGAAGAAGGTATTTCACTGTTTGTACTAATAACACTGACAAGGTTGCTCATCTTTGCAACTGAGCCGGCTGATCCTACTGCCCATCCTACAGGACATCCGTTTGATAATGTAAAATCCATATCATTGAATGATGCGCCTGTCTGTGTGTAAGCTGTTGTCCAGGTAGCTGCGCCGTCTGTTGATCTGTAAACGGTGTTTCCGGTTCTTGTTGCCCACCAGTCTGTTCCGTTTCCTTCGAGTGAGTTGATGTTGCCTGATGTTCCCGGACTTGTTACTGTTGCATAGTTTGCTCCGCCGTTTGTGGATAAAGTCATTGCGTTTCCGCCTGCAAGACCTGTCGTCGGACTGTTATAATGTATTGCATATGAGTTTACTGATCCGGTTGTTACGCCGCTTGACCATGTTGCGCCCATATCAGTTGATCTGTATGCTCTTGTCTGATTGGTGCCCCACCATATGTTTGTTCCTGTAATATAAAATGAATTATTCCATCCGGCTTCAGCGCCTACCTGTGCAGGAGCTGTCGGGACCTGTGCCCATGTGCTTCCGCCGTTGGTGGTTTTCAGGAATTCCCAAACGCCGCCTACTGGATCACCTGTTGCATATCCTTCTGTAAGTGATACCATCTGTATTGCATTGATGAATCCGCCTGCAAGTGTATGCACCTGTGTCCATGTTGCTCCGCCATTAGTTGTTTTATAAATATTTGTAGCTGCAGGTGAAGTTGTACATAATGCATCGTTTGCGCTCCATGCGTATATATTATAGATGTCACCTGTAACCACGCCAGGAGCTGCATTTCCGTTACCCCATGTAAGACCGCCGTTTGTTGTAACCCTTATTGTTGCTCCGGCACCGGCTGCCCAGCAGATCTGATCGGACACTGCGGAAACTGAATATAAAATGCTTGTTGTGCCTGATGTCTGTGAAGACCATTGATAATTACAGATAGGTGGTCCTAATTCTTTTAACACATAACCTACGATTGCAAAATTCTGATAATTCAATGCAATCATGAATTTACCGTCTTTTACAAAAGTTTCAGCACCGCCGGCAATTCCGAGTGTTCCGCCGACTAGAGCTACTGTGTAAATTTTGGTATTTGTGTTTGAAGCAATATGAATTCTGTTTAATGTATTTGGAGCGCCTGTTACTGCGCCTTGACTCCAGACCCATAAGAAAGCTGAATCAGCTGTCGAAGTACTGTCAAATGCCATTCCGTATTTGCCGGGTAATGTATTTGTAAAGTGTTCTTATTACAACACCGTTTGTATCACGGCATACTAAGTTATCTGAAAAGTTACTGCTCCAGAAACCTTTTCTGTTTGGATCCCAGGCGATCGTTCTGTAAGATGCTCCTGCATGTAAAAGCTGCAAGTCTGTTTCCGTTAGCATCCATTTTATAAAGAGCTGTTCCTGCTGCACCGCCCCATAGATAAGTGTTACCTGATCCGTCCGGAGCAACTGTCATATCTCTGATAGCGCCTGTACCGCCGTTATATGCTGTATTAGAATCAGCAATTGTTCCCGGACCGCCGTTCTGTCCGTTTGGATTTAATCTGTATATTGTTGCAGAATTCCATCTGTTGTTATAGTATCTGCCATCGAAATATGTAGCTCCGACAGTTCCGCCTGATTGTCCGGATGGAATGGTTGCGTAATTATAATTCCATAATGTCGGTGGAAAATCTGCAGGTACTAAAGTATCGGTTTCAGATGTTAATGTTAAATTTTTTGAATCCGGCGCTACCTGTCGAATTGTAGATTCAGGCGCTCTGTCGTTTCTCGGATCGTCCTGCACGGAATAACCGTAAACAAGGACCATCAGAAGAATAACAGGAAGAGTGTAAATCAGTAATTTTGATTTCATTTTTTCTCCTTTTGTTTAGTTTAGTTAATGTTATTAAATAATTAATTTCTAATAAATTTCCTGAATCACATAGAAATAAAAAAATTTATTACAAACTTTTAAATGATATTACATTTTCGTTAAGTTATTTATATTGATTATTATTGTCAATTTATTTAAAAAGCCAAAAAAAACCCGTGACTTATTCAGACACGGGTTTTTATAAATAAACTGAAAAGGTTTATTTCAGTAAAAACATTTTCTTTGTATCTACAAAATTACCTGATTCAAGTCTGTAGAAATATACACCGCTTGACAGATTTGCTCCATTGAAATTTACTTCATATGTGCCTGCGCTTTTCACTTCATTTATAAGAGAAGCTACTTCTTTACCAAGCAGGTTATAGATTTTTAATGTAACAAGTCCATTATTTGGAATTGTATATGCAATTTTTGTAGAAGGATTGAACGGGTTCGGATAATTCTGACTTAAGCTGAACTCATTCGGAATTGATGTAACATTATTATTTACACCTGTAATAACATCATAATCGATCTTCAGTGTCCATGATCTAAGACTGCCTGTATCACCTGCTGCATTATCGGCAATTCTTAAAATATACGATCCGTTTGGATTAGTATTGTTATTCTGATATATGCTGAAAGGCTCTTTAGGGTTGAAATTACCTGTAGCCTGTGACTGAGTTCCAATACAAGTTGTAGGTATGTTTTGAATATTCACCAAACCTGCCGAATCACTAAGTATAGTACCGATGAAGTCATCGCAGCTGTTTCCGAAACCTGTTCCTGTCCAGCCTATTCTGCTGATACAAGTATCAACAATACTTCCTTTTGTAAGCCAGAATCTCAGGTCACCGATCCATGAATGCTGAACCTCATCTAAAGTTAATGTTACTTTTGTGATTTCAACATTTCCGCCGATACCGCTGATGTCGATTGTATCAACAGCAGGATTAGCATTTCCTCCGTTTTCAGGAATTACTTTTGTCTGAGTCCTTGTAATTGTTACTGATCCGCCGCCTGATGGTGGTCCTAATTCTTTTAACACATAACCTACGATTGCAAAATTCTGATAATTTAATGCTAACATGAATTTACCGTCTTTTACAAATGATCCGGCACCGCCTGCAATTCCAAGTGTACCGCCGACTAGAGCTACAGTGTAAATTTTGGTATTTGTGTTTGAAGCAATATGAATTCTGTTTAATGTATTTGGAGCGCCTGTTACTGCGCCTTGACTCCAGACCCATAAGAAAGCTGAATCAGCTGTCGAAGTACTGTCAAATGCCATTCCGTATTTTCCGGGTAATGTATTTGTAAGTGTTCTTATTACAACACCGTTTGTATCACGGCATACTAAGTTATCTGAAAAGTTACTGCTCCAGAAACCTTTTCTGTTTGGATCCCAGGCGATCGTTCTGTAAGCAGCTCCTGCATGTGTAAAAGCTGCAAGTCTGTTTCCGTTAGCATCCATTTTATAAAGAGCTGTTCCTGCTGCACCGCCCCAAAGATAACTGTTTCCTGATCCGTCAGGCGCTACAGTCATATCTCTGATAGCTCCTGTACCGCCGTTATATGCTGTATTCGAATCAGCAATGGTACCCGGACCGCCGTTCTGTCCGTCAGGATTTAATCTGTATATTGTTGCAGAATTCCATCTGTTGTTATAGTATCTGCCATCGAAATATGTAGCTCCGACAGATCCGCCTGATTGTCCATCAGGAAGTGTAGCGTAATTATAATTCCATAATGTCGGTGGAAAACCTGCAGGTACTAAAGTATCTGTTTCGGATGTTAATATGAAATTTTTTGAATCCGGCGCTACCTGTTGAATTGTTGATTCAGGCGCTCTGTCGTTTCTCGGATCGTCCTGCACGGAATAACCGTAAACAAGGACCATCAGAAGAATAACAGGAAGAGTGTAAATCAGTAATTTTGATTTCATTTTTTTCTCCTTTTGTTTAGTTTAGTTAATGTTTTTAAATAATTAATTTCTAATAAATTTCCTGAATCAGATGGAAATAAAAAAATTTATTACAAACTTTTAAATGATATTACATTTTTATTAAGTTATTTATAATATTTTCTATTGTCAATTAATAAATTGTAGTTAATGATAAATATTAGTTTTTTTATTCACTTAAAAAAAACAAGGATGATGTTTTACAATTTATTCTTGACTCCCGGATATTAATTTTTAATTTTAATTTAATTTCACTTCTTTGATCTGATAATTTGTGCCATTTGTAAATTGAATATAAAACTCTAAAAATCTATTTTGATTGTATAAAATAAATTGAATAAAATTAAATATTTTTTCAGAGCTTTTGTTATTGCATTTTCCCTGACTGCAGTTTTTATTTCCTGTGATAAAAAGGAAGAGGCACAGTATACTCCGCCTGAAGAAGAAATCACAATCGATAAGGAAAAAGAATTGAGAGAAAGGGAAGAATTTGAAAGACTTAAAAGACTTCAGGAAGGCATAACCGATTCATCTATTGCAGATGCGGATTCACTATTGAGTTTAACTGATTCGGCAAAAGCGATAAATGACTCTTTGAAAAAAATAAAAGCCGCAGAAGATAAAAAGAAAATGGTTCAGAAAGAAAAGGAACTGAACAAACGTCTTGATAATCCTGAAATTGCAATTAAAGACTATATTGAATATTTAAAAAGAGGAACAGGTGAAGGGGGCAACTTCGAACAGAATATGAAAAAAGCAAGCGGGCTATGGCAAAACAGTAATCTTAAAAGATTTACTTCGAACTATAAAAATACAAAAAAAATAACCACTCTTGAAGAGCCGAAAGTAATTTCACAAAAAGGAAATGAAGCTGTCGTCGAAGTTAAGATCAAAAAAGCTGATCTGAAAAATGACAAAGAAGAAGAATCCGTGATGACAGTTAGATATAATCTGATTGCGGATAATAACGGAAAATGGAAAATTAAAAATAATACTGTAATTAAAAATAAATAAAATTAATGAGCATTTTAGTAAACAGGAAAACAAAAGTAGTAGTACAGGGAATAACAGGTTCCGAAGGAACATTTCACACAAATCAAATGATCGATTACGGAACAAATGTAGTAGCCGGAGTAACTCCCGGTAAAGGAGGAAATGTTTTCAAATCTGATAAGAATACTTCAGTTCCGATTTTCAATTCAGTAAAAGAAGCGGTAATAAAAACAAAAGCCGATGCATCAGTAATCTTTGTACCAGCGCCGTTTGCGGCGGATGCAATCATTGAAGCGGCGGATGCGGGAATAAATGTAATAGTTTGTATTACGGAAGGAATTCCTACAAACGATATGATCAAAGCTTATGATTATGTAAAAAACAAAAATACGGAAAGTCATTCTGTCAGATTTATAGGACCGAACTGTCCCGGCATAATTACGCCGGATGAATGTAAGATCGGGATAATGCCCGGATTTATACATAAAAAAGGTAAAGTCGGACTTATATCAAGAAGCGGAACTCTGACATACGAAGCTGTATGGCAGCTTACTAATCTCGGAATCGGTCAGTCCACATGTATCGGCATCGGCGGAGATCCGGTGATCGGCACACGGTTTCTAGACGCAGTAAAACTTTTTAATGAAGATAAGGATACTGAAGCAATTCTGATGATCGGAGAGATTGGAGGGAATGCTGAAGAGGAAGCGGCTTATTACATTAAGGCAAACGTAAAAAAACCGGTGATAGGTTTTATAGCAGGAAGAACCGCTCCGCCCGGCAGAAGAATGGGTCATGCAGGCGCAATAATATTAGGAGGAAAAGGAACCGCCGAAGAAAAAATCAAAGTAATGAAAAGCTGCGGAATTGCAATCGCAGATTCTCCCGCTGATATTGGAATTACTGTTAAGAAAGCAATTGAAAAATTTAAACTAAAAAAACCGGCGGAATCAGGATCCTCTGTAAAGAAAAAAGTAGTTTCTAAAAAACCGGTTTCGAAAAATAATACACCTAAAAAAACTTCATCAAAAAAGAAAGTAACTTTAAAATAAATTCTGTAAATTGACAAAGATCCGAATTAATAATGCTAAATTTTATTCTTATCACGGAGTGCTGGATTATGAAAAAGAATTCGGCAATGAATTTGAAGTTGATATTGAAATGGAATGCGATCTGACCGGGCTGTCTCTAAGTGATGACCTTAATAAAACTGTGAATTATCTTGACGTTTATAATTCTGTCAGATCCGTTTTCAATGAAAAAAAATATCATCTGATAGAAACAGTAAATTATTCAATTTGTAATATGATACTTGAAAAATATCCGCTGGTAAATTCCGTAGAAGTGAAAATAAGAAAACCAAATGCGCCTCTCGGAATTATTGACTCGGTTGAGATCATACATAAATCCGTCAGACCTGATTAATATAATTCCAAATGATAAAAAATAAAAAAATTGCTTACCTCGGTTTAGGTTCAAATATCGGCGAAAGAATTGTTTACATTGAAAAAGTAATTTCCGAACTTGATAATTCAGACAGCATCAGCATTATGAAGATCTCCGGAATTTACGAAACGGAACCATGGGGTAATACAAAACAGGATGATTATCTTAATGCTGTTTTAAAAATCGTGACTGAACTCGGACCAATGGAGCTTCTAGTTGAACTGAAATCTCTTGAAAAAAAAATCGGCAGAACCGGTAACAGGAAATGGTCTGAAAGGGAAATCGATATCGACATACTTTTTTATGAAGACTTCATTATAAAAAATGAAAACCTTAATATACCGCATTCATTTATAGAGGAAAGAAAATTTGTACTGGTGCCGCTTGCGGAAATTGCTCCGGATTTTATTCATCCGGTATTAAAGAAAACCGCTGCGGAAATGCTGTCTTCTTCAGATGATAAACTCGGAGTAACGCTTTACGGAAATGTAAAAACTGAAGCATTATAAATATGTCCTCAGAAAAAAAGATCAGGTATATTGCTATTGAAGGAGTAATAGGAGCCGGTAAAACTTCTCTTGCCAAAAAACTTTCAGAAAGATTAAATGCAAAGCTGATACTCGAAGATTTTGAAGACAATCCTTTTCTCGAAAAATTTTATAAAGATCCGGTAAGCTATGCGTTTCATACGCAGATGTATTTTCTAATGAGCAGGTATAAGCAGCTTCAGGAAGTAAAACAGATCGACATGTTCCATGATTATTTTGTAGCGGATTACATTTTTGAAAAAGATAAGATCTTTGCATATCTGAATCTTCAGGATGATGAACTAAAGCTTTATGAAAAAATAGTTTCTCTTATAGAAAAAAATGTTACTGTCCCCGATCTGATAATTTATCTTCAGTCCACACATGAAAGACTGATGAAAAACATTAAACACCGTGACAGGGATATTGAAAAGGAAATTAAAGAGGATTATATCAAGGATCTCAATGAAGGTTATAATTATTTCTTTTTCAGATATAAAGCAACGAAAGTGCTAATAGTGAATTCAGCGGAAATTGATTTTGTGCATAATGAACAGGACTTTGAAAATCTGATTACTGAAATTTTAAAACCGGATCATTCTTCAATTGAATTTTATAATCCGGTTTCAACAAAAACTGCAGGTAAAAAATGATCAGAACAATAATAATAGTTTTAATAATATTTATCTTTCTTTCTCTTGTAAAGACTTTTTACAGAATGTTAAGACCAAGGACCGGACCTGTAATTCCGGATAAAGAAAAACCGGGTAAGAAAAAAGACGGCGATGATATAATAGACGCAAAGTATGAAGAAATAAATTAAATCCGTAATGTTTAAATTTCTTCTCAAATCTTCAGACGACATACATCCGGAAATGTATTCCGCCGGTAAAGTTAAAAATATTCTGATTGTAAGACAGCATAATCAGCTTGGCGATATGCTTTGTTCAGTTCCGCTTTTTGCGGCGATCAGGAAAAAATATCCTGAAGCTCATATTACGCTTGTAGCATCCCCTATCAATTACGAAATTCTTTTCAGCGATATAAATCCTTTTATAGATAAAGTAATCACTTACAGAAAAGCGCCTCTTAAGTATCTTGTTGATTTTTACAAAGAGCTTAGAGATCATAATTATCAGATCGGCATAGTGCCGTCCACTGTTTCACTTTCAAGGACTTCTCATCTTATTAATTATTTTTCAGGCGCTAAGGTTAGAGTCGGAGTGAAAAGCATTGACGGTAAAAAAAACGAGATGGAATATCTTCTCAATGTAAAATCGGATTTCGAATGGAATAAGAACAAACTGCATCAGACTGAAAGGAATCTTGATGTCGGGAGACAAATCGGCTGCAGTATTTCTGAAAAAGAAAAAAATGAAGTGATGATTCATTTAAGCGAT
The DNA here is from genome assembly GCA_016716125.1 of Ignavibacteria bacterium. Lineage (GTDB taxonomy): Bacteria > Bacteroidota > Ignavibacteria > Tepidaquicellales > Tepidaquicellaceae > UBA2330. The sequence continues at coordinate 89,659 of JADJWZ010000040.1, read as the reverse complement.
GATGAGAAAAATTTTGCAGATGAATATGTGAAAGCAAACTTTCCTGATAAAAGCAAACTAATTTTCGGCTTTCATCCGGGCGCAGGTAAAGTTCCGAACCGGTGGGATAAGGATAAGTTTGTAGAGCTGATAAAACTTTTAAATAATAAATTCGACTGTTATTTTATGATCACTTCGGGAAGCATTGACGGTGAAATTACTGAATATGTAAAATCCGGGCTTAAAAAATCCGGCATTGCCTGCACAGTTCTGGATAATACACCAATCAGAAAACTCGGAGCTATTATCAAAAAGCTTGCTCTTTATATTACAAACGATACCGGAACCTTGCATGTAGCCGGCGGCGTGGATGCAAATGTAATTTCTCTTTTCGGTCCGACTCACGGATATGAATGGGCGCCAACCGGAGAAAATAAATTTTTTATTCAATCACCTACTAAAGATATAAATGATATTACCGTGGAAAGTGTGTACAACAAAGCTGATGAATTTTTTAAATCGGAATACTTTGTGACTGTGTCCGAAGAAACAAGTTAATTTACACGGTGTAATAAAATCTCCAATAAAATAATTTAAAATTGAACGAAAATATTGCTGCGATTGATATCGGCACAAATTCATTTCATCTGGTAATTGCTGAGATTGACAGCAAAAACAGATTTAAGATACTTACCAAATCAAAAGAAGTTGTACGTCTCGGTGACAGTTCAAATGATATGAAATACATTTCAGCAGAGTCGGTTGAAAGAGGAGTCGATGTACTCAAAAGATTTAATCTGATATGCAAATCTTATAATGCTGAAATAATTGCTGTAGCTACAAGCGCGACAAGGGAAGCGATTAATCAGAATGAATTTAAAACAAAGGTATTTGAAGAGACCGGAATTGAAATTAACGTAGTATCCGGATTTGAAGAAGCCAGATTAATATATCTCGGCATACTTCAGTCGATTGAAATATTTGATAAGAAAGTATTACTTGTTGATATCGGAGGAGGAAGTACGGAGTTTCTCGTCGGTCACTCCGGCGAAGTAAAATATGCCAACAGCGTAAAGATAGGCGCAGTCAGGCTTACTAAAAAATTTTCACTCGACAAAAAACCCGATAAAAATAAAATTAAAGATTCACGGATATTCACAAGGAATATTTTAAATCAGGTAGTAAGAGCTTTGGAGAATGAAGATTATGAAATGGTAATAGGATCTTCAGGTACTATACTAAGTATTGCGGGAATTATAAAATCAGAAAATCTAAATGAAGATGAAGCTGAAGCTATGCTTAACGGATTCATTATCAGGAAAAAATCGCTTCTGAATGCGCTTGAAAAAATATATTCTGCTGAAACTGTTTCCGATAAATCAAAAATAAACGGACTTGAACCGAAGAGATTTGATATTATAACCGGAGGCGGTATTATACTTGAGCAGGTATTTTCTGAACTGGGATTAGAAAAGATGACAGTGTCAAGTTATGCATTAAGAGAAGGGATCATAATGAATTACATTCAGCAAAACAGAATTGGTAATGACTTTGTAAGTTTTAAAAAAGTAAGATATAACAGTATAATTCATCTCTGCGAACTCACTAACTTTGACAGGGAACATTCCTTTAAGGTTATGGAAAATGCCGTTTTGATTTTTGATTCAGTTTTTAAAGTTTCATCTCTGGATGCTGATGATAAAGAATATCTGGAAGCTGCTTGCCTTATGCATGACATTGGATATCATATCTCTCCGGCAAGTCATCACAAGCATTCATACTACCTTATCAGGAATGCTGATCTGATGGGATTTAATGATAAGGAAATTGAAATCATTGCTAACACTGCAAGATACCACAGGAAATCATTTCCTAAAATCAAACATGAAGCATATGCAAAACTTGATTCTGAAAATCAAATGAAAGTAAAAAAACTTTCAGCAATATTAAGGATCGCTGATGCTCTTGACAGAAGTCATAAAGGTGTGATTGAGAACTTCAATGTCCTGCTTGAAAACAAAACACTGAATATAAATATCACTTCATGTAAATCAGACCCGTCGCTTGAGCTGTGGGGTGCTGAGCAGAGGAAACAATTGTTTGAAGACAGCTTCGGATTGAAAGTTAAATTCAATCTCAAAACAAATACTTAGCTCTTACTTTTTTTCTTACCGCCAGATCTTATTTTTTTATAATTAACTTTTCTTTTATCATTAAAAGCCGAAATACCTTCGGTCACTTCCTCTGAAAGATTATGGATTGAAAGCCAGTCTCTTGCACTGCCTATTGTAGTATGCCATGAAAGGTCTCTCCAGAAATTTAACTGCTGCTTTGTATATCTGAGACATTCGGGAAGTTTATTGAATAATTTTTCCGCAAGAATGTCAACAGCTTTATCAAGTTCGCTGAACGGAACAACCTGATTTACAAGTCCCCAGTCAAGCGCTTTAGCTGCCGGAATGTCTTCACATAGAAAAAGAATTTCCCGGGCGCGTCTGTCACCTACTATCAGCGGAAGGAACTGTGTAGCGCCTGCGGCGGCGACACTTCCTCTTGCTGCTCCGACCTGTTTGATAATTACATGGTCGGCGGCGACTGCAAGATCACAGCTCATATTAAGTTCATTACCGCCGCCTACAACCATTCCGTTAAGTCTCGCTATCGTCGGCTTTCCGGCATTTCTCATTACTTCATGCAGCTGAATGAATTCATACATCCATTTATAATAATCGTTCGGATTTTTTAAAAAATACTTCTGCTGTTCATCAAGATCAGCGCCTGTAGAGAAAGCTCTTTTGCCTGTTCCTGTTAATACAATTACTGCAATATTATCATCCCATGAAGAATCCTTGAACGCTAATGTAAGTTCATTAATTGTCTGAAGATCCAGACAGTTTAATTTTTTTTCCCTGTTAATGGTGATAGTGGATTTATATCCTGATTTAGTGTAAAGGATATTCCTGAATTTATGATTCTTAGGTAAATAAGTCTGAAAATTTTCCGGCAATTTATTTAATTTAATTTGAAAAAATTTACATCAATATAAATATATTAACCAAGTGTATTTATCCAAAAAACTTTTCATTGAAAAAATTAATTTAACCGTAATGAATAATTAATTGTATTGATACACTGTATTAATGTATCCGGCAGAAAAATTAATGCGAATCTTATGACCATAAATATTTTATCCAAAAATTTCTCCCTAAGCTAATAATTACTTGACTTAATACAGACTTTTATATAATTTCATAAAAAGATTTTTGAAGTAATAATTTTAACCTGGAGGTAAAAGTGAAAGATTATGACGATTTGGATTTTTTCGGAGATGAAGAAGCGGATAATGAAAAAAGTAAGAATAAAAAAAGCGAAGAGCTTGAAAAAATATTAAAACTCGAAGAAGAAGCGAAATATAATTTCGATGCCGAGAATCTCGAAGAAATAATAAATTTCTATTTTGATAATTATGAATTTGAAAAAGCACTCAGCTATGTAAACGTTCTCCTTGATATTTACCCCTACTCTACAGACGCATGGCATAAAAAAGCTTTAATACTCGACAGTCTCGGAAAATTTTCGGAAGCGATCGAATACTTCGAAAAAGCAATTCTCCTTGATCCCACTGATAAAGAAATTTACATTAACAAAGGTATCACACTGGATAATCTGGAAAAATACGATCAGGCATTAAGCTGCTTTCTTAAAGCTGTTGAAATGGATCCGTATAATCCTGATGCGTTATTCAATATGGGACTTACTTATGAAAAACTCGAAAAGTTTACGGAAGCTGCCGAATGTTTTGAAAGTGTACTGAAAATTAACAGCGAACACAAGGACGCTTATTATGAACTCGGTTATTGCTTTGACTTTCTTGATATGCTGAGTGAATCCATTAATGCTTATGATGAACATCTGAAATATTCTCCGCTAAATTATACCGCATGGTATAACAGAGGCATTGTTTTAAACAGAACAGGAAAATTTCTGAAAGCTATTGAGAGTTATGAAATGTGTCTCGCTCTCAGAAGTAACTTTCCTTCTGCATGGTATAACTGCGGAAACGCCTACGCTTCGATCGGCAGATTACACAAAGCAATTGAGTGCTATCTGAAGTCCCTTGAACTGAAGAAAGATGATCCGTTTACTTTACACAATCTGGGTAATGCTTATGAAGAGCTCGGAGATTTCGATACAGCTGTCAGTTATTTTTCAGAAGCTATTAAAGCAGATCATTATAATTACGAATCATATTACGGCAGAGGAAATTGCTATTTTAATTTCGGCAGTTATGATAAAGCGATTGAAGATTTTAATTCAGCTATAATTCTTTGTAAAGACTATTCTGAGATCTGGTATCTTAAAGCTGATGCGGAACACGCTCTCGGCAAAGTCGATGATGCTGTGAAAAGTTATTCAATGGTTGTAAAGCTTGATGAAAAAAATTATGACGCGTGGTATGATTACGGCTGCGCATTATTTGATGCAAAAAATCTGACTTTATCCATGAAAGCTTTTGATAAAGCAATTAAATTAAATCCGGACTGGCATGAACCGTATTACGAGAAAGCCAAAATTTATTTTATGAAGGAAAACACTGAGTCAGGAATTGAAATGGTGGAAAAAGCTTTTGAACTAAATCCTTCTGACAGATTTGAATATGATCTCGATAATGACTGGAAAAAACTTCTTCAGTTTCTTGTAAACAGATGATCTGATTTTTTCTTTGCTAAAGCTGCAGCTGTTTTAATTGCATATTTTGTACTTTCCGTGTTTGCCTTTCCATAACCGGCAATGTCAAATGCAGTTCCGTGATCAGGTGAAGTCCGGATAATATTTAACCCTGCAGTAAAATTTACTCCTTTTCCGAATGACATCATTTTAAACGGGATCAATCCCTGATCATGAAACATTGCTGCTGTAATACTGAACTTCTTATACATACTGTTAGCAAAATAAGCGTCAGAGGCATAGGGACCGCGTAGTTTAAAGCCTGCATCATTCATCTGCTCAATTATTGGAATTATAATTTCATCTTCTTCCTTTCCGAGGAGACCACCATCACCAGCATGCGGATTTAATGACAGAATGCCGATCGTTGGTGATTTAATTCCGAAATCCCTGACAAGAGAATTATTAATTGTAATTATTCTGCTGAAAAGTTCTTCTGATTTAAATTTTTTAGAAAGCTCTTTAGAAATATTTTTTACTGGAATATGTCCGGTCAAAAGAGCTACTGAAAATTTTTCAGAAGAAAGGATCATTACTGCATTATCTGATACGGTAATTTTTTTCAGAAATTCTGTATGTCCCGGAAAATTGTAGCCGCCGAGATTAAGAGCTTCCTTTGACAAGGGAAGAGTAACCATTGCATCAAACTTTCCTTCCAAACATAACTTTGCGGATGCAAGTACTGAATCTCCGGATAATTTACCTGCTTTACCGTTTATCTTTCCCGGAGTTATTTTAAATGATATCGGATATGGAATATTTATTATTCTTTCGGAAGGTATGTTTTCGATTCCGTAAAGCGCGGAATAAAAATTAAAAATTTTCCTGTGGCCGGAAATGTAAAGATCATAACCGGATAAAAATTTTTTATCACTGAATATTTTGAGAATTATTTCAGGACCAATTCCGTTCGGATCTCCTGTAGTGAGGATTATTTTTGGTTTATTTCTTTTCATTTAACTCTTCATCGCTGACTTCCTTAATTTCTGCATCAGCCCATAAACCTTCCAGATTATAAAACTTCCTTGAGTCTTCAAGAAAAATATGCACAACCACATTTACAAAATCCATCAACACCCACTTAAGATTGGAGTACCCTTCTTTATGCCATGGGCTTTCATCTATCTTCCCTGTTTCCTCTTTAATGAAATCTGCAATCGCCTTTACCTGCGTGTCGGATGATGCTGTACCAATTACAAAAAAATCAGTTACATTGGTAAGTTTTCTCAGGTCTAAAATCAAAATATCCAAACCCTTTTTTTGAAGGATCATGTCTGCAAGCTTTGCGGCTAATTTTTTTGAATCCATATTTTATTTTCTTTGATCTGTATAAGGTTTGAGTTCTTTAAAATCTTTTCCGATTACAACTGTTACGTCGAGGTATAAACTGTTATTGATCTGTTGAATTATATTACGGCTGCTTAATCCCAGTATTGACGCTACTCTTTTTGCTTTTAAGTTATCACCGATACGGTCAATTATAACAGTTCTTTCCTGATCATCCGCCGTAAAATTTCCGGACTCTACAACATCCACGCCGTTCTTTCTCAGGTATTCCGTAAATACCGCTGCTATTCCATTTTCACCGGTTCCGTTCTGAACGTCAAGCTGTATTGTCAGATTAGGCTGATTTGTCAGAGTCTTTGCAGTATCTGTTATTACATCAACTTTTTTATCTGATTTCAATGAATTGTTTACAAAAGAAAATCCAAGATAAATGACAAAGACAAGAAATAAAATAATTATCCCGTTAAGTATGTAATTAAAAATGCTTTTGTTCACTCTTCAAAAAAAAACCGAAAGTAAAAACTACTTTCGGAATTATAAAATTTATAAAATAAATTTTCTGCCTTAAAACTTTCTTTAATATCCGTAATATCCCCGATTACTAATAAAAGGATTATAATAATGATTGTTGAAATTATTTAAATAATCACTCTGATCATATTGTCTGAACTCAACATTAATAAATGAATTTTCAGAGATCTTATAATTAAGAGAAGCTCTTGATAATGATATGCCGGAAAGATCATTCTGAAGTGAGTTTGATGCTCCTTTACCATATATGGATGAAGCATAAGGTGAATACTGGAATTTAACATCTGCGCTGATATTGAGTTTATCGGATATCCTGTAATTCATTGAATTTATATAGGAAGTAACAGAAACATTTCCGGTTCCGGTTGTGATCATCGAAACATTGAAAGAATGATTCATCGAAAAATTATTAGGATTTATAAATCCGAACAGCAGATTATTAGAATTGGTTTTATACTTCGGGTTTTTGTCATCATATCCTTTGTATTGAGCTGATGATATACTGCTGAATATGAAGATTAATAAAATAGCGGTTGTGATTTTTTTCATAATAAATTTTTTTAAAATTCTGATTTCTAGCTTGAAATGTCAATGACATTTATAATGCAATATCAGTGTATTTTAATTCCCTGACCATTTCATATACTGCTATTCCGTATGCGACAGAAACATTCAGCGACTGTTTCATTCCCAGCATTGGAATTTCAAAGGACAGGTCAGCAAGATCAATAATTTCCTTTGATACTCCGTTTATTTCATTCCCCAGGACTAAGCAAATCGGGAACTGCTCTGCTTTTACATTCCATATGAGATTCTGATCATCAGTGATCTCGAGCACTGCTATTTTAATATTATTTTTCTTCAGTTTCAAAATGATCTCTACGGGATCTTTGAAATATTCCCACGGAACTGTCTCTGTAGCTCCAAGCGCGACTTTTTCAATTTCATTTCTCGGCGGATAAGGCGTATAGCCGGTAAGATAAAGCTTTTCGATAAATGCTGCGTCTGAGGTTCTGAAAATCGCGCCGACATTAAATATACTGCGGATATTGTCACACAATACATAGATTGGATTTCTTACATAGTTATTGATCTCATCCGGCTTTTTTCTGTTTGCTTCAATTTCAGAGTGAGTAAGTTTTCGCATTTTATATGAGTAATTCTATAAATAACTTGTCAAGATTTTAAAGATTTGTTTAATAAACAATTCATATCAATTGACGGAAACTGATTTAATTTTAAAAGCCATAAATGAATTTTTCTCGGAGACGGGAATTCTCTCTGAGCATTTTGAAAATTATGAATACCGCTTTTCTCAGGAGTCAATGTCGAATTATATTTTTGAAACGCTTGAGAATAAAAAACATATTTTCATAGAAGCACCTACAGGTATTGGAAAAAGTTTCGCATATCTTGTCCCTTCAATTTATTTTGCAAAAAAAAATAATAAGAAAGTAATTGTTTCTACATACACTATAAATCTTCAGGAGCAGCTGCTTAATAAGGATATTCCGTTTCTTCAGAAAGTGCTGCCTGTAGAATTCAAAGCCGGGATCTTAAAAGGTAGAAATAATTATCTGTGTCCCAAAAGACTTGCAAGAGCAATGGAATCTTCCAATACCCTTTTCGAAACAGAAGAACAGCTGAATCTTGAAATGCTTTACAGATGGTCAAGAGAAACTAAAGACGGAACGCGATCCGATCTGAACTTTACAGTAAATGAAAATGTATGGAATTCCGTTTGCTCTGAAAGAGGAATTTGCACGCTGAAAACATGCGGCAGCGAAAATACAAAATGCTTTTATCAGAGAGCAAAGAAAGAACTGGCGGATTCCGATGTAATAATTGTAAACCATCATCTTTTTTTTACGCTGTTTGACGGGATCTCGGAAGAAAGGGAAGGATATCTTTATAATAATGACTTTATAATTTTTGACGAAGCTCATACTATAGAACAGGTAGCGACAGATCATATTTCACCATCGATCTCCAGGGAAAACTCAAATACCATTTGATCAGACTTTATAATCAGAATAAAAAAAAGGGTTTCCTTCTTACTCTGCCGTCATTTCATATTCAGATGAAAATTCAAAATTTACTGGATCTGAATCAGCAGTTCTTTTATACTCTCCGTAAGCAGATGTTTGATGAAAAAGAAAACCGTCAGAATAAACTCACAGCCAGGGTTTATGAAAAAAATATTACGGAAAATATCTTAAAGCCGGAACTGGACAGTATGCTGAATGATCTGCGGGCGCTTCGTCCGGTGTGTAAAGATGATGCGCAGGAAAATGAACTAAATGAGTTTATCACAAGATTTTCTGAATTCAATTATGTACTTGATGATTTCATTAATCAGAAAAAAAATGATAAAGATGAAGACTTTGTTTACTGGACGGAATTGTCTTCTATAAAACCTGATTCAAATGTTTCTATTTGCTCATCTCCTGTGGATGTATCGGAATTTTTCAGAGAAAATATTTTCCGCGATAATAATACATCAGTGCTTACAAGCGCAACACTGACAATAAACAGTAATTTCGATTACTTCAGAAAACGGCTTGGAGCTGAAAAGTTAAACGAAGTCAAGCTCGAATCTCCTTTTGATTTTTACAGGCAGGTAAAAATTCTGATCCCAAAAAATATCCCTGAACCGGGAAAAGAGAGTACCGATTTGTATTCTGATATTTTAAAAAAATGGATCAGTCATTTTACATTAATGACGAGCGGCAAAGCGCTTGTTCTTTTTACAAACGGCACTCTGTTAAGGAAAATCGGTAAAGAGCTTGAAGAAGAATTCAGTAAACATGATATTGAACTTCTCATACAGATCCCGGAGTTTCCCGTAATATGCTTCTTGATAAATTTAAATCGGATATAAATTCTGTACTGTTTGGTCTTGACAGCTTCTGGATGGGCGTTGATGTTCCGGGTGAAGCATTGAGTAATTTAATTATTACAAGACTGCCGTTCCAGGTTCCTGACCACCCTGTAGTTCAGGCAAAAATGGAATATATAGAAAAACGCGGAGGTAACAGTTTCAATGAGTATTCACTGCCGGAAGCGATTTTAAAATTCAGACAGGGAATCGGAAGACTTATCAGACACAGGAATGATCAGGGGATAATTGCAATTTTAGACAGCAGGATCATTACAAAATCTTATGGTAAATATTTTATAAATTCATTAGATGAATGCGAGATTGAGATTGTTGAGAATTTTTTTGATCCGGAAAAGGATTGAACAGGATTCCAAACGCTTAATCATCTCTTACATTAAATATTACATTTCAAAACTGAATTGTAATATTTATTTTAAAACTTTAGAAACCAAAGTACCTTTGAAATTATAAATGGACAATCAGAAACTTGATTCACTTTCCAGTATGAACCGTAAAAACGGTTCTTCTTCCGAAGAAAAAATTTACTCTAAAAATCTATTTGAAGATGCAAGATCATGCACAGTGAAAATCCTGTGCAGATGCGAAAGGACCGATTCCTATCTTGAAAAGCTCATTGATGCTGAATTAAAAAATGACCTGCTCAATGACTTTGATAAAGCTCTGCTTAACGAAATATCTCACGGAGTAATAAGATGGATGAGAAGACTTGACTGGTTTCTCAATGGTTTTTACAGGGGAAATTATGAGAAATGTCTGCCTGAAGTCAGAAATGCTCTGAGAGTTGCACTTTATCAGATACTTTTTCTTAATAAAATACCTTACTCGGCAGCCGTAAATGAAGCAGTTGAGTTTATAAAACGAATTCATGGCGAGAAACATGCAGGAGTTGTTAACGGACTGCTTAGGACCATAATCAGGACTCTCGAAAATCTTGTCTGGCCTACAAGAGAAATTGATGAGGTAAACTATCTTGGTATCGTACAGTCTCATCCAAACTGGATGGTAAGAAGATGGATAAACAGATTCGGATTTGACGAAGCAGTAAAACTCTGTGAAGAAAATAACAGACGGCCTGTAATGACTTTGAGAGTCAATAACCTGAAGATATCAACTGATGAATTCGAAAATTTTCTCAAAGAAAAAAATCTGTTTTATAAAAAAGGGAAATACCTTGATAACTTTTTTTCTACCAAATCCATGTCAAAACTTTTTACGGAAGAAGTGTTTAAGCAGGGATTTTTTTCCATTCAGGATGAAAGCGCTGGTCTTGTATCAGAACTTATCGATCCAAAAAAAGATGAATTTATAATTGATCTGTGTGCTGCTCCGGGCGGTAAAACTTCTCACATTTCAGAACTTATGGGAAATGAAGGTGAAATTATAGCTGTTGAAAAATATTTATCCAGAGCGGAAGTAATGAAGACAAATATGAAAAGACTTGGAGTGAAAAATGTAACATTTATTCACGATGATGTATGTAATCCCGAAACTACGGAATTGAAAGAGTCATTGATCGGTAAAGCTGATAAAATACTGGTTGATGCGCCATGCTCAGGTCTTGGAGTACTTTCGAAAAAACCGGATATTAAATGGAAACGTGAACCTGAAGATATACTGAAACTTCAGACTCTGCAGCTTGAAATTCTTGAAGATGCAGTTAAGTATTTAAAAGATAACGGAGTAATTATATACAGTACCTGTACTACCGAAACTGAGGAAAATGCAGATGTTGTGGATATGTTTTTAAGTAAAAACCCGGCCTTTAAAATTGAAGATGCCTCAAATTTTGTTGATAGCAATGTAGTTAATCAAAATGGATGCATTGAATTATTTCCTCATGTAAATAAAATAGACGGCGCGTTTTCTGTAAGGTTAAAAAGAAATCCCTGATCACTGCAATTTTTCATAAGCATTAATAATATCTTTTACCAGCTTATGCCTCACCACATCGGATTTTTCAAAATATACAAAAGAGATATCATCGATATTTTTTAAAATTTCTTCTACCTGAATTAATCCCGAATGCTCCTTTTTGGGAAGATCAATCTGCGTTACATCACCCGTAATTATAGCTTTTGAATTAGGACCGAGCCTTGTAAGAAACATTTTCATTTGCATCGTAGTGGAATTCTGAGCTTCATCAAGTATTACAAATGAATTGTTAAGTGTCCTTCCTCTCATAAATGCAAGCGGAATTACTTCAATGACATTCTTTTCAATATAACCTTCAAGTTTTTCGAAAGGAAGCATATCTTCAAGCGCATCATAAAGCGGTCTTAGATACGGATCCACTTTTTCAGAAAGATCTCCGGGAAGAAAACCCAGACTCTCACCGGCTTCTACTGCAGGTCTTGTCAAAACAATCTTGGTAATTTCTTTATTCTTCAGTGCGGAAACTGCAAAGGCAACGGCAAGATATGTTTTACCTGTTCCTGCAGGTCCAATTGCAAATACAATATCATTATCCTGAACTTTGTTAAAATATTCCAGCTGATTGGATGATCTTGGTTTTATGAAATCACTTTTTCTTGAAAGAATAACATTGTTGAGTTCATTTGGCGTAAATCCTAATTTTTCTTTAACTTTGTCCTGTTTGAATTCATTGGAATTTATAAGTTCAAGTACAAGATTAACATCTTTTAGAGAAATTTTTCCCTGTCTCTTCTGAAGAAAAATTAACTCATTAAAGATCTTTTCTATTAAACTGACTTCATTTTCTTCTCCTTTAAGGAACAATGAATCTCCTCTGACGACAATTGTGGAATCAAATCTTTCTTTAACAATGTTCAGATTCTCTTCGTTGATTCCGGAAAAGTTCAGCAGATCAATACCGGTCAAAGATATTTTTTTATCAATAATATTCAAAATTATAAAATTAAAAACCCTCATACTTTTGAAAGTATGAGGGTTATATTTCTAAAAATATTTATTCGAACGAAACAGAGTTAAATGAAATTATTTCTTTTCATCTTCTTTTTTCATATCACCTGAGTCAACTGATTTTGTTTTCATTTTTCTCTTGGTTCTATATGAATTAGTTCTGTTCATTGCATCGATTTTTGTGCATCTGTTAGAGTTGGGATTTTCAGCACCTGACCCGGATAGATAAGATTCGGATTCGGGATAGTTTTTGCTACTCTTGGCGGAGCGCTTACAACACCACTCTTGTTAGCGTCCCAGATAGCAGGCCACAATCTTGAGTTACCGTAGATATTTTTCATACCTGCGATTTTGTATAAGCAATCACCTTTAACAACTGTGTATGTTCCTGTTTCCATTTTACCTTTACAATCTGCAATTTTCTTTTTCATTGCATTGTATCTGTCCCAGAATTCAGGTAAGCATTTGTATCTTCCGCTAATACCTGCATCTGTTAAGTAAGGCCACAGATTTGTTTCTATATCAGTTGCATCATCCGGTCCTTTGCATGCATTAACTCTTTTTTCTGCATCTGCAAATTTTGTTTTGTATTCGTCATAACCGGATTTTGATCCGACCATTGCCCAGAGAATATTGTTTGCATTATCCTCTGCGAATTTGACATCGCCTAATCTCTTTTTGAGACCATCGATTTCTGTGTTTAAAGCATCTAGCTGACTGGTTAAATCTGATTTCCTAGCAGTGTACTCGTCCATTTGAGCTTGCCACATTTCTTCATCCATTTCTTCTTCCATCATTTCACCATCATCATCATCATCATCATCCTGAGCAAAAGTTGGACTGGAAATAACTGCTAAGGAGAAAACCATCATAAATACTAATAATTTATGAAATTTCATTTTTAAATATCTCCTTTTTTTTTAAAATTTTGTTAAATAATAAATTGTTTTTTAAAATTTTATTACGTCTTACGGGCAGTTTCTTTTTACCGCGTCAGATATTCCTTGCCACTCTTTTGCTCTTGCTTCTGAATCAGCAATTTGTTTCTGCAAGTCTGATTTTTCATCAAGCTTTGCATTGACCTGAGATTGTAAAGCATCTACCTCAGCTTTCAGGTCGTTCAATTGTTGAATTTGTTCTTCATCTACGCCGCCACCGCAACCGACTAGGAATGTTGATCCTGCCATCATTGCAAATGCAAGTAAAACGAAAAACAAGTTTCTCATTTTTGCCATTTTTAAAACCTCCTGATTTTTATTTGGCTTTGTTATTAAATAGGGTTAATTGAATACGAACAAAAATATGTTATTCAATTTTATAAGTCAAGTCTAATTCTAAAAAAATAGACACTAAAAACTAATTCTTAGTGTCTATTTGACTAAATCGGCTTACTGTCTTAAAAAATATACAGTAATAATTTATAATGATTAATAAATATTTTTATCAAAGAAATCCCCGATCTTTAATCTGAAGTTTATGAAAGCACTAATAATACCAAAATTATCAGCAGGTGTGTTTCCCAATCTAATGGAAGGTCCAAATCCAAATGCTTTATTAGCAAATCCTTCCCATGGACTGTCTAAGTAAAGTTCTGTAAGAAGTTGAAATTCTCTTTTACCAGGAAACGTCGCGTCCATTCTGAAATCAAAAATAAAATCATCAACTTTCATTTCCCTGCCGGTAAAACCAAGATGATACTCTCCAAACTGTTTTGCAAAATAAAATTTTGCACGGGTAGAGTTGTAAAATATTAAATTAGGTGTCCTGATCTCAAATCCAAAATACTCTCCCCTTACTACATTATTTTTCATTGGTTGACCGGTCACTTCATTCAGAACAATTATAGGATTATCCGTAATATCCTGAAGGGTGTCTATCGTAGAAAAATATGATACTCTGGCAAATGGAATTTCAAATGAAAATTCAATTCCCAGATGTGGAGTATATATATTGTTCCAGTTACCCAGCCATGTATTTGGTGTTTCTGTTGTTTGATTGGAATTAGAAGAATATTTTAATACAAATTCTTTAACTCGGGATGTAACTGCAACTTCTAAAAATGTAAAATGCAAACCACCTTTAATATAATCAGTTTCCATTGGTCCGGAATAAGGTGTTCCAAGACCTAATGTTAATCCTACTCCTGAGCCATAAGAAATTGGAATTCCTAAAGGGTCACCTCCAAATGCCTGAATATAAGGATTCACATAATAATCCATCGAACTAAGATTTCTGTATTGATTATCAAAAGTAGTTCTAAAGCTCCAGTTTGCAGCAATTCTCTCCGGAATATAAGTGAGCGGTTCCCATATTTTTGTTTCCTTCGGTCGGATAACTTCTACATCATCTTCTGAAGTTGATTCCCTGAAACATAAACTCCAGTTTGCAAAAATTCCTTCTAATTCAGCATCAAGATTTCTTTGTTTACCCTTTCCAAAATCAACTAATCTTTGTTCCGGGTTATAGTAAACACTAATCATCTCAGTTGTGACAGAATTATTAATTAGCGGCTGAAGATTGTTGGTTTGTATGAATTGTATAAGCTGTCTTCCTTTTGCATCTGAACTTAAATCACATCCCGCATCAATTTTGAAATCAACCTGACTTTGAGAGTAAACATGGTTGGTATTCAAAAATAAAATTAAAAAAAGGATAGATGTTATTATTTGTAAATTGAAATTATTTTGGAGCAATGAATGTATTTTTTTTTGCATAGTCAAAGAGTTATCTAAATTTATCTTAATTATTTTCCTGCTTACAATAAAATGAAACTATTTATAATACTATTTTTTCTCTGATTTACTTTTCTGGTTTACATTATTACCGGACTTTCCATATTCAAGTAAAAGCTTTTGAAATCCTCTATCGAGTTTGTCAAAATTAAAATCAATTCCAAGTATAGTTAGTGTTTTTGGACTTTTTCTCAAATCAACTTCAATATCAACTGTTTCCGGCAATGGAAAGTCTTCATAATTTTGAATAACATAATCTGTATTATTATCAGCCATAAATTCATCAAGTTCGTTTTGATCTGAAACTGTCTCGTCAGCATTAAATGGAATAAATTCTGAGTTTTTATCATACGGTTCAAAATATCTGAGATATATGGCACTGTTTTTCCATTCTTTAGCAGGTATATAATCCTTTAATTTTTCACGGGGGTTTTTGAAAATCTCATATACATATTCTGCAAGATTCGGATTTTGAACAAGTGAAATACCGGTTAGTCTGAAGTAACCTTGATTCTTTCCATAAACTACATTAGTTATGGAAGTAATTTTGTAAGGAAGTTTATAAAGTTTTCCATCAATATTTATAATAGTAACACCTCTTAATGTATTTTCAACTTTTGACAAATCTTCTGTCAGATAAAATCTAACGCTATCCAGGGACACTTCATCAAGCAGTAAAGTATCCTGTGATCCGGGAATTGTGGGTCCGGAATCCTGAGAAATACAAATACCTGTGATTAGAAATATATAGATTCCTAAAAAAATACTTTTTTTTTATTTATACTTTGTTTGATCAATTTATAATTTTTTTGGGTTTTTTCTTCTTTTTTAAAATATAATCAATTTGCTCACTATGCTGCGTGACTACAGTATCTGTGAGAGTTATCCCAATTGGGAATTTTAATTCCTCTCCTCTTTTCCATTCATTTTTAATATCATTGCTGATATTAGAATAAAACTCATTTTTATTTTTAAGCTTTATCCGGTATTTGGAACTATCAATTTTCAATATATCTATGTACAGGATGGAATTGTCTCTCGGTAAAACTTTAACTCTGTTAGGATCAATATCATCAGAAACTATAACCTCATAAAGCATATTTCCGGCAATATTCTTTAATTGATTATTCCCTACAATCAACTCTGCACCTGACATTGGCATAATAGGAAATGCTTCAAATTCAAATGGCTTGTTTTCATTAACAGTAAGAAAAAACCATCTAATATTCTGGGTTTACCATCCCTTATATATTCCGAATAAAACTGAATACTGTCATAATCATATATATTCAAACTAAATGTATCCAAAGCCAGGTAATCTATAATTTTAGTGCTTGTGCCATTTTTAAAACCAAATGCAGTTCCATCATATGGTAAGTTGTTTACTATTGTTGCAGAAGAAAATTTTATTAACTCATTTAAAGAAGTCGCAGGATACAATACCGGTTCTTCATTTTCCTGGGAATAAATACTAAAAGAATTAAAGACAATTAGTATTGAAACAATTATTTTTAAACTAAAAAATTTAAACATTATTTATATGATTCCTAAATTAAAATTAGCATCTATCTTTCACCTTTTATTGTAACTTTTTGTTTTCCATCATCATTTGGTTTTGGTGTAACAGTTGGTCTATTAGTAGGCGTTTTCAATTTATTAAGTCTTTCTATCTCCCTGTCTTTTTCTGCAATTAAATCTTTCGATACAATTTCCTGATCAGCAGTAACTTTTTTATATTCAGTATTTTCTTCGGGTAATGGAAGTAATATTACCTTTGTAGTATCATATGATTTCATTCCGTCTTTTAGAACTTTATCAATAGTTACTACAGTTTCACCATCTTTCACTTCCATCACCGAATTCAGTGACAGATCCGTACCTTTATAAAACAAAATTGATATTGCAATTATATACAAAGATTGAAATATCAGGAATTTTGCGTCTCGTTTATTTCTTCTTTCCATTTTTTAAAAATTTAAATTTAAAGATTACCAACACTATCTTCCGATAATTTTGGTTATTGATTCAAGACTCTTTTTAAATTCCGGCTCTTTCATTTTATCTATTGATTCATTCCAGTTTATTAAAATACTTTTAATTTCATTCAGATCAGCATTTGAAGGAAGATTTATAATTTCAATTTCCATCTTTTTAATATTACCAATCCCCTCGCCATCATCGGCAACATTGCGTAAATACTGGATTTCAAGATCATCGAAAGCAGATTCAAATAATTTTGCTATTGCAAGAATAAAAAGAGATTTAATTTCAAAAGGAATTGCTACATCTAAAAACAATGCCTGAGACTGCTGTCCTAAACCGACTGTAAATAAAATTACTGCAGCTCCAATGAGAGGAAGCGCAGTTCCAATGCCATCGACAATTCCGCTCCACTTATCAATAGTTTTTGTAATTTCAGATTTAGTCAGGTTACCTTCTGCAAACTTTTTATCCAGACCTTTTTTTACCCACACGATGAAAGATATGAATAGAATATATACAAAAACAGGATAAAGCCACCAGTCATTATAATTAGATAATGCTTTTGTGAAATTCTCGTCCTGACTTGCATTAGTAAATGAACCAAACAAAATACCAAAAACTATGGAAATTAAAAGCACGATAAAAGACAGTGCAAGTGTCAAGTATAAATTATTTTTATTAATCTTCATATTTGCTTTTTGGGAAATTCGGATACTCCCATAAATAATAAATGTTTTAAAAAGTTAAGTAAGGTAAAATAATTAATTATAATTTAACAATCAAACTAACAAAAAATTAAAGACTGCCTGTTTTCAGATCTGTAAATAATATATTTAAATAAAATTATGATCTAATATTTAAAATCACCTATCCTTACAAGCTCGCCTTTATTAAATCTCATGATCTCAAGTTCTATATTCGTTCTTTCTTTTAAAGTAATTTTGTTATGAAATGTACTGTAATTTTCAGTAGACTCAAGAGCATTTTTCAGCGAAAGTCTGTCTTTATTACCTTCGGAGATTTTGTCAAGTATCAGTTTCATTCCGTCATATCCGAAATAATAATTTTTTACTCCGCTTTCTGAAAGCTTATCAGGCGTCACTGCATTATCACGAAAATTAAAATCAGAATCGAAATACAAATTTTTTATATAGATTTTATTTTCTTCAAGTATCTCCTTATTATTCCAGTCGCTTGTCCCTAACACCGGAAGATTAATATGCTCGGAAAAATACTGAGAGATCATTTTCGGGATTTCTAGATAAGTGGAAATCGGAATATATATCGCCTCTGTATATCCGGGTATCACTGTCCTGCTTTTATCAAATGAAGCTGAAGGTTTAAGCTTAAGCGAATCCATTATCCAGTCTGCATCTCTTCCGAATAATTTATAAATACTCACGACTAACAATTCAATCTTTAGTGAATCCGCGTATGAAAATTTTATATCATGATTTTTAATAATATCAAATTGCTCCCTCGTTATATTTCCAAAATCTATAAATTTATCCATTGAAAATATTTTATCTTCAAGATCTTCAAGTTCCTGCGTGAGATCATTGTCATCCTTTGAATAATAAACAGATGTCGTTATCGCTCCGCCGTTTTTCAGCACTTCTTCGGAAAAACTGTCAGCAAAATTCTTTCCGTAAGAATCTTCCGAAAAAACTGCAAACCTCTTCATTTTAAGTTCATCATTTGCAAACTTCGCCATTGTCCTACCTCTTACTTCATAAGTAGGATTCAGCTGAAATAAAAACGGATTATTTTGCGCAAGGAAATTCTGAGTTGATGTCGGAGTAATAACAGGTATTTTATGAAAATTCGGTGCACCGGCATTCGGTGCAAGCTCCGAACTAAATACAGGTCCAAATACAGCAATAACTTTTTTATCGCTGCCGAATTTATTAATTATCTCCAGCGTGATTGCCGGATCTCTTTGTGTATCTTCTGTTATTAATTCTACTTTTGATTCGGGATTATTCCTGTTATGCTCTTTTACTGCATCATTGATTCCCTGCAGCATTTCAGCGCCGAGATTTTTTTCTTCCCTGTTCTCAGTATTATTCATAAAAGGCAAAGCTACTCCTATTTTGATCTGAGCGCATACTTTGTCTGAGAATACCAGCAAAAAAATCAACAGTAATGTTTTTTTAATACTCATTTTTTTATTCCCATTCTATAGTTGCAGGCGGTTTAGAGCTTATGTCATAGACAACTCTGTTAACACCTTTAACTGAATTTATAATTTTATTTGAAATTGATGATAAAAAATCTTTATCAAAGTCATAGAAATCCGCAGTCATTCCGTCGGATGACGTTACAGCTCTAAGCGCAATTACATTTTCATAACTTCTTTCATCTCCCATTACACCGACTGTCTGCACCGGCAAAAGCACTGAAAACGCCTGCCAGATCTTATCATATAAACCATGATTCTTTAATTCATTTATATAAATTTCATCCGCTTCTTTTAATATGTCCAGCTTTTCTCTTGTAACATCACTCAGGATCCTGATAGCAAGACCCGGTCCGGGAAATGGATGCCGGTTAATAAAATTATCTCTCAGACCAAGCTTTTTTCCGATCTCTCTGACTTCGTCCTTGAATAATTCTCTGAACGGCTCTATCAGCTTCAGTTTCATTTTATCAGGAAGTCCGCCTACATTGTGATGAGTCTTTATTTTTGATGAATGTCCTTTTGAAGTTACGGATTCTATTACATCAGGATAAAGCGTACCCTGCACCAGATATTTAACTCCTTTGATTTTCTTTGCTTCTTTTTCAAATACTTCTATAAATGTACTTCCGATTATTTTTCGTTTTTTCTCCGGGTCAAATACACCGCTGAGTCTTTTTATAAAGAGTTCTGATGCATTTGCAAAAATCAGATTGAGTTTATAATATCTTTCAAAAAGTTCTATAACTTTTCTGCTTTCATTTTTTCTCATCAGACCGTTGTCAATATGAATACATGTCAGGTTTTCTCCAATGGCTTTACTGACAAGCAATGCCGCTACCGAAGAATCAACTCCGCCGCTGAGAGCGCATATAACATGACTCTTTCCCGCTTTTTTAATTATCTCTTCGGTTTTCGATTCTATAAAAGATTCCGGCTCGAATAAATTCTTTACACCGCATACACCAAATAAAAAATTATTAATTATTTTTTTTCCAAATTCAGTATGGTTAACTTCAGGATGGAATTGTAATCCGTAAATCCCTGCTTTTGGATATTCAAAACTGCAAATGACGCCGTTAATGCTTTTTGATGTTGCAATAAATTTCTGAGGCATTTTGTCCGTCGAATCACCGTGACTCATCCAGACATTAAGCTGACTGTTAACGCCTTTATACAATTCCGAGTCACCGAAAGTGTATATTTTTGTGTTTCCGTACTGTCTGTGTAAAGATGAGTGCAGACTGCCTTTGTATAAACTGCATAACAGCTGCATACCGTAACAAATACCCAGTACAGGAATTTTTTTCTTAATTAACAGATCAAGATCTGTTTTTGAAAACTTCGGAGAACCTTTGTCAGTAACACTTGACGGACCTCCGGAAAATATCACGCCTTTGAGGATGTATGACTTTTCTTTTTCTTTAAGAAATTTTTTTAAATTTAATTTGAATGGATGAATCTCAGAATAGACTTTAAACTCTCTGGTCCTCCTCGCTATCAGCTGAGTATACTGCGAACCGAAATCAAGTATGAGAATCAGATCAGTTTTTTTCAATCTTAATTTTTGTTAAAAATTTTGAACTGCCGGATATTAGCAAATATGCTCCGTAAGCAGGCGAATGTTTTTTTTCAACTAATTTAACCTTCTTAAGTTTCATAATTTCTTTTATTAAATTTCGCGACAATACATTTTCATTTTCCACAAGACTACCTATTAATGAAATATCCATTACAGTTTCCGGTCTTGCAATATTCAAATAAACATTTATATGATACATTAAATCTGAAACTGCTTCACTTACTATATTTTTACAAACTTCAGAATTCTTTCCTGCAAGCTCCAGTACAACCGGAGTTATTTTTTGGATCTCAAAATTATTTTTGAAAATCCTGTCATTAAGATTTAATCTGTTTATTCCGAATTTAATTCTCAGTAATTCAGATAATTCACTTTCCTTTTTTGTACGTATGGAAGTATCATATTCTTTTGCTGCTAAATTCAAAGCCTTCCTTCCAATCCAGTAACCGCTGCCTTCATCACCAATAACTCTTCCCCAACCGCCTACTCTGTTTATTTTATTATTATAATATCCGTAAAGTACCGATCCTGTTCCGCTAATAAGAATTATACCGTTTCTTCCTTCAAACGCTCCATAAAGCGCGGTCAAAGCATCAGTTGTAATAAAAGTATTTCTGATACCGGTTTTCTTTATGAAAAGACTTTGCAGTTTCTTTCGATCACTCTCTTCTCTTGCTCCTGCCAGCCCGATACATAATCCTTTACAGTTATTAATATCAAAACCGGCTTTTTTTACAGCAGTAAATATGTATTCTGAAATATATTCACAATAGCTGACGGGTCCGGAAACTGAATAATGTATTCCTTTGAATTTAAATTTTCTGATTATTATGCCGGATTCATTGGCTATAATCAATTCAAACTTTGTACCACCGGAGTCTGCACCCAGGTAAAATTTTATATCGGAAAAATTCATTCAGGCAAGTTATTAAATACAGAATCAAATTAAAATTACAAAGTAATAAATCAGGTATTTTCCGGACTTAATTTCATAAAAGTTTTTGTTTCAAAATTTTCTATTTCAATTTTCAAATATCAATTATTTTAAAATCCATTATTCCGTTTATAATTATTATATTTGTTCTCACAAAAAAATTAAATTGAAAAGAGAAGTTCTCGATAAAGGATTTATTGAAGTTTTAGATAAACTGGGTACAGATCTCACGGTTGTTAATTCCGCTAGGGTTTCATTCGGAAAAAGGAAAGAGAAATTTGACGACAATGACAGAAAGCTTGTAAAATTTCTGGCAAAGAACAAGCACTGGTCGCCATTCAGGCATCTGATGGTTCAGTTTCATGTCAAAGCGCCGGAATTTGTGATGAGACAATGGTATAAGCATGTGGTCGGCATAGAAACATCTTCAAGTTCTTCGGCAAAAGATCATGCATGGAATGAGATCAGCGGAAGATATGTGCCAGTTAGTGATTTTTATATTCCATCCAACTGGAGAAGGCAATCCAAAGATAACAAGCAGGCATCTGAAGGAAGTATTGATGATCAGAAAATCGCCGGTGAAATTTTTGAATCTGCAATGTCGGATATTCTTGGTTCCTATAATAAACTTCTCGAAGCCGGTGTAGCAAAAGAGCAGGCGAGAATGATACTACCTCTGAATCAATATACTGAAGTTTACTGGACAGCATCTTTTCAGGCAATAATGAATTTTATTGAACTCAGGGATGAAGATACAGCTCAATGGGAGATCCGTGAATATGCAATTGCCATGAAAGAACTTATGCACGAAATTTTTCCGGAGATAACGGGGATATGGTTTGAAGTAAATTCACATTGAACAGAACAATTCAACACAATAAGTAATTTTAAGAAAAAATACTTCTTAAAACCTGCCCGGCCATATTGGGATTTTCTTTAAATCTTCTAATGGAATATTCGTACCAACGTTTACCGAAAGGCACATAGATTCTCATTCTGTGCCCTTTTGCAACAGCTTCTTCGCGGAGACTTTCTTTAACTCCCAGCAGCATTTGAAATTCATATTCGTCTTTTCTCAGATTTAATTCTTTAACAAGATTTACAGATTCTTTAATAAGAATTTCATCATGTGTGGCTATACCGCAGTAGGATTTTCTTTCAAACGCAATTCTTAAGATTTTCATAAAATTATTCCGGATCTCGTCCGGGTCTTTAAATGCAATTTTTTCAGGCTCTATATATATGCCTTTACAGATCCTGAAATTTGCATTTATTTCCGTTAGTCTTTTAATGTCGTCTTCACTTCTTCTCAAATAGGCCTGTAATACTATACCTACATTGTCAAACTTTTTTTTTACTGTTTCAAATACTTTAATAGTCGATTCAGTTACGGAGGAATCCTCCATATCAATTCTCACAAATCTGTTTACACTATTTGCTTTTTCAAGAATTTCGCTTACCTGCTCCAGACAGAATTCCTGATCGATATTCAGACCAAGCATTGTTAGTTTTATGGACAAATTGCAGTCAAGATTATTTTTACTGATTGCATCTAATGTAATTATGTTTTCCTCTTTAGAAAGAACAGCTTCACTTTTTTCATTAATGGATTCACCAAGCACATCCACAGTTGCCATAAGCCCTTTATTGTTAAGAATTGTTACACTGTGTACTGCATCTGAAACGCTGTCACCTGCAATATATTTATCAGCGAAAATCTTTACAACTTTTTTAGGCATTGCCTGAATTACAGGAACCAGGACATTGTTTAAAATTCCCATTTTATTAATTTAATTTTTCTTTGCACAAATTTTTTATTTAAAGCTCATTGATATCTCTTCTTCCGCTGAAACCTTCGCTGATAGAATGCCAGAAGTT
This sequence comes from Ignavibacteria bacterium, assembly GCA_016716125.1. Taxonomy (GTDB): domain Bacteria; phylum Bacteroidota; class Ignavibacteria; order Tepidaquicellales; family Tepidaquicellaceae; genus UBA2330. The sequence continues at coordinate 66,064 of JADJWZ010000040.1, read as the reverse complement.
TAAACCATCCTCTCCCAAATAATAACAGAGATAAACTTCTTCACCGTTACTTCTGATATAAGGAAAATCTATCAGTCCGGTATCAATATTCTTTATCTGAATTCCCATGTCTGTTATTTTTTTAACATATTCAATAAGGGAAATAAGATCGTCGGGATATTTACCGGATCCGTTTGTACCGATCCCGCTGAAATAGTTATGTGAATAAATATTATATCCGGTCTTATCGAGATTCTTTTTTAGTTGTATAATTTCTTTCAGGATAGTTTTTACTTCCGGTAGAATTGCAACAGCTTCATTAAAAGTGAAATGTTTTGTGTGCAGCATCAGAATATAATATAGTAGCTTTAACACAAAAATATTTCTTAAGGATTTGATTTATAAGGTATAAAAAAAAGCATTCTGAAATTTATCAAAATGCTTTATTGTGCTAGGAAGAAAATTTATTTTTTATGAATAATTACAAAATTCGAATTCTTCTGTAAATAGTTATTATATTAAACATCCCTGAATCCCCTCCTTTCCCTGAGAGGGGATTTCACAAGCAAAGACCCAACCCTCATTAAATCTTACTTGCTTTCAAGGACGTTATTATTTTAAAAGCACCATTTTTTTGTTTTCTGTAAAATTGTCTGTTCTCAAAGTATATACATAAGTTCCGCTCGGAAGATTTCCGGCATTAAATTCCAATTCATTTAAACCCTGTCTCAGTAATTCATTTTCAGCAAGTACAGCTACTGTTTCACCTTTCATATTATAAATTTTTAGAGAAACGTTATTGCTTTCAGGTAATTCAAACCTTATTGATGTAACAGGATTAAATGGATTGGGAAAATTCTGTTCCAGATAAAATTTCTTATCAAGAATGATTCCCTGATCTTCATTCTTAATAACGGATGTCCTGTCAACTTCTATTATAATTTCAAAATCAACCTTTTCAGTAACTTCCTGATTAATTAATCCTATCTCGGTAGGAAGAAAAGGGATTTCGTTATTATCCACATCATTCGGATAAGCCATTATTCTGATTTCGTCCGTACTCAATATAATTTTTCTGCTTACTTTAAATGATCCGTCGGGATTAATACTGATAGTTTCAAGAACATTGTAGGTCCTTGACGATGGATCTATAGTCATAATTTTTACATTTCCTTCAGTAACCGGAGAGTGGTCATCTGAATAAAGAACTTTTCCGAAAATAAAATCGGGTGAAGTTTCGGCATAAACTTGCCTGTTTAAAAGTATCAGTGATAACCCTGTTATCAGAACTAATACTGCAGATGTAGCTTTTAAATTAAAGGTTGTCATTTTTTTCTCCTCAGGAAAAATTTTGTTGAAATGAGTTTACTATATAAGTATATAATTTTAAATTCTTAAGCTGTTTTTTTAGCTTTTACTTTTTCTGTAACAAAACCTTTTAATTCCTTAGAATCGTTCCAGTAAAAATCAAACAAGTCTAACATTTTCAAAGCAAAATCTTCATTTCTTATTATTATATCTGAATTATTATGCCGCGGAATATTCTTATCCTGAATATTCACAAAAACAATATTTCTGTCAAAGATAGTCAGGTTTGGTAATTGCCTCTCAGATATCCTAACTTTCTCCCCCGCTTTTTCAAATTTTCTGCATATCCTAAGCAGATCATCTAACGCAGCATTCTTTCTGGAGTTATCTTTTATAATCTTAAAGTTATAGCTAGCTTCGTATATGGACTTGATAACACCGCCTCTTTTATAAAATTCAACTGCAGTCGTATCGAGTTCTTCAGAAACATACCCTTCAAGTCTTATCATAAATAAAATTTCTGATTTCGCATTACTGAAAAGTTCAAGAAATTTTTCCTGTCTGTGCTTGTTAAAACCTCTAATAAGTTCAATATTGACTTTCTTGTTTTCATCTGATTCTTCTGACCTGTATAAGTTTTTAAAATCTCCGAATGTATCTTTAAGATTTTCTATTTTCGATTCATTCTGTTTTTTGATCTCTCTTTCAATCTTATCGCTTATAACTTCCGGATCAATCATCTCATACTTAAGAATAGTGTTTGTTTCGATCTCATTGCAAAAACCTCTTACAGCAAATGATTTCAGAATTTCATAAACAGCTGTTCTTCTTACATCAGCTTTCTCAGCAATTTCAGATGCACTTAATGCAGAACCTTTCAGCAGAACTAAAAATACCTGTGATTCGTTTTCTTTGAATCCAATCTTCTGAAGCCTGCTTATTAATTCCTGAGATTGCAATATTGTTGTTTTTTTGTTTAATGCAATATTGCATTATTTTAATCAATAAGTCAAGAACTTTTTTTTATGACCTTTAATTTTATTTAGCTTATGTGAGATTACTCAGTTTTATTTTCAATTTAAGAATTTCATTTAGAGCAGAATGTTTACTTTATTTGCAAATAAAAAAAGGCAGGAAAAAATATATTTTTCTGCCTTAATAAATTTTCGGGACATTAATTACTTTACAACAATATTTACCATTTTATTTTTAACTGAAATAATTTTAATTATCTGTTTGCCAAGTATATATTTTTTTACATTTTCATTATCAAGAGCTTCATCTTCCAGAATTTTTTCTTCGGAGCCAAACGGCAGATCTGCTTTTGATCTGAGTTTTCCGTTCACCTGGAAAATAATTGTGACCGATTCCTCTTTAGTAAGTTCTTTGTCATAAGCAGGCCATTTAGCAAATTGAATGCTTTCATTATTTCCGAGTTTTTGCCAAATCTCTTCTGTAATGTGAGGCGCAAAAGGAGAGAGCAATAATATAAAATCTCTGATTACGTTTTTCGAGATCTCTTCGGACTTATATAATTCATTCACAAAAATCATAAGATATGAAATTGCTGTATTGAACTTCATATCTCCGTCTTCAATATCCTCTGTAACTTTTTTAATTGTCTTGTGCAGAAGTTTTTTTAATTTCAGTTCCGGTTCTGAATCTGTAATATTATTTTTGAGTCCGTCTGAATTTTCATCAATAATTACTCTCCACACTCTATTTAAAAATCTGTTAAGACCTTCTATACCTTTTGTGCTCCAGGGCTTTGAAGCCTCGAGCGGACCCATAAACATTTCAAAGAGTCTCATTGCGTCAGCGCCGAATTTACTGATCACATCCTCAGGATTTATCACATTTCCTCTTGACTTACTCATCTTTACTCCGTCTTCACCGAGTATCATACCCTGATTAAAAAGTTTTGAAATTGGTTCTTTATAATTTACATATCCTAGATCAAATAAAACCTTGTACCAGAATCTTGCATAAATAAGATGCAGCACGGCATGCTCCTGTCCGCCTATATATAAATTCACAGGCATCCAGAATTTTTCAATTTCTCTATCACAAAATACTTTAGTATTCTCAGGGTCAAGATATCTTAGAAAATACCAGCATGAACCCGCCCACTGCGGCATTGTATTTGTTTCCCGTCTTGCACTTCTGCCTGAATCTTTTTCAACCGTATTTACCCAATCATCTATAATAGCAAGCGGAGATTCGCCTGTACCGCTGGGTTTATATGAACCAACATCAGGCAGAGTAAGCGGCAGTTCAGATACATCTATATCTTCAAAAGTACCGTCTTCAAAATGAATAATCGGAAAAGGCTCGCCCCAGAATCTTTGTCTTGAGAATAGCCAGTCGCGGAGTTTAAAATTAACAGATCTCATTCCTTTCTTATTTGTTTCCAGCCATTCAATTATTTTATTAATTGCTTCACCTGATTTTAATCCGTCCAGAAAACCGGAATTGATTGAAATTCCTTCACCGGTATAGCATTCTTTACCAATTTTCGTATTTTCTAAAAATAATTTTTTTTCTTCATCTGAAATATTTTCAGGAAATACAACGGGAATTATACTCAAAGAATATTTTTGTGCAAATTCATTATCTCTTTCATCATGACCGGGCACACCCATAATAGCTCCAGTGCCGTAGCTTGCCAGTACATAATCAGAAATCAGCACCGGTATTTTTTCATCAGTTAAGGGATGGAGAGCAAATGCTCCTGTAAATTCACCGGTTTTATTTTTTGAAAGTTCAGTCCTTTCGAGATCTGATTTCCGCTCAGCTGATCTAATGTATTCATCAATTTTATTTTTTTCGGACCCGACGGTAATATCATTCACAAATTTATGCTCAGGGGAGAGAATGAGATAAGTCACGCCAAATATGGTATCAGGTCTTGTAGTATAAACTTCTATTTCAAATTCACTTTTAGTTTCCGGATTTATAATTTTAAATTTTATTGTAGCGCCTTCGCTTCTTCCAATCCAGTTTCTTTGAATTTCTTTTACATTTTTCGGCCAGTCAAGTTCATTGAGATCATTCAGAAGTCTGTCTGCATATTCTGTAATTCTCATATTCCATTGTTTCATTTTTCTTCTTACAACAGTAAAACCTTTTTCAAGCTGTTCAGGTACTTCTTCATTGGACAGGACAGTGCCGAGCTCAGGGCACCAGTTGACAGGCACTTCCGCCAGATATGCTATTCTGTATGAATTCAAAAAGTCGAATTTTTCTTTTGCAGACAGTCCTTCAGGAATTTTCAGTTCGTTGATATCTTTTGCTTTATTATCGGTTTTATCATAAAATGAATTATATATTTTCAGAAAGATCCATTGAGTCCATTTGAAATAACTTTCATCGGCAGTGCTTATTTCTCTTTTCCAGTCATATGAAAAACCTATGGATTTAAGCTGATCCCTGAATCTGTTTATACATTCAATTGTTCTTATCTTCGGATGAATTCCGGTTTTGATGGCATACTGTTCCGTCTGCAGACCGAAGGCATCCCAGCCCATCGGATGCATAACATTAAAACCTCTCATTCTTTTGTATCTGGCAATAATGTCAGTAGCGGTATATCCTTCCGGATGACCTACATGCAGACCGTCTCCGCTCGGATACGGGAACATATCAAGCACATAATATTTCGGTTTGCTTTTGTCTAATTTGTCAAAATCAGGAGTCCGGAAAGTTTCATTTTCTTCCCAATACTTCTGCCACTTTTTTTCTATTTCAGTAAAATTGTATTTCAATATTAAATTTTATTTATAATAAATGATAATTACTCTGTTAAGTATTTTCTTATGAATGATTTTCTAAAAATTTAAATAAGTTCGGATCAGAATATAAATTATTTTATCAATTTAAAATACTGCAGTAATCTTTTTGTAATTAATTCAGATGTAATCTAAAAAACAATATTACAAACAGAAATAATACAGCACTCCGGAAGGAAGGTAATCTCCTTTCAAAAATTACTATCTATATACTTAATTAAATTGGGCTTTAAAATAATCTATTTAAAGAATTAATTCATTACTTTTTTTCATCCTCAATTAGATGAATATGAATAGAAAAAGCAGTTATCGTTTTTACATATTTCATAAAGAAAAAAGTGAATCTAATTTTCTAAAAAATATTGAAGTAAATATTGAATTTATTTCATAATAGTAATTTGTAAAATATGATATACCGATATTTATCATACAAAAATTAAGCTGTTCAATTTTCTAAATTGAAAAACTACTTTAATAAAAGTATATTTGAAATATTATGAAGATTTTATCAAATTATTCTTCGTTAAAGGAGAAAATCCGGGAAGTTTGTGAAAGATGCGGTAGGAACCCCGATGAAATTACTATAGTCGCAGTAAGCAAGACCTTTCCTTTTACGCGAATCATAGAATTAAATTCAGCAGGTCATTTAGATTTTGGCGAAAATAAAATCCGTGAAATGAGAGATAAGTATTACAATATTTCATTTCAGTACAGCGGAAAGATAAACTGGCATATGGTAGGACATCTGCAGTCAAACAAAGTGAAGGACATTATAGCTTTTATTCATCTTATTCATTCGGTGGACACATATAATCTGGCTGAGGTCATAGACAATACTGCAAAAAAAATTAACAAAAGGATAGATATTCTTGTACAGGTAAACACAAGCAACGAGGAGCAAAAATTCGGAGCAGCGCCTGATGAGACCGAAAGACTTTGTAAACAAATATCTTTACTTGAAAACATTAATTTGAAAGGCCTGATGACAATTGCTAAGATGACAGAAGACAGGGATGAAATCAGAAGCAATTTCAGAACTCTGAAAGAGCTGCATGACAGGATAAAACCTGAATTTCCGGATTTTAAATATTTATCTATGGGCATGACTGGTGATTTTGACATAGCGATAGAAGAAGGTGCCAATATGCTGAGGATAGGCAGTGCTATATTTGGAGAGAGAATAAATCCGGTTGAATAGTGATTAATTTTAAAGTCAAATTTAATTCTAAAAATAAAAATGAGCGACAAAATACTTCCAAAGGAAATTAAAAAGACAGATTTCAAAAAAACTTTCCGCGGTTATGACATTAACGAAGTAGATGCTTTTCTTGAGACAGTGAGTCTTCGTTATGAAAGACTTTATGAAGAGAATACGGAATTGCTTGAGCAGTTAAAGATTATTAAATCGGATCTGGAAGTATATAAAGAAAATGAAACAACACTTCAGAAAGCAATTGTAAAAGCGCAGGACCTTTCAGATGAGATAATTCAAACTTCAAAGAAAAAAGCAGAGAACATAGTAAAGGAAGCAGAGCTTAACGCTCAGAAAAGCCTTCAGGACTCCGAAAAGGAAATAATGACAAGGAAGCACGAGATTGAGGAATTAAAATTAAGAAACGACAAACTTGTAGAAGACGTTAAACTTTTCTTTATGGAAAAACTTAATGAGATGGATGAATTTGTAAAAACACGAAACATATATAAAATGGAACTTGCAAAGAATGAGCATAAAGAAGAGTCGGAAGAAGAACTTCCCACTGAAGAAAAAACAAACGTCATGAAAAAAATTTCCATTAACACTGCAAACTCTGACTTTTCGGAATAGCCATCTCCAATATTATGACCGGTAAACATTTCGAAGCGATTACACATTTAAGTAAATTATACAAAAACATACCTGAGACCGGAATAATACTCGGCACAGGACTTGGCGGGTTAGTTAAGTACATAGATATAGAGCTTGAAATAGATTATTCCGACATACCGCATTTTCCAGTATCTACTGTTGAATCTCATTCCGGCAAATTAATTTTCGGAAAATTATCCGGGAAAAATATTGTTGCGATGCAGGGAAGATTTCATTATTATGAAGGATACACAATGGATGAGGTTACATTCCCGATATACATTTTGAATTCTCTGGGAGTAAAAAACCTAATCGCATCAAACGCTTGCGGCGCATTGAATCCAAAATTCAATAAGGCTGATCTGATGATAATGACTTCTCATATAAATTTATTATTCGATACGCCTTTAAGAAGAAAGCAGATAAATTACAGGGACGGAAGCCGGATTTATTCGAAGAGATTAATTGATTTAGCTGAACAGACAGCGCTAGAAAGCGGGATATACATTCAGAAAGGAGTATATGTTCCGGTACAGGGACCGAATCTTGAGACAGTTACAGAATACAGAATGATAAGAAAGATGGGCGGGGATACTGTCGGAATGTCGACAATACCTGAAGCGCTTGTTGCGAGTAATCTCGGAATGGAAGTACTGGGATTATCAATTATTACGGATAAAGGATTTCCTGATACTCTTGAAGTTGCAATATTAAAGGACATACTTGAAGCAGCTGGGATTGCAGAACCGAAGCTTACATTACTTATAAAAAATTTAGCAGCAAAATTATAATTTTATTCACAGAAAAATTTCAATTTAATATTCAGAAATGACTGAACAATCCGAAAAGATTAAACTTTCTTCAGATATAATCAGGAGCAGATTTCCAAAAAGATTTAAACCGGAGCTGTGTATAATATCCGGTAACATATCCGAGACAGCAAAAGAGTTTAAGCAACTCGGAGAATTAAATTATTCTGACATACCCGGATTCACAGGAACTGAAAACACGAAATCCGCCGGTAAGATAATTTTTGCAAAGACCAAAAAAAGAGATGTTCTTATCTTAATGGGAAGACCGCAATATTTTGACGGAACGGATATGAGATCGATTGGTCACAGGATTTATGTATTAAAATTTCTCGGGATCAAAAAAATCCTTTCCATCGATGAGACAGCGCATTTAAATCCAAGATTCAGCTGCGGCGAAATTGCACTTATATATGATCATATAAATTTGATGGGAGATAATCCGTTAATAGGTAAAAACGATGAGACTCTCGGAATTAGATTTCCTGATATGAGCAATGCTTATGAAAAAGGAATGTATAAGAATATTTATAAAGTTTTTCAGGAAAATAAAATAAGAATAAATGAATCTGTCTATCTCGGTATTACAGGACCGGAGAGCGAGACGGAAGCAGAAGCCAGATTTTACAGGGAGATTGGCACTGACGTATTAGGCTATTCGATAGTTCCTGAGAATATTACAGCAGTTCACTGCGGGATAGAATTTGGTGCAATTGGTTTGATTTCGAGGGAATTAATAGCGGATAAAATGCCTGAAGATAACAGGACACAAAAGCAAAGGGAAAAAGATCAAAGTCAGAATTATATATCATCTGTAAAAATATTAAAAGGTATAATAACAGAATTAGCTGATAAGATCTGAATATTGAGACAGGTTCAGCATATAATATTGAGTTATGGCTTCATCTGTCAAAAAACCACTAAAGTGGTTTATTGACTGACAGTACGGAATACAATTCCGTACTTCAACATTTTTCCAAACTCACAAGAATTACTTTTTCCGAATAAGTTATCAATTTTTATTTCTCTAAAATTTTTATAGATTTGCTTTTAATTTTTAATTAAACTTTATGACTTCAAGACTTGAAATCCCGAAAATGTATAAACTCTTCATTGATGGAAAATTCACCCGCACCGAATCAGAAAGATTTCTTGATGCTGTAAATCCAAAAGACGGAAAAAAAATATGTAATATTTCCCGCGCATCCAGAAAAGATATTCGTAACAGCGTTGTCGCTGCCCGCAAAGGGTTCAGTCAGTGGAGCGAAAAGACCGCTTATGAAAGAGGTCAGATCATGTACAGATTAGCGGAGATGCTTGAAGGAAGAAAGGAACAATTTACAGAGGAAATATTTATTTCGACTAAACAAACTTCGGCAGTATGCAGAAAAGAAGTAAAGAAAGCTATAGACAGAATAGTTTACTTCTCCGGTTTTTGCGATAAATGGATACAGCTTTCAGGATCAGTAAATCCCGTACAGGCGGGATATTTTAATTTCTCAATTCCTGAACCGACCGGAATTGTCGGAATAGTACTTCCCGATACACTGAGTTTTCTTCCGTTGATCTCGAGATTATCAGCAGTTACTGCATCAGGAAATTCGTGCATTATTATTGCAAACGAATCAGCACCTCTGCCGGCTTTATCTGTAGCGGAAGTAATAGCAACCAGCGACTTCCCGGCTGGAGTGATAAATATTCTGACCGGAAAAAAAAGCGAACTTACCCCGCATCTTGCAGGTCATTTTGACGTGAATGCTATTGATGTATGTGCGGATAAAAATACGGACAGAAAAGCTCTGCAGGAACTATGCGCAAATAATGTAAAGCGTTTTAACTTTATAAAGTATGAACACGACTGGTATAATGACAGTGACAATGAAAATCTGAAAGAGATTGAAAAATTCTCAGAACTGAAAACCGTATGGCATACAATGGGTATGTAAGCTGCGTTTAATTTATATCTGCAAATTAATTTACCGTATTAAAATAAATTACCGGAACATTTAAATGTCCAATATAATTAAACTTATAGTCAGCATTATTATTTGTCAGTTGGCAGGTATCATCGGAACATTTTTTACAGCTGACTCAATTCCGGGATGGTATGCGGGATTAATAAAACCGGATTTCAATCCGCCGAACTGGATCTTCGCTCCGGTGTGGATACTGCTCTACTTAATGATGGGAGTTTCATTGTTTCTTGTCTGGCGTGAAGATCTGAAGAATGCTGTTGTAAAAAAAGCTTTCTATATATTTATGGTTCAGCTTTTATTCAATACTTTATGGTCAATAGTTTTTTTCGGATTTCAGTCAATCTCAGGCGGTCTGGTAATTATAATATTATTATGGTTACTGATAATTTATACAATATTAAATTTCTTAAAGATCTCCAGGACATCCGGAATTTTACTTATACCGTATTTGCTATGGGTTACTTTTGCAGCCATACTTAATTTTTTTATTTTCAAACTTAACTGAACAATCTCTTAATTTATTTTAATATGAAACCTGATTTTTTATCAAAAATTTTCGCAATACTCTTAATAATTTTCTTATACACTTCGGCAGCTATATCTCAGGATTCTGCCAGATCCACAGAACCTGTAAATTCAGATCAGACAAAATCAGATCTGATCAAAAAGGAGAAGATGTATTTTGAAACGGATGATCTTCTTAACAGCAGCGAAATTATTATGCAGCACATAAGGGAAAGTTTTCCGATCATTTCGGAAAAGGATCTCTCTGAGATTGTAAATTCAAAAACTGTAGTTCCGGTTATTACTGCTGATACTTTAAATCAGGCAGCATCAGGTGAAAAGTTTAAAGTGTCATTTGATGTGCCGGAAAATTTTCTTGTTGATTCTACTAAAATATTATGGGAACTAAATATTCCGGAATTTAAATCAAGAATTTATCAGCTGTTCAATGGAAAACAGATTTACATTGATACGTGGCCGAATGTCGTCGGCACTATAAATGACAAAACCTACACGGGAAATTTTCAGGCATACAGAGTCAGGAACTGGCCGTTTTACAAAGATCCAGATCCAAAGAAGGCGCATCTGAACCCAACACCTCCGGGCAAAGGAAATCCGCTCGGTTTATTTGTAGTGCATTATGATCAAAATTCTCTGAGATATTTTCACGGTACAAACAAGAATAAACTGCTGTATTCAAAGATGAGAAATCTGTCACACGGCTGTGTAAGGAATGACAATGACAATATTCAAAAGATGAAAGAGTTTCTTATAAAAAAAGTTATCAAATCAGAAGACCTTACAGGCTGGCTTGACAGCAGGAAGACGCTTGTATATGATTTCACGGAAGAAGATAAATTCCCGGTAAAGATCATATACAAGACTTATGAAATTGATAAAGATGAGAATGGATTTTACTTTACTTTGTTCAAGGATATTTATAATTATTCATCCGGCAGGATCAATGAAACATTAAATGATCCGGGTCTGATATATCTTACAAACAAAGAAAATCTAACGGCTGAATACAGGAAAAAAATCGGCAATGATATTTCCGATGATAAGCTGAGTATTATGACTGAATATCTTTTGAATAAAGGAGTTGAATATGAAAGGTATTACATAGATCAGCTGAAAAGTATTCTCAGCATCGGTTTTTAAAATGTAGCTTAAAAAGTTTCGTCGCGCCATCTGATTATTTTCCAGACATCGTTTGTCGATGTTCTTATAAGATTCATATCTGCAAATCCGTTTAATCTGATCACATCGCTGGGATTGAATGTAATGGTCAGATTAAAACTTCTCTTTACATTTTTGACAAGTGAATCCCCGCCTTCAAAAATAATGTTATTCCAGATCACTTCAAGTTTCTGCGCATTCTGAAAAAGTCCGTTCGTAGTTCTCATCTCCGTAGGTCTGTCCCATGAAATATCGAATCCGGAATTGTAATCACGGTAGATAAAAACAAACTGTTCATCAAGTAAATTTCCGTAAACAGTCGTGTCCTTAAAAGTATAAGCGTATTGAAAATTCTGAAAGACACCGTCAACAGTTTTCTGATCTGTAATAATTGAAGTCGGAGCGTTTGAGTCGAGCTTTGGAGAGAATATATTATCGCATGAGTAAAAAGTAACAAGCAGCAAAACAATAAATGCCGGTGAAATTTTTTTTAACAATGTATTTTTAATTTCAGCCGTCATATTAATTCAGTTAAACATGTTTGCTTTCAATACGCTCCATGTAGTGTCATTATCTTCGTTAAGAAAATCATACCAGCCGTGAATAGACCATAAGCTTCTTGAGTCCTGGCTCATTACAAATCTCAGTCTCCCGCCTGTAACTGTAGCAATGTTTTGTCTGGAGTGATTGTAAACAAGTAAATAATCCGAATCTATTACCGCCGAATCAATTCCTGTGTTAAAATTTAAATTGGATAGAAAAAGATTTGAAGAAGAGCTGCTGTTAGTAAATGAAATAAGATTGCTGTAATAAATTCTTTCGCTGTTTAGAGACCAGTTTAAAAATACAGGATAAGAAGTCTGGGAAACCGCATCGGGTATGTATTGAAATCTCTTTGAAGAAAAATTTGAATCAACAAAACATCTCATATAGTTATCAAGGTTTTTTTCCGTGATTGCAAAATTCAAATTGGATAAAACTATATCAGGAGAAGTGGGCTGTGTGAAAGTGGATCTGACTTCAGTCGGCGGTTCAACGGATCTTGTTTCAAACAAACCGCAGCCGCTGTATAAAACAAAAAATAATACCAGTATTTTATTGTATCTTCTGCGCAATTATAATAATTCGTTTTGAATTTTTTTCACTGAATTTGTTTCCGTAGTAATCACCGAACAATGTTTTCACATTAAAGTTAAACTTCTTAAAACAATTCACCAGTTCTTTTTTTCCGTAAAGCTTCAGGATCTCATTGAAATGCCTGACCTTGCCGCCTTTAAACACTTCAATATCTTTTATAATAAATCCATTCTCAATTCTTCTTTTCTGAATTACAGTAATCACGCCGAGCTTATTCTTGCTGCGTGATACAATATTATTTTTTATAAATTCTGAATTTATAAAATCAAAAACGAAGTACCCGCCTTTTTTCAGTGAAGATGAAATATTTTTTATTACACTAAAATTTTCTTCATCATTATCAAAATATCCGAAGCTTGTAAAAATATTTACCGCGAGATCAAATGAATTTCTGAAATTAAATTTCCTCATATCTTTAATCAGAAATTTCATCTTTAGATTATTTTCCTTCGCTTCCTTCTGAGATCTTTTTGCTTCGTTTATCAGAAATTCAGACAGATCAAAACCGGTTACGTGAAATCCCCTTTTTGCAAGCTGCAGAGAATGTCTTCCGGCTCCGCACGCTACATCAAGAACTTTCGACCCCGTGCGGATATCAATATTTCTCTGAATGAGATCTATCATATGTCCGGCTTCTTCCGTGTTTCTGTGACTGTAAAGATCGAGATAAAGTCTGTCCGAAAACCATTTTTTATACCACATCCGGAAATTATTTAAATTAGGATTCTTCCTTCGAGCGCTTTTGCAAGAGTAACTTCATCAGCGAATTCCAGATCGGAGCCGACCGGAATTCCTCTTGCAATTCGGGTGATCTTTATTTCAAGGGGCTTAAGAAGTTTGCTGAGATATAATATTGTCGTCTCTCCTTCAACTGTTGGGTTAAGCGCTAGTATAAGCTCTTCGACTTTATCATCATCACTGCGGCTGAGTCTTTCCAGTAATTCTTTTATGCGGATGTCATTCGGACCTATTCCGTCAAGGGGAGATATTATGCCGTGAAGTACGTGATATTTCCCTTTGAACTCATTTGTCTTTTCAATTGCAAATACATCCTGCGGCTCTTCGACAACACATATGATCCCCGGCTTACGGCTGCCGGCTCTGCATATATTACAAACTTCATCTTCAGTAATATTGCAGCACACGCTGCAAAATCTCAGCCTGTCTTTAATTTCCGTTAACGCTCTTGAAAATCTTTCCACATCCTGTTTCGGCTGTCTCGTAATATACATTGCAAGACGCATTGCCGTCTTTCTCCCGATCTGCGGAAGTTTTGAAAATTCATCCACAAGATTGTCGAGAGAGTTTGAAATATTTATCATAAATATTTCAGATTAAAATTTTGGCAGATTCAGACCGGGTATATTCGGGATCATTCCTGAAGTCGCTTTTGACATTTCGTCATTTGCCATTTTCTGTGAACTCTCAAGACCTTTGTTTACGGCTGCGATAAGAAGATCTTCAAGCATCTGCGGATCTTCCGGATTGATGATCTCCTTTTCTATCTCGATCTTTGTTATCATGTTTTTTCCGTTCACTGTAACTTTCACCATACCGCCGCCGGACTCTTCCGTAACGGTTTTACCTTCAAGCTCATCCTGTATCTTATCCATTTTTTCCTGCATCTTTTTAATCTGCTTCATCATTCCCTGCATTTGACCCTGATTCATTTTATATCTCCTTGATTTTATTTTTTAATTAATTTTTTTCTAAATGAATTTTTATTTTATATGATACTCTATATTTCAAATATATTTTCCGGAGTTACCTTTAACGGCTCAATACTGTAAAAAGGTTCTCCGAATTCAGCTCCGATCTTAAATCCGAAATATCTAGCTCTCGTCTCTATCTCATTGACAAAAAGCTTTGAACTGATAAAAGTCTCCGGCTCATTGCTCTGTGGATTATAGAATTGAGTGGAATAACATTTTATTACTTCAAGTTTCTTTTTGAATATGCCGCTGATATCCATTATAAAACTTACAGGTATATCATATGCGCTTTTATAAAAAAATATTCTCCGCGGTCTAAATTCTTTCAGGCTTTCTGTAACAACTTTCCTCAGCCCTGAATAAAATACTGATTCTTTAATCAGATTGCCTGTATAAATATGATCCGGATGTCTGTCATTTGGAAACGGAGCGAAGATGATCTCAGGACGATATTTTCTTATTACAGCGATGATCCTTTTTTTATTCGCCTCATTGATTTGAATATTCCCGTCACTGATGCTGAGATTTTCCCTGACTTTAATTTTCATCAGCTTAGAAGCGGCGGCGGTTTCTTTCTTTCTCAAAGCCGGCGTTCCTCTTGTGCTTAATTCTCCTTTTGTAAGATCTGCGATCCCGACATTTTTCCCGGCTCCGGTGAGATTAAGGATCGTTCCGCCGCAGTTTAACTCAGCATCATCGGGATGTGCAGCGAAAAACAGGGCGTCGAGTTTGATTTCAGAACTAATATGTCCGGATTTATTTTTGATTACGCAATATAAATATTATCTTGTTTGAATTAAATTGATTTATATTAAGAAATTAAATATCTGAGCGTAATAAAAAAAACCCGCGAATAAAGTATCAGCGGGTTTTGTAAATTGTTTTTGTGTAAGATTATTTGATCAGCATCATTTTTGATGTCAGTATTTCTTCTCCGAATTCCAGCGTGTAAAAATATACACCTGAAGAAAACTTATCCGCATTCCAGACTATTTCATATGCGCCTGCTCCCAAAATATTCAGATCCAATACATCAACAAGTATTCCCGCGGAATTAAAGATCCTTATAATTGCCTGCCCGTTGAAATTCTTATTAACAATAAATTTTATAGTCGTAACGGGATTAAATGGATTAGGATAATTTCCTATCAACTTATAGTTTTCAACTATGATGGTATTATTATTTACATTCTCTTCATTGCCAATTATTGTAACAGGATTTCCAAAGCTTGTAAAAGGACTGATCACACCATATGCTATACTTAGACTTATGATCTGCTGTTTTAAAGCTATAGCTTCAGGTGATATCGGGTTCAGGGAATAATATAAGATAAGCAGGTTCTCTATTTTTTGCTTCGCCCAAATCTTTGTCAAAAACTGATATCTTACATCGGGAGTATCAATCCTGTTTATGATATACTGATATGAAACCGGCTGGTTAAAAGCTCTGCCGGATAAAGTAACATTCATCGGTCCTGTCTCAGTATATCTTCCGGTTACAAACATCTGCTGTCCGATATAAAGATTCTGAAGAGGTTCAGGATAAACATTATTTATAAACGGAGATGAAAATGTTATTGCCGGACTAAGCAGCACAGGATTTTTAATTCTCAGATAAAAATTAGTTATTCTGGATTCAAGCTCTTCATTTAATAAAAACTCAGCATAACCGTTATTCTGTGAAGACATAAGAGTTAGTAGTTGCTGGTCAACATCCGTTCCGATACCGAAAGAATAAAGGAATATCTCCGTCTCTGTCGACTGAATAAGATTATGAACATGAATCAGAAGCTGCGGAGTATTTGTAATTCCAACAGTCGCCATTCCGTCCGTTAAAAAAATAATTATATTTGCTGTGCTGTCATTTGCAACATTGAACTGCGGAACTGCAGTTGAGAATGCTCCGGAAATATTTGTTCCGCCGCCGGCATTGATATTGTTAATATAAGTCAGAGCTGAGTCCCTGCTCTGAATAGAATACAAAACGTGATTATTCCTGAAATTATAAACGTTGCTTTCAAAATCCACTATATTAAATTTATCTCCCGCATTAAGATTATTAACAATAAATTTAGCCGCATTTTTTGCCTGTGTGATCTTCGTACCTGACATACTTCCGGATCTGTCAAGTATCAGCGTAAATACTTTTTTAATGATCTCTGCAGTACTGCCGGGATTGGGCTCAGCGATGAACATAAAAAATCCACCGAGTGAATCCGGAAGCTGACCATCAGGAATTTTGGTGCTGTAGCTGTATAATCCAAGCTGACTTAAATTAAGAGAATATTTGATCTTATAATTTACTGACGGAATTGCAGTGTACTGATTACTTACTATTGTCGCCGAATTTCCGTTATTGATGATCTGAGTAAGCGGATTTGTACTGACGAGTCTGATACTGTCAATTGTCCGCGGAGAAGTTAAATTAAAAGTCATCTCCTGCGATTCGATTGTTTGATTTTGTATTAATCTGTAATCATTCGGATAATCGAAATACACATTTCCAAAATCATAACTCAAGAGCTGTACATAAGTCAGCTCAACTATTAATGAAGAGTCGGCTTTTAGCAATTGAGTGATTGGAAAAAATAACGGAGTCGCTCCGAGAAAATTCCGCAGATTCTGGTTCATCGTACCGCCGGGTAAAGTAGTATCCTGCGGACTTGGTGAGATCGGAGCAAGGAACCATTCACCGTTAATTTTCCATCTTAGACCGGTTGCGCTCGCTCCCTGCGGCAATGGAAATGCAAAAGTTACTAATTTGTCTGATCCGAGATTGTTTAAAAAAAGCTGTCTGGTTTTTGTAACGGATACCTGTAATTCTACAGATACATTAATATTACTTGAAGTTAACTTCAGATATGTTCCGAGAGATGCATTGACAACGCCAACGCCGTTTGAGTAAACATTTGAGAAGGTAAACAAGAATAATATTAAAAATATTAACTTTCTCATTTTCAATACCTCCTATTGAATTTGCTTTAAAAAATTTTCCTTTAAAAAGTTTCAACTGCATTTTAAGCAAGTTTATTTCACAAATCAAGATATTAATTTAAGTCACATGTAACTCAATAAAATCTTTTAAAAAGTTCAATGAATTTCATTTTTTGCCTTACTGTGATGGAAAATATACAGCTTAGAATTTAAAAAACAGAATTTAAAATTTCTATAATCTTTAAAGAATTACATTACAGATCCGAAAATAATTCAGAGAAGCCAAAGTTGTTATTTCAACACGACCATTTTTTTAGTATTCGTGAATTTTGCGGAACTGGGCTTATCCGTGAAGACTGATATGCGGTAATAATAAACTCCGCTGGCGAATTTTCCTGCGTCCCATTCTGCGGTATAATTTCCGGCATTTTGTACATTGCTGATCAGAGTTTCAACTTCTGTTCCAAGAGCGTCAAATATTTTAAGAATTACAAAACCGTTTGCAGCCAAAGTATAATTTATTTTTGTCTTAGGGTTAAACGGATTCGGATAATTTTGTTCCAGTCTGTGATCACTTACTATAATATTATTTACATTCACACTTACAGATTTACCGACTTTCAATACAAACAATCCGTTCTTCATATCCGATGCAGCAATTTTTCCTGAAGGAAATTTATATACTCCCCAGCATCCGAGATACTGATTTCCGTTTGAAACGGGATAGGTGTCATACCAGGCTATCTCAATCGGCTGCGAAGGATCAGAAATATCAAGCACTCTCACTCCTGATGTATAGTGCGCGATAACTGCAGTGTCTCCGTATATTTCCACGTTATGAACTATTGAAGTAGTTATATTTGTCGGCTGCCATGTTGTAATCTGCGTTGCATTAGTTATATCTTCAATATCCCATACCTTAAGTAATCTTGGCAGCGAACCGACTTCATCCGTTGCATATAAGAATTTCCTGTCAGCAGTCAGAGCGCAGTTGTGAGGTGAGGGATTCGGAGAGTTAATCCATTGTGTAATAGTTTTAAGACTGTCCTTATTACGCGCGTCGATGACAGTAATGTTTCCGTCATTAATATTCATCGCAAATATAGTATCCCTGATTATTCTGCAGTCGTGAACATATCTTGTATTCCATTTTCCTCTAAGGACGGGATTTTCCGGATCAGAGGAAAGATCAAGCACTGCGACTCCTTGCCCGAATGAAGGATTACTTCCATTAAGATAAAGATAAGGACCTTCCTGCGAAATTGAATGAGTAGAAGTGTGGCCGGCAGGTTTAAATTTTTTAACATATATGACGGAATCAGGAAGATACTGCAGATCAAATATTTCTAAGCCGCTTGTATCCGCTTCAGATACTACATAAGCATAATGAGAATATACTTTCGCTTCTCTCCAGAGATTTCCCTGATCGGGATTTGATATATTTATCTGAGCTGGAAAATAATCGACCTCGCGGATATTCATTGAATCATTTATATCAAAGAAACCGGTACCGAGAACTCCGCAAAGAATTGCATATTCTCTTCCGTCAGGAGCGACATATCCCCATATGGCTGCATAATCCCAGGGAGCGCCAAAATTCACAGGCACTGGATGTAGATTCTGATTTCCAAGCAGATACATATTATTATTTGAAAGCTGTGCGGATGAGTTAGAATAAACCGAGAGTAATAATAAGAAGTATATAATATTTTTCATAATTAAAATTTAAAAGTGAATATAAATAAATTTTGTTCGGGTATGGAAATTAAAAGTTTCAAATTTAACTTTTTGTATTCCCGGATTAACTTTCAAATATAAATCAGGAAAAAATCAATATCATAAAAAAATTTAAATATGTATTTTGGTGAAAATTAATCTGTTACTTGATAAACAAAATTTCCAACAGACACATTGGGATTGTAATTATTTCAATGAAGACCGTTCTTGTTGTTTTTATTATTCTTCAGCTGACTTTATTTTCCGAAAAGGAAATTGATGTTTCATTTGATGAGCAATTTTTGTTATTAGTATTTGCAGGCTTCATAGCGCAAATGATAGACGGCGCGCTGGGAATGGCTTACGGAGTGAGCTGCACTTCTTTTTTACTGAATTTCGGAGTACCGCCTGTGCTGGCATCTGCAAGCGTCCATACAGCTGAAGTATTTACAACCGGCGTATCGGGATTATCGCATTTATTCCTGAAGAATGTAAATCTGAAATTATTCCTCAGACTTGCAGTTCCCGGTGTTATAGGTTCTGTTACAGGAGCTTATCTATTGTCAAACGTTCTTGACGGCGGTTTTATAAAACCTTATGTATCAGTATATTTATTTTTGATCGGGGTTTTTATTATAATCAAGAGTTTCAAAATAATTAAACCGAAGAGCGAAGCAAAAAAGGTTTCCGCGCTAGGATTAGCCGGAGGTTTCTTTGATTCAATTGGTGGCGGCGGCTGGGGACCGATAGTTACTTCAAATCTGATTTTACGCGGTGAGACACCAAGGGAAACTGTCGGTACGGTAAACACTGCAGAATTTTTCGTAACGTTTTTCAGCACCGGAGTTTTTCTTTTTTTTGTAGGAGTCGACAGCTGGAAAATAATACTGGCATTAATCGTTGGAGGAGTTATTGCAGCTCCTTTCGGAGCATTGATGGCAAAAAAAATGAAACCGAAAATATTAATGATGATTGTAGGAATTGTAATAATTATAACTTCTTCCTACACTATATATAAAAGCATCAGCTGACATTAATTACAACAGAATATTTTTTAAAATAATAATTAATAAACTAATTTTAAACCATTAACCATGAAATCATTAAATGTTTTTGAATTTAAGTACTCTTATTACATTTTATTTTTCCTGCTGTTATTTGCAATCGGATGCTCTTCTTCTCAATCCACGATGTACAAACCATCAGACGGTGAAGCCGGATGGAATGTCGATGTTACAAAAAAAGACGGATTAACGGAAGAGTTTATCTGCAAGATAAACGGCACAACAGTAATTACATCTTCATTTCCGTTTATCGGAGATAATTTTGAAAAGAGCGGTACATATAAAGGTAAGAATGTCAAGATGAACGGATATAAAAGTTCTTCAAACACTACAGGCGCTGACGGTAAAGTTCAGAGTACGGATAAATTTCAAATAAGAGTATTTATTGATGATCAGCTTGTGGATAAATTTGATTTCTAAAAATTTTAGAAACGAAGATAAAATTTATTATAGGTTAGATTTATTTACTGGATACAATGCTTCGAAGACAGTTCATATGAAAGTGTATTAACCGGGCTGTACGATTAATTCGAGATATTGCTTTCGACGAATGTGATATATTGTTTTTATTAAAATTATGTGCTTTATATTTTTCTATTAATCCGATAACTTTCAAAAACAAATTAAATGCTGAAAATATTTGCCCAAGATCTGAAAGCTATCCGCGAGAAGAAAAACATTACCTTAAAATCCATATCCCAGCAGACACGTTTAAACATGACCACTCTTGAAAATCTTGAGAGCGGCGATTATAATTTTCAGCCTCAGGCGTATATCAGAGCTTTTCTTAAACAATATATCGCCTGCCTTGATCTTGATGTAGATGAAACTTTGTTTGAATATGATCTTGCAAGAAGCGGCAAGTATAAATCCAGCAGGTCGGAAGAAGAAATAAAAAGACAGAATGAAGAAGCCGAAAGATTAATTGCGGAGGAAGAAGCTTTGTCCGGAGATTCTGAAGAAATTATTTCAATAGATGAGGACGAACTGAATTCTGACGATACGAATGATGAATCAGGAAAAAACCTGCCGGCGGAATTAAAGTATTGAAGATCAATCCTGACGGCGATAATCTGACAAAAGGAGATCCGACAAATATACGTTCTAAGAACACCGTGAAATCAAACGTAATTAAGAATTCCGGAACAACAGGGTCAGGTGCAGAAAGCATTCGAAGAACCGTAAAAACTCAGGATAGAAATCCTTCAGCAGATATTTCAAAACCTTCTGAAAAAAAATCATTCTCATTTTCATTTCTCGGCTCGCGTGTCTTCCGAAATGTAATGTTGTTTCTTTTTATTGTTCTTGCACTAGCGGGACTTTATTCACTTGTAAATATTTTATTCCTCGAAGGCGGCAATGACAATCCCGAGATCATCAGACAAAATTTCGATGACGTTGTAAAGGAACAGGAAAAAAAGTTACTCGGGAAAAAGTCCGAAGAGGAAATTCTGGATTCTATAAGAAAAGCTCAGGAAGAACTGGCAGCTTCCAAAGATTCGATATCACTCAGCGTAACATCCATTACCGAAAGCGTATATTACATCGTAACTGATTCTTCCAATTATTCCAGACCTGATAAATTCACTGTTAAGCCGAAAGAAGTAAAATCATTCAGAGCTGCAAAGTCATTTCATATATCCGCTGCTAATACAAAAAGTTTAAAGGTCTCTCTTAACGGAAATCCGGTTAAATTTGAAAAAACTTCAGTAAGCAAAGTTAAATTAACTAAGGACGGAGTTTCAGGAAATACTTCCACGGAATAAATTCAATAAATTAAAATTACTTTAAAAGATAATCTGTATGCCGGCATCTCCCGAAATTTTGAGAAAAATAAAGACGCTGAGAGAAAAAATCGACGATGCAGATTACAGATATTATACACTCGCAGATCCTGATATCGATGATTACACTTATGATAAATTGATGAAAGAGCTTTCAGATCTGGAAGCTGAATATCCTGACTTAATTACTTCCGACTCCCCTACACAAAGAGTTTCCGGCACACCGACTTCAGTTTTCAAATCGGTAAATCACAGCGTTCCGATGCTGTCACTTTCAAATTCATATAACTTTGAAGAGCTTATTGAATTTGACAAAAGAGTAAAGAACATTCTCGAGACTGATGATTATGAGTATGTATGTGAATTAAAATTTGACGGAATAGCTATCTCACTGACTTATCAAAACGGTTTGCTGATTACCGGAGCTACGCGAGGTGACGGACTTACAGGCGATGACGTTACACAGAATATTAAAACTATACGGTCAATTCCACTTTCTGTCAGAGGGGGTAAAATAAAAAACTTTGAGGTGAGAGGTGAAGTGTTTATCTGCAAGGATGACTTTTTGAAAATTAATGAAGAGCAGGAACTCAAGGGTGAAAAGTTATTTGCAAATGCGCGGAATACTGCGGCAGGTACACTGAAATTAAAAAAGACTATTACAGTAGCTTCCAGACCGCTGAATTTTTTTGCTTATAATTTCTTTTCCTCTGATGTGCAGATAAAGTCGCACACTGAAGGACTCGCAAAATTAAAGGAACTTAAATTTCTCGTAAATTCAAAAACCGAATCTGTTAATGACATTACCGAAGTAAAGAAGTTCTGTGATAAAATAGAACTGATAAGAGATGAACTCGAATATGAAATTGACGGAGTAGTAGTAAAAGTAAATCTTCTGTCACAGCAGGATAAGCTCGGCAGTGTTTCAAGATCACCGCGGTGGGCTGTCGCATATAAGTTTAAAGCAAAAGAAGCAATAACTAAGGTCAACAAAATTTTCTGTCAGGTAGGAAGGATCGGGACAGTAACTCCGGTGGCGGATCTGCAGCCGGTCTTCCTTGCGGGCTCCACGATATCGCGGGCAACACTGCATAACTTCGATGAGATAAAAAGAAAAGATATCCGTGAAGGCGACTATGTGAAAATTGAAAAAGGCGGGGATGTTATACCAAAAGTTCTTGAAGTCATAAAAAATAAGAGGAAAAAAAATTCAAAGCCGTATAAGATTCCTGATAAATGTCCTGTTTGTAAAACAAAGCTTGAGAAGCCGGAAGATGAAGTTTATTATTATTGTCCGAATTATAACTGTGAGGCGCAGATACTCGGCAGGATCGAGCATTTTGTTCACAGGAATGCAATGGAGATAGAAGGTCTCGGCACAAGTATTATAGAAATTTTTAACAAGGAAGGACTGCTTAATAATTATGCTGATATTTATGATCTGCACAAATTTAAAAAGGAAATTTTAAATATTGAAAGATTCGGAGAGAAAAGTGTTGAGAATATTCTTAATGCAATAGAATCTTCAAAAGAAAAACCATTTGATAAAGTCCTGTTTGGACTGGGAGTACGTCATATCGGCGAACGGACTTCTAAGATACTTTCAAAAAATTTCGGCAGCATAGATAATATTATTAAAGCAACTGCAGATGAGATCACAGCTGTACATGAGATCGGTCCTAAGATAGCTGAGAGCGTTGTAAAGTTTTTTAAAGATGATAAAAATCTGAAGAATATCGAAAGACTAAGAAAAGCCGGATTGAAATTTGAATCTGAAAAAAAATCCGCGGGATTTAAGATAAATGAAAATGTAAACAACAAGACGTTTGTACTTACAGGAACACTGGAAAATTATAAACGGGAAGAGGCACAGAAAATTATCGAAGATCTCGGAGGCAGAGTAAGTTCTTCTGTAAGTAAAAAAACTGATTATGTGCTCGCAGGCTCAGAAGCGGGAAGCAAACTTGAAAAAGCAAAATCACTCGGAGTTAAAGTTATAGATGAAAGTGATTTTGTAAAACTAATAAAAAATTAATCACGGACACAATTGGCTTTTAAAATAGAAGTAACAGAGTCAAAAGTTAAAGCGGAAAAATACGAATCCCTTCTTCCGCAGATCGTTGCTTTAATAAAAAATGAGAATAATCTAATTGCTAATCTGGGAAATGTTTGTTCAGCATTAAAGTATAGTTTTGAAAGTTTTATATGGGTAGGTTTTTATTTGAAATGCGAAGACAATCAAGATGAACTTGTACTCGGACCGTTTCAGGGCAGAGTTGCATGCACACGCATCTCTTTCGGAAAAGGCGTTTGCGGGAAAGCTGCTGAAAGCAAAAAGACTGTGATTGTTGAAAATGTTGATGAATTTACGGGACACATAGTGTGTGATCCAATGTCTAAGTCTGAAATTGTAGTTCCGGTTATAGCGGAAGGAGAAGTTATAGCAGTACTTGATATTGACAGCGGTGAATATTCCAGCTTTGACGACACCGATAAAAAATATCTTGAAATGATGATAGAAAATATTAAGCACATTTTTTCGGAAAAGTAAAATTATGAATAAGAAAGAATTAATTAAGATCATTGCAGAAGATACAGGTTTTAAAAAAAGCAAATGCCGAAGCGCAGTGGAAACTTCTTTTGAATTAATTACAAAAGAACTTATGAGTGGAAAGGACATATTCATTAATGGTTTTGGTAAGTTTAAACTGAGAAGGGAAAGATGCAGAATATTCAACGACGGTTCTTTTGTAAACATTAATCCTCCTGTTATTGAAATAATTTTTGAATCTGATACAAAAACAGTTTATTAAAAAATTGAACAGAACAGAATTAATATCAGGAGTTTCAATTCAGTGCGGTATCAGCAGACAGGAAGCAGAATTAATTTTAGATTCAATGATAGATAATATTTCAAGATCATTTTTATCTGAACCGGTATTGAAGGTAAAATCTTTCGGTGAGTTTAAAGTTAAAGCTGTTAATTCAGAAATTAATTCTGCAAATAAAATTCATTTCACTCCGTCAGAGAAGCTTCATTCAAAAGCCAATAAGATATATGTAAACCTGTCCCCTGTCAGAAAAGTATTTGATAAAAATAAACTGAATAATATTTTAAATACATTCGAGGTCACAGAGTTTAAATCCGGAACTAATGCAGAAGAAAAAGAAGATGATGTATCTGATGAAATTATGAATGTTGAAAAAACGGAAGAGGAGAATGAACTTCCGGAAAGACGACTGCTTCCGGATAAAGTGATAGACCTGCACAACGACATAGTTAATTCCGGCAAACCTTCTGACAAAAAAAATCTATGGGGTTAATTTTTTTCTTCTTTAAAAAAAAGCAAATACCGAAAATCAGCAAAGAAATGTACAGACAATATTCAGCAAGCGCGTCTCCGTGTCTTGTATAAAAAGTAGTTTCTTTAATCAAATCAATTTCCCTTACGATTGAAGTTTTTTCATCAATGCCTGTCTGCTGAAATATCTCGCCATGCGGACTTATAAAATCAGATATACCTGTATTAGCGCACCTTGCGATCCATCTTCTGTTTTCTATTGCTCTGTAAACAGCAAACTGGTTATGCTGATATGTCCCAAAATATTTTCCCCACCATCCGTCATTTGTAATTATTACGCAGAAGTCAGTTCCCTTTTTTACAAAGTCCGCAAAGAATTCCGGATACACGGATTCATAGCAGACAGCTGTATTAAATGTTACATTATTTTTCAGACTGAAATTATTTGTATCTTTACCGATCTGCCAGCTTCCGAGCCCGACTCCCCATTCGATAAGACTTTTTGTAAACGGAATTAATTCCTGATAAGGCATTCTTTCGCTGCCAATCACCAGTTTTATTTTCTGATGTTTCTGAAAATTATTTTTATCAGTTTCCGGTTCGAACAGTACTGCAGTATTGTATGTGTCATACTTCATTCCTGTTGATCTCATTATTTTTGCATCCACAGGCGCTTCATCAGAGTTCTCATAATATTCAAGATCAGGCGTACCGATAAGTATTGGAATTCTTATGCTGTCGCATAAATTTTTTAACATCAGATATTTATCTTCAAAGTATTTTTCCCGGAAAAAATAAGGCAGTGCTGTTTCAGGTAAAATTATTAGTTCAAGATCCGGAGTTGAATTATGAAGCTCCCTGATCTGCGCTGCATAACCATGGACAAGATCATTCTGCTTGCCGCCCCATTTTAACCACGGATTTATATTCGGCTGAATGATACCAATTTTAATTTTACCGTGTGATGAATCAGTAATTTTTTTTAAATCTGATAAATTTGAATTGTAAAAATCGGGAAAGAAATAGAGCAGGATCAGACAAACAAAAACTGAAATGTTCTTTAAAGAAGCGGGAGGATTTATTTTCTCAAAAATATTACTGTAAAGAACATAAATCAAAACTGATATACAGCATATCCAGAATGAAACACCGAAGATACCGGTAATTTCCGCGTACTGGATCTTAGCGGGATTATATGTTAGCGTATTTCCTGCAAAAAGCCACGGAAAATTTATCTGACCTAAAGTAGAGATATATTCAAAACCCGTCCATACAACCGGAAATAAAATCAGATTTAAAATACTGCCGAATCTGAAAATAAATTTACTTTTAATTTTATAAAATACGATCAGCGGCATTACAAAAAACAACGGATAAACCAGAAGTATGAATATTCCGCCGATTATAAGAAATCTGTCAGCATTTTCCCGCATACCGCTTAGCATTATCCATGAAACGGAAATTATACATGCTGTAAAAAAAATCAGATAAGATCTTATAAAAGCTGATCTGAAATTTTCTGTACGGAAGAAAATGTGAATGATTATTGCAAAAGAAAAGAATATAAGATAATTAAGATCTATTGGAGGAAATGACAATGCGAAAAAAATACCGGCTATAGGGATAAGAAGTTTTAAGGAAACAGATGATCCGGATATATTTTTTAATTTGATCAAGATATACTTTTTTCGGGGGATTTAAGAATATTGAACTTTCTATTGAGAATATTCCAGACAGCAATTACAAGCGCTGCAAAAAACATTCCTATAAGAGCGCCGGCAAAAATATCAAAAGGATAATGAACTCCGCACATAACTCTTGATAAAGCCATTATGGCAGCGCCGTTGTACAGAAACTTTTTCATATCCGGATAAAAATTGGAAAACAGATAAGCCGCAGCGAAATTATTAACAGCATGGTTAGACGGGAAGGAAAATGATTCTGAACAATTAATGAGTAGGTTTAAATCACTCAAGACATGACACGGTCTTGTTCTCTGAAAATAAAATTTTAAAACATTGTTTGAAAACTGATCAGCAAACAGTATGACTATTAAAATAAGTATTGCTGCAACCTGACCTTTCCTTCCTCCTTTTACAACCAGATACAGCCAGATTAAAACATAAAATATAAACCAGTTATCTCTTTCCGTAATGAAGGGCATTAACCAGTCGGTAACAGGATTTGCAAGGGTATGATTGAGGAAATAAAAAACAGCAGCATCAATATTTTGAAGTATATTCACTCAGAAATTTTACTTAAATAAAAGAACTGTAGAATAAGCAACACACCCTTCTTCCCTTCCTACAAAGCCCATGCCTTCGGATGTTGTCGCTTTTATTGAAATGTCATCAGTAAGGATAATACCGGAAATATTTTTTTTCATCTGATCTGTGTGAGAAAATATTTTAGGTTTCTCGAGTACAAGCGTACAGTCAAGATTTCCGATTTGCCAGCCGTTGCCGCTGATCAGTTCATAGGATCTCTTCAGTAAAAGCAGGCTCGATATATCTTTAAATTCAATATCCTTGTCAGGAAACTGATTACCTATATCTTTAAAACCGCCTGCGCCGAGTATTGCATCGCATATTGAATGCAGAAGAACGTCTGCATCAGAATGACCGTCAAGACCTTTTTCAAAAGGGATTTCAACACCGCCTAATATTAATTTTCTTCCTTCTGCAAACCTGTGAACGTCATAACCGAATCCGGTTCTTATATTTATTCTGCTCATAAAATAATTGAAAAAAGTTGGTAATTAACTTATCAGTTTTAATTTTATAAAACAATTTAACAATTCTTACTGAACAGGTTTTATACTTATTGTATGAAGTTCTTATCAGGAATATTCATTTTTAAGTGGAAAAAGATAACTAAAGATAGTATTTTGACTTTTCGAAATTTACCGCCCGGGTGGCGGAACTGGTAGACGCGCAGGACTTAAAATCCTGTTGTCTGTAAAGGCAGTATCGGTTCGATTCCGATCCCGGGCACTTGTGAAGCCTGCTGTTATTTTTAACGGCAGGTTTTTTATTTAATGAGAATACTTTTAACAGAGAAAATAAAAGTCGGGAGAAATATTAATTAAGAGGAGTTGTATATTTTTTTACTGCTTAATTTCTTTTAACAGACTCATACTTTTTGTTTATATCAATAAAATTCACATATGGACTTGTCCATCCGGTTTCAAATACTTTTACAAGATCTTCATTTACCATATTATTATTTATGATCATTGTAACATTTCTTGATCTCCTGAAATAACCGGATTCCCAGTTCGATGTGCTTACCCATGAAATATCATTATCTGAGATCAGATACTTGGAATGGTCAACTCTGGCAAAAGGAATGAATCCTCCTGAATATTGCGGTATAGTTGATATTTTTATTTCAATGTTATTAAATTTTGAAAGCTCTTTCAAAAAATCTTCCGAATAATCTCTCATCGCCCAGTCCGGAAGTATCATTTTTATACTTACATTTCTCCCGGCTGCCTTTATCAGTGCATCAGATATTTTACTGAACTGAACCGTGTCATATCTGTCTTTATCAGAAAACGAATAGATCTGTATCAATAGTCTTTCCTTCGTGTTTTCAATTATTTTCAGCAGCTCATCTTCTTCAGAACTGAATCCTGTCACATTCAACACAGGCGGACTGAATGAAGGATACAGCGTCATCTCACCATATTTACCTGAAATTAATTTTACAGGATTTTCAGAATTAACTACATTCACCGGTTTCTGATTTACAAGACCGTAAATATTTCCTTCACATAATTTCCAGTCCGTTTCAAACAGCTCCTTAAAAGTATTTGCTAAAGATTTATTTTTTACTCTGACTCCTATCTCATGAATATGTTTGATCGCGCGCCAGTCCATATTCTGACTGCCTAAAAAAAGATTTTCATTATCGACTATGAAATATTTTGCATGCATCACTCCGCCTGCAAGATTTCCATACGGGATCTTTCTGATTGAAATATTTTCGATGCCTTCAAGCAGGTCAACTGATTTGTCATTTCTTGCATAAAAAGATGAGTCAACAATAATTCTGACTTTTACACCTCTTTGGGATGAATTTTTTATTGACTCGATTATATTTTCAAGCGGTTCGCCTTTTGCGTCAGCAAAATAAAACGCTTCTATATCAATTGTAACTTTTGATTCATCGATCATTTTTTTCCAGACATCAAATGTCTTGGGCAATTCCGAGCTTTCATATATCGTTTCCGAAGGAGCGCTCTGTACTAACTCGAATTCATCCTGTGACCTTACGCCGCCTGCAAATAAAGACAGGAGAAGTGTATATACAAATAATATTCTAATCAAAGATACACTTCTCCTGCCGGTAAATTTAGATTTCATTTTAAGTTATTATAACATTCATAAGTCTTTCAATCTGACTGACTTTTAGACTGTCACTTTTTTCCCTGTATACCTCAAGCAGATTTCTCAGCATTCTCAGAATAATTTCAGTATCGGTGGACTTTTTCAGATATGGTATAGAATCAAAATCAGATTTTACAATTCCGATATTTTTTGCAAATCTTTCGGCTTCAGATCCTGAAATAATTAAACCTTTATTAAAAGGATCAATATAATATTCCGCATTTTTATTTTCATACTTTAGAAGGAAATGACCGGGCATGTTTATACCATATACCGGAAGATTCAATTCTTTTGAAATGAGTAGATACAAAACAGACAACGATATCGGAATTCCGGTTTTATTGTCTATTACTTTATTCATAAAGCTGTTATCCGGATCGTAATAGTTATCATTGTTACCTGTGTATTTCAATTCTCCGAAAAGATATTCATTAATTGTTTCAAGAATATCGAGAGGATATTCAGCATTGTCTTTTCTGAATTTATTGATTATCCTCAATTTTATTTCCGAAGAATAATCTCTGATAATTTTTTCATACTTTTTTACATCAATACCCGGATATCCTAAAGTGGTTATAAGGAGCGCAGCATTTAAAAGAAAATTCTTGCTGCTACTTTGCTTAAGTTTAAAAAAATTTTCTTCCAGATTACTGAAACTGATGATTGATACTATTTCATTTGCTCTTCTTTTAATAAGAATATTTTCATCATTAATATACTTTTTCAGATAATTTTCAGACTCGCCTCCATAAGAGAGAAATCTGTCTTTTACATTAGAGTAGACATTATCATCCTCATCATCTAATAGTTTAATGAGATGTTCAAATTCATTATTTGGGGTAATAACCGGTTCACTGTTGTTTATCATTTTTTTAAATCTCCTTTACTTTAACTTTGCTTAAGAGTAACATGCCTACTATGAAAAAAAATCCGACAGAAAGTATTGCAAGCTTCTGCGAACCGGATAACCATGAAACCAGTCCGAATGTCAGCGGTCCAATAAGAGTGGAAGTCTTGTCCATCAATGCGTAAAATCCGAAAAACTCTGTCTTTATTTCCAGCGGTGTAAGGAAAGTCATTAATGCCCGTGACAGACTCTGCGTGGATCCCAGGAAAAATCCGGCAAATCCTCCGATTATAAAAAATGAATTCTTATCATTGGTAATAAATACCGCCAGGGTGATCAATGTCCAGAATATAAGATTTATATATATAGATTTTATTATTCCGATCCTGTCACCTATCTTCACAAATACGAAAGAACCAATCATTGCTGTGATCTGAACTATCAGAAAGAATACGGCAAGTTCAGTAATTGTAAAATTCAGAGTGGAGCTTGCGTAAATGCCTGAGAAAAAAATAATCGTATTGACAGCATCAATATAGAAAAAAAATGAGAACAGAAAGTTTTTAAGGTTTCTGAAACTGTTTATGTTTTTCAGTGTAGTTAAAACTTTTTTTTTTTTAAAACCGTAGGCAATATAATTTATCTTTACATTTTCAGCAGGTCTTTTTTTCTCTTTGAGGAACAAAAACAGCGGAAGCGAAAAGATCAGAAAGAAAATGGCGGATATTGCAAACAGCAAATTCGGATTATCCTTCAGCGGGAATACGAGAGCTACTGAAATTACTGAGCCTACATATCCGGCGGCATAACCGTATCCCGATACTTTGTTGTAATCTTTCGGCTCGGATATTTCAGATATGAAAGCGTCATAAAATGTAAGTCCTGTCTGAAATCCGATGTTGGATAAAATGAAAAGCACCAGAGCGTAAAGTATTGTTCCCTCTCCGGTGAAATACATCAGGGATGTAGAAATGACACAAAGTAACGTAAAAAGAAAAAGAAATTTTTTCTTGTTCGAAGAATAATCAGCAATTGCTCCAAAGACCGGATTTAAAACTGCGGAGATCATCATTGAGATATTAATACCGAGCGACCAGTAAAAGTCACCTATACTTTCTCCCGAGACAACAACTTCCTTAAAAAAAACAGCAAACACAAAAGCGACAATGATCACGGCATAAGAGGAATTACCGAAATCAAACAATGACCATACTAACACCTGAGATTTATTTTTCAAAAATAATTTATTTGAAGGTTAGTAATATTCAAATAATAATTTTAATTCTTTACGGCAGGTTTTTTTGCTTTTATATCCTTTATTGTTTTTTTAGCAGGATCATTTTTTTCTTTCGAGTAATCAGGAGTCTTCTTGGATTTACTGTTGTTTTTATTTTTACTCTGGGTATTTAACAGTCCCCTTCCGGTTTTGATAAGCTTGTTATCTCTTTTCAGATCTTCGTGAATACCGTCAAGTACGCCGTTAACAAACTTTCCGCTGCTCCTTGTACAATACTCCTTGGCAATATCTATTGCCTCATTAATAGATACTTTTGGCGGAATGTCAGGAAAGAACAATAGTTCAGCAATTCCCATTCTCATTACAATTCTGTCCACCAGAGCCAT
This sequence comes from Ignavibacteria bacterium, assembly GCA_016716125.1. Taxonomy (GTDB): domain Bacteria; phylum Bacteroidota; class Ignavibacteria; order Tepidaquicellales; family Tepidaquicellaceae; genus UBA2330. The sequence continues at coordinate 34,165 of JADJWZ010000040.1, read as the reverse complement.
CCGCTCGAGTTCCCAGTTTAATACTTTTCCAAGTATAAACTCATCTATCAGTTTTTCATTCTCTATAACATGCTTAATCAGAGTATCTGAAAATGTAAGATTATCTTCACCTTCCAGATCACTCATCAGATCTTTCTTGATCTTAATGATCGGTTCTTTTGAAATTTCGTGCGCATAAAGAACCTGCATTACTTTAATTCTTACTTCTCTTCTTTTTAGTTGTGGCATCAGATATTTTTATACTTCAAAGCTAATCATTAATACATTAAAAAAATATTACAAATTTTTTTTTGTAAATTATTTTTTCCAGTAATTTTTCATAAGATCATGTGTCCATTCCGGCTGAATAATTTTATCAGCAGGCAGGAATTCTTCCAATACCGGCTTAATGTCAATGACCGGAGTACCGTCAACTGCATCCAGTCCGGTTACAATTAATTTTCTTTTCTCTTTCCCTATGAGCTTTACTATAGTGGCTCCGAGCAAATTCGGTCTTAACTTTTTTCTCTGAGCAAATATTCCGAATTCAGGATAATCCGGATTTTCCCTGGGATGAGTTGATGATATGCAGATATTTGACGGATCTGCAAGATGGAAATAAAATATTATCTCCAGATGTGAAAACTGCTCTATGCCCTTGAGACTGTCTTCAGAAAGTTTCGGGCTGATATTAATTACTGAAACTATGTCTCCCCAGTAATCATCATCTATTGACTTTCTGCTGTTGGATACATATCCGACCGGTTCTATTGTGAACATTTTAAATTGAATATTTTGAGATTAAAAAATGATATATGAATAAATCAATTTCAGTTTTTCATTAACTCATTTATTTCTTTTGTAATTTCGAATACTTCAAGCATTTTTCCGGGATCTGATCTGATCTCATTCCTTTTGATCTCCAGCTCTCTGATCCTGAATTTTTTCACAAGATCTTCAGCGTTTTTAATTGTATAAACCGGGCTTGCAGACTGACTAAGAAGATTATCACTTCCGGATTTTTCCAGATAGCTTGCTTCATATTTATTGTTACTTATTCGTGATAGTATCTCCTTTTCACCATCTTCTTTAAGTTCATTAATAACAGCTGATATATCAAGAGAACCGTGGTTTATAATTTCGTCAAGAATTTTTTCCGTAATGCTTAAGATCTTTCTGTCCTTGATATATTCAGTATGCAAATTGTTTTCCAGGAATGCCAGAGCTTCTTCATTACCATGAATAAAAAGCTCAAGCAGTTCTGACTCAAAATTATTATTTCCGTAAAAGGATTTTGATGACTCATCCGTTTTTTTTTCAGGTAAGCTTAATGACGATTTTGGAAAAGAATTATTTTTCCCGCTTCTTAAGATTTTATTCAGCTCATCTGTAAGTATACTTTCATTCAGTTTATATTCAGAAGAAATTTCTTTTATAAAAAGAGACCTTTTTATTCTGTCAGGGATCTTAGATATATATCCGATCATTTCTTTTATGAAAATTGTTTTCTCTTCCACTGATTCCAGTTTATTTTCTTTACGATAATATTCAGCGATAAAATTTATGAAAGACATTTTCTCCTGAATTCTTTTATCAAATTCTTTTTTACCGTTATTTTTTATGTAGCTATCCGGATCTTCACCGAAAGGAAGTGAAATAATACTGATATCAAATCCCGATTCGAGAAGCAGTTCAATTCCCCTCTTCGCCGCCTTTATTCCCGCCATATCTGAATCAAAAAGCAGATAAACATTTTTAGTATATCTGGATAAAAGGCGCGTCTGCTCTTCTGTCAGAGCCGTTCCGCTCGATGCTGCGACATTCTCTATCTCATTCTTATACAATGCGATCACATCCATATAACCTTCCACAAGGATCACATAATCGTAATACCGTATCTTTTCTTTTGCAAAATTCAAACCGTAAAGTATTCTGCTTTTGCTGTAAACTTTAGATTCGGGAGAATTAATATATTTGCCGCCCAGATCATCTTCATAAAGTTTCCTTCCTCCGAATCCGACTATCTTATCATACTCATTAAAAATAGGAAACATCAGCCGTCCTCTGAATCTGTCGTAATAAGAATTTTTACTATCTTCTTTCTTAATAATAAGTCCGGATTTTTCAACTTCCTCCGGAGTGAATATTTCCTCTTCCGTAAAATGATGCAGCAGTCCGTCCCAGGATTTATATGAATAACCAATGCCGAACTTTTCAACTGTTTTTTTATCAAGTCCTCTTGATTCAAGATAACTCATTACAAATTCCTTCTCACTGCTTTTCAGATCCCTGAATATTATTCCTGAAATATATTGCGGCTGATTTATTGATCTCATACAGCCTGGATTTTTCACTGCTGGTGTCCGGACTGTTTGAATCAAATACCAGAGCAATTCCGGCTTTCTCTGCAAGCTTCTTAACTGCATCGATAAATGTTACATGTTCGTAATTTTCTATGAATGAAAAAACATTTCCTCCGGCTTTGCATGAGAAGCAGTGATAGACCTGCTTTTGCTGCGAGATGTGTAATGACGGGTTCTTATCCTGATGAAACGGACAAAGCGCCAGATAAGACTTACCTCTTTTTTTTACCTGAATATAACCGGAGATCACATCAATAATGTCATTTGCCTGAGCAATCTCGGAAATTTTATCGTGGGGAATTAGCATAGTGCAAATTAATTAAACTGCTTTTAAAAGTCATTTGTATTTTTTTTTATAAATTAAACTAAATCAGCTTCTTTAAACTTCAACCGCTATTCATTTATCAGTTATCACCGGTAAATAATTCACATCCGTACAAAACTTCTTACTGAATAAATTTTACACCATAAATTACAAATTTAAAAAAAATCTGTGATCCCCGTAAATAAAAAATGTCATTTCCATAAAAAAAATCTGCCATTTCCAAAAAAAAAAATCTGTCATTTCCATAAAAAAAATCTGTCATTCCCACATGCTCCTGGCGGGAATCCATTCACAGTATATTTTAAATAAAGATCATATTTTATTATTAACATTGATGATTAGTATCTACTTATTCAAATTTCATAATTTGAGATTAGGTTTTGATTGAATTCCTGCCAGGAGCACGCAGGAATGACAATATAGGAGTGTTCGGAAATGATAGTAATTGAATACTCGAGAATATTAATTTAAAAAACTCGTAACTAGAAATTCGTAACTTGAAACACTTAGTGATTAGATTCCTGCCAGGAGCACACAGGAATGACAAAATCGGGGTGCTCTGAAATGACAAAATTAAATCCTCGAAATTAATAATTTAAAAAACTCGTAACTAGAAATTCGTAACTTGAAACACTGTCCGTAATTGTATACCGTGGACTTGCAGTAAAACACTTCGGATAGGAAATTTTAATCATTTTAGATAAAAGTTGAATTTTGAGCTGAATTTAGGTTTTTCACAAATGAGTGGATTCCTGCCGGAAGCACGCAAGAATGACAAAAACTTAATATCCGAAATAAATAAGTTAAAAAACTCGTAACTCGTATTTCGTAACTTGAAACTCTTACTGATTGGATTCCTGCCGGAAGTACGCAGAAATTACAAAATCAGAGAGTTTGGAAATGACAAAAACTGATTACTCGCAAATAATTATTTAAAAAACTCGTAACTCGTAATTCGTAACTCGAAATTCTGTGTTTATGAACTTTCTTTTTTTATATTAACAATTTAATAAATCATATTATAAAAAAATATTGTAACTATTTTTAAATTTGATATTGCTTATTTTGAAACATTCATAAATGAGAAACTTTGACATCGTAATAATTGGAGCAGGTATAATCGGATTAGCTGCTGCTTACCGGCTTTTAAAAAAAACACCCGGTTTAAAGATCTGTATACTTGAAAAAGAAAGCTGCATTGCCGCTCATCAGACCGGTCATAACAGCGGTGTAATTCATTCCGGAATTTATTATAAACCGGGAAGCAGTAAAGCGCTGAACTGCATTACCGGTTACAAGCTTCTTCTGGATTTCTGCAATGAGTATAATGTGATGTATGAAATATGCGGAAAACTGATAATTGCTGTATCTCATGAAGAGGTCAGCAGATTGAATAAACTTTATGACAGAGGAGTTGAAAACGGTCTCGCCGGATTAAGCATCATTTCTGAAAATGAAATTAATAAATACGAGCCTCATGCAACAGGCGTGAAAGCGCTTCATGTTCCGCAGACAGGGATAGTAAATTATATTTCTGTGTCTGAAAAAATATATAACTCATTATTACAGGATAATGTCAGCGTAAACTTTAATGAAAAGGTAACTGATATAAACTGTTCATCTGATGAAGTCAGTATCAAAACACAAAGCGGGACATACACAGCAAAGTGTCTTGTAAGCTGCGCCGGACTTTACTCCGACAGAATTGCAGAGATGAGCGGAATGAAAACGGATTTTAAAATCATCCCGTTCAGAGGCGAATATTACAGACTCAGAGATGAGAGCAAAAGACTTGTTAAAAATCTGATATATCCTGTACCTGACCCGGAGTTTCCTTTTCTCGGAGTTCATTTTACAAGAAGGACAGACGGTATTACTGAAGCGGGACCGAATGCAGTCCTTGCTTTTGGCAGGGAGAGTTATAAAAAGAACAGCATAAATTTCAGGGAGTCGGCGGAGATCTTAAAGTATAAAGGATTCAGAAAAATTGCTGCGAAATATTTTAAGACAGGATTCTATGAATTTTACAGATCGTTTTCAAAAAAAGAATTTGTCAGGTCGCTGCAGAAGCTTATTCCGGAAATCAGAACGGAAGATCTAATTCCCGGAGGAAGCGGAGTGAGAGCGCAGGCGTGCGCTGCAGACGGAACACTTATAGACGATTTTTTATTTGCGGAGAATGAAAATATTATAAATTTATGCAATGCCCCGTCACCGGCTGCAACATCCGCATTTTCCATAGGTGATACTATTTCAGAAAATATTATCAGTAAATTAAAATTATAAATTATGCAGTCAAAAGAAGTTATTCATGATGAAGTAAAAAAGAAGATCGAGTCAAACCGATTAAAAATTTCCGGAGAAGATTTTAAAAGACCATGGGGAGGGTTTTTTAAAATTGCTGATGAAAGTCTCGGAGATTTTCTGAATATTTATTTTGACGGAATGGAACTGCCCGCAGAAACTAAAGACCTTACATTAAGTCCAAAGATACTTGTAGTAGAGCCGGGTAAAAAACTTTCATGGCAGTCTCACGAAAGAAGATCGGAATTGTGGAGAGTTATAAAAGGACCGGTCGGAATTTATATGAGCACTGATGATGTGCAGCCGGATGAAATGGGAATTTATAATGAAAGCGATACTGTCGAGATGCAGCTCGGCACAAGACACAGACTGGCAGGGCTTGAAGACTGGGGAGTAATTGCGGAGATATGGGTTCACAGAATTCCCGGCAATCCTTCGGATGAAGATGACATAAGAAGAATATCAGATGATTTCGGAAGATAGATTTATTTTAGTGAGTATTAATTTTGAAAATAAAAATTTACATAATTAATTTTACACTTCAATGATATTTATTTTTTTAATACTGATACATTCCGTATTTTTTCTGACAAGCTGTAATTCAAAAAATAATAAGTCTGAAAATCAAATACCTTTGCGAGTAGATTCAACAGCTTCACACGATAAACCTATACTGACTGATCTTCAGAAAAAAATTGTTGAAGGAGCTAAAATGAATCTGAATGAAAATACGGAATATGATCTGACTATGGGTTATTATGTTCTGACATTTCAAAACGGAGAGGATAAAGGAAAGAAAATTTATCCTGACGGAGACCTTGATCCGGCTATCGGTGTCTGCACTGATGTAATAGTGCGTTCACTCAGATACGGTGGCATTGCAGATTTACAGAAGGAACTGCATGAAGATATAATTTCAAACAAGTCTGATTATCCATTCGCCAGATGGGGAAATAAAAAGCCGGATACAAATATAGATCACAGGAGAGTAATGAATCTTGAAGTGTGGTTTGCAAAGAACTGGAATGATATTGAAGATGAAATTTTTTTACCCGGAGATATAGTAGTTTGGGATATGAATCAGGACGGGGCTAGTGATCACATTGGAATTGTTTCTGACAGCTTCACAGGAGAAAGATATAAAGTGATCCACAATCATCCTGATCCCGGACATATAGCTGATGAGGATAAAATATTCAAATGGGAAATATCAGGTCATTACAGAATTCATAACAGATAGACAATTAAAATATTGAATCATTTTACAGAAAACAAGACGGACTAAATGGATCTTTTTGATGCTATAAAAAACAGAAGAACAGCAAATTCCAGATTCGCGGATAAAAATATATCGGAAGAGCACATTGAACTGCTGATAAGAATGGCTTCACATTCCCCGAGTCATTTCAATTCACAGCCGTGGAGATTTATAATAATTGATGATAAGGAAATAATAAAAAAAATTGCCGTAATAGCCGGAGACTCAATGACAGAATTAATGGACGACGGAAGATTCTGGAAGCAGTATAGAAAATATTTCCGTTTCAGCGAGGAAGAAATGGAAAAGACAAAAGACGGAATTCACATTGACCATCTTCCCGCTTTTTTAAAACCATTTGCCAAATCAATTTTTTCAGAAGCCGGCGGGAAAGTTATTTCCAAATTCAAAGTGTCTCGAATACTCGGCAATGACGAAGAAAAGCTTGTGTCATCCTCTCCTTTACTGTTTGCAATTATTCTTACAAAAGATGAATATAAAAAAGAAGAGCTGTCCGGATTTTATTCTGTGATCTCTATGGGCGCAGTAATTCAGACCTTGTGGCTTGTTACTACTTCGGTCGGAATGGGAATGCAGTTCATTTCAACTCCCGGAGAAATACCTGTAAAATGGAAAGCTCTTTCTGATATTCTAAATGTAAATGACGATTACGAATTAATGGCTGTATTCAGAATGGGTTATACGGATCCGGAAATTAAAAGACCGACCATTGACTGGAAGTCATCGCAAAGGAAAGAGCCCGATGAACTTGCATTCAGAAATAAATTCGGAGGGAAGTATAAATAAATTGAAAACGGGAGATATTTTAATTTATACCGGGCTGATCTTTTATCTTATAAACTATTCAACTGGCTGGCTGCTTAAATTTAAATTGATTTCCATTTCAAAAAAAAATCATCAGTTAATGTTTGCAGTTATTATTATAAATCTTTTGTTTATTTTAATCTTCTCTGTAATCAGTTTTTCAGAATTTATTTTATGTACAATGTCACTTCTGATGATGGCAATAATTCCATTCGGAAAGTCCGGAGGAAGATATCATATGATCGTCAGTTCGGCAGGTTTATTCCTGTATATTATTTTATTCACAAATTATCTACTAAGTAAATATTAATTTTTTAATTCATAAAAAAACGGAAAACCTTGTTTAAAACAAAAGACGGAAGCACAGGCAGACTGATACAGCTGTGTATATTTTATTTTTTATTTTATGTAGTAACCGGTATAAGCGTAAAGTATTTTCTCGGCAGTCCTGATCTCGGATTTCCCGGGATGAAGAATATACAGTACCTCGTTTACAGTACCACCGGCGGTACTTTGTTAGCGCTTTCAATTGTATTGGCGTTAAAATGGTATAAAATTCAGACCAACGGATACACTACTTTCCTAGGTATAAGAATGCCCGAAGAATTTTTATACATCATCCCGTCCGGTGTCTGTACAGCCGTAATAATTCCCACTACTACTTTAATGTATTCGCTGCCGATCTCAGTAATGGTTGCAATGGTAATAATGAGAGGGAGCGTAATTATAATAAGCCGCGTGGTGGATGCGCTTCAGATAAGATCAGGGATATTAAAAAAGAAGGTTTATATGGAAGAGAATATTGCAGTAATATTTGCGATCATTGCTGTCTGTATAAATCTGATATGGCAAAAGGAAGGTGGTTTTGATTTTATTTACAATGCTGCCGCAGTGATTATTTTAACTGCATATATAATAGCTTATTCTATAAGAATTTATATCATGAACTATTATAAAAACACGAGAGGAAAAGATGTCAAGCAGGACAACAAAGGATTTTTCGCTGTTGAACAGATCGCTGCATTTTCGACGATGGTTGTAGTAGGATTATTTGTTTATATTTCACCGCAGATATTAGGATGGACGGGACCGCAGATCACGGAATATGTGGAAGCCATAAATAATCCTGTTAAAGACTGGGGATGGGCGATAATTGCCGGAACAGCTTTCGGAGCTGTCGCATTTTTCTCGGTATTTATATTTATGTTCAAGGGAAGGACAGCAACATTTGCCGGGCTTGTTAACAGGCTTACTTCATTAATTGCAGGAACAGCAGCTACACTTATATTCTTTGCCTTTTTCGGAGGTAAATTTCCCGGTACATCTGACTGGGTATCTCTGATATTTATTTTAATTTCAGTTGCATTTATTACTAAGTCAGAGAAGAAGAGATCGGCAGAGCTTATAAAAACTCATGAGATTGATGAAGAATAAACTGAAGAGTTTAAACCGGTTTATTAAAATAGAACAATTTCTCATCACTGAATTTTAGGGAACAATTGTATTAATCCCTGATAGATCATTTCCATCGCAATAGCTGCTACAAGCAGTCCTGAAATTTTAGTAAGAATTTTAACTCCTGTATTACCCAATTTCTTTTCCATTTTCGAAGCTGCATTCAGAGAAAACCATACTGCAGTTGCCACGAGAAAAAGAATCACAACAAGAATAATATCATTCATAATACCTTGGCTGTTGCTGCCATACAATATAATACTGCTGATTGCGCCGGGACCGGCAAGCATTGGAATAGCCAGGGGGACGACAGCTATATCTTCCGGATTCTTATTAGGATCATTCGGCAGACTTTTCTCACCCGAATCTGATTTTCCCAAAACCATATCTAAAGCAATTAAAAAAATTATTATCCCGCCGGCGATCGTGAATGACGGAATTCCAATTCCGAAAAGAGTGAGCACAAACTTTCCGAAAAACAATGATACTATCAAGACGACAAATACCGATAAAGTTGTTTTTCTAACGATACGGGCTTTAGCATCCTTATCTATGCCGGTTGTCTTTGAAAGAAAAATTGAAATACCTTCCAGCGGATTTACAAGTACAAGTATTGCAATAAAAATTTTAATGTTTTGAGAAATTTCGGACATTTCGGATTTTAATGAATGAAAAAATTATGCTAAACTAAAAAATTTAACTCAAACTTACAATCTTTATTTATTAAAACAAATCCGGGCAAACAAAGAAAATGCTTACCCGGATTTATTAATAATTCAAAGGATTATTTATTCTCATCATCTGCAGGAATGTCAGGCTCCTTCGGCGCTTCTGGAACATTTGAGTCTTCGGTATCTCCGGAATTGTCATCCGTATTTTCTTTATCATCGTCTTCATCGAATTTATAATTTTCATTGAACTTATAATCTTTAACTGATTTTTGAATTTCCTCTTTCACTTTTTCCATTTCCTTTTTAAACTCTTCGCTGTTCAAATAAATATTTTCCTTCAATTCCTTATTCAGTTCATCAAGCTCTTTATTCAGCTGCTCCATTTCCTTATCAAGCTCTTCCTTATTAAATTTGTTAGTTTCTTCCATATCTTCTTTAATTTTTTCCATTTCCTTTTTCAACTCTTCAGAATCAAAGTATGCGGAATCATTTGAGTATTTATAATTATAATTTTTTTCGTAAGACTCAGGCATTTCGGGAACTTCAGGTATTTCAGTAAAATCAAAATTTTCAGGAAGGAAGTAAAATTTTGCAGAGTCAAAATAGAATTTCTCAATATCATCTTTATATTTCGAAAGGTTCTGTTCCAGTTTTTCGAGAGAACCTTTCAGATCAGTTTCAATTTTTTTCTGAATGTCATCGATCCATATTTCCAGTTCCTTTTCATCAAAGAACTCGAGACTGTCTTTATGAACGGGAGCGCGCGGCGGAATTAAGTTCGCCACTTTATTATAAATTTCTTCCTTTGCTCCGGTTACAGCATTGCTGCCGTTCAGTATATTTACCAGTGAAACAGCGTCAGTCATTTTAGCATTATTAATAAGAATATTCATACAAGCATCATTACAATTCCCAAAGTCATAATTAAACAGTGCGTTTTTAAATCCGGGACTTGACTGTTCATTAAAAGGAGTACCGACACCGAGTCCGTTTTTTGTCATCACAATATTCCCTGCAGGTACTATTGCATTTTTATTCGGCGAAAGTACATCGACTTTACCTGATTTTACAACTATCATACCGTCGCCGTTCTTATCGATCTTCAAAGAGTAAGAGCCGCCGGTATTTTCCGCAACTGCCGAAGGAATTCCGATTTTGAAAGACCGGTTATCTCCGCTTTTAGTTTCGGTATTCACCATTCCGTATTCCACAAAAATCTGCCGCGTACTGTCAGCTCCTTTCACTAATATAACTTTTGAATCCGGCTCTATCGTTACTTTACCAATGTCAGCGATTATTAACTCTGCAATTGAATTACTGTCCGTAGTGATCCACTGACCTTCCTTAATGCTGTCAGAGCTGACCATATTCATATCATTTATTTTCGGAGAACCTTTTACGCTGACGACTTTCCAGTAAGTGGGCAGACCGAATGAATAACTGAGTGAGTCATTACTCTGACTGAAATCCCAGTTTTTAACTGCATAGAAAATAAATACAATAGCTATAGCAGCTGCAATACCGGATATCCAGGCATATTTTTTCCGGAAGATTGTATAACTGTTTATGGATTTTTCGTTCTGAGAAATTACTTTGTCCGAATGCTCATTGAAGTTAATTTTATCCGAAACATTTTCCCATAATTTATCCTGATCGCTTTTCTGCAATGACCCGTATTTTGAATTCAGTTTATCAAGACTGTTAAGAGTCCCGAGAGTATTCTTTAGATATTCTTTACAACGGGGACAATCCGCAATATGGATTTCCATTTTTTGCTTATCGGAAAGCGAGATCATGCCTTCAATCTGTTCATCAATAAGCAGCTCTATTTCATCGCAGATATTCTCTTTATTTATTTCTTCAGTCATTTTTTTAACTCCTCTCTTAATAATTTTCGCGCTCTGTGAAGATGAGCTTTTGAAGTACCGGTTTTGATATTCATAATTTCGGCAATTTCATTATGCATAAATCCTTCCACGTCATGCAGTATCAGGACAGCTTTTGCCTGGTCAGGGAGTTTCATAATTGCATTCTGCAGATCAATGTTCAGGTCATTATCTTTTGGATCTGTATAATGACCGGTCTGTTTCGAATATTCTTCCCGTCCGGCATTTATTCTTTTCAAAGTCCTTTCATGCATAAGAAACTGATTTACCGCAATACTGTGCAGCCATGTAGAAAACCTGCATTCAAATCTGAATGAAGTCAGTTTTTTCCATGCAGTTATAAAAACTTCCTGCGTCAGCTCTTTTGCAAGATCATAATCGGCGGTAAATCTGAAACATACCGAATAGATCTTTGAGACATTGTCATCAAATATTCTTCTGAAAGCTTCTTTACTGCCTTTCAGCGCGTCATTAATGAATTTAACTTCAGGATCCGAACTTTTGGGAATTAAATTTATAGAGACCTGATCCGGATTCATTTTATTTTCTTTGCTCATAATTTAGATGCCGGTAACTTCAAAAAGGTTTAGATGCTGAAAAAATATATTGAAATATCATAAGAGTTATATTGATAAATTTAATAGTTATAAACGGATAATAATATTTAAATTGTAATTCATAATTTATTAGAAAAAATTTATTGTATAAGAACTTTTAATTTAACTGAGATATTAGTAAAATAGGAACTTAACAATTACTTCTGTTGAGATTAAGCTGAAACATTATTGAATAACAAAGGTTATACAGATTCAATTATCAATTATCAATTATCAATTATCAATTATCAATTATCAATTAACAATTATCAATTATCAAATGGCAATTGTCTAATAAAAAAACTACTAACTATTAACTGCTAACTTTAAAAATGAACTATCCTGTCAGTGTAACAGCCATATACAATAATTTAGAAAAGAAATTAACTTCCGTAAATAAGAAAGAACTTCTTTTTAAATTCACAAAAAATATTCTTTTAACTTTTACTATACTTTTATCAGCGGGTTTTTTAATAATTGTAAGCGAATCAATATTCAGATTCGGTACAGGTACAAGAGGAATTTTTTACTGGGGATTCCTTTCCGTGTCTGTTACAACGATCACTTATTTCATTTTAAATTTTATACTGAAGAGATCCGGAATGATCGGTAATTTTGATCTGATTTCATACTCCAGAAAAGTAGGAGATAATTACGGAGACATAAAAGATAAGTTATCAAATTCCTTATCGCTTGTAATGCCTGATAAGAAAGAAAAAAGAAATGAAGTATTTTCAGATGAGTTGATACAGGAAGACTTAAAAAGCATTAACGAAATTGCAGGCGGAAAAGATCTTTCTTCTTTTATCAAATTTTCTTCACTTAAAAAATTATTTTTAATTTTTCTTTCAGTTTTAATATTCATAGTTTCCGCGTTTTTAATATTTCCGGGAAATCTAAACGGTGCGGTGAAAAGAATTGTAAATCATAATTACAACTTCCTGGATAATGACACCGGAATTTCTTTTGATATTATACCCGGAGATATTGAAATTTCCGCAGGAGAAGATGTCATTGTCGGAGTTACAATCAATTCAACCTCTGAAGAACTGAATATTAAGGAAATTAATCTGTTTACAAAACAAATTACCGCAGACGGAAACGAGAAGCTTTCAGCTCCGGTAAAATTAATTTCTGAGACCGGGAATAATTTCACAGGGACAATTGAAAATACAATATATGATTTGATTTACTTTGCAGAATATAAAGGAATCAGGTCAGGCGAATATAAGATCACTGTATCAGAATATCCTGTCATTAAAAACTTCACCGTTAAAGTAATGCCGCCGGAGTTCACCGGATTACCTGAAAAGACGCTTCCTGAAAATGAAGGAAACATATACTGTCCTGAAGGCAGCAATATCGAATTTAATCTGAATGCAAGCGCAGATCTGTCTTTTGCGGGAATTGATCTAAATGGAAACACTGTAACATTTGAGCATAACGGTTCAACTGCAAAAGGAAACGTTACGGTAAAAGAAAGCGGGAGCTACAGATTTATACTGAAGGATACAAAAGGCGGCGTTAACAAAAGCTTTAAACAATATACTATAAAAGTTCTTGCTGACGAACCGCCGAGGATTACGATAGTCGAACCTTCCGAATCAAACTTAGAGCTTAAAGGAGAAAAAGAGATTTTAGTCAGATCAAGAATTTCAGATGACTACGGATTTTCAAAACTTGTCTTAGGTTACAGAAAAATAAAATTAATAACCGGAGACGGCGCTGCGCCTGATTATAATTATTTAAACATAGAGATAAAAAATCCGACCGCTACTTCACTTGAAGTGCCTTATATATGGAATCTATCCGGACTAAATCTCCGTTCGGGAGAGAGCGCTGAATATTTCACGGAAGTAACAGACAACACAGGAAAGACGGCAAGATCCGAGATAAAAACCATTCAGTATAAATCGATCTCTGATATTCTAAAGGAGAGCGAAGTTATGACAAAGGAATTAAAATTAGAAATGGAATCAGCTTATGATCAAATGGAAGAGCTGAATCAGAATATTGAAGATATTAAAAAACAGCTTCAGAGAAACGAAGAGCTTGGCCTTAATGAAGAAAGCAAGAAAGAGATGGAAAAGAAGCTGGATAATTTCCAGAAGAATATGAATTCCGCTCAGAACAAACTTGATCAGAATATGGAAGAGATGCAGAAGAATAATATGCTGGATGAGAAAACGCTTGAGCAGTATATGGAGCTTCAGAAAATGTTTAATAAGATCAACACTCCCGAATTTCAGAAAATGCTTGAAAAGCTTAGAGAGGCGTTGAAGAAGAATAATGAAGAAGAGCTTAAAGAAGCATTAAAGAATTTTAAATTTGATGAAGAGGCGTTTAAGAAATATATGGAAAAGGCGATGGAGCTGATGAAGAAGATTGAGAACATGCAGAAGTTCGGAGAGCTTACACAAAAGCTTGAAGACATTGTAAAAAAGCAGGAGCAGCTAAAAAAGGAAACGGAGAACGCTCAGGACAGTGACAGAAATAAAATGGATGAACTTTCTCAAAAGCAAAAAGACATTAAAGATCAGACTAAGGATTTTAATGATGAGCTTCAGAAACTAATTGACGAAATGAATAAAATGAAAGATGAACTTAGTCCTGAAGAGCTTGAGAAAATACAAAAGCAGATGAATAAAAAAGGCGTAGAGAATAAAATGCAGAAGTCAAGTAATGAGTTAAAAAATTCACAGAAAAGCAGCTCTGAGAAAACACAGGAAGAAATACTTGAAGAGCTTAATAATATGGATGAGAAAATGAAAAACGCATTAGGTGAAATGATGGATTCACAGGATAAAAAAAGCAAGTTAACGGAAAAACTTAAAGACATTAAAAAAGCTCTGGAAGAGATGAGTAAGAGACAGCAGGAGCTGAAAGACAAAACCGATGAACTTGATGAAGATGAAAAGGAAGAATTTCAGCAGAATAAAAAAGATCAGGGTGATCTTCAGAATAAACTTTCTGAAACAATTGACGATCTGATGAATGCTTCAAAGATGGGAATGAAGATGTCGCCGGAACTCGGAAAAGAATTAGGAAATGCATACAATAAAATGGACAAAGCCGGGAAAGAGCTCGGCGAGATGAAACAGAAAGACGCTTCAAGCGATCAGGGAAAAGCAAAAGAATCTTTAGATAACGCTGCAAAGATGCTTGGCGATATGCTTTCAGAAATGGGAAAAAGCGGTAAAGGAGGAAAGGGAGATAAACCGGGTCCAGGAAATATGGGTCAGCTGATGGACAGACTCAGCGATATAATTGCACAGCAGATGGGTATGAACGGAAAATCAGGAAAGATGGGTATGGAAGGAAATTCCGGTGAAAACGGAAAAACAGGAAAAGACGGCAAAGGCAATTCTCCGGACGGACTTACACAGGAACAAAGACAGGAGATGCAGCGGCTTAGTATGGAGCAACAGCAGATTCAGAAATCACTTGAGATGCTGAATGAAGAGTTAAAGAGAGAACAGGAAAGAAGCGGAGAGAAGGTACTCGGCAATATGGATGAGATACAAAGGGAAATGCAGGAGATTGTAAAAGAGCTGAGCGAATATAATGTAGATGATAAATTAATCGAAAAGCAGAACAGAATATTATCAAGGCTGCTTGATGCGCGGCTTTCGCAAAGGGAAAAAGATTTTGAACCTAAAAGGGAATCGAGACCGGGCGAGAATATCAGAAGAAATTCACCGCCTGAAATAATTCTCAGCGGACCAAATTCATACAACGCGCTGAAGGAAGATTTTTTGAGATTAAGCAAGGAAGGATTTTCTGAAGACTATGAAAATCTTATCACCAATTATCTTCTTGAGCTTAAGAAGAGCGGTTTGAAGTAATTTTTGTAAAAATGAGATCCTCTTTTTAACTTGTTTAAATTTTTGATAGCTTTGTAATTTATAAGTTCACCCGCCGAAGTCCGGTGCGTCACTCCGCATAATTTAACAATTACTTTTTATAATTTTTGTGTCTCCGCAGAGCCAAGTGTTTATTGGACTCTGCGGAAACCAACACTATTGCCATTCCAGCAGTTAAGAGAATTTTCTGAACCCTGATTAAAGGATTTAAAGATTTCATGATTTTTAAACTTTACAATCATTTTATTAATTAGATTGAAATCAGGTAATCATTAAGTCAGGGTGAATCAAGGTTCAGAAAAATACCGCACAAAATTACCACACAGTCCGGTAAAATATAATTATTGCTATAATAAATGTCAGAAAGTTCACGAAATAAATGCCGGGTTTTAAAAATTTTGTTATAAAAAATTCTGAAATATGCATTAAATTTTAGGATAACACTATTAACGTTGCGTAAAAATTGAGGTGAATTTTCAGAATTAAACGGTGTTCCACAGATATTATCCGCAGGCCTACAGTAATTATTTCAAGTCCCAAAGAACTTTACTACAGGTCCACGGATATTTACTTCAGGTCCGTAAAGATATTTCACCGGTGCTATTGAGAACTTCCGTGGCTCCGCGGATAAAGAATCCGGATTGCCGCATAATGAATTCAGGTCTATGGATAAAATAATCGGGACCAAAGATAAAATCTTTGGGACTGCAGATATTTATTTTAGGTCCATGGATAAATTTTGCAGACCTGTGAAGTATAACTGAAAGTCAGTATCTGGGTTGTGTGGGACTGGAGCAGAATACTTTGGATGAGCAATTTTTATGCTAAATTGCTCTAAAAGTTCGATTCAGTGCCGAAATTAATGTTTTTTTTGTTTTTCATTTATTTGGAAGTGTTTACAGTATTGTTTACTCATTTTAAAAATAGATGGAAACGAAAAATTAAATTTTATGATATTACTTAGGATAATTTTTCTATTGCAAAGGGATCCATGAAACACCGGGATCGTCAGGGCAAGTGCTGACAACTGAGGAAAGCTTTCCATATAGTATAAATTTACAAAGGGCTCACTTTCTTTATATGTCAACACGAATTTACTCCACAGAAAAATGAAGTTCTTAAGTCTCTGTCCAAATTCCTCTTTACAATAAAAATTATTGTTAATATTGCATATTGAAATATTAATGCATATTTTTCAAAAAAACTTACCGGAGGTAAAAAATGAAGACTCTAAAAGATCTTATAAAAGATAAGCCCATGCATTTTGTAAAGTCAGGCATGAAAATTATTGATGTAGCGAAATTCATGGGTCTGCATAACATTGGCGCAGTGCCTGTCCTCGAGCAATCTGAAAAACTAAAGCTCATTGGAATTTTCTCCGAAAGGGATCTTCTCAGAAAATGTATTGCAAAAGAAATTAACCTTTTTGAAACTCCGGTAGATGATGTTATGACAAAAAAAGTTATTGTAATAGAATCCCATGATACTCCCGAATACTGCTTGCAGATAATGAAACAGGAAAATATTAGACATATGCCTGTTATTGAAGGTCAGGACCTGAAAGGTATAATATCCATAAGGGATCTTATGCTCTATGATATGAATCAGAAAGAAGAAAAAATCGAAATGCTGAATTCTTATATTCAGTTTAACGGATAAACATTTCAAATATTTTCAAACTAATTTTAAAACTAATTTACCTGCCTGAATTTAATGAATCGAAACGAAATAAGAACACTCGGACAATTAAAGAAATCCGGATACAAAGTTTTAACAGTAAAAGATGAGATCAGAAATAATCTGATAAAAAAAATTGAAAACAAAGAAACTTTCTTTAAAGGAATAATCGGTTATGATAACAGTGTTATTCCCTCTTTGATAAATTCGCTTCTTTCTAAACACGATATTATATTACTTGGATTGAGAGGTCAGGCGAAAACGAAAATTGCAAGACTTATCCCTGAACTACTCGATGAATATATTCCAATTATTAAAAGGATCAGAAATAAATGACAACCCTTTTAATCCCATTTCAAAATATTCAGTTGACCTTATTAATGATTCAGGAGACGAGACGGAAATTGAATGGATATACAGGGAGCAGAGATACAGCGAGAAGCTTGCAACTCCTGATGTGAATATAGCAGATCTTATCGGTGACATAGATCCTATAAAAGCTGCAAATCAAAGACTGCATTATTCTCATGAAGGCGCGATTCATTTCGGAATTATACCGAGGACCAACAGAGGTATTTTTGTCATTAATGAACTGCCTGATCTGCAGCCGAGGATACAGGTTGGTCTTCTCAATATTATGCAGGAAAAAGATATTCAGATCAGAGGATTCAACATAAGAATTCCACTTGATATCCTGATGGTCTTTACGGCTAACCCTGAAGATTATACAAACAGGGGAAATATTATCACGCCATTAAAGGACAGAATTGATTCGCAGATCATAACTCATTATCCTAAGATACTTGAAGACGGTATAAAGATCACTGAAACAAATTCCTGGACTGAGAGAAACGAAAGGAAGAAATTACATATCCCCTATTATTTCAGAGAGATAATTGAAATGACAGCAATGCAGGCAAGGATAAGTGAATTCGTTGATCAGAAATCCGGCGTAAGCGCAAGACTTACCATTTCCTCAATGGAAAATCTGATCAGCAATGCCGAAAGAAGATCGATAATGAATAGTGAAGAATTTATAATGCCGAGAATGTGTGATGTGCTTTCGATTTTACCGGGGATCACGGGTAAAGTAGAGTTAGTCTTTGAAGGAGAGCAGGAAGGTTCGTTAAAAGTTGCTAAAGCTCTGATCTCAAAATCTGTCAGGGAAATCTTTAAAAAATATTTTCCTGATCCTCTGCAGAAGCTGAAAAAGAAAGCTACCGAAAAAGTTCAGCAGGAAAAAAGCATTAAAGATCCGTATTCCGAGATCATTGATTGGTTTCAGTTCGGAGGGAAAGTAAATATTAAGGATGATATGACTTTTAAAAATTACTTTGCGGAATTAAAAAAAGTAGACGGTCTGGAAAATTTTGTCAGGAAATATCCGCAGTATTTTGAGAATGATCATGAGCTGGCTTCTTTAATGGAATTTGTATTGGACGGTCTGCATCAGAATTCAAAAATTGCCAAGGATGAAATTGATTCTGTAATTATGTACAAAGATATGCTCGGAAGTATGTTCTCCGGAAGCAGCGGGACTTCTGAATTCGGCGGATATGATGAAGAATATTTTAACTGAATAAATTACAGCAGCCATTACTATTCCGGTGAATAAAAACTTTCAGGATTTATTTACCGGAGTTTTCAATCTTCTTTATTTTATTGTCCAGCGATCTGAGATATCCGAATATACCTACCCAGATAATCAGAACTATCAGCATAACAACATAAAGTGAATTGGTTTCTAAAAAATCATACATAAAAAATTTTATTCGTTTATACTTAATTTATTATAATTTATTTTTTCTACTCTTATTTTTAAATTCAGCATCCAGAGATAAAGCATAGTAAAGCCTGTTAAAGCCGATATAAAAACAGTCAGCATTGAACTGTCCATATTTATCTTACCCTGCGTGTTAATTATAGGATCAGGATGAAGACTTTCCACTATCCTCGGCATGATAAATACAAAGAAAGGAACCGTTACTGCTGCAATTATAGCATATACTGAAGACAGCTTTGCGCGCTGATCTTCGGAATCTATCGCCGATCTCAAAGCAAAATAAGCTCCGTATATCAGCAGTAATATAAATATCGAAGTCTGTCTCGGATCCCAGTTCCAGAATGAACCCCAGCTGAATTTTGCCCACAATGATCCGGTTGCCGTTGCAAGTATACAGAATAAAAATCCAAGCTGAGCGCATGAATATGATCTGATGTCATAATCATGATCCTTCGTTTTTAAATATCTTATCGAATACCACATTGACATAAAAAAAGCGAGTACGGAGATCCATGACATCGGAACATGAAAATAAAGAACTCTCGCCTTATCTCCGAGCGCAGGAATATTTGGTATCGGCAATGCTAAACCCAACACTATTACTCCGGATATTATTAAAAAAACAAGTGATGTGAAAATTTTATTCATAATATTTTTATTACTTTATTCTTAACCTGACTTTTGAAAAATATGTTTACAATTTAAACCTATAAATATATCATTTCAATTAACTAATCTTCCCAGACATATTTGAATAACATTAAAGATGCAACTGTTACTACTATAAAGTATGAGATCAAAATTTGTATTTCACCAAACAGCTTGTCTGTTTCCACTCCGAGACTTGCAAGCTTTGTTGCATTTATCACCGTTATAAGCAGCGGAAGCAAAACGGGAAATGACAGCACCGGATACAAAGTTCCTTTGGAATTTGCCTTTGAAATAATAGCGGCAATAATTGTAGATGCGGATACAAGTCCCAGATTACCGAATACTAAAACGATAAGAAATCCGGGAAGGTTTTTTATCTGATAATCCGTTATAATTACAAACAATAAAAGTATAAGAGCGTTGAGAGAGAATGTCAGTACCATATTGAATATAAGTTTTCCAAGTATAACACTGTCAGAGCCGGTGGATAACTTCAGCGCAACTGATGTTTCCTTTTCTTCCTCCTTTACAAATGTCCTCGAAAGACCGCTGACTGAAGTAAAAAAAACAGCTATCCATAATAACCCTGTCAGAATTTCATTGTCCGCCCTTTCATCTCCGATTGCAAATCGAATAATTGAAATTGTAACAAGTACAAACATCAGAAGAGAATTAATTACATACCTGGTACGCAGCTCAGAGCTTAAGTCTTTTTTAAAAACCAGATAAGAATTTTTCAGAAGCATTTTTCTATTTATAATCTTCAATATTCAGTGAACTCTCACAAAGCTTTATATCTTCTTTATCATTGGTTGCAACGATAAGTATTCCGTTTTTTTTATGTTTCTCCGCTGTTTCATAAACTATGTCAATTCCTTCCGTGTCGAGATTTGTACTTGGTTCATCCATATACAAAATTCTTGGCTGATTTATTACAGCAAATATAAGCTTTAATTTTTGTTTCATACCTGAAGAATAATTTTTCACCGTTTCATTTCTTTTATCAAATAGCTTAACCCTGTTCAGATAAAATTCAATTTTCTCTTCCATTCCGTCATTCGAATTATTTCTTAACCCGCAAAAAAATCTGAGATTCTCGGATGCTGTCAGTTCATCATAAAGATTAAGATAAGGGGAAATAAGTCCAATCCTGGAATAGCAGAGATTAGCCGGAACGGGTATATTATCTTCGCTTACAGTAATGCTGCCTTTGTTAGCAGAAATAATTCCCGAAAGAATTTTGATCAGAGTTGATTTACCTGATCCGTTTTTTCCGAGTATTGAAATGGAGTTGCCTGTAGTTAATTTTAAAGAAAGGTTTTTGAATATTACTTTTCCGGAATAGATCTTAGATAAATTATCACATACTATCTCAATACTTTTCATGCAGTGATATTTAATTCCGGGATTTTAATTTTTAATAATACCGTGCTTTTCGGATAATCTCTGATTTCTTCTTAAAAGAGCCTGTTCATATCGCTTTTTCTCTTCCGGTGATTCGGGAATGATCTCATTTACTTTTGCAGGTTTGTTTGTCTCTGTATCAATCTTAACAAAAGTAAGGTAAGCGCTGTTTGAATGAGTGATCTCGCCTGTCTTTATCTCTTCTATTTCTACTTTGACACCAACTTCCATAGATGTATTAAACGCCCTGTTGACAGATGCTTTCAACCGGACAATATCTCCGAGCTTTATCGGATGATGAAACACAAGGTTATCAACTGCAGCGGTAACTGCAACAGAGTTACAATGTCTTGCTGCCGACAATGCTGCAGCAATGTCTATCCAGTGCATAAGTCTGCCTCCGAGTAGATTGCCAAGAACATTTGTATCATTCGGTAAAACAAGTTCGATCATATTCACCTGTGAATTTTTAACTGTTTTCAGTTTATTCATTATGCCGGTATTCTCGCCTTTAATGTTTTTACTCTTGAAAGGTATTCACTTGATGTAAAAATCTCTTCAAATCTTTTTATCTCTTTCTTAGCTTCATCATACATTTTTTTTATAATGAGCACCTGGATCTTTCCGTAAAGAGCGTCATCTGCATACCTTGAATCGAAATAATCCTCAAGAATATTGTTGTAATAAACCAGCGCAGCTTTATAGTTTTCCAGATTGAAATAAAGCTCAGCGCTTTTATATGTTTTATAAGCAAGCTTGTTCTGTAATTCAGCTATTTTATTGTCTGCAGATCTTGCATGCTTGCTGTTTGGATACAGATCAAGAAAGTTCTGAAACTCGGTAATTGCATAACGGGAATATGTCTGATCAAGATTATATGCAGGCGACAGTTTGTAATATCCCATTGCCATACTGTATCTTGCATCCTCAGAATATTCACTTGAAGGATAATTTTTTACCAGTGTTTCAAATTCATAAATCGCAAGTATGTATTCTTCCCGCTTATAATAACTCATGCCGAGAAAATAAATACTTTTATCAATAATGCTTGATCCTGAAAATTTCAGCTTGATCAGATTAAAGTCGTCAATTGCTTCTAAATAATCGCCCTTATCATAGTTTGACTTTGCGACAAAATATGCTTTCTCGGGATCATCGGTATTTATATTTCCTTTGTCAGATGAACTGCATGAAACAAGCGCTGATACTGCAATCATCATCAGCAGCGAATAAATTATTTTCTTCAATACTTTTTTTAAATTTTTTTTACATCAATGTCAGATCTGTTTCTCAGATACTGACTTAAATAAACAAAAGTTATATTTACTTTTGATTAATTACTTCTGATAGAAAAGAACATTATAATAGCAGCGGCTGATACAGCAACAATTAATGAAGGGAATAAATATTTTTCTAAACCTTCTTCATCAGGTAATTTTGCTTTTGTAAAAATGTATCTGTTGTCCTCGACTTGATTAATCCGTTCAGAATCAAAATTGTCTTTTGTTTTCTTCGAGATCCTGTCACTGTAAAGCCGTTCGTTGTTTTCCTTTCTTACAATTACATAATCATATGAAACCCGGATTTCTCTTCCGGTAAGTTTATTGCCCGTAAAATCCGTAGCGTTTAAATTAGAATAAATTGGCTTTATGATAATGTTACTGAAGGTTATACGGTAATCAGAGGTATCAAACTTCTCATTTAAAAACAATTTATAACCGTTGAATCTTTGCTTTATCTTATCAAGAAAATAAATCTCTTCCGGTTTGTCCTGATTTATTTCAATTTCAAAAAATTTGTCATTACCAAGCGACGTCATTTTATTTTCCAGCGACAAAAAACTTTCGTTTATCAGTTTATCTATAAGATAAAGATTTCCCGGATTTTCCTGGCAAATACAATTACCTCCTGAATATAAAAATAAAATAAATATCAGGAGGCATTTAATTTTCATTTTTCTAACCGTAAATTCCTCTGAGTTTCAATACTTTGGAAACTTTATCTATAGCATGTATATAAGCTCCTAGTCTTAAAGTTGTATTATACTTAATGGAAGTATTATAAACTACATCAAAAGCTTCCGTCATCATTCTGTTCAGTCTGTTATTAATATCATCTTCATCCCAGAAATATCCTATTCTGTCCTGCACCCATTCGAAATAAGATACTATTACTCCGCCGGAATTTGCAAGAATGTCAGGAATAACTCTGATACCTTTGCCTGCAATTATTTCATCAGCATCAGCCGAGATAGGACCGTTAGCGCCTTCGACTATGAGTTTTGCTTTGATCCTGTCAGCATTGTGAGCGGATATCTGATCTTCTTTAGCTGCCGGGACAAGAATATCGCATTCAAGCTCAAGCAATTCCTCATTTGTAATTGAAGTTCCGAAATTTCCGCCGGCAAGTACTCTGTTCTTTGAGACATATTCTATCGCTTTGTTTACATCAATACCGTTCTTATCGTGATATCCGCCTGTTACGTCACTGATCGCTATAATTTTAATTCCTTTTTCGTTTAAAAGTTGTGCGCTCACAGAGCCGACATTTCCGAATCCCTGTATAACGCATGTTGTAGATGTTGGATCTATCTCCAGAGTCTTGAGCGCAGCCATGGTTGCGATCATTACTCCCCTTCCTGTCGCTTCTCTTCTTCCTTTGGAACCGCCTATTATGATCGGCTTTCCTGTAACTACTCCGGTTACCGTTTCTTTTTTATGCATACTGTAAGTATCCATTATCCACGCCATAATTTGTTCATCGGTATTCATATCCGGAGCGGGTATGTCAGAATCCGGTCCGAATACTTCAAGAAGATTTACAGTATATCGTCTGGTTATCATTTCAAGTTCTCTCTGAGATAATTTCGACGGATCACACTTCACAGCCCCTTTTGCACCGCCGAATGGTATGTTAGCAATTGCGCATTTCCATGACATCCATGAAGCAAGAGCTTTTACTTCATCAATATCAACATCAGGAGAATAACGTATCCCGCCTTTTGATGGTCCTAAAATATTATCGTGAATTACCCTGAAACCTTCAAATACCTGGAGACTTCCGTCGTCCATTGTTACAGGTATTGATACTATAACTTGCTTAACCGGTGCTGCTAAATAATTATAAAGTCCTTTGTCTAACTTATATAGTTCGCAGGCTTTATCAAACCTTACCATCATTGATTCAAATGGATTCGCCTCGCCCTTTCTGTAAGGTGCGGGTTCTTTGTATTCTTCTGGCATTTATGTAGAAGTTAAATTTTTAAGTATGATTTGTAAATTTAAAATTAACATAATGCAATTTTTATATCAAGTTAGTATATTTGGCTGTCCGTTAGTTTTTTCTTTCTTAAAGTATCTTAACCGGATATTTCCATTATAAAACTTATCTTCCAAACTGTTTCCTTTTAAACATTTAAACAAATTCCTTTATTAGCATTATTTTAAAATCTATATTTATAAATACACAAATAATTAACTTTATAAAACTCCCACAGTGAAAATCTTTCAGAAAGAATTAAAACTAACACAGCGTAAACGCGGCTTTCATATTATTACAGATGAAATAACGGGATCACTTCCTGAACTAAAATCTATAAAAACAGGATTGCTTAATATTTTTATAAAACATACTTCAGCATCCCTATCTATAAACGAAAATGCAGATCCGTCTGTAAGAGACGATCTTGAATCACACTTTAATATTATGGTTCCGGAAGAAGGCGATCACTATCTTCACACTGCCGAAGGACCTGATGATATGACCTCACATATAAAGTCATCAATCCTCGGATGCAGTCTGAATATTCCTGTATCTGACGGAAAACTTAGTCTCGGTATCTGGCAGGGAATCTATCTTTGCGAACACCGCAACTTCGGCGGTCAAAGAAATATTGTCTTAACATTATCAGGAATTTGATTTAACTCCGCTGCTCAAAGCAGTCCAACATAATTTTGAAAACATCTAAGTCAGATGCCGCACTGATTATATGTCTTTGTATTTCTATATTCTAATTACATCTCAATTTTTGTAAATTGTTTCCTATGAAAAGCGTTTCACTACATACACTCGGCTGTAAACTTAATTACAGCGAAACTTCAACTATCGGTAAAGGTTTTTCTCATAAAGGTTTTCGTCTTAAAGAATACGGAGAGCCGTCCGATGTTTTTGTTTTAAATACATGCTCTGTCACAGAGAATGCCGACAAAGAATGCAGGCAGATCGTGAGAAGCGTATTAAGAAAAAATCCGGATACCTATGTGATAGTTACGGGATGTTACGCACAGCTTCAGCCGCAGGAGATAGCATCAATCGAAGGCGTAGATCTTGTGCTTGGCATAAATGAAAAAATGAAACTCCTTGATTATATTGATAATATTGAGAAGAAAGAATTATCATGCATTTACAGGGATTCTGTCAGCAGCGCAGTTGATTTTTTCGAAGCTTATTCAGCCGATACCGATTCGAGAACAAGAGCTTTCCTGAAAATACAGGACGGCTGTAGTTATAAATGTTCGTTTTGTACGATTCCGCTTGCGCGCGGAATTTCAAGAAGTCTTTCGTCTGAAAAAGTACTGAACAATGCTATCGGATTAATTAATGCCGGATATAAAGAGATTGTTCTGACCGGCGTGAATACCGGTGATTATAGTTATGATAATTATAATTTAATTGACATTCTGGAAATGCTTGACGGACTGGATATAGAACGTATAAGACTGAGTTCTATTGAGCCGAATCTTATTACCAATGAAATAATTAATTTTGCTAAAAGCTCCGAAAAGTTTTGCAGTCATATGCATATTCCCCTTCAGAGCGGAGACAATGAAATTTTAAGATCCATGAGAAGGAGATATAAACGCGAGCAGTATCTGGAAACTATTTTAAAACTGAAAGATGAAGTAAAAGATATTTGTATAGGAGCGGATGTGATAACCGGATTTCCCGGTGAGACGGATGAGCATTTCGAAAATACGGTTGAATTTTTAAAAGTGCTTCCCGTAAATTATCTGCATGTTTTCAGCTATTCAGAAAGACGAAATACAGATGCGATCGGTTTGCCGGGAAAAGTAGATATTGGCGAAAGAAAAAGAAGAAGCTTAATACTAAGAATGATCTCAGACAGCAAGCGGTTTGAATTTTATAACAGATATATAGGAACTGATCAAAACGTTTTACTGGAATCGCCGAAAGATGATCTGACAATAGAAGGTCTCACGTCAAATTATATAAGAGTTAAATTAAATTCCGAAAACGTTTTTGAGAATGACATTATAAAAGTTAAACTGACAGAAACCAATGGCGTTTGTCCTGTCTCAGCTGAGCTTATCAATTAATTTTTATACATTATTACAATTGAAAATATTTCTTGCCCGACACGCTGACGCTATAGATCAGCTTACTGAGACTGTAAAGTCAGACGCGATGAGATACCTGACCGGAAAAGGCAGAGAGAAAGAAAATGAAGTAGCGGAATATCTGAAAGAATATTTTAAAGATCTGGAAATGATATATACAAGTCCGCTGATAAGAGCGGTTCAGACAGCGGAAATTATTGCGGCAAAGGCAGGATATACGGGAAACATCGAACTTGTAAATGAACTGAAAAGCGAAACATCCTTTGCCGGAGCTATTGAACTGATCAGAAATTCCGGCAGTTTATCTTCTGTATTATTTGTAGGACATGAACCAAAACTAGGAATATTGCTTAATTCACTCACAGGTAAAATTCTTGCAAATTCTTTTTCAAAATCCGGCGTATCTCTGACAGAGTTTGAACCTGACAGCGATACATTCCGGTTCGAATGGTATTTTGAACCGAAGAAAATGATATTCATAAGATGACAGATTTTCTGAAAATAAGTGATCTTAATTATTCATACGGTAATGACAAAATTACCTCAGGATCTTTTTGTCTTAAAAATATTAATGCGGAAATTTCCGGAAATGATTTTACCGCTGTAATTGGAAAAAACGGTTCAGGTAAATCCACATTCATCAGGTTACTTGCCGGTATTAATTTACCTGACTCGGGCAGCATAAATTTTCGCGGAAAAAATATTTTATCCTACGGTAAAAAAGAATTAGCCGGTCTGATCTCTTATCTTCCGCAGTCAAATGATCTTATGCATTTTGATTCTGAAGTTAAAGACTTTCTGATGCTCGGACGTTATCCGTATAAAAGTTTTTCTGATTTCAGATACAACAGCATTGACAAAGAAATAGTAATGAACAGCGTGAAGATCACCTGTATAGAAGATTTACTTAATAAAAAAATGAACGAACTGTCCGGAGGTCAGAGACAAAAAGCACTGCTGACTCTGTCACTTGTTCAGCTCGGGAATATAGATGATATGAAAGGAAAGTTACTGATAGCCGATGAACCGCTGACACATCTTGACATTAATCATCAGATAGAAATTATGAATTTATTAAAGCAGCTTAATGAAAATAATCTGACTGTTATTATTGTAATTCACGATCTTAATCTTGCTTTAAAATATTCGAACAAGTCAGTTCTTCTCAGACACGGTGAGATAGTGAAATTTACGGATACAAAGGAAGTCATTACGGAAGAAATGATCAAAGAACATTTTTTTATAGATTCAAAGATATTAAATTATGAGAAAAATTTTTTTATAAATTACCTGCCAAACTGAATTAAAATGAAACTGAATACCATTATAATAGAGGAAAAAGGTCAGACAAAAAAAATTATTATGAACCGTCCGGAGAAGAGAAATTCTTTAGACGAGGAAATGATATCCGAACTGACAGAGACATTCCATAAAATTTCAGAAGACAAAGAAACTAAAAGTATAATATTAGCGGGAGCGGCGGGAAATTTCTGTTCCGGATTATATTTAGATTATCTTCATAAAATTTCCGAGTATGACATTCTGGAAAATAAAGCTGATTCTCAGAAATTCCGCGATCTTCTGCTCAGCATTTACAATTGTAAAAAACCCGTGATCGCATTGGTGGAAGGTTATGCGCTTGCCGGCGGCTGCGGTATTGCCAGCGCCTGTGATATTATTGTAGCGGACAAGGATTCGCAGTTCGGATATACTGAAGTCAGGATAGGATTCATTCCGGCAATAGTAATGATATTTCTTTTAAAAAGAGTTACAGAATCTCATGCAAAAGATCTTCTTCTAACTTCTAAATTTATTAACGGCGAAGAAGCAAAGCGGATCGGGTTTGTGAATTATGTAACGACAGCCGAAGACCTCGAAAGTACAGTTATGAATCTTTGCACTGAATTCAACGCTCTTCCGCAAAGCTCTATCAGTCTGACAAAAGAAATGTTCAAGAATGTTTCCTCTATGAGTTTCGGACCTGCGCTGGATTATGCAGTTGATATGAATGCAATTACAAGAATGACTGAAGAATGCAGGAACGGTGTTAAAAATTTTCTTACAAAAATTAAAAAATAATTTCAAAAAAATTCTAATGAATAATCTAAAGTATAAAACCATTCAGTATCTCGACAGAAATGAATCTCAGTACGGACCTACACCGAAATGTTTTGAATATCTGAAGACAGTCGGCATTGAAGAGCTTGCATGGTATTCGAGGGATTTTTCCCGCGGCGTTAAATCAAAATTATCCGAAAGGATCGCAAAGGATTTTGGATTTAAAGAAAATCAAATCATCATATCTTACGGCAGTGAAGATATTCTCAAGCAGCTTATTCACAGATACCTCGCCCGCGGAGAGAAAGTTCTTATTCCGAAAGAAGCGTGGTGGTATTATAAAAAAGTCGCTTATGAAGTCGGCGGATTTAATGTAGAATACCCTATGAAAAAAGGTAAGATCGGAAAAATTGATTCTTATCTTTATGACCTGGATAAATTGATCAAAATTTATGACAGGGAAAAACCCAGGATCGTAATTATCGCTTCACCAAATAATCCAACCGGAAACATGATCTCAAAAGAAGAGCTCGGAAAATTTCTTGATGTGTGCAGAGGCGCAATTGTAATGATTGATGAAGCTTACTGGGGATTCGGATCTAAAGATAACAGTTATGTAAAACCTTATATCGATGAATTCCCTAATCTTATTATCTGCAGAACTTTCTCAAAGTATTTCGCTCTCGCCGGTACGAGAATGGGTTTCAGCTTTGCCGGTAATAATCTTGAAGAGCTTAAAGGTTATACTACAAGATATCTCGGATATAATCTGGTTTCAGAAAATCTTTCGCTCATCGCTTACGACGATAATAAGTATTATGAAAAAGTTACGGGGATGATGCAGGAAGATAAGGAATATTTTTACAAGGAATTTAATAAGATGAAGGGATTTACTCCTTATAAATCTTTTGCAAACTTTATGCTGGTGGATATGCCTGCCGGTATAAGAAAAGATCTGGATAAGTTTCTCAAAGAAAGAAATCTCCTTATCAAATTCCTTGATGAAGAAGCGTTCAAAACGGAAACAAGAATTACACTCGGCACGCGTGAGCAGAATTATTATCTGATAGATTCGATTAAAGAATTTCTCAAAAAAGCTAAACACTAATTAACCGCAATTGTCAAAAAGCAGAAAAGAAAAAATTCCGGATAAAAAATCTTCAGGCGCAGAAATATCGAGATATATTTTATTAGCAGTTATACTCATCATTGGCGGCTATTTTTTTTATGACCTTGTATTAAGGGAAGAGCCGGTCAAACCGCCCGTGTTTAAAGATCCGCAGGAGAAAATCAAAAATGTTCCGGAACCGCAGTTTAAAAAGGAGGGTGAACTGGAATTTATCAGCGTTGACGGTAAAAGCACTGTCATTAAAAAAATAGATATTGAGCTTGCGCTTGACGACACAGAGCGTACGCAGGGACTTATGTACAGAAAATCCCTGGATGACGGTAAAGGTATGCTGTTCATTTTTGACAGGGAGGAAATGCAGTCTTTCTGGATGAAAAACACTGTCATACCGCTTGATATTATGTATGTAAATTCGGATTTTAAAATTGTGAAGATTTTTAAAAATACTGTTCCGTTTTCTGAAACTTCTCTTCCTTCAGACAGACCTGCAATTTATGTAGTCGAAGTCGCGGGAGGATTTACAGACAGATATAAAATTAAAGAAGGTGATAAGATCAGGTTTGATAAATTATGAAAACAAATTCAGATCTTTTGAATTATACTTGTTTATTTAAACAGAGAAATTTTTTAATCTGAAATAGTACTGATATTATCCTGCGGATTCGGTAATTATATTTTCCGGTTTTATGCCTTCATTCAGAAATGTCTCTTTTACTTTTTCATTCATACTGTCTGATCCGAACAAATAAAAATTTTTTCCCTCAGTTTCTCCGGCATATTTTCTTATTAAATCAGCGCTGAAAAGTCCGAATACATAATTCCATTCTTTGTCATTTAAATCTTCAATCACCGGAATAAAATTAAACCCTTGAATATTCTCCGACCAGTTTTCTAATTCAGAAAGAAACGCTGTCTGCGTACAGGTTTTATTAAAATAGAAAAGCGTTATTTTTTCATTCAGATTATTTTCATATACATATTCCAGAATGCTTCTTACAGGTGTGATGCCGATCCCTCCGGCGATAAATATTTTTGCTGAATTGTCTGCAAGGATATTATTCCCGAATGGTTTGCTTACAAATAAATCCGAACCCGGCTGAAGATTAAATAAATTTTCTACAAAGGCGGATTCGTTTTTTCTTACAGCTATTAACAGTTCTTTTTTATCAGGTGAACCTGCGAATGAAAACGGACGCGTATTTCCTTTCGCATCAATCTTCAATGCGCCGGAGTTTTCCGGTAAAGTAAAATAAGCGTATTGTCCCGGGAAAAATTCATAACCTGTCCCTGATCTGTCAAAAGTAAACAGCAATGTATTCTCACAGATTATTTCCTTACCGGCTAATTTTATTTTAAAGTCTTTCAATAATTTAAAGTATTGTATGAGTTGATCTAATTTACAGAATATATTTAAATATACGACCGGGATATTTTAATAATTCAAATTTTTAAAATAAATATAAAAGCCGTCCTTATATAAAAAAAGGACAGCTTATTTATTTGCATTCCGGCAAATTAAAATTAAATAATACGTGAATGTATGCGTAAACCTTCTTAAAATTTTTTTAATGAATAATCTTATTTAATTAATACCATACGCTTCGTCTGAACAAACTTACCCGCTTCCAATTTATAAAAATAAACTCCACTCGATAGTCCCGCGCCGTTGAATTCCATAGAATACACTCCGGCAGTCCTGAATTCATTGCTGATTAATCTTTTAATTTCTCTTCCGAGAATGTCATATACTGTAAGTTTTACTTTGCTTTCCTGCGGCAGACTGAATTTAATGTTTGTAACGGGGTTAAACGGGTTTGGATAGTTTTGTGATAATTGATATTCAACCGGAATTAATTCTTTTGGTGAATCACTATTTTCGCCGATTGATTCAGTTCTGAATATTTTCCTAATATCGCTGTTTACAAAATTCAGATGTTCCTGTACGTTTTGCGGTTTCCTTGATTTTACTGTTTCACTCAGAAGTTTCTTAGTTCTAAATTCAGATCTTTCCTTTTCAGATGCTATTCCCTGTTCGATCTTAGTCTGAAGCTGTTTGACATTATTAAATTCCTTTTCTCTTGATGACTCAAATGATTTTATAATATTTTCTTTGATTGATTTTTTATTTTCCTTAGTAAAAAGACTCTTATCATCATCATTTCTTGATTTATTGAAATGTATATCTATAGGATCATCAATATACTCACCTGACTCTTCCATTTCACTGCTTTTATTACCTCCGCCCGAACCGTGAATACTGTCCAGCAGACTAGTGGCTGAGTAGTCCCAGCTTGCTGACAGTCCTTCATAGCTGAATGGATTTTGATTAATTATTTGCTGAAATCCAGTCATTGCCGATTGATATTCTCCAAGCGAGACTTTTGTTTTTGAAGAAGATAATAAGTTTTTTTAATGAGCAGTTTCATTTTCCTTCGCCGTTATTTAATATCAATGACTCATAGTATGTTTTCAGCTCTGTCATTATATTTCCGGAACTGTCATGCGAAAGCGCGCTTAGATAAAGTTTTGATAAACAATCTATGCTCTCCAGACTGTCAGCATAATTTGTCAGCATTTCAATACTTTTATTGTAAACGGATTCGTAATTCCGCTTACGCATCTCAAGACAGATCTCATCATATACCTCTTTTGCAGAAGATATTTCCGCTTTATTATTAATATTATTTAAAGATGATACCTTATCTGAGAATCCGGCTCCGCTTCCCCCGCCTGTTATATATATAGTATCATAAACCTGATTACCCAGATCAACAATTAAATATTCTTCATTCTGTATTATTGCGCAAACCGTAGGTTCAAAAGAAAATTCTACATCGCAGCTGCTGCCATAATATGGACCCAGACAAACTACATTTTCTCTAGGAGTGGAAATAGAATTACTCAGCTTATAACAATTTTCAGAACCTCCTGCTTCGGCAGAACTTACATCAGGAAATACTCCGCCTAAATGATATGCAGTAGAACTGTTGTTAATGTTAAATGTATTTAATCCCTGATCGATCAGAAAATAACCTTCTTCGGAATAAAGATTATTGGCATTCGGATCTCCGGAAGATATTTCATTAAATCCACCGGTCCGGACTTCGCCCTGCGGTCCGAGATTAATTGTACCGTTATATATACCTGCACCTGAAATACTCGAATCACCATCTATGTCATTGTTGTAAAGATCAACATATGATGTGGGAGACATTACATTAATACCCGTACCATTATAGTTACTTATGTCATTATTTTAATAACACCGGCTGAAACATTACAAAGAAATATTGGCAATATTTCCTGTTGTTGAGTTTAAGCCACCATTGATTATAATTGGTATAACACTTTAGCAAACTTGCGCAAAATGATTGTAGAAAATTGATTATTACCGGTATTAAATTCATTGTATAAAATACATTAGAAGATACATCGATTTCATCTTCTGGTTTCTATATAATTAAGATTAATGCAGCTGATAGAATCTAATTTGAAAATTGAACTTACAGCCTGATACTATCATATCGTAACAATCAACAAACCGCAGGGCAGAAGGGTTTTCAATTTCAGGACCGCTTAATTTACATTCTCAAAATTAGTATTGGAAACATTCACAAGATCACAGCCGATAAAATCAATTCCATTCCAGCTCCGCCCCGTGATTTCATATTTACTTTAAGTTCATTCGGAGGTCAGGATATGCGACCTGTTTTAAATTCTCCGCCATCTATATTCCATTTCACACCATCTGCAAAATTAACAATAGTGCCGACATAAAGAGAAATATTCTTTCCGTTATTACTCACATCTCCGTTACAGTTGAAATTAATATTGTTAATTGATTCATCAGCAACAAGCGTTCCGCCTTCCTGCATGACGGGAGCTAATCTGAATAACTTCCCTTCACCTAGCATAAAGTCACCGAGAAATGCGTAACTTTGTATCACTTTTACTAAGCGTTTGACTGTATCAACCTGTCTCAAGATCAAAATTTTCCAGTTATTAAAACCGCTGAGAGAAGTCGGATTTATTTTCATTGTAATGGCCTTCTGCCCGATACTGTCTGCAGAACCATAATTCAAGAAACGGAGAACATCTTTCCTGTTTACTATCATAAAAATTAGACTTATCTAAACTCCGATTTTCTTTCTCAAAAATGCCGCCTGCAGATAAGCGTCGGTGTTTGTTTCGCGGTTACATTACTCAAATCCGGATCCGGATCGGGAGCAAACTCCACTGCGGGGTATGCTTTGAGTTTATCGATGAATGTGTTTGCAGACATTTCATTTCTTTCATCCGCAATTCTGTATATATAAGATCTTCTATTTGCATTATCAAAGCTCATTAAATATGGTCCCCACTTTTTTGCAATCGAATCAATCTTCATGATTGCACCCCATTTGTTTTGGTCACAGACACTGCCTGTCCTCGCGTAAAATTAGTATTTTGGGGATCTGTAAGTCCCTTTGATAATTACTATCAGTAAATATTCCATGACCCGTAGGAAAATACATTATGCTTTTTGTTCCGTAACTTATTGAAAGATTTGTAATTAAATTTAGCTCTCGTTTGAAGGTTCTT
>JADJWZ010000039.1 GCA_016716125.1 Ignavibacteria bacterium | reverse complement strand
CTTCAAATCCTCCGGCAACCGTATTACGGTTAGCAACAAATAGCCTGCCCGGTCCGGGCAATGGATACTTCCTGCCGGATATCGGATTTCCCGGAACAAAAATTGTCCGGATGAGAATATTGAGCAAAACCGGATCATTAAACCCTGCGCCGTTAAACATTCAGTGGAGGAACCCTCCTGTAGTTTTATATGCTACAAAAATATTTGCTTACATTGGAACTACCGGGGTTGATATCACAACACCTGAAACGCATTCAATTATTGATAATTTACAGCCAATGCAGGAATTTCAT
The DNA here is from genome assembly GCA_016716125.1 of Ignavibacteria bacterium. Lineage (GTDB taxonomy): Bacteria > Bacteroidota > Ignavibacteria > Tepidaquicellales > Tepidaquicellaceae > UBA2330. The sequence goes on along the minus strand of JADJWZ010000039.1, from coordinate 139,151 downwards.
TAATTAACCCTTTGGATAATTCTGTTACAGCTCTGAAGAATATTAATTTTCCTGGGATAAAGTATCCGACGCGGTATCATACAAGCTCCAGGTCTCAACCGATTTTAATTTTAATAATATTGTTTTAGGTGACTCTGCTTTAATTGACACATTTAAACTGTCAGTTCTGTAAGTCCATATACAACATATTACTGAAAGTTTCCGGGAAAATGATTCAAAGGTATTTACGTATTCCGGTATCCGGAATTTTAGAGTTGTCCCTGCGCAAACAGTTTTAAATAATCCTCCAAACTCAGCAGCGTCTGTACCGGTCCCTGTAGAATTCTCCTGGTATAAAGGAGGTCAGATAACAACTTTCAGATCCGTCAGCGTAACTTATGAAAATTTTGTTAATATTGTTAATGATGAAACAGAAATAACAGATGAAGTTAAAACTAATTTTGATTTCAGTTCAAATACTACTTATAAACTTGAGATCGCATCAGATCAAAACTTTAACAATATTGCTTTTGTCGATTCAGCAATTTCAGATACATTCAAAACCGTTGGTAATTACATCCAAATACAACCTATTACCGGAAGGTAACTCCTGAAAATGATTCTGCATTTTTTATCAGTTCGGCTGTATGGAATTTTCTGCGTGCCTTGCTTCCGGAGTAATACTGATCAGTCCGCCAAACAATGCCATATCTGTTCCTATCATTAAATTTTACTTGGCATAGTAAAGAATCTGCTGTATCCTATAAGCTGCAGATTACTAAAGATCTGAATTTCATTACTACTATTTTTTAATTGACTCAAATGTCACGGATATTTTCAAAACGGTTTCAGATTAGATATAGGAACCAGGTATTACTGGAAAGTGTCTGCGAAAAAATGATTCGGAGTACTTTGCTTTTTCCCGGTATGGTGTTTACAACACATACAATTTTAATTACTCCGCCTGAAAATTATCTTACTCTTTCTACTTCTATAGATTTCTCCTGCATTAAAATTGACAGCAGTGAATTATGTATTACAGGTATCTGACGATCCTCAGTTGTTATTTTGTTATTAATGATTCTTCATTAACAGATACATTAAAACAGTCGGCGGATTCAGTATGTATCTAACTTACTTCTGGAGGATAAAAGTAAAGTTCCTTTAAAATAATTTCCTGATCTCAAATATCCGGAATTTTCATATAGACGGTCCGATACCTGGTTGAATTGTCGGGCTTTACCTCAAAATGTATTTCCAGGATAAAGTCACATTGAACTGGACAACAACAAAACGAAGTAAACAATTCAGGTTTTGATATAGAAAGATTAAATGTAAATAATGAATCAGCAGTAAATGAGAATTGGTCAAAGACCGGAAGCGTAGCGGGTAACGGAAATTCCGGCGAAATAAAAACTTATTCATTTAGCGAAAGAGTAAGTTCAGGTAAATATAAATACAGATTAAAGCAAATAGACTTCAGCGGAAATTTTGAATATTTCAATTTGTCCAATGATGTCGAAGTCGGAATTCCGGAGCAATATTCATTATCACAGAATTATCCGAATCCGTTTAATCCCGTTACAAAGATAGACTATGCGCTGTCTTCTGACGGAAGAGTAAATTTAACGCTTTATGATATTTCGGGAAGAGTAGTCTCGAACATAATAAATGAATTTAAGACAGCGGGATATTATACAGTTAATGTCAATGCATCAGATCTCCCGAGCGGGATTTATTTTTACATAATAAGAGCGGTGAATTTACTTTCGAAGAAAATGCTTCTTAATTAAAATAAGTTTCAAGTTACGAGTTTCAAGTTACGAGTTTCGAGTTTCAAGTTACGAGTTTTACTGCCGTCGGTAAATTAATAAATGAATTCAGATTATATACTACTTTCTCAATCTCAATTACTTGGTGTCTTAGTGACTTAGTGGTAAATTAGTATGTATTGAGATCCATTCAGTTTAAACCTTCTGCACATTTCCATTCACATCAACTTCCATAAATAACTTTAATAAACCTCCGTATAGTAGTATATTTACAAAATTTTTTATGTCAGTATTGTTATTAGGAAATTCAGTTCAGATAACTGAAATAAACGAAACTCTTAAACAGGTAGCTCCGACCGATGTCAGCGTACTGATAACGGGTGAAAGCGGATCGGGTAAAGAAGTAGTTGCAAAATCAATTCATCAGATGAGCAGGAGAAGCGATAAGCCGCTTATCACGGTAAACTGCGGGGCGATTCCTGAAGGAATCATAGAGAGTGAATTATTCGGTCATCAGAAAGGCGCATTTACCGGGGCTATAGAAGAGCGAAAAGGTTATTTCGAAATGGCGGATAAGGGGACGATATTTCTGGATGAAATAGGAGAGATGCCGCTGTCGACTCAGGTGAAATTTCTGCGAGTGCTGGAGACCGGAGAATTCATGAAAGTCGGCGGGAATAAAAATATTTCAGTCGATGTCAGAATAGTCGCCGCTACAAATAAAGATCTCGCGGCGGAAGTTTTAATGAAGCATTTCAGAGACGATCTGTATTACAGATTAAGGTCAATTAACATTTACATCCCGCCTTTAAGAGAAAGAAAATCAGACATCAAGCTTTTATTCGGTCACTTTACGGAATTATACAGCAAGGAAAATAATATTGATTTCAAAGGTATAGAAGACGATGCGATGGATTTTCTCATAAATTACACATGGCCCGGAAACGCAAGGGAGCTTAAGAATTTTTGCGAAAGCATAATCGTATTAAATCCCGGCAAGCGGCTAACGCTGCATGATGTAAAGAAACATCTGCAGACCGATCAGAAAGAGATCACGAGTTCTCTGCCTATCATAATCGGCAAGTCCAGGGAAAATGCCGAGAAGGATTTTTTATTCAGAGCGCTGCTTGAGATAAAGTCTGATATACTTGACATAAAAGATCAGATCACGGAACTGAGAAGTTTCGGAAACGGAAATGAGAAACGCGATACTGATTTCACGATCAGCGAAGAGAGATTTTCAAAAATGAATATGTATGACATTGAAAAGGAAGTGCTGATATACCTGCTGGACAGAAATTACTGGGATGTAGAGAAGACATCGGAAATACTTGATCAGACTCCGAGGAGTATTTATAATAAAATAAAAAAGTATAACATCAGCAAAGAAATATTAAGACGGGACAGATGAGAATAATTTCTTTAATATTACTGGCGGCGTTAATTTATTTCCAGATACCGGGATGCGGGGTTTACGGATTCCGCGGTAATAATCCGCCTAAAGGAATAAACTCCATTGCTGTGCCGACCGCAAAAGACATAAGCGGATTTTCATCCCCGACACTGCCCGAGACTTTTACCGAGAGACTAAAGTCAAGGATCATAAGCGACAATACTTTCAGACTGGCTGATAAAAAGATTTCAGACGCTGTGCTGAACTGCACGATAACAAACGTCGGTGACGATGTATCAGTTATAACAACAGGAGATAACGTAACGCAGAGAAAAATTATCTTAACGATAAAAGTATCTTTTGAAGATCTGAAAAAGCAGAAACTGATCTGGGAAAAGAATTTTCAGAATTACGGCGAATATCCTTCGAGCGGAAATGATTTCTCGAGAAGGGCTGACGGAGTGGCGATAGCGATAGAGAAAATTTCTGAAGATATAGTAATTGAACTTACATCAAACTGGTAAACAAAATTATTTAATGAATATAGAAAGTCTGGTACTCGCTGCATATATTATTTCACTTTCGATACTTTTCTTTTTCGGATCTCACGGATTCAATATGGTATATTACTATTTCAAAACATTTAATAAAAGAACTGTCGATCTGGATGAGAGTGAATTTCATATGGAAGAATATCCCATAGTTACTATTCAGATTCCTTTATATAATGAGCAGTATGTGATCACGCGGCTGATAGATTCGGTATTGAGAATAGATTATCCGAAAGATAAGCTTGAAGTGCAGATACTTGACGACTCAACGGACGAGACGACTCAGATAATAAAAGATCACATTAAAAAGTATGAGGACAAAGGATTTGATATAAAGCATATTCACAGGACTAACCGTGAAGGTTATAAAGCCGGCGCATTAAAGGTCGGACTTGAGACTGCAAGGGGGGAATTTGTTGCAGTCTTTGACGCTGATTTCATTCCCAGGAAAAAATTCTTAAAGAGAACTATTCCTTATTTTTACAAAGAAGAAAAGCTCGGACTTGTGCAGACGAGATGGGAGCATCTGAACAGAGAGTTTTCGCTAATGACAAAAACACAGGCGATCGCGCTCGACGGACATTTTGTAATAGAGCAGGCGGTGAGAAACAGAGCCGGCTTTTTTATAAATTTCAACGGAACGGGCGGAGTGTGGAGAAAGGAATGTATCTTTGACGCAGGCAACTGGGAAGCTGATACGCTTACGGAAGATCTCGATCTTTCCTACAGAGCGCAAATGAAAGGATGGAAATTCCGGTATCTTGTTAATTTTACTTCACCGGCAGAGCTCCCTTCGGATATCGGCGCATTGAAATCTCAGCAGTTCAGATGGACAAAAGGCGCCATTGAAACAGCGAAGAAAGTTTATCCAAAAGTCTTAAGATCAGACATGCCGTTTAAATTAAAATTTCAGTCGTTCATACATTTATTCAGTAACCTTGCATATCCGTTTATTCTGATGGCTGCATTGCTGAATCTTCCCGTGATGCTGATAAAACTTACCGGTGAGTATGATACGGTTTTTAAATTCATGTCGCTGTTCATATTTGCATTTATAAGTTCATTCATATTTTATTTATACTCACAGAAAGATGTTTACCCTGACTGGCAGAAGCGCATTATATATTTTCCCGTTTTCCTTGCAGGAAGTATGGGCTTTTCAGTCAATAATACGAAAGCCGTATTTGAAGGATTATTAGATAAGAAAAGCGAGTTTGTCAGGACGCCGAAGTATCAGATAATGAATAAGAAAGATTCATGGGAAGGAAAGAAGTATGTTAACAAAAAACTTTCATTCACAACTTATATAGAAGCGCTGCTTGCTATATACTGCTTTGTGGGAGTAGTCATAGCGGTTGCAACTGCTCAGGTCGCTGCAATTCCTTTTCAGGTAATGTTTTGCAGCGGATTCAGCCTGATCTCATATTTGTCAATAAGGCAGGTTATAATTGCAAACAGATCGATCAAGAGTAAACTAGCTGTTGATGCAAATTAATTTTGATAAACATATAGAAGAGGCAAAAGCCAGACTTGATAAAAATTTTTTATCACCTGTATTTATCCGTCTTGCAAATCTATATTATCTGAATGAGCAATATGAAGACTGCATCTCTGTCTGCAGATCAGGTTTAAATATTTATCCGAACTACCTGACTGCAAAGCTTATACTGATCAAAGCGTTATTGAAAGCTGAATATCTTAGTGATGCCGAACAGTTATACAATGAATTGAAATATAAAATACCTGTAAAGGAAGTGCTGACCAAACTCAATATTAATATACAGAATCTGAGATCGATCTCTGGACAGGAAAAAATCCAGTATCCGAAGGAAACCAGGAATAAATTTGATTTTAATTTTTTTGAAAAGAAATTTGATATGCAGGAAACTCTGTTCACGGAATTCGGCATGAGTGATCTTTTGAATGATGATGAAATTAATATACCCGAGTCTGAATTCAGAAATTTTGAAAATAAATATTTATCATTTCATTTTAATATTTCAGACAAGTCCGGGAAAAACGTCGGCGCCGGTAAACAAATGAAAAGTAATACGGATACAGGTTACATAATTATAACAGAAACACTTGCTGATCTGTATGCCGAACAAAAGAATTACAAGGAAGCGTATGAAGCTTATAGTTTTTTATTAAGAGCAGGGTCGCCGAATTCCGCGCGCATAGAGGAGAAGCTGAATGATCTTGAAAGGAATATGATAAAGTATGACAGCATTTAGATATCCGGAGGCAGCGAAGGTTTTACAAAAATTACTTTTTCTCTTTCCATTGAAACAGTACCTGATTTAAATCCCTTTTTTTTCTTAACATATTTTTTTTCACAATAAGCCACAGGTACATTCCCTGCATTACGGGCTTTGCTGTAATAAGCCGAGATCGAAGCTGCGGAATAGATGATCTCCTTAGGGACATCTTCTTTGGAATTCTTTTTAAGAATAGTATGAGAACCGCTTGCGCCTCTTACATGAAACCACAGGTCATTCTGTGAAGCGTACTTTGTAGTCAGAAGATCATTGGAAATGCTGTCCTTTCCCACCCAGACCTGATACTTGTCATTAAGAATAAATTTCCTGAATTTATTTGTTTCGTCATTTTTTGATTCCTGCATTAATTTATCCTCTTTAATAATTTTCTTATAGTTATCAGACGCTTCGACTGAAGCTAATTCATTTTCGAGAGCTGTAATATTTTTTTCAAGATCAGAGATCTTTTTAAGTATAAGACTTTCGGAATTTTTCAGTCTTTTATATTTATCAAAATACAGAGCGGCATTCTCCGCCGGGGAGAGTTCCTCCTTTAGACTGATCTCAGTAATATCATAACCGGCAGGATCATCGCCGGTTTTAAGAACAGACTGACCTTTACTTATCAGATGAATATTCTGCAGTATCAGATTTCCGTATTCTTTAAAATTTCCGGAGTTACGGGAATGCTCAAGATTAAGTCTGAAACTTTCCAGCTTTTTTTTATTGTGTGTAATATTTTTTTTGAGTTCAGATATTCTGTTATTTTTTGCATCGTGAAATTTGACGGAGGATGATGAGAGTTTTAAATAAGCGAGTATGAGTTCGTTTATATTTTCAAATTCTTTAGCGGAATGATCTTTCAGATGAGATAACTTTGCAAGTGATAAAATGAAGTCTTCATCTTTCTGATAGAGAAAGTAAACAGGATTTGAAATTTCGTTTATAATGGAATTCATGGCAGAGTCGGCGGAGGAAATTGATTCCGTATCAGCCGGTGAGGAGCTGATGAGACCGGAACGGAAGAGAGCTTCGGTGAGATAGAGACGGCCGGATTTCGGATAGCGGGATTTGAGGTAGCGTGAGATGTCGGAGGGAGGGGGCTGTATGCCGGAATTGTATTCCGGCGCAGTCTCCGAAACCTGTTTACCGCTGTAAATCTCGCTGTCTTTAAATGCGCTTATTATATGATCATCACGAAGTAAGAAGCAGTTGGACTTATTTGTGAAAAATGTAAATAGTATAGTATAGCCGTCTGTAAGTGATATTAAAATTTTTCTGTCAGAGTCCAGAAGTCTTACATCAGTTATTTTCTGATCATATATATCTTTAAAAATATTGACTGAATTCCTTCTGGCTTTAGAATAATTTTTCCTTAATACTATGTATGGAGATCTTCTCTGACATGAATACTCTATAGTCTTTGATTCATTATCTCAATTTCGATACACACACATCTTATCTTTTTCCTTTTACCAGTGGGGCTGGAAAAAAATTTCCGAGATAACAAAATCCCTTTCCAGGAAAATTAACGGGATATTCTTTGCAAAAAATTATCGATATATTTCTTAAGCTGGTATAATAGTTATTCATTTATAATTTCACATTTTATAATTGATTACCCGCCCCTCATCTTATATATCAGATACATTATTAATGAGATTATCAGACTGATAACAATTGAAGTAGCTAGCGGAAAGTAAAATTCAAAATTATCTTTTTTTATCCTTATATCTCCGGGCAATTTTCCTAAAAAAGGAATTTTGTCTGAGTACATTATTATTACGCCTATAGCTGCAATTATCAGTCCGGATATTATCAGTAATTTTCCCGCCTGCTGTGTCAAAACAAGTTTAAATTTTTAATTTAATTTATAATTTAATAAATATTACATTGAGATACGGTTTCAATATTAGTAATTTAAATAAAACTTACAATAAATATTCTAAATCTCTAAACAAATATCTCAATTATTAAATGAAAGAATTTGACGTCATTGTGATCGGAAGCGGTCCCGGCGGTTATACTACTGCTATCAGGGCTACACAGCTTGGATTTAAAACTGCTATTATAGAAAAAGACAGACTCGGCGGCATTTGCCTGAACTGGGGCTGTATCCCGACCAAAGCGCTTTTGAAAAACGCTGAACTTATGAACGGTATAAAAAATCTTGACGACTTCGGTATTTCAGTTGAGAATGTTAAATTTGATTTTGAAAAAATTATCGCCAGGTCGAGAGGCGTAGCTGACATTTCTGAAAAAGGCGTGAGATATCTAATGAAAAAAAATAAGATCGACGTACTTGAAGGCGCTGCATTCATTAATAAGGACGGATCTGTTTCCGTTAAAGATAAATCAGGTAAAGAACTGGAAAAAGTAAAAGCTAAATTTAATATTATTGCAACCGGCGCCAGGACAAGAAGTCTCGGTAATCTTAAGTTTGATGAAAAAAGAATTTTATCATCGACAGGAGCGATGATCCTCAAAGACCTTCCCGAAAAAATGACAATTGTCGGCAGCGGCGCGATCGGTGTTGAGTTTGCATATTTCTATAACGCTTTCGGAACGGAAGTTACTATTGTTGAAATGCTTCCGAATATTTTGCCTGTAGAAGATAAAGATATTTCTGATGTTGTAGCCAGGGAATTTAAAAAGCGGGGAATAAAATTACTTACAGGCACTAAAACAGAAAGCGTAGAAGTAAAAGGAAACAAAGTCCTTACAAAAGTCTCAGGTAAAAGTAATGAAGTTCTGGAATCTGATGTAGCGTTGATCGCAATCGGTGTCGTTGGGAATGTTGAAAATATCGGACTTGAGGAAATCGGTATTGCAGTCGATAAAGGCAGCATCAAAGTTGATAAGGATTACAAAACAAATGTCGATGGATTTTATGCAATCGGCGATGTCATCGGACCGCCGTGGCTCGCGCATGTTGCTTCTTCAGAAGGAATAAACTGTATTGAAAAAATTAAAGGGATGCATACTCCGGACATTGATTACAACACTATTCCCGGCTGTACTTATTGTCAGCCTCAGGTTGCATCAGTCGGTCTTACTGAGAAAAAAGCTCTTGAAGAAGGTTATGAGATCAATGTCGGAAAATTTCCTTTTTCCGCAAGCGGTAAATCACGCGCATTAGGTGAAACTGTCGGTATGATCAAGGTTATCTTTGATAAAAAATATGATGAACTGATCGGAGCGCACATTGTCGGTGTCGAAGCTACTGAATTAATAATGGAATTTGTGTTAGCTAAATCTCTTGAAGCTACGCATGAACAAATTTTAAAAACTGTTCACGCGCATCCTACTTTAAGCGAAGCAAACATGGAAGCAGTAGGGGTTGCTTACAATGAAGCGATAAATATCTGACAATAAAAATCTAATTTGCTAATAAAATAAAATTAGTTTATATTAATATTAATCAAAAAACAAATAAGGAGATTTTACAATGGATGACAATAAAACAACAAAAGGATTATTACTCGGATTTTTAACCGGAAGCGTCTTAGGCGCTGCAATCGCTCTTCTTTACGCTCCTAAAAGCGGAAGAGAATTCAGAAACGACATCAGACTTAAAAAGGATGAATTAATGGATGACACTTCTGAATATCTGCAGGTAGCAAAATCCAAAGCTACAAATCTTATTAACGAAGGCAAAAGAAAATCAGAAGAACTGATCTCTGACGCAAAGAAGAAAGCTAGTTCACTGATTGATGATGCCAACCATGTATTGAATGATGCAAAAGTAAAAGCATCCGGTACAATTGATTCTACTAAAGATATTATATCTTCTGAATCAGGAAAATAAAGGATGCATTTAAAGCAGGTATTGAAGCTTATAATGAAGAGAAAAGAAAAAGCTCATAATTAATTAATTAATATAATATTGGAAGAGACACTTCAAATATCACAGATTATCGTAAATTTTATTATTGTAATTCTGTTTACGGTGATCATATTCTTTCTTGTAAAGATCAGTAAATTATTTGTAGTAATTAGTGAAAAAATTAACTCGATCGCTGATGACAGTAGGGAATTAAAACCAAAAATAATTGCAACGTTTGAAAAAATAGAATCTCTTGCTGACAGCGTTACTGAAATTTCCGGTAAAGTTAATGACAATATGGATGTACTCGGTACAGTTGTCGATAATGTTAAGGATTCTACGGAAAGAGTTTTAAATTTGCAGCAGAAAGTTATGAATGAAATTGAACCGCCTATTATGGATACTGTAAACACAATTTCTGCTGTATCTGCGGGCGTTAAAACTTTTTTCGACGCTTATAAAAACAAAAGAAATAATTCTCATCATTGATCAAAATGATCAATGATCAATGATTATCAATGATCAATTATCAATTATCAATGATCAATTATGAGAATTATTTTTTTCTTTTTGCGATCATTGCATCAAGACTATACTTACCTGCTCCTATAAAAATCAAAGCGACAAATACTGAAAGCATTTCTATGGGATAAAATACTCTGTTCCATGGATCTAAATTTGTCAGATGTCTTGCAGCTGCAACGATCATTGTAACTGCCATAAAAGATGAAGCCGTCCGCGTGAATAACCCGAGTATTAAAAGTAATCCTCCTCCGAATTCGCTAAGAGCAGCCATGAAACCCCAGAATACAGGCGCAAATGTGATACCTAAAGTAGACATTGCTCCTCCGATCCTCGCCCATGTTTCCGGTCCTCCGAGCATTTTATTCCATCCGTGAATGAATATAAAAGCAGTTCCAATCCCAAGTCGGAGTATCAATATTCCCAGATCTTTTCTTGTCTCAAAAAATGTTTTTAACATGATTTTAATTTAATTCGGAAAAATTATACATATGAGTTTATTAAAAAGAATTTAAAATGGTTAGATTTTTTATTGAATGATTTAAAAATTGTTAAAGTTCCGTCTGAAATGAAAATTAATATTAGCTGGAATTATCTGAAATTAAAATTTATATGAATGAAGACTGAAGTGATCTATAAAGCTACTTAGCAAATTCCAGAACAATCTTGCCGAACTGTTCTGAATCTTTCATTCTGTCAAACGCTTTCAGATATTCTTTGAAGGGAAATACTTTATCTATTATGGGTATACTTTTGTTTGTGTCTGCGAATTCCAGCATGTTTATGAAATCACTGACTGTTCCCATCGTCGAACCTAAAATTTTCAACTGCTTCCAGTAAACTTTGTGCAGATCCAGTTTACCGGCCGCTCCGAGTGTCGCTCCGTATGAAACTATCCTTGCGCCGTAGCTGCACAGGTCAACGTACCCGGAAAAATATTTCCCTCCGGATCCGTCTATGACAATATCAATTTTATTTTCCGTGATATCCTTTAATTCATTTATCCAGTCTGCGCTTTTGTAATTCACACCGCCTTCTGCTCCGAGAGAAACCGCTTTTTTTATTTTATCATCGCTTCCCGATGTTACAAAAACTTTTGCTCCGGCTATTAAAGCAAACATCAGTGCGAATGATGCTACGCCTCCTCCTGTTCCGGTGATCAAAACATTATCAGTGTTTTTTATTTCCGCTTTGACAAATAAAGACCTGTATGCTGTAAGTCCTGCAAGCGGGAATGCTGATGCCTGAATAAAGTCTAGATGTTCAGGAAATTTAAAAACTGCCGAAGAGTGAACTTTGAGATACTCAGCGAATGCGCCGTCTGCGGGCATTCCGAGAATTTCGAAATTCCTGTTTTGAAAATTCTCATTGCTTCCCCAGTTACTGCATGGATATATTATTACTTTATCTCCGGTTGAAAAATTGTTAACATTTTTTCCTTTCTCATAAATTATACCCGCACCGTCTGATCCCAATATAACAGGAAGTTTGATCTTTGAATATGCGCCTTCAGCGATCCAGAGATCGCGGTGATTCAAAGAAGCGTTAAAAATTTTTATTAAAACTTCATCATCGGAAATACCGGGCGCAGGAACTTCTTTAATACTGAAAAGATCAGCATAATTATTTTTATTTCCGGTTTGATGTAAGACGATCGCCTGCATTTACACTTCGAGAGTAATTGAGATCGGGCAGTGGTCGCTTCCCATTATATCAGAATGAATCTCAGCTTTTAAAGTCCTGTCAGCAATATCCTTAGTTACGAGAAAATAATCGATCCGCCATCCGACATTTCTCTCACGCGCTCTGGTAATCTGATCCCAGTAAGTATATTGTTCAGGTTTGGTATTAAACTTTCTGAAAATATCAATGTAACCGAGATTTAAAAGTCGGTCGATCCATTCTCTTTCAACCGGCATAAAACCTGATGTAGTCGTATTTTCCTTCGGACGCGCAAGATCAATTTCCTTATGAGCTGTATTGTAATCGCCGACTACTATAATGCCTTTTCTGTCACGGTATTTTTTTTCGAGGAAAAAAAAGAGTTCGTCGTAAAAGTCCAGTTTGTATTTAACTCTTTCCGGACCTCTTCCGCCGTTAGGGAAATAAACATTTGCAAGAGCAAATGAATCGTATTCAGCTATAATAACTCTGCCTTCTTTATCAAAATCCGGATTACCGAATCCGGTCAGAATATTCTTCGGCGCAGTATCGCTGTATATCGCCACACTCGAATAACCCTTCTTCTCAGCAGAAAACCAGTAAGATGTAAATCCTTTAATATTTTTAACTTCATCAATGATCTGCTCCGGCTGCGCCTTTGTTTCCTGAAGACATATAATATTTCCCTTGCATTTTTTGAACCAGTCCATAAACCCTTTATTCTGAACTGCCCTTATCCCGTTCACATTCCAGGAGAAGATCTTAATTTTATTTTTACTCTTTGCCATATAATGCCATAAAATTTTATAAGAATATTGATAACATAGAATTTTTTTTACGAAGTTAATTAACTATTTTGAAAATTAATATTCAATTTACCTATTTGAATTGAAATGATGAACAAATCCAAAAGTATCAGTGAAATATACGATGAAGTGAAAGACTTCGATCTTGTCATAACAAGTGATGCTCCGCTTGCAACAGCGCTTAACAGGAATGTAGATATGCCGCGTCTTGGACTTCTCGCTATGACGCCGCGGCAGCTGGCATTAAAATACGGTACGCTTTACTTCGATAAATTATATTCAAAATCCGAACTTATAATTGAGATCACAAAGCATTCCCATAAGTCCCTTAAATATGTTCATCAGAGCATAGAGAAAATAATAGAGATATGGAATCATACCGGTCTGCTCGAAAGCTGTGAATTATTTCTCACTCAGGAAAAAGACTTTCTCAAATATCTGGAAAAATATAAAACTGTTGAGTATGCGATGGAAAATTTTGACGAAAGATTTTACGGGGATATAAAAATAACTGTAGCAGGTTATGAACTTTTCAATGAACTCGATAAGCAGGTCCTTCCGAAAATCAAAACATTTCCGTATAGAGTAAACTTAATGAAAGATAAAGAGCTGAAGCTTAACAGAACTTATCTTTTTAATTCGACAAAGGATCTGATAAATTCCGTTACAACTTTAGTAACTCCGGAAAATCAAAACGATGTCTGAATCTTTAATACTGACAGCGAATTAAAAGATCTCATAAAATCAAGTTTAAGCAAAAAAGGTATTAAGCTGGAGATGAAAACTTTTCTTAAAGAAAATATTTCGGTCAGCAATTTTCTGTCATTCATTGAATCTTCATTTAACGTTTCTGATCACCTCGTAAAGGATATTTATTTTGCTGAGTCAATTTTCGGAATAAATTTAGACAGAAAATATTCTGATTTCAGTCTAACGGGATACATTGTGCAAAACAAAGGAAATAAAATTTTGACGGATGTTTTAATCTGATGAGAGACATTGAAAATTTACCTTCTTTGAACTTTATAGCAGAATAGAATTTCTATCGGGGAAAAAATTTCAGTAAACCGTTAAGGGATTTTCTTGCATTTACTGAACTTGGAAATAAAAATTAATGAGAAAGATTAAATACTCTTAACTATTTCATTCTCAATATTGATATTGAAACTGATAAAACAAAGGAAGGCGTGCTGTTTGTAAATGCCGGCAATTCAGCTTTTGTCGACAGGCAGATCGCTCTATTTATAGGAATGGACGACAGCTGGACGAGACTGAGCACAGATAAAGCTTATGTTGATAAATCAGCTGAAGAAAAAAAGAATCTTGAAAAGTTTCAGATACTTTTATCTCAGGGAAGAGAAAAAATATATATAGCGCAGAGTATCAGGAATAACCGGCCTGTCATACCATGTTACTATTTCAATATTCTTACGGGACAAAACATTAGAAAATTTGATGATGAGTTTTTCTCACCTGTAATGGCAATTCAGGAATCACCGGTTAAAAAGCCGGATACAGTCTTTCAGCACAAATTAAAATCCGGTCCTCCGGTTCAGATAAATTATATTTCACCTTCTTCCTTAAATACTTTTTACAAATGTCCAAAGAAGTTTTCATACGGCAAGCTTGTAACTCAAACAGAGAAAAAGTTATTTTCTAAAAGGTACTTCCTTCACTGTTTTGCTGAATTTTGCTTTAATTATCCTTTATGCAAAAAAATTTCGACAAATTACTCGAGCTTATTATGAAGGAGTTTTCGGGTTTTATGAATGAATTAAATTCGGATACCGAAAGATCTAATTTTAAAGTAGGTATGAAAGTGATCATGGATTTTCTTGATAAAATGGAAAATGAAATTGAGTATGAAATTGTGAAAAACAAAAAGGACAAAACAAGCGGAAAGCAATTTTCTTTTTAAAAAGACACGGCTTGAAAGAAAATATCTCAATACGGAGAAATGGCTGAGAGCTCCTGATTCAGGCATCTCAGGTAAAATCGATCTTACATCCGGCAGGACAATTATTGATTATAAATCTTCAAGATCAGGTAAAAACTCAGAAATGCTTATAAAGGAATTTAATGTCGAAAGAATTAAAAAAGATAAAGCTGATGATGCGAATTTTCAGACTATTTCTTATATCACCGGAAAAAGAGAGGATGATCCTGATTCTGAAATAAATTTTATTTACCTGTACCTTCTTTTAAATTTCAATGAATACATAAAAGGCAATACCGGATCTGATAAGTCCCAAACTGAAGTAATTTATATTCCGGAAACGTTTAAAAGGTTTATTGTATCTCCTGCATTTTATGATAAGCTGGACCTTCCGGTCAAATCCGATCTGTCTTTACAAGAGTATAAAAAACTGGTCTTAGAAGTATATGACGAAATTGATTTTTATGAATTAAGTTCGCTTAAAGAGATACTTGAAACAAAGATTCACGACTTCATGAGGTATGAAAAAAACATTTTTTATGAAAAATTCGGTAATAGAAAAGAAAGTACTTTCAGAAAAGATGTTATACTGCCTCTTCTAAAATATATAAACTGCGCGAGAAAAGGATCTAAGGAATATCCTTATATTTATAAAGATGATGCTGATAAATTTGTAAAGTATGTCCGCGAGATCATTGATGAAATTAATTCATGTTATGTTTCTGATTTTCCAAACAGACCTGTAAATGATCTGCGTAGTGTCTGTCAATACTGCGACTATCTGAATATATGTCCCGGGAATAAACTATTAATTGCAGATGAAAAATAATCCAAAGAAAATAAATCCGCAGGATACTTTTGCGGAATCGCTGAACGGAATTTATCTTGTCGATGCCGGAGCAGGCACGGGAAAGACTCATACTATTATCAGAAGATATAAAAATCTCATAAATGCCGGCGTGCATCCGAAAGATATTCTTCTGATAACTTTTACAAAAAATGCTGCCGAGCAGATGAGAAATGATGCTGTTACAGCGGTATATGAAAAGGATATAAATGTCACGGAACTGCTTGAAGCGCCTGTACTGAATTTTCACGCTTACTGTCTCAGATTTCTAAAAAAATACGGACTGAAAGCTCCGTCTATAATTGGGATAGATGAAATGCTTACGGGAAATTTTAACATAGCCGAAGAGTCAAATTACGAATCAGATCTGTTCAGAAAATTTTATCTGAAGTTCAGAAAAAATACTTTCAGGAAATATGAAAACATTTATAAAAGTCTGGGCAGTGATTTAAATTCTGTTCTTAATTCAATTAAAAAACTCTGCAGCGTCGGAATATTTCCAACAGATAAAGGATGGTTCGGTTCAGGCGGTGAAGTGTTAAAAGGAAATAGTATTGAATTTTCAGAATTGTTTCTCGAATTAAATAAGGAATGTATCGGCGTAAGAGGCGAAAAGCAGAATGAAATGCACAACTTATTGAAAGGCCTAAAGGAAAAAATATTTTTTGATTTCAATTGTGAAGATAAGCTCGAAGGGAAAAGAGTATTAGAAAGTCTGAAAGAAGAGATCTTTCATGATGAAATGCAGGAAGAGCTAATTGATTTTATGAGAGACGTTTATTTCTCTTACATTGAATATATGCTCAGCAAAAATATTCTGAATTTCGATTTTGTAATTATGTTTGCATATCTGGTTTTATTCACAGATGAAAAAATCAGAATCTCGTCGCAATTTGAATACATAATGGTAGATGAATTTCAGGACACAGATGAGATTCAGTTCCTTCTGCTGATGCTGCTTTGCAGGGAAGTAAACGGCTCTGCGAATATAGGAGTAGTCGGCGACTGGAAACAGGGGATCTACGGATTCAGAAATACTACAATAGAAAACATTACTCACTTTGGCGAAAGACTTTCCGAATATAAAGAAATTCTAAATGAAGACATGATAAGAATAAATTTTAATGTCGAAACTGAAGCAATAAATAAAATTACATTTGAATATAATTACAGGAGTTCGCAAGAGATACTCGATTTCAGTCTGCATACTTTATTATGTAAAGGGACAAATTATGACGAGCCGGATTCTGAATTCGTCAGTAAAAATTTCAGTAAGTCATTAACTGCAATTAGAAATCTCGATGACATTTCGGAAATTACTTTTTATGAATCTGTTGAGCAGGATTCTGATAGTGAAACAGAGCTCATTCTTAAAAAAATATCAGAGCTGACAAACAATGAAAAATATCTGATCAGAGAATTTGAAAAAGACGGCAGCGTGAAATGTGAAAGAAGAATTCAGTATTCCGATATATGCGTGCTCTCCCGGACAAATGAATTCGGTTTGAAACTGCAGAAAGAGGGGATCACAAAAAACATTCCTGTAAATTTCGAAGGAGGACTTGAATTGTTTGCTTCTCAGCAGGGGATCCTTCTGCTTGCATGGCTGCGGGTAATGCTGAATGTGAATTCCGCTGAAGGATGGCTGCCGATCCTGAAAAACGGACGGAAATAATTTTAATGAATTAAAATATCTGACTGATCTGATAAGCAATAAATAAGACTGCATTGAAACCGATTATTTAAAGAGCTGTTTGATTTCAGGAAAAAAACTTACTTCAGAAAAAAAAATTTACTCGAATTTAATAGAAAATATTCACCCGCTACGGTTTTGAAGATGAATACTGCAATGCAATAATTTCCGAATTCAGCAACCGTACCAAAAACGAACTGCTGTCGCCGGGAGATCTTGCGAAATTGATAGATACGCTTAAGCTCGATAAATTTAAAATAGAGATCAGCAATACGGAGAATGCCGTTGTATTTCAGACTATCCATGGTTCCAAAGGTCTTGAATATCCGGTAGTGATACTTGCAAATATGAACACATTGGTTTTCCTCTTCGACAAAAATATTTCCGGAAACATATACTTCAATCCGTTAAGCGGAATCAGACTCAGGAAACAATTCGGCAGCATCGGAGAATATTCGGGAGTATTTGATAACTGGAGAAGTGAAATTTTATTATGCATGCTGAAGACAGGAAATTATGATGAAGAAAGGCGACTCTTGTATGTAGCGGCAACGCGGGCAAAGCAATATCTTTATTTCACTACAAGCAGACCGTCTCAGTTTTTTAATGACCTGCTTGCATTGTCAGGCAAAGAATCCGTAAGTGATTTTGATTATGAGATCAAATGAAATAGTGGATTATAAAACAGGCAGCGGTAAAAAATATCTTGAACAGTATAAGAAGCAGATCAGCATATACAAGGATGTTGTTGAAAAAGTATATCCCGGTAAAAAAGTTTTCGGTTCGATTTACTTTACCGGGCTTAATGAATTTATAAAAATTTGAAACCGGTAAACAGGATTTCTAAAAATTCAGTTTTACTTAGAATTTAATTTACTATTTTGCGTAAAAAAAAATCAGACCAATGACTTTGAATGTAAAAAAATATTTTCTGAGCTTAACTTTATTTGCCTTTTTCCTGCAGCTTACATCGTGCTGCATTACAAAAAACGATCCTCCCGATCTGAAGCAGACTGCGCAGGAATTCCCTTCTACTGCAGGAGTAAATCAGTCATTCACTTTGAGGTTTACCGTTCAGAATTTTTCATCAGGTGAATGCGGAGCCGACAGATCCCGGAATTGTGTTGTCGAACTTAAAATGGTTGACAGGGCAACAGGTCATGTACAGGTTAATAATTTTTCCGACATGAACGAACTTGATAACAATGAAACACAGCAGTTTACATTTACGGTTACAATCGGAACAGCAGGTACATACGACCTTTCATTTATTATAGATCCTTATAATACTTCAGGTGATGCAGTTAGGGATAATAATACTTATACAAGCGTAGTAATTATAAATTAATTATTTCCGCATGTTAGACAAAATTAACTGATAAGTATCATCGAAATAAATTTTATATAATAGAAATTATTTCCAATAAGTTAAATTATTTGAAATCGGAAAACGGTTCTGAACAATTTATATCTCCCCGGGAAAATAAATCAAAAATTTCCAAAATCCCGATAAAGCTGAATTGATTTTACAACACATTTTAATTAAGTTTGTAATTGCAAACAAAGTTTTATGGATGATCCAAAAGACACTCAGGAAAAGGGTGAAAGTTCTTTAAAAAAGTTACTGTCTAAACCCTTATTCAAAGCAGATTCTAAAGTAGCTCAGTATTCAGGATTAGGTGTTACTTTAGCGGTTACGATCCTGATTTTCTTATGGGTCGGAATGTGGCTTGACGGTAAATTTCAGACCGGGTTTCTGTTTACTTTATCTTTGACTTTCATCGGATTTGCAGCGGGCTTTTACAGTTTCTATCTTAACATAAAAAAGCTCACAAAAACCGATAAAAAAGAAAATCCTAAATACAATAAGTTCTGAATACCGGAGAGTTCAAAAAATTCATAAATAAGATTGTTATAATAAGTGTCGTTCTTTTAACAACTGCTTTTGTCATCATAAAGATAAGGGGTCTTGATAATTATTCCTTACCTTTGCTTCTCGGATGGCTGATAAGTTTTGTAAATGTAATGGCCGGCAGTTTTATAATCACGAAAGCTTTTACAGACAAGGGCAAAGGATTTTTCAATACAGTTCTTTTAAGTATGGTAGTTAGAATGTTTGCGGTCGCAGCATTGGTTTTCATTCTGATCTACTTTTTGAAAATAGATAAAATCGGATTCAGCGTAGTTTTATTTTTCTTTTATTTTTTATTCATGATATTTGAAATAAATTATATGTCTTCCGGAAGAAAAAATTCAATCAACTAAGTATTATAAAATTTTTTAATAATTTGCATCAGTCACCCCCGTTTAAAACCGGTTCATTTTTTACAAAGTTAGCCGGACTATTTTTAATCCTTTTATCATTCACATTCTGTACTGATCTTTCAATCGCTGCGGACAGCATCGATGATAAGTCAGGTATTACATCAGATATTAAAGCTGCGGAAAAAGAAACACTGGATATTATAGATAAAGTTGTCGATCATGACTACATAGATTTTTATTTTCTCGGAAAGCTTTATCTGCCGAAGTTCGAACCCGTGCATATTCTCGGAATGACTTTTGATTTTTCCATCACGAAGACTCTTTTTATGATGATATTGTCATCCGTGATTCTGATTTTAGTGCTTTTATTAGCAGTCTCAGGAAACAAAAAAAACAAATACCCGCGCGGCATTGGAAATCTTGTAGAGTCCCTTATAGTATTTGTAAGAGATGACATTGTCGTTCCGAATATGGGAAAAGAAGGATTAAAGCTGATGCCATTTTTCCTGACTCTATTCTTCTTCATTATGTTTGCGAATCTCATCGGACTGTTCCCTTTCATGGCTCAGCCGACAAAGAATATAAACGTAACAGCCGGTCTTGCTCTGGTTACGTTCTTTATCACTCAGGCAAAAGGAATACAAGCCCACGGATTCGGCGGTTATTTGAAAGCGCTCGTTCCGCCCGGAGTGCCGGTATTTGTATTGCCGATCATGGTTGTAGTTGAGTTCATAGGATTGTTCACAAAACCGTTCTCGCTGCTTATGAGGTTATTTGCAAATATAACGGCGGGCTCAATTATCATATTCTCTCTAATAGGATTAATTTTTGTAATGGAATATGCCGGCTCTGTGATCGCAGTTCCGTTTGCATTATTTATATATATGATGGAAATTTTCATCGCGCTGCTTCAGGCATATATTTTCACAATGCTGTCAGTGCTATACATTAACATGGCAATGCATCATCATTAATCGGAATTATAAAGAAACAAAAAAATATATTAAAATAAATTAAAAACAAAAGGAGACTAATCTAAAATGGATTTAGCATTTTTAGGAGCCGGTATTGGAGCCGGATTGACAGTAATAGGTGCAGGTATCGGGATCGGAAGACTTGCAGGATCTGCAATGGAAGCCAGCGGAAGACAGCCTGAAGCATTAGGCGAGATCAGAACATCAATGATCATTGCTGCAGCGCTTGTAGAAGGTGTTGCTCTGTTCGGTCTTGTGATCTGTATATTGCTTGCAACAAAGAGCTAAGAAAAAATCACATATTGGGAAACTGAAATTTTTATTTCCCTTAAATTAAATTTAAACAATTCAGATAATGATATATTATCTTTCATTACTTTATAATTATTCCTTTATATTTTTATTCAGCGGAGATGAAAAGCCGATGCTTTTATCTATAAATCCCGGTCTGATAATCTGGCAGCTGATCATTTTTGTTTTGCTTCTTTTAATTCTCAAAAAGCTAGCATGGAAACCTCTCCTGTCAGCTCTTAACTCTAGGGAACAGTCAATAAAAGATGCTGTAGAGCAGGCTGAGAATCTGAAGAAGGACGCTGAAAATATGATCGCTGAAAATAAAAGGATCATGGCTGATGCAAATGCTCAGTCAATGAAGGTCATTAATGAAGCGAAGGAAATGTCCAATAAAATCGGTGAAGAGATCAAAGCCAAAGCAACTGCGGATTCCAGAAAACTTATTGAACAGGCAAAAGAGGAAATTAAAAAAGAGAAAGAAAGCGCAATGGCTGATCTGAGAAATGAAGTTTCCGATCTTGCAATTAAAGCTGCTGAGAAGATTCTCAATGATACGCTTGATGAGACTAAGCAGAAAAAGATCGTAAATGATTTTATTTCACAGATACCGAAAAATTAAGACAACTATATTTTAAGAAGATTAATTAAAAAATGATTTCAAAAGCCGCCAGAAGATATTCGTCTGCATTGTATTCCATAGCCGAGGAAAGAAGTAATGTAGAGCAGATCTCAAAAGAAATTGAGAGGTCGCTTGATATGATAAATACTTACAGGGAGCTTGAATTATTTTTTGTAAGTCCCGTCATCAGCAAAAGCAAAAAACTTGCAGCAGTAAAGGAAATATTCGGAAGCGATGTATCCGAACTTATTATGACATTTCTAAACATTATCATAGAAAGAAGAAGAGAAAGTCTTGTAAAGGATATCTTTACTGATTTTTTGAATCTGAAAAAAGAAAAGCTGGGGATAGTAGATGTATATGTTAAAACATCAGTAGAGCTTAATGAACAGGAAAAAGAAAATATGAAAAAAAGCATTGAAGCGTTTACAAAACTTAAAAGCGATATGAAATTCGAGCTGGATAATTCTATTATCGGCGGATTTGTAGCGACAATAAGTGATACCGTCCTTGATGCCAGCATTAAGAGACAGCTGGAAATACTCAGGGAAAGATTCCGAACCGGTGATATTTCACTGAATTAATTTAATTAGTTTTAATAGTTTCTAAAATTTCAAAAAAATAATCTTAACAATAATCAGGAGATATAAATAATGGCAGAGGTAAAATCAGACGAGATTTCCGCGATACTCAGAAAACAGTTATCAGGTTTTGAAACGGAAGTCGATGTATATGAAGTAGGAACGGTGCTGTATGTAGGTGACGGTGTGGCAAGGGTTTACGGACTGGCAAAGTGTGAAGCCGGAGAACTAATAGAATTTCCAAACGGTGTTTTCGGAATTGCATTAAATCTTGAAGAAGATAATGTCGGATGTATTTTATTCGGCGAGTCATCACTTATAAAAGAAGGCGATCAGGTTAAGAGAACAAAGCGTATCGCTTCTATGCCTGTAGGCGAGCAGATGCTCGGAAGAGTTATCAATCCGCTCGGACAGCCTATCGACGGTAAAGGTGAAATTCATACTGATAAATTTCTTCCGCTGGAAAGAAAAGCTCTTGGTGTTATTCAGAGACAGCCGGTGAAAGAGCCGCTTCAGACAGGACTGAAAGCTATCGACGCTATGATCCCGATTGGAAGAGGTCAGAGAGAACTGATCATCGGTGACAGACAAACAGGTAAGACTGCTGTTGCAGTTGATACAATTATCAATCAGAAAGGTAAAGATGTATTTTGTATATATGTCGCTATTGGTCAGAAAGGTTCGACAGTCGCGCAGGTTGTTAAAAGTCTTGATGAAGCAGGCGCGATGGAATTTACAACGGTCATTGTCGCTACCGCTTCAGATCCGGCTCCGCTGCAGTATATTGCTCCGTTCTCCGGAGCTACACTCGGTGAATATTTCAGGGATTCAGGAAGACATGCTTTGGTTGTATATGATGATCTTTCCAAACAGGCGGCTTCATACAGGGAAGTTTCACTTCTCTTAAGAAGACCTCCGGGAAGAGAAGCTTATCCGGGAGACGTTTTCTATCTCCACTCAAGACTGCTTGAAAGAGCTTCAAAACTTTCAGATGATCTTGGCGGAGGAAGTCTTACGGCTTTACCGGTGATTGAAACTCAGGAAGGCGACGTGTCAGCATATATTCCGACGAACGTAATTTCCATTACAGACGGTCAGATATATCTTGAACCGAATCTTTTCAACGCAGGCGTAAGACCGGCTATCAACGTCGGAATTTCAGTATCGCGGGTAGGAGGTAATGCACAGATCAAAGCAATGAAGAAAATTGCAGGAACGCTCAGACTTGAGCTTGCTCAGTTCAGAGAGCTTGAAGCATTCGCAAAATTCGGATCAGATCTTGATAAAGCTACACAGGCGCAGCTCAGAAGAGGTGAAAGACTTGTAGAGATACTTAAGCAAAAACAATATTCACCTATGGCAATTGAAAATCAGGTGATGGTAATATATTCGGCTACAAAAGGATATATGGATGAGATCCCGATCCCGCATATACAGAGATATCAGAGTGATCTGCTTCAGGAAGTGGAGAATATGCATCCCGGAATTTTAGAAAGCATCAGGGAAACAAAAGATCTTGTGAAAGAAAATACTGACAAGATGGATGAAGTTTTAAAATCGTTTACTGAAAGATTCAAGACAACCATTAATTAATACAGCGGACAGGAATTGGCAACATTAAAAGAATTAAAAGTTCGGATAGGCGGGATCAAAAGTACGCAGAAGATCACCAAGGCAATGAAGATGGTGGCTTCGGCGAAACTCAGAAGAGCTCAGGAGAGAACCATAGCTTCCAGACCTTACGCAAAAAAGATCAATGAACTACTCACGGATCTTGTTAGCGCAGCAGGCGAAGGCGCTGATGAACTTCTCGAATCGAGAGAGATCAGAACAAGATGCGTAGTCGTTGTTTCATCTGACAGAGGACTTGCAGGTTCATTCAATACAAACATTATAAGATACGCATACAATTATATTAAAAGTCTTGGTGATAATACTAAAGTAGTTATTATAGGAAAAAAAGCTTTTGACGCACTTAAAAAAAGAGACATCGATATTGTTTACAGTAAGACAGGTATTTTCAGTGATCTGACGATTGAAGTATCAAATGAAATTGTTAACTTTCTTGTCGATAATTATAAGAAGAAAACATTTGATTCAGTGGAAATTATTTTCAATGAATTTGTAACGATGGTTAAACAGCTGACTGTAAAAGAGCAGTTCCTTCCTCTAAGAAAAAACAAATCAAAGAAGACTGAAAAATCTGATAAGACGGAAAACACGGAAAAGAAGACAGCGACTGATTATATTTACGAGCCGTCTGAAATTCAAATTATAAAAGAGCTTATACCAAAGCAGCTGAGAGTACAGATGTGGAAAGTTCTTCTCGAATCAAATACATCAGAACACGCAGCAAGAATGACGGCAATGGAAACCGCAACTAAGAATGCTACTGATCTTCTGCTAGAACTTCAGCTCTCATACAATCAGGCGAGACAGGCAGCGATCACAAAAGAAATTCTTGAGATCGTCGGCGGCGCAGAAGCTCTTAAGGATGCTTAGAAAAATTTAAAATAGTTTTAAAATAAAGAAGCTCCCGTACGGAGCTTTTTTTTTTATTATTAAAACGATAAAGATATAAACTATCTCTCCACCGAACTTTCCTTAGATGCAGTTATTTCCTTTGGCGGCAATCCAAGAATTTCCCTCGCGCGGTTTAATGCATCGTCAATATTACCTCTCACATTATCATCACCGATCTTTTTTATTAGACCGGCTTTTTCCGCAGCAAAGAGCGGCTGAGCATGAATGCCTGATAAGATCAATACCGAATTTCTATCAATACATTCTTCATAAATATCTTCTATCGTTGCAATACCTGTCGCATCAATAGCAGGTACATTTCTGAGTCTTAAAATTAATATCTTTGAACTGGAATGAACTGTTCTCAGCACATCCCTGAATTTACTTGCAGCGCCAAAAAAGAACGGACCGTTGACTTCATAAATAATGACTCCGTCCGGTATTTCTTTTCCCTGAACAGAATTCGCTCCCGAATCTTCCGTCCCGGGATTTTCATCGAACTCACGTGATATGATACCGATATTGGCAACGTTTGCCATTCGGTGCATAAACAGGAATGCGGTTAAAATCATCCCGATCTCAATTGCAATAGTCAGATCAAATAAAACCGTCAGGCAGAAAGTAGTGAGAAATACAACAACATCACTCTTTGGCATTCTAAGCTGTGATCTGAATTCTCTCCAGTCAAACATATTATATGCGACGACGACAAGAATAGCAGCAAGTACACAAAGCGGGACCATGCCTGCATACTGCCCGAAGAATATCATTACCAGTAGAAGAATGAATGAATGAATTATACCTGCCACCGGAGTTCTGCCGCCGCTTCTGATATTTGTCACTGTTCTTGCAATCGCGCCGGTAACGGGTATTCCGCCGAATATAGGTGAAAGTATATTAGCAGCTCCGTTTGCTACAAGTTCCATATTGGACCGGTGTCTGCCTCCGATCATTCCGTCGGATACAACAGCGCTTAATAATGATTCAATTGACGCAAGTATTGCTATAGTAAATGCCGGACCCAGAAGTCCGTAAATTTTTGCGTAAGTAATTTCCGGGAATGAAGGTGACGGCAGTGTATTTGGTATTTCGCCGAACCTCGAGCTGATAGTTTCTGTATTCAGTCCAAAGAAATGTGTTATCAATGTTCCCGCGATGAGCGCTACAAAAATTCCCGGGATTTTTTTTGTAATGTAGGGAAGAAATATTATTATCAGAAAAGAAATTATTGTTACAATTAATGTATCAGTATTAAGTAAATTAAAATTTGCAATATATACCGGAATTTTCTCAAGAAATTCCGGAGGGAGATTTTCAATTTTTAATCCGAAAAGATCATTAATCTGGGTAGTGAAAATAATCAATGCGATACCTGAAGTGAATCCCGCGATCAATGGTAATGGAATGAATTTAATGAGAGTGCCAAGTTTCATTAATCCCATAATTATAAGAATAATCCCGGCTAAAATTGTTGCGATCATCAGACCGTCAAGACCGTAGCCCTGAATGATGCCATATACAATTACAATGAAAGCTCCTGTCGGACCGCCGATCTGTACTCTGCTTCCACCGAGTACCGAGATTATAAATCCGCCGATGATTGCAGTGATAAGTCCTTTTTCAGGAGAAACTCCGGAAGCAATTCCGAAAGCAATTGCAAGCGGTAAAGCTACAACTCCGACGATTGTTCCTGCTGTAATGTCTTTGTAAAACTGTTCTTTAGTGTATGATTTAAAAGTTGTGAAGAGTTTAGGAATAAGCATAATTCGAATTTACAAATATTAGTGTTTTATTTAAATGATAAACCTATAACTATAATTTGAGAAATGCAAAATGAAGGGAAGAGCAATTATATCTTACATGATTTATTTCTTAAAATTATTAATCATATCAAAGAGCCAGAGCTTTATTCCGAATTGATTTTGAGAAGATTTATCAGCGGCTTCCCGTAATCTCATTAATTCTGTTTCAACATGCTTTTTATTTCTTACATAAACTGAATGCTGCAGTCTGACAAGTTCGCCCGTAATTTTCAGAAAATCTGAAAACGATTCTTTGTAATTATCCTTAATGGATTTTTCCCTTCCGAGAAAATGCCTGAATGAATCAATACCTGCAGCCGCCTGATCATAAAATCCTTCCTCATAAAATATCTGCAGCATAATAATTTTTACCTGCAGCTTTATAATGTAATTTGGAAAGTTAGTCTTTGAGAGAAGCTCAAGAGCTTTATTCCTGTTTCCTTTTTTATATTCAATATATCCGTAACAAAAATTCAGAGTACTATCCTTTTCTTCGTTTAGCATGCCTTTATACTGTTCAATATATTTTTCAGCCCATTCAAACTCACCCACGCGCACTGCAATCTTCACATAATTCAGAAAATCGAGATACATTATTTTTCCCATAAGAATTGTGCCGTTATCAAAACTTTCTTTCGACAAATAAAAATGTTCTTTCATAAAATCCTGTCTGCAGTAAATATTATACATCTCAGCGCAGAAGCCGGACATATGCAGATAATACATATATTTGTGATAATCATTAAGACTGCCGGAATAATTTTTAAAAATATTCTTCAGCATAAAAAAAATCTTCTCGTCATTATTTATAAGAAGCATCGTAATATAATAATACATCTGAATTACCGGAGTAAGCTTTGAGAAATTCTTTTCGAGATAGATCATGACTTCATCAAACATTTTCAAATCAAAGCTGCAGTTATTCTGCTTGATCTCATGCAGCATTGTTGTATAAAGCTCAAGAGCATTTATCAGAAAGTGATTCAGCTCATGATCGAGCTGATCCTGGAAAAGTTCGAAATCAGAATTTGGATTCTTGGGAGAGTAAAAAGATTTCAGTTCTTTTGACAGATCGGACATTTTAAGAAAATAGATTTCATCTCTTACGGGATCACGGTTTAAGCTGTCACTGTAAGATTTGAAAAGCTGTTCATGCATTTTATCCAGATCCCTGTCTCTGAACTGTTCAAGTAAAAACTTATTATTGAGATGTTCATTTTTTTGAAAATAACTGATCTTAAGAAATTCCTTACTGATAGCAAGCAGATCCGAAGAAATATTTTTTATTTTAAAATAATCATATTCTTCATCCGGGAACATTTCTTTAAACACTTCTTCCGAATCTAATTTTTTATTGTCAAAATCCGGATAGTATTTCTTTAATACCTCAAGCAGTGATATGACATTTTTATTCTTATTAAAATAAGGTGAAGCTGTAAACTCACGGAATTGTTTTAATTCCGAAGCTGAAAATGTCTTTAAAAGCTGAATTAATTTTGATTTATACATATAATTTTTCTAAAAAACGATTTGCAGAAAATGCGTTTATGGCTCAGTAATAAATGATTAAAGAAATTTATTTATTAATGTAATCATAAATGTTTCTAAAATCCCAAATAAGTTTCTTTGCAAAAAAAGATTAATTGATATAATTTTGTACCGCTTGGCGTAAGATGACACTTTCAATTTTTTAACACTTCCCGGAGTTATGCTTATCATTTCATCGTACGCCATACGTTTCTTGATAACAATTAAATTCCGGAAAGTTTATTTTAATACTAATGAATTTAAAAAAATATTCAAATAATATTAACGAAAGGAAGTAAATGAAATCATTAATTTCACTTGTTTATCTGCGCTTTGTCGATTTTACTTACGGCGGGGATTGCGGAATCGCAGCAAAATTCTATGGACAATACCAAAAGAGTAAAAACATCTTCATTTCATAAAAAAGGAAATAAAATCATTGACAAAAAAGTTATAAATGAAATTATTTCTAATAATCAAAAATCTTTTAAAAAGAATTTGCGCGGCAGCTGGCTTCTCGAAGAAGATTTCGAATCAGGGATTTTCCCCCCTGTAAACTGGTATATTTTAAACGGCGTAACTGAATGGGAGCAGGCATATGTAAGCGGTTACGGCATCGGAAACTTCAGTATGTTGTATTCATCCTGGCAGTGTAATTATTCGGATAATGAAATTTATACAGAAGACTTTTCGTCTAATACACAATTCGGTGATAAGCTTATTTTTGATTATGCATATGCGCCGTATGATGACGGCAATGTCTATTATGATGACCTGGAAATTTATTACTACGATGCTGTAGATGAAAGTTATTACAGTCTTATTTATTATAACGGATGGGAATTACAAACAGCGAACGGTACCGATCAGTATTTTCAGCCGCAAAGTAATGAATGGGGAACAAAAATAATTGACATCCCTGAAAACGCTTCAAGTATATATTTCAAAGTCTGGGAAAATTGCGGTAATAATTATTATGTGGATAATATCAGAGTAGGAGCTTACGCAGGCGGTTATGATGCATCGGTTGAAATTGTATGGGGAAAAGGAAAATTACCGTTGTCTTACGGTGTTCCGGATAAAATCCCTGTACTCATTAAAAATTTAACTGTAGATCCTATAAATAATTTAATGGTGTATCTGGATATTTCCGGAACAAATAATTTATCTGATTCAATCGAGATTCCTTATATCGGACCTTTAGATACTTTTCAGGTTGACTTCTTGGGATTTATTCCTGTGCTAAACGGATTTTCAGATATCACAGTATCGATCCCGGATGATGATGATAACGGAAATAATGTGAAGACATTTATTACGGAAGCTAATTCCAATACTATGAGGTACGTTGATTCAAACTGCTGTAACAGCAGCGTCGGCTGGGTCGGTCAGTTATCATTTCTTAATAAATATTATATGTCAGGCGCAGGGCAGATAAGAAATGTAAACATAAAACTTCCGGGCGGAGATAATCTTGGTCAGATAGTTTATGGAATTGTATTAAACAGCAGCGGCACAATAGTAGGAAAATCTCCTCATTATAAAATAAAAGCATCTGATCAGAATACATATAAATCATTTCAGATCACAGATCCAAAACCTGTCATGGTAACTAACGATCATTACTTCGTCGGTATAGCGCAGACAGAATTTGCAGGTGAAGATTTTGCGTATGCATCTCAGCAGATGCTGTATGAAATACCTGCAAGACCTGACGCAAATTATTACTCTTATCTAGCGCCTCCCGGTACAAGTGTCGACACTTATGAATTTCCGAGAGAGTACGGTCAGAATTATGCGATAGAAGCGGTTTTAGGAAATCAGGCGTCTGTAGATGCCGGAGTATCGGATCCCGGACTGACATATGAACAGTACTTTAACTCCGCTACATTCACTCCGACCGGTAAAGTATTTAATGCAGGCACAGGCTCGGTTTCGTTCAGCGTCAGAAGAACAATTTCACCCGGAGGATATACAAGCACAAAATCAGTTACAGGATTAGCCGCAGGAGCAAACGCTTTTGTTAATTACGATCCGTGGACATTTACATCGGGTACAGTTTATACAGTCAGGGATTCCATACTTGTTTCTGACGGAAATAATTCTAACAATGCATTGACTTCAACTATCACTCCCAGAATTGCAAAGGAAATGTGCATTCTGTGGCAGCAGAATAAAGACAGAGACAGTCTGGTAAGAGCGGTGATCAGCGACGGAAGATATGCTAATAATTTTGATACAGTAGGAATGTATTATACGGGATCATACAGACCATGGAAAGTAATGATCGTGAACTTTAAGGAAGCAGTAAGCTATTCACCATGGGTAAGGGATTCTTTAAAAAGATTTATTGACAACTCAACTGCGGGAAATAAAAAATCACTGATCGTATTCAGTGACGGTACATCAATGGCAAATGATCCGTCAACGGGATTTCCGACACCGGCGGATACTGTATTCTACAGACAATATCTGAAATCATCTACAATCAGCGATGACTGGATCGGAAGTATTCCTTCGAGTCAAAGAAGATTCAGGGGAACAGGATTTTTCAGCGGGATCACGCAGGATTCTGTATCAGATCCTTACACGCCGGAATTAATAAGACCGGTCAACGGCAGCAGCGCTGCTTTCAAGCCTCAGTCAGTAACTGGAAACGGATCTGACTCCAGCATAGCTGTCAGTTTTGCCGGAGCGAATTACAATACTTTCTACATGACAAATCAATTTTCAAGTCTGAGAACAACCGGCGGATCGCCATTGTCGCTCGGACCTGTTTTAGTTTATACAAAAATCATTGACTGGCTGCAGAGCGTTAACACAAACGCGAAAGCGCTTGACCTGACTGCATTGTATGAAGGACTTTATGATAATACTCAGAATACGATGACAGGAGATACGGTGAGAGTATATCTTAGAAGCGCAGTAAGTCCGTATGCAAAAATTGATTCAGCAAAAGGATTCATAAGTTCGGCAGGATTTGAATCTTTAATATTTAACAACGCTTCAAACGGTGTAAATTATTATCTGCATCTCAAACACAGAAACGGACTGGAGACATGGAGCAAGACGCCGCAGATGTTCGCATCAAATTATCTTGCATATAACTTTACAACAAATGCAAATAAAGCGTTCGGTGATAACATGATATTTAAGGGAACGAAGTGGACAATATTCAGCGGTGACGTGAATCAGGACGGAATAATAGATATAGACGACAACTCTCTCATTGACAATGACGCATTCAATTTCGAATCCGGATATATTAAAACAGATCTTAACGGAGACGGAATAACTGATATAAGTGATCAGGCAATTGCAGATAATAATGCATTCAACTTTGTTTCGAAAATTACCCCGGGAGGCGCGCTGATAAATCCTGAAGAGCCGCAGGATATAATTTCAGATACTTCTTTTGAAAATTCCGAAATTAAAATAGATCACGATATTTATGAAAGAACGAAAAACTTATCGCCGGTAATCAAACCATCGGATATAAGAAAGCATTTAATTATAAAATCGAATTAATATTAGACATGTAAAATACATCACTCAAGTGATGCTAACATTTTAATAGTATTTTTTCATGCGTAATCCCCAATAAGACCGGATGTAATTTGCCGGTCTTTTTTTTTCTGCGCATATTCCTTCTTTAAAAAAATTTGACTAATTTACAAAAACATTTTTTTAAATTAATTCTTCTCATGAATAAAAATTTTACTTACCGGTATTGCAAATCCGTTTTAATTAAGATAAGAATTTCGATTGCAGCATTTATTATGCTGATCTCAATCAGCTCGGGCTCAGCAAATGCAGGTGACACAACATGGGTAACTACATTTAATCAGAACTTTCAGAACTGGGCGGATACACATTATGATAATTTTTTATTGCCTGATACCAATACACGCTATGAAAAGATTATAATGTTTTATACTATCGGATGTCCGGCTGCGGGCTGTGATCCCTGGGACAGGATTGGCTGGATAAAGCTTTACACGGATTCGACAACAAATTATGAAATAGCAAGAGTTGTTACTCCCTATAATATAGTAGGCGGAGGATATCCCGGTCAATGCGTATTTGAAATTGACGTAACGGATTACATGTCACTGCTTCATGATTCCGTGAGACTCGGCAGTTATATAGAGAGCTGGATCGGCGGCGCGCGCGGCTGGCTTGTAACCGTTAAGTTTGCATTCATACAAGGCGAGCCGGAAAAAATTCCTTATAAAGTAATAAATCTCTGGCAGGATAACAGAGTTGTTTACGGAGATCCTCAATTGAATCCCGAAGATATTCTCGTCCCCAGAAATATTCAGATCGATCAGAATGTGTCAAAGGCGAAAGTGAAAATCATAACTACAGGTCACGGTCAAGGCAACACGGATAATGCAGCTGAATTTTCTCTGAAGATTCATACGCTAAGAGTCGGGACACAGGCTTATGATCAGGTGCTTTGGAGATCAGACTGTTCAATAAATCCATGCAGTCCGCAGGGAGGAACGTGGCAGTATGCAAGAGCGGGATGGTGTCCCGGCGCGGGCGTGATACCGTGGGATAATGACGTTACTGCAAATGTAACTCCGGGTCAAAGTGTAGTTTTAGATTATGACCTTTATCCTTATGAAAACTTTTGCAGACCTACAAATCCTTTATGCATATCGGGACAGACCTGCATAGACTGCAATTACAATGTTACCGGTCATACAGAACCTCATTATACTATCCAGGGGCAGCTTGTATTATATAAAGATAATCCTGCTATAAATATAAAAAATACGGGAAGTAATATTCCTGATGATTTCAAGTTGTACCAGAATTTCCCAAATCCATTTAACCCTTCTACAAAAATAAAATTTGATCTGCCGTCGGAAAGTTATGTCAGACTGATCATAACCGATATAAACGGAAAGACGGCTGAGACACCGTTTGAAGGCAGTCTGAATGCAGGTTCATATGAGTCGAACTGGAATGCATCGGGATTTCCAAGCGGGATTTATTTTATCAGGATAGAAATTCTGCCGGATAAATCCGGAAACTTGAAGCTTACGGATACAAAAAATGATTTTGCTAAGATAAATTTAAAAAGTTATTTTTGATTTAATATCCTTTGAAATTTGCTTGAATACATTTTCATATTTTTTAAAAAATAAATAGTCAGAAAGGAGGTTGCTCTGATTTTAAATTCACCTTTTAATTTTTTTAATTTAAATTTTTAAAAATGAAAACTTACAAAACTACGGCAGTAATCATAGCAATGGCGTTACTTTTTATTGTTACTTTCCATACTGTAACAACTGCAGGTACATACAGCATCAGCGAAACACTTTCCGGACTTGAGGAAGTCCCGCCAAATGCGTCTACGGGTTCCGGTGTACTCATTGGAAATTATGATGACGTAACAAATACACTTATCTTTGCTGTCTCGTGGCAGAATTTTACGGCAGGTACAACAGCCGCTCATTTTCACGGACCGGCGCCTGTCGGAGTTAATGCAGGTGTGCAGATCGGATTTACCGGATTACCTTTAGGCGTTATGTCAGGCAGTTACTCAAATACATTTGTGCTAACCGCCGCACAGGAGGTACAGCTGCTCAGCGGTTTATGGTATGTAAATATTCATTCTTCAACTTTTCCGGGGGGAGAAGTCAGATCGCAGTTAAATCCTGTGGTACCGACCGGAAACATTTTCGGTATAAACGAAACTCTTTCAGGACTTGAGGAAGTGCCGCCGAATGCTTCTCCTGCAACAGGTACTCTTGTCGGTACTTATGATGACAATACAAACACAATTGTATTTACAGTAACATGGCAGGATTTCATAGGAACAACTACTGCCGCACATTTTCACGGTCCCGCGCTTCCGGGAGTAAATGCCGGAGTACAGATCGGTTTTACAGGATTTCCGGTAGGCGTAACTTCAGGCAGTTATGGTAATATATTTGTATTAACTGCAGCGCAGGAGACACAGCTGCTCGGAGGATTATGGTATGTAAATATTCATTCCTCTCAATTCCCCGGTGGAGAGATCAGGTCGCAGTTAAATCCTGATATTGTACTTCCGGTTGAGTTAGCTTCGTTCGTTTCAGTAATTTCCGGAAATGACGTTACGCTAAACTGGTCAACTTCTTCGGAAATAAATAATTCAGGATTTGATATTGAAAGATCAACATCCTCAGCAGTCTGGGAAAAAGTAGGATTTGTAAACGGAAACGGAAATTCGAATGAAAGTCAGACTTATACATACAGCGACAAAGGACTTACAGCAGGAGTCTATAATTACAGACTTAAGCAAATAGACTTTAACGGTAACTTCGAATATTTCAATCTTTCAAATGAAGTAGTCATCGGAGTGCCAACTGCTTTTGATTTGTCACAGAATTATCCGAATCCATTTAATCCTGAAACAAAGATAGATTATTCAGTTCCGGTAAATGAAAATGTAATGCTGAATTTGTATGACATGTCCGGAAAACTAGTAAGGACGCTGGTTAATGATTTCAAGTCTGCGGGATATTATTCTTACAGACTAAATGCATCAGATCTTTCAAGCGGAATTTATATTTATAAACTTGAAAGCGGATCAGTAAGCATTTCCAAAAAATTAATGCTGGTAAAATAAATTTACGATTCATACAGAAAGTTATATTCAAAATAAGCTGTGGAGATAATTTCCACAGCTTATTCTTTTTATATGTTAACATTCATTAATTTAATTGTAAATTATTTTAATACTTTCAAAAATTAAAATCTGCAAACCTGTTCATTTGTTTAAATTGTAACTCTTTTTTAATTTGATTAATTTGCACACAAAAGAAAAGAATTGAATATTTGTGTATTTGCATCGGGCACTGGTACAAATTTTAAAGCACTGATCCGTTCTGAAAGGCGAAAGAAAATTAAATCCAATATTTCTCTTCTTATTACAAATAATTCTTATTGCGGCGCAGTCCAGACTGCAGTTAAATACGGTATAAAATATAAAGTAATTAACCGTACTCTGTATCCTGATATTTCTGAAACATCTTACGATAATTTATTTTTGTCAGCTGTGAAAGAGCAAAGTATTGACTTTATTTTGCTTGCGGGATACATGAAACTGTTAAGCTCAAAATTTTTGAAAGTTTTCAGAAACAGAATAATTAATATTCATCCTGCATTGCTGCCGTCATTCGGAGGTAAAGGGATGTACGGGTTCAATGTACACAAGGCAGTGATAGAGAGCGGAGTAAAGGTGTCGGGAATAACGATCCATTTTGTTGATGAAAAATATGATGAAGGGAAAATTATTTTTCAAAAGAGCTGTATTATATCAAACTATGATGATGAATTTTCTCTGATGCAAAAAATCAGAAAACTCGAGCATAAGTATTATCCTGAAATTGTGAAAAAGTTTGAAGAAAAGAAAATTATTATTTCAAAAAATAAAGTTATAGTTAATTAAATTGATAAAGAGAGCGCTGATCAGTGTCTATGACAAAGAGGGGATTATAGAATTAGCGGAAAGCTTAAAGAAATTCGAAATAGAAATTATTTCAACCGGAGGTACTTTCAAACTTCTTTCGGAAAGCGGATTTGAAGTAACGAAAGTAGAAGAACTGACAGGATTTCCCGAGATACTTGGCGGAAGAGTGAAGACGCTTCATCCGAATATATTCGGGGGCATACTCAATGACAGGGAAAATGATGAGCATAACACTGAGATGAAAAATCTTGAACTTGATCCTATAGATCTTGTAATAGTAAATTTATATCCGTTTGAAGAAACAGTTTCGAAAGAAGGCGTAACTGATACGGAAGCAATTGAGCAGATAGACATCGGCGGTGTTACGCTCATACGCGCAGCGGCAAAAAATTTCAGATATGTAAATGTGCTTGTTAGCAAATATCAGTATGAAGAATATATAAGAGTACTGAATCAGACCTCAAATAAAATTCCAATTGAGTATTCAAGAATGCTCGCCTATAAAGCATTTAAGACAACATCGGCTTATGATCATGAAATTAAAAATTATTTTTACGGAAATATTACCGGTGATGAAAATAATTTTATGAACATTCCGGATATCGGATCTTATACCGGCATTAGCTTAAGGTATGGAGAGAATCCGCATCAGAATGCTGTATTACTTAAAGATGACTTTGACGAAATTTTTGAAGTGATACACGGAAAGGAACTTTCCTACAATAATATGCTTGATATAGATGCAGCTTATTCTTTAGTTTCGGATTTCCGTGACGGGAAACCTTTCTGCGGAATTATAAAGCACGGTAATCCATGCGGAGCGGCTATATCTGACGAGCTGCACGGGGCATACGCTAAAGCATTTTCAACTGATACAGTCTCGCC
This sequence comes from Ignavibacteria bacterium, assembly GCA_016716125.1. GTDB lineage: Bacteria > Bacteroidota > Ignavibacteria > Tepidaquicellales > Tepidaquicellaceae > UBA2330. The sequence continues at coordinate 102,968 of JADJWZ010000039.1, read as the reverse complement.
TTTCGGGGGAATAATTATTTTTAATAAAAAATTAGACTTTAAAACGTCAAATGATATTGATAAATTGTTCACTGAAATTATTTTAGCTCCGGATTATGAAGATGAATCCTTAGAACTTGAAAAAAAAAGAAGAACAGAAGGCTTATCAGATTCAAATATAAAGAGGATAAAACCGAGTTCAGAAAAATATCCGGCGGTGTTTTACTGCAGGAAAAAGATTCGGTAAAGACTGATGCCGGCAGTTTAAAATTTGTAACATTAAAAAAAGCTGACAGAAACGCAGCGGAGGATATGATCTTTGCAGAGATAATTTCAAAGCATGTAAAGTCAAATGCTGTTGTATTTGTAAAAGATCTGAGAACTCTTGCGATAGGCGGTGGACAGCCGTCAAGAATTGATTCGACTAAGATAGCAGTGATGAAAGCAAAAGAGTTTGGTCATGATCTTACAGGAAGTGTTACAGCGTCAGATGCATTTTTCCCGTTTGCTGACGGACTGTTGGAACTTGCAAAAGCCGGAGCGGCAGCGGTAATACAGCCGGGAGGTTCCGTCAGAGATGAAGAAGTTATAAAAGCGGCAGATGAAAAAGATATAGCAATGGTTTTTACAGGAACAAGACATTTCAAACATTAGAAATTTTTTAAAATTTATCATAGTACTTGAAGGATTATTAAATGCCATTTTTAGGAATGTTTTCCAATGATATAGCGATAGATCTGGGAACTGCAAACACACTGATCTATATGAAAGGGAAAGGAATTGTTTTAAATGAACCGTCAATTGTCACTTATGATGTAACTTCAAGAAAAATAATTGCAATAGGGGAAGAGTCAAAAAAAATGATGGGTAGAGTTCATAAAGAGCTTAACACCATTCGTCCGATGAAAGACGGAGTGATAGCGGATTTTGAAATTGCCGAAGGCATGATAAAAGAATTCATAAAGAAGATCAGCTCAAGCTGGATGCCTTCGAGAAGAATTGTAATTTGCGTACCGAGCGGAATTACTGAAGTGGAAAAAAGAGCTGTCCGTGACACTGCTGAGCATGCTGGCGCAAAAGAAGTTTGGCTTATATCAGAGCCGATGGCTGCAGCGATTGGAATTGGTCTCGATGTAATGGCGCCTTACGGAAATATGATAGTCGACATTGGCGGCGGTACGACTGAGATTGCGGTTATAGCTTTATCGGGTATCACTAACGGGACTTCGATCAGAATTGCAGGCGACGAACTTACGGAATCCATCATAAGATTTTTCCGGAATAATCATAACATACTGATCGGTGAGAGAACAGCCGAAGAAATTAAATGTCAGGTCGGTTCTGTAATGCCTCTTAGGAAGAAGTTATAATTGAAGTTAAAGGAAGAGATCTTGTAGCCGGTGTTCCGAAGATCACTGAAGTGAGTTCCATTGAGATCAGAGAATCGCTCAACGCTCCGATTACTCAAATGATAGAAGCGGTAAAAGTTGCGCTGGAAAAGACAGCGCCTGAATTATCTTCAGATCTGCTTGACAGGGGAATTTTTCTGACAGGCGGCGGCGCATTAATTAAAGGTCTTGATGAAAGAATTAAAATGGAAACCGGTGTCCCTGTATATGTAGCCGAAGATCCGCTGACCGCAGTTGCCCGCGGAACAGGCAAGGTGCTTGAAGATCTTGATCATTATAAAAAAGTTTTACTCAGAAGATAAAACGGTATTCAGGTATCTGCGATTTTTATGTTATAATTGATTTTCACTTCTTTTAAAAATATTATTAAAGCTGAAAATATTGAATAAGTATAAATGAAAGCGATCGGATTATTTTTATTAAACATTAAAGAATATCTGATATTTTCATTACTGATAGTATTATCCCTCATCTTAATTTTTTCTAATGACAATTCGCAGGTAAGATTTTTCAGAGCTATTGCGGTAGGATTTATCGGCACTATCCAGAGCGGAGTATCTGCTGTCCCCAATGTATTTGAAATTCAGAAAGAGAACCAGTTTCTCAGAGAAAAGAATATTGAATTGTCAAATCAGTTATCCGAATTAAAAGAGGCAAAGCTGGAAAACATCCGTTTATCAAAACTCCTTGGTCTTAAGAATGTAAACTTATCCGGCGTGATAATTGCAAGCATCGTAAACAAATCTCTGGTACAGGCGAGGAACACTATTACTCTTAATGTAGGTGAATCCGACAGCGTAAAAATAAATATGCCTGTAATAACAGATGACGGATTAGTCGGACGAATAGTGTCAACGAGTTCAAGTTATTCAATTGCTCAGTTACTGCTGAACAGAAATCTTAACATTTCCGTCAAAGTACAGCGGAGCAGGGTCGACGGAATACTTAATTATGACGGCTCGGAATATGTTATTATAAATAATGTACCTAAGAGCGCAGATGTCAAACAGGGAGATATAATTTTAACCTCGGAATACAGTAATTATTTTCCCGCCGGAATTCCCGTAGGCATTGTTTCAGAAGAAGGTAACCTGGATAATTTATTCAAGAAAGTAATTGTAAAACCTCTTGTAAATTTTACTGCACTGGAGGAAGTATTTGTATTAAAGCATTTACCGGAAAATGAAAGATTAATACTCGAAGAGTATTACTCTAAAAAATAAAGTTTAAATTGTATTTCTCAGAATATTTAAAATTCGCAATTATATTTGCCGTTCTGATAATCATTCAGGTCTCATTTATCTGGCTGATTGCAATTTCAAACTATAACATTACTCCGGATCTTGTAATAGTACTGGTAATTTATATCGGGATAACAAGAGGTCAGATTCCCGGAATGATATCGGGATTTATTGCAGGTCTGACAATGGATCTTCTTAGCGGATCCTTTATAGGTTTGCTGGCATTGTCTTACAGCGTAGCCGGATTTATCGCCGGTTATTTTTCTTTTTCAGACAGTTCAAAAAGTTCTGTAAAAAGATCGATCATCGGAATTATGTTCTTATGTACCGTTGTTGCATACAGTATATTTTTCTGGATTTATTATCAGGGTGTTTCGATCTCATACGGTGAAATATTTATGAAATTTGTGCTGACGACATCAGTATACACTTTAGTATTCGGAGTATTGTTAATTTTATTTTCAAACATAATTGAAACAAAGAAATAATAATAGAGCTTAATTGGATCTGGATAAAAAAAAATATGTAATTTTTGTGATCTGCCTGTCGATACTTGCCGTTTTTATTATACGGCTTGCATATCTGCAGCTTTTTACATCAGACGAACTCACAAAAGAGTCTGACAGAAATTCCATAAAGACTATTACCGTTACTCCTCCCCGGGGAATAATGTACGACAGAAACGGTAATATACTTGTTGACAACAAACCTTCATATACAGTTACCATCACTCCCAATCAGTTTGATAAAAATATCCTTGAGGAAATTTCTACAGTGCTGGAGCTTTCTGCTGATAGTCTTGCAATGACTTTAAAAAACATAAAAGGTACAAACAGATTTAATCCTGCAAAAGTGAAAAGGGATGTTGACTTCAGGGTAATTTCATTCATAGCTGAAAACCGCGACCGGCTGAACGGCGTGGATTATCAGGTCGAAGCAATCAGATATTATCCGAATAATTTCAGGGGATCACATTCGTTCGGTTACTGCAATGAAATTTCACCAAAACAACTTGAAAAGCAGATCGGAGATTATTATAAGCAGGGAGACATGATCGGAGCAAACGGACTTGAATCAAATTATGAAAACCATCTCAGAGGAGTAAAAGGATATCAGTTCATAACTGTTGATGTAAAAGGAAGAGAGATAGGAAGTTTAAATGAAGGCAAAAGTGATATTCCGCCTGTAAACGGAACAGATCTTATTCTCGGAATGGACAGAGATCTGCAGGAGCTTGCAGAGAAATTAATTTACGGAAAGCAAGGCGCGATCATTGCAGTCGATCCGAGGAACGGCGAGATACTTTGCTTTGTATCAAAGCCGGATTTTGATCTGTCGGCTTTTTCAGGTAAGACAGATTCTAAAATATTTTCAAATCTTCTTACAGATCCTCAGAAGCCGCTTTTTAACAGGGTAATTCAGACGAAATATCCGCCGGGCTCTACCTGGAAAATGATGATGTCGCTGGCTGCGCTTGAAGCCGGAATAATTACGACTACATCTACGATCTCCTGTCCCGGATCTTTTGTTTTCGGTAACAGAAGTTTTGCAGATCACGGCTCTTACGGAAGCATAAACGTAGTGAGAGCGCTGGAAGTATCGGCAAATGTTTTTTATTATAAACTCGGACTGCAGGTCGGCATTGATAATTATCATAAGTACAGCAAGATGTTCGGATTCGGAACAAAGACGGGGATCGATATTCCCAATGAGACCAGCGGTCTTCTTCCTTCGAGGGAATATTTTGATAAACGTTACGGTGAAAATAAATGGACTCAGGGATTACTGGTGAGTCTCGGTATCGGACAAGGCGAGCTCGGCGTGTCCCCGGTTCAGATGGTAGCTTATACTGCGGCTATTGCAATGAACGGACTTTACTGTCAGCCGCATTTTGTATCAAAAATCAGGAACAGTATGAATAATGAAGAGGAAATAGTTAAATATGAACAAAGACGAATTGACCTGCCGCTGAAATATTATGAAGCCGTGAGAAAAGGAATGTTTTTAGTAGTAAACGGAAACGGTACTGCAGCAAGGATCAAATCAGATGAAATAGTATTAAGCGGTAAGACAGGCACAGCTCAGAATTCATCCGGGAAAAATCATTCATGGTTTGTCGGGTTTGCTCCGTTTGATGATCCGAGGATAGCGATTTGTGTACTCGGTGAATTTGAAGGATGGGGGTCTTCTTTTGGCGCGCCGACTGCAGCAGCATTAATGCTGAATTATCTTGGTGTTTCCGTTAATGAAACAGGTGAAGAAATAAAATCCGTAGGTGATTATGATTAATAAAAATATTTATTGACAGTTCATGAATAAAGGTATACTGGAAAGAGTAGATCTGCTGCTGATCATCGTGACACTTGCTGTTATCGTATCGGGACTGATCGCAATATTCAGCGCTACTTATACAAGCGAAACTGATTACTTTTCGAAGCAGCTTATCTTTGCAATTGCCGGCATTGTAATGATGATCTTCATCAGTTATATACCTCCGAGACATATCGCGAAAGCTTCTTATATATTATATTTTATTTCTATTGTACTGTTAATACTTGTACTTTTTTTCGGAAAAAAAATCTCCGGATCCAAAAGCTGGTTCAGCATTGGAAGTTTCGGAATACAGCCGTCGGAGTTTGCCAAGATTGCAACCGTCCTTGCGCTTGCGAATTTCCTGTCGAGGTCAGAAGAGGGATTCAGGAATATTAACAGACTGCCGGATTTCCTTAAAGCATGCGCGATCGTACTGATCCCTGTTGCATTGATCATGCGGCAGCCTGATATGGGTACTTCGCTGGTTTTCGTTTCAATGATCCTTCCGGTTTTATTCTGGGTTGGATTATCTCCGTTTGCGCTTTTCTGTATTTTATCTCCGGTAATTGCTGTGATCGGAGCATTCCTCGGTATAAATTATTTTATAGGATCACTTGTGCTTATCGGGATTATTCTGCTCATGTTCAAAAAAAATATTTTCCTATCTGCAGGCGCTCTTGTACTTAATATAATTATCGGATATTCTGTTGACATACTTTATAATAAATTAATGCCGTATCAGCAGGCAAGAATTAAAGCGGTATTCAATCCTGAGACAGATCCGCTTGGCAGCGGTTATAATGTAATTCAGTCTAAAGTTGCAATTGGTTCGGGAGGTCTTACAGGCAAAGGATTTTTACAGGGGACACAGACGCAGCTTAAATTTATCCCGGAGCAGTGGACGGATTTTATTTATTGTATGATCGGAGAAGAATTCGGTTTCATCGGATCAGTTACTATACTGATTCTTTATATGATCATAATTCTTAAGCTTGTCAGTAATGCAAATATTACAAAGAATTATTTTCTGAGCGCCGCCTGTATTGGATTTGCTTCGATCATTTTATTCCATCTCGTTATTAATGTCGGAATGACAATAGGTATTATGCCTGTGATCGGTATCCCTCTTCCGATGATGAGTTACGGAATATCTTCACTCATTTCATTCCTTGTAATGATAGGGATCGGAATGAGCGCATACAGATACAGGAATCAATATTAAATTTTAAATTGTAAATATTAAATTTTATAAATGATATTATCAGATAAACAGATACTGGAGGAAATAGAAAACAAAAATATACTTGTAAGACCTTTTGACAGAAAGTGTCTCGGGTCTAACAGCTACGATGTTCATCTCGGCGAATGGCTTGCAGTGTATAAGGATGAAGTGCTTGACGCAAAAGCTCATAATAAAGTAAATTATTTTAAAATCCCGAAAGACGGACATATACTTCATCCGACGAAACTTTATCTTGGTGTTACTCTGGAGTATACAGAAACTTTCAAGTACGTTCCATTCCTTGAAGGAAAATCAAGTATCGGCAGACTCGGTATCGACATACATGCAACTGCAGGAAAAGGAGATGTCGGATTTAAAAATAACTGGACACTGGAAATATCCGTGAAACAGCCGGTGAAAATATATGCCGGTATGCCGATCGGACAGCTGATCTATTTCAAAGTAGAAGGAGATGTGCTTGTACCTTATAATAAAAAGCAGAGCGCTAAGTATAACAGAAAGACAAATAAACCTGTCGAATCAATGATGTGGAAGAATTTTTAAAAAAGGATCAGGTATCATTTCAAAGAATACAAAAAATTAACTAATGAATTTTACGCAGAAGTCAGAACGGATCCGGGAAAAGAATAAATCAAATCTTGTAATAGGACTTGATACAGACTTACAAAAGGTACCCGTTTATTTTCTGAATTACAAAAATCCTGCGCTCGAATTTAACAAAGCTGTTATAAATTGTACAAAGGATATCTGCGCCGGATATAAGCTTAATATCGCTTTCTATGAATATCTCGAAGAGGCGGGTATAGAGGCAATGCGGGAAAGTCTTAAATCAATTCCGGACGAACTGTTAAAAATATGCGATGCAAAGAGAGGCGATATTGATAATACTGCTGAGAAATATGCTGAAGTTTATTTTGATAAATATAATTTCGATTCCGTTACCATCAGTCCTTATATGGGAACTGACTGCATAAAACCTTTCATAAAACGGAAGGACAAGCATGTATTCGTATTAGCGCTGACTTCGAATAATTCTTACGCTGATTTTGAAATGCTGAAAGCCGGAGAAAGATTTTTGTATGAGCATGTAACTGAAACAATATTATCAGCCGGCAGTGAAGATAACACCGGATTTGTATTCGGCGCGAATCACCTGCAGGAAATTAAAAATTTTTCGAAAAGAATCCGGGAGTCTCACTTCTTATACCCGGTATTGGTGCGCAGGGAAATGATCCGCAAACATTGATGGAAAATATAAAAACGAAAAATTTTGTAATAAACTCAAGCAGGGAAATTATATATGCAGCGGAAAAAGAGGACAGTCTGAGTCTGATCTCAGAGAAAATCAGAACTTCAGCGGTTAAACTGAATAAAATTATCAGATCCAATGAGAATTAATATAGATTTACGAAACTTAAACCAGTCCATAGCAGTTTTCACTTCAGTATTATAAAAATCATTCCTTACAAACAATCAAATGCGATATTCAATTATACTATTATTAATAATATTCTGTCCCGGTATTTATGCTCAGACAGTTTCTGATTCTTCTAAAGCGGTTATTACAGGCAATGTTTACAGTGAAAAGGAAAACAAACTTTCCGGTGTCCCGGTGGAAATTATAGGTGAAGAAGATAAATATACTGTTAATACTGATGGATCCGGAAAATACAGAATAGAGTTAGAAGCAGGCACTTATGAAATAAAAGTAGTTTACCCCGAATACAATATTTATTCATTCCGGAATCTCAGTGTTAGTGAAGGCGAAGAAAAGTATTTGATATTTTTCTCATTGAGAAATCATTCAGCACAGAAGAGATAGAAGTTTACGGTATTTTCAGGCAGAGGCAGGACGATCTGCGGACAAGTTTGTATAACATTAAACCCGAAAATGTAAAAATGCTTCCGGGCGCAGTGGAAGACGTTCTCAGAACATTGCAAACGCTTCCCGGAGTTACGTCGCCGAATGATTTCACATCACAGCTTATAATCAGAGGGTCAGGTCCCGATCAGAATTTAATTGTAGTGGATGATGTGGAAATATTTAATCCTTACAGACTATACGGACTTGTCAGTATGTTCAATCCCGAAACACTCAGCGATATTTCTCTTATTACCGGCGGGTTCCCTGCGAGATACGGTGACAGACTTTCTGCTGTACTTGATGTAACGAACAGGGAAGGTGACAGGCAGAGGAATTTTTCTTCAATGATCAACGCAAGCATTTCAAATGCAAATGTAATATTTAACGGTAAGAATCCTTTTAATATACCCGGTTCGTGGCTTGTCTCATCGAGAAGAACTTACTATGATCTTGTAATAGGACCGTTTGCAAAAAAAGCCGGACTGATCACGGAGGATTCATCCTTTCCTTCTTTCAGGGATATACAGTTTAAAATTGCGTTAGGTAATTTCGGTAAAAGTAAGTTTATAGTAAACGGCGTATTTTCAAGAGACGGTGTTGATATAATTCCCGGTGCGGATAATACCAGTCCGGACAGTGTGGCTGTGAATGACGTTTCAAGAAATGAAATGCTTTCCGCCGCATGGCATTTCACTCCAAAGAAAAACTTCATATCAAAAACAACTTTCTCGTGGTACAGAAATACCGGTGATAATGATTTTAACAGTGAGTTACTGGATCCGCTTATCGATGGAGAAAATTATACACCTGAGCAAAGAGACAGTCTCAGACAGATCGGAGCTTTGTTTGGTCTGAATTTTGATTCCAGATATTCTTTCAGAAAATATTCTCTGAGCAATAATAACATTATTATGGGAAAAAATTCTTCGTATGAATTCGGAGCCGGAGCGGATGTGGTAAGAACAGATCTCTCATACAATTTAGTAGTTGATGAACAGTTAAGATCTTTGTTTCAGAGTCTTCCGACCGCTTCTGCATTTCTGGATGATTTTAATCTGGAGGGAGAAAATAATACCCGGCTTTATTTATACGGTCAGAGCATGTTTAAAGCCGGCAGCAGATTTTTCATACAGCCTTCATTGAGACTCGATTATTTTCAAATAATAAAGAAACCATATTTTGCCCCGCGTCTTAATCTTGGATATGCGCTTGATCCTGTTACGACTCTGAGATTTTCCGGAGGTATTTATTATCAGTCTCCCGGACTTGAAAAGCTGGTGGACGGAAGGACATTTTACGATCTGAAAGACGCTGACAAGAAAGATCTGAAAGCTGAGAACGCCTATCATATTATTCTCGGAATTGATAAATGGCTGAATAATGAATGGTTCATGAAGTCCGAAGCCTATTACAAAAAGTTTGATAACCTGCTGGAGCAGGAAATTCTTACGGGATATAAATATCAGTATTCCATTAAAGATCCTTCCAATACTGATCCTGAATATATAAAAAGTTTTTATAACTGGGAGAGATCTTCTGAAAAACTTCCGTATGATTCAGTTACAACAAACCCTGTAAATATAGGCAGCGGAAATGCTTACGGTTTTGAAGTCAGCATTGAGAAAAAATATGTTAATCCAAAAAGTAAAATATACGGCTGGGTAAATTATTCATTGTCTTTTTCTGACAGAAATAAATATGATATCACCACTCCCTACAGATTTGATCAGAGACATACGGCAAATGTAGTATTGAATTACCGGTTTAATAACTGGCTTGAACTCGGAGCCAGATGGACCTTTGCAACAAACTTCAGATTTACGCCGCCGGTTGGCATCACACCGAGACTTATCGGTGATTCTATCGCGGTAAATCCGCTTGCTCAGGAAGTATTATTTAATCTTGATTTTGGTTCAGCAGCAAATGAATTCAGCGAAACCAAACCTGACTATCACAGACTTGATCTGCGCGCTACTGCATATACAAACTTCTGGTCAACAGACTGGTCTTTTTATATTGATATTATAAACGCTTATAACAGAAAAAATATTCTGGGATATGATTATTCGCTTGATGAGAATCTGAACATTAAAAGAAAAACAGTAGGCATGTTTCCGATACTTCCTACCATCGGACTGAGCGCAAGATTCTGATGATCAGATCTTTCTATAGACAGGAAATTTTGATTTGCTGTATGTGAATCTTTGAATTAATTCAAAGCCTTCCTGAATAAAAATTTTATCTATAAGTTCATCAGTATAATAGGTATAAAATAAATTCCCTTTATCGGATTCGGTTATAAAATAATTCCATCCTTCCGGTGAGTTGTAAGTAAAGTAATCAAACACACATACACCGCCGCTTTTTAAAACTCTTGAAAATTCTTTAGCATACAGATAAATAACCGGAGGCTTTAGTTCCGGTAAAACTCCCTGTGAAAAAATTACATCGAAAGATCCGTTTTCAAACGGAAGACTTATACCGTCGTTTTGTTTTACCTTTATTAAAGAATCATTCCGGAAATAATCGCTAAGAAAATTTACAAACCACGGAGAATGGTCTACAAGAAAGTATTCACGGCTGTTTATTTTTTTTGCAAACTCTGAAATATATCTCGACCACCTTCCGGTACCCGGACCAAGTTCCATTATTGCCGGTGAATTAAAATTCTTTATAAACGGATAGAAAGCTTCTTCAAGTATAGGCAGAGGTTTTATCCATCCTTTATTATTATCGAGATATTCATTTACGTCAAGATTCAATGAAGCGGCTTCTTCAAGATACTTCGGATAACCTTCCGCGTTGGTTTTTTTTACACGGATTTTTTCCAGTTTATATCCGGAATTTTTGAGAATCGAATTTATAAAATTTCTGATCATGAAAATTAGTTTATATAAAATATAAATTTTGACGGGATAAAAATATTGTTTAATTGTAGTATTGATGTGTAGGAAGGTAAACGGAGGACATATCATGGACATGAAGGGTGAGAGAGATTATGATTTAAGCAGAGAGGGTTGCAGCTAATGACATTAAGTTAAGAGAATTTACTAACGCCTCTAAGCCCTCACCCCTCTCCCACTGGGAGAGGGTTTCGTGGAGAGGGTCATGAAAGGAGAAATTGCTTTTTATTTCTTAACTTATCAGCATTGGGGTTGGAGCGGGGATGCTGTTGATATGTTAATTTTGTAAATTCATTCTCTCTTTCAATTTATTATTATTTCAGACTATTATAACTGATTCAAATTAAATCATAAAAATCGATTAACATTTTTATGCAGTTTGAATTTAATTTTAAAAGAATGTTTAATTGTTTAATTTGAATCCAATTTTAATTTAACAGAAAGGTATTTCTATTGAAAGATGTATTTATTGTAGATGCAGTCAGAACCCCCGTTGCAAAGTTTGCAGGCGCTTTAAAAAATATCAGACCTGATGACATGGCTGCTTCGCTAATCTCAGAAATTGTAAAAAGGAATTTTACGGATAAGAATATTTCTCCGGATGAAATCGAAGATGTTATTCTTGGTAATGCTAACGGCGCAGGAGAAGAAAACCGAAACGTCGCCAGAATGTGCGTACTTCTTGCAGGACTGCCTGTCACAGTTGGAGGCGTAACTGTTAACAGACTGTGCGCTTCCGGAATGCAGGCATTTGTTGACGGTGTAAGAAGTATTAAAACCGGTGAAGGAGAATGCTGTATTACAGGCGGAGTTGAATCCATGACCAGAGCGCCGTTTGTCCTCGCTAAAAATCCTGACGCTTTTGGCAGGATCGCCGATATGTTTGACACTACTATCGGATGGAGATTTGTTAATAAAAAAATGGCGAAACTGTATCACCCGTATTCAATGGGTGAAACGGCTGAGAATGTAGCGGAAAAATATAAAATATCAAGAGAAGATCAGGATGAGTTTGCATATAACTCACAGATGAAAGCAAAAACTGCCATAGAGTCAGGAAGATTTAAGAATGAAATTATACCTGTGGATGTTTCAACTAAAAAAGAAAAAATATTATTCGATACTGATGAATTCCCGAGATTCGATACTACTGTCGAAAAACTCGCCGGTCTGAAACCTGCCTTCAGAGAAAATGGCTCTGTCACTGCCGGAAACTCCAGCGGAATCAATGACGGCGCAAGTATAATATTGATCGCTTCAGAGGATTTTATAAATAAACATGATCTGAAACCCAGAGCAAGATTTATTGCATCTGCTGTAGCAGGTGTCGATCCATCCTGTATGGGTATTGGTCCTGTTCCTGCTGTACGTAAAGTACTAAACAGAGCCGGCCGCAAAAAATCTGATATAGATCTTATAGAACTCAATGAAGCATTTGCTGCGCAAAGTCTTGCATGTATTAATGAGCTTGAGCTTGACACAAATATTATAAATGTAAACGGCGGGGCAATTGCTCTCGGACATCCTCTCGGCAGCAGCGGCTCAAGGATAATTGTTACACTTCTTAATGAAATGGAAAAAAGAAAATTAAAGACCGGTCTGGCTACTATGTGTATCGGAGTCGGTCAGGGAATGGCTTCTGTTATTGAAGTTCTTTAAATGAATAACTGTAGATATAATTTTATTCTTCATTTTAAATAATAATGACACTGCCAAATCAATTATCATTTTTAAGAATTCTTTTGTCTCCTGTTTTCCTTTTTCTTTTTTTATCCGAAGATCAGTTGTATAAAGAGCTTTCCATCGTTGTCTTTCTCCTAGCTATTTTTACGGACTGGTTTGACGGCTGGCATGCAAGAAAATACGGACTTGAAAGCAAACTCGGAATTTTCATTGATCCATTTGCTGATAAGTTACTTACCTCGGCTGCATTTATCGGATTTTATATAAAAGGATTTATGCCCGGCTGGATGGTAATAATTATTGTAACAAGGGATCTAATAATTACTCTGCTCAGATCTTATCATGAGATAAAAGGATTTACAATGAAAACTTCATTCATTGCGAAAACAAAAACATTTATACAAATGTCATACATTCTTCTGATTGTTTTGCTTATTGGTATTCAGACATATTCTGAAAGTGAAGCTGTCAAAAATTCAATCAATGATTTTTTATTCTCAGGTTTTAATTTTGCTCTTATGCTTATTGTAACAGCGCTTACGCTTATAACAGGGATCACTTATTTTTTTGAAAAAAATGCCGGGAATAACTGAATGAGATTTATTAAAGAGAAAAAAGTGGTGAATGAAGGTTATCACCCGGATATTTTCAGCGTTCTTTTTTCAAGCTGTTTCTATATTGGTTATATCCAAAAGGCAAGCGGTACTTTCGGAAGTCTTTTCGGTATACTGTTTTTTCTGATTCCCGGATTTCAGAATCCGCAAATACTGTTGCCGGTAATTATTATTTGTTTTGGTGCAGGAGTTTATACTTCAGGAATTATGATGAAAAGATTCGGCGATGATCCTTCTGAAGTTGTAATCGATGAAGTAGTCGGCATGTGGATCACTGTGATGATATTTTTATTTCTTAATACTGAAGTTACAGCTCTTAACTTTATCCAGTTTTCTGTTCTGTTCCTTGCATTCAGATTTTTTGATATTGTTAAAGTTCAGCCGGCAAAATATTTCGACAGACTTGATACTGCTTTCGGCGTGATGATGGATGATGTAATTGCCGGAATTTATGCAGGAGCCGCTTCGTTTTTTTTGTTAAAGATTTTTAATAATATTTTGAGTATTGCCTGAATGAAAACAAAGCTGATCTCTGTCGGTGACGAAATTCTCATTGGGCAGATTGTAAATACAAATGCAGCTTTTCTCGGTGAAAGATTATTCTCCGCAGGAATCCCGGTTCATAAAAATGTCGTGATAGGTGATGAAGAAGATGTCCTTTTATCTGAATTGTCAGATTCGGAAAAAAATTATGAAGTTACGATCATTACCGGAGGTCTCGGTCCAACTCACGATGATATAACTAAACCTGCGCTTGTAAAATATTTTAATGACAAACTAATAACAGACCATAAAGTGCTCAGGCATGTCCGGAATATTTTCGCATCAAAGAATATTGTTATGCCGCCTGTAAATGCCGGTCAGGCTTTGATCCCTGAAAACTCAGAAGTGATCTGGAACAGTAACGGAACTGCGCCCGGTATTCTGATTAAAAAGAATAAAAAAGTTTTTATTTCACTTCCCGGCGTGCCTTATGAAATGAAACCGATGATTGATGATACTGTCCTGCCTTATCTTAAGAAATATTTTGCGGAGGATCTGAAATTATTTTACCGGCAGAAAACACTGCTTACTACAGGCATCGGTGAATCAAGTCTGAATGAATTGATAGGAAACGTTTATGACATTATTGGTGAAAGTAAACTTGCTTTTCTTCCTTCATCTTCGGGAGTCAGGTTAAGAATAAATGTTACAGGAAAAAATAATGAGGATGCAGAAAATAAAATACATTCGATTGAATGTAAATTGAAAGATAAAATTGGTGACTATATATTTGGTTATGGTGAAGAAGATCTGGAAAATGTAGTTGGAGAAATTCTAAAGAAAAAAAATCTGACTCTTTCAGTTGCTGAATCCTGTACGGGCGGCAGAATATCTTCGGGAATTGTCAGCGTACCGGGAAGTTCTGAATATTATAAAGGCGGAGTCTGCAGTTACTCAAATGATCTGAAAATGAATTTGCTCGGAGTTAAAAAAGAAACACTCGATAGTTTCGGAGCGGTGAGCAGGGAGACAGCTGTTGAAATGGCGGAAGGAGTCCGTAAATTAACTGATTCTGATGTGAGTATTTCCACTACAGGTATTGCCGGACCGGACGGCGGCACTGCGGATAAACCTGTAGGTCTGGTCTGGATAGGTCTGTCAGACAGGAGTAACTCATTCGCGATGAAATTTTTATTCGGGAATAACAGGGAAATTAATATTCAGAGAAGTTCACAGAGAGCTCTGGAAATATTGAGAAGACATTTGCTTAACATTAAAATCGATTTTTAAAAAATAATTTACTGAAAATCTGAATTGAGTATTATTAAGGAAATTTATGATGTGACAAAAGACCTAGCTACAAACAAGGTCGCCCTGAATAAAATTAAAAGGGCTTTACTTACTGAATCAAAATTAAATAATAAATTTCTAGAAGATATTTCTTTTAATGATAAAAGACCGGAGAAGGAAAGAATGATCGCAATTGTAAAAAATCTTGAGACCGATGAATTAAAAGCTGCAAACAACTGCGGCATTCCTATGGAAATGATAACGCTTAAAAAAGTATCCGCTGAAATGCTTACGGATCTTGATTATATAAAAGCGGACGGGTTTGATCTTGAAACTGTAGTTGAAAAATTATTCATAAAAATTGCATATCTTAAAAAGGATTACGGATCAGAAAATATTAATCTGTTTATCAGACTGAGAAATATTTACAGTTATAATATCCTTTTACAGAAAATGCTTGGAAATAAAAATTTATAAAAATTATGTTAACAGATATTATTCTTTATGCAGTCACAGGTTTTGGAGTAGCCGCGGTATTATTCATTTTCCTTAAATTTGTTTTCGGCAAAAATGTTGAAACAATTAATATGCAGACACATTCGCTGACCGACAAAGCAGGTGAAATAAAAGAAAGGGTGAAAAGACTGAATGCTTCAGGAAGAAGCGGACAGGCTGCAGATCTTATTCTAAGTTCTTCGAAATTAAACAGTTCACAAAAAGAAAGACTTACTCAAATACTTGCCAAAGCGGGAAATATAGAATCAAATGTCACAGGATCGGGAAGTGATCTTCTTGCGAAAGTGAAGAAACTCATAAGTGAAAACAAAAAAATAGAAGCGATAAAACTAATTAAGGATTCAGGTGTCACATCACTTAAAGAAGCTAAGGATATTGCAGACAGAATTGAAGAAGGAAATTAAATTAATATCTAATTATAAATTGGAAATGTTAACTAAATTGTAATGGCAGATACGAAAGTATTATTCATCTGGAAAGCTGACAGGAAATTAATTAATCATCTTAATTCTAATCTGAAGAAGAAAGGAAATATTAAAACAGTTTTTCCTAAAGACCTGTCTCAAAAAAATCTTATCAGACATGCTAAAGACGCAGATGTAATAGTCGGCTGGAAGCCGGATATGGATCTGCTGCTCAGCGCTAAAAAGCTGAAACTTTATATAAATCCCGGAACCGGGGTGAGACATCAGATAAATAACTTCAGGGAACTCCGGAAGACAAGTAATGCAGTGTTAGTGAACGGACACGGCCATTCTTACTCCACCGCTCAGCATACTGTTGCAATGCTCCTGGCGCTGATGAACAGGATCGTCATTCATCATAACAGAATGAAAAACGGTATCTGGGAAACAAGTGACGATGAGGATATTTACGGATCTTCCCTACAGCTTAAAAACAGAAATATCGGACTGCTGGGTTACGGCGCGATCAACAGACATGTGCACAGATTTCTGTCAGGTTTCGAAAATAAGTTTAACATTCTCAAATTCAGCTGGAAAGATCATGACGGTAAATTTCCTACGCCTGTCAGGAAATTCAGTTCAAAACAGCTTCACTCCTTTCTAAAAGAATCTGATATTCTTATTATTGCCGTGCCGCACACCGATCTTACGGAAGATCTTATAAAAGCAAAAGAGCTTAAGCTTCTTGGAAAGACAGGGCTGCTTGTAAACGTAGCCCGGGGACTGGTTGTAAATGAAAATGATCTGTATGCCGCTTTGAAAAAAAATATTATTGCCGGCGCAGCGCTTGATGTGTGGTATAATTATAGACCGGAAAAAGATAAAGAAGGAAAAATGTTTCCGGCTGCAAAGCCATTCGGTAAACTTGAAAATGTAATACTTTCACCTCACAGAGCTGCATCGCCTTTTGAAGATCTTTCGAGATGGGATGAAGTAATAGAAAATATCCGTAAAGTTTCTTCGGGCAGAAAAGATTATTTAAACATTGTAGATCTTGATAAAGAATATTAATTCATAAAAAACTGTATGGATGAAATAATAATCAACACATCTTATACAATCAGCATTTTGAGTCTTGTAGTGATAGCTTACGGATCAATTCTGGCTGTTCTGAATTTTGTAAATAATGAACTCGGCCGGATCAATGGAAAGTTTTCCATGATGAGACTTAATTTCGTGAAAATAAATTTCGGATATTATTTATTACTCGGACTGGATTTTCTTATTGCTGCAGATGTAGTGAGGACCATACTTGAAAACACAATGCAGGATCTTATGATACTCGGATTAAGCGTTGTGATCAGGACATTGCTTTCTTATTTTCTCGGACGTGAGATCAATGAAGATGAAGAGTTCAGAAAAAAAATAGACGAGGAAATAGAAAAAGAAAAAAAAGGTTCAGCTTAAAAATTAGCTCTTCAGTTAATTCTTTTTCCGGCTTCAAGTACAGCGTTATCAACTATATATTTCCTTTCGCCGATCTGCTGCCTCCACATGGCGTAATACAATCCTTTCTGCTCAAGAAGATATTCATGTCTTCCGGATTCAATTATATTTCCTCTTTCAAGAACGAAAATTGTATCAGCATGCATAATTGTAGATAGTCGGTGAGCTATCATAATTGTAATATGATTTCCGCCGGCTGAAATGTCGCGTATGGTTTTGTTGATCCCTTCTTCAGTTATAGAGTCAAGCGCTGAAGTTGCTTCATCAAAGATCATAAGATTCGGCTTTCTCAGTAATGCCCGCGCGATTGATAATCTTTGTTTCTCTCCTCCTGAAACCTTTACGCCGCCTTCTCCGATCACAGTCTCTAATCCGTTGTCAGCTCTCTCAAGTAGCGTCTGACAATTCGCTTTGTACAATACATCAAAACATTCTTCATCCGTCGCCTTTGGATTTACAAATAACAGATTTTCTTTTATTGTACCTGAAAACAATTGTGAATCCTGAGAAACAAATCCTATTTTTTCTCTTAAGTTGTCAAGATCAATTTTATCAAACGGAACTTCATTATATAAAA
Source organism: Ignavibacteria bacterium (assembly GCA_016716125.1). Taxonomy (GTDB): domain Bacteria; phylum Bacteroidota; class Ignavibacteria; order Tepidaquicellales; family Tepidaquicellaceae; genus UBA2330. The sequence continues at coordinate 84,943 of JADJWZ010000039.1, read as the reverse complement.
TATTTCCTTCCTTAGGTCTGTAAAGTCCGAGGAGAATTTTGACAAGAGTTGTCTTGCCGGAACCGGATGGACCGACAAATGCAACAGTATTGCCTTTCTCTGTTTTAAAAGAAATTTCCGAAAGGGCGTTTGTAACTGATGACTTATGTCTGAAGGTAACATTATCAAATTCAAGTCTTGTTACTTCATCAATTCTGACCGGGTCCGGAGGTTTCGGGTCTACAGGCGTGTTCATTATGTCCTGAAAATTATTCAGTGATACTTCCGCTTCTTTGTAAATATTTATAATATTACCAAGCTCCTGCAGAGGACCGAAAATATAAAATGAATAAATAAATAGAGTAAAAAACTGTCCAGTAGTAATTTTTTGAGTAAAGATCAGATACATCATCAGAAGCAGAATGCTTGTCCTTAAAAGATTTACCGTTGTACCCTGAATGAAACTCAGACTTCTTATGTATTTTACTTTTTTAAGTTCAAGAAGAAGAATTTTGTCCGTTGTATTATTGAGTCTGTCAATTTCCTGCTGTGAAAGACCAAGACTTTTTACAAGTTCTATATTTCTCAATGATTCGGTAGTAGATCCTGCAAGCGCCGTAGTTTCCGATACAATTGTTTTCTGAATTATCTTTATTTTTTTTCCGAAAGATGAGCTGAGTAATCCGATGATAGGAATTGCGCACAGATAAATCGGCGCTATAATCCAGTGAACCGTTAAAGCATAAACACCGACAAATATTATTCCTACTATTGAAGTAAAAAGAACATTTACGAAAGATGAGATCAGTCTTTCGGAATCAGCTCTTACCTTTTGTAAAATGCCGAGTGTCTGACCGCTGCTCTGATCTTCAAATACTGAATATGGTAATTTAAGCGAATGGCTTATTCCGTCAGAATAAATATCCGCTCCGAGTCTCTGCGTAATTACATTTAAAAAATAATCCTGAAAATTCTTGGCGATCCTTGAAACAAGCGCGGCTCCTACAGCCAGCATTAATAAGAATCCCACTCCTTTGAAAAATTCCGCTGTCGTGTATTCTGTAAATTTCGTTGCATAGTCATCGATCACATATCTGAAAATTGCCGGATCCAGTAAAGAGAAAACCTGATTTATGGCTGCAAGTGACAATGCAAGCAGAAGAAGCTTTTTGTATTTGATGAGATAAGAATAGAGAAGTTTCATAATTTGTAGGACAAAATAAATTTATTAATGTGTTATTTCAATACAATCTTTTTAATTAAAAATTTATTCAGGTCTTTTAAAGGTCTGAAACCATTGTTATCCAAAACGTTTTCGAAAATAAATATATATGTGTGATTTTTCATAAATTTAAAGTTTTCTAATAAATAATTAGTATAACCGCTTTGAAAAATTGCAGAAAGAATTCATAAGCAATTGCGTTTATAAAATTTCCTTGTCTGTCCCGAGTACTCGGGATGCGAAGCAAATTTTGAGTTGGAAATTTTATAGCAATTGTGAGATGAATTCCGGCAATTTTTCAATCCCGAGTTCTCGGGAAGATTTTTCTTTGTTTCTTTCGTTGCCTGCCCCGAATGTTTCCCTCGGGGATCTCTCAAAAGAAAGAAAGTAAAGAGCAGCTCATCTCTAATTTAAATGCCTAATGTTTTGGAAAGATGTGGTCTGAAACTTCGTATTGTACCAAAACTTACATTGATATTACTTTTGGTAATGAGTATTTTCATCGTTATTGCAAATTTAAAACAAATGACACGATTAAAAAAAATTAAAGACAGTTTTGCCGCTATTGGAGCTGATTCTTTTCTCGTAAAAAGTCTTCCGAACATTAGATATATTTCAGGGTTTTCAGGCAGCGCCGCAAATATCCTGCTTACAAAAGACAAAAATTTTTTTATCACTGATTTCAGATATAAAACACAATCATCGGAAAGAAGTTTATGATGATTTTGAAGTGATGATTTATGTTCAGAATTCCATGGGCTTTCTTAATGATCTTTCGAAAAAGCACGGTCTGAGCAAAACAGGTTTTGAATCCAATATTATTACTTACGCTGATTATTTAAATCTGAAAAATGATTTTGCGGAAATAAATTTTATACCGGCTGATTCATTGATTGAAAATATTGTATCTCAGAAAAATGAAGAGGAAATTGAGCTGACCAGAAAGGCGGTTAAAATAACGGATGATACTTTTACCGAACTGCTGAATATAATTAAGCCCGGAATGACGGAACGCGAAGTATCAGCTGAGATTTCTTTTCTTCATAAAATTTACGGCGCGGATTCAGATTCATTTGAGCCAATAGTAGCTTCAGGTGTCAGAAGCGCATTTCCGCATGCAAGACCAACAGATAAAAAAATCGAGAACGGAGAACTGCTTAAACTTGATTTCGGATGCTCTGTCGAAGGAATGAAATCGGATATGACAAGAACTATCGCTGTCGGCGAGATCAGCGATGAATGTAAAAGTATTTATAACATTGTAAAAGAAGCTCAGCTAAGAGCGCTGGATAAAGTCAAAGCAGGTGTATCAGTGAAATCTGTTGATTCAGCCGCCAGAGATTATATTGCTGAAAACGGATTCGGTGAAAATTTCGGACACGGACTCGGGCACGGACTCGGTTATGATATTCACGAAAGACCTTCTTTAAATCAGAGAACTGATTTTATACTTGAGATAAATAATTTAATTACAATCGAACCCGGAATTTATGTCGAGGGATTAGGCGGCGTTAGAATTGAGGATGATGTGGTGGTAACTGAGAACGGTTGTGAAATATTAAACAAATCAACAAAAGAGTTAATTACTATATAAAATTTTTTAAGACATTTCCTTTGACATTTCATACGAATAATTGAACAAAGTACTAATCATATCATACTACTTCCCTCCAATGGGAATGGGCGGCGTACAGAGAACGCTGAAATTCGCAAAATATCTTAAGGAGTTCGGATGGGAACCGGTTGTACTCACTGACAGTCCGAAAAAATATTTTGCGGTTGATGAAAGCCTTTTGAAGGAAGCAATATCTAACGGAATAATCATAGAGAGAACCGGAGAAGAGATAAATGATATCAGCAAGATCATAATAAAAAATCCTAATGAAAAATTAAGAAAACTCCGCAGCAGGACCGGTCAGTTCTTTTTAATGCCTGACAATAAAAAATTCTGGAGAAAGAAAGCTTACAGGAAAGCTGTCGAAGTATGGAAAAAATACGGAGGCTTTGATGTGATCTACGCTACAGCCCCGCCTTATACTGATTTTCTTGTCGGGCAGGATATTAAGAAAAAATTTAAAGTGCCGCTTGTGATTGATTACAGGGATGCATGGGTGGACAGTCCGGTGCTGAATTATTATGCAACTCCGTTTCATAAGATGTCAAATATGAAACTTGAGAAAAATGTTCTGAAAGACGCCAATAAAATTATCACGACGAACAGAAGAGTAAAGGAACTTGTGATCTCAAGATACGGGAATATTGAATATAATGACGTTAAGATAATTCCGCACGGATATGATCCGGAAGATTTTGAAAATGCATCCAAAGGTGAACTTCCTCTTACCGATAAAATGAGAATTACATATTCGGGAAGTTTTTATACAAGAAATCCGAAATACTTTCTTGACGCAATAAATAAATTTTTTATAAAATATCCCGAACTGAAATCCGAAATTGAATTTTGTTTCATCGGCGCTATGTCAAAAGAAAACACTTCAATATTAAACGGATTTGATCTGGGAAATTCAATAAACATGCTTGGATATATTGAGCATATTGAATGTGTAAAATATCTGCTTGCGTCAGACGTACTTTTCTTTATGATAAGCAGGGGGGAAAATGAAGATGCAGCAATGCCCGGTAAGATCGGCGAATATATCGGAAGCAGAAAAAATATTATTGCAAGCATTCCTGAAGGAGTTACAAAAAAAGCGCTTGAGAAATATGAAGCTATTCGTTTTGTTGAAGAAGATACTGAAGAGCTGATGAAAACCTTCCGTGAATATTACGAGCTTTATAAGAATAAATCGATGCCCGTTGCCAATGAAGAAGTTGTAGAATTATATGACAGAAAAACTCTTACTTACGAGCTTGCAAAGGAATTCAACTTACTGGTTGATATTGAATAACCGGATTTGCATCTCAAATCCTGATATAAAATTCAAAGAGTCAATAATTATATTTAGAAATTTCCCCGTAAATTTAAACCTCACACTGCACAATTGAATATTCTGATAGTAGGAAACGGCGGCAGAGAAAATGCGATTGCGTATGCGGTTTATAATTCAGATTCATTCAAAAAAAAATCCGGTAAGCTTTATATAACCGGCAATAATCCCGGCGCTGAAATTTTTGCTGAAAGCGTAAACATTGAACCGGCTGATCTAAAATCACTTTCAGAGTTTGCATTATTAAATAATATTGACCTTACTATCGCGGGACCGGAAATTCCTTTGTCAATGGGAATTACTGACGAATTTATTTCTAAAGGTCTGAAAATATTCGGACCAACAATGAAAGCGGCTGAAATAGAGTCGAGTAAGATCTTTTCAAAAGAGTTAATGAAAAAAGCGGGAGCGCCTACGGCTGAATTCAGAAGTTTCAGTGCTGATGATATGAAGACCGCAGAAGATTATCTGAGAAGCTCCGAATATCCCCTGGTCTTAAAAGCTGACGGACTTGCTGCAGGCAAAGGCGTTATAATTGCAGAAAATTTCGAAGAGGCGTTTGATACAATAAAAGAATTTGTCAGCGGTGAGAAATTCGGCGAATCAGGAAACAGATTTTTAACTGAGCGGTTTTTGACAGGTGAAGAAGTATCCGTCTTTGCAGTAACAGACGGAACAGATCACGTGCTGCTTCCCTTTTCACAGGATCATAAAAAAATATCCGAAGGCGAGACAGGTAAGAACACCGGCGGAATGGGAGCTGTCTGCCCTGTGAAAAAATTTATGACTGATGAAATGATTTTTAAAATTAACTCTAAGATCGTTGAGCCGGTATTAAAACAAATGAAAGCGGAAGGGAGAGAATTTAAAGGATGTCTTTACTGCGGACTGATGATCGTAAATGACGAACCGTTTGTGATTGAGTTTAACTGCAGATTCGGCGACCCGGAAACGCAGGCAGTGCTTCCGCTTATTGAATCTGACTTTACCGAGCTGTTATTTTCATCTGTAGAAAATAAGATAAGCGAATACAGACTGAAAGTAAAAGATGAATATTCATGCTGTGTGGTGCTTGCTTCTGAAGGTTATCCGGACAGTTATGAAAAGGGAAAATTAATTTCCGGACTTGATAAAACCGGTAACAACTGCATTGTATTCCAATCAGGAACAAAGAAAACCGGAAACGAAATAATAACTGACGGAGGAAGAGTATTGTCAGTGACCGGAATTTCTAAAACATCGCTTTCCGAGGCTGTGAAAACAGCTTATGAAAATGCAGATAAGATTAAATTTGAAAATAAATATTTCAGAAAAGATATCGGCTTCAGACAATTAAACAAATAATAAATAATGAAGATTTTAGTAACAGGCGGTACAGGTTATATAGGATCGCATACGGTAGTCGAGCTTCAGAAGGATGGTTATGAAGTTATAATACTGGATAACCTGTCAAACTCTGTAATTGAAGTTACAGACAGCATTGAAAAAATTTCGGGAATTAAACCCGAGTTTCATAAAATTGATCTTTGTGATGAAGCAGTTGTCAATGAATTCTTTAAAGATAAGAAAGATATCGCTGCAGTCATACATTTTGCCGCTTTTAAAGCTGTCGGAGAGTCAGTTAATGATCCGCTTTTGTATTACCGCAATAACGTAACCGGCATGATAAATTTGCTTAATGCGCTTGAAGCAAATGCAATAAATAAATTTGTTTATTCCTCTTCATGTACTGTTTACGGTGAAGCGGATTCACTGCCTGTGACGGAAAATTCTCCTGTAAAAAAAGCGGAATCACCATATGGTTTTACAAAACAGATCGGCGAACAGATCCTGACAGACCTTTCGAAAATATCCGGGATGAAATCAATTGTGCTCAGATATTTTAATCCGACAGGTGCGCATGACAGTTCGCTGATAGGAGAACTTCCTATCGGGATCCCGAACAATCTTGTGCCTTACATTACGCAGACTGCAATTGGTCAGAGAGATCCTGACAGTGAACGGAAATGATTACGACACTCCTGACGGTACAAATATCAGGGATTACATTCATGTGGTTGATCTTGCAAAGGCGCATGTTATTGCTTTGAAAAGAATGCTTGACGTGAAAGATGAAAATCCGTTAGAGATATTTAATCTCGGTACGGGAAACGGTAACAGCGTACTGGAAGTTATAAATGCTTTTGAATTTGTATCCGGCATGAAGCTGAATTTCAGGATAGGTCCAAGACGGGAAGGTGATGTGGTCAGTATATATTCAGATACTCAAAAGGCAAATGAAATACTCGGATGGAAAGCTGAAAGAGATTTAAATGATATGATGCTGACTTCATGGAACTGGCAAAAGAGAATTGGTAAAAAATAAAACTAAAATAAACTTAAATTAACAAAGAATTTTTCCTTTCAATATGACAACTGAAAAGCTGAATGAAATGGTTGAAAAAATAAAAACTTCAGACAAGAGAACAGTAGCAAAAGCGCTTACGATGATTGAGAATGAATCTGAAGGCAGCGAACAGTTATTGAAAGGGTTATATAAGTTTACCGGTAAAGCTCACAGAATAGGAATTACAGGTCCTCCCGGCGCAGGAAAATCTACAGTTACAAATTGTCTTTTAAAATTACTTGATGAAAAAGGATTGAAAACCGGAGTAATTGCCGTCGACCCTACAAGTCCTTTTACCGGCGGCGCGCTGCTCGGAGACAGGATCAGAATGCAGGATTCAGGTCTTCTTCAGAATGTCTTTATCAGGTCAATGGCGACAAGAGGGAGTCTCGGAGGATTATGTAAAAATGTAACTGAAGCGTGCGATGTACTGGATGCAGCGGGTAAGGATTTTATAATTATAGAAACGGTTGGTGTCGGACAGTCTGAACTTGATATTGCGCAGACCGCCGATACGACTATCGTCGTACTTGTGCCTGAATCCGGAGATGCAGTGCAGGCAATGAAAGCCGGACTAATGGAAATCGCAGATATATTCGTATTGAATAAATCCGACAGGGACGGCGCTGATGCTGTCGCTGCAACTATAAAAAATATTATTCATCTTAAACCTCCGGCTCCGGACGGCTGGATCATTGATGTTTTAAAAACTATCGGCAGTCAGAATAAAGGGATCAATGAATTACTTGATAAGATCATTGAACATAAAACACATCTCGAAAATACCGGATATTTAAAAACGAAAAGAATTCAGCAGCTGAAAAAAAAGATAGGCGAACTGCTGACAAATAAATTAACTGTTAGTTTCTGGGATGATGAAAAGAGAAATTATCTGAATGATAATCTGGAATTAATTTATGAAAAAAATTCTGATCCTTATACTGTTGTTGAAACACTGACTAAAGATCTTTTAAAGACCAAATAAGAAAACTCAATCTTAAAAATACTTCATTTCTGATGAAGTATCTTTGCCTCGGGAAAACCTGTACAGAATATTATCCAGAAAAATTATTAGAAGTCCCATCAAAATATATCCGATCGTAATAAAAAAAATATTTTTCAAAACAGTCTCAAAACCAAATTTAGAAACATCAATAAAAGGATACGGATACATTCCGCTGAAATGACCTCTGATAAGAATATAAATAATATACGCTAACGGATAACTCAGCCATTTAATACAGTTAATTATTTTTTGTCTGCCCTTTTCAGTATTTACTAACCAGTATAAAAGATAGAAAGCCGGCATTACATAATGAAGTAAAACATCAACAAATTTCTCAAGCCCCTGCGGATCCCAGATATGGGCCAGCATAAAATGATATACGATCCCGACTATCAATATATAAACAAGAACTCCGCTCTGAACAAATGGTCTCTGAAAATACAAACCCCACTTTGATCCCGGCGACAGCAGGGGAATCATATATGTCAGTGTGACAAGTATGTTTGTCAGGATGGTCATAAAACTGAAAAATTTTACTACGCTTTGAAAGTATGTTAATCCTGACTGCGGGGAATATGAGAGAGTTATATAGAACTGTAGAATAAGCGCAGTGCATCCGATAAGTGTTCCTATAATCAGAAACGCTTTATTTGTTTTAGACATATTTTAAAAAAGAAATATCAGTAAAGTTATTATTTTAATTTTAATTCAGAACATTATTTCTTTTTTTTATTTTCTTCAATTCTTCTGTCCATTTCTTCGGGAGAGACATCTTCGACATGAGTACCGAACCACCAGTTATATCCGAATGAATCCCTGACTCCGGCTGTCCTGTCACCATAGAACTGATCGGCCGGTTCCATAATAGATACTGCGCCGGCGTCTACGGCTTTCTTATAAGCTGCGTCAGTATCGATCACATACAGATAAAAATTTCCGTTCGTAGCGGGATTTTTCTCACCTGCTTCAGAGAGCATCATCATTGAATCACCGATCTTAATTTCAGCATGCATTACATTCCCGTCTTCTGTATTAGTGGTAAATATTTCTTCAGCGCCGAGAGCTTTAATTAAAAAATCCATAAATCCGCGGGCATCTTTTACGGATAAATAAGGAGTCACGGTGTGATATCCTTCAGGTATTGGTTTGACTTCCATGTTATAAGTTATTTTAATTAAAAAAAATTATTTCAACTTAAATAATTTAATTTTAAATTCAAACAAAAAAAGAATAAAGCATATTTATTTTCCGAATAGCTTCCTTCATTTAAGTCTTGCTGCAATCGTTAAAAGCCTGGAGCATTCAATAAATGAAATGCAGTTGTGAGCGATGACATTTAACATAATTAAGAAGACTTGTAATTTTCGGGTGAAGACTATTAACTTGTAAGCGAAGATTATAAATTTTAAAACGGAGACTAAAAACTTTAAAGCGGAGACTAAAAACTTTAAAGCGGAGACTAAAAACTTTAAAGCGGAGACTAAAAACTTTAAAGCGGAGACTCTAAGCTTTAAAAAGTAGACTTTCATCATACGAGCGAAGACTGTTAACATCCAAAAGAAGACATTCAGCTTTCAAAAGAAGACATCTGACATCCGTAAGATGACATCTTACATCGGTAAGATGACACGTAACATCAAAACAATTGCGAGGTACAGTCAAACAAAGACCAGGTACAGTCAAACAAAGACCAGGTACAGTCAAACAAAGACTAGGTACAGTCAAACAAAGACCAGGTACAGTCAAACAAAGACTAGGTACAGTCAAACAAAGACTAGATACAGTCAAACAATGGCGAGGTACAGTCAAACAATGAGGTGTTACAGTTAAACAAAGACGAGGTACCATCAAACAAAGACTAGGTACAGTCAAACAATGGCGAGGTACAGTCAAACAATGAGGTGTTACAGTTAAACAAAGACTAGGTACAGTCAAACAATGGCGAGGTACAGTCAAACAATGAGGTGTTACAGTTAAACAAAGACCAGGTACAGTTAAACAAAGACCAGGTACAGTCAAACAATGACGAGGTACAGTCAAACAATGAAGTGCATTTTTAGATTTAAGCTCAAAAACCGTAAATATGAGCTGTTTTGAAAATGTTAGAAAATAATGGAAACAGAGGAACACAGAGAGTTAAATAATTCAGAAAGAACATAAAATCAAATATTTAAAAAAATCCGGGGAAAGAAAAATATATTGCCGGCATAAATGAAAGTGCATATTTGATACAGGATTTGGACAGCACTGGAAAAAGTCACATCCGTCCAAAACGTTGAAATAAAAAAAGGCTAGTCTATGGAAGAAAATATCCATAGTTAGTATTTTTGTTTATCAAAAAACCAAAATACAACTAGCCATGAACAATATAACATTATTCAGCCAAATAATTAATAAATTAAGCAGAGAAGATTTAGAAAAATTGTAGATAAATTTGGAAACGGATAAACACAGCAAAGGTATTAATAGTTGGACACATATGGTATCAATGCTCTATCTTCATTTTTCTAATTCAAATTCACTTGATGAAATAAGTAATGGTCTTAGACTAAACGGAGGAAACTTAAATCATTTAGGAATAACAAAGAAGGTTCCAAAGAAGTCATCATTATCTTATATAAATAAACACAGGCATGGCATTTATTCTGTGAATTTTTCGGAAGACGTTGTTTATAATTCAATCAGAACAAAATTTTAAACGAGAGAAGTTTAAATTTAAAATTAAGACAAAGATATTCGCATTAGATTCAACATTAGTAAGTTTATGTTTATCGTTATATGATTGGGCAAAATACAAAAGTACCAAAGGAGCAGTTAAACTTCACACATTACTTGATTACGACGGTTGTCTTCCGGTCTATATACACGTTACAGATGGAAAAGTACCGGATAATAAAGCAGCATTGCAAAAAACCCTGGCAGTGTAGTCGTGGCTGATAGAGCGTATGTAGATTTTAATTTATTAAATAAGTGGGATGAAGATAAGATTAACTTTGTAGTAAGATTAAAAGATAATGTAAAGTTTATATCATATGGTGAAAGACCTCTACCGGAAAATAAAGATTCAAATATTCTCATAGATGAAGTAATATTATTATTTAAAGAAGATACCCGGGCAAAATATCCTAAGAAATTAAGACGCGTAGCGGTATATGATTCTGAAAATGATCAGACAATAGAAATAATAACTAAGACTGAAAAGGTATTTAAAAAATCAAATCTTTGTAGGTACAAATGAAAATGCAGTAATGGTGGAGATTTGGACGGCATTTATTAGTTATTTAATTTTGAGGTATTTAAAAGCAATTGCAAAGTATGGATGGAGTCTTTCAAATCTGATTGCGGCAATAAGAGCATGTTTATTTTTGAAAATTGATCTCAGAGGCTTCTTAGATGAGCCATTTAAACCACCGGATGAGTTGATAATAGATGGAAGACAGGAAAAATTATTCCAAAGTTAAAAAAAATAGTGAAGGGTAGTTTAAAAATAGAAAAATAATCCGTCCAAAACGGTATTAGTTAATAACTTTATGTGCTTAAAAAAAATGTTTTGGACAGCACTGGGAAAAAGTTGCCGGAAGTGTATTTAAATTCATTGCTTTTACAAACCAAAAAAATTAATTTTACAGTTTCACAAAAATTCTTTCAATAACATAAAGTGTAAGGAGCTTTATTAATTAATGACTAAATCAAAAGTGCAGAATACAGGTATTATGAACAAGATGCGGGATAAGATGCCGTTGATAATTATTATACTTATCATAGCATTTCTTGCAACCATTGTTTTTGAATGGGGAATGAATTATATGGGGATCGGAGGTCAGACTGAAGCATTTGGAAAGATCAATGACAGTGAGATTTCATATCAGGAATTTGAAAGGATAGTACAGCAGCAGATAGAACAGCAGAGATTGCAAAATGAGAATGTAGAAATTACTGATGCAAGCATTGCGCAGATAAGAGATCAGGTTTGGAACAGTCTCGTGAATCAGAGTATAACAAGGCAGGCAATTGAAGAATACGGAATTACAGTATCTGACAGGGAAATTCTCGACTGGATCTATAACAGACCGGAGACCTTGCCTGATCAGATAAAAAGAAATTTCATGGATTCGACAGGTGTATTTAACGCTGCATTTTATCAGCAGGCGCTCGGTATGAAAACACCTGAAGCCACGCAGTTCTGGAGCCAGGTAGAAAATTATGTAAGGGAAACACTGCTTTCCGAAAAACTTCAGGCGGTTATATCCGAAGGTGCAATAGTTACTGAAGGAGATGTTTTACAAAAGTACAAAGATGATAATATATTCGCCAACATTGATTATATGCTTCTTGATTATAATACAGTAACTGATTCATCACAGTTTGCAGTTACTGAAGAAGATATGAAAAAATATTATGAGGAAAATAAGTATGACTTCATTCAGAATGAAACAGTCAGACTAAAATATCTGAACTTTCCGGACGCTGCTACAGCTGAAGACTCAGCCAATGTAAAGAAAGAACTTGGAAAGATTTAAGAAAAGATCTTGAAACATTAACTGCGGAAGATTCTTCACTTATAAAATTTGTAAATGATAATTCGTCAATTCCATTTAACGGAGAATTTCAAAAGACCAATGTTTTCGGATCGGTGGCAACAGACTTTTTATTTAAAGCAAAACCCGGTGATATTTCGGATGTATTAATTACCGATGAAGGATATCAGTTAATAAGGGTACTTGATACAAAGGATACGGAAGAGTTGTTTACCAAAGCGACTCATATACTTGTAAATACGGAGAATGATTCAGCCGGAGCGTATCAGAAAGCGCTTGATCTTTACAACCGTGTAAAAAACGGAGAGGATATCAGTCAGCTTGCTTTTGAATTTTCAGACGACCCGTCTGCCAAACAGAATAAAGGAGATCTCGGTTGGTTTGGAAAAGGAGCGATGGTAGAGGAATTTGAAAAAGCGGCTAACAGTACTGCGGTCGGGGAAGTTACGGGACCTGTCTATACAAAATTCGGATTTCATATAATAAAAGTGTTTGGAAAGGAAAAGAAAGAGTTTAAAGTTGCGCAGCTTACCAGACCTGTAATGCCAAGCGCGAGAAGCAAATCAATGAACAAGAAAAAAGCCGATGACTTTTATGCAGAGCTTGAAAAAGGTCAGAATATTGACTCTCTTGCCAAGAGGATGAACGTTCCGATTGCGGAGTCACAGGACATAACAAGGGACGGACAAATTCCTCTCAGCTCAAGTAATAAGAAAGTCATGAATTTCAGTTTTGACGGAAAAGTTAATGATTACACAGAACCGGTAAAAATTCTAACAGGATATGCTATTTATAAGATCACTGACAAAAAGCCGGAAGGATTTTTAAATTTTGATTCAATCAAAGTAACACAGATAAAACCTAAAGTTATCATTGAGAAAAAAGCTGAGGTGCTTTCATCAATTGCAAAAGACATTCAGAGCAAAATATCCGGCGGCGATCTGATGGCGTTAAAAGAGCAGTATCCGCAGTATATATTCGGACAATCAGACAGTGTCAGTGTTTCAAAGCCGGAAGGTACTATAGGACTTGATCATGCTGTTTACAGCGCTGTTTTCAAAATGAATCCCGGAGAAATATCGGAGCCGATTAAAGGTGCGAAAGGAGTTCTTCTTGTGAAATTAAATTCCGTTATTGAATTCAATGAGCAGGATTATGTATTAAAAGCGCCTGAGATCAGAAACACACTTCTCGGAACAAAGAAACAGCAGATCGTAACGGACTGGCTGACAAAGATGCAGAATGAAGCGAAGATAGTTGACAATCGTGATAAATATTTTTAACAGTTATGGTCAGAAAAAATTGAATTAAATTTTAATCATAAAAATGTTATCTAAACCCACTATTAATTAACCGGTGGGTTTTTTTATGAAGTTATTTCTGATATTATTTCCCATGTTTGTTTTTTTAATTCCCGGAATATCGAATTCTCAAAATAAAACAGAAATAACCCTCGGCAGCGGATTCAGTTTGAGAACCTCTGTCAATTATGTGTCATCAGCTACAATTCAGGTAGATCCGTTTTCTCAAAGTCTCTTTGAGCGAAATGAATTTGAAGAAATATCGGGCGGATACGGTTACGGCATACTTCTCAGAAAAAAATTATTCAGAGATGAATTATCTTTCGGAATATCAGCCGAGTATGTATCAATCCTTGATGAAGAGCTTACGGAAACTTTCATCTCGGATTCCGTTACGATAAAAGCGAGAGTAAAGGAAGAGCTTACAATGATCCCGATAGAAGTGATGGGATATTTCAATATTCCCGATTTTACTGAGGATCTTAAAATTTATTTCGGCGGGGGAGTCGGAGTGTATTTCGGGGACAGAAAAAGAACTGTACTGAATATACAGACAAAGACAATTTCCAAAGAACCCGGATTTAGTTTTGTTGTAACAAGCGTGATGGAATATTATTTCAGCAGGAACATATCAGGAGTATTTGAAGTTAGGTTCCGGCAGGGAGAGTATAAAGTCAGGAGTGAGTTTCCTGTACAGGGATTTTCAATAAACGGAATTTCTTATGAGCTTAAGCAGAATCTGAATTCCAAAATATTTGTTGACGGTCTTAATCTCAGTCTTGGCGTTGCTTATAATTTTTAATAAATATTTCTTACTTAAATGTCAAAATTTTTTATATCATTTTTACTTTTATCAGTAATCATATTTCTTACCGGCGGCATTGTTAAATCTGATCCCGTATCCGGACCGTCCTCACGAAATTCCTTAAAGAAAATTTTTATTAAGACAAAAACCGAATTTAAAATTTCCGAAGCAACCGGGGAGATCACTCTGCAGACGGGAGTAAGTTCATTTGATAAAAAAATTAAGGATAATAATGTAGAAAAGGTAAAAAGAGTTTTCAGATTAAATAACGGAAGAAAAGATCTTTATGAAAAATTTGAAATGAATAAAATATATGTTCTCTTTTTTAAAGAAGACAGAAGCGATATAGAATCTTTAGTATCGGAATTCTCAAAAAACGAAAATGTGGAATACTGCGAGCCTGTATCTTCGGGATATGCAGCCGGTGTAAAAGAAATTCAGAAGTTAAATATACAGGAAAATATTCCTAATGATGAAATGTTTTATAAACAATGGTATCTTCAGAATAACGGTTCTGTCGATCCTACAAGCGGCGGACTCCCTAAAGTCGGCGCTGATATTAAAATAGTATACAGCTGGGAAATTGAAACAGGAAGTGATGAAGTTGTAGTCGCAATTCTTGATTCAGGCTTAAGGGATGATCATCCGGATCTTAAGGACAGAATATGGATCAACAGCGGAGAGATCCCGAATAACGGTATAGATGACGATTTGAACGGATATATCGATGACGTCAGAGGATGGGATTTTGCATATGATGATAACAGACCTGAAGACGGTTTCGGACACGGGACAAATATAGCGACAGTGATAGGAGCAAACACAAATAACAGGATCGGCTTTGCAGGCGTTGATCAGAAGTGCAGGCTGATGAACTGTAAAAATCTTAATTCATATAACAGCGGAGAATACGACTGGTGGGCTGAATCAATAAAGTATGCAGTTGATAACGGGGCTGATATAATTAATATGAGTGAAGGCGGCGATGATTATTCAAAAGTATTGAAGACTTCAATTGAATATGCGATAGAAAGCGGCGTTTTGGTAGTAGCGGCAATGATGAATAAAGGAGACAACAGAAATTATTATCCTGCAGGTTTTGACGGCGTAATGGCTGTCGGCGCTACTGATACTGATGACAAAAGATGCAGGAAATTCTCATGGGGCGGCGGAAGCTGCTGGGGGAAAAATATTTCTGTCGTAGCTCCGGGAAATAAAATATACGGACTGGATTATGAGAATACACAGGCGTATGATGTATTCTGGAGCGGCACTTCGCAGTCGACTGCAATTGTCAGCGGAATAGCTTCTCTTCTTCTTGCGCAGAACCTGAAAAGAACTTCGGATGAACTTTCAAAAATAATTACATTTACGGCTAAAGATCTTGTAGGAGATCCCAGGGAAGATAAACCGGGCTGGGATCAGTTTTACGGATTCGGAAGAGTGGACAGTTACGCTGCGCTGACATATGAGGTCCCGGATAAAATTGAAGATGTGAAAGAGATCACTAAAGAAAAGGATGTTATCAAAGATGATGATGCTGAAAAGGAAAAAAATCCCGGAAAATTATTACAGGGATAATGAAAAGAAAAAAGAATCCGGTGATGTTGAAAGTAATGAAAGAAAAAGCAGCAAAGAGCATCCGGAACCTTCCAGACCTGACTAAAAAATAATTCTTATTAATCTGCAGTATGAATACAGATCTGCTGAACAGTGAGATTTTAAAAGCCGGAATTTCTCTAAATGTAATTTATTATGAAGAAACAGAATCTACAAATCTGTCTGCAAAAAATATTTTAGCGGAAAATCCTTCCGCAGATAATACATTAATTCTCACTTCACACCAGACTCACGGCAAAGGCAGATTCGACAGAAAGTGGTATTCAGAACCCGGAGCCAACCTGACTTTTACTTTAATAAAAAAACTCAGACTTTCAATTGACGAAATACAGCTTGTGAATTTTTATTCTTCATACATACTCTGCACGACATTAAGAAATATTTTCATTGAAAATAGAAATATGAATTTCATGCTTAAGTGGCCGAATGACCTGTTGCTTAATGATAAGAAACTTTCCGGAATTCTGCTTGAAATAAAAAATCCTGAATTTCCCGTAAAGACTTTTATAATAGGGTGCGGAGTGAATGTAAATCAAACTGTCTTCGATAAATCCATACCGCAAAATACTACATCGCTAAAATCCGAATCCGGAATAATATACGAGCCCGTAAAAATACTTACATCATTTATAATGAATTTTTTCGGAATGATCAAACTGCTTAATGACGGTAAGCAGTTAATCAGTAAATGGAAATCCTGCACAGACATCAACGGAAAAAAAATCATCTTCAGAAAATTTGCTGATGATATCCCTGAAACAGCCGTAGTAGAAGATGTAAATCCTGACGGCGCATTATGCCTTAGAAAGGAAAACGGAATTCTTAAAAAATATTATTCAGGTGAAATTACTTTGTCAGTATAATATATACAAATAAAATTCCGGTTAAATAAATTTTCCTGACAGCAAATCTTAAATTCTCCGTCACAAAAATATATCTTCTGAACAGGTAAATGACTATTGTTTTATAAACTAAATTAATTTATTTTTAGACACACAATTTAATTAACATATTTTCTAACAAAAGAAAGAAAGAAGATTAAACTGTTACACATCCTTTACGGGGCGGGCAATGTTCCCGCCTCATATTGGGTTTCAAAAGGAATGCTGAGTTATTTCTATAATTGTAATAAGTCCGGAAAAATTTTATTGCAGGTAAAGTGATTCCGGATTTTCTGAAAGATTTGATTCAGTAGAAAAAGAAACGAACAAACTAAATTGAACCCGTTACACATTTTCTAATCTTAAATTAAAACAATGAAAAATCCTCTCAGACTCATTGTTACAATTGTTGCTTTTTTTATCTTAACAGAAGTAACACTAGCACAGCCTTTTCCACAGTACACTTTAGAAGTAAAAAATTCCGATCTGACTGATCCCAATACAATGGTCTTTGATCTTGTGTTTACACATACTGACGCTATAGTATGGGAACTTGCGGGCTGGCAGTTTTTCTTTTGGGTGCCTGAAGGACTTGGGACATTTCCGGCCGGAACCGGCGCCGCTTCTTCATTCGTAATTGATACAATTGGAGGAAATCCGGTATCTGATATTCCGGTAAATTTCAGACCCAGAAATCAAAATGCAGTATCTTCATCCAGTAATTCTGTTGCGGGATATGAACTGAGAATGGCGACAAATACGTTGCCGGGTACCGGTAACGGACTTGTAATACCTCAGGGAGTTCCGACACTTATCGGCAGATATAAAATGAAATCCACTACACCTATTGACCTATCTGCTTTAATAACAGATCCTTTTATTATCAGAGACAGCTGCGAAACTGTTATTTCTCTTACAAGGACAAAGATCAATATCTATGATCAGGCGGATCAGCTTAATAAAGAAGTTACAAGATGCGCCAATCACAGCGTAGCAGACGGCGGAGCGTTGCCTGTTGAGCTTGCAAGTTTTACTTCAAGCATTAACAGAAACAATGTTACATTAAACTGGTCGACTTCAAAAGAGATCAACAACAGCGGCTTTGATGTAGAAAGAACTTTATCCGGCGAAGGGACCTGGACTAAAGCGGGAAGTGTCTCCGGAAGCGGTACAACGGATGAAACGAAGAGTTACGCATTCACGGAAAGAATCAATACAGGTAAGTACAGCTACAGACTAAAGCAGATAGATTTCAACGGTAACTTTGAATATTTTAATCTGTTAAATGAAATTGAAGTCGGCATACCTGATGTTTATAAACTTTCACAGAACTATCCGAATCCTTTCAATCCAACTACAAAGATTGATTACGATATTCCCTATGACGGAAATGTCAGTATACTTCTTTATGATCTCTCCGGCAGGGAAGTTGCAAAGTTAGTGAATGAAGTAAAGACAGCGGGTTATTACACTGCGGTTTTTAACGGAGCTAATCTTGCAAGCGGAATGTATTTTTACAGGATCAATGCATCAAATACAAACGGCAGCAATTTTGTAACCACTAAGAAAATGGTAATGATAAAGTAACAGGTTTAATATATGATTCACCAGATTTACTTTAACAAAAAGAGCCGGATTTTTTTCCGGCTTTTTTTATTTTGCTTTAATGAAAGTCCGTGATTTCGGACGAAACAATTCCGGCTTTACAACAGAAGTATTTTTTCAGAAAAAGATAGCGGCTGTATATCCGGAGATTTATTCGTTTACAAAACTGTCTAAATTATTATCACTGCATTTTCATTTGCGCCGAAAAAGATTTCAACGTTTTGGACGGATGGAAAAATAATCCTTCTGAACAAGTAATTGACTATTGTTTTATAAACTTAATTATTTTATTTTTGGACACACAATTTAATTAACTTATTTCCTAACCAAAAAAAAAATAATGAAAAAATTATTTACGGCCACTCTTGTGTTTGTAATAATGTGTTTCGCCCTGAAAACACATGCACAAGTCAGTCTTTACTCGTTCGCTTCAGGGATAGGTGCTTATGTACCTATAACAGGAACTTTAATCGATTCATCCAGAGGTACATCAGGCGCTGCATCGCTTGATGATGTTTTGTATACAGCCCAGAATATCGGTTTTGATTTTGTAATGAATGGAGGAACTTATTCCACTTATTCATTTAATACAAACGGACAGCTTGCTTTCGGAACAGGCTTAACAGGTACAAATTATTCACCAATATCCGGTACATTAACTTATCCGTCTTGTATTGCAGCAATGGCAAGAGACCTTCAGGGTATTTTTGGATTTGCAGCAACGAGAACAATATCGAGTACAACTCTGACAGGAGTTTCAAGTTTTGAAGGAATTGTAGTCG
The DNA here is from genome assembly GCA_016716125.1 of Ignavibacteria bacterium. Classification (GTDB taxonomy): domain Bacteria; phylum Bacteroidota; class Ignavibacteria; order Tepidaquicellales; family Tepidaquicellaceae; genus UBA2330. Next base: position 65,870 of record JADJWZ010000039.1, on the reverse strand, counting down.
GTAAATTAGTTCTCGGAACCGGAATTGCAACAGGTACATTAGTTACAGGATTTAATACAGGACTTGGTGAAGTATATATTTCCATAGCCGCTACTTCATCCGGTTCATCCACACTTAATTGCGCATCTGCAGAATTAAGAAGTGAGACTACCGGAGCTGTCGGCTCGAGAGTACACACTTTGCAGTTCAGTAATTTTAAAAGATTTTCATCTTCTACATTAATAGATAATTTTAATTTTCAAATCAAATTATATGAGACCACTAATATAATTGAAGTTGTATATGGTTCAAATCAGGCAAATTCAACAGCTATAACTCCTCAAGTCGGCTTAAGAGGAATTAACAATACTGACTTTAATAACAGAACTACAGCAACTGACTGGACAGCGACATCAGCAGGCGGAGTAAATACAGCAACTTGTACTCTTAATGATCTTGTATTCCCGCCTTCAGGACTTGAATTTTCGTGGACGCCGCCGATAATTAATAATGATGTAGCTCCAACAGAAAATGTTGCGCCTTTAAAAATCGAAGCTGGCGATCCGGGAGTTTTTCCGGAAGCTAAGATCAAAAATCTCGGAATAAATGATCAAAACGTTCCTTTTGCAACTGTTTATAAAATTACGGGACCTGTTAATTATCAGGACAGTACTTTTGAGACATTGCTTGCAGGACAGGAAAAAACAATTACCTTCCCGAGTTTATTTGTTCCGGGAGCTGTCGGAAATTATGCGGTTACAATTTATACAAGACTTCCCGGTGATCAGGTATCTTTTAATGACACGCTTAAAACTTCTTTCTCAGTAAATCCTGAAGCAAATTATGGGAATGGCAACGGTTATTTCTATGCTAATAATCTTGCTGTAAATCAGCCGTCATATCCGACATGGGGTTGGAAAGATACTTCGGGCAGCAGAAGTATAATAATAGATAATATAGTGCAGCCCGGTATAACCAGAGTCGGATCAACTAATGACGATGCTTATTTTGTTTTAAGTTTAAAACAAATGCTGCTCGAATTCAATCAGGATACAACTGATAAGCATCTGAAGTTTAATGGTATTTGTTTTGATTCAATATTCCCGGGAACAAACGGAATCATCGGATTAACACAGCAATTCGGAACATACAGTATCAATGATTTCAATATTGACGGAGCTCAGGTTGCAAACAATGCAATTCTTGCTTTCTGGCATGATGCGAATTTTGGCAATCTGCAGGGCGGTTCAAACAGACTGAGCTATAAAGTAAAACACAATCAGCTTTTGATCACTTATGACAGAGCGGTATCTTTTTCACCAACGACAGACTGGGTTTCATATCAGGTTGTAATTGAAATAGCAAAAGGATGCGCAGCGCCAAACTCTAACTGGAGAGTTACTTTTGCAGATACAACAAATCAAAATACAAGTTCTTCATTCTATGATAATTACATTGCGCAGACAACTGCTACTCTGCCGGATCCGACAGTATTCAGAAATTATGTAATGGGATGGTCAGGTGTTGGCGTAAATAATATTTATTCAGGTTATGTATCAACAGGTAACCCGTTCCCGGCATCTCCGGTTACACAGGTTAAAGTAAAAAGACCTGTCTTTGATGCAAACGGAATTGGATTAGCGGTAGAATTCGGTCCGGATCAGAACGAGCTTAATCTGCATGATGTAGTTTATTTAGATCTGAGCTTATCTCTCGAAGGATTACAGTCTAACGGAAGAGTAAGAGACACCGTTGAAGTAATAATCAGAGACGGAAACTCAGCGCCATATAAAATAATGCAAAGAACAAAGGTATACCTTGATTCCGCTCATAACGGTACGTTTGCTTACGGCAGGAAAGTTATCGAAGCAACTGTTATTAAAGATCAATATCCATTATTACTTGAAGTGAGACACAGAAATTCAATTACAACATGGAGCAATATTTTCATAGCGAACTCAGTTGCAATCGCATATAATTTCACAATCGGACTTCCGCAGATCTACGGAAATAACGGAACGATGGTAAACGGCGCTGCTTCATACTTTGCCGGTGATGTGAACGGTGATCAGGTTGTAGACCTTGCTGACGTAGCTCTGATAGACAATGATGCATTTAATTTTGTCGCAGGTGATTATGTGATTACAGATGTTAACTGGGACGGAGTAGTAGATCTGGTTGACGCTGCTATAGCTGATAACAATGCATTCAACTTTGTATCTGAAGTCAAATTCCCGGGAGCAGTAAGACCATTCACTGAAGAACCGGTTAATTATAATTACAAAGCTCCGGCAGAAATCAAAATTCTTCCGGATGCATATGCAGAACCGAAGATTGATTTAAATGCAGTTCAAAATATTGATATAAAGAAAGAAGATTAAACTGTAACACATCCTTTATGGGGGCGGGCAATGTTCCCGCCCCATATGGGGTTTCAAAAGGAATGCTGAGTTATTTCTAAAATTGTAATAAGTTCGGAAAAATTTTATTGCAGGTAAAGTGATTCCGGATTTTCTGATAGATTTGATTCAGTAGAAAAAGAAACGAACAAACTAAATTGAACCCGTTACAATTTTTCTAATCAAAAATTAAAACAATGAAAAATTCTCTCAAATTCATTGTTGCGGTTGTCACAATTGCTGCTTTATTTTTCTCTACTGAAGTAACATTAGCGCAGCCTTATCCTCAGTACACTTTAGAAGTAAAAAATTCCAATCTTACAGATCCAAATACACTGGTCTTTGATCTCGTGTTTACGCATACTGACACTCTTGTATGGGAACTTTCCATATGGCAATTCTTCTTTTGGGTGCCTGAAGGACTTGGGACATTTCCGCCGGGATTCGGCGCTGCTTCCTCATTCGTACTTGATACAGTTGCAGGTAATCCTGTAACTGATCTTCCGCCGGTTTTCAGACCAAGAAATCAAAATGCAGTATCTTCATCCAGTAATTCTGTTGCGGGATATGAACTGAGAATTGCAACAAATCCATTTCCGAGTCCTGGTACCGGACTTATTATACCTCAGGGAGTTCCCACTCTTATCGGAAGATATAAAATGAAATCCATTACGCCTATTGACTTATCCGCTTTTAATTCAAATCCTTTTATTATCAGAGACAGCTGCGAAGCTGTTCTATCTGTCTCAAGGACAAAGATCGGTATCTTTGATCAATCGAATCAGCTTGCTGTAGAAGTTACAAGATGCGCCAATCACAGCGCAGAAGACGGCGGAGTTTTGCCTGTTGAACTTGCCAGTTTCACTTCAAGCATTAACAGAAACAATGTTACACTAAACTGGTCAACTTCAAAAGAGATCAACAACAGCGGCTTTGATGTAGAAAGATCTTTATCCGGCGCGGAGACCTGGATCAAAGCTGGAAATGTTTCCGGCAGCGGTACAACGGATGAAACGAAGAGTTACGCATTCACAGAAAGGATTAATACAGGTAAGTACAGCTACAGACTAAAGCAGATTGATTTCAACGGTAACTTTGAATATTTTAATCTGTCAAATGAAATTGAAGTCGGCATACCTGATGTTTATAAACTTTCACAGAACTATCCGAATCCTTTCAATCCATCTACAAAGATTGATTACGATATTCCTTATGACGGAAATGTCAGTATACTTCTTTATGATATCTCCGGAAGGGAAGCTGCAAAGTTAGTGAATGAAGTAAAGACAGCGGGTTATTACACTGCGGTTTTTAACGGATCTAATCTTGCAAGCGGAATGTATTTTTACAGGATCAATGCAGCAAATACAAACGGCAGCAATTTTGTATCGACTAAGAAAATGGTATTAATAAAGTAACGGGTTTAATTAAAGATTCACCAGTTTTACTTTATCAAAAAGAGCCGGATTTTTTCCGGCTTTTTTTTTGGTCTTTAATTTATTTGTAATTTGAAATTCGTGATTAAATTAATTAACAGAGTTGATGTGACAGTTTCTGTTTATTCATTTAAATTATTATTTACATTCATTTCAATTTTCACATTGCATAAGAAAAGATTTCACCCCTCCGGGGTTTTTATGTATGTGATGTTTAATGCTACAAAGATTTCACCCCTACGGGGTTATAGTGTTAGTAATGTTTTTGTTACCAAGATTCAACCCCTACGGGGTTTTGTAATTTGTAATTTGTAATTTGTATTCGCGGTTTCATCTTTGTAGAAAAAAATATAATCAAATTAATTAACAGCGTAGCTGTGACATTTTCTGTTTATTCATTTAAATTATTATTTACATTCATTTCAATTTTCACATTGCATAAGAAAAGATTTCACCCCTACGGGGTTATAGTGTTAGTAATGTTTTTGTTACCAAGATTCAACCCCTACGGGGTTTTGTAATTTGTAATTTGTATTCGCGGTTTCATCTTTGTAGAAAAAATATAATCAAATTAATTAACAGCGTAGCTGTGACAGTTTCTGTTTATTCATTTAAATTATTATTTACATTCATTTCAATTTTCACATTGCATAAGAAAAGATTTCACCTCTCCGAAGATTTAGATGAAGTTAAGATTTCAGTGTAATGTTTTGTTACCAAGATTCAACCCCTACGGGGTTTTGTAATTTGTAATTTGTATTCGCGGTTTCATCTTTGTAGAAAAAAATATAATCAAATTAATTAACAGAGTTGATGTGACAGCTACGCTGTTAATTCATTTAAATTATTATTTTCATTCATATTAATTTTCACTATGCATAAGAAAGATTTCACCCCTACGGGGTTATAGTGTTAGTAATGTTTTTGTTACCAAGATTCAACCCCTACGGGGTTATATTTTCTTAGTTGTTTACATTGAGTCACCCGCATGAAATGAATTTTCAAATTAGAGTAAATATATTGCGGGGACTCAATGAGATCATGATCAATGATCAATGATCAATGATCAATGATCAATTATCAATGATCAATTATCAATGATCAATTATCAATGATCAATTATCAATTATCAATGAACAATTAACTACTAACTATTAACTATTAACTATTAACTATTAACTATTAACTACTAACTTTTTTTTTAAGAGCCACTCAAAAAAAGAACTGATTTTTTAATTCATATAATTTATATTGTATACAGATGTCAAATCATATAATAGTGAAGATTCAGTTCAGTTAATGATTTAGTTACTTAAAATTAATGGGAAATAAGTGAAAAAAGAATTGACATTAAAAATTGAAAGTTATATTTTGTAGTAAATTAAAAGATACCTAAACCATTAATCTAAAGCTTTTAAAAAAAGTTTTGAAAAAACCTTATTTATTAACCAAACAAAAAAAAAACACAATGAAAAAAACACTTAAACTTTTTGTTACATTGTTTGCTCTTGTTTTATCTACAAATCTTGTCTTTGGACAGGCAACAACTAACATTCCTCAGTACACACTTGAGGTTAAGAATTCAGTCCTTGTTACTCCAAACAGATTAGTATTTGATCTTGTATTCACACACACAGATGCTATTCCGCTTCAGTTAGCAGGATGGCAGTTCTTCTTCAGAGCTCCTCAGACACTTGGTACATTCCCAACTGGATTCGGCTCAGCTTCATCTTTTATGCTTGATTCAAATGCAGGTGTCCCGGCTTCTGATCTTCCTGAAGCTTTCAGACCAAGAAACGGTAATACAGTAGTTGCATCAAACAGTCCGGGAAATTATGAATTCAGACTTGCAGCAAACTCATTACCGGGCTGCGGTAACGGATTAAACATTGCACAGGGAGTTCCGACACTTATCGGAAGATTCTTTATGCAGTCAACAACTCCAATAGATACTACAGTTTTAGGTGTTGACCCGTTCATAATCAGAGACAGTTGCGAAACACCATTATCAGTTACAAGAACCAAAATGAACTGGTATAATGAAAACTGCTTCAATCAGGAATTCACAAGATGCGCAAGTCACAGCGTAGAAAACGGTGGTGCTCTTCCTGTTGAGCTTGCAAGCTTCACATCAACCATCAGCAGAAACAACGTTACACTTAACTGGGCAACATCAAGCGAAATCAACAACAGCGGTTTTGATATTGAAAGATCATTATCAGGAACCACTGAGTGGACAAAAGCAGGAAGCGTAACAGGTAACGGAACAACAAACGAAGCAAAAAATTATTCATTCACAGAAAGAGTTAACACAGGAACATACAACTACAGACTGAAACAAGTAGATTTCAACGGAAACTTTGAATATTTCAATCTTTCAAGCGAGATCACAGTAGGTGTACCTGATGCTTACAAACTTTCACAAAACTATCCAAATCCTTTCAATCCATCTACAAAGATTGATTACGATCTTCCTTACGACGGAAAAGTCAGTATCTTACTTTATGACATCTCCGGAAGAGAAGTTGCTAACTTAGTAAACGAAGTGAAGACAGCAGGTTATTATACTGCTACATTCAACGGCGCTAACTTAGCAAGTGGAATGTACTTCTACAGAATCAATGCAACAGGAACCGGTAACAACAACTTTATATCAACAAAGAAAATGGTTCTTATTAAGTAATAAGGTTTATTCAAAACATAAGAAGGGCTGGCATTTTGTCAGCCCTTTTTTTTTGCCCATTCTGCAATAAATCATACCTATATAAAGTATATCATACTTTTCATTCACAGGAAATTTTAATCATTAAAGAGTAACAGCAGTTTATACAAACCTCAAGCCGCTAGTTAAGAGAGTTTACTAAAGCCTCTAAGCCCTCACCCCTGCCCCTCTCCCGAGTCTGTCTCAAAACTAGAAATATAAATTTACCACAAAGTCACAAAGGCACAAAGTATTCTATTTTTAAAACATTTCCTTAGTGTCTTGGTGACTTTGTGGTAAATAGTAATGTTTTGAGACAACTTCTCCCACTGGGAGAGGGGTTAGGGGTGAGGGTCATGAAAGGAAAAATTGCTTTTTATTTCTTAACTTAATGGCATTGCCTCAAGCCGAAGCAAGTAAATTTTTAGTTGCTTTTTTTTAAAACATTCACATCCGGAGAAAGTATATTTACATTTGAATAAATTATTTGGTAAATGAGTGACATTTCTAAATAGTTAAATCGCTGACATTTCTATCGGGTTATCAGATTTAACTGGATATTAAAAAAGCTTATTGCATAATTTATTAAAGTTAATTAATTTGACTGACCCAAAAAGTAAATAATTTCCCGTTATAAATTTTTATTAACTAAAAATAAAATGTTATGCAAAATTTTTCAAAATTTATTTCTGCTGTTTTATTTTTATTCTTTACGCTAAATATTTCTCATAAAGTTAATGCAACAGAATATGATATTAATATTTCAATAAGCGGGACACAGGAAGTTCCTCCGAATGCATCACCAGGAGAAGGCATATTAACGGGAAGTTATGATGATAATACTAATATATTGTCATTTGGCGTTTCATTTTCCGGACTGACCGGAAATACAAACGCGGCGCATTTCCATGGTCCTGCAGCGTTTGGAGTAAATGCACCTATTAGAATTTTCTTAGCTGGATTTCCTTTAGGAGTAACATCAGGAAATTACGGAAATGTATTCGCCCTCAGCTTCAGAGGAAGCAGAACTTCTATCTGATCTATGGTATATAAATATTCATTCTTCTGCATATATACCGGCGGGAGAGATCAGAGGACAGATTTACGCCAGACCGGTTACACAACTGAACTTAATTTATTTTATGAAGGGTTTTACAATGAGGTTAATAATCTCCAGGAAGTTGACTTAATTAATGTTCAGCTTAGGAATTCTGTATCACCCTATGCGATAGAGTATCAGAATACAGATTTACTTCAGTCCAACGGTTCAGCTCCGGTAAAATTCGTAAACATCTCAAGCGGAAACTATTATATTGCGGTAACTCACAGAAACAGTCTTGAAACATGGAGTGCAGTAAGTTTATCATTTACATCAGGGACAACAGAAGCTTACAATTTTTCTACTGCGTCTTCTCAGGCATTCGGCGGTAATTTAATTCAAGTGGATGCTGCGCCTGTAAGGTTTGCAGCTTTCAGCGGGGATGTGGATCAGGACGGTACAATTGATATTGCTGACGGGAGTCTGATCGATAATGATGCGTTTAATTTTACAACAGGGTATTTGCCGACAGACATAAACGGCGACAGTATTACTGACGTTGCTGATGCTGTATTTGCGGATAATAACGGTTATAATTTTGTAGGCAAAATTACGCCTTAATCAATTATCAATTATCAATTATCAATTATCAATTATCAATTTTCAATTTTCAATTTTCAATAATAAAAGAGTTACCACATCCGGACAAAGTATATTTACATTTGAATAAATTATTTGGTAAATGTATGACATTTCTAAATAGTTAAATCGCTGATATTTCTATCGGGTTATCACATCTCAGTTGGTTATTAAAAAAACTTATTGCAAAATTGAATTAAGTTAATTAATTTGACTAACCCCAAAGCAAATAATTTCCCCAGGATAAAAATTTTTTACTAACTTAAACTAATTTGTTATGCAAAAATTTAAAAACTTTTTATTTGTTTTACCGGTAATGCTAATTCTATTTTTATTTACCGGAGTTTCAAACGCAACATTATACGATATTAACGTTCCGCTGAGCGGTACGCAGGAAGTTCCTCCTAACGCATCAGCGGGCACCGGAACGCTGACCGGCACATATGATGATGTTACAAACACTCTTGTGTTCAGTGTATCATTTTCCGGACTGACCGGTAATACAACAGCGTCACATTTCCACGGACCGGCTGCAGTAGGAGTTAACGCCGGAGTCCGGATAGGATTAACAGGATTTCCGACCGGCGTAACATCAGGCGCTTATTCCAACACATTTGTACTGACAGCGGCAAATGAACTGGAACTTCTCGGAGATATCTGGTATCTGAATATTCATTCATCCTCATTCGGAGGAGGTGAGATAAGAGGACAGGTATATGCTACGCCGAATGCAATACTTGAACTTACTGCATTGATAGAAGGATTTTATGACAGCGGTTCAAATCTCATGGTCAGTGATACATTAACAGTAAATTTAAGACAGGGAGCTTCTCCGTATAATTTAGTCGAGTCAAACAAAATATATATGAAAACTAACGGAAGCGATACTGTTAGATTTCTAAACGGACTAAACGGCACAGATTATATACTTCAGCTCAAACACAGAAATTCAATTGAAACATGGAGTCAGGCAATGGATTTTACAGGTTATTATTCAAATTATGATATGAGTTCGGATGCTTCTAAAGCATTTGGCAGTAATCAGGTATTAAAAGGAGTAAGATACTGCATATACAGCGGAGATGTAAATGAAGACGGTATAGTCGACATTGCGGATTTATCAATTATTGATAATGATGCTTTTAACTTCATATCCGGTTACGTTCAAAGTGATGTTAACGGAGACAGCATTACGGATTTAAATGACCTCAGCATTTGTGATAATAATGCCTTTAACGTTGTAACTGCAATAATTCCTTAAAAAGAGAAATTTGCTTAGTTTTTATTAGCCGAAATACAATGTATTTCGGCTTTTTTTTAATATATAAACTTAAATTAAAATTTGAACACAGTTAAATTAATAAGTATTAGGAAAGACATCAGATGTGATTAATGAAGTAAGTATAGTTCTATTGATAAATTAAGAGTAGTTAGCCTGACTTAAGAAGTTTTAACATTAATACAATAGTTTAAATAATTTATATTATTATTATTTAATAAAAATTGTATATTATCGCATCCCCAATAACTTTTGGAAAGCAAATATTTCAGCTTAGGCTGAAAAAATGCAATTTAAAAATTAATTTATAAATTAAATTATTAATTATGAAATTAAAGTTATTGTTTTTATTTCTGTCAATTTCCTTCACACTCCCCGAAGCAGTTTTATCCTCAGATTTTTATTATTACCAGGGAAACAAAATTCAGTTAAAACAAAGAACAGACAAGATCGCAGTTGTATTTAAGAGCGCTGTTTCGGGAACAGAAGCGGAAAACATTTTAAATCCAATAATGCGTCAGGGAGATTCTTTACGAAAATCCATGGATGATCTGTATCTTATAAAATTCAGCGTGAACAAAAGTGAAGGTGAGATAAGTCTTTTAAAAAATAATCTCTCACAAAATCCTTCGGTAAAATTTATTACAAATACTTTTTACGGATCTTCAAGATCGGTAACACAGATTCCTTATGACAGAATAATTATAAAGTTAAGAAATTCATCAGACAGGGAGAAGCTCGATATTCTGAATTTGAAATACGGATGTTTTATAACAGGTGAGTTTAATAAAGGTACCGGATACATTTTGAAATCATTTCCTGACAATCCTAAAAATGCGCTTGAGTTAACTGATGAATATTATACATCGGGATTATTTGAATACTGCGAACCTGATTTTATTTATCCTGAAGGATGTCTGCTTTTGTCAGTTCCGAATGATCAGTATTATCCGCAGCAGTGGAATCTGAACAATACAGGACAGACAATTCAGACCGGCAGTTCATTTTTTTTTTACGGAGACAGACCGACTGTAAACGGAATTCCGGGAGCTGATATGCGGGTGGAAGAAGCCTGGGATTTTACGACAGGTTCGCCGCTGGTAAAGATCGGAGTAATAGATTCGGGAATAGATTCCGCGCACGTAGATTTTCAGGCGCCGGGACATTTGCTTCCGGGTTATAATGCATTTCTTAATATAAACAGTTCAGCGGTTGACGTATTCAATCACGGCACATCTACTGCGGGAATTATCGGAGCAGTCAGAAATAACAGCATAGGTATTGCGGGAATAGCCGCAGACTGTCAGCTAATGTCAATAAATATTTATGATATAAACGGAAATACATCTTCGAGCATAATTGCAAGAGCGTTTGACACAGCAAGAGTAAGAGGTATAGATGTACTCAGCAACAGCTGGGGAGGCGGCACTCCGAATTCGATAGTAACTAACGCAATTAATGCTGCTGCACTCAGCGGAAGAAACGGTAAGGGCTGTATAATATTATTTGCTTCAGGAAATGACGGGAACAGTTCTCCGCTGTATCCTTCAGCATTGCCTAATGTCCTGAGTATAGGCGGCTCTACTACACATGATCAGATGAAAGCTCCGGGAAACGGAAATCAATTTTACTGGGGAGCAAACTACGGCGAGAATAATATCGGAGATCTTGATATGGTTGCTCCGACTAACTGCTACGCTCTCAAGATCGGCGGATATGAGCAGAACTTCTGGGGAACATCAGCTACTTCTCCTAATGCGGCAGGAGTTGCCGCTCTTGTACTTTCAGTTAATACAAATCAGACAAGACTGCAGGTTTTTGAAAATTTATTAAGAGGATGTGATAAGCCGGATAATGTTGCATATGATACTGTTAAAATGTACGGTAAATGGAATCAACATTACGGATACGGCAGAGTGAACGCTTTAAATTCGGTCAGACTTGCGGCGGGCGTTGATGTTACGCCGCCTTCTATAGACCATAAGAATGTTCCGTCAAAGAACAGCACTTATCCTACAGTTATCAATGCAGACATTACAGATCATGACGGATCACCGGTGCCAGTATCAGGTATAAACAGACCGGTCCTTTTTTACAGAATTAAAAAGAACGGCGGAGCATGGTCAGCATATGATTCATTATATCACTATTCAAATTCAGGAAATCAATTTTCATTTTTAATCCCGTCTCAGGGATGGGAAACACAGGTGAATTATTATATCATGGCAAGGGACAATTCAGGTAATCAGTCGGCATTTCCATTACATGCTCCGGATGAATTCTGGCTTTGCTATTACAGCGTCTGCAATATTTCATATGAGAAGAAAAAGATAACACAATTTATTGGAATGGATTACGGCGCTACTGTATCACCGTCAGTTAATTTTGGAACATTCAACGTGCTTGATGCAAAAGTAAAAATTTACATGAGACATACATATCTTGATGATGAATCAATATCATTATTCTCTCCTTTGCTGAATGAGAACAACAGCAGAAAATGTCTCTTTTCATCAAACGGCGGAGATATGGATAATATAACCGGAGCATCTGTGTTTGATAATGCTCAGAGTAAATGGACAGATGCGGCACCGCCGTATATGAACGGAAGTTATAAACCTGATTATACAATGATCGGATTAAACGGAATTAACGCTGCGGGTAACTGGAGAATACTGCACTTTGACAGAGCTCTCAGTGATCAGGCATTCTTTGACAGTATATTTGTAACATTATATAAAAATTCAGGGACTTTAAGTTCATGTGTAAGTTTAGACAGTCCTTCGGATTCTGTGATTTCTTACGGAACAGTTAGTTTCCCGAATATTTATGATGAAAATTTATATATAAAAAATTCCGGAACAAGTGATCTGACATTGACAACACCGTCGTTTACCGGTACTTTCGCAGATCTTTTTTCTATTGTTGGATCAGTTCCCGGAACCATACTGCCGTCAGACAGCGCGATGATAACAGTCAGACTAAATACGTCAGGATTAAATTCGCTGCAGGCAGGAGATGCATTTGAAGATGCAGTGCTGAATATTGTTACAAATGATCCTTCAAAATCCGTTTTCAAAATATCGTTACAGACGGACAATGAACTGATGTCAGGTATGAAGAGTCTGAATCTTACAGCTCTGATAGAGGGATTTTATAATCCGGGAAACAATCTTATGGTCTCGGATACAGTAAGTGTTGAGATCAGAAATAACGCTTCTCCTTATAATGTAATTGAGATGAAGAAAGCTGTATTAAATGATTCGGGAAAAGGTATTTTCAATTACGTTTTGATCAATGATAACACGCCTTATTACATTGCAGTGAGGCACAGAAACACTATTGAGACCTGGAGTTCCTCAGGAGTAAGCTTTATATCATCTGTCGCTCAGTACAATTTCACTGATGCATCATCCAAATCTTACGGTAATAACGCAGTGCAGATAAATTCCAGATATGCATTTTACAGCGGTGATGTAGATCAGGATGATATAGTAGATCTTTCGGATCTGACAATAATTGATAATGACGCATCAAATTTTTATCCGGATATATAAACTCAGATGTAAACGGAGACACGCTTGCTGATCTTGCTGACATGTCTATCTCGGATAATAATGCATTAAATGTAATAACTATAATCAGACCTTAAAATACTTACAATATTTAATATTATAACGGGGGCAGAGAATTATCTGCTTCCGTTATTTGTTAATATAATTACAATTGATATAAGGAATTCATTAGATTATCTTTGTAAACAAATTATTTAATTTCCGGAACTAATCATTTCAACCTTCTGCCGGTTAAACTTATCATAGTATTTAAATTGAGATTTATTAATATAAAGATATTATTTCTTTTTTTTATCGTATGCTTTTCAAGTGATCTGCAGTCACAGCCCGGCACGTATTATAATACTGTCTTAACTTCCAGCGCATCATTTATATCGGATCTTCAGTCAAGGATAAGAAGCCCTTACAACAGAGTTTCTTACGATAGTTACATTTCCACAAATATAAATAATTTTGCATCCATAGATAACGGTAACGGGACGAAATCAGTATTCTGCATATACTCAGGTTATGAGTATATTTACAGCGGTTCGTTTTCATTCGGGACGATGAGCCGTGAACATGTATTTGCATTCAGCTGGATGCCGAGTAATCCTTCGACATCAAACGATCAGTATTCAGATCAGCATCATTTATTTCCTTCTCATCAGAATAATGCAAACGCCAGGAGAAGCAATCATCCTCTCGGGGTTGTTGTCAATGTTACATATCAGTTCCTTGAGGGAAAAGTCGGAACAAATTCTTTAGGACAGATTGTATATGAACCGATGGACAGCAGGAAAGGGGACGCAGCGAGAGCAATGCTTTACATGTCAATTCGTTACGACGGGCTTTCGGGACTGGACTGGGATTTTAACTGGCTGAACGGAACGAGACTGCCTTCGCTTAGCGAAGCTCCGCAGAACCTGACAGTGCTTCTTGACTGGAACAGACAGGACCCGCCTGACAAATGGGAAGTGGATAGAAATAATTACATTCAGTCTATTCAGCAAAACAGAAATCCATTTTCCGATCATCCTGAGTATCCGGCTTTTATAAATTTCAATGATTACACAAAACTTAATCCGGTGTATGCAGCGGAGCCGTCGAATTATCCTTCGTCATTTTCATCAGCTCCGGCAGGTAATGCAATTACTCTTAACTGGAATGATGCAGCCGGAGGTCAATTGCCTTCAGGTTATCTGATTATCGCTTATGATGATAATAAATAATTTATACCCGTCGACGGATCAGAATATACGAATGATACAGTATTATCAGACGGCGCTGCTATCATGAACATTCCGTTCAGCGATCCGGATACTTATAATTTTAATAATCTGATGGCAACTGAGACTTATTATTTTACTTTATATTCATATAACGGGACAGGTTCGCAGATAAATTACAAAATAAACGGGACTGTTCCGCAGACAAACGCTTCAGTGAGTAACCCGCTCTCTGCGGAGCCGACAAATTATATCACTGATTTCATCGCTGATACAATTTCTGAATCAGGCATTGGATTAAACTGGACGGACGCATTACCCGGAGCGCAGGCGCCGTCAGGATATTTACTGATTGCAAATAATTCAAATTCATTTACAGATCCTGCAGACGGAACGGTTTATACTGATGACAATATTTTATCAGACGGAAGCGCAGTTGTCAATATAACTTATGCAGGCGCAAATAATTATAATTTTACAAGTCTTTCTTCAGGCGTCACATATTACTTCCGCATGTATTCTTATAACGGAACCGGCGCACAGAGAAATTATAAAACCAATGCAACAATACCCTGGATAAACGCTGCTACTCTACCGGGTTCGCAAAACTATTCTTCTGTTTTACTGGATGACTTCAGCAGAGGTAATAATACTATTCTCGGGAATACGCTTTCACCGGTTTCAGTTACATGGCAGGAAACGGAAACTGTGAGTCCCGGTTCTATTACTTTAAGTTACGGAAAAATTAAATCAGCAAGTACAACGGCGGGAAGGGAATTTTCTTATGTGAATTTATCAGCTGTGCCGGGTTATCCTATTGTTTACTCTAATGCGGCAAGTATACTTGAATGGTCTGTTAATATGAAACAAACGAGAACCGATCCGTCCGGTTTTGATAACAATAATTACGGAATGGCATTTATACTGGGCAAGAGTACATCTGATATAACTACGGGCAACGGATATGCGGTTGTGCTGGGAAACAGCGGAAGCGCTGATGCAATAAGACTAGCAAAGTTTACGAACGGCGTGAACGGGAATTCGAGATTTACAAATGTAATATCTTCGGGAGATTATGCCAGTCAGTATTTAAGCGTCAGAGTTACATTCGATCCTTCGAATAATATCTGGACGCTTTACACAGAAAGTTCGGCAGTAAATTTCCCGCAACAGGATCCCCGAAATACTTCCGTACTTATGGGTTCATCAGCTGACAGCTCTTACACAGGTCAAAGTTTAATATACTCCGGCGCACTCTGGAATCATGCGACAGGAGCAAACGATTCCTGTATGTTTGATGACATTTACGTTCCGTATAATTCAAATACGTTATTAGAGCTGACGGCAATTACGGAAGGATATTATGACAACATTGAAGACAGACTAAATATGAAAGATACTATGACAGTTTATTTAAGAAATACAACTGCGCCGTATGCTAAAGTTGATTCTGCGAACGCTGTAATTGACTCACTTACTTTTAAAGGTAATTTTGAATTTTGAATGCGGCTCAGGGAATTATTACATTGCAGTAACGCACAGAAATTCCATTGAAACATGGAGCAAACTTCCGCAAAGCTTTGCCTCCGGAAATACTGTTCAGTATGATTTTACAAATTCGATAACAAAATCTTACGGCGATAATCTGGTTTTGAAATCAGGTAAGTACTGCATATACAGCGGCGACGTAAATCAGGACGGTACGGTAGATCTGAGCGACCTTAGTCTTATTGATAATGACGCGAATAATTTTGAATCAGGGTATGTGAAAACTGATGTAAACGGCGACGGCATAGTAGATCTTACTTACGCTGCAATTACTGACAATAATGCTTTCAATTTTGTGAGCAGATCTACTCCTTAAATTTTATCAAATACCTTTTCTTAATAATATCCGAATTGAATCTGAAAACACTAAATATATTCCTGTCTTCAATTCTCATTGTAATTGCTTTTGCAGGAGATGTAAAGCCGCAGTATCAGCTGAAAATAATGACTTACAATCTTCTGAATTATCCAAACACAGATACGAATATCAGAAACCCGCACTTCAGAACTATTATAAACGCTGCTGATCCGGATATACTTGTTGTCAATGAAATTAATACTCAGACGGGCGTGAATGATTTTTTGAAAAATGTTTTAAATTTTAGCGGTGTCGTTTATTCATCGGGTACATATATAAACGGACCTGACTCTGATAATGCAATATATTTTAAAACTGTAAAAGTTAATTTTATAAGCAATGTCCGGATTGCGACTTTGCTCAGAGATATAAATGAATTTAAGATAACTGATAAAATTTACAATGACACGCTTAGGATATATGCTGTTCATCTGAGAGCAGGGGACACGAGCATTGTCAGGCGCGGAGCTGAGACTGACAGTCTTCGTAAAAGAACAAACGCATTGCCGGCGGGAACAGATTTTATTGTCCTTGGTGACTTTAATATTTATTCAGCCAATGAACCGGCATATATAAAACTTTTATTCAATGATCCGAATAACGACGGAAATTTTTATGACAATCTGAATCTGACCGGGACATGGAACAACTTTGCATACAGATTTTATCATACACAATCCACGAGAACAAGGTCATTCGGAGACGGCGCTACAGGCGGACTTGATGACAGGTTTGATATGATACTTTATTCCGGCGCTGTAAAAAATCCGGGCGGGATAAAATTTATTCCCGGCAGTTATGTAAATTACGGAAATGACGGAAACCATTTTAATGATTCTATTAATAAATCTCCGAATAATGCAGTCGGACAGACCATTGCCAATGCTCTGCATTATGCGTCAGATCATCTTCCTGTATTTGCCTTATTTGAATTCGGCAGTGAAACAGTATTGAATCTGAAGATCATTCCGCAGGGATTATATAATTTATCTTTGAACAAACTTAATATTAAAGATACCATAAAGGTTTTTCTGAGTCAGTCTTTCTCTCCTTATTTGAGAATTGATTCCGCAGTGTCAGTCATTGATTCAGTTTCATTTATCTCAGGATTGAAATTCAGAAATGCGCCTGCGGGAAATTACTATCTTGAAGCTGTTCACAGAAATACAATTAACACATGGAGCGGCGCCGGCGGGATCCAATATAAGATTGACAGTCTGATGTCTTATGACTTCACTGATAATATTTCAAAGGCATTTGGAAATAATATGATACAGCTCGGAACTAAATTTTGTATTTACAGCGGAGATGTAAATAAGGATAATGTAATTGATATTGCGGATATGGGTATTGGAGAAAACAGCGCCGCCATTTTTTTACAGGGTTACGCAGTTACTGATGTAAACGGAGATCTTATTACTGATCTGAATGATCTGTCAATAATTGAGAACAATGCTGTAAATTTAATAACTGTAATATCCCCTTAAAGAAAGTCAGTTTATTTCTGAAATTTGAAAATAAATTTATATTTACTTAATAAAATATTATTGTTAATATACCTAAACAAATTAAACCATCATGAAAAAAATCATCTGCATAATTGCATTATGCATCACTACTTTTTATTCCCACCACTCCCATGCGCAATACAAATTAAATCTCGCCTTCCCGAATTTACAGACTTTTAACAATCCCATAGAACTTGTTCATGCTTATGACGGCACAAACAGGTTATTTGTAGTTCAGCAGAGAGGACTAATATATGTTTTTAATAATGATCCGGCGGTCAGCACTGCAAAATTATTTATAAATTTATCCGGTAAAGTATCA
Organism: Ignavibacteria bacterium; assembly: GCA_016716125.1. Taxonomy (GTDB): domain Bacteria; phylum Bacteroidota; class Ignavibacteria; order Tepidaquicellales; family Tepidaquicellaceae; genus UBA2330. The sequence continues at coordinate 47,879 of JADJWZ010000039.1, read as the reverse complement.
CAGTCAGGAAGTGAGAAAGGACTGCTCGGACTTGCTTTTCATCCGGATTATGAAAACAACAGACACTTTTTTGTAAACTACACATTTGACAGTGTAACTCAGACATATTCAAGGATCTCAAGATTTACAACCAGCATGTCAAATCCTGATACAGCTGTAACTTCAACTGAAGAAATACTGCTTACATTATATCAGCCGTTTGCAAATCACAACGGCGGTAAAATTGCTTTTGGACCGGACGGATATTTATATAATTCTTTTCGGTGACGGGGGCAGCGGCGGTGATCCGTTTGGAAACGGGCAAAACAGAACTACACTGCTGGGAAAAATATTAAGAATAAATATTGATTCTGCAGGCGGAGGCAAAGCTTATTCAATTCCTTCTACTAATCCTTATCACGAAAACATCAACGGATATAAAGAAGAAATTTTTGCTTACGGACTCAGGAATGTCTGGAAATTTTCATTTGACGAATTGACCGGACAATTATGGGCGGGTGATGTAGGACAGATATCTTTTGAAGAAGTAGATATTATTGAAAACGGAAAGAATTACGGCTGGAATAAAATGGAAGGATTTGCATGTTATGGTACATGTGATACTACAGGTAAAGGATTTACAAGACCTGTATGGGATTATCCGAGAACAGTCGGCTCAGCGATAACCGGCGGTTATGTTTACAGAGGTGCTAAGCATCCGGACCTTTACGGTAAATATATTTATGCAGATTATCCCTCAGGGAAAGTATTCTCGATTGCTTATAACGGAGTTACTGCTATAAATGTACTGCTCTTTGATACAACCTATGCAATCCCTTCTTTAGGAATTGATCAAAACAATGAAATGTATTTTACAAGACTTTCATCATCTGCAAGAATCTATAAGCTATATAAACCAACTGTAATAAATCTAGAACTTACTGCTGCTATACAGGGCTTTTTAGACGGAAATACAAATACAATGAGTCTGAGTGATACAGTTAAAGTATATCTTCATCAGATCTCATCGCCGTATGCTGCGGTAGATTCCGCTGTCACTGTTCTGAATTCGTAAACATTAAGCGGTTATTGTAATTTTGCAAATGCACCGAACGGAAATTACTACATAAATATTGAACACCGAAACGGACTTGAAACCTGGAGCAAATCAGGCGGAATGACTTTATCCAGAGGTAATGATTTTCAATATGATTTTACTTCCGCATCATCACAGGCGTTTGGCAATAATGAGATCCTTGTCGGGAGTAAATACTGCATATACAGCGGAGATGTAAACAGGGACGGTTCAGTTGATATTTCAGATAACGGGATTATTGAAAATGACGCGGCGATATTTTTAACCGGTTATGTAGTTTCTGATCTGAACGGAGACGGACTTACGGATTTATCAGATCAGACATTAGCTGATAATAACTCTTTTAACTTTGTTACTAAATCAACCCCATAATATATTAAGGTAAATTAAATTTTCAAAATACTAAAAAAATTATGTGGAATAAAAAATATTTATAAGTTAGATTGCATAAACAATTTTATAAAATTAACCCAAACTAAATTAAAAAAATGAAAAATCTTTTTAAAATTCTTCTGCCGTGTATTATATTTTTTGCATCAATGAATTTTGCAAAAGGCGGAGACAGCACTCACATTTTCCCGACATACCAGCTTAGAGTAACAAATTATTCTTTCACTCCTGAATCATTCGAATTTGATATTTATCTAAAACATACGAATCCTCATGAAACAAATTTTGAATTAGCAGGTCATCAGTATTTTTTCAGAATAAATCCTGAACTTGCAAATGGCGGAACATTCACTTACAGATATGTCACAGATATAAATGGCGACACTTTAAGCGATCTTCCGTTCAGATTCAGACCAAGAAACCCGTCTACAGCAGGTAACTTATTAAGACTTGCAACCAATTCACTTCAGGGAGCCGGAAATGGTTTACCTATAGACACTGCCGGACTTGGAATGAGAGTGTTAAGAATGAGAGTAGGTACAACAGCAGGAGCTTTTACAACCAATGTTGCTTATTATTTTGAATTATTGGATACTCTTGCACAGGGATCTGCATTTTTTACAAAGATCAACGCCTATACAGGATTGAACAATACTGTGAACTCACAGATCAGTTACAGAATGTATAATATAGTTGATTCAACTCCTACCGGAATCAATAACGGATCTCCTATCAGCAGTATAATTCCGAAAGAATTTGAGTTATCACAAAACTATCCGAATCCTTTCAACCCTGTAACAAAAATCCAGTATGCATTACCTGTTTCAGGAAATGTTCAGCTGAAAATATTTGACATGACCGGAAGAGAAATTGCTAATCTTGTAAATGAAGTAAAACCTGCAGGAAATTATTCTGTTAACTTTAACGGAGCGGATTTTGCCAGCGGAGTTTATTTCTACAGAATTGATGTGACAGGTGAGAAAGAATATAAATCTGTAAAACGAATGGTTCTTATCAAGTAAGAATTTATTCAGTATAAATTTTAATGCTGTTCCTTGTAATAAGGGACAGCATTTTTTTTTTATCTAAACTGAAGTTGATAAATAGGAAGGTTTACGAAAAAATTTTAATTACTTTTACAGATAATCTGATTTATTACTATGCCTGCAGATACAGCAACATTTAATGATTCACAATCTGAATAACCTTTTATCTTAACTTTCTGAAAAGACGGTTCGGTCAGCACATCTTCAGAAATACCGTTTGATTCATTCCCAAATACAAGAATATTTTTTTCAGCGGAAACAAATTCCGGATCTGAAATAAATTTTTCAGCTTTCACATCAAGAAGTAAAATATTAAAACCTTTTGACTCAAATTCCCTGAGGAAATTTTTGAAATCATTAACAATAATAATATCGGTATAAAAGACGGCTCCCTGTGAAGAGCGCAGTACTTTAGGATTCTGAAATTCACCTGAAGTATTATTCAGGATCACGTTACTTATTCCAAACCAGTAACATGTTCTGATGATCGTACCGAGATTACCCGGATCGCTTACATTCTCAAGAGCGACAATAGTTTTTTCATTAATTAAGTCTGCCTGATCTTTAACTTCGGCATTACCGATACAGGCGATTATGCCCTGTGAATTTACTGTGTCGGATAATTTACTGAAAACATTTTCTTCAAGTTCTTCTGCTCTAAGATCCGGATTTGCAGCTTCCGCTTTCTGAATAAGGTGATTATTGTTGTAACCTTTTCTATAAAACAAAGCTTCGACTGATCCTGCATACTTTCCGGAAGATAAACATTCTGACAAAAGATTTTCGCCTTCGATAAGAAATTTATTCTCAAGCCGTCTGTACTTTTTCTGCTTTAGCTTTTCGTAATATTTGAATGAATATTTATGCATTACTCTCCGCGGTATTCGACAAAATTCTTTTCAGTTTCATATATTCTTACTGAATACAATTTCACATTATCAACATTTATTTTTTCAGACAGTATCTTCCAGAATATCATCGCCATATTTTCAGTAGTCGGGATAACGTTCCTGAACATTTCCAGTTCATTAAGAAATTTGTGATCCACCTTGTTCAATATCTCATTTGTAATGATCTCTTTAAGTTTTTTAAGATCCATCACATAACTGCTGTCAGGATGAGGTATTCCGGCAAGTGTAACTTCTATGTAATAATTATGTCCGTGAAAATTGTTACACTTCCCAAAGAGTTCTATATTTTTTTCTTTAGAGAGATTAATATTCTCTAATACATGAGAAGCGGAAAAATGCTCGCGTCTGGTAATATATATCATTGTATGTTTTCCCGGCTCTGCGCTGATTTAAGTTAAGAATTTATTGAGGAATTTTATTACGGTAAAATTACCTTTATAAAATAATTAATGAAACTGATTTATTGAAGTATCCATTGTTAATTTAATATATATAAGTCGTGATAATTATTATTGCATGCCAAACGTAAGAATGTAATTAATAAAATATTGAAACCTTATAAGTGTAAAGAAGTCATAACAATATAAATACAGCATTTTTATATATTAAGTGATTATGAAACTTATTATTTTGCCATACGTTATTTTTTAAAGCTTTTCATTCCCGAACATAATTTAACAAATGAGAAAATTCACTTTCCCTGTTGTCTTATTAATATTATTAATAATAAGCGGAAACATATATTCGCAGGAAGTCCTTGATCTTAATGAAGCGTTATCTACAGGTACAGCCGTCGGGCAGCTATTCCCTGATCTGAATCTTACTGCAAACTGGAACAGGAATAATACCTTTTCAGAAGGTACGGTCAGATTTGAAAACGGTGTACCGATACTTATTCCAAAGCAGGATACCTGGATAAACAATTTCGGTGTCGGCTTAAGATCAAATGTTACTCTCTTTAACGGTTTTTCAAATTACACTCAGATCGATCTTCAAAAGGAGTATGAAAACTCCGTTCGGATCAACCTTGATAAAGAAAAATACGATATTGCATTCAGGGTAAACAGCGCATATTTTAATGTTCTTAAAAGAGAGAAAATTATTGTAATAAATGAAGAGAATCTGTCAGATTCCAGAGCTCAGCTTGAAAGCATCAGAGAATTTATGAATGTCGGAAGGAGAACTATTGCTGACGTTTACAGACAGGACGTACAGGTAGCGCAGAACGAATTACTGCTCGAGAGATCAATTAATGATTTTGAAAAAAGCAAAATAGATCTGCAGCTGGCAATGAATACGGATTTTTCGATGACATATCAGGTTTCAGATCCTAATATAAGAGATGATATATCTGATATTGAATTACAGAATATTATGAACAGGTACGCTAACGTCAGTACTGTAACAAACAGATCATTCGCTAACAGATATGATTATAAAGCTACTCTTCAGGAAATAAAGATCAGCAAGACACAGTTTTCCATAGATAATAAAAGTCTTTATTTTCCAACAGTAAACGGAAACATATCTTACTTACTTAATTCAGCAAATTTCAACAATATCCTTGATTCCAGATCATTCAGTTTCGGTTTATCTGTAAGTTATCCGATATTTCAGGGGAATAGTCTGAAGAACAGATCACAGTCATCAGAAATTGCCATTAAACAAAAAGAAGAAAATCTGAGACTTTTAGAAAAGCAGATTGAAGGTGAAATAAGAAAAGCCTACATTGATCTTGAAACGCAGTATAAGCAAATCGAAATTTTAAAAAGAAACATCGCTTCGGCTGAGCAGGATAAACTTCTTTCTGAAGAGAGTTACAGAGTAGGAACAGGTATTCTGCTTGACGTACAGACTGCAAATGTAAAACTCAATACTCTGAGGATAGATATAATAAATTCGTATTATGATTTTCTGCTGGCAGAAAAGAATTTGCAGTATTATTTAGGTGAGTTAAGATATTAACAAGCAAAATTAATTTTAAAAAAAATAAATTAAAGATATGTCAGAAACTACAACCCCTGTAATTAATCCGCCTCTTCCGGTAAGAAAGAAGAAAAAGAAATCCCGAAAGAAATTATTCTGGATCCTTTCAATAGTATTATTGATTATTATAGTAACTGCGGTGATATTATCCGGTAAGAAGGAAGAGATGATAACAGTACAGACGGAAAAAATTTCCAAAAGAAATATAACACAGATAGTAACCGCAACCGGTAAAATACAGTCTGAGACAGAAGTAAATATCAGCGCAGAGGTCAGCGGTGAATTAATTTCACTGCCGTATAAAGAAGGCGAACAGGTAAAAAAGGGAGCTCTGATAGTAAAGATAAAACAGGATGCTTTTGCTCCGCAGCTTCAGCAGCAAAATGCAGCTATTAATGTCGCTGAAAGTAATTTGAAAGTACAGGAAGTAACATTGAGGAGATATGAGCAGGATCTTGCGAGAATAAAAGAACTTTTCACAAAAGGACTCGCTACTGAAAGTGATCTGGACAATGCTCAGAATAATGTGGATCAGACTCTGGCTCAGATCAATGCAAACATATCTCAGATTAATCAGCAAAGGTCCGGATTATCTTCGATCAAGTATGATATTTCAAAGACAACAATTTATTCCCCGATAGACGGTACAGTAACACAGCTGAATAACGAGACAGGTGAGAAAGTGCTTGGTACAATTTCAAATCAGGGTTCCAATATAATGACAATTTCGGATCTTGCAAAAATGGAATGTCAGGTAGAAGTTGGGGAGACTGATGTTTCTCTTATCAATATTGGTGATACTGCGCGTATAGAAATTGATGCATTCCCTAACAGGATATTCACGGGTTATGTTTATGAAATTGCAAACACAGCGCAGGCTACAGGAATGGGAACACAGGATGAAGTTGTTAATTTTATTGTAAAGGTAAGGATAGTTAACAACGATGTGGAGCTGAGACCGGGAATGAGCTGTACTGTAGACATAGAAGTCGAACAGAAAAATGATGTACTGTCTGTTCCCATACAGTCTGTTACTGTAAGAGAAGAAATGAAAGAGATCGGAATCGGCGAAGAATCAGAAATGGAAAATCTTTCAAGAGAATCCGAAAATAAAATGAATAAAAAAATAAGACCTGATGAGATAATATTTTATGTAGATGCCGGAACTGCAAAAACCGAAAAAGTGAATACAGGAATTAGTGATGATTCTTATATTGAAATACTTGAGGGCGTTACCGAAGGACAGGAAGTGATCAAGGGCAGTTTTAAAGCGATCAGTAAAGAGCTTGAAGACGGAAAAAAAGTCTTAGTTGATAACGAGATAAAGAAGAAGAAATTCGGAGATTCCGAAGAGGATTAAAACAATATTAGAATGGAAAATAACTTAATTGATCTGAAGGGAATTGAGAAAGTTTATATTATGGGTACGGAAGTTCTGTATGCTCTTAAAGGCGTGGATCTGAAAATAAACAAGAATGAATACATTGCGATAATGGGACCTTCCGGTTCGGGGAAATCAACACTTATGAATATTATAGGTTGTCTTGACACTCCCACCGGCGGCGAGTATTTCCTGAACGGAAAGAATGTAAGCGAGATGGATGATGATGAGCTTGCTGAGATCAGGAATCTTGAGATTGGTTTTGTATTTCAGACATTCAATCTCCTTGCCAGAAGCAACGCGCTGCACAATGTTGAACTTCCGCTTATTTATAAGGGACTTCCGAAAACCGAAAGAATTGAAAAAGCGGAAGAAGCTTTATATAATGTTGGTCTTGAAGACAGAATGACACATAAGCCGAATGAACTTTCCGGAGGACAGAGACAGAGAGTTGCAATTGCCAGAGCTCTTGTAAATGATCCTTCGATTATTCTGGCAGACGAACCAACCGGAAACCTGGATACAAAAACCGGTCAGGAGATCATGCAGCTTCTTGAAGAGCTTAATCAAAAAGGGAATACGATAATTATTGTTACACACGAAGAAGAGATAGCAATGCACGCTCACAGGGTAGTAAAGATCCGTGACGGAAAAATTGAGAGTGATGTGAAAAGTAACAAAGGCAGAGCAATGTCAGAAAGAAAAGAAATTATAATCTGATTCCTAAAAATTATCAATATGAATTTATTTCTTGAAATAAAAGAAAACTTTATAATCTCTTACAAAGCCATTACGGCAAACAAGCTGAGATCATTTCTTGCTACGCTTGGTATCGTAATCGGAATTACTTCAGTAACTTTAATGCAGACAGTTATAGAAGGCATTAACAGGGCTTTTGAGAAAAGTATTTCCGCTGTAGGAGCGGATGTGCTTTATGTGCAGAAGTTTGAATGGTTTGGAAAGGAAGACTGGTCTTTTTACAGAAACAGAAAAGATATTACGATGAATCAGTATGACTATCTTGAGAGAAATATTCAGACTGCCGCTTCGGTCTGCCCTTCAGCCGGAACAAGCAAGACTTTAAAATACCGTGATTTTGTTTTGGAAAATGTTTTCGTACTGGGCACTACTGCAGCTTATCAGGAAACCTTCGGCGCAAATATGGAAGAAGGCAGATTCTTTACTCAGAAAGAATCAGACGGCGGTTATCCTGTCTGTATAATAGGCATGGATATCAGGAAAGCTTTTTTTGAAAATTCAGATCCTATCGGTAAGACAATAAAAATCGGAACTTATTCTTTCAGAATAATCGGAGTAGTGGAAAAGCAGGGAAGTCTGCTTGGGCTTGTCAGTCTTGACAACAGAGTAATAGTTCCGATAGAAAGATTCTTCAGACTGTTCGGAAATAAAAGAAGCCTGTCTATTAATATTAAAGCTGCTGACATAAATGACCTTGGTGAAACTAAAGAAGAAGTAATTTCAATAATGCGTAAAGCAAGAAAAGTTGACTATGGAGAGAGGGATGATTTCGGAGTTAATCAGCAGGAAGCATTTAAGTCAACATATGAAAGTCTTACTTCACTGATCAAGATCATTGGGTCTCTTATTACTTCGCTTTCACTGATTGTCGGTTCAGTTGGTATTGCAAACATAATGTTTGTATCAGTAAAAGAGAGGACAAAGGAGATTGGAATAAGAAAAGCGATAGGCGCAAAGAAAAGGACGATCCTGCTGCAGTTTCTGATTGAGTCTGTTTCGATATGTCTGCTCGGCGGATTGATAGGATTAATGATCTCAGTGCCAATCAGTCTTATTATAAATGCATTTGTACTTCCAACTGCTATGCCGCTTTGGGTGATTATACTGGGACTTATAGTCTCCGTAATTTTCGGAGTGCTTGCCGGATTTTTTCCGGCATACAACGCTGCAAAAATGAATGCAGTGGATTCATTAAGATATGAATAAAAAAAAATATGCCGGTTACAGAATTAATTAGGATCGCATTCAACACTTTAAGAAATAATAAAATCAGGGCAATGCTGACATTATCCGGTATTGTGATTGGAGTTTTTTCTATAATTGCCATTATGACTTTACTGAATGCTCTGCAGGCAGGAATAGAAGGCGGATTGAATTCACTCGGCAGTAATACTTTTCAGGTTCAGAAATTTCCGGCTATGCAGTTTGGCGACGCGCATTCGAGAAACAAATTCAGAAACAGAGAAGATATTACATATGATCAGGGAAAGAGGTTAAAAGAAAAAGCCACTTTATACAAATATATGTCCATAGAGGACTATGTTTATCAGAAAGCATTTAAGACCAATAAAGCTAAAACCAATCCAAATTTTTATGTAGGCGGCGTCGAACCCGAATATTTAGAATGCAATAATAAAACTATTCAATACGGAAGATTCATTACACAGAATGACTTAATCAGAAATTCCAAAGTCGCAGTGATAGGAATGGATGCAGTTGAAAAACTTTTTCCAAATGTAGATCCTATCGGAAAAGATATTATAATTGATAACAATCAATATAAAGTGATTGGCGTTTTTCAGAAAGAAGGAGAAGGATTCGGGCAAAGTAATGATAATTTTGCGCTGCTGCCCATTACTACCATGCAGCAGGTGTACGGTAAAAACAACAGATCCATGAACATAGCGATTCAGGCACCCGGTAAAGAGGAGTTCAATGAATCAGTAGAAAACATTGTAACTGTTTTAAGATCGATCCGCGGTGATAAGCCGGGAGAGGCGGATAGTTTTGAAATTTTTTCAAATGAATCTCTAATAGGGCAGGTAAATAGTTTTACGAAATATTTCAAATACGGAGCGGGGTTTATTTCTTTTATAGCGCTACTTGCTGCCGGGATCGGAATTATGAATATAATGCTTGTGTCTGTAACTGAAAGAACTAAAGAAATCGGAATAAGAAAAGCTATAGGAGCTAAAAGCGGAAGCGTCCTGATACAGTTTCTTATAGAAGCTGTGATCTTATGCGAACTCGGCGGAATAATCGGAATTGTACTTGGCATTGTAACCGGAAATTTACTCGGCATGTATCTGAACAGTCCCGTTGTGATTCCCTATGACTGGGTAGTGATCGGGCTTGTAGTCTGCTCTGCTGTAGGAATTGCCTTTGGAGTATATCCGGCTTATAAAGCTGCCAAGCTAAATCCTATTGACGCTCTCAGATATGAATAGAACTACTTTGTTAGATAATCTATAAATTTCAGCATTACCGGATCGGATGTTTTTGTTCTTAAACTTCTTATGTTCGAGATAGCTTTTGGAATTTTTTGTAAAACAGTTTCATCCTTTTTTTTCTCGTAAGTATATCCGTAACTTCCCAGTACCTGAATTAATCTCATAAGTACAAAATAATAAAACTCAAACATGAATTTTCCTTTATCCGCGCCTGTCCTTTTATTTACGGAATCAATATAATAATCCAGAAAAAAACTCCTCTCATCTTCAGAAAGATCAATGCTGCCGGAATATAAAAAAGACGCCGCATCATAATGAAGAGGTCCTCTTCTGCCTGACTGATAATCTATATAATACAGCTCACCGCTTTTTATCATTATGTTCCTTGTCTGAAAATCCCTGTAAAGAAAAAAATTATTGTCGGTATTCGAATTTATACTGCAAAGTATTTTATTTATATCATTAAAAAGAGTTTCATCAATTTCTGATTTCTTGATATTAATAATATAATATTCCTGAAATTTCTGAAAATCTGAATACATAAGTTCATTAGAAAAATTTTCTGTCTGATAACAAAAATTCAGATCGATAACTTTAATCCCGCGTATTTGAAAATCCAATAAGTCTGACAAAGCTTTCTCATAATAAATCATATATTCAGCTTTTGACGCAGTCTTTGAGAAATTGAAAAGAGTTGTATCTCCGAGATCTTCTTCAATGTATATCTTTCCGTCTTCAGAAACTGAATAAACTTCAGGAACTTTCAGACCGGCTTTTATAAACGCTCTGAAAAATTTATAAAAGCCAGATTTTCTTTTATGTGTTTATTCTTTACTCCGATGACCGATCTGTTATCAGTAAAAATTCTGAACAATTTTCTGTCAGAAGCATCAGCATTAAGTTTTTCTATGCGGATAATGTTTTCATCAAACACTCTGAATACCATTGACTGAAATTCGTTGAAAACATATTCCCTTTGATAATTCATGCCTTTGAGAGTATATTTTGCAATGCATCCTTCAGGTACGGAAATTCAAATGTAAAGCCGGTTTCCAAAGCTTTCCTTGGAAATGCTTTCTGTCCGTGGAGTAAATTTTCGGCGAATTTCCCCACGACTATTTTCAATATAAATGACGGTACCGGTAAATAAGACGGTCTTCCAAGGACTTCCCCCAGTACTTTTGAGAATATTTTATTCGTTACAGGTTCAGGTGTACATACATTCAAAGCCCCTGCAATGTTTTTATTAAATACAGTAAAACAAATCAGTGATGTAATATCCTTTATGTGTATCCATGAAATCCATTGTTTTCCCGATCCTTGGTATCCGCCGGCAAAAAATTTAAACGGAGTCATAAGTTTATTCAATGCGCCTTCTTTTTTGTCCAGAACAATTCCAGTTCTAAGATTAACAACTCTGACATCATACTGAACGGATTTCAAAGCTTCTGTTTCCCAGTCAACGCATAGTCTTGCAAGAAAATCTTTTCCTGAATCAGAATCTTCAGTCAGAATTTCCTCTCCCCGGAATCCGTAAATACCGATACCTGAAGCGCTTATAAAACATTCGGGTTTGTTTTTGGAAAATCTGATCGATTCTGATAATAACTGTGTCATATTGATCCGGCTGCTGTATATTTTTTCTTTAAATTTATTATTCCATCTTTTTCCTGAGATATTTTCCCCCGCAAGATTTATAATACAATCTGTTTCATTGAGCAGTCCTGAAAGTGAGAACGGATCTTCAAATTTTTTCCAGTCATATATCTGAATAGTATAATGCTTTTTGAAAATATCCTTTGCTTTATTTTTATTATATGTGAGAATTTTTACAAATGAACCTTTTGAACAAAGTTCATTCACTACGTTTTTTCCTATCAGACCTGTAGCTCCCGTAATTAAAATTCTTTTCTCCATATTGGTTAGTATAAATTAAATTTTATAAAGCATTTAATAAATATTATAATAGTGTCATTAAAAACTCGATTTATAAAACCGTCTTCCGTAATAATTCATAATTAAATATTGACATATTAATATGTAACAGTTGTTGTTCCGTTCAATAAATTTTTAAGAAATCTGAAAATTATTTTATAAAAAAATATATTGCCGGAATAAAAAATTAAATACAGAACTAAGTATGAATTGTCAATTGCGTAACTTTTGAAACGTTCCTTATCTCAATAGAAAATTTTCTCAAGAAAAAGTCCTGACGGCGGAGCTGTAAATATTGCCGGATCTTTTGAATATGACTTAAGGTATTTCTGAATATCTTTTGCTCCGATGTTCCCTCTTCCCGCTTCGACAAGTGTTCCGACAATCCGTCTTACCATTTTCCATAAAAAATGAGATGCCTTTATACGAACATAAATTTTATCTTCAGTATCTGTTAATTCGATAAAGTCAAGATCAACCAGTGTGGATTTGTTATTCGGATCCGGTTCGGAAAACGACCTGAAATCCCTGAAGCCTTTTAAAAGTTCTGCTAATGTTTTCATGGCAGTCACATCAAGTGTATCCTTAATCCACCAGACGTATTTTTTTTCAAATGCTGTTCTTCTTTTTGATATAACATAAAGATATTGCCTTGCTACTGCTGAGTGACGCGCATGAAAATTATTAGCCACTCTTTCTACATTCAGAATATTTATATCTGAAGGAAGTATATCATTCATTTTCATCTTTTGAATATGCGGAGCAAGCATTGTCTCGCATTCAAGATGAGCTGTCTGAGCTAATGCATGTACTCCTTTGTCTGTCCTGCCTGAACCATAAAAATCACCGTAACCGCTTTTCCCCTTTGTTTCATCAAGCATTGATTTGATGCATTTTACCAATGTACCCTGAACTGTCCTTGTGTTTTTTTGGATCTGCCATCCGGAATATTTAGTCCCGTCATATTCCAGTGTATATTTAAATCTCATATTTATCTGATTATTTTAAAGAGTAAAACTTACTGATCAGAAAATACAGCAGTCACTTTAACTGACAATAAATTAAAAATTAAGAGGTAAGAAAATTTGATTTAATATTATCTAAATGACAACAGAAACTCTTCAAGAACTTTGTTAAACTCTTCAGGTTTTTCCATATTACTTAAATGTCCTGCATTTTTTATAAGATGATATTTGGAATTCTTTATATTTTCTTTTAAATAAAATGAATGTATTACAGGAGTAAGAACGTCTTCCTTTCCAACGATTACCAGTGACGGAATAATAATATCTTTTGTTCTGTATATTAAATTTGTCCTTGTTGCAATTGCAATTAATACCGAACACATTCCGTTAACATCCATCCATCCCATCATTTCCTTAATGCTGTTCCTGAGATCCGGATTTTCATAACCTTCACTGCTGATAAGTTTGGCGAGCATAGCTTCAATAAATTCATCTTTCATTCCTGATCTGATCTTCTTTATGCCTGCAGATCTGTTAAGCAATGAATCATGATCATCGCTTTCCGCTTTTGTATCGGCAAGTATTAATGAAGTAAATCTTTCCGGCATTCGTTCAGCAGATCTTAATAAAATGTATCCCCCGACGGAAAGTCCGCAGGCATTCACTTTGTCAAGCTTCATATGATCGAGAATATTTTCAAGATCATCCACAAGATCTTCCATTGTGAAGAGATATGAGTCAAGTTCATTGCTGTAACCCAGTCCTCTGATATCATATGTGATAACTCTGAATTTGTCTTTGAAATAAGCGACCTGCTTATCCCACATCCTGCTGCATAAAGGATAAGCATGAATAAATATCAGCGGTTCTCCGGTTCCTCCGTGATCATTCACGTTTATTCCGTTTACTTTAAAAGTATTCATAAATTTTGTATCGGTAAATTTATAATTTTTATTAATTTATTACAGCATTGTGCAGAAATTTTGTAAAATCATAAGTGATCTTTATATCTCCCGTAATTGTGTCCGTAATATTTTCATTAAGAATTACATCCGGTTTGTAAGTCCTGTATACATAAAACTGTTTTTTCTTTAATGTTTCTTCAAGGTGTTTATCTCTGGAATCTGTAATTTCCTTATCAAAACCTTTTGGGAGATTAACTAATGATTCACCCTGCACTTTCCCGAAATTTTTTAAAAGGGATTTACTGTCTGTGATCTTTTTATATTTATCAAAATTATTAAAAATATAGGATCTGATTTTCTTTAAAAAAACAGGGTCCATACTGTATTGTCCCGCTGCAAATAAAAATTCTTCCGGACTGAAATGAAAATAAAACTGAGGATCTTCGGAGGATTTTACTTTACCGAAAGTAAATGCCGCTGAGTACTGGGTTTTATAAGGAGTCTTATTCTTTGAAAATCTGATGTCCCTGTTAATTCTGAATATTGATTTGTAATTTACAACAATTTCAGGATCGATTTTATTTATTTCCACTGCCAGTGCATCTATGAGTTCTTTCATCGGATTCTTCAGATAATTTTCATAAGCGTCTCTGTTCATATCAAACCACTCTTTGTTGTTGTTCTTTTCATCTTTCAGAGACTTGAGAAACCGGAGAGCTTTTTTATCAAATCCGAAAAATGGTTCGCTGATAATTTTATCTAACATAATGCAAAAAAAAATGCCGGGAACTTTCCCGGAGAAAGTAAATATAAGAGCAGTACTGAAATAAGTTATTCCAATCTACTTATTAATTTTTACTTTTAAAATTTAAAAATCTATTTATACCCTGAATTATTTCCTGAAATTAAAAATTACTATCATGACAACCTCTGATTTCTTTAAAGTATTTACAGGCGTTTTACTAATGACGTTTTTAATCTCTCCTGTAGCCGGCAATTCCCAGAATGATCAGATAAGTTTTTCTATCAGCACAAAAAATATATATTCTCCCGGTGAGAATATTTCACTTAATGTATATTCATACGGTAATTATGAAAAGAAGAAAGAAGAAATGATCAGTTTGAGATTGAGGTCCTGAAGATTAATGATATAGAAAAATTTTATTCCGGTCAGTCCTCGAGATATAATCTTGACGTACTTGGAAAAGACAATAAGAATCTGCTTTTCTATACCACGAGTGTTTATTCCTTTAAAAAGAAACTTCAGAGTAAGAATGAATATAATTATAATTATTATAATGAAGACATTCCGCTGAACATAAAGGAAAAGGGTGCTTATCTGGTTAAGGTTTCTTCAATTAAAAAAGTAGCATATTGCGGGTTCATAATATCAGAACTCGGACTGGTTTCTAAAGCCGGAAATAATTCAATGCTTGGTTATGCAGTAAACAGAATGAGCGGAGAACCTGTTAACAACGCTGAACTTAATTTTTATATCGGATCAAAGAAGATCGGTCAGGGAAAAACTACCGACGGAGTATTTTTTCAGACTGTTAACCCGGATGTAAAAACTGAATCCGATGATAAGAACTTTCCGGTTATTGTAGGAAATTACGGTGAAGATGTTCTTATTTCAGATCCGTATTTATTTTTCGGCTATTCAGGGAATAAATATTTTGCTTACATTTATACCGAACAGCCTGTATACAGGACAGGACTTGATGTTAATTTTAAAGGTACGCTCAGACTTAATGAGGCAAATACTATGTCCCCGGTAAAAAATAAAGATGTTACTTTAATTATTAAGGATTCAAAAAATGCTGAAGTATATAAGCAGGTACTGAAGACAAATGAAATGGGTAGCTTTAACGGTACATATAAGCTGAATGACGAAGCAGCGCTTGGTACATACACTATCTACGTCAATATTGACGAGAATAATTCTTACTCTGCCAATTTTACTGTAGAGCAGTATAAGAAACCGGAATATAAAGTGACAGTAAATCCGGAGAAGATTCAATATTACGGAAAGGATAATCTGACAGCTGTAGCGGAAGCAAAATATTTTTTCGGAAGTCCGGTCTCGGAAGCTGAAATAGAATACAATATATACAGAATAAGATATTATAAACCCTGGTGGAAATATTCCGAGTATGCATGGTGGTATGAAGACTATTATGAAAATGCTGATGAAAATCAGATGTACCGCGGAGCGGAATTATTACATACAGGTTCAGGTGTCCTTGACAGCGAGGGGAAGTTTAATATTGGTTATAATATAAATGAAGATTTTAAAAATGAAAATCAAAATATCTACAGATACAGACCTTACTATTCCCAATCGGATTATAAATATATCATACAGGCAAAAGTAACTGATAAGTCAAGAAGAGAAATATCGGGAACATCATCTGTGTTTGTCACGCGCGGAGGATATACGCTGTCTGCGAAAACAGACAGATATATTTATAAGCCGGAAGAGAATGTGAAGATAACAGTTTTCGCAGAAGATTTTTCCGGTAATCCGGTCAGTACGAATTTCGAAGCGGCGATCTATAAATCTACCTGGTCAAAAGATTATAAGGAAAATAAAGAATATATAAAGTCATTGTCCGGAAAGACGTTGTCTGACGGACAGGGTTCGGTTTCTTTTGACATAAGTAATTTAAATCCCGAAGGATATTATAATGTTGAAATAAAATCCAGAGACGAAAGAGCAAATGAAATTATTACAGGAACAGGATTTTATGTAAGCAAAGGAGATATGTGGTGGTATTATAATCAGTCCGGAAGCGTTCAGATCATTCCCGAAAAAGACAGTTATAAGCAGGGCGAGATCTGCAGAGCGCTGGTGCTTGTAAATCATCCCGGAGCAAATGTGCTTGTAACTTCAAACACGGATGACATACTATATTATAAAACGGAAAAGTTTTCCGGCACATCTAAAATTATTGAAATACCTGTAACGGATAAATATTTATCGAACTTTGAAATTAATGTTAACTATGTCTTTGAAGGTGTGTTTTATAATTCAAGTAAATCCATACTGGTAATCCCTGAAGAAAAATTTCTTACTGTTACAATTGATCCGTCTAAACTTATTTATAAGCCAAAGGAAACCGGAGAAGTAAAAGTTCGTGTCACAGACAGCTACGGTAATCCTGTAAGAAACGCTGAAGTATCGATAGGCGTGGTGGATGAAAGTATATATTCCATCAAAGAGGATAATACAAAAGACATAAGAAAGTTTTTTTACGGAAACCGATACACATCAGTATCTTCATCATTTAATAATGTGATGAACAGCAACGGCAGTTCGAGACTGATCTCAATTTATGAGAAATTTAATCTTAGAAGCACTTCAGATAAAGATCTTGCAACAGTAAAAGGAAGATTTTTAAACAGAAGCGGAAACCCTGTAAAAGGCGCTATCATAATAATTGATGAAGATTATTATGCGGCGGTTACGGGACTTAACGGAGATTTTGAATTTAAACTTCCGGAAGGGAAATATACCATCAGCGTGTATTACAGCAACATTGAAAAAAATGATCTGAAGGAAATTATTCTTGTAAAAGGTCAGACAAAAAATATTATGCTTTACAGTGACAAGGATTTAAATGAAAACGCACAAGTGATGGATCATTGTCAGGTATGGAGGGTTTTGAATATGCTCCCGGAAGCGTCAGATTAAATTCAGATATGGAGAGCTCGCCTGAGTTTAGCAAAAAAGAAAAAAGTTCAGATGCGCCATACGGAATGAATGATGAAGATTTGGTATCTGCAGATGTAAGATCAGATTTCCGTGACGCAATATTCTGGTCACCTTATTCTGAAACTGATGCAGACGGTTATGCTAATGTAAATTTTCTGTTTCCTGATAACCTTACTGAATGGAGAATCACGTCAAGAGTGATAACTGAAGATACAAAGGTCGGACAGTCTGTTACTACAGTAATCACAAGAAAGGATTTGATAGTCAGAATGGAAACACCGAGGTTTTTTCAGGAGAATGATGATGTAACGGTTTCGACGATCATACATAATTATCTGAAGACAGAAAAAGAACTAAAATTAAATTTACTGCAGAAAATCTTAATCTTGTATCGGATGAAAATGAAAAAAACGTAAGCATACCTCCTGATTCCGAGATCAGATTAGACTGGAAAGTAAAAGTAACGGAACCTGTAGGCGAAGCTAAATTATATGCCGAAGCTTTAACGGATGAAGAGTCAGATGCAGTGGAAATTAAAGTGCCTCTTCAGCCTGCAGGTCTGGAAATTATAAAAAACAACGTTGCTGATATTTCTGATGAGAATAAAATTGAAGTGAAGACATTTGAAATTCCTTCGGGTACTGATATGAAAAGCGCAGGAATGAAAATTAACATTGACGCATCACTTGCTTCGGTGATCCTCACATCTCTTGATGAACTCGCGGGCTATCCATACGGCTGTGTAGAGCAGACGATGAGCAGATTCCTTCCGACTGTAATAGTTGCAAAAGCATTCCGTGAGATCAATGCACCTATAAGCGAGGCGACGAAGAAAGATCTGCCGCTGATGGTGGACAAAGGACTGCAGAGATTATACGGCTTTCAGCATTCTGACGGAGGCTGGGGCTGGTGGGAGAATGATAATTCAAGTCCGTTCATGACGGCGTATGTGGTTTACGGACTTGCAATTGCTGCAGAGTCAGGTTATGAAGTCAGGGACGGTGTATTAAGTAATGGGAAGTCAGCGATAAAAAATCATCTGAACAAAAATGAAAAAGATCTGACTACAAGAGCATATATGCTTTATTCACTGGCTACTGCAGGTAAGGAAAATAATGATTACATAAAAAGAATTCTTGAGACAATGAACATGTCAGAGATGAATGATTATGCGAAAAGTCTTGCAGCGATGACATGGAAATTAATTGGTAACGAAAGAAAAGCAAAAGAAGAGCTGATAAGTCTTGAAAAAAATGTAAAGACAAGCGGTGAAGGCGCAGCATACTGGGAGGGTAAGGAATTTCATTACAGATGGCAGGATGACAAAGTTCAGACTACTGCTATGGCTTTAAAGGCAATTGTAAATATCAATGAAGCTTCGGATCTGAAAGAAAAAGTCATAAGATGGCTGATGATGCAGAGACGCGGAAATGCGTGGAGAAGCACACAGGAAACAGCAATGATAATTTATGCAATGGTCGACTATCTGAAAAATTCACCGGAGCTCGATCCTGATTACAATGTGAAAATATTTGTAAATAATAATATTGTGTCCGACTTAAATATGAATAAGTCAAATGTATTTACCAAAAGCGAGCCTGTGGTAATTGACAATAAAAATTTGAATATAGGTCAGAATCAGATCAGGATTGAGAAGTCAGGAAGAGGAAAGGTATATTTTTCTTCAGCCGCTTCTTATTTTGACAAGAGTTCAGGCAGCAAATCTTCTGAAAACGGATTCAGGATTGAAAGAGAATATTTTAAGCTGGAGAAATATGAATCATATTCTGAAGATAAATTGTTTACAGGAAAAAATATTTTGACGGCAGTTTAAAATCAGGTGATGAATTTTTAGTTAAAGTAAGAGTGTCTTCCAAAGAGAATGAAAATAATTATTTCATGCTGGAAGATTTTATTCCTTCAGGAGCTGAAGTGATTAAAGACGACTGGGCATACAGGATAGAAGATGAAAATGATTATCAGGGATATAGTAATTATTACTGGAGATGGTGGTATGCGGATAAAGAGATAAGAGACAACCGGGTTGTATTTTTTGCAAGCCATATGGGAAAAGGCGATTATCAGTTTTCATATATAATGAGAGCTCAGATCCCCGGAGAGTATTCAGTAAATCCGGCCAGAGGTTTGCTGATGTATTATCCGGATGTTTACGGTAACTCTGATGAAATGAAAATTACTATTTCTGATTAAAATTTATTCGGAATATAATATAAATATTAAGGCAGGTGTATCCTGCCTTTTTTACATTCTGTCAGAGCGCTGATGCCTATTATATCAAAGCCGTTTTTAAGTATCCGTTTTACGGCTAAGCATATATGAATTCTTGATAATGAAAGTTCTTTATTCTCTGCATCTATTACTCTGTTATTATGATAAAATCTGTGGAAACTTTCAGCGACAGAATTTAAATAAGTAATTATCTTATGCGGTTCAAAAGTTTTTGCAGAGCTGATCACTTCGTCCGGGAAATCAGATAGTACTTTCAGCAGTTTCATTTCCTCGGGAGAATTTATAACATCAGTATTCAATTCCGTTACATTGGTCTCATTATATGAAGGAAATACTTCATCAGCATTTCTCAGTATTCCGCATATTCTTGCATGAGCATACTGAAGGTAATACACCGGGTTTTTTTCAGACTTATCCTTTGCAAGTGAAATATCAAAATCCAGATGAGTATTTGCTCCTCTCATCACATAAAAAAACTGCATTGCATCAGCTCCTATGTCATTAATAAGTTCATCAAGATAATATACATTATCACTTCGTTTGCTCATCTTAACAGATTCATTTCCCATTTTAAAAGTAACCATCTGATGTATGATCACTTTTATTTTATCCGAATCATAACCCAGTGCGCTCACTCCGTAAAGAACTTCTTTATAAGTATCTCCGTGATCTGAACCGAAGATATCAATTATCAGATCATATCCTCTTTTAATTTTATCAATATGATAAGCAATATCCGGAAGTCTGTAAGTAGGCTCGCCTGAAGATTTAACAAGAACCTTGTCTTTTTCAAAACCTTTCACTTCATCCAATTTCAGCCATACTGCGCCGTCATTTTCATAAGAAAGACCTTTGCTTTTAAATGCCTCAAGAGTCTGTTCTATTTCAGAATTATCATAAAGCGATGATTCATTAAAGAAAATATCATGATGTATACCGAGACCGGTAAGAGTTTTTTTAATTAAATCAAAAGTATATTTCTCACCTTCCTTTTTAAAAAAATCCAGATCAGCGAAATCTTTCATCTTATCATTATAAGTTGCGAAAATATTTTCCGCAATTATTTTTACATAATCACCTACATAACCGTCCTCCGGAAACGGAAAGTCTTTTTCAAAGATCTGCAAATATCTTGCTCTGACAGACAGCGCCAGATTATTCATCTGATTTCCGGCGTCATTGTAATAATATTCGCGGGTAACTTTGTATCCTGTCCATTCAAGTAAATTGGCAATTGCTTTTCCCAGACAAAGCTGCCTGCCGTGACCGGTATGAAGCGGACCTGTAGGATTTGCGCTGACCCATTCGAGATTTGCAGACTGACCGGAATGAATAGAGGATCTGCCGTAATTAATTCCTTCAGATAAAATATTCTTCAGTTCATCTTTATAACATTTATCCGAAACAAAAATATTAATAAACCCGGCTCCGGCGATTTCTGTTTTTGT
Organism: Ignavibacteria bacterium; assembly: GCA_016716125.1. Classification (GTDB taxonomy): domain Bacteria; phylum Bacteroidota; class Ignavibacteria; order Tepidaquicellales; family Tepidaquicellaceae; genus UBA2330. Next base: position 26,663 of record JADJWZ010000039.1, on the reverse strand, counting down.
AATTAAATCATTTCCGGTTTCAATCCTTGATAATATTTCTTCAGCAATTTTACGCGGAGGTAATTTTAATTCTTTAGCAAGTGTCATTGCGGCATTGGATGACAGGTCACCGAATTTATCTTCTTTTGGTTTATCCAGAAAAATTTCTTTAACCGGATAACCTGTATCCGAAACAGCTTTAATTATAATTTCCGCAATTTGATCTTTTATTTTAGACATAAAATTTATTTTATCCAGCCCACTTTCTTGTACCAGTCAATTGTTTCCTTAAAGCTTTCCTTCAGATCAGATTTCGTTTCAAATCCAAGTTCTGTCTTTGCTTTCTGATTTGAACAAACCCATCTTAGCTGTGTTATATCCTTACATTTTTCTATATTAAATGTAACCGCTTTTTTGGAAAAGTAAGAAAAAATTTCTGACATATACCCGACTGTATATAAAACAGAGTGGGGGAGTCTGATCTTAAATGCTTTTTTGCCAAGTATGCCTGATGTAACTGCTCCGATCTCCTGCCAGTTGTATGCATTATCATAACACAGGAAATATTTCTGACCGTTAGACACAGGATTTTCCGCGGCAAGTATGATTCCGTCCGCAAGATCCTCCACATACACTAAGCTTAAATATTTATTGTCAAATCCAATAACACTGTTAAGACCTTTCTGAAATGTCTGAAAATAGATAAGTATCTCCGTATCGCGCGGACCGAATACTGCAGGCGGAGCGATAATAGTTACAGGAATTTTATCTTTATATGAAAATACTTCCTGCTCGGCTTTAAGCTTAGATAAACCGTAAGTCGTGATCGGAGAAGGCGCGGTATTTTCATCCACAAATTCTATGCCGACCGCAGGACCGGTAGCAGCAAGTGAAGATACGAATATAAATTTTTTAATATCCGGATTTACCCTGCAGGTGATCTCAAGAAGATTCTTTGTAGCTTCATAATTACTTTTGTAAAATCCTTCTTTAGTTCTTGATTTTACTACTCCCGCAACATGGAATACATAATCCATTTCAGAGATGACTTTTTCGAGAACGTCATTTGAAAAAAGATCTCCGTTTACATATTTTACAATTTTACCATCAAGCCATTGTGTAGAAGAAGTGTCTCTTTTTAGGCAATATACCTCGTAGTTCTTTGCGATCAGTTTGTCAGCTAAATGACTTCCGACAAAGCCGGTTGCTCCTGTTATAAGTGCTTTCAATAATGTATTTAGTTTATCAATAGAAGTTATAAATTATAATTCGTATTTTCTATGTTCAAAAATTCGAATAACAAATTATTCAGGAGTATTAATGGATCTGTTTGATAAATGCAATAAGTTTACCCGAGCTGACGAAGTTAAGGCGGCTGGATTTTATCCTTATTTCAGGGCAATAGAAGCTAATGAAGGACCGGTTGTAAAAATTGAAGGACGTGACATAATTATGGCAGGTTCAAATAATTATCTAGGTCTCACAGCTCATCCCAAGGTTAAAGAAGCTGCGATAAAAGCAATTGAGGATTACGGAACCGGATGCTCCGGCTCAAGATATCTTACAGGTACGCTTGATCTGCACATTAAACTCGAGGAAAAGCTCGCAGACTTTCTCGGTAAGGAATCCGTTTTGCTTTTCTCCACAGGCTATCAGACCGCACAGGGAATCATACCTACATTAGTTACGAAAGGCGAGTATATTATTTCAGATAAAGACAATCACGCATGTATAGTAGCGGCGAATATGATGGCTAAAGGCGCATTTGCTGAATTCAAAAGATACAAGCATAATGAGATGTCTGATCTTGAAAAAGTTTTGAAATCAATTCCGATGGAAGCTCCAAAACTGGTTGCATCTGACGGTGTTTTTTTCAACTACAGGTGAGATTGTAAATCTTCCTGAGCTTGTAAGATTGTGTAAGCAATACAATGCAAGGATTCTAATAGACGATGCTCATTCCACCGGAGTCATTGGCGTCGGCGGCAGGGGAACAGCTTCTGAATTTGGTCTTGTAAATGAAGTGGACATGGTAATGGGTACTTTTTCAAAGACATTTGCTTCACTCGGCGGATTTGTAGGCGGTGAGAAAAATGTAATAAATTATCTGAAGCATCATTCGCCGGCTTTGATCTTTTCCGCTTCACCAACACCGGCTTCAGTTGCGGCGGCAGATGCTGCGCTTGAAATTTTAAAATCCGAACCGGAGAGAATTGTAAATCTGATTGCAAATGCTTCTAAAATGAGAAACGCATTTAAAGAAATGGGTTTCAATGTGATAGAAAGCAGAACTGCTATTGTACCGGTTGTGCTTGGTGATGATCTTTTAGTATTTAAATTCTGGAGAAAGCTTTTCGATGCGGGTATTTTTGTTAATGCTTTTATTTCTCCCGGAGTCCCTGCAAACATGGCAATGCTCAGAACTTCTTTTATGGCGACTCATGAAGACAAGCACCTTGACAGGATATTAGAAGTTTTTGGTGATATAGGAAAAGAGATGGGAATAATTAATTAAATTACGAATTACGAATTACGAATTGCGAATTACGAATTGCGAATTATGAATTACGAATTGCGAATTACAAATTATAAATGTGCAAATTGAGAATTAGTATTAAATTGTTAATATTATTTGTGTTGTTTGCTTTTTCATCATGTAATGATAAAAGTAATGAAAATTCAGAATCGGGAAATGATGATACAGAAGAAAGAGACGGTAATTCAGAAGATACAACAATGACACCTGAAGAAATTTTCAGCAGCGCTCTTGTGCAGGATATACTTGGCGATGAAGAGGATGCTGATCTTCAGTTTTACCTTGAGGAGGAAATTTATCCGCTGTTAGCTACAGCCGGTAAAGTAACGATTGACAGAATTTCATCTTCACTATATCTTATCTCTTTTCAGGAAAACGGAATACAGAAAAATTTTTTAATAAAGAAATATTTTGATCCGCAGAATCCGGAAATTAAATTCGAAAGAACAGAAACACAGTCCGGTCCGGAGAGTCAGTTTTTAAAATAAATTTGTTACTTCGAATATATTTGTATATTTTTGTATAGTTCTTAATTAATAATTGTTACGGCTCTTTCCATAATACGGAAAGAATAATAGGGAATCCGGTGTGAATCCGGGACTGTCCCCGCAACTGTAATAAAGAAGACCTTATCAATAATCCACTGCTCAAATAAATGTGTGGGAAGGATATAAGGAAACTGCTTTAGAGTCAGGAGACCTGCCATAGCAATTTTTCAAAAATCTTCGTGGGAAAAGATTAATGAATGCGCGAGAGACTCCTTAATTCTTTTCAAATTCATTTAACTATTCCCCTTTTTAAATGAATTTTGAGTATCAAGGAGTTTTTTTTGTTTAGATTTAATTTTTGGTGTCTGATCGTTTTAACGGTCTTTATTTATTGTGACGAGGTCCGGACTCAGACGGTAACTTCACAAAAGGATACCTCACAGTTCATTACCGACGAAATAAAAGTCATGAGTAATAGAATCATCAGCGATGAATTCAGAACATTTTCAAAAATTCAGCTGATTAGTAAAACTCAGATAGAAAGTTCAAACGGTGAAAGATTATCAAATATTCTTAACTCTTCAAATGGTGTCTTCATAAAATCCTACGGCGGCAACTCTTCCCTGAGTACAATTTCAATCAGCGGTTCCGGTTCAGAACACACACTTGTACTTCTTAACGGATTTAAATTAAATTCCGATCAAAATAATCAGGTCGATCTTAGTACAATCTCAAAAGATAATATCCGGAAAATAGAGATTCTAAATTCAGGCGCAGGATCTATCTATGGTTCACAGGCTATGGCCGGCGTCATTAATATTATCACGGAGCAAAATGCTTCCGATAAACTCGGAGTTGAATTCACCGGTCAGACCGGCTCATTTGGTCTGAAAAAGTTATTCACGGGGATCTCTAAAAATATTTACGGATTCGAAACAGGATTCGGTTATACTTCCGAAACATCTGAAAATAACTTTGACTATTATTTTTATAACGGACTTGGAAATGATTTAAAGCAAAGAGTTAATTCGGGGTATGATTTTAAAAATTATTCAATTTCATTAAACTACAATCAGCTTAATAATACATCTGTAAATATTTATTCAAATCTGTCTCTAAACAGCAGAAACATTCCCGGTATTGAAACCGGTTCAGATCCGTCAAAAGCTGAACAGACGGATAAAAACTGGAATAACATAATTTCAGTAAAGTCTAAGTTATCTGATAAAATTGATTTAAAAGCTCAGTTAAATTTTCAGAATAATCTTTCACACTATTCTGATTTTATTTTGACGGACAGTTATTACAAAAATATTTCGCTTTCAGGATCTTTTCTTGGTGAGTATTCGGCAAACAGGTTAAAGGTAACAGGAGGATATGACTACAGTTATTCCGCTTTAATCAGCAATGAAGTTTCAGAAGATGCCGTAAGAAATCAGAGCGGGGTTTACCTTCTTTCGGAAATTGACGTCAGCAGTATGCTCAGGATTTTCCCGTCAATAAGAGCGGATTTTATTTCAGATCCTTCAAACACGGCAGTTACCGGAAAGTTAGGGATGAATATCAAGCCGTTTTCAAATAAAGAAGTTTACATTAAGGCGGCTGCCGGAAATAACTTTTCATCGCCGGCATTTAATGCGCTTTACTGGAAAGATCTCGGCAACAAAGATCTCAATCCCGAAAGATCTTTTAATTTTGATGCAGGGTTTATATACGGATTCAATTTATTTTCTGAAAACAAATTAGAGCTGACATATAATTATATCAATTATAAAGATAAAATAATCTGGACACCGGGAAACAACGGTCTCTGGACACCGGTAAATAATGCCGCTTCTGTTTCAAATGTTTTCCTTGCGGAAATGTCCATGCTGAAGGAATTAAGCCGGACATTAATTTTAGATCTGAATATTAATTATTCCTTCACGAGTGCAGTAAATAAATCAGATGATAATCCGGAATTTTTTGAAAAGCAGCTTATTTATATTCCGGTAAATATGCTTAAAAGCAGTTTAACTGTAAATTATAAAAAAACAGGTTTAAATGTTTTTTACAGTTTTACAGATAAAAGATTTACTGACAGTTACAATAATAATTCTCTTCCGGGTTATGAAGTGATAGACGGAAATATATTTTTTACAATAAATTTTATTGGAGTAAAGTCAACATTAAGAATGGATGTGAATAACATTTTCAATGAAAATTATCAGACAGTATCAGGATATCCTATGCCTTTAAGAAATTTTAAGTTATCAGTTAATCTTGAATATTAAATTAAAATGGTTAAAATAGAAGAAGCAAAAAAAGCAGGCGGTAATAAATATAAGAAAAAAATCAAAGAAACAATTGAAGCTTATAAAAATCTTTCGGATGAAGATAAAAAATGCTTTCATATTTATTACGGATACGGGAAAGGGAAGACAACATGTGTAATGGGTCTGATAATGAGAGCGCTTGGTGCGGGTCTCAGAGTTAGACTTGTTCAGTTTGATAAAGGATATGAAGGAATGAATGAACATTATTCCGAACTTGATACATTAAGAAAACTTAACAGCATCGGTTATGACATTGAATTTTTTTCAACAGGATGTGAGAGAATGAATGAGGACGGAACATTCAGATTTAAAAATTCAGATGAGGATTTTAAGGAAGCTAAAAGAGGTCTTGAAATTGCAAAGGATTTGATAGTTAACGGTAAACAGGATCTGCTTATTCTCGATGAAGCAATTGCTGCAGTAGTGTATCATCTGATAGATAAAAAGGAAATCGAAGATCTCATTGACCTCTGGAATAAGAATAAAAGATTTGAACTTGTAATGACCGGTCATAAATTATGGGAAGGACTTGAAGAGAAAGCCGACCTGATCACTGAGATGAGAAAAGTGAAACACTATTTTGATAAAGGAATACCAATAAGAAAGGGAATTGATTTCTGATATATGGAAATTCAAACAGATAAATATCCGGTAAAAAAATGCGTGTGTTTTAATGTTTCTTTTTATGAAATGAAAATGATCATGAAAGAAAAAGGCATTACAACATTAAGTGAACTGAAAGAAGTAAAACAGTTAGCCGATAATTGTAAATTATGTGTGCCATATATAGAAAAAATGATTGAAACCGGTAAAACTGAATTTGAAATATTAAATTATAATTAATTTAAGAAAAAAATGACAAAACAGCTGTATCTTTTTTACCTGATTATTCTGACAGCAGCGCTGAGTTCATGCACAAGGGATGAGATCAACGCCCCGCCCGTGATCGTCACGATTAATTCAAAGGGAGCTTATATTTTAACAGAAGGGGGATTCAACCCGGGTACAAGTAAACTCTCGTATTACAATAAGACAGCAGACAGCTTTTATGTAAATATTTTCAATCCGGGTAATTTAGGTTTGTATCCGGACGGGTTATTATACGACAACGGAAATTTATTTATCAGTGAACAGGGGAATTTCGGAGCGGCAGGTAAAATTTATAAAACAGATACAAACGGAACAGTTGTTATGTCCGGCAGCGCAGGCGTGAATCCGTATTCTATGACAATAGCTAATAATAAAATTTATCTGACAAACGGACCAAACAACAGCGTTACAGTTTTAGATAAAAATACTTTAAGTCAAATCACAACGATTGGCGTAGGAATTTATCCGCAGGAAATTTTATCAATCGGAAACAAAGTATTCGTGTGTAATACAAACGTCTTTAACGGCGGAACTGATTCGACAGTAAGCGTCATAGATGCAAACACAGATAATTTAGTTGCAACTATCCCTGTTTCCAAAAACCCGACTTCGCTTGCAGTTTCAGATGACGCTCATTTACTGGTCGGATGTCCCGGAGATTCACTTAGCGCGGTAATATATAAAATTGATCCTGTTGCTTTAATAATCACAACTGCTTACAGAAACCATAAATTCGGACTTTCAAAAGATATAGTAAGTACAGGAAACAATGAGATCATTTATATCGGCGGTAACATTTATTCTGAGCAAAATATTGTAAAATACTCTCTGACTACAAGATCAGGTCAGTCTATAATTGCGAAACCGACGGGTGGAATAAATTACGGTTTAAGTTACGATAATGAGAACAGCCGAATTTATGTGTGCGTAGCAGCTGCAGACTTCACCTCCAGCGGCAGATTCAGAGTTTACGGAAATACAGGTTCACTGATAAATGATTTTATCATCACCGGCGGCATTACTCCTAGAAGAATCGCTCTGAAAAAATAATCCAATAATAATATTTATAATTTTTCATACATTGCTTATATTGTAAAATACCAATTAAGTGTATGAATATTGATATCGAGGATTCCTCCGGGAATTTTGTTTTAAAGAACAGCGAATTTCCGGAAAATCATTACTTTTTAGGGAGCGGTGATCCTGATTCTGAATACAGAATATTTATAAAACAGGAAGCTCTGAAAAGGATTGAAGATCATTTGTTAAGTGATGTCAATAATGAACTTGGCGGAGTGATGGTTGGTGAGATCTGCATCAACAGTAATAATAAGAAATTCATTTTAATAAATGATCTTATCATTGCAATGCACAGCAACTCTTCACTGTCAAGACTTACCTTTACACATGAGACATGGGATTATATTAATGAAGTAATGGAAAGAGATTTTCCGGGAAGTAAAATACTTGGATGGTATCACTCTCATCCCGGTCATACAGTTTTTCTTTCAAATTACGATCTATTTATACATGAAAATTTTTTCAACCTCGAATACATGGTGGCTTATGTATTTGATCCGACTATAAAGGAAAGAGGGTTTTTTGTCTGGGAGAATGACAAAGTGGAAAAATCAGACGGGTTTTTTATTTTTGATTATAATGAATCTGAATTTAATGATCTTATAAAACTTAATCCTTCTGACGACCTTATCAATCCGGTTGAAAATAAAACTGAAATCGAAAAAGAAAATATAAAATTGAATTGAACAATAAAGCTCTTGTCATTCTGAATGTATTGATACTCCTGATCCTTCTTCTGATGATTTATAATTTTTATGAAATTAACAAACTTTCTGAAGTCAAGGAAGATTATCACAGAGAATTATCGTATATTAAGGAGGACACAAAGAAGCTTAATGAAAGGCTGAACAGTTATATTCTGGAGACAGAGCTTAATTCAAAGGTTCCTGTAAAAAATGAAATTACAAAATCCGAAACTGTGAAGGAAAAGATTTCAGAAAGTAATAATAAAAGTGAGCAAAGTTCTACAGGTAATTCTGACAGTGATAAAAAAACTGACAGTTCCGTAAAAGATATTCCGGCAGAGAACATAATGAAATACACAGTTAAAAGCGGTGATACTCTGGAGAAAATCTCAATGAAACAGTACAAAAGCAGAGCCGGAATAGATCTGATCATGAAAATCAATAATCTCAAAAGTAAATCTGATATAAAGATCGGGCAGGTATTGAATATCCCTGAAAAGCTTGAATAAAAATAATTTGACAATAACAATAACGAGTATATGAGTCCAAGACAAAGAAGACTGGTTTCAGATTTCAGAAAAATGAAAGAGGAATTTTCAAATCATCCTTTTATTAGTTTTGAATTCGATCCGGAGTCGCTTCCTCCGGACAGGTATGTTGTAAAATTCAGTAATGTTAAGGGTTTGAAGTTAACGGAAAATTCCGCTGACCGGAAAGAACTTGAGATTATTACAGATCATATTATTGAAATATATCTTCACGCTGATTATCCGCGGTTAAAGCCGCAGAGCTACATTTTGTCGAAGATATTTCATCCTAATTTCAGAATGGCTTCTCCAAATGATATATGCATAGGAGACTACTGGGCATCCGGTGAAACGCTTGTTGATATTATTTATCAGATCGGTGAAATGATAACATATAAAACTTATAATGTTACAAGTCCTTTAAACGGTATTGCAGCTAAATGGGCAAAAGAAAATATGGAGGTTTTCCCGATTGATAAGGTGAATCTGCGGCAGGGTGAAGTTGAAATTCATTTTCTTGATAAAGAAAATACTCATGATCAGTTTAACATGAAATGAGTAAATTTAAAAGCTATATTATCTGATAGTAAATTTTGATCATTCCTTTCGAAAAAATTATTCCTGAAATAGACGAGAGTGTTTTCATTGCGTTTAATGCAACAGTCATAGGCGATGTAATATTAAAGAAAAATGTAAGCATATGGTTTAATTGTGTGCTGAGAGGTGATGTAAACAGGATATTTATTGATGAAAGGACAAACATTCAGGACGGAAGTATTTTACATACATCAGGCGGCAGATCAGAAGTTTTAATAGGTAAAGATGTTACAGTCGGTCATAATGCAATAGTGCATGGCTGTATAATTAAAGACAATGTATTGGTAGGAATGGGTTCAGTGATCCTTGATGACGCTGTTGTAAATTCAAATTCAATAGTCGCTGCCGGTTCCGTAGTAAAGGAAGGATATGAAATTCCCGAAGGAGTATTAGCGGCAGGTATACCTGCAAAGATAATCAGGGATGTTTCGGTTGAAGAGATAAAAAAGATAACATTGAGCGCTCTGCACTATACAGAAAATGCAGTAAAGTATAAAAATTCACAGTTAAAACAAATTTGAGATGTATTTAAACAGTAAAATTGACAAAAAATATTGATGAGATATTATCAATTGACAAAGTTATATTATATCTATATTTTTATATGCAAATTTTCAGATAAGAATTTGTATACAATGAAATTAATTCCGGAACAGGCTAAAATTTGTAAAAAGTAATTTAAATTAATTCTAAGATAATTGAAAAGTAATCAGCTGAGCGAAGAAATAATCAGTAAAATCGAAGGTTTGTTTTCTGAAAAGCTTATTAAATCCGAAAATTCATACACATTAAATATTTCACATAAGAATATAAATTCGAATATTTGTCTTGATATATATCCCGAAGACGGGAATTTATATCTTGTATCGGTTTATACAAACAATACACATCTTCAGCTCCAGTCATGCAGTAATATGATCATCAGCGATATGCTTGAAGAAATAATATTTATTTCCGAATCTGATGATCAGATCTCAGGGTTAATAATTTCCAAGTCAGGTGACTGTTCTTTATATTCAAACATTGACCGGAAAACACTGAAGACTGATTTTTCCGAACTGAATTCCGAAAAACTCCTGGCTGCAATAGCCTTGTCAGTATCAGAAACTTTGATCTGAATATTGAGTTAAATTTATTCCAGAACTTGCAGATTAATTTTATTTACAACACGGAAAAAATTTCCATAGCGGACAGAAGAAAAATCAATAAAGGGTTAAAAGAACTGACGGCATTAGTTTCAAAAGAAGAAAAATTTGATCCGGAAAACATAAATTTTATTTTTTGTGATGATAAATTAATCAGAAAGATCAACAGGAAATATTTAGGACATGATTATGAAACGGATATTCTGACATTTTTTGATGAGGATGATTCCGGAATAACTGAAGGAGAGCTGCTGATTTCACTGGATACAGTGAAAAGCAATTCAGAGTACTTTAAAACTGATTTTAGAAACGAACTGAACAGAGTTGCAGTACATGGTTTACTGCACTTATGCGGATATAATGATACAAAGCTTTCAGAACAAAAAATTATTAAAAAAAAAGAAGATTACTATTTAAATAAAAACATTTAATGCAGGAAAAAATATTCGAACTTATTGTAAACATTCTCAATGAAATGCAGGAGAAAAAAGAATTCAATGAGATTGATATAAATAAGTATACCAGTGAAGGATACACGAGAGCGGAAATTAACACTGCGTTTGCATGGATATTCTCTAAAATCGAAAGCAGTGAACTGATCTATAACGAAAAAGGAAAAAAGTCAAAATCCATAAAAACTCCGAGAGCTTCGAGGTCACACAGAGTCTATCACAAATTCGAGAAAAATTTATTTACAAAAGAAGCTCTTGGATATCTGATACAGCTGAAGGAACTCGGCATTATTTCGGATCTTGATGAGGAATCAATAATTGACAAACTGATTTCAGCCGGGTACAAGGATATAGGCATTGATGAAATAAAAATGATTGCATCTACAATGGTTTTCCTATCAGATGATCCGGATAATAAAATTAACAGACTCATACTTCAGAACAATGACACCATAAACTGATTTAATAATAACAGAATTTAATTGATAAAACGAATTGAAAAAAAAATCTTTAGTAATAGTAGAATCACCTTCCAAAGCAAAAACAATAAATAAATATCTTGGCAAAGATTTTATAGTGGAAGCGACCGTCGGTCACATAAAAGACCTTCCCAAAAGTAAAATGAATGTAGATCTTGAGAAAGATTTCACGGCTACATTCGGCGTCATCCCAGGGAAGGAAAACGTAATAAGGAATTTAAAAAGAATCGCTTCATCTTCTGATAAAGTATATATAGCGACAGATCCGGATCGTGAAGGAGAGGCAATTGCCTCTGATATTGCAGATGAAATAGTAACAAAAAAGGATAAGATACAGAGAGTCCTTTTTAATGAAATTACCAAGACCGGTATAGAAAAAGCAATGAGCAGCGGAAGAAAGATCGATGAAAATCTTGTTTCTGCGCAGGTCGCAAGAAGAGTAATGGACAGAATACTCGGATACAAAGTAAGTCCGTTTTTGTGGAAGACTTTTTATTTCGGACTGTCTGCGGGCAGGGTGCAGTCAGTTGCTCTCAGAATTATTTGTGAAAGAGAAGAAGAGATAGATAAATTCAAACCGAAAGAATACTGGTCGATAGAAGGATTGTTTGCAAAGCCATCCGGAAATTCGAAACCATTCAGAGCGAAATTATTTAAGATAAATGATGACACGCTGAAGTTTGACGGAGAAAAGCCATGCATTGAAAATATAGATCACGCTTATAAAATAATGCAGGATCTTCGGGAAAATAAATATAAGATCACTGATATTCAGGTAAAGGAAGTAAGAAGAAATGCTCCTGCTCCGTTTACTACCAGCGTGCTGCAGCAGACTGCTTCATCAAGACTTGGATTCTCACCGAAAAAAACAATGATGCTTGCTCAGAAATTGTATGAAGGTATTGAAGGAAGTAAGGAAGAAGGTCTTGTAGGACTGATAACTTATATGAGAACTGATTCTACAAGAGTAAGCAGTGAAGCGGTAGATTCGGCAAGAGGTTTTATTGGGGAAAACTACGGAAAAGAATATCTGCCGGATCAGCCGAAAGAATTCAAATCAAAAAAGAAGAATACTCAGGATGCTCATGAAGCTATAAGACCGACAGATGTAAACCGAAAGCCTGAGGATATGAAAAAACTCGGAAAAGATTTGTATTCATTGTATGATCTTATCTGGAAAAGATTTGTTGCTTCTCAAATGTCACAGGCGGTGCTGGATCAGAAGACGGTTATAATTACGGCAATGTCTCCGAGAGGCTGTAAGAATGTTTATCTTTTTAAATCAACCGGAAGTGTGCTGAAGTTCAGCGGATTCCTTAAGGTATATGAAGATAATTCCGAGGATAACACAGACAAATCTGACAGCGCCGTAAGCGAGGACGATATTACTTTGATTCCTTCCGATTTGAATCTGAATGATATGGTGAAAGCTGTCAACCTGAATCAGGAACAGCATTATACGAATCCTCCGCCGAGATATACTGAAAGCAGTCTGATAAAACAGCTTGATAAACTTGGTATCGGAAGACCGAGTACTTTTGCCGCTATTGTATCAACCGTTATAAACAGAATGTATGTAGAGCTCAAAGAGAAAAAATTATACGCAACTAATTTAGGTAAAGCTGTAAATAAGATACTTTCGGAACATTTTAAAGATGTAATAAATGCAAATTTCACTGCTCAGATGGAAACAGAGCTGGATACTATTGCAAACGGGAAGAGCACTTATCTGAAAGTAATGGAAGAATTTTATACTCCCTTCAATATTGATCTAACTGAAGCTGATGCAATTGCAGCTCAGATTAAAAAAGGACTTGTCGAAAAGACAGATACTGATTGTCCCGAATGCGGAAAAGAAACGGGAGCCAAGCTGGAAAAAAAATGGAGCCGTAACGGACAGTTTCTTTCCTGTGAAAGATTTCCAAAATGTAAAGGAGCATTACCGCTTGAGATGCCGAGTGAAAAAGATCTGGAAATGGCGAAAGACATAATTTGTGATATTTGCAGCAGTCCAATGACTATTAAAGTCGGTAAGTACGGGAAATTTTACGGATGCACAAACTATCCGAAGTGCAAAGGAATTAAACCTGTTACATTAGGTATTGAATGTCCCAAATGCGGAAAAGGTGAGATCCTTCAGCGTAAATCAAAAGGCGGGAGATTCTTTTACGGATGTACAAAGTATCCGGACTGTGATTTTATTACCAATACTTTACCTGTGATTCAGGCCTGTACAAACTGCGGAAATAAATATCTTCTTAAGAAGTCTTCGAAGAAAGACGGCGACTATCTGGAATGCCCGGAATGTAAAAGCAGATTTGAAGATCAGACTGTAAACGAAAATGAACTTTCGGAAAAAGAATAATTTCAATTAACTTAATACAAATTATTTTGAATAAATCTTCTGATGAACATATAGAAGAGTTTCTTAACTATCTAAAATTCAACAGAAACTATTCGGAAAATACCGTCATCTCTTACGGAAATGATCTCAGACAATTATTTAAATATGCGCGGAAATCCGGCGCAGTTATTACGAATGAAGATACTGCTCATGACAAACTTGATCTGATCTTTCTAAAAACATTTATAGCAGAGCTGTCGGATCCGTTTAAAAGGGAAGGCAAATATACAAAGAAAACTATCTCAAGAAAGATCTCCGTAATAAAGTCATTTTATAAATTTCTTTATAAAAACAAATACATCTCCAAAAATTTTTCATCATCTCTAATTTTTCCTAAGCTTAATAAAAAGCTGCCTTCAATACTCAGTGAAAGTGAATTAAATAAACTGCTAGGTGAAAAGTATTTAACTGAACTTAGTATACTTGACAAAACAATCATAGAATTATTTTACAGTACCGGGATCCGGTTATCCGAACTGATAAATCTTAAAATCCATAATGTCGATCTTACCGGAAGAACTATTAAAGTAAAAGGTAAGGGTTCGAAGGAAAGGATTGTTCCGTTTGGAAGTGAAGCGGAGAAATCTCTCAGAAATTATATTCAGATAAGGGATATCTGTAATGTAAACGGAATTGACAATTTGTTTATGGATAATGCCGGAAAGAAACTTTATCCGATGAAAGTAAACAGAATGATAAAAAAGAATTTGTCACTTGTTACACAAAGCAGTAAAAGATCGCCGCACGTACTGAGACATTCTTTTGCAACACATCTTCTTGACAACGGAGCGGACATCAGAGCCGTAAAGGATCTTCTTGGTCATGAAAGTCTTTCCACTACACAGGTTTATACTCACATCACTCCTGAACGTCTGAAAAAAGTTTATAAACAGGCACATCCGAGATCCTGAAACAGCATTTAATTTAAATCAAATGACTTTGAAACATTCTTTGAGAAGATAATAAGTAATTATTATAGAGGATGTTATCAGAAATGCCTGCAGTGAACGCTTCTCTGATCTTAATCCGTTTTTAATATTAAGCTCAAGTCCTGATTTAATGTGGTCCGGTAATTTATTGAAATTAGGAATAAATCTGCCTACGGTACTTTTGTAATCTGAATAAACTTTAGTGAATTTGTTCTGAAGGAATTCTTCTTCGGCAAGTACAATACAATGGTACTGAAAGAAAAAAAATAAAAAGGCGAATATCTGCAGATAAGGAAACAATGCATTGCTCATGATCCCGATCCCGATATATATGAGTATGTTGCCTGCGTATAGTGGATTTCTGATAACAGAATACGGACCCTGAGTAACGAGATTTGTACCTCCTACTCCTGAAGTTGTTCTGGTCTCGCTTCCTGCATAGCTGACTGACCAGATACGTATCAGCTCTCCTGATAATGCTATTGCAAAACCAATTAGAATTGAAGTCAGAGTCGGCTTCATAAAAATCAGCATAAGAAAAACGAATGGTAATGGTATGTAGCTTCTGTATCTAAAAAATATACTTCCTAATTCTTTCATGCGATGTTTGTTTTAATAAATTCAGACGAAAGCTAAATGGATTCATCCTCCAAGAAATAAATCCTTACGTCTTACCCGGGCTTCATTCTTTTGTTTTAAAAACTTTTTATTTTCAGGTTTGCTGATTTTATTAATTATATCCTCAAAATCATTAAACTCAAAATATGTAATATTATTTTTCCAGCAGTATGATGCAAGTTTTCCTTTGGCAAATACTATGTCCGCAAATCCGCTTACACACCGGTCTGAAATGCTGTCGCCTATCAATACAGATATTTCATTTTCAAGATCATTAGTGTGAGAAACAAGAATATTTCTTTTACAGGTATTGCAAAGTCTGCAGTATTCATCTGTGTATGGATAAAATATTTCAAACTTATCTGAAACGGGATCTTTCTTTAAAATGCCTGCGAATCTTTTTAATGACGGATTTTCTTTTTTAAAAATCGGATCTGTATAACTGTCAATACAGTCGCTGAATATTATAATTTCAAAATCGTTATCAGTACAGTATCTCACAAACTTTATGAAGGTGCCGGAAAGCTCAGCTGTTTCTTCTGCATTATCAAATGTATTCAGAGACAAATTTCCGGTTAGTTCATACAATGCTGCATAAAAATCTCTTGTACTGAGCGAACCGGATTCATACTTCTTAACTGTTTCATTGAACATTTCCTTGTTATCTGCAAGATGAAGAAGATAATTCAAATAAGCGTTATTGTCTTTTAAGGCAGTAGTTAATTCGCAGAAAATCTTAAGCCTGAAGTTTCTCATCAGACTTGAATTTAGTCTCAACTATAGTAGTGATCCCGGCTTCCTGCATAGTTACACCATATAATCTGTCAACGGATTCCATTGTCCTTTCATTGTGAGTTATAAGTATGAACTGAGTATTGTCAGAAAATTTCCTTATCATATTATTAAATCTACTGAGGTTGGCAACATCAAGCGGAGCGTCAACTTCATCGAGTACGCAGAACGGCGACGGCTTAACCAGATATATTGCGAAGAGAAGAGCTATAGCAGTCAGCGTCTTCTCGCCGCCGGATAAGAGCTCTATGGAAGTCGGGCGTTTACCGCGAGGCTTTGCAATTATTTCGATCTTTGCTTCCAGCGGGTCTTCTTCAGTTTTTCCGTCTTCATTTACTTCATGCACTATTCTCAGATTTGCTTCATCACCTTCTGAGAAAAGCTGTTTAAAAATGTTGATAAAATTCTCACGTATATTTTCAAAAGTAGCCAGGAATCTGTCACGGGCTTCTTTATTTATTCTGTCTATAGTTTTCCGGATATCTTTTTCAGATTCCAGAAGATCATTTTTTTGTTCTATAAGCTTCTCAAGTTCCGCCTTTTCATTTTCATAATCTTCAAATAGAAACTGCTGATATCCCCCGCCGAGTCTTTTAAGTCTTTCATTCAAAGTATCTATTTCGCTTTTGGATGCCGGCATATCAAAGTCTGCAAAATATTCCGAATTGTTCTCTTCACCTTCACTGTAAGAAATATCCTTTTCGTACTTTCGTAAAATATAATCCTTTACCTGAGCTGACTTTATTTCATTTTCTTTTATTTTTACCTGTGCATTAATAAGTTTTTGAGAGACGGTATCAAAGTCAAGCCTGTTCTGTCTTTGCAGCAGATCAATTTTATACTGTTCCGCTTTCTTTTCTGAATGTAATTTTCTTTCATCTTCAAGTTTACTGCTTATAATTTTTAATTCCTCTTCGGTCTTTAACAGAATGTTCTTATTCTCTTCTGACTTCGATGCCAGCTCTTTAAGCTTCTCATTGTTTTCGCTTATACTTGTAGTGTTTGATCTTATCTGTTTTTCATTGTAAGAAATTGTGTTTGAAATACGTATACTGTTTTGCTCTTCATTTTTATGCTCATTCTTTAATTTTATTACTTCAAGATTAAAACTGTTATAATCAGCAGACTCCTGTGAAAAATTCTTTTCAATCTCATTGAATTCTTCAGTAAGGAAAAGCAATTCTTTGTCAAAGTTAAATTGTTCATTCTCAAATTTACTTAACTCTTTGATCTGTTCGTCAATCGTCCTGTTAAGTTCTTTATTTGCAGCGGAAATATCATCATACAATACTTCATTGCCTGAATATGTTTTATTTAACTGTTCTTTTTTGAATTCAAGCTTCGAAATTTCATTCTGTAATCTGTTTATTTCAAACTTCAGATCTGTGCATACTTTTCTTCTCTCTTCATCCGGTACAGCTTCGAATTCAGTTATAAGTTTTTCTCTCTCTGTCTTTAATTCACTCAATCGCTTCCTGTTTTCTGTCAGAGAATTTTCTATGCCGTTTATAACTTTCTGTCTGCCGAGTCTGACTGATTCTTCATTTACTTTACCGCCTGAACGTATAAATCCGTTAGTTACTATATCTCCTTCAAGTGTTATAAACTTATAATAATTATCTTCCGACAATTTTTTTGCAGTATTGAAATTATCCACTATGATATACTCATCAAGAATATACTTCATTAGTTTTAAATGTCTTTCATCATTACATTTTACAAATTCATCAGCAAATCCAAACACACCTTTATCCTTTATGAAAACCGGTTCCTCTTCCATAAAATCAAAATATTCAAATGTTTTAAAGTTAAGCAGGTCATTAAGTATAAATGTAACTTTACCTTTTTGATTATCCGAAAGCTTATCAATAAGAGTATCAAGTTTTGCTGATTCGTCAAGTATAATGTAGTTGGATATTTCACCGAGCGCTGTTTCTATGGCAATCTTAAATCTGTCTTCCACCTCTATCACATCGAGAATAGTTGAAACATTTTTCTCCTTCTCTTCATCAATAAGAAATTTAATTCCTTCGGCATAATCAGTTAAATTATCCGAAAGCTCTTTCAGATGACCGGCTTTATTACTGAGTTTATGAATTTCAATATCAAGCCCTGAAATTTCTTTTTCTTTTTCAGACAGCTTTTTACCTAAGGAGGATTTCTCTGATTCAATGTCTTTCAGAATCTTTTCGGAGATCTTTAATTCGTCACTAACTGATTTTATTTTTCCTTCAAATTCACCAATAGCTTTATCAGTCTCTTCAAGCTGAGTTAATAATTCGGAGTTTGATGAAGAGATCTTCTCAAGCTGATTAAGATTATTGTCAAAGTTGATCTTATTTTTCTGATACTTTTCTTTTTTTTCAGTAACTATACCGGCGGAGGCTTTTGCTCTCTGAGCAAGCTCAAGCATTTCATTCTTTTTTTCATTGATGATCTTAATGCTTGCTTCCACTTTTGATTTCTTTTCAATAAGTGAACTTTCAGACATGTAAATTGTATTTGAAAGAACTTTTACTTTTTGTCCGGTATCTTCAGCTTTTTCCCTGCTTTTTTCAATATTCTCTTTGAGAGATTCATTCTCACCTGTAAGCCGGTTATTGTTTGAAGTTAAATTGCTGATCTTTTCATTAAGAACAAGATTCTCTCTTTCAGTCTGATTGGCATTATCCTTAACAGCGTTATACTCTGAAGTAAGATCAGAAAGAGTTTCGTCAAGAGATGATATTTCAGCCCTGAATTTATCAAGCTGCATGTCATTAACTTTGATCTCTTCCGAAAGTGATTCTTTTAATTTTATATTATCATCTTCCTTGTCTTTAATATCATTAATTTCTCTGATGAGTGATTCGTATTCAAACTTTCCGGTTTTAAGCTCAAGAGATTTCAACTCCTCGGAAACAATTTTTGCTTCTTCATTTCTTTTCGCCTGACGTTCGAGCGCGTTTACATTCCGCTGCTTTTCCCGGATAATGTCATTTACTCTCAGGAGCGATTCATGAACTGCATCAAGTCTGTTGAAAGTCAGATCACGGTTATGCTTATATGAAACGACGCCCGCAGCTTCTTCAAAGAGTTTTCTTCTTTCATGTTTTACGTCTGACAGAATGGTCTCAACCATTTTTAATTCTATTACAGAGTATGCATCCGGACCAATACCGGTATCAATAAATAATTCCTTAATGTCTTTCAGCCGGACCTTTGTGCCGTTCAGAAAATATTCCGTTTCGCCGCTTCTGTAAAATCTTCTTGCGATCTGAACTTCATTATATTCCGTCGGCAGAATGTTTTTATTATTCTGAATTGTTACCACAACTTCAGCTACGCTTAGCGGTTTTCTGAATTTTGTTCCGTTGAAAACAACATCTTCACGTTTACCGCTTCTTAATACTTTATCACCCTGCTCTCCGAGTACCCATCTCAGCGCATCAACTATATTGGATTTTCCGGAACCATTTGGACCTACTATGGCGGATACGCCGCTGTCAAACTCAATAGTAGTTTTGTCTGCAAATGATTTAAATCCGAATATTTCTATCTTGGAAAGATACAATTATAAATTATTATTGATTCAGTTTAGAAATGAGTTCATAAGTTTCTGTCGCTCCGGTAAAAAAGTAAAAATAGCTGTAGATCAAAGCAATAAAAATGGAAATTATAATTAGTCCGTAAAAATATACTTTGCCTGTCCTGATGTCAAAGAGTGATTTTGCCCCGATTAAAATTCTGTTTAAACTTAATATTGCCAGTATTATAAAAAGCCAGACTGACAATGAAATATATGCCGGATTTGATTCGGTTAATTTATAAAGTACTGTTCCTATTGGTAAAATATCAGCATTGGAAGTATTGACCAAAGACAGATTGTATAGATGATTTTAAAATAGGATTTTCCCTTTGTGTAGAATGAAATAAAATAAAGAAAAAAAGATGAATAAAAAATTGTTAAAATAATTAAAAGAGATATTGAAGAGATCAGGTAAAATTTATTGTTCACAATCTCGCTGAAAAAAATTTTAGCGCTGTCATTCGTTAATATTTTAGACAAAAGCATGTCAAAAGAATTACTGTCTTTTAAAAAATAAAGGACTGAAGAAAAAAATAATCCGAGGCCGATGGAGATGCTTAATGTCAGCAGAATATTATATCCTCTCGAAATTATCATCTGATCTTTTACCAGCGCAAAAAAATATGTCGGTTTATAAAGGCATCTGACCAGACCTGACCGGAATTTTCTGTCTTTATTTATAAAGAATGCAAAAATAATCATTACAAGCATTCCCGCAATTATAAAAACATATGGAAATTCATGAATATGATTTCCTTCCTGTATCCTGGGCAGATCCTCACGGTACAGAAGTCTCTTAATAAAGTTGGTGGAAAGTTTTTGTTCCCTGTTAAAAGTATGTATGCCGTTTGTCTGAAGATACGGATTTGAATCAAGCGGATAATTTAATGGTTTTTCAGAATTCCAGTCTGCATAAGATGACATAAAATTTCCTGAAAAAGACTGAGAAGCTAACGGGTATATTTCCTTATAAAATTTCATCTGTGATTCCTGGATCTGATATCGCTGAATCCGTTGTTGTTTCCGTTTTGAATTTTAATGCCGTAACCGGAAATAAAATAAGAAGTATTTTTTCTGTTGGTAATTGGTTTTGATTTATTTGTTAAGTTAGTCAGGTCATCTTTTATGGAATTATAATTACTCCCGTAAATATTAATTCCGATAAAGTCTACAAGCTCCGAGCAAATATCTTCATTAAAAGCATGTGATGTATAATATTTAAGTCTTTTATTAATGGAATCGACAGCTGAAGCTGCTGATTTTAAATAATCATAAGTATGCTCTGACGAAACATCCAGATCATTTCCCAGACCCCATGCCAGTATGCTTGGTTCGTTTCTGTCTCTTTTAATAATTTCAGTAAGATAGTCAACTGCAGGTGTTATGAATCTTTCCTCTTCAAAATAATGAGAGGATATTTCATTTAAAGGAAATTCCTGCAGAAGAAATAACCCTATTCTGTTACATACATTTACAATATAAGGATGAGCTGATCTTCCCGGAACTCTGACAGCATTGAAACCCAGCGCCTTTATACTAATAAGATCTTTTTCAACTTCTTCATATCTTAAAGCGGATGCAAAGCCCGGCATATCTTCATAGTAATTTATACCGTTCAGCGCGATCTGCCTGCCGCTTTGAAAGATCTGATTGCCGCTTTTTGAAATATCGTTAAACCCTGTCTCAGAATAGCTTTCATCTATTACATTTCCTGACTTATCTGTAATGATTATTCTGAGAATATAAAGCTCAGGAGTTTCCGGTGACCAGAGAATGGGATTACTGACGGAAATATAACTTTCCGTCTTAATAGTATTGTTATCGACCATTTCAAAAGGAACAAGATCTGATTCGGAAAAAACATCTCCTGTAGATTTTCTGGTTAGAGATGATCTTATAAAAAAATCATTATTCGGAACTGAGTCTTTCTGATTATTGATGAATGTTGACTTTACCTCAATCTGATTTGTCAGTTTAAGAGAAAGCAGGTTGTCTATTTTATAATTTATAAAATTACTGAAGACAAATACTTTCGGAACAGCTATCAGGTAAATGTCTTTGTTAATTCCGCCGTAAACTTTTGAATAATTGATCTGATCTGAGAGGGGATTC
Organism: Ignavibacteria bacterium; assembly: GCA_016716125.1. GTDB lineage: Bacteria > Bacteroidota > Ignavibacteria > Tepidaquicellales > Tepidaquicellaceae > UBA2330. The sequence goes on along the minus strand of JADJWZ010000039.1, from coordinate 5,086 downwards.
GTATTCCTGAAATTTAATTCACTGTTGATATTAATTACTATCTCATTTTGAGAAGAAACTATGCCGTCCGAAAGAGGAACAATAACAGGCGAGCATCCACCGGTATGACTTGATATGAAGTTATTGTTGATCTTAATCTCAGATTCATAGTTGATCCCTTCTGCAACAAGAATGAAACTTTTCACTGCAAGTATTTCGTCATCTATTACAAAGCTTTTCCTGAAAACTGATTTTCCGGAGAAATCATAAGCGAGAGGAACAGTAAAGGTCTGATAGCTTTTTCCTTCATTAAATGAAGCTTCCCATTGTCCGTTAAGACTGATCTTAAGCCGCGTCTCACTTTCAAAAAACAATCCGATATCTGACAGATTAGTCTCTGACGGTCTTTCAAATACTTTTATCTGAGCGGATATATAAGCAGAATTAAGTAAAATCAGAAAAGTAATAATATTATCTTTGAACTTTTTACTAAAGTATTAGAAATATTCATCAATTGTTTAAAAGATACGCAAATATAACAATTAAGAGCAGGAATTTAAAGTATTGAATTAAACGGTTTGTATTTTAATTTTAAATTATAATAAAGTTGCAAAAAATGTAAAAAAATCCGGCGTTCCAATTAAGGAACTGCCGGATTCAGCGGAAAGCAAGCAAGTTTACTTTAGTATGGTCATCCTTCTCGTTGTTACTATTCCTCCTGCATCGAGTCTGTAAAAATAAGCACCCGAAGATAAGTTTTCCGCATTGAATGTTACATTGTGTTCTCCATTTGTTCTGAACTCGTTTACTAATTTCCTTACTTCTTTTCCTGTAATGTCAAATACTCTTAAACTGACGAATCCATCTTTGGGAATAAAGAAGTTAATTCTCGTAGTAGGGTTGAATGGATTAGGGTAATTACTCAAATTAAATTCATCTGTTCTTTCAGAAAGAGTTTTTCCGTTTAATTCCCTAATATGGGCGAAAATGTTATTGAAGTGTTTATATACAATCACAAGTTTGTCGTCTTGAATTGTAATCGAAGTATATTCCCCTTCGTCTATGCTGCTATGAATCTCAACCGTATTATTGCACAGGTCGGATTCGTCAGTTAAGTTTAATTTAGAAATGAATAATCTGTTATTATCTGTATTCATCCAGCTTACAAACAGATCACCATTTTTTACTATCATGGAGTTCTTAATCCTGATGTCAGGTAAAATTCTCTCAAAATTACCTTTCGTATTTTCACAGGAAATTAAATAACTTTTACATGTAAATTTATCGTTCAGATCCTTATCGTATGCAGATCCCATTATCAAATTTGGAATTATTTGAAAAAATCTTTCCAGACCATATACATCCCGAAGTAACCGTCAGAGATAATTCTCGGATCACCGGCATTCAGATTTTCAGTTAGCGTCTTTGTCGTAATGATCTGCAGATCTTTATTTACTTTTTAAGACTTTAATATAATTTCCGCTGGTATCAAATATCTCTGCGGCAATCAGAAGAATTATTGTCAGATAAGATCAGATTGTGATTGTAAAATATTTCTTTTCTCAGCTTAAGGACGCCGGAATTACTTAAAGGTGAAGTAAAATTATTTCTCAGGATCAGGCTGCCTTTATGACCATTCTGATACGGCGTGCCGTCATGGTCAAGTCTGGAAGCGAAGACATCAAGACTGTAATTTAAAGTGTTTTCAAAAGAGTTTCTGTTATCAAGCCACGCAATAAAAACTCCGCCCTGCCCGTCTGATGTCAATGTTGGTTTTCTCTGATCATTGTCATAAAAGCAAACTTTTAGCGGGTAAGCATCATTCCATAATTTATTCAAGTTGTAATCAATCGCCTGTGCATATATATCAAAATGACCGTCGTAAAATTTTCCCATGTTACGACTATAAAACCATGTTCGGTGACTGCTGTGGCAGGGCTGAAGTTACTTCCGGCAGACCTGCGGAAAGTGAAACCGTTCTATTTTCTATGTTACCGTAAGAATCTATTTTGATTGCAAAAATTTCATCAGTGTAAATTGAGTTTCTGTGGAAAATAATTACCGCCCCTCCGGTATTATCAGGATGTACAATGGGAAGTCAGACATATATCCAAAGTTACTCATCAAAATCTTTCCTGAATTTCCATTCAGTACTCCGTCGGAATTCATTTTCTGCGCAAACAAAGTTCCGTTACTTGATTCATCATACCAGATGAAGATTTTCCTGGATGCTTCTGTCTGAATTTAATCCGACGCTGACCGAAAATGCTTGTCGCTTTTTCCTTTGAAAGCTCAACTGTTTTGTCTAAGGAGACTGATGCTGAAATAACCAGCATCATAGGATTGTAACAACGAGTGAAACCGAGAATGACCATTTTTTCTATTTTGTTTTGTTAAGGTTTAAAAATCCTTTTAATTTTTTATTTGTAATTTTAAAATATACCTTTCGTTTCAATTTCAGGATTTATAAATTGCCGGAGTAAATGTGAAAGTTCTTTTAAAGTCATCCGGCAATTTAATTATCCGATTTCAATTTTTTGTTTCTTTTTTGTTTCTTCCTTTAGATTACCTCTTCAATAATGAAGCTGGACAAAACTATATATTTTTATCCGTCAGGTCAACTTGCAAAAAACACGATTTGTGAAAATATTTTTTTTGACATGCTTCAAACTATTGAAAACAAAGTGTTTGCAGAGATCAGTGCAAAATCATTTTTATGAAAAACGACTGAAAATTAAAAACAAATTCATTATGATTGAATACTTTAACATGCTGAAGAAGGAAGAGGTCGGAAGATTTGGAAAATATTTGAATTCCCGTTCTTCAATTCGAATAAAAGTATCCTGATCTTGTTCGATTATCTCAAAATCAATTTATCCTGAAATTAAAAAGGAAAATATTTCAAATCAGTTATCTCAAGTGTTGTTTATGGAGAAAAAATGAACGACGTAAAGATAAGAAAACTGCTTTCTGACTTCAGGATCCTGATGGAAACTTTTCTGATTCCGAGTGCTGAAGATGAAAGATCACCGGGAAGCAGGGTCCTGCTCCTGGAATGCATTAAGGAAAGAGGAATGGTGAAAAGATTTGAAAAGGAATACAGGGATTGAGCAAAAGTCAGAAAAGCTCTTTTCCAAGGATGAATCTTTTTACAACGATCAGGTGAACATGCTGAGCGAATATTATAATTTCAATCTTGTTAATTTCAAAAATTCGGAAGCCGAATGTCTTCAGATGAAATCCGATCTGCTGGATATGAAATTTCTATTTTCCAAGCTGCATACGTTTTATGAGATGTTTGATAATGAAGGTTCGAGGAACAGAGGTCAGTATTTTAACAGAACGTTTTATAATGAGCTGATGGAATTTACGGAAAATAATCTTACTCATATTAAGGATAATCATCCGAATGTTTATGTTATATATCATGTGCTCAGGATGAATGAGACTCTTAATGACGATTATCTTTATACAATGCTGACATATTTAAAGAAAGAGCATAAAAAATTAAGCAAAAAAAGTCTGAATTATTATTATAATTATATTACTTCGTATTACAACGAAAATTAACGCCGGGCATATAAGGTACAGGCAGGATCTGATGAGTGTGTATATGAAGATGATGAAGGAAGAACTGTTTCTGATCGATAAAATAATTACAGATGCGGAATTTAACAGCGTAGTCAATACTGCTTTAGCAGAAGGTGAATAGAATGGGTGAACCGTTTTATAGAACATTACAGAGAATATCTCGGAAAAAGTTTTGCTGATGACATTTATAATCTTGCTAAGGCGAAATATTATTTTCACATGAATAATTATGAGAAAAATATTTACGCATCTCAATCAGGTGGATATAAAGGATCCTACCTATTATATTAATTCTAAATTTCTGCTTGGAAGAGTCTATTATGAAAGAGGGGAGACGGAAAGGGTAAATTATATTCTTGACAATTTAATTCAGTATAAAAGAAATAAAAATACTCTCCGCAGAGCAGCAGAAAAGTATTGTGCTCTACATTAGATTTATGACTGAACTGATGAAACTTTCCGATATTCCGGGGATTGAAAAGGATACGAAAAAACTTATTAAAACTCAGTTGAGAAAAGAGATGTCAAACTCTGACGGATTAATACCGGGGTTAAGTTGGTTCCATTCTAAGTTTTCGACCGCATAATATTTTCCCGCATAATATAATACCGAGAAAATTATTTTTTGGAAACAAAGGTCTGATCTCAACTTCATTCGCAAGCTCTCTGAGGAGTTTTACGCTCAGCAGGCAGACTTCAGCTACATCCTCCGGCGACAGCATAGTATCTCTTGCGGAATTTAGTTCAGCGCTCGGATGATCAAAGAAATTTGTATCCACGGAACCCGGACATATAGTAACTACTCTTATATTATCTTTCCTAACTTCAGCCATCAGCGACGAAGACAGACCAATGACAGCGTGTTTAGTTGCGGAATAAACCGAAGCGGTTGCAATTCCGTTCTTACCTCCGATTGAAGAAATATTAATGATCATTTGCGCCTTTGGATTCAAGCATTGACCTTAGCCGCATACTTATTGCAGAGATATAGCTCCCTTTACATTTCACAGTAAACATTTTCTCAAAATCAGAAGTTTTGGAATCCGCGAGATTATCAAAAATACCGAATCCGCATTGCAGATCACAGCGTCGATCTTCTTCCGTGAGCTTTGGTAGCTTTGAGAAAAGATCCTTTTTACATCTTTTTTCTGAAGATGATTGGTTTTATAAAACTGTAATGTTTATTCTTAGTGGGATTTGCATCAGTGCGGGATGCATTGATTACATTGAAATTATTTTGAGAAATAACTTTACGTAAACCGATTCTTTGGGCCACTTGAGTAATTATAATTGTTTTTCATCGTAAGAAGTCAGGTTAGAGGTTTTAAAAGCGAAAGCAGTTAAACCGCTTTCAACATTTAAATACCTTGGCTGGAATCAGGTGATAACCTGCTGACTTAGAAACATTTGCTCTATCCGAGGTTGAGCTACGGGCGCATATTCTAAAACATCTAAAATAGGCAATTTAATAAATTCCCATTTAAACCATATTTCACAGAATAGTTAGTAGTTAATA
>JADJWZ010000038.1 GCA_016716125.1 Ignavibacteria bacterium | reverse complement strand
AATTTATGTAGGTATGGACGTATATAAAAAAGTTGGAAGGTAAGCTTGTTTACTGATACCTTTGAACTACGAACAATGTCGATACCACCCTCAGTAGAAGTATTGAAGTGTTATCTTCACAAGATGTAATTCTGAGGCGCACATATTACAGTGTTTATGAGGCGGGCTGTTGTTTCGATCCATGAGAGTTTTAAGAAAGAAGGAATATTTAATATAATAGTAAATGCAGTGGATGTTCCGACAACGGACAAGGAGAAAGAAGCGTAAACTGACCCGGTAGACAGCCGTAAACTGGGTAGGAGTCTTCGCAGCGGAGAGAGTTAAAGAGCATATATATTCCGTCGGAAATAGAGCAAAACCATGGACTATTAGTAAGAGCCGTCATGTATAATGTAAGAAAAAAACTAGGTGCAAGAATCAAATTTAAAAGTGTTCTTTGGTTTTTTTGGAATATTTATGTGATGAGAAGATTAAAATACATTGGTCGAAAGCTTATACAATGGCTGAAAAGTTTATGCAATGATACTGGGAAGATCTACTGAGTTAAGACATTAATAACGAGTTAGAATATTTCCGAAAAACAATAAGTGATCTGACAAACAATACGAGCATTGTCATTAGGCCCGGCTTATAAGAAGTATGTAAAGTTATTAACGACGATTCCCGGAATAAGTACACTTACAGCAATGATAATTTAACGGAACTTGGAGATATGAAAATATACAGCAGTTTGAATAAGCCAAGTTCGTATGTAGGATTAATTCCCGATGAACTCACGAGCAGTGACAAATGAAAGGAGATATGAGTTACAAAACAGGGTAAACTCGGTACTTACGAAAGCATTGTTGGAACTGTTGGGTAGCAATAAGAAAAGATCCGTCATTAACTTTTTCATACAGAAATTATTTAAAAGAACGATAGCAGTAAAGAGTATAATAGAGATAGCAAGAAAACTATTGAATCGAATACGATATGTTTTGATAACTGAAAAAGAATATCAATTACTGAAACCTTAAAGCCGATTGCAGAAAGCAAATTTAATAAATCAAAATAATATTTACCATAGTACCTACACTATCACAAATAGGAAAACAGTTAGTGTGAGGAAAATCGCATTTAACTACTAGCAACTCCAGTCATGGATGTCTGCATCAATTCGCCAGGGTCGCCCACACCTATATAAAAAAAAAGAGGAGAAGTAAGTCCAAAACTAATCCGGTGTCCAAATAAAAGATAGTTCTTATAGTTGATAGTTGGATGGTAAAAATTAAATATGAAATAACTTAAGAAAATCATAGTTATAAAAGACAAAAATGCCTGAGTTATTCCTACTTCGTTACTCCGCATTTTGTCTTTGTGTACGAGAAAACAACGAGGCTTGTATTTTAAATATGAGTAGTTAACAACTATTTAACAACTGATATTTAACATCTGACATTTAACATTTATAATTAATTAAAGCTGGGAGAAGAGATTCTTCCGGTTTTTTTTGTTTATGGCATTAAGTATTTCATCATTAAGTATCAGGTTATTCAGTTAAATCTAATGCCTGAGTAAGAAAGAATCTTTTTTTGTGCGAATTTACAAATGTTGATCACTTTCAGTTTTGAAGAAAGTTTATCTGTCCATTATCATTAGTTCATTGTTTGTTATGCACTGCCAAAGTATTTTGCTTCCTTTAAATCCTATTCATGCAATACATTAAGATAATTTCCGACAAATGAGTTCAACTGTCATATTAGTTCTCTGTATACTGATACTTATATCATATGCTTTCGATCTTAGCTCGAAGCATACGAAAATACCGACTGTCGTTTTGCTTCTCTTGCTTGGTTGGGGCTTCAGACAGCTTTCCGATTTTTCCGGTTTTTTTATTCCCAACCTTAATCTTCTTCTGCCAATTATTGGAACAATCGGTCTCATTATGATAGTTCTCGAGGGCAGCCTTGAGCTTGAATTAAACAACGATAAGAAGAACTTAATTATTAAGTCAGCGCTTTCTGCCGCAATACCTTTACTACTTCGTTCTGATTATCGGATGGATTTTTAACTACATTACCGATAAAGGCTTTGTGACTTGTTTAATTAATGCAATTCCATTGTGTATTATCAGCAGCGCAGTTGCAATACCGAGTGTCAGTAATCTAGATAATTCAAGCAAAGAATTTATCGTTTACGAATCCAGCATGTCTGATATATTCGGAGTAATAATTTTTAATTTCTTTACGCTGAATGAAGTACTGGATTTCAATGCAGCCGGAAATTTTTTTCTGCAGATACTCAGCATACTGATTGTTTCATTTGTCGCGAGCATCGGACTGGCGCTTATGATAAAGCATAGACCATCATGTGAAGTTCATCCCAATAATCATGATAGTGATAATAATTTATACCGTCTCAAAGATCTACTATCTTCCGGCGCTGGTGTTCATACTTGTCTTCGGTCTGCTTCTTAACAATCTCGATGAGTTTAAGAATTTTTCCCTTATAAAGAAACTGGCGCCTGAAAAGTTCGGACAAGAAGTTCACGATTCAGAGAGATTGTGAATGAACTGACATTTCTGATAAAATCGATGTTCTTCCTGCTGTTCGGATATCTCATTAATGCAAGAGATTTACTGAATCCGTTAGGTTTGCTGATTTCAGTCATTATTATATCATTGGTATTATTCATTAGATACATTCAGCTTTCAATTGCGAAAATGCCGATCAGCCCTTTGCTTTATATTGCGCCGAGAGGATTGATTACGATACTTTTATTCATCTCAATACCGGTAACAAGACAAATACCGTATGTGAACGATTCACTTGTAATTCAGGTGATACTTCTTTCGGCATTAGTTATGATGGCAGGAATTTTATTTAATAAAAAACAAACTTCGCTGGATGTTCAGGAATAAACTGCTGCTCCCCGTTCAGGTGTTCTGAATAATTTCTTTGAATTAATTTTCACAGAATGAAAAAGTTAAATAGAAATCAGTAAAAAAAGTAAATTACCCCCTCCTCAAGAAGACGTCACCAGGTTAACATTGTTGAAGAGAATATATTTATCCGGATTCGTAATGTTGTCGGTCCGCATTTTTCCTCAGTCATTAATACGAAATTTCTAAAGATCTGCTAACAAAACATGTGGAGAGTTAAAAGTAGTGCAAAATTGTCTCATTAATATTATTTTCAAATTAAATATCACATACTGCTTGTTTTTCATAGGCAGTATTATCATAAAAAATCTTATTTTAAATAAACAAAATCTGAACTAATGAATGATCCGGTCGAAAATGTAGAACTTCCCTATTTGAGTATAGATGATTATCCTGAACTGAAAGAAGTAATGATTGATTCTTACGTATCAATGCCGAATTCTATCTGAAGGAAGAGCATATAAAATTTGCTGGAGAAATTTCCGGAGGGGCAGGTAGTAGTAAAGATCAACGGTAAAATTGCCGGATGCGCATTATCTATTATCATTGATGATGAAGACATTGAAGAGAAGCATTCATACAGAGACATAACAGGAAATTACAGGTTTGATACTCATGATCCTGAAGGAAATATGCTGTACGGAATTGATGTGTTTATTAAACCTGAATACAGAGGTCTTCGACTCGGAAGAAGATTGTACGAATACCGTAAATCGCTGTGTGAGAAAATCAATCTTGAAGGAATTATGTTTGGCGGAAGAATTCCTCACTATCACAACTATTCTAAAGAACTTACTCCGAAGGAATATATTGAAAAAGTAAGATCACGGGAGATTCACGATCCTGTTCTGAATTTTCAGCTGTCAAATGATTTTCATCCGGCGCGGATCCTGAAAAATTATCTTGAAGGCGATTCTGCATCAAAAGAATATGCAGTGCTGCTTAAATGGGATAACAACATTGATTATGAGAAAGACAATAAGAAACCGAAATCCGCCAAGAAAGTAATCGTCTCGGTCTGGTTCAACGGCAGATGAGACCTTGCAGAAGCGTTGACGAGCTGATGCAGCAGGCGGAATATTTTGTTGACGCTCTCAGCGGTTATAAGAGTGATTTCTGTATGTTCCCGGAATTCTTCAACGCGCCGCTGATGGCAGAGTATAATCATCTGAGTGAAGTCGAAGCAATCAGAAATCTTGCTGTATATACTGACAAAATTGTAAAGGAATTTTCTAAGCTCTCCATTTCATATAATATAAATATAATTGCCGGAAGCATGCCGAACTTGTGAACGAAGACCTTCACAATGCAGGTTATCTTTGCAAACGCGATTTGTCCCGTTGAACGATTTGAAAAAATACAGTAACGCCCGGACGTAGCGGTGGGGACCCGCGGCGGAAGCAAAGTACGACTTTGGTACACCGATCGCGGAAAGATCGGAATTCTGATCTGCTATGATGTTGAATTTCCGGAACTAAGCAGACTGCTTGCCGATGAAGGTATGAACATATTGTTTGTTCCTTTCCTGACTGATACACAGAACGCTTATTCAAGAGTCCGAGTCTGCGCTCAGGCGAGAGCAGTTGAAAACGAATGCTTTGTCGCGATTGCAGGAAGTGTCGGTAATCTTCCGAAAGTGCACAACATGGATATTCAGTATGCGCAGTCAATGGTGTTCACTCCATGTGATTTTCCGTTCCCGATTAACGGAATCAAAACCGAAGCGACTCCCAATACCGAAATGATTCTCATTTCCGATGTTGACATAGATCTTCTTACTCAGCTGCATAATTACGGGAGTGTTAAGAATCTGAAAGACAGAAGGAAAGATCTTTATGAACTAAAAAGAAAGTGATACTTAAACTTAAGTATTCAATCGAACTATGGAAGAAAATATAACACAATTCATGTCGAAGCCCGTCGTAAGCAAGATACTTATTATCTCTGCAGGCTTAATTGTCATATGGATCATAATCAAACTGATTCAGAAAAATCTGTTTAACAAAATAAATGACAATGACAACCGGTACCGCGCAAAAAAATTCAGCAATGTAATTGGTTATATTTTTACAATCCTTTTAGTATCAATTGTATTCAGTGATCATCTTGGAGGCTTAACCGTAGCCCTCGGTGTCGCCGGCGCCGGGATTGCTTTTGCTCTTCAGGAAGTCATTGGCTCGTTTGCCGGATGGCTCGCAATAATGTTCGGCGGATTTTACAAAACGGGGGACAGGGTACAGCTCGGCGGCATTAAAGGCGATGTCATTGATATCGGAGTTTTGCGGACTACCATTATGGAAACGGGACAGTGGGTTGACGGCGATCTTTACAATGGAAGGATAGTTCTCATCGCAAACAGCTTTGTATTTAAAGAGCCGGTTTTTAATTACTCGGGTGACTTTCCTTTTCTCTGGGATGAGATCAAGATCCCGATCCATTACGGCAGTAATTATGAAATGGCAAGTCAGCTGATACTCAGAGCAGGAAACGAAATAGCCAATAAGCTGTCAGAGGAATCACATTCCAAATGGATGTCTCTGCAGAACAAGTATCGTCTTGAGGATGCTCAGACCGAGCCGATGCTTTCAATGACAGCCAACGACAACTGGGCAGAATTTACATTAAGATATGTAGTCGATTATAAGAAAAGAAGGTTTATAAAGACACAATTGTTTACCAGAATATTAAAAGACATTGAAGCGTCGGGCGAAGTAAAATTAGCATCGGCCACTTTCCAATTGACAGAAGTTCCTGAAATAAAAGTTAACATAAATCCGGATAGAGAAAATAGTTAATAGTTAGTAGTTAATAGTTAGTAGTTAGTAAATAATAGTTAGCAGTTAATAGTTAGTAGTTAGCAAATAATAGTTAGCAGTCAATAGTTAGTAGTTAGCAAATAATAGTTAGTAGTTAATAGTTAGTAGTTAGTAGTTAGCAAATAATAGTTAGTAGTTAATAGTTAGTAGTTAGTAATTTATTGTTAATTAATATATAAGTTTTATAAAAGAGAGATGAGGGATGAAGAATCCGCGGCGTTTTAATTACAATTTCTAAATACAAATTACCAATGACAGATATTAACTATACTATTAACTATTAACTATTAACTAATTAGATGTTTTCACAAAGGAAACACTTCCCTGATTATATAATTTTTATTCTACTCTTAATTATCGGAATAAAACTATCTTACCATTCGGGAAACATTACTGATATAGATCCTTTTGACGAATCTATTTACCTTTACAGAGGAACTGTGTTAAATCCTTTTATCAAACATCATCTCGACGGCTTCCTCTATTATTTCTGGTACAAGATCCTTTCTCTGTTTACAACGGATAATTTCGAATTATTTTTTTTAAACAACAGCATTCTGCTTGTGCTGCCCGGGCTATTATTGTTTTCTTTTTTAAGAGTGATGAGGGTAAACATATTTCCGGCTTTCATAGCTGCTCTCTTATTTATGTTTTCATCGGCGAATATTTTTGTAATACCTTTGATAACCAAATTCGCTATATCTGTCATCCTGTTCGGATTTATGTTCATTTATAAAATTCAAAAGCCTTGCGAAAAGCTGCTGGGAGCGGTTTTGCTGGCATTTATTCTTCTCTACATCAGACCCGAATTCATTTTAACATTGTCTGTATTATCTGTTTTATTCATTCTATATGTTCTGAGACAATCCAAAGGCAATCCAAAGTTACGCCTTTCGTTAAAAATTTTTCCGCTGGTTCTTATGATAATTATCATAATATTTTTCAATCCCGTTTCAAGACACAGAGCTAACATTTCCTTTATGCAGCATTATTCACGGGACATACTGGAAAGAGAAACAGGCGCAATTCAAAATCTTGATCAAATAACACGGCCTGATGAGATAATGCGGCGCGACTTTTCAACTGATTATTCAATGTCAAAAGCTTTTATAAACAATCCCCCGCTTTTCCTTGAGCACATGGGATATAACTTTTACAGGACACTTGAACACATTGAAGATGCGCTTCCTTATTTCTTATCTGAGAAAAGAGACACCGTGCCTAAAGAAATGCTTTTTGTTATTTCTATATTGCTGTTGATCCTGACATGCTATTTTATACTCGCCCGGATAAAGAAAAAGAAATTTGGCGTGTTCGATCTTATATTTATTTTATTTTCCCTGCCGCCTTTTATATCAGTTCTGATATTTTATCCCCGTTCACTATATGATTTTCATTATAGCATTTCTGCTGATCTTTTTAAGTTATGAACTTTCATTATGTATCAGACATGATTCGCAGTTTGAAAAATATTCATTCCCGGTATCTGTGATTTCAGCTTTGCTGTTTATTATTATAATACCGTTCAGAGCCGGGTCAGTATCAATTCACGATACTGACTGCACAAGAATTCACACAGCGAGCGAACTGAACAAATTTGAATTTCAAACTAAGATTAATTTTTTTGCCGTAGGACCCGGCATCATGACATTCTTAAAAAATGGATGGACTTATGTAAGTGATGAAAAACTGCAAGCGCCTGTGGAAGAATTCTTTCGTGATAATAATGTCAATCTGATACTTGTCAATAATTATTTCTTCAATCATCCACTGATTATTAACAACAATGAAATTGAAAATATATTGAATGACACTGACTTTGTTCAAATCAGAATTGCGGGATGCGATTCTTATCTGCTGGCAAGGAAGGATATATTAACTGCAATTACAAATTACAAATGACAAATGACAGAAATGAAATATTTAATTATTAACTCATAAGTCAACTTTAATTAAAGCATTTCTTAGTTTCTTACTTGATGCTTTATTCGTCTGGCATTGCGGCGGTTGGTGGATGGAGCAACACCAACCGCGGCGTCTGAAAGCATTTCTTAGTTTCTTACTTGATGCTTTATTCGTCTGGCATTGCGGCGGTTGGTGGATGGAGCAACACCAACCGCGGCGTCTGAAAGCATTTCTTAGTTTCTTACTTGATGCTTTATTCGTCTGGCATTGCGGCGGTTGGTGGATGGAGCAACACCAACCGCGGCGTCTGAACTTTAATTAAAGCATTTCTTAGTTTCTTACTTGATGCTTTATCGTCGCGGCGGTTGGTGGATGGAGCAACACCAACCGCGGCGTCTGAAAGCATTTCTTAGTTTCTTACTTGATGCTTTATTCGTCAGGCATTGCGGCGGTTTGTGGATGGAGCAACACCAACCGCGGCGTCTGAAAGCATTTCTTAGTTTCTTACTTGATGCTTTATTCGTCGGGCATTGCGGCGGTTTGTGGATGGAGCAACACCAACCGCGGCGTCTGAAAGCATTTCTTATTTTCTTAATTGATGCTTTATTCGTCTGGCATTGCGGCGGTTTGTCCCCACCCGGCGTCTGAAAGCATTTCTTAGTTTCTTACTTGATGCTTTATTCGTCAGGCATTGCGGCGGTTGGTGGATGGAGCAACACCAACCGCGGCGTCTGGAAAGTATTTCTTAATTTCTTACTTGATTCTTTATTCGTATGGCATTGCGGTTGTGGGTGGATGGAGACAAACCAACCGCGGCGTTTGAAAGCATTTCTTAGTTTCTTAATTGATGCTTTATCGTCAGGCATTGCGGCGGTTGGTGGATGGAGCAACACCAACCGCGGTCTAAGCATTTCTTAGTTTCTTAATTGATGCTTTATTCGTCAGGCATTGCGGCGGTTGGTGGATGGAGCAACACCAACCGCGGCGTCTGAGAGCATTTCTTAGTTTCTTATTTGATGCTTTATTCGTCAGGCATTGCGGCGGTTTGTGGATGGAGCAACACCAACCGCGGCGTCTGATTATGATTTTTATCAATATTCAGAATGTGTTTACATTCGGGAACGGTGGCAGTAATGAAATAGAAATTTTTTATCATCATTCACAAATTTATTTTTCATAGATCGCTGTCAAATAAATTTCATAAGGAGAAGCTTATCAGTGTTAAATCAAACTTATTGATCGTCCGAAATTTTTGTTGTTGTTGACCAAAAAGATTGCATTCCCACTGTACTTACTTCCAAACTTCTTCAAGCAAACTTTTTGGAACTCCAACAACGGCGGAAATGTAAAATTTACTTAGGACTATTCTGAAGCAATGTAGTGTTTGTAAATTTCATTTTTTGTAATTTGTCGCATAAGGGTTCCTTTCAGTTAAGAAGTTCATTTTCTACGAAAAATCGTATTGCTGCGAAATTAATTCGTACTAACTCAAATTGAAAGTGAGCCCTTTGATAATTTACCGGAGGCTTCTGAAAAGAAATTTAAAATTCGGATCTGCTTGAAATTATAAATACTAATATCAATAATTTATTTTATGATTAAACACTTTAGGAACTCTTTGAAAAACTCAAATTAAAAAGGCACTTAGCTAAATTGCTTGAAAAGTTTAACTTCAATCTTTCGGTTAAAATCAACAAAAAGAAATTCATTATCCCAATAATAAGGAACATCGGTTATGGAAATTTGATACTGGTAGACGGTTTATGGAAAATAGATTTATTCGATAAACTGCTGAAATTAAAATCCGGAAATTTTATCGATGTCGGTGTCAATGTAGGTCAGACCTTGCTGGAGCTAAAATCAGTCAATGAGTCCGTTAATTACATTGGATTCGAGCCAAACCCAAATTGCGTATTTTATTGTAATATTCTTATTAATAAAAATGATTTGAATAATGCTACAATTATTCCAGCGGGTATTTTCAGTGAATCAACTCTTTTATCTTTTTATGCTACAGGCGAAGTAGACGGGGGCGGTTCCGTAATTGAAAATTTGAGAAGAGGTCGCGAATTCTTCAAAAAAAATTTTGTACCTGTATTTAAATTAGATAATTTAGATAACATCTCTGAGAATTTAGAGTTTGATTCAGTATCAATTTTGAAAATTGATGTCGAAGGTGCAGAATATCATGTCTTAAATGGAGCTAAAGATTTTATTAAATCAAAATTACCATTTATACTATGCGAAATATTGTGGGCGAATGATCAAGAGAAATTACAAATGTCAAAAAAAAGGAATGATGAAATTATAAATTTTGTGAAAGAAGCTGATTACATTATATATAATATTGTAAAATCAGAAGATAACAACTCAATAAAGTACATAAAAAGAATAATCGAACTTGATAACAGAATTTATACTGTTGTGAACAGAGAGTTATGTGATTATTTATTAATTCACAGTAGTGATCAGAACTTGATTTCAGATCACTTTCAGATTAATTTAGATTATGATAATGAAATTAAAGCAATTCTAAATTAATTCGTCTTCTTTCATTCAAATAAATTAGACTGCTTATGCAGGAGAAAATTATTTTACCGTGTAGTTAGACAGACCAGCAGCCTCATTAAAAAAGCAATTTCAAATTTCAAATTAAAAATTACAAATGACAGATATGAACTATCAAATATTAACTACTAACTACTAACTATTTTAATAAGAGCATTCTCTTCGTTTCTTTAAATTTTGCTGACAGACCTGTTACTGACAATTCATAAAAATAAACACCGCTTGCAAAACCTTCTCCGTTCCATTGCGCCTGATAGTTTCCGGGCGAAAGGTTTTGATTCATTAAAGTTGTTACTTCATTGCCGAGAATATCATAAACTTTCAAAGTGACAAATCCTTTTTCCGGTATTGCAAATTCAAGATTGGTTGCCGGGTTAAACGGGTTAGGAAAATTCTGATGAAGTGTAAATCCGGATACAACTTCATTATCCGGATTTCCAACTGAAACAATATTATTGTCACCGAAAACTCCGTTGTGTCTTACATTAAACTGAAAGACAGGATTTACTATTTTCGATGCATCATAATTTACTCCTGCATTCCAGAAATAAACGCTTGTCTGATTGCTGCCGAATAAAGTAATACCTGCGCCGACGATATCCAGAATTCCGTCATTATTCAGATCAGTGAGACAAGGCATGTTAAAGATTGTAGTTCCCGAAGTCGGAAGCGGCCAGCCGGATAAAGGCGTGCCGTCGTGATTAAACGCTGAATATTTTCCCATTCCGCTTTCCTGTGTGTTATCATCAACTATAAGTTCAAGCCTGCCGTCATTGTCAATATCTCCGAGAGCTACCTGATTGTTCACAGCATTAACAGGTCCTATGGGAAATCCGCTAAGGACATTTCCGTTTTTATCCCAGGCGTAAATATGATTGATCAATGCGCCGCCGATCTGATCTCCGACTACTATGTCTATTACATTATCATCATTCACGTAACCTAAAACCGGAGGACCATAGATCCAGTATGCCGTGGTCTTCGGCCAGTTCGGCATTAATGTCCCGTCATTTTTTAAAATATAAAGATAACCCAGACCCGCGCCGCCGGTCTGATGCGAGCCGAAAATAATTTCCCTGATATTATCACCATCCACGTCCGCAAGCACGGGAGAAGAATAGGAATTCACGTCTCCGTTTGGCAGAATAAACGGAAAACCCGTTATAGGATTTCCGTTCCTGTCCCATGCATAAAGACTAGTGTAAGATTCCGATATAATTTCCGGAATACCGTCACCGTTAATATCACCTGCCGCCGAACTTGAAGCCGGAACATGATTTATTGATTTTGGCCAGCCCGGAAACATTGTACCGTCTCCTTTGAATACATATATCTCACCTGCAGAAGAAAGCCTTTTAGTTGTAATAATTTCCAGACTGCCGTCCATATCCAGATCACAGAGTACAACAGATCTGGCAGAGCCGCCGTTATTAATTGGAAATCCCGTAACAGGAGTTCCGTCTTTTTCAAAAGCATAAAGAATTCCCAGAACACCTGTGACGTTGGCAGTTCCTATAACTATCTCCGCTTCTCCGTCTCCGTCAATATCTCCGTAAGCCGGAGCTCCCTGCGTATTATAAGACAGAGTTTTCGGCCAGCCCGTTACGGCGCTGCTATCAATATTCCATGCCTGAATTGTAAGTCCAATTCCATATACTATTTCCAGATCACTGTCAGCATCCATCTGACAATAAATTCCGCCTTCAGTTGACTGTCCGTTGACAACTTCAGGAAAACCAGAGAATACAGGCAGCGAATCAGCATCATATATTTTAGCCTGCGTATTTCCTCTGTCGCTTTCAAGGACCTGTACTTTATTCATTACATCCGGGATGATGTGATAGCTTTGATCTGTAGTATTTTTGTGATTAAATAAATCCGGCTTGTCACAGATTGCAATACCGGAAATGTTCAATATTAAAATTAAAACTAATATAAAATTTTTCATTTTCATTTGATCATTTATATTATAAAATAAATTGTTTACAATGAACTTAACTAAATATTCTCTTTATTGAAAACTAATAGTTAATAGTTAATAGTTAATAGTTAGTAGATAGTAGTAAGTAATCTACTTTCAAATTACAAGTATGAAAATAAAATAACTTTTATTAAAATAACTTTCCACTTAAAAAATATTATTTATTATCAACCGCGATTTAGAATTTCAACTATTACCCGGCTGAATATTTATGAAGGTTTGTCCTGACTTTAATATTTTAAAACTTTTACATTATAAAATAAAATATGCGTTTATAAACTTTAAGTCAAAAGCAGAGAAGACATATGTTAAACTCCGATTCCATGAGTTCATTTTTTTTATTGTTACAATTAAGTATTTGTGTTATAATTTAAAATAAAATTTGCGGGAGGATTTTCATTTCTCGCCGTTGTAGGTATTTCAAAAAGTTTGCTATCCTGATTTATAAAATTTATAACATACATTGTGTAAACTTTTTGATCAACCCAACAGCAGCGGAGAGAAGCAGGGATGAAGATTCTAGTTTAACTTTATGATGAAATATTCCGGAGTGTCTTTGATAATTATATTTTCAGCTTTTATTTTTTCAAGACTAACTCTTTCCTCATTATTTTTTAATACAGACTTTTCACCTATAATAAAGGCGGCTCCTTTAGTTTCTCTTTCCTTTATAAATTGGCCGTTAAGTTCTGACGAAGATGCCACCCATCCTTTTCTGTTAATAATATAGAGTATAACAGGATTATTATCTGAAAAGGTGATAAATTTTTCTTCCTTCTCTGAGCATTCTTTGACATCATTTACCATTTTAAAAACCGTTGCATCCATTGTCTCACTTTTCATAAAGTTTTGCATTCTTAAAAAACTTAAAATAAAAATACTGATAAGACAAAGCCCCAAAAATGTGACGGCAAATTTACTCTTGCGAAAACTTGTTGTCAGGTCTGAAACATTAATATAAGAAGCAAATACTTTTCCTATAAAAACCGAAGCAGGAATATTAAAGGGTAATTGATAATATTCCTGACTCAGATGTGCCTGCGGAGCCAGAAAAATAAAAACGATCATTCCTAAAAGCCACCAGTCAAAAACCCGTTCTAAATTATACTTACGCTTTATTAATACGCCCCATAGAAAAACAATAAATGCCGGATAAGTCAAATGTCTTTCGGCTATACTCTTGAAAAAAATATCATTATAGAATTTTACAGTAAGTAAAGGATCAATCATACCCCATTTATCCTTACCTGCATTCCATATACTGAAGGTTAAGCCGGTCTGCATATGAAGCTGATGTGCATGATAATACCAGGCGCCAACTATCAGTAATACTGAAAAAGCAAATAACCAAACTCTCCATTGTGATATAAATCCATTACCAAATTTCTTGTAGCAGAGATAGGCTAAAGGCAACCCCAGATACAATTCAGGAAGTTTTATTAAGGCTGCGAGGGTAATAAATAAAAGCGACAGGAAATAATCAATCAGTTTATCCTCATAGACATACTTAACAAAGAAATAAATTCCGTATACGGTGCACATTAGCATTGCGGATTCGGGCATAAATGCCCTGCCAAAAAAAATATTTAATGGTAATACAGCATAGATAAATGCCGACCATAAGGCAGTATTCTCATTAATAATCTTTCTTACTAATAAGTAAATTCCATAAACGGTAAAGACGGAAAAAATGACTGAGAGCAATCTCCCAAAAAATTCGTTAATGCCGAAGACATCATAAAAAAGGGAAACCAGGAACGGATAAATTTGAAATTCAGATTCAACATATCCTTCAGTTTCTCCTCCCCAGTCAATTTGAGGATATAGTATATTTTGTTCCTCCTGTGAAAAGTTTCTTGCAATAGCTGCAGTATCTGCCTGCCTCCATGAGTGCCACCCTATGACAGGAAAAGTTATGTGGTAAAGGCGAAGCAGTAAAGTAAAAAAAAGAATTATAAATATAGTATGGTTTTTCAATTAAGACATTTATAGCAATATAAGCTGATCAGTTTTAAAAATAAATTGTTCAAATTTAATTTATCTGTTACACAAAATATATAGAAACCGCGGTAGGTGTTGCTTCATCCACCAACCGCTGTAGTGCATAAACTCGTGGGAACGTCACCCGCCAGTATATTATTATATAGGGAGGACAAATGAAAAATAAAATCTAAAAATTCACATATAATAATAGGGAGTGGTGAAATTAAGGAATGCGGATCAGAAAATGAGAAATCTCAAAACAAAACAATAAATGCGGAGTCAGATATAAAGAGATAACAACACAGTTAATAGAAAGTGTAAAATCAAATGAAGAATGATCAATGTGATGCGAAGTGTCAGCTGTATTAAACAAAGGACTGTTAATTCTGATTAAAGCGACGGTGATACTTAATAAAGAGTTATGTTATCTGAAAAAAGAAGTGGAGAATTGAGAAAATGAAAAGTGAAAATTAAATAAAGAAGTATGAATGTCAAACAAAAAAGGGAGAACGTCAAACAAAGAAAGGAGAACATCAAATTAAGAGAAGAGAATGTTAAATTAAGAGAAGTGAAAGTAAAATAATGAGGAGTGAAAGTAAAATAATGAAGAGTGAAAACAAAATAATGAAGAGTGAAAACAAAATAATGAAGACTAACAACAAAATAATGAAGGGTGAAAACAAAATAATGAAGAGTGATAACAAAATAATGAAGAGCGAATGTGAAATAATTTTCAATGAAGACAAAGAAATGGAGACTGAAGGTAAAGAAATGGAGACTGAAGGTATAGAAATGGAGACTGAAGGAAAAGAAATGAAGACTGAAGGTAAAGAAATGAAGACTGAAGGTAAAGAAATGAAGACTGAAGGTAAAGAAATGAAGACTGAAGATAAAGAAATGAAGACTGAAGGTAAAGAAATGGAGACTGAAGGTAAAGAAATGAAGACTGAAGGTAAAGAAATGAGGACTGAAGGTAAAGAAATGGAGACTAAAGGTAAAGAAATGGAGACTGAAGGTAAAATAATTTACAGAAAATAGAAAAAAATTTCAAAAAGTGAAAAATATTTCACAAAAAACGGGACAGAGACAAAAATGAATAAATAAAAAATAAGATCTACTGAAATAAATTTCAAAAAATTGAAATTACAGGTAACAGCCG
The DNA here is from genome assembly GCA_016716125.1 of Ignavibacteria bacterium. Lineage (GTDB taxonomy): Bacteria > Bacteroidota > Ignavibacteria > Tepidaquicellales > Tepidaquicellaceae > UBA2330. Next base: position 57,510 of record JADJWZ010000038.1, on the reverse strand, counting down.
GAAGAAACCGGGACATTTTCATATCGATGATTCCGGAATCGGGAAAGACGGATCTTGGGCTTTTAATTTACGGATCTATAAATTCATACGGATTCACGGATTGAAGCAAATGCAAAATTTTCTGGCGACTAATGTGACTCTATCTTGGGCTATATTCGTCAGGCATTACGGCGGTTGGCGGATGAAGCAACATCTGAATAGCAATTAAAAATTTCAAATTACAAATTATAAATATGAAAAAGCCAATTCAAACTATTAACTTCATCCACCAACCGCGGCTTCTGAGTCAGTCTCCGCTGCTTGTTTTCATTTCTATGATTTCAGTATCATTTAATTCCTTCGGGCTTCCCATGTTCCCTTAAAAGCGGGATTCTGAAGTGTATCCGTGAAAGTCCCTGCACCGTATCCTGCTCCCATGAGCTCTGTAAATGTTCCGCTGATATTGCCGGAAACTGGCCCGGAACAGCTGTTGGAAAATCCTCCTGTGATCTGACCGTTACCATCAACATCTCCCTGAACAAAGAATACAACACCGGAGCCGATAACTGTAAACTGTTTGCAGAAGTCTCCGGTGTCTTGAATTGAAACGGTTGCATTAGAGAGCGTTGTTCCGTTTGAACTGCTGAAAGAAAAATTCCAGTTACCGCTGTATGGTACTATTTTCGTAATTGAAGTTTCACAACCTGTATATAAAGCAACTGATACATAAAATATTACTGAAACAACAAGAATGCTTTTGAGTTTTTTCATTTTAAAATCCTCCTATCCAGCCTAAAGAAAAATTCAGGCTTCTGTTTTTGATGCTGACAGCATCTTTTAAAACCGGATTATCCGTTATGTCCGACAGTCCCGGATCATATCTAATGTCAAAAAGAAATCCTTTATAAATTATACCTGCAGCAAATATTAATCCGCCATCACTTCCTGAAACATCATTGGTAATGTCTTTATCTATTATGAGCTGCTGAGTAATAGTCCGGTTTTCAATATTTTCTGATGCACTGAGCTTTACTGATAAATATCCGCCTGCATTGAAGTATACTTTGCTTTCATCTGAAGTTTTACTAAAAGGGATATTCAGCTGAGGAAGTAAAGAGAACTGAAGATAGTTGATCTTACTGGTGTATGTCCTGTTAATATATGTGGTATTTGAGAGAAGGTAAGTGTTCGAATTTGTTTCTCCTCCTTTATTTGCATACTGTCCCTGAACCTTCAGGCTGAAATTTCTGACGAAACTATATGTCAGGAATAATCCTATATTAAAAGCAGGTTTGATCTCATTGGTATATGAAGTGTCAAGAAAACTGCTTCCGGTTTCATACTCAAAGGAATTTGTATTAAGGCTTACACCGGAAAAGATCCCGTAATTCATTTTACCATCCTGCGGTAAAGCTCCGGAAGCTGTGAACAGTAATGATAAGACAACTAAAGTAAAGAAGTTTTTCATCACGATTTTATTTAATTTTTTAAAATATCTAATTAAAAAAAAGTATAAACCCGAAGGCTGTTCCAATCTTAATTAAATTTTGTTTAATGGGAGTCCGATGCTTTTTTCATTTTAATCTTCTTTTTATCTTTTCTGTAAAATTACTGTTTAAGAAATTTCCAGTTGTCATTTTAATTTTTTTATATGTAATATTAAAGTTTAATAAATTTATAATTGTCATGTAATTGAAAAAATAACATGTGAAAAGTGAACATTGACTTAATTAACAGAAATTGCTCATTGAACTTCCATGACATTGATCATTGAACATTGCTTGAACATTGATCATTGAACATTGATCATTGAACATTGATTTAATTCAATCTTATGAGCAGTCCGACATTAAGCCCAAATGATTTTTCTTTATTCTTATCCCCTCCGTTCAGGAAGATCCAGGTGTATGTGAAATCAGTTGTAAGTCCTCCTCCTTCAAACGGCCAGTACTGAAATTCAATCGGTACAATATTCAAATTGATAGGATTCTTGTTATCACTTCCTGTACTGGAAAGATTTGATGTCCGTCTTTTAGTACCGTTTGATATCCCGAAGTTACCTATCACCCCGCCGTTTAGCATTATTTTTTTATCCGAATAGTAATAATATCTTGCACCCAGATTAAAATAAATTGCTGCATCGGATTGCTTGTAAGCATTTATACTGAAACCTCCGTCAGCTCTTAGTCTGTCAACCGGAAAATACCCCACTAAAAACGAAAATGAACTTGAAGTTGTAACTTTAGAATTTTCCGTACCGGTGTTATAACTGTTAAATAAGCTGCCTGTTATACCCGTGTTACCTGACACAGTTGATACATTCAATAATGCGCTTCCTATTCCAAGATGAACCTGTCCTTTTGATTGAGGATAAGTTAATCCTGTTACAGCAAATAAAATTAAAGGGATAATAAAATTAATTAAAGTTTTCATTCTGTTAGTTTCTCCTTTCTTGTCTTTGCAGACCTTTATTTAGATTAAACATTTTTGATTCTTTATAGTCGGTTGTTTAAGTCAATAAAATTGCCGTTATCATGTCCTGGACGATTTATAAAATTGTGACACATGATTACTCCTTTTAATTATTAATTATTTCTGATCAAAAATAAAAATTCTGAAGTTTCTGTATGTCACAGATTTGTCAAAAATAATGAACAAGGAGTAATGGACTATGAACATTGGACATTTCAGCAAAAACATTCTCTTTGTTTCGCTAAAATTATTCCACGCATTCAGTTTATAAAAGTAAGCGCTGCCCGGAATATTATTTCCATATTAATTTTTCCCGTTCCTTCAGAACTGATATTCTCCGGGTAACGGATTTGTATTAACCATAGAATTTATTTCTTTTCCAAGTGCATCGTAGATTGTTAAATTAACTTTTACAGCTCCGGAATGTAGTATTTAATATTCGTTTCAGGAGTGAGTAGGTATAGAGTGGGTAATAAGACATTCCCCGAAAAAAGTTACTCTGTATAGTGTAAAAGCAATTGACTAAAAACATTAAAATCTGTATTTTGTAGGTTTCCAAAATAAGTAGCAAATACATTGCCAACAATAAATCAGTTAATACGCAAAGGCAGAAAGAAGATAATCTCCAAGAGCAAAGCTCCGGCTATGGATTCATGTCCGCAGAAAAGGGGAGTTTGTACGAGAGTTTATACATCTACGCCGAAGAAACCAAATTCCGCACTCAGGAAAGTAGCAAGAGTGAGGTTAACGAACGGTATTGAAGTGACAGCTTACATTCCGGGCGAAGGACATAATCTTCAGGAACACTCGATAGTTTTGATAAGAGGCGGAAGGGTTAAGGATCTTCCGGGAGTAAGATATCATATTATCAGAGGAGCGCTGGACACAGCAGGAGTTGCCAACCGTAAAAAAGCCAGATCAAAATACGGAGCAAAGAAAGCTAAGGGAACTACAGCATAATTTTTACAAATTTTAATCAGATTTTAAATTTATTTCATATTTTCTAAATGAGAAGAAAAAGAGCGGAAAAAAGGATCAGAAGACCGGATACAAGATATAATGACATCCTAATAGGAAGATTCATTAACTGTATCATGGAAGACGGAAAAAAACAGGTTGCGCAGAGAATCATGTATGACGCGCTAGATATTATCGCTGAAAAGACGAAAGACGCTCCGGTGGAAGTCTTCAAAAAAGCTGTTAATAATGTTCAGCCGGCTATAGAGGTCAGATCAAGAAGAGTCGGAGGCGCTAATTATCAGGTCCCGTCTGAAGTAAGACCTGACAGAAGAGTAGCTCTTGCAATAAAATGGATTTTAAATTATACTGAATCAAGAAATGAGAAATCAATGTCTCTGAAGCTTGCGAATGAATTAATGGCGGCTGCGGTAGGAGAAGGAAATTCAGTTAAGAAGAAAGAAGATGTTCATAAAATGGCTGAAGCTAACAAAGCTTTTGCTCATTTTAAATGGTAATTATTAAAAAATAAACAGATAGAAATCAAATATTATGCCAAGACAGGTTTCATTAGATAAAACTCGAAATATCGGAATTATGGCGCATATTGACGCCGGAAAAACTACGACTACAGAGCGTATTTTATATTATACAGGAAGATTACACAGAATCGGTGAAGTGCATGAAGGCGCAGCTACAATGGACTGGATGGAACAGGAAAAGGAAAGAGGTATTACAATTACTTCCGCTGCCACTACCTGTCAATGGAAAGATCACAGAATAAATATTATTGATACTCCCGGACACGTTGATTTTACCGCTGAAGTAGAAAGATCGCTGAGAGTGCTTGACGGCGCTGTTGCGTTGTTTTGTTCAGTAGGCGGCGTAGAGCCGCAGTCGGAAACGGTCTGGAGACAGGCGGATAAATACAAAGTGCCGAGAATGGCATTTGTAAATAAAATGGACAGGACAGGCGCTGACTTCTTTCATGCAATTGAGATGATGAAAGACAGACTGAAAGCCAATGCTGTACCGATCCAGCTTCCGATAGGACAGGGCGATATATTTAACGGTATTATTGACCTTATTACTATGAAGGCGAGAATGTATAATGATGAAACGCTCGGAGCTACATTTGAAGATATTGAAATTCCTGATTCCTTAAAAGAGCAGGCGAATGAATACAGACAGAAACTGCTTGAAGCGGTTGCTGATGTAAATGATTCATTGCTGGAGAAATTTCTCGGCGGACAGGAAATAAGTGAAAAGGAAATAGTCGATGTATTAAGAAAAGCGACAATTGAAGTTAAAATAATTCCCGTACTTTGCGGATCATCCTTTAAAAATAAAGGTGTTCAGAATTTACTGGACAGAGTAATTGACCTTCTTCCGTCTCCTCTTGATGTAGGCGCAGTGGCAGGACATCACCTTCATACTGATGATCATATAGAAAGGGAAGTGAGAGATGAAGAAAAATTTACAGCGCTTGCTTTTAAGATCATGACAGATCCATTTGTAGGTAAACTTACATTCTTCAGAGTATATGCAGGTAAAGCATTAGCAGGAAGTTATGTTTATAATTCAATAGCGGGTAAAAAGGAAAGATTCAGCAGACTTCTTCAGATGCATGCAAACAGCAGAGAAGATATTAAGGAAGTTTACTGCGGAGATATTGCTGCTGCAGTAGGGTTGAAATTTACAAGAACCGGAGATACGCTTTGTGATGAAAGCGATCCGATCGTACTTGAAAAGATCATATTTCCTGAGCCGGTTATTCAGATCGCAATTGAGCCAAAAACCAAAGCTGATCAGGATAAACTCGGAGAATCGCTTGCGAAACTGTCAGATGAGGATCCTACTTTCAGAGTAAAGACAGATGAAGAAACCGGTCAGACGCTTATTGCAGGAATGGGTGAGCTTCATCTTGATATTATTGTAGACAGACTAAAAAGAGAATTTAAAGTAGAAGCTAATGTCGGAAATCCGCAGGTAGCTTATAAAGAAACCATCAGAAAGAAAGTTACACAGGAAGGTAAATTTGTCAGACAATCAGGCGGCCGCGGACAGTTCGGACATGTATGGATAGAGATCGAGCCGAATGAAAAAGGAAAAGGATTTATTTTTGAGAATGCAATAGTCGGCGGATCAATTCCGAAAGAGTACATTAATCCTGTAGCTGAAGGTATTGAAGAAGCCATGAAAAACGGCGTACTTGCAGGTTATCCTGTTGAAGATATAAAGGTAAAGCTTTTTGACGGATCATATCACGATGTTGACTCATCTGAAATGGCGTTTAAGATCGCAGGTTCAATGGCGTTCAAAGAAGGCGCAAAGAAAGCAAGTCCGGTAATATTAGAGCCGATCATGGAAGTGGAAGTTGTAACTCCTGAAGAATATATGGGTGATGTAATGGGTGACCTTAGTTCCAGAAGAGGCAGAATAGAAGGAATGTCACAGAGAAGCGATGCGCAGGTGATCAAGTCAATGGTTCCGCTGTCTGAAATGTTCGGGTATGCAACCACTATGAGATCAATGACACAGGGAAGAGCAATTTACACAATGCAGTTTTCTCATTATGACGAAGCTCCGAAGAGCGTATCGGAACAGATCATAGAGAAAGTAAAAGGAAAAGAAAAAGTATCATAGTAATTTTAAAATAGTAATAAAAAGATATACAAGTTCTTTAAAATAAAACATTAGGGTCAGTTCCGGTTTTACCGGAGTATAACTCGTAAATTAGACACTTTAAGTCGTTCTATAAAATTAATTCTTATCATAAAGATTCTTTATGCGGTAGGAATAAGTTTCCATCCAGGGTCAGTAGCTCAGATGGTTAGAGCGCGTGCCTTATAAGCACGAGGTGGGAGGTTCAATTCCTCCCTGACCCACTATTTTTGAAAACTGATACAAAGAAAGATAAACAGAAAGTTTGCAGCAATATCATGTTCGTCAAATTCAAATAAATAAAATTAAATAAATAAACTCTTAAGGAGAAATACTAATGGCAAAAGAAAAATACACTGCCGATAAACCACACGTTAATATCGGAACTATTGGACACGTTGATCACGGTAAAACTACCCTGACAGCAGCAATAACAATGGCTTTGGGAAAAAAAGGACAGGCTCAGGTAAGAGCATTTGACTCAATTGACAAAGCTCCTGAGGAGAGAGCAAGAGGAATTACGATTGCAACTGCTCACGTTGAATATCAGACAGGAAAAAGACACTATGCTCACGTTGACTGTCCGGGACACGCTGACTATATTAAAAACATGATCACCGGCGCAGCTCAGATGGACGGCGCTATTCTTGTAGTTGCAGCTACTGACGGAGCAATGCCGCAGACAAAAGAACATATCCTTCTTGCAAGACAGGTTGGCGTTCCTGCAGTTGTTGTATTCCTTAATAAAGTTGATATAATTTATCAGCAGGAAAAAACTACGGATGACGCTGAACTGCTTTTAGAAGTTGTTGAATCCGAATTAAGAGACATTCTTAACGGATATGATTATCCGGGTGATGACATTCCGATCATAAGAGGAAGCGCGCTCAAAGCAATGGAAGCAGGCGCTGATGCATCTGCTACAGTTGATGACGAAAGACTGAAATGCATTTATGATCTTATGGATGCATGTGATTCATATATTCCTGAACCACAGAGAGATATCGATAAAAACTTTCTTATGCCTGTTGAGGACGTATTCTCAATTACAGGAAGAGGAACAGTTGCTACAGGAAGAATTGAAAGAGGTAAAGTAAAAGTTGGTGAGGAAGTTGAGCTTATCGGACTTGGCGCAAAAAAGAAAACCACTGTAACAGGCGCAGAAATGTTCAATAAAGAACTTGACGAAGCGGTTGCAGGATATAACTGCGGATTATTATTAAGAGGCGTTGATAAGAATGAAATAGAAAGAGGAATGGTGCTTGCAAAGTCAGGTACAATTACTCCTCATAAAAAATTCGAAGCTCAGGTCTATGTGCTTTCAAAAGAGGAAGGCGGAAGACACACTCCGTTCAGCACCAATTACAGACCTCAGTTTTATTTCAGAACTACCGACGTAACCGGAGTGGTACATCTTCCTGAAAACATTCAGATGGTGATGCCCGGTGATAACGTTGACAAACTGATAATCGAGCTGATCTCGCCTATCGCAATGGAAGACGGATTGAAATTCGCTATCAGAGAAGGCGGAAGAACAGTCGGAGCGGGAGTTGTTACAAAAATTATTGAATAATAATTAAACTAAAATATAAAATTGGCTTCACAAAATTTCAGAATCAAGTTAAAGTCATACGACCACAATTTACTTGACAAGTGGACGGAAAGAATAATAAAAACAATAAAATCTACAGGCGCAATAGTAAGCGGACCGATTCCGCTTCCCACGAGGAAGAATGTTTATACGGTATTGCGTTCACCGCATGTAGATAAAAAATCAAGAGAGCAGTTTGAAACAAGATCGCATAAGCGGCTGATAGATGTTTTAAATTCATCTAACAAAACTCTTGAAGCTTTGACAAAACTTGATCCTCCGGGTGGAGTTGATATAGAAATAAAAACATAATTTTTAAAAGAATAATATTAATTTTTTATGATCGGAATACTTGGTAAGAAGATCGGTATGACTACTATCTTCGAAAGTAACGGAAATATGGTACCCTGCACAGTAATTGAAGCCGGTCCGTGTTATGTTACACAGATAAAAAATAAAAATAAAGACGGCTACAGCGCTGTCCAGATAGGATTTGAAGATAAGAAGGAAAAAAATTCTTCTAAACCGATCATTGGTATTTTCAAAAAGATCAATACCCCTGTTCAGAGATTTATCAGAGAGATAAGAGACCATTCTATTGAAGATCTGAAAGCAGGTGATGTCATTAAAGTTGATATTTTTAAAGAAGGTGATAATGTCAAAGTATCCGGAATTTCCAAAGGTAAAGGATTTCAGGGTGTTGTTAAAAGACACGGATTCGCAGGAGGCGTAAGGACGCACGGACAGAGTGACAGAGAAAGAGCTCCGGGATCTATCGGAGGAAGTTCTTATCCGTCAAGGGTTTTTAAAGGACAGAGAATGGCCGGAAGAATGGGTAATGACAGGATCACAGTAAGAAATCTGAAAGTTATGAAAGTATTCAGCGATTCGAATTTAATTCTGATCAAAGGAGCCGTACCGGGCGCAAAAACCGGATTAGTTGAAATTTATAAAAATTAAAAATGGAATTTAAAGTATTTAAACTCGATGGTACGGAATCCGGAGAGTCAGTAAATCTGCCGGGCGAGATATTTGAAATTGAACCGAATCATCACCTGATCTATCAGGCGGTCAGAAGATATCTGTCCAATCAGAGACAGGGTACGCATAAGGCAAAAGAAAGAAGCGAAGTAAGAGGCGGCGGCAGAAAGCCATTCCGTCAGAAAGGAACCGGAAGAGCCAGACAGGGAACAACCAGATCCCCGCTGATGGTGGGCGGCGGTACTATTTTCGGACCAAGACCTCATACTTATAAGCTTAAGCTTCCTAAAAAAGCAGCGAGACTTGCAAGAAGAAGCGCACTGAGCATTAAAGCCAAAGAAAATGAGATCATGATAATTCAGGATTTTACTCTTGAAGCGCCTAAGACAAAAGATATTATAAATATTTTAAAGTCTCTGAAGATTGACGAAACGAAAACACTTTTGCTTACTGCTGAAAATAATGAAAACGTTTATAAGTCAGGAAGAAATATCCCTAAACTCAATGTAATGATCTCGGATAAAGCTTCTACATATGATCTTCTTAACAACAAACTGATACTCATGCAAAAATCCGCAGTAGATGTACTTTGTAAGAGTTTATTAAATTAAAATCGTCTGATAAATATACAGATTATGAAAACAATATTAATAAGACCGTTAATTACCGAAAAAAACACAGTAGTTCAGGAAACACTGAACCAGTATACGTTTGAAGTAGGTATGAAAACCAACAAGATCGAAATTAAAAAAGCTGTTCAGGATAAGTTTAATGTCAGAGTAAAGGAAGTGAATACTCTTGTTTCCAAAGGAAAGAAGAAATCACAGATGACAAGAAAAGGCAGATTTGAAGGTTACAGAGCTGACAAAAAGAAAGCTATAGTAACTTTGCATAAGGAAGATAAAATAGATTTTCTCGGTAATATAGAATAATTATTTTCGTATCCGGACTGATTATTTTTCCGGGTATTTAAAATTATAAAACATATGACCGTCGCAGAGGATCATAATTTGTTGAAATAAAGTATTTTGAAAAATAAAGCTCGATAATTTTATTATTGAGCTTTTAGTTTCTGATAAAGTCCTGAAGATGTAAAGAAACTGATAATTCAGGAAAAATTAATATTCTAAGTATATATGAAAAGTAAGTATGAGATATTTCTGGATACAGGTATTTTTACTGATAAAACTGAATATGGAACAATAACAAAAGATACCTTGTTGTCGAAGTGTCTGAAGTTATTTGAATGTTATACTTAAGTAATTAATGCATCAGAAATTTTTTCAAATTGTATAAGCAAAAAAGATACAGAGCTCGCAAAAAACTCTTTCAACGGCGTAAATATTTTGGGGATACCTTTCAGATACTCAGTAAAAATCGGAGAAATTCTTAGAATGATTAAAAAAAAAATCCTGACAATAATTACAGAGATGCGCTTGTGCTTGCAATGTGCGCCGAGACCGGATTATCTTTACTGACGCTTGATCATGAAAAATATTCTGATCCGGCAAAGTATCTGAAAATAAAGCTAATAAGGAAAGAAGAAATTATAAAATTTAATTCACCCGGTAAAATATTAAAAATAAATAAATAGAATATGAAATTAGGCAAACAGTATACAAGCAGAGAAAATCAGTCTACTGATATTTATTTGAAAGAAATCAGTAAAACCACTCCGCTTACAGTTGATCAGGAAATTGATTGTGCAAAGAGGATTAAAAAAAATGATAAGAAAGCTCTTGACCTGCTGGTCAAAGCAAATCTCAGATTTGTAGTTAGTGTTGCCAAGCAATATCAGAATCAGGGACTTTCTCTGAATGATCTTATAAATGAAGGCAATCTAGGATTAATAAAAGCAGCTAAGAAATTTGACGAAACAAGAGGATTTAAATTTATATCATACGCTGTATGGTGGATAAGACAGTCAATTCTCCAGGCGCTTGCAGAGCAGTCAAGAGTAGTGAGACTTCCGCTTAATATAGTTCAGCAAAAAAGTAAGATCGCGAAAACCATCAGCGAACTTGAGCAGAGAAATGAAAGAGTGCCTAACGTTCTGGAAATTGCTGAAAAGCTTGATATGAGCGTATATGAAGTGCAGGAGACTTTAAAGAACTCCGGCGGGCACGTCTCAATGGACGCTCCGAGCATTCACGGCGAAGATACAAAGCTTATCGACATTATGCCTGACAAACAGGAGAAGATGCCCGATATAGCGTTACTGAAGGATTCATTGAGGATTGAGATTGACAGAGCTCTGGATACTTTATCGCAGAGAGAAAAGGAAGTCGTAAAACTTTATTACGGTCTTGAAAAAGAAAATCCGCTGACACTCGAAGAGATCGGTGATAAGTATAAACTTACAAGAGAAAGAGTAAGACAGATCAAGGAAAAAGCAATCAGAAGATTAAGACAGGCGTCAAGAAGCAAAGCGCTGAAAGCTTACTTAGGTCAGTAAAATAAATTATATATCTAAATTTTAAAAAGTATCCATTTTTATAAGCGGGTACTTTTTTTATTTTAAAAACAGATAAGACAGAGTTTCTTTATTCACAACGTGTCCGCCGTCGAATTTAATCCGGCGAAAATTAATATTATTCTTTTTTAATAATTCAGCGCTGCCGCTGTAAGTCGATTCAGAAATGACCGGATCCGAAGTCCCGTGAATATAATACAATTTTGAATCTGAAAGTTTTTCCCTGAGCAAAGAAAAATCCGCATCTTTAGGGAAGTCAGATGAACATAATATGAGATTATTAAAAAAATGATTTCCGTTTATGAAAAATCTTACGGCTGTATGAACTCCCTGTGAGAAACCGAGCAGGTTAAATTCAGACTTACCAATATAATATTCTGATTTAATTTTGTCAGTAAGTTTATTGAGATAATTCACATAATCGCTGATCTCATTTTCCCTGTCTTCCTTTGTCATCCATGATGCGCCGATTTTGTTTCTGAAATAAAATCTTGATAGACCTTCAGGAGCTATGAGCATATGATCATTATTATTTATGAAATCAAATTCAGGCAGGAATTCACCGGCAAGCTGAGCATAGCCGTGTAAAAGGATCCAGACAGTGCGGGCATTTCCGGATTCAGCAGGTCTCAAATAATACTTTGCAGTCTTTTCTGTAATAAAGGATTCGGAAATTATTTTCATTCTGATATTAATTTAAAGGACAAATATATTTAAGATTGAAATAAATTGTAACATTAATATTTATATTGATAACATATTCAATTCAATCGTACCAAAACGTTTATCTAGAAAATCCTTTTTACCACTAAGACACAAAGACACTAAGGAGAATGTTTTTAAAATAGGATGCTTTGTGCCTTGGTGTCTTAGTGGTGATAACAAGAGAATGATTAGCATGACATCATACAAATTTGGTTTTTCCTTTTTATTGCACTCTGAAAAAATTAATTTTATTACCTGCCCCGTTAGGCTAATGGATAAACCGGCAGACTACGGATCTGCATTTAGAAGTTCGAATCTTCTACGGGGTACAAAACCCATGAATAAAAATATCAAAAAAATATTACCGGTATTTATTTCTCTGACCATTTTCGGAGCCGGATTTATTTATTTAAATTTATCAAAAAATAAATTATCAGAGCCGGAAGTCCAGATGTCTCCGAGAAATTTTCTTTACAAGGAAAAGTTCGGTGAGGTCAGTGAATATGCAGGTAAGGATATTTCCACTTCAGGAAACGTAACAAATATCAGACTGAACCAGTCACCCGGTGTTTCAGAGCCATTAATCAAATGCAGTCCCATAGACAAAAATATACTTGCCGTTTGTGCAAATGATTTTACAGTAGATAATAATAACGCGAGATTATTTATTTCCCGTAATAAAGGCAGGGACTGGGACGCGCAGTTAATTCCGCTGTCTCCTTTATTTAAGGCGTCATCATATTCCGATCCCTGGCTGGAATATGACAATACAGGCAATCTGTATTTTACTGCGGTGCAATATGATCTGTACGATAATAAAAGGGATGGATTATTTTTTGCAAAGTCGGCTGATAACGGTATTACCTGGAATAGCGAATTGAAATTAATTGCTGTCAACAGAACATTACAATATAAGATTGATAAACCAAAAGTGTTTGTAAACAGAAGTAATGTAGTCTTTGTTATCTGGACAGAAGTCTCAGGACTTAAGTCTTTTATAAAAATTTCTTTAAGCAGGGATAACGGCGGTACATTTTCCGAACCGGTTATAGTATCAGATGACAGGGCTCATTTCAGCGCGATGACAGAAGATAATAACGGCATACTATATTTGACTTATATAAATGACGGTAAAAGTATCTCTGCAGTAAAATCAAATGATGAAGGCCGTAGCTGGACAGCGATTGAAAAAAATCTTGAAATTAAAACTGCTGGAAAACCTGCCGGTAACAGAAATGTATTAAAATCTAACTCAGCCGAAGGAATAAGAATAAATTCCGAGCCGTCACTTTGCATTTCAAAGGAGAATGAAGTATTAATAGCTTATACTGCAAAAAAAAATGACAGTGATCTTTCGGATATATACCTTACAAAATTAATAAAGAATAATTCTGAATTTGATGTACCTAAAAAAATGAGTAATGATACTTCCGGGAATGATCAGTATCTGCCGGTTATAACTTCTGATGAAGCAGGAAATGTTTATGTTTTTTATCAGGATTCGAGAAATGACGTGAACAATGAATTTTCAGAATCCTTTATTGCCGTTTCTTCAGACGGATGTAAAACGTTTACAGATCATCTCATCTCAACAGCTCCATATAAACCGTCTGATATTGCTGTTGACAGATATTTCGGTGATTATAATTCATTAGTAATTTCAGGTAAAGATCTTATTGCAGTATGGACAGACGGAAGGAACGGTAACTATGATCTTTATGCGGGTATTATGAATATTGATAATTTATTCAGCCGTTAATTAAATACTCCTTCAGATTTCTTAAAGCATTTCCTCTGTGTGAAATTTTATTTTTTTCTTCTTCGCTTAATTCCGCAAAAGTCTTATTGAAACCATCCGGAATAAACACAGGGTCATAACCAAAACCATTTTCACCTTTTGGATCTCTGCTGATGCTGCCGTTACAAATACCTTCGAAAAATTTATACTCATCCCCTCCGGTTAAATAACAAATTACACATTTAAAATTTGCTTTACGGTCAGGATCACTGACATCTTTCAGATTTAAATGCAGTTTTTTGTAATTATCAGTATAGGTTGCATCTGAACCTGCATATCTTGCGGAATACACGCCCGGCTCGCCGTTAAGCGCATCTGTAAACAAGCCGGTATCATCTGAAATTACAGGGAATCCGAAAAGTTTATGGAATGCTTTTGCTTTGATAAGCGCATTCTCTTCAAGTGTATTTCCGTTCTCTTCCACTATATGAGATATTCCGAAATCAGCAGGTGAAATAATTTCATATTCTTTTAAATCAGAAACCATTGTCCTGATCTCTTTTACTTTGTCCGGATTGGAAGAAGCTATCAAAATTTTTTTTCATACGGTTTATGGAATATTTAAATTAAAATATATATTTTACACAATATTTTTAATAACATATTTGTAATTAAACTAATAAAATTAAATGAAAAAACTTTTAAAAATTTTAGGAATACTGGTTGGTTTATTAATTGTATTTTTGATTGCAGGTTATATCTATATCATTTCGAAATATCCTGATGTCGGTCCGGCTCCGGATATGAAAATTATTTCCACTCCGGAAATGATTGAACGTGGAAAATATTTATCTAATGGATTTGCTTCCTGCATAGACTGTCATTCACAGAGAGATTTCAATAAATTTGCGGGACCGGTAATTCCGGGAACTGAAGGAATGGGCGGAGTTGATTACGGTGAAGGAGCCGGTACAGTGCTTGCAAAAAACATCACTTCAGATAAAGAGACCGGACTCGGGAACTGGACAGACGGGGAAATATACAGGGCAATTACGATGGGAGTTGACAGGGACGGAGAAGCGCTCGGACCTATGATGCCATATATGTATTTCAGGAATATGGATGAAGAAGATATTAAAGCTATCATTGCCTATATCAGAACCTTACCGCCGATAAAAAATGAAGTGCCTAAGCATGATTTGAAATTTCCCGTTAATTTAATATTCAGGACAATTCCGACAGAACCTGATTTTAAAAAACTTCCGGATAAATCTAATACGGCGGCTCTCGGAGAATATTATTCCGGCGCATGTATGTTTTGTCACTCACCGATGGAGAAAGGCGAATTTATAAAAGACAAAGAATTTTCAGGCGGAAATGATTTTCCAAGTCCGAAAGGCGGAATTGTCAGATCTGTAAATATTACACCGGATAAAGAAACCGGGATCGGGAACTGGACTAAAGAGCAGTTCATTCAAAAGTTCAGGAGCTACTCAACCCCTGAAGCGCAGAATATTCATGTGAAAGACGGAGAATTTAATTCGATAATGCCCTGGACTTTTTATAATGTAGCTACGGATGAAGATCTTGGCGCAGTGTATGATTATCTGATGACACAGAAACCTGTTAAGAATCTTGTACAGAGATTTGATCCGGCAGGAATTCCGCCGAATTAAAAACTGAATCAGACGAGTCTGATCTTTGTGATCTCGGGAGGACAATTCAGACGAATCGGAAGGGCAACACATCCTAAACCGCGGGAGACGTACATCTGCGACGCCGGTAATTTATATAATCCGCTTATATATTTACTGACAGCTCCTGCAAAAGACAGATTCACGTCACCGAACTGCGCAAGGACAACCTGCCCTCCATGTGTATGTCCGCTCAGATAAAGGTCAATTCCTTTGTCCTGAATTTCTTCAAAAAAATACGGCTTATGGAATAAAGCGATCTTAGGGATTTCTGCAAATTCCAGATTCTTCTCAGCAAAAGTTTTCTTAGTACTGTCGATAGTATCATCAAGATATTTGATGAGAATATTGTCAGGATTAGATCCGCTCTGCCGTGTATCCTCAATTCCCATAATACAAAGATCTTTTCCTTTAATATTTATAAGTTCAGATTGATTTCTTAAAATTTTAATGGATGATTCATTATTGATGACTCTCGAAATAAATTCCGGATCGGAAAAATAGTCATGATTTCCGAGAGAAGAATAGACGCCGTACTTTGCTTTAAGGTCTTTGAATGCATTAACAAATGGAAAAACTTCTTCTTTCTGTGAGTTAGTCAGATCACCTGAAATTAAAATCAAATCAGAATTCAAATCATTCAGCACTTCCGAATATTCTTTCATTAGATTTTCATTCATGTAAGGACCTGAATGGATATCACTGATAAATGATATAGTAGTTCCTTTTAATTCTTCAGGAAGCCCCGGAATTTTTAAATCGATGTTTTCTATTTCATAGTCATTCTTACTGAGGACGCCGGTAGTCGCTCCGATAAATGCATAACCGGATACAAAAGCTGCAGAAGTTCTAATGAAAGATCTGCGGGATGAATTCATTTTTTTTACCGGAACAGAATCTGAAACCTTTTTGAATTTTGATTTAAAATATTCAAACTTATTAAGAATATAATAAGGAATAGTAAACGGGGCTTTGATTAATTTGCCTATAAGAAGATAAAGTCCTATAAATATAACTGCGCCCTGGAATATATAAAACGGAATATAGCCGTAATTCACAACCCAATACGGCGCTTTAGTGCCTGAGATCAGATTAAATAAAATATATAAATAAGGCAGGTTAAATAAGACAAACGGATAAGAATAAAAATACTTAAGATTTGCATTCCCGGGAAATTTTTTCTTTAGAAAATTTCTGAAGGTCTTAAAAGCCAGATACTGAAGTCCGAAAAGTAAGGAAAATACAATGGTGAAAAATAAAATTCTGTTCCAGAGAGACATATGCTGAACTAACCTGTTTTATATTAAATATAGTTTCAAAAACACAAAATATTTATTTCAGATTCATAAAGAAATGTATCTGTAAATCAATAATGTTAAAAATGAAAAATTTTAAATGATAAATAAATTTCATAAAGTTCCGGTATTAATTTCAATAAATGTTTTAGACAAGTGTACAGATTATTTACATGAAATATTTAATCTCCCTTGCAAATAAATTTAAGTATGCTTAAATTTAATGTAAACCACACTTAGAAAATGAGAACCAGTTTAGAAGATTATCTGAAAAACATTTATTATCTGCAGACTTCGTCAGGAAAAGTAACCAATAATATCTTAGCTGAGAAGATGAATGTATCTTCTGCAGCAGTAAGTGATATGATATCCAAGATCTCCAAATCAGGTTATATAAAGAATATTCCCTATAAGGGATTTGAGTTAACCAAAAAGGGGGAGAGTCTGGCAATTAATCTTGTGAGGAAGCACAGGATATGGGAAGTATTTCTTGTTAACAATCTTAACTATTCCTGGGAGAAAGTTCATTCGGAAGCGGAAAATCTTGAGCATGCTTCCTCAGATGAATTAATATCACAGCTTGAAATATTTCTCGGTAATCCGAAATTTGATCCTCACGGACATCCGATCCCGGACAAGCATGGTAAAATTGCCGAGTCAGATCTGATATGCCTTTCTGAAATGAATATTGGTGAAAGCGCATTTATTAAGCAGGTGTCGGATGAAAGTTCGGAAGTACTTGAATACTTAACAAAAGCCGGCTTGAAATTAAATGATAAGATAGTAATTAAAGAGAAGATAGAATTTGACAATTCAATTCAGGTAAACGTAAGAGCCCGTAATATATTCCTCAGTGAAAAATTATCTAAAAACATATTCGTATCAAAATATAAATGAGAATTAAATTAATTATCCTTATCTGCTCAGTTATTTTCCTGTCAGGCTGTAAAACAGAAAATTCAGAAGAACCGGTAAGCGGAAAAATTATAGCAGTATCTTCAATTAACATCATAAGTGATATTGTAAAAAATATCGGAGGAGATAAAGTAGAGTCATACAGTATCTGCGGAGTGGGGGTGGATCCGCATTCATATCACCCCAAGCCGTCCGATCCGAGGCTTATCAGCAAAAGCAATATTGTATTCATTAACGGATTCAATCTCGAGCACTGGATAGAAGAGATGATCTCTTCTGCCGGCAGCGATAAGAAAAAAGTAACTGTTTCTGAAGGTATCACTCCGATAACAGATGAAAAAGGATTCGGCGATCCGGATCCGCATGCATGGTTTGATGTAAAGTATGTGAAAATCTATGCGAAGAATATTGCAAAAAGTCTGTCGGAAGCCGATCCTAAGAATGCAGATTACTATAATGAAAATCTGAAAAAGTATCTGACCGAGCTTGATAATTTAGACAATTGGATAAAAAATGAGATCGTCAAAATTCCGGAAGATCAGAGAATACTCATTACTTCACACGACGCTTTCAGATATTTCGGAAAAGCTTACGGAATGGAAGTGAAAGGTCTGCAGGGAATTTCTACTGAAGCAAAAGTTAGAACGGAAGATTTTAAAAATATTATTGATCTTATTAAATCTAAAAAGATCAAATCGGTTTTTGTGGAAACAAGCGTAAATCCAAAACTGCTTGAGCAGATATCGGAAGAAACAGGCGTCGTGGTCGGAGGAACTCTTTTTTCGGATTCTATCGGTAATGAAGGAACACCGGAAGGAAGTTATACGGGCGCTGTAAAATTTAATGTTAATACAATTGTAAACTCACTAAAGTAATATGAAAATAGTTTTCATAATAATTTCGGCTTTTATTTTTAGTAACAGTGAATTGTATTCCCAGAAATTACCTGCATTAGTGACAGACCGTCCGGATATAACTGAATCCGCATTAACTGTTCAGAAGAACAGACTGCAGATAGAAACCGGTTTCCTTTTTTTGAAAAGGGAAAATTTAAATTATTATCCAGAAATTACTGTAGGGGTCTTTAATAAAATGTATACAGTTGTAAACAAAGATATATCCGTACCTTCGATATTATTCAGATACGGAATAAGCAGTTATGCAGAGCTGCGTCTGGGATTGCTGCTTAAATATTCCGAGGTATCTTATGATAAATTTTATGACGGTTCAAATTCTACAGATCTGGCTCCGGTAAATATCGGAGGAAAATTAGAACTGGGAGAACAGGATGGAGTTATACCTACTGCTGCTGTGATCTTACAGGGAGAAATTCCTGCACTGAGTACGGAATCAAATACTGAAGAAAGTAAAGACTGGTTCGATCCGTCAGTAATTTTTTGCTTTAACAATTCTGTGACAGATAATTTTAGTCTTGGATACAATATCGGCTTTGATCTGAGTGACGGATTTACGGAAGGTAACGGAGTTTTTTATTCGCTTGCCGCCGGGTATTCATTCTCGGACAGGTTCAGCGGCTTTGTTGAATATTTTGGTTCAACAAATTTCTATCATTTAATTCCGAATAACGGAATGGACATTGGGTTTGCATATTTAATTAACAATAATATTCAGCTTGATGTATCTGCGGGAGCTGATCTTGAGGATATTAGCAAAGAGTATTTTTTAAGTACAGGATTTTCAATCAGATTACCGGATTAAATTTATGACAGTCATATCAGTAAAAAATCTTACGATATCTTATAATAAAAAACCTGCGATAAAAGGAATAAATCTCGAAGTCGAGGAAGGCAGTATTATCGGCATACTCGGACCGAACGGCGCAGGGAAATCTACTTTGATAAAAGGCATACTTGGTCTGCTTCCCTCGGAAACCGGTGAGATAAGGATATTTGATAAACCGGTTAAAGAATCATTAAAGAGAATTGCATACATTCCTCAAAAGGAACAGTTTGACTGGGATTTTCCGATAAACGTTTCTGAAGTCGTGATGATGGGAAGATATCCTTATATTAGTTTATTCGGCAGACCGGATGAGAATGATCACCTGATAGTAAAGGAAGTTCTTGAAAAAGTGGAAATGTCCGACAATCAGTTTACACAGATCAGAAATCTTTCGGGGGGTCAGCAGCAGAGGATCTTTCTTGCACGCGCTCTGGCTCAGGAGAGTGATATTTATTTACTAGATGAGCCGTTTGTAGGAGTCGATGCGAAGACAGAGAAAGCAATATTTGAACTGATCAAAGAGCTTAAGGAAAAAAATAAAACAATACTTATAGTTCACCATGACCTCAGTAAAGTGAAAGAATATTTTGATAAAGTAATACTTATTAATCAGACGCTTGTTGCATTCGGTGATACGGATAAAGCGTTTACATCGGAGCTGATAAACAAAGCATACGGAGGCAGGTTAACAATTTTACAGAAAGCCGAACAGCTTTTTAAAAACTGATCTTAAAATGGCAGATACATTATATAAATTTTTAGTAGAGCCGCTGCAGTATGAGTTCATACAGCGCGCATTGGTAGCGTCGATAATGGTCGGCATAAGCTGCGGACTTATCGGGACTTACATTATGCTGAGAAGATTATCCCTGATAGGAGACGCACTTGCGCATTCAGTATTACCCGGAGTAGTAATAGGATTTATGATCTCAGGAAAGAATCCGTTGAGCTTATTCGCCGGAGCGCTGACGGCGGGAATCCTTACATCGATACTTATCAGTTATGTCGAAAGAAATTCGAAGATAAAAGAAGATACATCCATCGGAATAATTTTTACCGGAGCATTCGCGCTCGGGATATTGCTTGTGTCACAGCTAAAGCAGGTTCACATTGATCTTTCGTCTTATCTCTTCGGGGATGTGCTGGGAGTGTCGGATTCAGATCTGATATTATCTTCGGTTATAACAGTATTCATTCTGATCTCGGTAATTTTATTTTATAAGCAGCTGCTTGTAACTTCATTTGATCCGACGATGGCTTATATAATCGGAATTTCAACTTCGCTCGTGCATTATTTTCTGATGACGCTCCTTTCAATGTCGATAGTAGCCGGGCTGCAGTCTGTCGGCGTTATACTGATAATTGCAATGCTCATAACTCCTCCGGCAACGGCATTTTTGCTTACTGATAAATTAAAGACAATGCTGTTATTATCAGTCATGTTCGGAATAATATCTTCAGTAATAGGTCTGTATTTTTCATATCATTTTAATTTTGCATCTGGAGCTTCTATTGTTTTAACTGCTGTATTGTTTTTTGCTGCAGCGTTTTTATTCTCACCGAAAGAGGGAATTGTTCAGAAATATTTCAGAAGGAAAAGAAATACCTCAGTTAATCTTACAGAGGATATTCTAAAATATTTATTCAATGCTGAAGAAAAATCTTCCGGCGGAAATGCCGTTACAGAATTATCGGCTGATCTGAGTTTGTCTGAAAATAAAATATTATCTGCGCTGAAGAGAATTGAAAGTAAAGGATTAATAAAAGGTGAGAAAGAAAATTATAAGCTTACTGAAACAGGCAGGGATCTTGCGCTGAAGCTGGTCAGATCGCACAGATTATGGGAAACATATCTTACTGAAAAAAATATTGTAGACATGGATAACATTCATCAGGACGCTGAAAAATATGAACATATATTATCAGACGATCTGATCTCTGAAATTGAAGAAGAGCTCGGTCATCCTCAGAAGGATCCACACGGTTCACCAATACCTAAAAAGAAATAATATAAATGGTCCGAAATCTTAAAGATCTTTCCTGAACATTTCCATTATTTTCTCAGGTTCTTTGAGAGAATGAAATCCGAACTTCTCATATAATCCATGCGCATCTTTTGTCGCAAGAAACCATCTTCTGAGGTCTTTGAGTTCACCGTAGCCGAGAATTACTTTCATCATCCACTTTGACAATCCCTTTCCCCTGTATTCCTTCAGCACAAAGACATCAGCGAGATAAGCGAAAGTAGCTTTATCAGTAACTACTCTTGCAAATCCGATCTGAGTTTTATTCAGATACAGTCCAAAGCAGACGGAATTTTGAATCGCCTTTTTAGTAGTTTTCAGCGGACGGTTTTTCGCCCAGTAGGATCTGCTTAAGTATCCGTGAATTACTTTTATATCAAGAAGGGAATTATCTGCGCTTATCAGATAATTTCCTTTTTTGAAATTAATTTTCATAAATAAATTTGTACAAGATAATAATTTAATTTAAAAAATATTATTTAACTTTTAATAAAGAGACTTTATAATTATTTTTACGCGTGATCACAACAATTAAGGCCGTTTTAATATCGATTCATTGTGTAATCATTGCAATGATCACGATAATTGTTTCTCCGTTTGACAAAAAAGGAAAGATCACTCACTATCTCTCAAAAGTTTTCGGCGGGGTAATATTATTTATTGCAGGTGTGAAAGTCAGCGTTTCCGGACTTGAAAATCTGAATAAAGATGAAGCGTATATATTCATATCCAATCATCTTAGTTATTTTGACATACCGATTTTAATGAAAGCGATCCCTAATAATGTAAGATTTATTTATAAAGACTCGCTTACCAAAATTCCGATACTCGGATGGGGAATGTATCTAGGCGGTTACATTCCGATCAGCAGGGAAAATGTAAGGGAAGCAATGAAGTCTCTTAAAGCTGCTTCCAAAAAAATATTAGACGGAATGTCTGTTGTAATTTTTCCGGAAGGGACAAGAAGTTTTGACGGCATACCGGGTGAATTCAAAAGAGGGATGTTTGTGCTTGCTGAAGAAGCAAAAGTTCCGCTTGTCCCGACTGCGATTACGGGTTCGGATAATATTTTACAGAGAGGAAAATTTAAAATTAACAGCGGGAAGGTGCATGTGAATTTCAGTGAGCCGGTCGGGTACAGTAAAGATAAAGGTTTACTCAATGAGATCAGAGATATTATAGTAAGGCAGACAGAGTCAGACAAAAATAAATTTTAATAATAATGTCAGTTACAATAAAAGATGTGGAAAAAATCGCTCAGCTTGCAAAGCTGAAATTTAATGAAAAGGAAATTGTAAAGCTGCAGTCAGATCTCAACAGTATTCTCGAATACATTGAACAGCTTAACGAACTTGATCTGGAAGGCGTAGAGCCTCTGGAAAATATAAATGAAACTTCAAACGTGTTAAGAAAAGATGAAGCGGAAAAATGGCTCACTACTGATGAAGCGCTGAAAAACGCTCCGTCTAAGACAGGTAAGTTTTTTAAAGTACCTAAAGTCATTGATAAATGAGAATAGCGGGAATAATTCCGGCAAGATATAATTCCACAAGATTTCCGGGCAAGCCGTTGACCGAAATAAACGGAAAGTCCATGATACAAAGAGTTTACGAACAGGCATTAAAAAGTAAGCTGATAGATATTGCTGTAGTTGCAACAGATAATAAAAAAATATTTGACCATGTACATTCGTTCGGCGGAATAGTGATGATGACTTCCGCTAAGCACAAAACAGGTACAGACAGAATTAATGAGGCATCCCGTATTATTAAGTGCGATATTGTTGTAAATATACAGGGTGATGAACCGTTCATAGATCCGGCAAATATTGACAAGGCAATTGCACCTCTTCTTTCAGAAAAAGATCTGAATGTATCCACACTGGCGATTAAAATAAAAAATAATTCCGATATCACTGATCCGAATGTTGTCAAAGTAATTTTTGACATAAATAACTACGCCATATATTTTTCAAGAGGAGTACTGCCTTATGTAAGAGTAAATCCCGATTCTAAAAACTCTGAAGTTTCATCAGTTAAATATTATAAGCATATCGGTCTGTACGTTTACAGAAAATTTTTTCTAAATGAGTTTGTGATGATGAAGAAAAGTTATCTGGAAGAAGCGGAAAAGCTGGAACAGTTAAGAATACTTGAGAATGGGGAAAGAATAAAAGTAATTGTTACAAAGAAAGATTCACAGTCTGTCGATACTCCTCAGGATCTTTTGCAGTTCGAAAAATCGCCGGTAAAAAGGAGATGAAAATTTGCTCAGCTTAAGTGAATTCAAAGAAGAGTTTAAAGAAGATATAATCAGAATTTTAAATAACCGGGAAACCGCAAAGTGGCTGTTATCCCCGCCATTTCCGTATTCAGAGAAAGACGCTGATGATTTTTTAAGCAGATATAAAAATGATGAGAACAGTCTTAACAGGAATTTTGCAATTGTTAAAGACGGTAAATTTATCGGAGGTATCGGACTGAAACTTAAGAGTGAAGAATATGCTGAAGTCGGATTTTACATTGATGAATTGCAAAGGAACAAAGGATACTGCTCGGACGCATTAATAAAAATCCTTGAATACGGATTTGAAAAATTGAATCTGCCTGTAATTAAGGCGGAAGTATTTGAGGGAAATACAGCTTCAGAAAGAGTATTAAGTAAATGCGGATTCAAGTTTGAGAAAGAATCTGAACAGGCGGAAAGATTAGGAGTAACCTATAATACTAAGCTGTTTAAAATTGAGAGAACGGAATTCAGTCAACACAAGAAATGAAGATTAAATTTATAAAACATAATTTTGAAAATTAAATAAAACGGATTTGCATCAGACAAAATATGTATTCCTGACAGGCGGAGTTGTATCATCTCTCGGAAAGGGAATTGCCGCGGCTTCACTTGGATTGCTGCTGAAGTCAAGAGGTCTGAAGGTTACAATTCAGAAACTTGATCCTTATATAAATGTAGATCCGGGCACGATGTCGCCGACACAGCACGGGGAAGTTTTCGTAACGGAAGACGGCGCTGAAACGGACCTCGATCTCGGTCATTACGAGAGATTTCTTGACGAGAATATGTCGCGTTCGAATAATATGACAACCGGTCAGATCTACAATGAAGTTATTACAAAAGAAAGAAGAGGCGATTATCTCGGGGCGACTGTTCAGGTCATTCCGCATATTACAGATGAGATCAAAAGACGCATCCGTTTGCTCGAGGCAAAAAATAAATACGATGTTATAATTTCCGAAATTGGCGGAACGGTCGGTGACATTGAGTCTCTGCCTTTTCTTGAAGCTATGAGGCAGATAATGTTTGATGTGGGAAAGCATAATACTTTAAGCATTCATTTAACGCTTGTTCCGTTTATAAAATCTGCGGGGGAGTTAAAGACAAAACCGACTCAGCATTCCGTCAAGACGCTTCTTGAAATTGGAATTCAGCCGGACATACTTTTATGCAGAAGCGAAATGAATCTTTCAAAAGAGATGCGTGAAAAGATCGGACTCTTCTGTAACATTGAGCAGGGATCCGTACTGCAGGCACTTGACGCAAATTCAATTTATGAAGTACCGCTGAATCTGAAAAAAGAAAAGTTTGATGAAGTAGTATTAAGAAAATTAAATCTAAAATCTTCCGAACCAAAACTGGCAAACTATAAAAAAGTAGTCGGTAAAATTTTAAATCCGAAAAAGGAAGTTACTATCGGGATCTGCGGTAAATATAATATCATACCGGACGCTTATAAAAGCATTCTTGAATCGTTTGTTCATGCCGGAGCTTATAACGAAGTTAAAGTTAATCTTAAATGGATCAATTCCGAAGAGCTTGAAAAAAAGAATGCAACTGTATCAAGAATTCTCTCAAATATAAACGGACTTCTTGTATGTCCGGGATTCGGGGAGAGGGGAGTGGAGGGAAAAATAAAAGCAATTAAATATATACGCGAAAAGAAAATTCCATTCCTCGGCATTTGTCTCGGACTTCAGTGCGCTGTGATTGAATTTGCAAGAAATGTATGCGGACTTGCAAAGGCGAATTCCACTGAATTCAAAAAGAGCAAGCATAGTGTAATTGATATAATGGAGTATCAGAAAACAGTCAGCGTAAAAGGCGGATCCATGCGGCTCGGATCTTATCCGTGTATTATCGGGAAAAACACGCTTGCATATAAATGTTACAAAAAAGAACTCATTAACGAAAGGCACAGACACAGATATGAAGTTAACAATAATTACAGAAAAATACTTTCAGATAATGGTATGATACTATCGGGATTATCACCTGACAGTACACTGGTAGAGATAATAGAACTTCAACAGAAGAAGCATCCGTTTTTCATAGCGAGCCAGTTTCATCCTGAATTAAAGTCCCGTATCATAAACCCGCACCCGCTTTTCAGGGAGTTTGTAAAGGCGTGTTTAAATTATAAAAATTCTAAAAAAGATTAGCCTGATCCTGATCATAAGATTATAACTGATTTATATAATTCTTTATTTCATTAATTGTTTCTTTAAAGTCATCACTTTCATCAAAGCCGTAATCGTGACCGTCCTTTGATCTGCCTTCTGCTTCAAATGACCAGAGTAATACCCCGCTGACTCCGGACTTAAAGTATTTTTTGAATTCCCTTTCGATAATGATCTTCCGGTATTCGCCCATATTTTTTTTAAACCCGATCTCTCCTATATATACAGGTTTGTTCAGCTTTTTTACATCTCTTAAATTCTTAATAATGTAACTTTGCCAGACGCTTCTGAGCGTAAGAGGCAGATCATAGGTTTCCTTAAAATACTTAAGAGTAAACTTATCAAATGCTGAAGGTATAGTGTTTAAGATCTTATCGAGACTGCCGAGAAGATTAGAGCTTGCTTCCTTGCCTTTAAACCTCTGGTAAATGTCAAACCGTTCAGCTATAGTTGAATTAAAACTATAATCATGAATCGAAACTGCATTCAATTCTGGAAGTGAATAAAGTTTTTCAAACAGAGAAGAATTAAATCTTGAAAACTCATTCCCGAATTTATCACCGACGCCTCCGATAGTCCCCATAGATATGAGATGATTTGGATTTAATTTTCTGATCTCCGCTGTAACAGTCTTTACAAAGTAAATTAAGTTTTGAATATCGCTGACAGCCGGTTCATTCATAAGCTCCCATATAAGAATTTCCTTCCTGTCAGAAAGATGAGAAGTTATTTCAGTTATATTAGGGAGATATGAATTTCTGAATCCGTTTGTATACCAGCTGTCATTTATTTTTTCGTTCTGAAGATAGCCCCAGCTGTCTGACAGAACAGGTATAAGTCTCAGATCAAGTCCCGCTGCAATATCGCACAGAGCTGATAATTTATCACAGTTCACATTTCCGAAAGCCCAGAATCTGATCACGTCAAAGCCCTGCTGCCTGGCGGATCTGAGCATTTTCTCCGAAGTGACTGAGTCAACATTCGCAAGCTCATACATATTACATCCGATATAGCGGAATTCAGTTTTTCCGTTAAAGAATTTCCCGTCAGAAGAAGTAATGTTATTTTGAAACATAATATTAGAAAAGTTTAAAATATTTAATCTGACATTAAGTTTCTATAATATTAATTACAATATCCAACTCAAGCAGAAGATATGGACATAAAGCTTCTTATCATTGATATCAAGGAGGGGTATCAAAGCCTTCATATCTTAATGGACTAAACTTTCCACCGGAGAAAAAGGTCTTTGGATCTTGGAAGGAAAACCAAAGTTATTAAAGCGAAAATTGAAGGTTCTAAATCTACCTAACTGGGGTTTACATTCACTTCGTCATAGATATGCTTCTCTTTTATCTATCGGCGATAAGGTTTATCTGAATAAATACTATTATGACGAAGCGGGAAACAGAATACGGAAAAGGTTACACAGTGCAGAAAATTGATAATAACAAATTTAGTTTTAACTTAATGTTAATCCGGTAATCTTAACTCAAAATTATCCGTGCTTCAGTTTTTTAAAGCCGGTATTCAGATTAAAAGGTTGTACCTTATCCAGAAGCCATCCCTGATAATTAAAATTCTGCAGTTTTAGAATGTCTAAATTCAATTTTGCAATGTCAATTTTAGAATGTCCTTCCTTTAGTAATGTCAATTTTTCCAGAATGTTCAGAAATTTATTCAGTCTTTTTTTCTTTTTTTCCGTGACTAATAAATTTCTGCACAGGAATTGTCTGTAATTTCTCAGTTGAGAAAGTAAATTTTCGATATAGCCTAAATCATAATAAAGCATAAGATACAGGATCTTTATGTCATACTTAAGAACAAATGATTCTTCTTTTATTTCTTTTAAATAATCAAATGCCTTATTCAAATCAATGAGTGAATTATTTTCCGAACCCATATGATAGTAATATTCAGCATACGCAAGATTTACTACATTTTTATACTTTCCGGGATGCAGACACTTTGAATATTTTGAAATAAATTCAAACGTCCAGTCATACTTTTTCAGTCTCAGGGATAACACTAATATGTTTCTGAAAAGATCTTCATTTATGTATTGGGATTTCTTATCCATAAATAATTTCTCTTTCAAAAAAGTGTTATAAATCCCAAAGAGTTCGTTGTCATTGTTTGGTTTATTCTGAACGATGGAATTATGAATTAAACAATATGAAATGAGCATTGAATAGTGATATGCCAACTCATCACGGCTTAGCTCTTTGTAGTGTTTCGAAATTACTGATTTGTAACTAAAATAGTTCTGTTTATTTTCAATATTCTGGAATGTTAAAAATAAGTGTAAGTACAGATCCAGAATAAAATTATTTTTGTCAACTTTTTTTATATGCTGTGAGATTTTATTTATATCAATTGATTCAATTAATCCCAACGAAAAATCCGCTTTTTTACCAATGTTAAATTTAATTTCTTCAACGGCTAATTTTAAATGGGCATTTATTAATTCAATTACAGCAAAATTGATCAGACAAATAATATAATTGTTTAAAATATTTGTATTGATCTCAATGTTCTTTGCAGATTTTTCCCTCTTGTTAAGGATATTGTTGTTGAAACTGCAAAGCTCAAGACGGCTTTTAGTATAGAAATAAGAATGATCTATCCCGTTCTTTTTCAGATGTTTTAATGTTTTTTGTAAATGTATATCAAAAAGTTTATTGTTGTTTTTTGTAACTAAGGATTTTAACAATAAAATCTCTGCGTCATAATCGCTTTCGAATAACTGTTCTATGATCAAAAACTTCTCGGTAAGAATTTGAAAATCTGCAAACAGATTTCTAAAGGTAGAGTCATTATATGGCAGAGACGGTGAAATTTTCTTACTTATATTTTCTTTTGTGAACTTCTTATCTGTGAATGAAGGGTAAAACTTTTTAAGTTCTCCGAATAAAAGTTTTATTTTTTTACTTTTGTTATGATATGGTGAATTAATAAACTGTTCCAGTCCTTTTATTTCCACCGGAGATAATTCTCTTAATAACTCAATGATGCTTAACATTAAATATTAATTAGATTCTGAGAAGTGATAATTTCATAAGTAAAGTAATTACAAGCTGTTAATTTATAATCAATGGTTCATATTTATTACCAATAATTAAAAATTTATTTCAACAAAATTAGCGACATTTTAAATAAAATGTCATAACATATTGTTTTCATTTAATTTTAAGATTATAATAAATTTATGTAAATGAAAGGTTAAATTAAGGCAGTTTGCTGACCATAACAGGTCCGGATTCAGATGCCGGCAAATCCTTACTCAGAGTGAATCAACTAAAAATATTCCTGTAATCCTTTATGCAGTTTTGAATAATGAGGACCTTAAATCCGGGCTTATAAATTTATGCAATGGAGTCATACATTTAATGAAGTAAACTGAGATCACAAGCTTATTCAAGCAAATTGGAAAGATCATATAAATCCTAATAAATTAATTCTTTTTATATTAGACTTACCGTATCATACCAACCGCCATTACCGGTTTCTAGAACTCACTGATTAACTTATTACAGTATTAAAAAAAGCGACATTTCAAAAAAAATGTCGTTACCATAATTTTTTTATTCCTCCTATAATTGCTTAAAACAAATATAAGGAGGAAAAAAATGAAGACGGTAATATTAGCGCTAACTTTTGTTCTTTACTTTGCTCTGCCGTTAAACTCGCAGACTCAAATTTCACGAACTGATAAAAGCCGGACAGAGTCGCGATACAATTCTAACCGGATTATTTACAGCCATACTTATGAATATGTTTTTAAGGATGGAATGTGGTGGATTTATGAGTACGATGAAGATGGAGGATTAATCAATATGTATCCTCTCGATGATTAAGTAGGATTGTAATTTAATATTAGATTTATTATTAAAATTGTAATGTAAAACACAGGTATTGTAAGCAATTATAAGAGTTCAGGACAAATAGTGAAATAGAAATAATTTGCTGAGTTTCCTTCTGCATATCTTTCTTTGCAGTTGTGAGACTTGGCAAAATTTATTTATTATATCAGTCTTTGAATAAATAAATATTTAAATTGGATTTTTTTTTTTAGTAAGTTATAAATTATTTATCCACAAAAACAAAAAATAAAAAGGTAACATTAAGAATCAAAGGAATAATTTAAATAAATGAATTTTGGCCAATTGTTGCTTCTCCCGAATTACATTACCGGGCAGCCATTAAAGCGTTTAAATGAAATCAGTGACGGAGTGTAAAAAGTTCAATGTAATAAACAAAGACAGAAATCAACCATTGCTGAAAGCGCTACTTCTGAGCTTGCAAAATTATTAACGAGTACCGGACTTCAAGAGAATTTTGAGGCAACAGAAATGATGCATGGAATATTGGAAATAATGAAATATTTTTTAAATATTTTATCCCGCAGAGAGCAAAATCTTTGCGGATTTTTTTTAAAGGAAATAAATTGAAAAATTATTAATAATGAAATAATCTCGTGATGCAGCCCGCCAAATAAGACATATTCCGATATATTCTTTAAAAACTAAAATCGATAAATTAGGCACATTACAATCAAAGCATTAAATCATATTTGAAATTCGAAGGACTAAACAGCGAAGAAGTCGAAAGCAGAATTTCTTCCGGACAGGTAAACTCTTACGATAAGCACAAGTCAAAGACAATAAGCGAAATATTTATTGAAAACATTTTTTCAGTTTTCAATTTTGTCATATTGTCTATCATACTTTTCGTTCTTTACTTTTATTTCACGACGGATGATTTCAGATTAATACTCGACAGTATCGGGATAATGTTCATCGCTGTTCTGAATACTTTCATTGCGATATTTCAGGAGATAAAAGCAAAAAGAGCGCTTGATAAAGTTAAGCTTCTTTTGATCAGGGAAGTTACTGTCGTCAGAAACGGAACAGAAGTAAAAATCAATCCTTCATCGGTTGTAAAGGACGACATCATTAAAGTACAGAGAGGTGATCAGATCATTGTTGACGGAAAGGTCCTGTTTTCCAATCATCTTGAAATTGACGAATCACTTCTGACGGGAGAATCAAATCCCATTCACAAAAATGAAAATGACGAAGTCCTCTCAGGAAGTTTCTGTCTTTCGGGAAACGGATTTTACAAAGCGGAGAAAGTAGGGAATGACAGTTTTGCTGCGCAGATAACTTCTCAGGCGAAGAAGTACAAATTCGTTCTGACTCCGCTGCAAAAAAAAATTGACATGATCGTCAAACTGCTTTTCCTAACTGCGGTTATACTTGTTGTTTTAGAAATTATTTTTAATACAGGCGGATTCAATGTTGAATTTGTAAGAAAGATCTCTACGATACTAATTTCTCTTGTTCCGCAGGGACTTGTCCTGATGGCATCCGTAACATTTGCTATCGGAGTTTACAGAATAAGTAAACTCGGCGCGATCATTCAGAAACTGAATGCGATTGAATCTTTCTCTAATGTTCAGGTAGTCTGCATGGATAAGACGGGAACGCTCACGCAGAATAAACTGAACGTAAAGGAAATTACTGTTCTGGATAAAGAATACAGCCGGACTGAAGTTGAAAATATGATCGGCGCATATGCTCATCTCACCAGTGATAAAAACGCGACGATAGAAGCGATAAATATATATCCGGCGATGAATAATTATACATTGAAGGATGAATTTCCATTCAGCTCTGACAGAAAGTTCAGCATGATAAAAACAACGGACGGAAAGTCGGAATATACATTCATACTCGGAGCCTATGATGTGCTGATAGAAAATTTAAAAGGAGAAATCAAAAATGAAACAGCGCGTTTATTTGATGAAAAGAATATTTCGGTTTACAGAAATCTGTTATTTGGAAAAGTTACTTCGGATATTTCCTTTGCTGATAAAGGAATAAATTTCAATGATATATCAATAGAACCTATTTGCATAATCTCCATCAACGATAAAATTAGAGACGATGTACTTGACGCGATAAAGTTATTTGAGAGCAATGATATAAAAATAAAAATACTTTCGGGTGATTCAGCGAAGGCGATACAGGAAGTATCAAATGAGATCGGGTGGAAGATCGGCGATGCGGAAATGGTGTCCGGCAGTGAACTTGAAAAAATGCCGGATAATGAATTTTTAAAAACTTTAAATGACAGAAAAATATTCGCCAGATTAAAACCCGAGCATAAGCTGAGGATAATTAAAGCTCTCCGTAAAGAAAAAATCTATACTGTAATGATCGGCGACGGAGTCAATGATCTCCCGGCTATAAAGGAAGCTGATCTTGGAATTGCAATGGAGGAAGGGAGCAGCATTACAAGAGAGGTTGCTGATATAGTGCTTTTGAAAAATAAATTTTCCCTTATGCCTTCAATATTTGACGAAGGAAATAAGATCGTAAATACTGTAAAATCGGTAGCAAAGCTGTTTATAACCAAAAATTTTTTTGTAATATATATTACGCTGATGTCGCTGTTCTTCCTTCTTGAATTTCCGCTGACACCGAGGAGAGTATCGCTTATAAATTTATTCGGCATCGGACTTCCCGCATTCATAATTACGCTGAAAAATGTAAATGTGGAAAAGACTAAAAACTTTCTTGCTGATGTGATCTCATTTGTGCTTATCTCAGCGCTTGTAATTGTAGCTGCAGGATATTCCGGCGCTTACTTTGCAAAAATGTTTTACAATGTTTCGGCAATGGATATTCAGATGATAATGCTTACGATAATTATAATTACAAATATTGCAAACTATTTTTCTATTGTATTGAAGAAAGATGACGAAAACAATATGCTTTATCTTGGATACGGTCTTTTAATATTATTTCTTTATATTTTTCTCGCAGCCTCGTCATTTGACACAGGTGTTCTGAATTATATAAAATTATTTTATGAGATCAATTACGTAAATCCTGTGCTTTGGCCGCTTATCCTAACAATAAGTTTATTATCTTCCGCTTTGCTGATCTTTTTTCAAAAAATCAGGGAGAGATTGCTGATAAAAGTTTTGAATTAAAAAATTGCCATGAAATTTAAATTAAAGTTACACACACAAATTGTAATTGGATTAATACTCGGCGCAGTGTTTGGTTCGTTGTTCAGTATTAATCAAAGTAAACTTGAATATGTTTCCAACGGCGCTGAAATAATTTCAAAAGACTGGAGCGAAGTCAGGTTTGTTGAAAAGGATTCGGTTCTGAATACCTTCGATTCGAAATCTCAGATAAGCATTATCAAAATTTTCAAGAATATTAAGGATAACAAGAAAGCCGAAGGACTGAAGATCGAAATTGATTATCCGGACGGAAGAAAAGAAACGCTTGAGAATGTATCTTCAATAAATAAGATCCCCACTATAGCTGTCATGCTGAAACCGGCCGGTGATATTTTTATACGGCTGCTGACAATGATTGCAGTTCCGCTCGTTTTATCTTCGCTTATAGTCGGCGCTGCATCACTTTCTGATCTGAAGCATATAGCAAAGATTGGCGGAAAGACAATCGGCTTTTATGCATTAACTGCAATCATGGCAATTTCGATAGGATTATTTTTTGCAAATGTAATACAGCCGGGAAAATTCATGCCCGAAGAAAACAAGGTGCGGCTCATGGAAACATTTCAGGAGGATGCGCAGAGCAAAATAGATCAGAACATATCAATGGACATTGTGGATTTTCTTGTGAATATCGTTCCGAGGAATCCGTTCAAAGCAATTGCTGACGGAGAATATCTTCAGATAGTATTTTTTGCTATTCTGTTCGGAATTTTTCTGTCTCAGCTCAATTCCGAAAATTCAAAAACCGTAATTAAATTTTTTGAAGGCGTTTCAAACGCAATGATTTTGCTAGTCGAAAAGATCATGATCATTGCGCCTTACGCCGTATTCACTTTGATAGCAGCAACTGTTGCAGAGTTCGGATTCAATATACTACAGACGCTTCTATTGTATTCGTTAACAGTGATTATCGGACTTGCTGTGCTTACCTTTGTTGAATATCCTTTACTGCTAAAACTCTTCACGAAGATCAATGTTAAGAAATTCTTCAAAACTCAGAGACAGGTTATTGCAGTTGCTTTCTCTACAAGTTCTTCCGCCGCTACTTTGCCTGTTACTATGGACATTTGCGTAAATAAACTCGGCGTGCCAAAGAGAATTGCAAGTTTTGTATTGCCGCTCGGTACTACCATCAACATGGACGGAACGGCATTATATCAGGCGGTAGCGGCAGTGTTCATTGCGCAGGTTTACGGATTTGATCTTTCGCTTACACAGCAGATTACTATAGTTCTGACCGCTGCACTGGCAGCCATTGGCACTGCGCCGGTTCCCGGCATTGGACTTATAATGCTTATTATTGTGTTAAGGTCAATCGGCGTCCCTTCCGAAGGCATTGCGCTTATCATAGGAGTAGACAGACTTCTTGACATGTGCAGGACAGTCCCGAATGTTATAGCTGATTCACTTGCCTGCGTTGTAATTGCAAGCAGTGAAAATGAACTCGGAGAATTAAATGTAGATTAGTAAATTTATTATTAAATTAAATTAAAAAAATGTTAAGATATATTGTCGTTGCTATACTTTTGCTGAATTTAAATCTTTATGCAGGATGTTCAGATTCTTCAGATGTTAAAAATCAAAACACAGATAATGAAAGTTCAAAATTGAATACTACTACTACAGTTAAAAGCAAAAACATTTCCGATTTATCAGTAATGGATATGGACGGAAATGAAGTTAAACTATCTGATTATAAAGGAAAGGTTCTGATGATAGTAAATGTCGCCTCGAAATGCGGTTATACAAAACAATATGCAGGACTTGAAGAAATTTACAAAAAATACAAAGACAGGGGATTTGAGATACTTGCTTTTCCGTGCAATGATTTC
Organism: Ignavibacteria bacterium; assembly: GCA_016716125.1. Lineage (GTDB taxonomy): Bacteria > Bacteroidota > Ignavibacteria > Tepidaquicellales > Tepidaquicellaceae > UBA2330. Next base: position 22,939 of record JADJWZ010000038.1, on the reverse strand, counting down.
GGTGGACAGGAACCCGGCAGTAATGATGAGATAAGAACTTTCTGCGAATCGAAATACAATGTGACATTTCCTTTGTTTGACAAAATCGCTGTACTTGGTGAAAATAAAAATCCGCTTTATCAGAGACTCACTGAAAATTCAGATCCTGCCGGTGACATTGACTGGAATTTTGAGAAATTCATAATTGATAAAAACGGAGATATAGCAGCGAGATTTAAAAGTAAGGTTAAACCTGAATCAGAAGAAGTTACAGCAATTATTGAAGAGAAGATCTCTATTTAATTACGAATTAAGAATTACGAATTATGAAAGTAATTAATGAAGAAAGTTGAAAAAAAGCGAAGACAAAACATCTTCGCTTTTTTTTTATTTGAATTTTATTACGCTATTTCAAAACCGCAAGTTTAAACACCTGCGATTCATCCCTGGAATTTCCTTCCATAACTAATTTATAAAGATAAGTTCCGTTTGCTACAATATCACCGTCCTGATCTTTACCGTCCCATGGTATCTGATTGAATCCGATCGAGACAGGATAATCCAGCTCTTTGATCAGCTTACCCGAAGCAGTATAAATCTTTATTTGAAATCTGTCAGGCGGCGTGAGCCCGCCTACGTTAAACATAAAGTTAGTTTCACTTCTCATCGGATTCGGATAATTGTATATGTTGTCAACTATCAGATCTTCACTTACTATCACGTCATAGAATATAGAATCGGATAATCCGTTATTATCATAAAATACTGAAAGCCGGTTTAAACCTCCTTTTAGTTCAGGATAAAAAGTAAAAGATCTGTCACTGGAATTAGACTGGTTGTCAATTCCTTTATCAAGGCTTCGTGTTAATTTTCCTGAAATACCTTTTTGAGAATTCGTAAAAACATTTCCGTTAATTTTCATGGACAGCTGAGAAGCATCGGCATTAAATGCGCCGGAATTTTCTTCATCATTAAATTCAATTTTAATTTCAGGGTTTTGTCTGACGTAATCACCGTTGTTAACAGTTACTCCGTCTACATACACAGTCACATTACCCGGTCTGTACTGATACTGATCCTTAATTTCTATATAAGCGGTATTATTGAATGTGAAAAATTCGTTGTTGCCGCCTTTTGGTCTGACTTTCATAAATATTCCAATGCTGTCTCTGAAAGGCGGGATTTTTAATTTATACTGATATGTTTTAAAGTTATCAACTGCAATTACAAAATTATTTGAATCGCTTGCAATAAGATTAGCAGGAGTTACAGAGTTTTTGTAAAAATCTACTGTCATTCCGTTTAAATTTAAATAACCGTGATTAAAACAATTCGCCGAAACTTTCAGGTATTGTCCGGTTTTATTTTCTGAATTTATAAAAAGCGAATTCACATCCCATACAGGTTCGGAAGGCGGAGTGTAATTTACCTGAAGAGAATTCATTACTGAAGATTTGTATCCGGTCAATGTATCTATTGAAATTTTGGTAATAAGGTTAAGTCTCGGATATGTATGAGCATCTATTGAGTTAAGATTGGTAAAAGTGTTTGTCGTTACATTTGAAAAAAGAAGTATCTGTGAATTATTATCAGTCAGACCGTAAACGTCAAAGCTGATAGTGCTTCCGGGAAATAAAATCTGTTCCCACGAAAAACTGTCCCAGCTCTGAGCAGGTCCTACAATATTCGAAGCCGTTCCTTCTGAATATTTAAAGGTCACATTTTTTGTACTAACGGCTTCTGACCAGTGGTCACAATCAAGACATGTGATCGAGACTCTGCAGCAAGGATCAAAAGCCTCAGAAACCTGCGAATGAGTTGCGCCTTTGTACCCAATGAAACTCCATGAATGGAAGTAACTCAGAAAACCTATAGAGTCGCAGTAAATACTTCCGAACTCTTTCAGTTTGGTTTTTGCAGCAGCTGATAATAACTGACCTCCCGGTACATATGCTGCGGTTAAAAGCATAAGATACTGAGTCGTGTCAAAAGTATTCAGAAATGTTACAAGAGAATCATTTGACGTACCGGAATTCATTTTTAAAACTTTATAATCGAGAATTTTTCCATTTAGTTTTTTAACTTTAAGAATATTTAAGCCCTGATTGATTCCGGCATCAATGTAAATATTCTTATTTCCAACACTGAAGTAGGAAGCTTCTTCTCCGTTACTTCCGTAAGATCTGACATACAACTGGCTGCTGTAATCTGAGATCTGCAGTCCGTCATCTTTGTAAATCAGGGAATTCAGATCAGAAGATAAATGCTGTGTGCTGAATTTTTTTAATAACTGCACGGAATTACCTGATCCGGCCCGCTGAGTTTCTATATTCGTACCTCTTAGAGTATTGAGATTCTGATATACAAAATTCTGAGTACCTGACCAGCCGGTGCTGTCGGAATTTATAACACTATTTGTCCGCCAGTAATGAATCCTGTTACTTACCGGAATTGATACTGAAGTTTTAAATTTTGTTGCAGCTCCGCTTATGTTAGTATTTGCAAAGGTCTTTAAAAGAGGTGAATTAAAATTCCGGCTCGTATCCATCTGAAGAATTACCTTTACACTGTTAATGGAAGTTAGGATTAAAGGATTCAAACAAGTAAACTCAACACTATCTGTAGTCACAATTGAATTATTTACCGGTTTCAATGGCATGAATGCAATATTTTTAACAGGTATATCTACATTCAGCGTGTTGTTTGTTTTGACCTCATTTGGATTCCAGTTGTCCTGATCAAGGTTTACGGTCATATTATAAATACCCGAAGAATCCGCTTTAAATGTGTAAGCGACTGAATCAAGATTCCTGAAATTTCTGCGGATAGTATCTTTTGTATAATAGACCTGACTATTTCTGAAAACCTGAAAACGTATTTTCAGTGAATCGGAATTCAGTCCGTAATTTTTAGGATAAGCAGTCAGAGTTATATTTTCTCCGACTCCGGGAAATTCATTGGATAATTTATAATCTGAATTCGTAACTGAATATTCAGGAGTTCTCGGCAGATTTAACTTTGCCGCCGGATCGCCGATAAGTGAATAACAGTTTAATGTATGCCTGATGCTGAATGACAGTGAATCTTTGCTCATCTGTTTATTGGCATATTTCATCAGATCACCTATCCTTCTGGTCGAGTCATTTTTCATAGAAGCGAGAATATGAGAACCGAAATCATTTCCAAACTGTGAATAACTCCATCCTGTTGTTCCGATAAAGCCGATTGCGCCTTTATCTTTCAGATATAAGAATCTTTCGCTGAAACCTCTGTAATCTGATTTGGAATTTTCTCCTGTAAAACAAGTAAGACTCAGCACGACAGGAAGTTTATTTCCGTTTGAAAGAGTGTTAGGATCATTCATTGCAATTTCCCAGTCGTGACTTCCTGCATGTCCTCTGAAATTCATAAACATAGTGCCTCTGTCGAAAACATTTTTTACTGAGTCTTTAATATTAAATGTAATATTCCCGGGAATGTCATTTCTGTAAATTTTTATCGGGTTACCAAAAATAGGGGCAATGTCAATAAACACTCCAATATCATAATTCGATTTTGAAATATGACCGTTCTGTTCTGCAGTCGTTCCGCCGCCGGTAATGAAAGCAAAGTTTTTTGACCAGAATGCAGGAGGTTCATTTTCATATCCGATTATTTTATCAACCATGTTCTGTGCTTCAATTTCGGAATAAGCCGGAAGTCTTCCGACTGAAACCATCGGATAATAACAGAATGTACCCATATTAAAATTTGTGTAATATCCGTCAGAAGGAGGATTGCCGTAAACAGGTACCAGGTTATTGCTGTATGTAGAACTTGCAAGATTTTTCTTCGGATCAAGCGAACCTCTTCCAAACAAACATACATATCCAAGTTTCGGAAGCTGCCAGTTATCATAAACGTATTTTACAAAAGTTCTTCCCGCTGCCGGATTTTCCAATCCATAATTAAATATATCATATATATCTTCAATATCAACCTTTAATGATCTGTATCCGTCTTTTGTCGACCTGTAATTTTTTAATTGCTCTGCCTGTGAAATAAAAAGCTTATTGTATATGATGAGGTAATCCGCTCCGTTTGAAGCGGAGACTAAATTCGGAACCTGCTTCTGTTTTATCCTGAAAGGTTTTTTTGTAATGTTGCTATTTACTATCTGAAAGTTTGAATTGCTCTTGCCTGAAAATTTTAGTGTATCGAGCGTAAAGCTGCTGCCGGTAATTCTTTTGAAATTATTTACATCATAAATATTTACAGGGTTTCCGGAATTATATCCGCTTAACCTGAAAAATTTTGTGGTGGTATCGGCAGAAGAAGACAGGTTGCCTGACATTACAGAATTTTCGAAAGCGAATCTTCTCGGATACTGAATTTTAAAATTATCAAAATGCACTCCGCCTGTTGTTCCAGTTGCCGGTATATATTTAATGGTAACTGTATTCGTTCCGGTTACGAGAAATGAGCTGGTAAAAGTAATCGTACTGTCAAATCTTAAAAAATCATTCTTTGAAATATAAGCAACTAAATTCCCGTTTACCTTTACTTCAAGGTTATGTTCATTCAGTACGGAAGTATTTCTTACTCTCGGATAAGCAAATATATAAATCGAAGCATTGCTTACGACAGGACTGAGATAGGGAAGTGAAAACGTTTCCGTAAGCGTCTGATTGTTATTTAATGTAGTCCAGAACCAGCCTTCGCCCTGAAATTTTTCAGTATTGAGAAATCTGTAATCAGTAGCGCTGATATTTTCACCCTGTGAATAAAAATTATTTTTATCAAAAACAATTTTATCATTAAATGAACTTCCGGAATATGGAGTAACCACAGGATAATTCATATCCGAATACCTTGCGCCTAAAGCTCCGCCCCAGTCTGCCCAGTATACATTAGTATCGGAATACTCATTGTGATATTCATCGGTTGTATAAACGAGATTGTTGTTATGGTCGAAAGATTTTACAAGTCCGCCGTAATTTCTTTCGCCGTAAAAATCAAAATAGTCATTCGCATCAAACGTGCCGTCCTGCTGTCCTGAAAAATAAACGGGAAGCTGTATGCCTTTATTGTATAGCTTTATCGTTCTCGGATCAATACCGGTTGTATTTATTCCTGCATTAGTGAAATCAATCCTGTTAACCCTGTACATGCCGTTATCCGCGACATACATTTTAAGATAAGTTTTATTTGGTGTGATCCAGTTGTAATCCTGAGCCGTTAATATTTCTGAAATTACTAACAGGAATATTACGGAAAAAAATATTTTTTTCATTAAAAAATTTTTAGAATATTGATTATAAATATATATTAGGTTTTTATTTGAGTACTACAAGCTTTTGAACAGGTGTTTCAGTTTTATTATTCCCGTCCGTAAATAATTTATAGAGATAAGTTCCGTTAGCTACAAAATCACCGTCATTGTCCCTTCCGTCCCATATTATCTGATTTGATCCAAAAGCCGGCTGTGTAAAAATTTCTTTTATTAACCGGCCCTGTACAGTGTAAATCTTTAATCTGACTGAAGGTACTATATCAGGAGAAGTTATATCAAACATAAAGAATGTTTCACCTCTCATGGGGTTAGGATAATTATACAATCCTGTAATCCCGGTTTCGTTTGAAACTAATAATTCCATCGAAAGTGAATCTGAATTTTCATCTGTATTTTTATAAGAAATGCTTAACCGGTTTGATCCGTAATTTAGTTCGGTATTCAGCATCAGGGAAAAAATTCCCGGACTGTTTTGGTTGTCAGATTCTATGAACTTCAATTCCGGATTCATATTACCTTTAGCAAAATAAGGTATATAAATTCCGTTAAGTCTCAGTGTTACTAATGAAGTATCGCTTAAATCAGTATAATTCCTTTCACCTGTAAGTTCAATCCTTAAATCAGGATTCTTTCTTACAGTTTCGCCGTCATATATTACCTTTCCGTCAGCGGAAATTTTAATATCATTTTTTACAGATGAAGATAATGCCGTAAGGGGAATATCCGCGTCGTTGTTGAAATAGTAAAATTCATTCTGATCTTTAACCGGTTTGATTACAACCCAGACGCGGGTGCTGTCTCTAAAATCGGGTTTGGTGAAATTGTTAGCGTAAGTTAAAATGCTGTCAGTCTTTAAAATTGTTGTTACAGTATCTGTTGAGATCAGATTAGAATCGTAAACAGATTTGTTGTAAAGGTTTACAATCGTTCCGAAAATATATTTGTATCCGTTATTTGAATAATCAAATGAAAAATTCACTGCGTTTCTGTCTTTATCTGAAGCGCTGTACTGCAGAGAATTTTTTATTAATATTAACTCAGATGCAGCGGAATAATTTACCTTTAAAGAATTGAGGACAGGAGATAATGTACCTGTCAAAGTATCGATATTCAGTAAAGCGTTAAATTTTAGTTTTGGATACTGCTCTGCATTAATGGTTGCAAGTTCATTGAAATTTGATGTCTGCAGATTCTGTCTGAGTAATGTCTCCGTTCCGTTTCTTGCAATTCCTATCACATCAAATCCAAGTGAACTGTTCGGGAATGTCTGACCTGTCCATGAAAAATCATACCATGAGCTTGCAGGTCCGATTATATTAGATACATAACCCGATGTGCTCCGGAATTTTACATTCATTGTAGTAACAGCTTCAAACCAGTGATCGCAGTCAAGACAGTTTAACGCAGGTCTGCAGCATGCATCAAACATTTCAGACGCCTGCGACGGAGCTGCTCCCAAATATCCGATAAACGCCCATGAATGAAAATAGGAAAGAAGTCCGATAGAGTCAGCGTAAACACTGCCGAATTCACGAAGCTTTGCTCTTGTATTTGCCATCAATTTTTTCCCGCCGGGGAAGTAAGCTGCATTAAGAAGCATCAGATAATGAGTTGAATCAAATGTATTAAGAAAAGTCAGCAGAGAATCATTTGAAGCCGTTGAGTCGGACATTTTCAGATTTTTGAACTGCAGAATTTTACCGTCAAGCTTTTTTACTTTGAGGAAATTAAGTCCGGTATTTTTACCTCCGTCAATATAAAGGTTGCTGTTACCTACGCTGAAATATGACGCTTCTTCCGCATTACTTCCGTAAGATCTCACATAAAGCAACGCATCTTCATCTTTTAATTTGATCCCTTCATCTGAAAAATATGTATTATGCATCTCGGAAATATCAAACTGATCTTTTTCAGATTTAGAAATTACAACCGGAAGATTTTCACCTATAAACCGGTTGTATTTATTATTAAAAGCTATTCCGTTATTATAAAGGAAATTATAATTTTCAGACCATGAAGATGTATCGGAATCTATGACAGACCTTGCTCTCCAGTAATATAAAGTATTGTTATTTAAAACAGGTAATGAAGTTTTAAATAAAGTAGCGCCTTCTTTAATGTTCAGATTAGTGAAGGTCTTTTTTACGGGAGAGTTGTAATTACCCGCCGTATCCATTTCAGCAATTATCTTTATATTACTCTGACCATAATCAAAATTTGGATTGAGTATTACAAACTCTACGCTGTCCCTGAATATCACTGAATTATCTGCAGGTCTGATCGGGATAAAAGAACTTTCCATCAGCGGTATGTCAACTATAAGTATATTGTCATTGGGATTTTCCAGAGGATATCTGTCATTTACATCAAGAACTACTTTCATTTTGTAAATGCCAAGTGTGTCAATTCGGAAATTATGCCTTATTTCTTTTCTAACATCAAAAGCTCTGATGATAGTATCTTTAAAAGATGCGTTTACATTATTTTTAATAAGCTGAAATCTGATTAAGCATGAATCAGCATTGATACCGATATTTATCGGATTAATAGTAATGGTTGCAGGTGTATTCAATGAAACAGACTTTGGCTCAATTTTATAGTCTGCATTGGTGATCTTAAAATCAGGAGTCTTCTGATATTTCAGGTTTAAACCGGGATCGCCCGCAAGATTATAACAGTTAATTGTATGTCTTATGGAAAAAGATAAAGAATCTCTGCTCATGCTTATACCTGCAAACTTTATCAGGTCACCCATTTTTCTCGCAGTATCAGTTTTGAAAGTCTGAAGCATATATGATCCGAAATCATTGCCGTTTGTGGAAAAGCTCCAGCCCGTTGTACTCACTCCGCCGATCGCTCCTTTATTAGGCAGATATAAAAATTTTTCCATAAAAGCCCTGAACTCAGGCTTTGCAGTCTCTCCCGTAAAGCAGGTCAGACTGATTACCAAAGGCAGTTTATTACCGTTGTTTAAAACATCCGGATCACGCATCATAATTTCCCAGTCATGACTTCCTGCATGTCCTCTGTAATTTACATATATACTGCCTTCGTTGAATGTTTTAATTATAGAGTCAGCATAATTATAAGCTATAATTCCTGAAGTATCGTACCTGTATATTTTATTTACTATGCCCGAAATAGGAGGTGTAGCTATAAAAACGCTGGCGTCAAAATTGGATCTGTTCTGATGTGATGCCTGTTCCTGAAGAGTGCTTCCGTTAGTAATAAATGTAAAATTTTTATTCCAGTTCTCATAAGGAAGACTTTCATAAGCAATGATCTTGTCTACCATGATCTGAGCTTCGGATGCTGTATAAGCCGGAAGTCTGCCGACGCTTACCTGAGGATAATAAAAGAATGATCCGAAATTGAAATTAGCGAAATAACCTTCTGAATTAGGATAACCGTAAACCGGCACAAGATTTTTGTAATAGACTGAACCCGAAGAATTTTTTTTCGGATCAAGCGAACCTCTTCCAAAGAGACAAATAAATTTATTTTTAGGCAGCTGCCAGTTTTCATTAACATAGTTTGTGAAATACCTGACTGAAAGTGGATCTTCAAGACCGTATCCGAATATATCATAAATATCCTCTACCTCCGCCTTCACCGATCTGTAACCGTCGTGTGAATTTCTGAATGATCTCAGCTGCTCAGCCTGTGATTCAAAAATTGAATTATAAATTATAAGATAATCCGCGCCGTTTGAAGATGAGACCAGATTTGGAACCTGCCGCTGCTTTATCTTAAACGGTTTGTTTCTTATAGTATCATTAACGATCTGTATATTGCTGTTTCCGCGGGCTGAATATTTTAATGTATCGGCATTGAATGTGAAATTTGTGATCCTGAAATTATTTAATACATCATAAATATAAACCGGAGATGAATTACTGTATCCGCTGACTCTGAAAGATCTGGAAGAAGTATCAGCATTATTTATTACGGCGGATAATTTTTTATCAATCAGAGAAAATTTACGGGGATAACTGACTTCAAAGAAATCGAAATACATAATGCCTGTAAATCCCGGCTGCGCATTGTACTTTACAGAAACAGTATTAACAGAACTCTCCGACAGAACAGATGAGGCAAATGATAATGTAGTATCAATTCTTTTGAAATTATCCGTTTGGATTGTATTTATCAGAACACCGTTAACGCGAATTTCAAGAGAATGCTCATTAGTGATATTTAAATTTTGCGTCCCAGGATATGCAAAAAGTTTTATTGTAGAGTTTTGAGGAGAATTGCTTTGGACGGGAATTGTAAAAGTATCCGATAAAATTTCCGTATTCTGCAGCCGCTTCCAGTACCAGCCTTCACCGAGAAATTTTTCTGTAGATAAATATCTGAAATCAGACCCCGAGATATTTTCACCCTGACTATAAAGCAGATCTTTTTCAAAATGAATTTTGTCCGTAAAATAATTATTCTGAAATGAAGCGCCTGCAGTGTAATTTAAATTCTGATATCTGATCCCGTTTGCTCCGCCCCAGTCCGCCCAGTAAATATTCGTATCTGAATACTGATTGAAATACTCATCAGTAATATATGCAACCACATTGTTCTGATCATAAGTATTTACCATTCCTCCGTAATTCCTTGTACCGTAAAAATCAAAAAAATCATTGTCATTAAAGACACCGTCCTGCTCTCCGGAAAAAAATATCGGGATCTGCAGTCCTTTATTGTAAACTTTAACTGTCCTCGGATCAAGACCGGTTGTATTGATACCGGCGGAAACAAAATCAGCCCTGCTGATCCTGTTCATACCGTCGCTGACTACATACATTTTCAGGTAAGTCCTGTTTGGAGTTATCCAGTTTGGATTCGATTGTGAATACAACGGCTCAGCGGTACGAAATAAATTTATAGAAATAAAGAACAGCAATAAGCTGAAATATCTGAAACTTCTAAATTTTAGTAAAATATTTTTATTTATCATATCAGCATAAATTTTAAATTTTAGTTTTGGCTTTGCTGTCTTATTTTTCTGAATACTTTTGAATTTATTCTGTACGGAGAAATATAAGTCATGGCATTTACGAAATAATTTTTCCGGTTTTTCCAATTGTAATATTCATTGAACATTTCATTGATGATCGGTATACTGGATTTATAATCGGATAAAGTAGCGCATGATGTAAGAAGAAAATAAACAATTCTGTCCCGGATCTCAAGGTTCTCTCTGAATTTTGAATTTCTTAATTGTCTTGAGATATTCAGAATTGAACGCGCTTTATCTTCTATCATTTTTTTTGTGTTCTTTACAAGAGAAATTTTTTCCTTTGAATCCATATTGACATAAAACAGAACTTCAGGAACATGAACAATATTATTATTTATCTTCGCTGCTCTGATATCATATTCATAATCTTCCCAGATCCTTGAATCCGTCCATGGACCGATTTTATTTACGATTTCCCTTCTCCAGATGCATGCGCCGGTAGCCCATGGTCTTCCGTGAACATCAAATATTACAGGTATGATAGAATGGAATGTATCATCATTTTTATTCCTCAGAAAATTTCCTTTGCTTCTGATAAGAAGCGTCTTACAATATGCCATTCCTGCTTTTGGATTTTTTTCCATTGTATCAATTAACTTTTCCAGGAATTCCCTGTGCCAGAAATCATCAGAATCAAGATAAGAAAAGTAATCACCTTTGGCGATGAGTCTTCCTGCTTCCCTTGATAATCCAGGACCTAGATTTTTACTGTTTCTAATAAGCTTAATATTAAAATCAGCAGATCTGTATTTTTCCAGACCGGAAAGATCAAATTTCTCTTTCGAGAAGTCATCAATTAAGATAACTTCGATCGGTTTATATGTCTGGTTTATAACAGATTTTATAGATGAATTCAGTAACTCCACTCTGTTGTAAAAAGGAATGATTACAGAGATGAGTTTTCCGGAATTATTATTAAATTTCATATAATAAAAGGCATTGGTTTAATTAAAAACAAAGCTTTAATTTCTGAAGATATAAGAATTTGCCTGATAATTTAATGATTACTTTTAATGTAAAAAATGTATTTATAAAAAAATTTACATTAATTATATCACAATTTGTAACCTTAAATTGTAAAGAAATGCAATAATATTATTTGAATGTTTTTGGGACGGATTAAAATAATAATTTAATTCTTTAAAAAAAATGTTTCTTTGAGGTAATAAGTCAGAATCGAGTTATATAAAGCAAGATAATCCGGCTTTAATAATAAATTCTTTTTACCCAGCCATTTCAACATTCGCTTAAGTGTCCGTATTACTTCACGGTTCTTTACGGTTCTGTACCTCGACTGAAATTCCTTTATGGCAAGAAACAAAAACCGGATATCTTCAAGCACATTTTCCTTGTCAATTCCTTTGGAAGAAAATAGTTTTCTAATTCTCAGCGCTCTTTCCTCGCTGATCTCAATTCCAAGCTGAAAGAAATTTTCCTTCACAATTGACGTACTGCCGGAATTTAATTTGTCAAAATTTACTATGCTGTTGTTTTCTCCGTGTCTTCTGTGCAGTATCAATGTTTCCTTAATGTTGTGCACCTTCCCTAAACTGTTTATTATTGTTATAAGCCGGAAATCTTCTGCATGGTTAAATTCCTCTTCGTAACGCAGATTATAATCCGTAATTACAGTTCTTCTGTACATTATGCTGGGATTCGCAAATGTACATTTAAAAAGAAGACTGAATTTCAATTCATTGTCATTCTCAGGCCGTATTGGATTGGAAATTATTTCACCTGTTTCATTTATAATATGTATGTTTGAACCGGTAAGTAAATATTCAGGATTCGTTTCAAGAAAATTATACTGAATAAAAAGTCTTTCCTGTAAGGATATATCGTCAGCATCCTGAATGGCAATATATTTTCCTTTCGAAATATCAAGCGCCTTATTAAGCGATGATACGCGGCCAATGTTTTTTACTAAATAGACCGGGACTATCCTGCTGTCTGCCGAAGCAAACTCTTTAATAATTTCCGTAGTGCCGTCATCAGAACCGTCATCTACAATGATGTATTCAAATGCACTGAATGTCTGTAAAAGGATGCTTTCTATGGATTCCCGTATATATTTTTCACAATTTAATACTGTCGTAATAACGGAAATTTCAGGATTAATCATTTACATGATTTAATTTCATTTGTGCCGTATCCATTTTGATTTTCCGGTTTCAGTGATCATTTTTCCGTAATCATTTTTAAGTCTGAGAAGCTCCTGCATGCTGCCGATCGTCTTTTCCATCCGGATTATTTCAGGATCTCCCGTATTCGGATTTCTGAAATTTATTATCTTTCGGAATCCGTATGATCTCATTTTTTTTATCATAAAAAAAAATCTTTTTGTCCAGTCCGTATCTTTTTCCTGAACACCTTTTCCGTTCGTGAAAAAGTTTTTCAGATATGCGTCAAAGTTTATCTTCTGTCTGCCGAAACCTCTGTTGAGCTCTCTTAAATAATTCCAGGTAAGTCTTTTTCCCCGGGAGAAAGTGTTTGAGTTTTAAACTGTCATCAAACCAGATCTTCCAGCCTGCAAGTCTCAAAGCATAACATAATTCCGTATCACCTCCGGATGTTAGACTGCTTCCTGTCCTGTCTGAAAGCAATGAATGAAAACCGTTATTATAAAGTCCTTCTATCGCAGTTCTTCTTAATACCAATCCCGCGCCCCATAATGAATGCAGCTCCGATATTATTTCCCCGTTACTTTCCGACTGTCTCCCGGCTGAATAACTCTGTTTGAAATCTTCAAACCAATCAGGAAATATAATATCTGAAACCGGTTCGCTCACTCCACCCAAAGCTCCTATCTCATTTTTTCCTTCCATTAATCTGAAAGAATTTATCAGATAATTTTCATCAAGACGGTTGTCATCATCGCAAAATAAAATATAATCGTAGCCGGAGACTTCGATCCCTTTCTTTCTTGCAAAAGATAATCCCTGTTTTGACTCATATTCTATCCTGAATTCAAATGGACTTTCAAATTCTTTTAACAATCCCGAAGCTATATCAGCTGTATTGTCCGTAGATGCGTTGTCAATAATTATTATCTCAGCGCTGAAATCTTTTAAATAAATCAATGAGCATAAACTCCTTATTGTTTCCCTGAGTAATTCTGAACTGTTATAGCAGCAGACGATGATTGAAAATCCTTTTTTCATATTCTGGGATCAGTTAGAAGCCGGATCATTTTTTCATTTCTTTCGTTTTTCTGTCTGATGTGCCGTTCTTAAATGAGTTTACAAAAAGACTGATCTTGTTTCTTTTAAAAATTGACGGAGGATATAAAACAAATGACGGAATCAGTAATTTAATTGTCTTTGACCTCTCATTATTCTTAAAAGTAATACGCGCTTCGTCATATAACTCTTTGGATCGCGCCTTAAATTTTCTGTATCTGAAATAATAATAAAAATCCCTCGGGTAAAATTTCAGCCTCTGCGTAAATTTATATCTGCTGTTCACTTTATTCTTTATTCCGGACCTGATTTCATAAGACTTTAATACAGAACTGTAATACTTCTTTCTGAAGATCTCTGTCATCTTATGACCTAAAAATAATCTGATCAAAAGACTTCTTCTGCTTTCCTTAAAAAGTGTCCCCGGTCTAATTATTACTGATTTGAAAAATAAGTAATGACTTTTGAGATAATTATAATTATAACAATTCTCTTTAGCGTTTTGGAATATTACATCAGAATATTCCTTGGTCCTGCCGGATGACATCAGGGTTAAAATATTTTTATCTACAGCTTCTGTTTTTAAAATAACAGGAACATTACCTCTTAATTTTAAATTAGTTTTTAAAGACTCCTTAAGCTCGTATTTTTTTATTATGATTTTGTAATAATAATTTCTCATCTTCTCAACTAATGAATGCCCGAATACACTTCTGTACAATAAACTTCTCCTGCTCCTTTTAATAATATTCGGCGGATATACTATCACGGACAGAATAAGCAATATCAGTCCTTTTATATAACTGTAATTATAACATTTATCATATGCCTTATTAAAGATTCTGTCTGAATAATCTTTTCCGAATTGAAAACTCTTTATGTATTTTGGTTTCAGATATCTTGTAACGCTTTTCTGATCCCTGTAAGATCTCTTATTGAAAATTCTGAATTTATAATAATTATAAAAATAATACGGCGCTGACTGCATATCATTATTCTTCAGATGATTGATCATAGTCTGATGCGTGTTCTTCAGATTATCTGCGGATGATGTTTTATTTACATCATGTAATACGAATGTTCCCAGTATCTCTTCCTTTTTAAGTACTATGAAATCCTTATATGCCTTTAAGAGAAACCAGTAATCCATTGTGTAGTGGTTATCTGACGGAAACTTTCCGATCTTTTCCTGAACATTTCTTTTATAAAAATAACAAACCGGATTAATCGGAAATGAATAGTAAAAAGACAGCATGATTTTTTTATAATCTTTTTCAGGATATATTATCATCGGTCCGCTTTTCATATCTAATATGAGATTGCCTACTACCATATCGGCATTTGGATTGGATTGAAATTCTTTAACAATGTTTTTAAAAGCTCCCGGAGCAAAAAAATCATCGGAATTCAGATAACAGATAATATCTCCTGTCGACATATCAAAAGCTTTGTTCATTGCGTCAGACTGTCCGTTATCCTTTTCTGAAATCCATTTTATATGAGGATATTTTTTCAGAATGTTAACCGTGTTGTCTTTTGAACCGCCGTCAACTACTATATGCTCGTAATTTTTGTAACCCTGTCTGATAACGCTCTGTATCGCTTTCTCAATTTTATCCTCTGACAGATAAGAAGGAGTAAGTATACTGATCTTTAAATCCTCTTTAATATTTTCATTATCAATATCTGCCGGTTCATCTATCCAAGGCCAGACAGACTTGTCTTCAATTACAGCCGGTTTATATTTTTTATTTAACAGTCTCAGATGGAAAAATTCTTTTTTCCACTGCGATTTCTCTGCATTCTCTGATCTTGTTTTATATAATTTTTTTATTTGCTTTAATTCCTCAAGTCTTGCCAGATTAAAAACAATAAGCGGCGCATCAGGATCGCCTTCAGGAAGACTTTCAAAGTTCTTAACTTTTTCAGAACCGAATTCTCTGAGCTTTTGCTTCGTTTCTGAAAAATTTTCTTCCCAGGTTTTTTTGATCTGTATGTAATTTCCTTCTATCATATCCGCCGGAATAATATTCAGATATGTATCAAGTCCGGCTGTACTAATTCCGAATCCTTTCCAGAGCTTAAGAAAATATTCCCACGTCAGTCTGGGAGCTGTCATGTAATGTTTAAGCTTTAATTCCGGATCATACCAGATCCTCCAGCCCGCAAGACGCATTGCATAACATATTTCAGTGTCACCTCCGGATGCGAGTTCTTTTCCTTTTCTGTCGGTAAGAAGTGATTTAAATCCATCGCCGTATAATTTTTCGAGAGCTTCTCTTCTGAGTACCATTCCCGCTCCCCAGACAAAACCTCTGGACCAGGTAATGTCTCCCGGTCTGTCAAACTGTTCGCCGACTGCATAACTCCAGTTCTTCCATTTATGAAACCATTCAGGCGGTTCGACTTCACATACTTCCTGCGTCTCGGATCCCGCGATCGCGATCTCAGGATTACTCCTCATCAGTCTTACTACATTCTGCACAAAATTTTCATCCAGCCAGTTATCATCATCACAGAAAACTATATACTCATACTTTGATTCTTCAATTCCCTTTTCTCTCGCAGCTGCCAGTCCTGGAACCGGCTGATATGCAATTTTCAGAGAACCTTTGCAGTCCGGATATTTTCTCCATTCCATTGCAGCTACTTCTGAAGTATTGTCAGTTGAAGCGTTATTAACTATGACCACTTCCCAGTCGACGTACTTTCTTGTCTTCTGCCTGCTGAGATGCTCTAATGTTACAGGCAGCAATTTCGCGCTGTTGTAACAGCAAATGACAACGGAGACTCCTTTTCTCGCAATCCTGTGAGTATATCCGTTTGTCAGTCTGCGAAGATAAACTGAATCTTTACTTCTTGCTCCTTTCTTTATTAATCTGATCTGCCTTTTGGGGTTTTGGGTTTTTTGGTTCAGCAGTGAATTTAAACTTCCCAGGTTTTTTTCAATGTTTAAAATTTCTAAATTATTTTCGTTTGTGTTGTTGTAGTTTAATAAATTTTCGTAACCGCATCTTCTGAGGCTGTTAAGAATTATTCTGACCTGAAATGGAATTTTTTTATTTTTTATTCTTAAAGTTCTGTAAAGCTCATTCTGGTTATTAATACCTCTTTCACGCCAGATTGTCCTCAGCTTATCCCAGTTAACTTCTTCACCGGAAAATAACTTACTGATCTTGAGAACGGGACTGGTCTTTATTGTAATGTCAGATTCTGACAGTGTCCCGTTATAATCTCTTTCAAAAATATTTTCGCCTTTCTCAATATTTTCAAAAAGTGTTCCTGTATTCAAATTTAATATTTCTTCCGCAGTTCTTTTTCTTACTGCAACTCCGCCGCCAAGAGATAATCCGATATTTAATAACCTGTCTTTTCCTGATTGTAATGAAGCTGAGTTCTCTAAAAAATATTCTTTATATTTCTCAAACCACACCGGCGGTTCAGTTTCAAATAATGCTTCAGCTTTACCGGCTGCCGAAGGAATATTATCATTGCTTCTTAATACGCTTAATGAATTCTGCAGATAATTCTCATCAGGTACGTCGCTGTAATTAAAAAACACAATGTAGTCGTAACTCGATTGTCCAACTGCTTTTCTTAAAGCTGATGTATTTTCAGGTTCAGATGTAATTATTCTGAGAATTCCGTCGCTTTGATTATACTGATTCCAGATTTTTCTGAGCGAATCTGTGAAACTCTCATCATTTTTATTTAAAACAATTAATGTCTCAGTGTCAACATAAGATCTGATTTTTTGTGAGGCTAAACTCTTTAATAAATGCTGTGGTATCTTTTCGTCTGAAGACAGGTTTATAATTGATGTGACTCCGGTACGTTTAACTTTCGGCTGAAACTGTCTGTATAATTTTTTAAAATATTTACTGTAGTATTTTCCTGAAATGCTTTTTAATAATTTTATCTGTTTTGACTTGTTCGCTGTAAGGACGTTCAGTTGTGACATCAGCTTCTCATAAAAATATCCTGCATAAATAGAGTTAACGTTTTCTGAGCCGGATCGCTCTCTCTCATTTTGAAACGCAGATATAAATTTAATGTAGGATTTTAATGTCTTACTGAGAATATACTTTCCGGTTTTACCCCGATAAAGTTCTGCAGATTCCTTTCCTTTGCTTTTCCAGAATTTAAGGAAGTCCTGAAATATAAGACTATCAGCCGGAATAAATTTTCTGTAAACAGCAAATTTTTCTTTTGAAACTGTGAAGTTATTTTTTAAAAGTATGTAAGGCAGCTGTGATTCGATTCGTTTTCCGTATTCTGTTTCTCCGGACAGATCGGGAATAATTCCGGTATCTAATATTTTTTCCCATGCGCTTTTCCTTAGTACTGTTCCCGTGATATTAAATGATTCATTCTGATCCGTACTGTTTTTTGAATCCGGAATAAATCTGCCGTTGAAAAGTTTTTCATCAAGCCATACAGGAAGCATACTGTCTGTAAATATTTCTTTCGCTGAAATGACAAGCCCTGTTTCTTTATTCGCCTTAATATTATCAATAACTGTCTTCAGATAATTTTCGCTGAGACTAAACCTCCCGTCACATACCAGAATGTATTCGAATTTTGCTTTATCAAATGCCGACTTAAGCGCTGAATTAAAGTCCGGGTATTCCTGCCGTATAATTTTATATGGGAGTTTGTTGTAATTTTTATCCGAAAGAATTTTTTCAGCTTCACTGTATGTATTGTCTCCTGATCCGTTATCGACAAAAATTATTTCAGCATTAGTTTCATCATCTAAATTCTGAGAATTGATCTCTTTCAGTGAATCTATAATTCCTTCCGGATCATTCTGCATACACATGACGATAGAAAGTCCGTCAAGACGGATCATCTCATTCAGTCTGCTGTAAAGTAATATGTCTTTTGAATAAATTTCCGGATCGAGTCTGATTGCTTCATTAAGCTGCGCTTCCGCTGCAGCGGGATCATCTGTATCAGTAAGAATTTTCTTGGAATTTTCAAATGAATAATTTGCGAAATGTTTTGCGGCGGATCTTTTTACCTGTTCTCTTTTATCTTCGGGTACGTACTGTGAAAATCTTTCAATTATCCTGTGAATGTCTTTTACATTCTGACCTGACTTTGCAAGACCGCTTGTCATAGAAGCTCTGTGGATCCTGTACTCTGCAAGAGGTTCAGTTACATATCCGACTTTATAATTCGCCGCTATCCTTACCCACATTTCCCAGTCTTCTCCCGCCATCTGCCATCCGTCACCGGTCATATCCTTATTTACAAATCCCCCGAGGTTTTCATATACTTCTCTCTTTACAGCCATTGAAGCGTACTGTATCCGCTGCTTCTCCGCGATCTTCATCAGCCAGTCATCAAGTATTCCGTCTTCCTCTCTTTCAAGCTCTGATATCCAGAGCCAGTTGCCTTTTTCATCGATGAATAAATGCCTGCAGAATGCCGCGCCTATGTCCGGATTATCAGTAAACGTTTTTCCCATCCTTTCATAAAATCCGTCCCTCACCATATCATCCTGATGAAGTATGTGAATTAATTTACCTTTTGCTTTCCGGATGCATGTATCATAGTTTTTCGAATGTCCGACATTTACCGGCTGTCTGAAAAATTTTACAATGCCTTCTCCGAACTGATTAACAATTTCCCCGGGATCGCCTGAAGTTGAGCAGTCGTCTATCACATAAATTTCCATTTGACCGGAATCGGTATACTGCGATAAAACTTTCTTTATTATTTGATTTAAAAATGAAGTGTTGTTATATACAGGTATCATAACTGACCAGAGCGGACGCTGCTCTGACATGCTGACGGGTAAGAACTTCGACAAAGATTTGCTTGTATCTAACAGCATCTATATAACATTAATAATTTATATCAGATCTTAAAATATAATCATATTATTTTCCATCCGGGATCTGTGCTGATCAACTCACTGTAATTATTTTTAAGAGAATTATCATCAAGTATTTTCCGCAACGTTTGTATTTCAATATTTCTTTTTTCTAAAAATCCTATGTCACTTTTAAGCAGTTCATTATAATAAATATTTGCCTCACTATATTCATCATTTCTAATGCTGAGTATCGTCAGACTCAGATATCTAAGCGTTAATATTTTTTTTATAAAACCGTTGTATCTGTGATCAAACTTTTCGTTGATCAGTTTATAATATTTTAAATCTTTTAACAGATTGCTTTTCAAAGTATCGCCCTGCCAGTTCCCGCTCGCATGAATTCTGTAAAGACACATTGTCCTGTCAATATATCTAATCTTTCCCTTTTCAGAAAGCATCAGATACAAAGGCATATCACCGTAGGGGACATCTTCATACCAGTCAGGTAATTTACCGGGATTTCTGCACATTACTGAAGCAGTCATAATAGGATTAAATCCGTGAAACAACTTCTCAACAGGAAGTTCGTTTTCTGTTCCTGTAAATTCAGTTTCCCATTTCTGATCTGAGAGTTCATCAATAACAAATGATCTGTGATAACACATTGACACATCTTTTTCAGAATCAAGCAGATCCGCCTGTATCTGAAGTTTATTTTCATCAGTCCATTCATCATCTCCGTTAAGCAAAGCGAGATATTCACCTCTGCATCTTTGAAAAAGTAGCGACATCCATCTGCATCATTCCAATATTTTTCTCAGGTAAAAATGGTTTTACTTTATCCGGAAATTTGTCAGCGTAATCTTTTACTATTTCACGAGTATCATCCGCCGAACAGTCTTCACCGATTACAATTTCAAAATCAAAATCCGTTTTCTGCATCAGTACGGAATCCAGACAGCGGGATATGTATTTCCCGTGATTGTATGCAGACATCCAGACACTGACCTTCATTATAATTGATTGAATTAAAATAAATTAAATATTACAAATTTTTAATTCCTATATACATGCCTCTTCCGAAAAGTCCTTCTTTGTCATAATGAACTTCAAGCCCGGCATCAGTCATTGCTTTTCTGTACTGCGCATCATCAAACAGTCCAAGCTCGTGCAGTTCATTGAAATGGATCACACCCTCCGGAGTCCCTGCAAGATAATGAATATCAAGTACGGACATTTCATCCTTCAAAATGCTGTTGTACATCCATGCAATCTTCATATCCTTTTCATCATAATGATTTGCGGTGATAGTATTTACAAAGTAAGTATCCTTGCTGAACCACGGCTCAATAATGAGAAGACCATTTTCATTAAGATGATCTGTCATAGTGGCAACAGCTTTGACAAGATTCTCATAAGTCTTAACATATGCTATCGAACTGAACAGGCAGGTGACGACATCAAATTCTTTACGGAGATTAAATTCAGTCATATCCGATTCATGAAATACTATACCGGGACATCTCTGACAGGCTATTTCAAGAAGTTCTTTATTTATATCGAGACCTTCGCATTCATATCTTGACTTTAGAATTTCAATATGCTTTCCCGTCCCGCAGGCGGTATCAAGTATGGACACGGCGCCGGGATTAAAATTACTTATAATTTCCGTAAGTCTTTCTGACGCTTTTTTATAATCCTTGAAATGATATAAAGCATCATAAAACTTTGCTGACTTTACAAACAATTGAATTAAATTATTTAATTAAAAATATTTTCAAATATAATATTATACATTAACACTTCTTAATTTATTCCGGTAAGCCGGAAAGTAACCGTTCTTATCAACCGGATCGGTATTTACTTCATTGCAGAGTTTTTCATACACATTACTATTATAGATCTGTTTCAGATTTACAAAAGGAAGTTTATAAGCGCCGAATCTTTCCTTCGACATTGCAATGCTGTCATCTTCCCTGAGCCCGCCGCCGAGATTCATCACCGGAATTTTTTTGCTTTTGTAATATTTCAAACCCGCCCATAACAGCGTCGGCGCATATTTTCTGCCCTCCGGCAGGGGAACATTGAAAAGACAGTCAGCCGAAAATTCCGTATGAGCGAAAATATAAACCGACACAATTTTATCATTTTCTAAAGCGCCTGCCATATAGACATTCTCAAGTCCGCATATAAACTCAAGTGTTTTGCGTTTGAAATAATTTGCTTCCGAAGCGTTTATGCTTTTTAAAAAATTATAATAATTCGATATAAAAAATTCCGTCAGCGCAGTTTTATTATAAGTGAATCCAGCTTCCGCTTTTCTGAAATTCTTAATAATTCTTTTTCTGTTGGTATCAAGATTATCATAAAGTTCAGTCAGACTTTGCCGGAGATCGAGAAAGTACAAATTTGTATTACTGTAAGAATCTTCCGCTTGGAAATAATCAGTATTTGTAAACAATGGATTCTGACTTATGTAACCGCATACATAATTTTTTTCTTTTGTAAACTCATTCCAGTATTTTAAAAAATCTGGATGCGCGCCGGTTCCCGTAAAACCTGAAAATCCGTAAGGTGTTACAATGTCAGTATAACTTCTAAATTCTCTTTCAGCTAAAGGACAGATTATTTTTACATTATCCTTTTCAAATACATACAGAAAAGTTTTAAATCCTGTCGTCAGATTCATCGCCAGACAGCTTTGCCTTGTGTGCGCAAATGAATGTCCGGTATCTTTTATAACTTCATCCCACTCATTTGAGTCAGACGGAATCATCCTGTTAACATTCATAGGATCTCAAATTCAGATAATGAACTTATGACATCCGTCCGTGAATTGAACATTAGATTATCTATTACCGAAAGGGAGCTTACAAATTCATTATTGAACTGCTTATACTTTATGTTATTAATTTTTATGAATTTCAGACTGATCCCTGATTTTTCAAATTCAGCATGTGAATACAGATCCATACCGCCAGGTAAATTTACATATTCATCTGCGCCTTCGAGCTTGCAGATATCGATTATTCTTTTCTCTCCTTTCAGGTTGCTGTTATTATAGAGTGATGATGTTTTCACAATATCCGTGCTGATATTCAGATACTCATTTATTGTTTTAATGCCTGATAATGCCAGACCTGAAATACTTTTTATTTCTTTACTGAAAATACTTTTTAAAAGCGGAAAGACATCATTAAAGTATGGAGCTTTAGCATAATTAATTTGAACTGTTTTCAAAAATTTCTTTATAAGTTTTGTATCTTCTGAAACAGTCACATCTGTAATGAGACTTCTTGACTCCGGTTTGAACACAGGAATAGTAAACAATAAAGGCTTATCTGCATTAAGAATATAATTCCGGTTTATCCTGCCCTTATTTATAAACTGGACATCATCTAAAATTACAAACTTATCAGCGTAATTTATAAGCTGAAAATATCCGAGATACGGAAAAAGATACGGCTGCATTATAGCAATCTTCATAAGGAATTTTCAGGACAAATAAAGTCGTAAATGTAATTTAATTTTGAAAATAGTCATAATGCATTTCAGATAAAACGGAAATTAAAACTTAAAGAACAGTTAGTAGTTAATAGTTAACAGTTAATATTTTGGAATTAATTGTTAATTGTTAAATGCTAATTGCTAATTGATAATTGATAATTGTT
>JADJWZ010000037.1 GCA_016716125.1 Ignavibacteria bacterium | reverse complement strand
CAGAGAAAAATCTGAAGGAGTTTCAGTTGGATTTGTAATTAATCCTGTTAGCTGAGAATACTTTAATGTTTGAATATCTCTATCACTGGTACCGGTAATATAAAGACTGCCATAAGTATCTACTATTATTGATTTTGCAATATCCCCAAATTCACCTGAATAGTCATACCTTTGAACCCACTGTTGCTGTCCGGAAGAATTATATTTAACAGTTGCATAATCATAATCTGTAATGCTACCCTTACTTCCGCCTGAAACATATACACTGCCTTCTTCTCCAACTGCTATACAAAATCCAAGATCAGTGGAACCATTGTTATATCTAGATACCCACTGTTGAATACCATTTGAATTATATTTTATGGTTGCGTAGTCATATCCAGTCCCTTGTCCAATACTGCTTCCGGTTACATAAATGTTACTTTCTCTGTCAATTGCAATTGATCGAACAACATCTGAACCTTGCGAACCATCATATTTTTGAACCCATTGTAAAATTCCGGAAGAATTATATTTTATAGTTGTATAATCAGCTCCTGTATTTAAACTTGTTGTATATCCGCTTATGTAAATATTTGCAGAATCATCCAAAACTAAGTGTTGACAAAAATCCCTTGTATTTCCAGTCCCGTTATATCTTTCAACCCAAATTTGATTTCCGGAAGAGTCATATTTAACTAAAAAAAAGTCATCAGAAGATAAAGAGTCACCGCTAAATCCTGCTACATATACATTATTGTTCTTATCTGTCCCTATTGCCCATCCTTCATCGTTTAAATAACTGTGATCATATTTTTGTATCCACATGAGTTGTCCATAAGAGTTGTATTTAATAGTGACACAATCTCTATTTGTTTTGAAATCCGTACTAAAACCTGTAACATATATATTTCCTGAGCTATCCAAAGCAATATCAAAAGATTCGTCATTAAGATTGGATGTTCCATCGTACTTTGATTCCCATTGTTTAAATCCAGATGTATCAAACTTTATAGTTAAATAATCGAACTGTTCACGATTTCCAGTTTCCCTACTTTGACCAGTAACATAAATGTCCCCATTCTTACTAACCTTCATTTCATTCAAATAATCATTGTCACCACCATCAAAATTAGATACCCTTATTCTATTACCGTATTTTGAATACTTGATTATTGTAAAGTCGGAATTATTGAATGAATTATAACTTACTCCCCCCACAATAATATTATCGAAATTATCAAATAAAATATATTTACCTCCATCAATAGAATTTTCAAACCCATCAAATCTATCTACCCATTCTAAAGATACTTGAGATATAAGTGAATTATTTGTAAGTAAAATAAATACTGTCAATATTTCCAACATTAAAAATGTTTTCATAATATTAATTAATATCGGTGCTAAAACTATATTTATAGTTATACTCTGGATTACTTAATCCTACTCCAATTTCCAAGATTATTAATTCTTCGTTGATCAATTTGTTTACAAATAAACCCAAATTTTTTATAACGATACCAGTATTTCCATCTCTTCTGATTGTGTCACCGGTTGATGTATTTCCAGTAACTAAAATTAGATTCTCAATTTCAATTGTTTGATCTGTTTCCGAAGACCCCGAATTTATAAAGATACAAACTGAATTGCTTCCTGTACTTACATTTTTTATTTTAGCATTCCTCAAAACATAATTAGAACCGCTTGCAGATCTTATCACACCAACATTCCCATCACTTCCTTCAATATAATTAGCTACGATCACAATCGGTTCATCGGAATTTTCTATATTTATTCCTTCTGTAAGACTTATTATCTCATCACACTGTATATAAGCTGAAATGATATTATTGGTCAGATCGAGAGATTTGCCTTTTGTGCTGTATATACTTCTTCCGGTAAGTGAAGCTTTTCCCTGAGTGATCTGTACTGCATCTCCTGTATTTGTATTGAAGTTTTTTATTTCATCGAAGTATAAGACAAGGTCCTGATCACCTGTTCCGTCATCAAGTAGTAAAGCAGGCGCAGCAGCCGAAGGAGAAGATCCGCTTGGAAGAATGGTATAAATTTTATTTATTGTAGCTCCAATGACTTTATCAGCATGCTGAAAACATGCTCCGTATCCGGTGCATTTTAGTTCATTGATATAAATAGATCCGGCTGCTCCCAGATACATTGCAGGAGCTCCTGCATTTGGATTATTCAATGTACCGGATTCCACATTGACGATATCTAAAAACAAATCTTCACAGTCAGAAATATTTATTGCGGTATTATATTTATTAAAAACCCTGTTGCAGATTAATCTGAACTTAGCAGCTGAAGATACATCTACGCAGGCGCCTTCAGTAGAACCGGAATTTTCTCCTTCACCTTCAATACGAAAACATTCAATATTAACTATTGAATTACTTTGAGATATTTTCACACATGATTGTTTATTACTGCCTGTATAGGAATTTTTTATTTTACCGCCGCCTGTAATATTACAGACACAATCATTTTCACCATCTGTGATTGTCGGAAGCTCATCTGTCATATCTACAAGAGTTCCGGGATCAATGTAAATATCTACACCGTCTTTAAAATAATTTGCTCGTCAAGATCAGCCCGGATCTGAATAACATCTCCTGCGGCGGCAGCTGATCTGGCATTTGCATATGAAGTATAAAATGTTAAAGTTCCCGTTGTTTTAGATTTTACTGTAACCTGAGTAGCCATAATTGTATATTTGATTTTTTAAATAAATTTGATCTATATCTGAATTAGTCATTAAAATACAGCAGTAATGTATAATAAATAATAATCTTTCAGGAATTTTGTTTTATTTTAAAAGAACCATACGTTTAGTATCTTTGAAATACCCGGCTTCCAATTTATAAAAGTAAACTCCGCTGGCAAATCTACTGCCGTCAAACTCAACCGAATAATATCCGGCATTCTGTTTCCCATTTACAAGTGAAGCCACTTCATTCCCAAGCACATCATATACTTTTATCGAAACAAAATTGAACATTGATAATTGATAATTGATAATTGTTTTCGGGTTGAATGGGTTTGGATAATTCTGACTGAGATAAAATCCCTCAGGAACTGACAAAAAATTGTTTTCCTGAAAATCAGTAATAACAGAATCCTCACTTCTAGTATTGATCCGAATTCACCAACAGTATAAAATAATCCGGATGATAAATTATAGTGAACACTAAAAAGACTTGTGGAAGGTCCGTTATCAGAATATTTCCAGATCATTCCGCCGTTTGTTGTATGAAAAACTACTCCGGAATTATTTTCAAAACCAACAGCATATCCTTCATTTTCATTTGCAAAACTAATACTCATTATATTACAGAACGGTAATCCAAATGACTGGTTGATCCAGATTTCTCCTCCGTCAGTTGTTTTTAATAAAGTAAGATTACTTCCGGCAATCCAACCGGTAGATTGAGATATAAAAAATACTGAATTCAGTGATGCTGTCGTACCAACCGGTATTATAGTCCAGTTCAAACCGCTGTTAGTGGTCTTTTGTGCTCTACCGCCGTATCCAACAACCCACCCGGTGTTTTGATCAGTAAAAGTCATCGAATACATTTCAGAAAACCCGGTATGTCTGGTCCAGTTATTTCCGCCGTCCGTTGTCCTAAGCACTTTTCCCGTTCCTGCTGCCCATCCTGTATTGTGATCATAAAAATATATTGCAGTTAATCTACGGTCAATTGAAAGATACTGAAGGAACCAGTTGTTTCCGCCGTCGGTGGTTTTCAAAATTTTTTCCTTATATCCGCAAGTCCATCCTGTATTTTCATCTAAAAAATATATATCATAAAAAGATGTACTCGAACTGTCTGACCTATCAATCCAGTTATTTCCTCCGTCAGTTGTTTTCATCAAAGCTCCGGTATTGGATCCGGGATTTAAACTACCAACCGCCCATCCTGTATTTGAATTTGGAAAACAGACAGAGTAAAAACTATAAAAAACATTACTGCTTTGACTGAACCAATTACCGCCTCCGTTTGAAGATGAATAAATAATACCATTCTCTCCTACTAAATGCCCTGAGGCACCCTGAAAACAAATAGAGTTTTTTAATCCATTAGTTTGAATGGGATAATAATTCCAGTTTAATCCGGCATTGGTCGTTCGGATAAAACTATCGAGTCCGCCGATTCCAAATGCAGTATCAGAATTTACAAAGTCAAAAGATATTATCGGACTCCAAGCATTCAGAGGAAAATTGATCCAAGTATTTCCGAAGTCTGTACTTTTGTAAAATCCAACTCCTGCAGCATAAAGTGTTCCGTTATTTAATTTTATTGAATAAAGAGGTAATTCCACAGTTGAAATTTGCTGAGTGGTCCAGTTATCACCACCGTTTGTAGTATTTAATATTGAATTGTAGGAGCCGGTAATCCAGCCTGTATCAGCATTTATGAACATCACAGAATATAATATGCTGTTGTTAATTCCGGTTTGCTGACTGATCCAGTTTAACCCGCCGTCTGAGGTTTTAAGAATTGTGTTTGAGCTTCCGACTGTCCATCCCGTAAGTGAATTTATAAAAAATACAGAATACAGATCTTCATTGGATGTAGTGTTTATTTGATTCCAGTTGAATCCGCTGTTTGATGTATTAAGAATAGTACCATTATTACCGACAGCCCAGACATTGAATTCGTCCATGCAGTAAATCGAATTGAGTTTTTGATTTGTGTAACTCATTTGATTGTTCCAGTTTTGTCCATTATTACTCGTCCTTAATATTGTACCATAGTTACCGGCAGACCAACCTTTACTTCCGATGAATTTTACTGAATGAAGATCATTGCCCTGTGGATAAGGATTTTGCCAAATCCAGTTTAACTGTGAACCTGTACCTTTTATAATATTTTCCGGAAAGGAATATTGTGAATAGGTTATCTTTCCAAAAATTATAAAAAATAAAAATATTACAAATGATTTTTTCACATCATTATTCATTTGCTTTGGATTAAAAAATTGTTTAATCTGAATGTTAACCATATATTCGGAAAATGCAACTGAAATTTAATAGTTTATGATAAAGTGTGATAACTCATGTGATTTCTCAAAAAAAATTATTGAATCTTAAAAATATTAATTTAAGTTTAAGTAATTTAGGATTTATTGTAATGAGATATCTATTATACATTTCCATTTTTTTTCTTTCTGAAACAGCTTATTCTCAAAGCAGCTGGCAGTGGCAGAACCCCGTTCCGACAGGCAGAAGTTACAGATCAATTTCATTTGTAAATGCAAATACCGGTTACACTTTATCAGATATTTATATTTTTAAAACAACAAACGGCGGAGATAGCTGGGACACAGTCTATACAAGTGATCCCTATATATTATATTCAATATGTTTCATCTCACAAATGACAGGGTGGGCTGTTGGTCTTCAGGGCTTAATTATGAAAACAACTGACGGCGGATACAACTGGACTTCACAGACAAGCAATACAAATTCTCATTTATGGAAAGCATATTTTATTGATACAAATACCGGCTGGTCTATTGGTCAGGATGGAGTAATTCTTAAGACAACAAATTCCGGGGATAACTGGAATGCTCAGATAAGTCAGTCAAATAACGTACTTCACTCGATACAGTTTGTATCTCCCGATATCGGATGGATTTCCGGTGCTTATGGTGTAATACGACATACAACTAACGGCGGAATAAACTGGCAAGTTCAAAACGCTGGTACATCGACAATTTATTTTTATGCAATGTATTTTCCATCTGAAATGACGGGATATGTTGCGGGTAGCTGGTATAGTATATATAAAACAACAAACGGCGGAAACAACTGGCAGCTTATTGCAGACAGTAATAATTCTGCCGGATACGGATCAATATATTTTTCATCACCCGATTCAGGATGGGCTTTTGGTAGTTATGGATTAATTAAAAGGACAACAAACGGCGGTATAAACTGGACAAATTATCCTAAATTAACCGACAGATCATTAGAAGTAAGCTCGTTTGTTTCACCCGAAAATGGTTACGTTGCCGGATTGGGAGGAGCATTAATTAAAACTACGGACGGATTAAACTGGGATAAGATTTTTCAAAATGTAACATCAAATTATCTGGATTGTGTTTACTTTATTAATTCTCAAACGGGATGGTGCGGCGGAGCAAATAAAACTATAGCTCATACAACTAATGCCGGAATTAACTGGACCATTCAATCCGATATCCAGGTCAGTGACCGGTTCAATTCTATACAATTTGTTTCGAAAAATGTAGGCTGGGCAAGAGGATCTGAATATTTGTTAAAAACAAATAATTCCGGAGTATCCTGGAATCTTGTTTCCGAAATGAGAGGTAATGTTTCTTTTGACGATGAAATGAACGGCTGGCTGTGCAACGGACCGATCTATAAAACTACAAACGGTGGATTCAACTGGATATTGATCTATGATTCGATTGATGTTCAGGAAATATATTTCGCTGATAAATATAAAGGTTGGGCTATTGGAAACAAAATTATTCATACAACTGACGGTGGTGATAACTGGACAATTCAATATACAGCTTCCAATACACTTTCAGATATAAGTTTTATTTCTGAAAACACCGGATGGATTTGCGGATATTCGGGGCAAATATTAAAGACTACGAACGGCGGGTTAAACTGGAATTTAAGTTTTGTAAATTCTTACCTGCTTTCAAAAATTCAGTTCGTAGATAATATGAACGGATATGTGAAAGGTGCTGACAACGAAATATTTAAAACGGTAAACGGCGGTGTCAGCTGGAATGTATATCCTACTTATTCGCCGATAAATGATTTCTGCTTTATTTCACCGGATACGGGCTGGGGTGTAGGAACGTCAGGAAGTATTTTAAAAACTACAAATGGCGGAGTCATTACTTCCTCATCGATTTACAATTATCTTATAAACCCTGACTATTTACTGTTACAGAATTATCCAAATCCTTTTAACTCAACTACTAAAATATCATATATGCTACCGGTTAATACAGATGTTAATATCAAAATCTATGACATTTCAGGCAGAATGATAAAAACACTTAAAAATGAATTTCAAACCGCCGGAACTCACAGCTTTATCTGGAATGCGGAAAATTTACCAAGCGGAATATATTTTTATAATATTACAGCAGGTAAATTTTCTGAAACAAAAAAACTTGTCCTTGTAAAATAACTGTAAATATTTGCTAAGATTTTTTAATCTCAAATAAAAATAGTTCTCTCCTTTTCGGAGTCACTTAAATTGACTGAAATAATTATACTCAGTTATATTGTAAGCTATCCATTCTGTCTAAAACAATTTAGAATAAATAAAAAAGTTATAGATTTTTTCTTTTCGTTACTAATCTCCTGATTTCCCTCATTACGAATCTTCTGATTAGTTACCTCACATTCCATTCAGGAGATTGGGAAAGTGAGGCAACTTCTGTAGATATTGACTCAATCTGTGAATTCCATCTGTCGCATCACTTTCTTCCCCCTTTTCATACGAATTTTATTATACAATAATTTATTGATAATGACTATTTTCATTCATATGGCAAAATCAGCAGCAAATATTATTACTCCTAAAAAAATATCTTTCAATGAATTAAGCCGTAACGCTGTAAAATTCATTGATAAGAATAGTCTTTTGTTATTTGCAAAGGACAAAATACTTTCTGATGAAATTATTGACTCACTATATAACGCATTCACTAATAATAATCCCGACAGAAAAAACCATCTGATACATTTTAACGCTGATGATAAAGTCATTGAAAACATACTTAATGAGTGCAGCAATACCGGACTTTTTTCAGATAAAAAAGTCGTCGTGATCAGAAATGTTAAGAGGTTTTTGAAGAATGAAAAAATTGCCGTTGCAGAATATATTAAAAGACCGAATCCTGATACTTTTCTGATCATGATATCTAATGATGATGAAACCGATGCTGATAAAATATTTGCTGCAGATTCATTCCTTTCAAAAAGTGATCCGGCAGGTATTAAATCTTTCACTGATAAAATCCATATTCTTAAGCCGGATGCTTTCAGCGAAGATGAGCTTCTCGACTGGGTTATAAAAAAGTTTGACGGAATGAAAATTTCTGAAGAAACTGCGAGACATCTTTTGAATTTTTCTAATTATTCCCCTGAAGAGCTGAACTCCGAAATTGAAAAGCTCAAAACTTTTTGTTATTCATCCGGTGAAGTTACAGTTGATTCTGTTAATCTATGCAATGGTATTGAAAAGGATTTTATCGAATCAGACTTTATCAGAGCAATTCTTCTCAGAGACACAGATCTTGCCGTAAAGATCTACAGAAAAATTTCACTGAAAAAAGATGTCGAAGTATATCTGGTCTTTCTTCTTAATTCAGCTTTCACGGCTATTTATAAATTAAAAGATCCCTCATCTTCAGGTCTGAATGATTTTAGTCTTAAAAGAGAGTTAAAGATCTGGTCTAAGGAACAGTTCGAACTTCTTCCTGTTTACAGGAAAATAGCTGCTGCGACTTCTCAGGATAAAATTAAATCAATATTCGAAAATATATATTCCGCTGATTTATCGCTTAAGTCTACAGGCGGAAACAAATTCACAAAAATGTTCTCACTTATTAATAATATCTGCGGTCAATGAAAATTTCCATATTATTTCATTTACCCGGAACAATTAGTTTTAATATAAGTTTATTAAATAGCTTAAATGCCCGGAAAAACCGAAACTGATTATAAGACATTAACGGACGAAGAGTTGATACTCCTTTTTCAAAAAGAGGATGTCAGGGCATTTAACGAACTTGTTAACAGATATAAAGACAGACTTGTTAATTTTATTTTCAGATATACAGGAAATAAAGAAGAGTCAGAAGATTTGGCTCAGGATACTTTCTTAAGACTGTATAAATCGAAACATCTATATGTTGAAATTGCAAAATTTTCCACATGGTTTTATACAATAGCTCTTAACCTGACCAGAACTTACATGAACAAAAAGAATAAGATGAAAACCACTTCTATCAGTAATTATTATGACGATGATGAAAAAGATTATGAACTTACTTCCGGATATATTCTTCCCGACGACAGCGCTAACGCTGCAACTGAAGGCGAAATAATTCAGAAAGCCATTAGTTCACTCAATTCTAAATTTCGCGAAGTGATCATACTTAGAGATATTCAGGATCTTGATTATGAAGAAATTTCTAAAATTACTTCTTTACCTCTCGGAACTGTGAAATCAAGAATAAACAGAGGCAGGGAGTGTCTGAAGGAAATGCTCGAAAGTTTACATAAATCAAAAACAAAAAAGTAATAGAAATTATATAACAATTTTGTCAGACGAAGAAAAATATTTAGAAATCCGTGAAAAACTGAAAAGTCTTGAAACTATTAAGGCCAGCAGTAATTTTACAAATAATCTTCATTTAAAAATCGTAGAAGAAGAAGCCTTAAGAAGAAAAGTTCATATTAAAAAATATGATGACGAAAAAGGCGGCTTTCTAAGAAACCTGTTCAATAATAAGCAGTATCCATGGCTTATCCCTGCAGTGGGATTTACCATGGTTATCTTTTTTATTTTCTATGTTACTTATGTGAATGTTGATATCGAACAGCTGGAAAAATCAAACAACACTTTAGAATTGACGGATGAAAGTAATATAGCAAATAATGAACCGGGATTAAAAAATTATGAATTAAAAAATCTTTCAGATTTAAAAAATTCAATTGATAATCTGCCTAAGGATAATTTGGAAAATTTAAAAAATCAGAATTATACCGATCAGGGAAATTTAAACGGAAGTGATTTAAATAATGAAAAGAAAACTGATCAAAGCAAACCTGATCTTGCTTTAGTCGAAACTGAAAAACGTAATGTAACTTCCGCTGACAATAAGGTATTCAAAAGTAAAAAATCCGTAGAAGAGAATGAAATCGTTAATGAACCAGTTGCTAAGGATAATGATTCAGAGAATGATATGCCGTTATCTGAATATGGCAAATCAAATAAACCCGTTGAATCCGGAACAGATAAAAGATCTGAATCAATTTCACCTGATGATAACGTCGAGAGAATTATGCATATGAAGCTTGATAAAATTGATAAGACAGGACTTGAAAATTTGCGTGATAAACTTGTCAGATAAAACCGAATAAATATAAATTTAATTATAAAATTTGTACACTTCAAAAATTAACATTAAGATCAGAGACACTATACTTGATCCTCAGGGAAAAGCAGTCGAGCATTCGCTAAAGTCACTCGGATTTAATTCCGTTGTCGATACAAGAATAGGAAAATACATTGAGCTGAAGATTGATGCGCGCTCTGAAGAAGATGCAAAAAAAATTACTGAAGAGACCTGCAGAAAACTTCTCGCAAATCCCGTAATGGAAGATTATGAATATTCAGTTTCTAAAGACGGAGAAGATAAATAAATGGATCATGTAAAAGCGGGTATTGTAGTCTTTCCCGGATCGAACTGCGATCATGATGTTTACAATGTTTTTAAGAATACTCTTAAAGCGGATACGAAATTTCTCTGGCATAAAGATACCAGTATCGGCGATAGAAATATTATTATTCTGCCCGGCGGATTCTCATACGGAGATTATCTGCGCTGCGGCGCAATAGCAAAGTTTTCTCCTTTAATGAATGAAGTGATCAAGTTTGCCGGAAACGGCGGTGTTGTGATCGGTATCTGCAATGGTTTTCAGGTGCTCTGTGAAACCGGACTTTTACCCGGAGCTTTGTTAAGGAATGTCAATCTGAAATTTGTCTGTAAAACTGTTACATTGAAAGTGGAAAATAATAAAAGTATTTTTACCGGCGAATATGGTATTAAAGAAGAGATAAGAATTCCTATTGCGCACGGTGAGGGAAATTATTTTTGTGATGAAAATACATTAACTGACCTTATAAGTAATAATCAGATCATATTTACTTATATAAATAACCCAAACGGCTCAATAGCCAATATTGCAGGGATTCAGAATGTAAAAAGAAATGTACTCGGTCTTATGCCGCATCCGGAAAGAGCTTCGGAAGAGCTGCTGGGAAATACTGACGGATACAGGTTCTTTAAAAGCGTTACAGAAAGTTTGTTATAATTTTTATAATTATCCGCTTAGCGGAAAAGGAGAAATAAAAATGTTTGGTTTAGGAACACCGGAAATCATATTGATAGCGATTGTTATTTTGGTTTTGTTCGGAGCAAAAAAGATCCCGGATCTGATGCAGGGTCTTGGCAAAGGAATCAAGGAATTCAAAAAAGCTTCTTCTGATATCGAAAAAGATATTACCTCTACAGATGAAAATGACAAAAAAAACTCCAACTGAAAGCTTCGTTAAATTATTTCTGAGATTCGGAATTTTTATCTTGTTATGCATAGATAATTATTCATCATAAATAATCTCTTCCGGTATATTTAAATATTATGAAAAAAAATCCACTGAGTTTAAAGGAGATTCAAAAAGATCTCACTGAAAAAAATATTACCTGCGTTGATCTTGTAAAAAATTATCTTGAAAATATAAATGAACAGAAAGATCTGAATGTATTTATTTCTGTATTTGAAAGTGAAGCACTTGAGAGAGCAGCGGAGATCGATGATAAAATAAATTCAGGGAATGCCGGAAAACTCGCCGGAGCAGTGATTTCCGTCAAGGATGTCATTTCCGTTAAAGATAAAAAACTTACATGCGGTTCAAAAATTCTGAGTGAGTTTGAAACACTATATAATGCGACTGTAATCGAAAGACTGCTTTCTGAAGATGCAATCATTATCGGTAAAGTTAATTGTGATGAATTTGCAATGGGATCATCAAATGAAAATTCATTTTTCGGTCCGGTAAAAAATCCTGTCGATAATTCCAGAGTTCCCGGAGGTTCGTCGGGAGGAAGCGCAGCTTCGGTTGCAGCGAATATGTGTCTGCTTTCGCTTGGTTCTGAAACAGGCGGCTCTATAAGGCAGCCAGCTTCATTTTGCGGTATTACAGGTCTCAAAGCAACTTACGGGAGAATCTCAAGATTTGGTCTCGTTGCTTTTGCCTCATCATTTGATTCCATCGGTATTTTCGGAAACAATAATTATGATATAGCCGCTCTGCTGAAAGTAATTTCAGGTTATGATAAAAATGACAGTACATCATCCGGAATTTCTGTTCCGGATTATATTAAATTGTCCGAACAAAGATTTAAGCCGGAAGAAATCAAAATAGGATTTGCTGCAGAATATTTTGAAGAAGGACTTGATCCGGATATTAAAAATGGTGTTTTGGAAAAAATAGATTCTCTTAAAAGAAGGGGATTTCAGGTTGAAGAAATTTCACTTCCGCATACAAAGTATGTTATACAGTCTTATTATATCCTGACTTCTGCCGAAGCATCAAGTAATCTATCCAGATTTGACGGTGTAAGATACGGGTACAGATCAGAGCATTCTGAAACTATGGAAGAAATGTATGTCAACTCCAGGTCGGAAGGTTTCGGTGATGAAGTCAAAAGACGGATAATGCTCGGAACTTACGTACTTTCAGCAGGATACTATGACGCTTATTACAAAAAGGCGCAGAAAGTAAGAAGACTTATTATGAATGATTTTGAAAACGCTTTCGGTAAAGTGGATTTTATTATTTCTCCGACTACCCCAAATACCGCTTTCCGTTTCGGTGAGAAAATTGAAGATCCGCTTTCAATGTATCTGAATGACATTTATACTGCATCAGTTAATCTTGCCGGCATACCTGCCATTTCAATACCTTGCGGTAAAGACAGAAACGGACTTCCTTTTGGAATTCAGATAATGGGAAAGAAATTCGATGAATCAGGACTTTTAAAAATCTGGAATAATATTTCAGAATAGTTTCACGAATAATTCTTTACCTCTTCAGATTAAATTCAATTTTTGTTCCTATATTCTCTTCGCTTTCTACATTGATTTTGCTTGAATGAGCTTCTAAAATATGTTTTACTATTGATAATCCGAGTCCGCTTCCTCCGATATCTCTGGATCTTGTTTTGTCGACTCTGTAAAATCTTTCAAAAATTCTCGGAATGTCTTTCGCCGGAATTCCAATACCGCTGTCTTCAATTCTTACAATAACTTCCTTTTCAAGTACATCAAGTGAAATATTAATTGTTCCCTTTTCAGGAGTATATTTGATTGCATTATCTATAAGATTAACAAGAACTTGTTTCAGTCTTTCCTCATCACCGAATACCTGAATTCCGTTTACGGATGCAGGATCAAACAGCAAAGAAATTTTCTTGCTTTCAGCAATAGCTCCCAGTTCCTCAAGTGTTTTCGCAATTACGTTTGTGATCCCGAAATATCTCTTGCTCATTTTCAGACCTGTCTCAAATTTTGCAATGCTGATCAGATCTTCTACTAGCTCTTTAAGTCTCTTTGTCTGATTCAAAGCCCTGTTAAGGAAATCCATATTTACTCTTTCGTCATTTACAGCTCCGTCAAGAAGTGTCTCAAGTGAAAGCTGAATAGCAAATATCGGTGTTCTTAATTCATGAGCAACATTACCCATAAATTCATTCCTGTTAACTTTAAATACTTTTGTCAGCTCAAGCTCTTTCAGGATTCTTTCGGCAAGAAAATTAACTTCGGTTATCAGTTCGTTAATTTCTCTGCTGCCTGAAAACTCGCTTTTAATCTCTTTTATATTTTCGAGAATTCCGGTTATTTCCGAGATCTTGAAATCAAAGTTATTAAAGTTTCCGGAGTCTTTGCCTGATTTGAGTTTTTCTGTAATAAACAGGATCTTTTTCAGAGGCTTTGAAACTTCATAATAAAAAAATATCAGGCTTACCAGAAATAAAACAAGTCCCAGTATGCCGGATATAAGTACAGTTACAGTGTTATAATGAAACAGATTTGAAAGTGCTATTAATAAAATAATCAGGGAAGAGAAATATATTAATATATATTTTGTAAGAAGGTTTACTTTTTTCATTTAAAATTCAAAATGTGAGAATCAATTCTCCCTGAATCTGTATCCGAGTCCTTTTATAGTTTCTATATAATCTGAATATTCACCAAGCTTTTCTCTTACTTTTGCGACGTGAACATCTACTGTTCTGTCAACGACATATACATTTTCTCCCCAAAGCTGGTTTAGTAATATTTCTCTGGAATAAACCTTTCCCCTGTTCGAGATAAGAAAATGAAGCAGCTGAAATTCCTTTTTAGGAAAAAATATGTCCTTCTGATTAATCTTAACACTGTGACTCTGACTGTCGATTTCTAAATTGTTGAATTTAATTCTTTGCTCGATCTTGAATGTTTTTTCAGGTTCAGTTGAAGATCGTCTGATCACTGACTTTATCCGTGCGATAACCTTTCTTGGAGAAACAGGTTTTGAAATATAATCATCAGCTCCAATTTCAAGCCCGAGTATTTCATCGATCTCGTTTTCTTTTGCTGTCAGAAAGATTACAGGTATTCCTGAAGTTTCAGGATTGTGTTTAAGTTTCTTACAGACTTCGTATCCGTTCAGCTCCGGCATCATGATGTCAAGGATGATCAGATCGGGCGAATCATTTGCAAGTTCAATTGCATCTTTTCCATTACAGGCAGTAATAACTTCAAACTCATTTTCTCTTTCAAGATTATATTTCAGGATATCAACGATATCTTTCTCATCGTCTACAACTAATATCTTCAACTTCATATTTTTATTTTTCATCAATCTAACAAAATTATGTTACCAAATCTTAAAGAAATCATTTAAATATTATTTCTTTTCCGGTCCTGGCTGATTTATATACAGCATCGGCTATCTGCATTACTTTCAAAGCTTCCTTTCCGCTCGAGATCAGATCATTATTTCCCTTTAATGCTCCGATAAAATTCTGTAATTCATATTCATAACTTTTCTTAAACGGGTTAGCGGGAATATTAATTTTTTTTGGAGTAATGTTATAGAGGTTTTCTTCCATTTTCTTATAAATTACAAACGGGTTAATAGAAGTACTTCCTGTCTTGCCAAATGCATTACAATAAAACAATTCACCTTCCCTTTGAATACCCCAGCTTACTTCCACTGTCAGTGTAGTTTTGTTTTTAAAATTTATCATTACGATACTGGAATCTTCAACGGATTTTGTATTATGATAATAATTTGTCGCAGAGACTCTTTTTATTTCCGGAAAGCCAAGTATCCACAGACCAAGATCAAGCATAGCTATTCCGTTATCCAGAAACACACCGCCGCCTGACATTACTTTCTGAAGCATCCATCTCTGATCAGAACTCTTTGGCTTGATCCATCCTGCTTTCACATAAAATACCTCACCTATCTCACCTGCTTTTATGAAAGTCCTTTGCAGCATCATGTCATTTCTGAATCTGTTATTCATACCAACCATAATTTTCTTTTTCATTCTTGCGGCTGTATCAACTATGACTTTCGCTTCTTTATAATTTCTGGCTATCGGCTTTTCTATCAGAATATCCTTTCCGGCCTCAAGACATTTTTTTGCAATATCTTTGTGAACACTTGTCTGTGTAGCAATGATCACAGCAGAAATATCATCGCTCTCTTCCAGCATATTATTTACATCAGTATAATATTTTTTCACATTATATCTTGATGAAATGCTTTTACATTTGGAAATATCACTGTCACATACAGCTCGTATTTCTACATCATCCATTTTAGATAAAATGGGAAGATGAATGATCTGTGAAATTCCTCCGAGACCAACAATTCCGATTTTTATTTTACTCATGAATTATAAAAAAAATGTCAAGACACCCAAATCACATATAAAGGATACTTACCGTTGCTTTCTTCCGAACCTGGCGGAGTTGGGTAACTTTATATTGTTCGGGGCTTGACAATAAAATTGATTTGTAATCTTCGATAATATACTTAAGATGATTTAAACATTAAATACAAACCTAAGCATCCTATAATAATATTTGCGATCCACATTCCCATAAACGGCGTGATTAGCGCTCTGTCTGCAAGTTTCTCTCCGCCAATCAGACAAGCCCAGTAAAGCAGAAAAAACAGCAGTGAAAATCCGGCTGCAATTCCGAATCCTCCCCGCCTGACTCTGTATCCGAGCGGTGCTCCGACTAATACAAACACCACGCATGCAAACGGAATGGAATACTTCTTAAAAATTTCCACTTCATAGGAATCTATCTGCCTGTCTATCTGTCCGGATAAAATAATTGTGTTCTTATATTCATTTCCCTTCGCCGTAATTAATCTTTTTAAATTATTCAGACTGTCGTAACGGGATAATACGACAGGCTGCGGTACAGTTTTAACAGTAATGTCCGGCTCTGTTTTCTGAATAACCGGCGTTCTCTTTAAAATAGTATCTTTGTATTCAATTGCAGCCAGAAGCTGAATATCCTTAGATAAATTGCTTATAAATGTGTCGTCTAAACTTGCTCTGAATTTTTTTAAACTGTCAACTACATTATTCATTGCTGATGCTGATAATTCACGGTCACCGCGTGTAAATGTATTTTCATTCGAATTCTGAAATCCGAAACCTTCCGCTTTAAACATCAGCCGGTGCTTTTCAAATTTTATTTTTCTGTAATCATTTTCCGGATCTTTCTGACTCAGCTGATGGATCTCTCCGTCAGTAAGATTCATTACTATTTTTTTAAAATCACTTGTAAAACCTATATCTCCTGACTTTGCAGTGAGTAGATTCTTATACTTGGGATCTGAATAATCATAAATATAAACTCCCTCAATATTGTTGCTGTTAGGAAATGTTTTCTTTACCATTATCTGAACTCCCTGCAGATCATCGGAAAATTTTCCGGATTCCAGGAGAAATGTAGGTTTGGTTTTTGAAATGTCATATAAAAGTATTCTCGCTTTATGATTAGCTTCCGGGAGAATGTCGTTATTAAATTTTATCATCAGATAAAACATGATAAATGATACTGCTATTATAGGAAGCATTAATCTCTGAAGACTTATCCCTGATGCTTTCATAATTGTGATCTCATTGTCCGAAGACAGTGAACCAAACGCCATCAGAGAAGCTACCAGCATTGCCATCGGCACAGCCAGAGTAAGCATCCATGCCAGGTTCAGAGTTACCAGCTGTGTTATCAGCCAGATACTGAGTCCTTTTCCGAGAAACTGATCCAGTGATTTTATGAAAAACTGAAATAGAAATATAAATATCACTGTCCCAAGTCCGAAGAAGAAAGGTCCTATATGCTTCTTTAAAATGTATCTGTCTATTATATTCATGACTTACAAAAAATCTTGTTTAAAAAATTCAATCCGGTTTATATTTCATCTGTAAAACAAAATCCTGAAATCCGTATTTTCTGTATGCACTGACTGCATTAATGTTTTTGCAATATGTCTCAAGTATAATATGTGAAATTTTTTCCTCCCTGAACCATGAAGTCAGGTTTTCAATTATTAGTCTGCCGGCATCATTTCTTCTGTACTTTTCTTTGATCACCATCAGTCCGATATAGCCCATTTTATCATCCTTTACCCAGTCAAAATTTTTTCTTACCTGACCAAAACCGCAGCCGATTATTTCATTATCATTTTCAGCAACAATAAAGTGTGTCTTTTTGTTACGGATTAATTTAATAATATCATAGTAATATACATTTCCTTTTGAAGGAATTCCGCTGTCAAATTTTCTTTCATATTTTACAAGTGTCTGCTGAAGCTCCTCAAGTTTTTCAGCATCATCGATCCGGGCTTTTCTGAGATTTAATTTCATTTATAACAATTTGTTTTCTTTGTTTCTTACAGTTCCGCCGATTACGAGAGCTGCTGAAATTATCAGTAAATTTTTAATAATGTACTGACCTTCGATAGTAGGCGCGTAGGGAATTTTACCCGGCTGAAAAGTAATTTCAGGAAGCAGTATAAGCGGCATGAACGTTCCGGCCATCTGCATTGCAAGCAAAGCGATTGCGATCCTGATAGTTTTTTTAAAAAGAAAGCATACTCCAATAATTACTTCCCACCAGCCTATTATTGAAACCCATTCATCCGTATTAAAAACCGGCATCCAGTTAACGGTCGATTTTACGAGCTCAGCTGCCGGTGATATTCCGAGCGGCTTAAGCAGCCCAAACCATATAAATATGACAGCAAGAGAAATCTGCAGCGCCTTAACTCCGTGACGGTTCATAAATCCGGTAATGCTTATGTCTATTTTATCAGAGTCTAATGTCATAAATCGAATAAGTAAAAAATAAAATGGATTTTTAAAGATTTTGTTAAAGTAATAATTGTTAACTAATACATTGATCTCAAATTACATTTCCGGCTGCTATTGAATATCCTTCATACATCTTTTCAGAAGTTACTTCACGTTCTGTAAAATCCGGAATAGCAAGCCGTGATAATTCTTTTTCAGATGAAGATTCTGCTTCAGCAAGTATGATATTCAGTTCAGGATACCGGAAAAATTCTAAGAGAAATATGTTCCCGGAAAATGGATAACGGAAAATTGTTTTTCTCAGTTCAAATCCGTCTTGTCTGCTGAAAAGAAAATATTCTGTTTCGGATAAATAGATCGTAGTCAGCGGCTCAGATACCGCAGAAGTTTTACCATATTTTTTTGTAAGTTTGTAGTCAGTTATATTTGTCAGAGTGTTTACCATTTTTCTAAGTCTCATTCTGGTATCGGGAAAATATTTATCGTAGATCTCAATTCTTTCAAGTTCTGAAAGATCCGGTATCATTTCTTTCCTTACGATCCATCTTCTTTCAAATTCAATCAGCGAATATTTGGGTCTGACGTTCAATTTATTATCTGTCTGATTTTGTGATTATATTCTATTAAATAATTTATTTCAATACATCCAGTTCTTTGCCGACTTTAATAAATGCTGAAATACATTTATCAAGATCTTCTCTTGAATGCGCAGCGGAGAG
This sequence comes from Ignavibacteria bacterium, assembly GCA_016716125.1. Taxonomy (GTDB): domain Bacteria; phylum Bacteroidota; class Ignavibacteria; order Tepidaquicellales; family Tepidaquicellaceae; genus UBA2330. Next base: position 46,272 of record JADJWZ010000037.1, on the reverse strand, counting down.
CTGAACCCTGATCCTCGCAAGTCCTTTTGCGACTACGGGATAGAAAAATCCTATTACATAAATTCCCTCTTCAAGAAGTCTTGACGCCATGTCCTGCGAAAGCTTTGCATCATATAGCATTATAGGAACTATCGGATGTATTCCCGGCTTAATGTCAAAACCGGCTTCAGTCATTTTCTCACGGAAGTATTTAGTATTCTCTTCAAGTTTGTCTCTTAATTCCGTAGTCTCACTCAGCAGGTCCAGTACTTTGACAGAAGCTCCCGCAATTGCCGGCGCAAGTGAATTTGAAAACAGATACGGTCTGCTTCTTTGCCTGAGCATTTCAATGATCTCTTTTCTTCCGCTTGTGAAGCCGCCCATTGCTCCGCCTAACGCTTTGCCAAGCGTTCCCGTAATAATATCAACTCTTCCTATTACATCATTCACTTCTATTGAACCTCTTCCGGTCTTTCCCAGAAATCCCGTGCAATGACATTCATCAGTCATGACCAAAGCTTCATATTTGTCGGCTAAGTCACATATTCCTTTCAGATTTGCGATCACTCCATCCATGGAAAAAGCTCCGTCAGTACAAATGAGTATTTGCTTTGCTCCTTTTTCTTTTGCTTCTTTAATTTTTACTTCGAGATCCGCCATGTCATTATTCTTATATCTGAATCTCATAGCTTTGCACAGACGCACTCCGTCAATGATGCTGGCGTGATTTAGTTCATCGGAAATAATAGCGTCAGCATCTCCGAGAAGCGGTTCGAATACACCGCCGTTAGCGTCAAAGCAAGCTGCATATAATATTGTGTCTTCAGTACCGAGAAACTCGCTCAATTTTTTTTCCAGTGTTTTATGAATTGTTTGTGTACCGCATATAAATCTGACGGAAGACATTCCATATCCGTAACTGTCAAGTGTTTCGTGAGCGGCTTTTATAACATCCGGATGTGATGAAAGTCCGAGATAGTTGTTTGCGCAGAAGTTCAGAACTTGTTTTCCGTTTGCAGTGATCTCCGCTCCCTGCGGTGTCTCGATGATCCTCTCCTGTTTAAAAAGCCCCTGCTCCTTTATCGAATCTAATTCTTTCTGAAGCTGAGATTGAAATTGAGTAAACATGAAATAAAATAATTAATGTATAAAAAAGTTACTGGATTTTTGATTTATGTAAAATAGGATTTTTTAACTAAGAGTTTGATACATTATTTTTTATAGAGAGATTGACATAAATATTAAATGTAGTATGTCCGGATTTTTAGAAAATTTTGAAAAACATAATCGGTTTCTCATATTAGCCGTTATATATTCTTCAAATAAATATTTAAAGAAGACCGGAACACTTATAATAGTCATCGGAATTGTATACAAAGTTGGATTTAAAAAAAATCAGTAATTCATTTTTATTTATTACTAAAAAAATTATTTTTGCATTTAAAAAACGAAAGGAATTAAAATGAAAAAATTAACACAATTATTCTTTGCTTTAATTATTTGCGTTTCATTCTCAAAAGTATTTGCTCAGACTCAGGAGGAAATGAAAGCATGGATGGACTATATGACACCCGGAGCTGTGCATGAAATGCTTGCAAAAAGCGACGGGGCATGGACAGGAGATAACACATTCTGGATGGCACCCGGCGCTCCGCCGATGAGCACTAAAAGCGAGGCGGTTTTTTCAATGATCATGGGAGGAAGATATCAGCAGGGTAAACATACGGGTGACATGATGGGTATGCCTTTTGAAGGAATGAGTCTGCTCGGATATGATAATGCTATGAATGAATTTCATTCCATTTGGTTTGATAATATGGGAACAGGTATAATGTTTCTTAAAGGAAAATGGGATGAAGCTACAAACTCTGCCACATTGACAGGTCAGATGGTCGATCCTGAAACAAAACAATTAATTGATGTTAGAGAAGTATTTACTATGACAGATAACGATAATCATAAAATGGAAATGTATTTTACAAAGAATGGTTCTGAATTTAAGGGGATGGAAATTTTGTATAAAAGAAAATAAGCTTATTAATTTAGTGATGAACTCCTGTGAAAATATTTTGGCAGGAGTTTTTTTATTTGCAATCTGAAATTCCTTAGTCAGTAATCTATTTTTCCATATTTAAAATATTAATATTTACTGATGCTTTAAAGGACGCTTTTTTATTATGCCTCCTTTAGTATCCCTTACACTGCTGTTAACAATAAATGCATTCGGATCGAGTTTTTGAATTTCAGAATACATCTTGCTTACTTCAAGTCTGGTTATTACAGAATAAATTACATCCATATCCACGAACTCTCCGGTTTTACCATATCCTTTTTTGCCGGTATAAATTGTAACGCCTCTTCCCATTTCATTTATTATCATCTCCCTGATTTCTTCACTGCGTCTGGATACAATAGTAATCCCGGTGTATTCTTCAATTCCTTCAATTATAAAATCAACTGTCTTGGAAGCGGAAAGATAAGTTATGATGGAATACAGCGCCGATTCAATCGAAAAGAAATACGCAGCTGAAGAAAACACTAATATATTTATTCCAAAAAGAATATCGCCGATTGTAGTGCCGAATTTTCTGCTCATAAATATCGCGAGTATTTCAGTTCCGTCAAGCACAGCGCCGCTTCTGACGGTTAACCCAATTCCCGCACCGAGAAAAAAACCTCCGAAAACTGATACTAATAATTTATCGCTTGTGATCTGCGGGAAATCAGAAACTGCCAGTACAATTGAAAGACCGGTAATTACAACTGCGGTTTTTATCGTAAAGCTTTTACCAAGTACACTGTATCCAAGTATAATGAAAGGAATATTAACCAAAAGAATCAGGACAGAAAGCGATAAGTTAGTTAATTGCGATAACAACATTGCAATGCCCGTTGCTCCGCCGTCGAGAAATTTATTAGGAAGTAAAAAACTTTTGAGACCAAATGCTGCGCAGGTGATCCCTATCGTTGTCATTATCAGGTTTTTAAAAAAAGTTACAATTGTTATTCTCAGATTTCTGAAGCCGCGGGCTAATTGATAAGCAGAGAAAGTCTTCCCTTTCATCCCGCTTTGATTTTTTCTGCGAATGGATTTTATTACCAGATTTCTCCAGAATTTTTTCAAGAATTATTTTAAGCTGATTGATTCAAATATTATAATACATAACTTAGTAATTTTCACTTATAATAAAAAATAAAATTTATTATCACTTATGCTGAGAATATATAACTCTTAGAATACAAATGGTTAAAGTGTAATATTATCAGGAAAACAACTTAGCTAATAAATGGATCCGGTCTGATTTTTATTTATTTTTTCAATAGTAACATTCTTTACATATTTTTATATTTGATCTTTAAATCTTAAGTCATCTTGGAAAGTATATACTGTCCCACCTATATCGTTTGTGATGTTGAGACCACCGGTATGTCTCCGTATAACAACCGAATCACGGAGATCGCAATGATCAGAATTCAGGACGGCGAGATCACCGGAGAATTTAAAAGTCTCATTAATCCCGGTCAGCATATTCCATACTTTATTACAAAGTTAACGGGTATCAGCAATTCAGATGTTTTCGGGAAACCGTCATTCGGAATGATCGCAAATGATATTATGGATTTCCTGAAGTCTGAATCAGATTCAAAATTAAATTCTGATCTCAGATCTGATACGGATACCGAAGTTTATTTTGTAGGACATAATGCGGGCTTTGACTATAAATTTCTTTTTCATTCATTCGAAAGAGAAGGAATTAAGTTTGAGATGAAATCACTTTGCACGTGTAAACTTGCCAACAGACTTTTGAAAAGACTGAAGAGTAAATCCTTAGGCAATGTAACTGCCCATTTAGGAATTAAAATAAAAAATCAGCACAGAGCTTATGATGATGCGCTTGCCACTGCAAAAGTATTCAGATACTTTCTCGGAATACTTTCAGAAAAATTTGAATATGAAGATATCAAAGATGTTATTAGATTTCAGAATTCGAAAATTTACGGAAGCGAGAATTTATCTCCGGCATTGAAGCGAATCGGATTGTCCCTTAAAGAACTACCCCGGAAGCCCGGAGTGTATTATATGAAAAGCAAAGACGGTGAAATATTATATATTGGAAAAGCAAAAGATATAAGAGAGAGAGTCTCCGGTTATTTCAGACATAACTCTGAATTTCCCGTTAAGATAAGAAAGCTTCTGAGTAATATCGCTGCACTTGAATATGAAGTTACTAACTCGGAACTTTCCGCGCTTATACTTGAGTCAAAAATGATAAAGCAGCATAAACCAAGATTTAATTCAGCGCTTAAAAGATACAGGTATCACCCTTTCTTAAAAATTGATGTGCAGAACAGTTATCCTAAAGTCGAGAAAGTTTATGAAATTGAAAATGACGGCGCAAATTATTACGGTCCGTTCAGAAGCGGAATGACTGTGAACAGATTATTAAAAGATATTGATGATGAATTTAAAATGAGAAAGTGTGAGAAAAAAATATTAAAAGCCTCAATCGATCACTCTGTTTGTATGTATAATGAAATCGGCAAGTGTAATGCGCCGTGTAATTTTACTCAGAGTAAATATGAGTATGACAAAGAAGTATTCAGAGTTCATAAATTTATTACCGAGTCGGAAAAATATTCTGTTCAAAAACTGTATGAAGTGAAGATGCAGGAATATTCGGAAAATATGGACTATGAAAGCGCTGCATTCATAAGGGACAGGCTGAAGGATATAAAAAAAGTTATGAGTTATCAGAAGGTAATTACATCAGCAATAAACGGAAAAAAGATAATTATAAAATGTGTGAATGATTCGGCAAAAGAATTTTTTTTCATTCATAACGGAAAGCTTGCAAAGACATATTCAGTTTCAGAAGAAAATGAGATTGATCAGAATGAAATCATTGGAGAGTTATCTGACTCAGCGGACTATCTGTTTTTTTCATTAAGTAAATTTGTACAGCATAAATTCAATCCGGCTGAACTTGATGAAATAAAAGTAATCTCAAACTGGCTTGCATTGAACAAAGACAGGAACAGTGTATTTGAGATCGGGGAAGATCATTCTTTGAATGATGTAATGAAATTTATAACTGCATAAAAAAACCCGCTTCTTTTGGGAGGAAGCGGGTTAATTATTACTATATCTGCTTTTATACTAAATTATTTTTTATCGTCATCTACTACTTCGAAATCAGCATTCTCAACATTACCATCAGGAGCTCCGGTGTTTTCTTTACCGGGCTGTGAATCTGTTTGTCCTGTCTGCTTTCCGTCTGCGCCTGTAGTTTCAGAATACATCTGTGATGAAGCTTCATTCCACACGTTGTTATATTCCTCAATTGCAGAAGTAAGCGTACTGAGATTATCACTCTTCACAGCGTCTTTTAATCTGTCCAGCGCCATTTGAATTTTCGATCTGGTCTCAGGATTAAGTTTTTCCTCAAATTCCTTGAGCTGTTTTTCACCCTGAAATACCATAGCGTCAGCCTGATTTTTCATCTCGATCAATTCCTTTTTCTTAAGGTCATCACCTTCATGTTCTTTCGCATCAGTTTTCATCTTTTCAATTTCCGAATCAGAAAGACCTGATGAATGCGTGATCTTTATCTGTTGTTGTTTGCCGGTACCTTTATCTGTAGCAGCCACATTCAAAATACCGTTAGCATCAATATCAAAAGTAACTTCAATTTGCGGAGTTCCTCTTGGAGCTCGCGGTATTCCGCCGAGATGGAATCTTCCTATAGTTCTGTTATCAGTTGCCATTGCTCTTTCGCCCTGAAGCACATGAATTTCTACAGAAGGCTGATTATCAGCAGCTGTGGAGAATATCTGAGACTTCTTCGTCGGAATGGTTGAATTCGATTCAATCAGTTTGGTCATAACGCCGCCGAGAGTTTCAATACCTAGTGATAATGGTGTAACATCCAGCAGCAATACATCATGTACATCTCCAGAAAGCACACCACCCTGAATAGCAGCGCCAATTGCAACTACTTCATCCGGATTCACGCTTTTATTCGGCTCTTTACCAAATAATTTCTTAACTGTTTCCTGAACAAGCGGAATTCTAGTAGAACCTCCGACGAGAATTACTTCGTCAATTTCATTCAGGCTCAGACCGGAGTCTTCAATTGCTTTCTTACACGGACCGACAGTTTTTTCAACCAGATCACTGATAAGAGATTCAAATTTAGCTCTTGTTATGGTTTCAAGTAAAAACTTCGGACCTTCTGCTGTAGCAGTAATATAAGGAAGATTTACTTCTGTCTGAGAACTTGACGAAAGCGCTTTCTTTGCATTTTCAGCAGCTTCTTTTAATCTTTGTAATGCCATTGGATCATTTCTGAGATCTATGCCTTCTTTCTTTTTAAACTCATCGGCAAGATAGTCTATGAGAACCTGATCAAAATCATCACCCCCGAGGTGTGTATCACCGTGTGTGGATTTTACTTCAAACACACCATCGCCTAATTCCAGAATTGACACGTCAAAAGTACCGCCTCCTAAATCATATACAACTACTTTTTCATTAGTTTTCTTTTTATCAAGACCATATGCCAAAGCTGCTGCAGTAGGTTCATTTATAATTCTCTTCACATCGAGACCTGCAATTTTACCTGCATCTTTAGTGGCTTGTCTCTGAGCGTCATTAAAATACGCGGGAACAGTTATGACTGCTTCCGTTACCGGCTGACCGAGATAATCTTCAGCTGTCTTTTTCATTTTCTGAAGAATCATCGAGGAAATTTCAGGAGGTGAATAAATTCTTTTCTGTCCGGAATTTTTATCATCTATTTCGACTCTTGCTGTATCATTTTCTCCTTTAATAACTTTATAAGGAACTTTCTTTATCTCTTCGGTAACCTCATCAAATCTTCTTCCCATAAATCTTTTGATTGAAAAGATGGTGTTTTGAGGATTTGTTACCGCCTGCCTTTTAGCCGGCTCTCCGACTAATCTGTCACCTGTTTTAGTAAAAGCTACCGCAGACGGAGTCGTCCGCGCGCCTTCTGCATTCGGGATCACAACAGGATCGTTACCTTCCATTACAGCAACGCAGGAATTAGTCGTTCCTAAATCTATACCAATAATTTTTCCCATATTATTTTTACCCTTTCTTAAAATTTTTTTTAATGCAAAAGTTCTGTAACTTTTACATAATGTTAAAAAAATAAAGGGTGAGTTTCTCTCACCCTTTTTGATTAAATATACTGATATTACTTAATGTTAATTTCTTTTACAACCGGTTTTGCTTCTTCTACTTTTGGCAATGTAATGTTAAGCATTCCTTCTTTATATTCTGCATCAATTGAATCAATTTTTATTTCTTTTGAAAGATTAAAACTTCTGCTGAATTCACCGTAATAAATCTCATTTGTGATCAGATTAGTATCATCGGTTTTCTTTTCCTGCTTTTTTACACCGTTGACACTTAATATATTATTTTCTACTGAAATCTTGACATCTTCTTTTGTCATTCCGGGAATTTCCATATTAATAAAGAAATTATCCCTGTCTTCAGTGATTCTTACTTTTGGTAAAAAATTTGTGTTTGGATTGAAGTTTTCAAGCTGACCGAATAACGGGCTTGTAAAAATTGATTTGAATGTGTCATTAAGTAAATCCGAGTCTTTTTTGAATTTTACTATGTTCATTTTTCTTTTCTCCTTATTATTTTATTATTTTATTTTATCTTTAACACAATCATATATTACAATTGCCGTGCCACAAGAAATATGGTGAAATTGAATAAATAGTATGAATTTTTATTTCTTTAAGGAAAAAATTTTCAATTATTTGAAATATTCGCAAATAAATTGAAATAATTTTCATAAAAATGAAAAAACCCGAATCCTGAAAATAAAGATTCGGGTTTCACTATATTACCTAACCAACTTTTAATTACTTATTTATAGTCAAAGTATTATCTGCTTCATTATAATTTGTTTTGTAGCTTTTAAGGTTTTTCTTAGCCGGACCGTTTGTAACTTTTCCGGTTTTAGAAAAAGTGGATCCGTGACACGGACACTCAAAACCATCGCCTAAGAACTCAACATCACATTTTTTATGAGTACAAACTGTACTCAGAGCTGTAAATTTATTACTGCCTGTTCTGATTACAATAGTATTTGAATCTATCATTTCATGTCCGCCTGTACTGCCCAAAGCAGGATAATCAGTTAAATTTATAACCTTTGCCTGTGCGGAATTTACTTCCGAAGATGAAGCTATTAATTTTTTAATATCGAAAGTACTTAATATCAAACCTCCGATTGTAACCGTCTTTACAGAAGATTTTAAGAAATCCCTTCTGTTTAAATTTTCTTTACTCATATGGTTTTAAATTTTAATTTTAGTTTTAAAAAATCTTCTGTTTATAATTATTTAATAAGAAACATTTTTTTCGTTTCAGAAAAGTTTTCCGTTCTTAAGGTATAAAAATACACTCCGCTTGTAATGTTTGAAGCATTCCATCTGACTTTATAAGCTCCGGGTGTTAATCTTTGATTTATAAGTGAAGAAACATTCTGTCCCGCAATATTATAAATATCAAGATTTACATTTGATGAAAAAGGGATCGAAAAATTTATCTCAGTTTCCGGATTAAATGGATTCGGATAATTCTGAGATAGTTCAAAACCGGTTGCGATTTCGTTCAACTGAGAAATAGAGGATACAGTTGCAATAATTACACCTGACATATCAGGTGAATGCGGTATACAGACGTATTGATAATTTCCGGGAACAGTAATTACATATGAAAAAGTAAGATTATTATTGTCCAGAGGGGCATTCCATGGCGCTGCACCATTTGGACGTGCCGTTCCCTGCTGACCGTTGCAGGTGGTGGTATGGCTTCCGCTTAAATTTGTCCATTTAATTGTGTCACCAACTACTGCGCTAACATTAGCCGGAGTGAATACAAAATTTGTTGAAGTAATGTTAATAGTAGTTGCTTTTAAAGTATTGGTATTTAAAAGAACCATTACTAAGAACAGTAAAGCAAATAAAGTTTTAAGATTAGACATTTTATTAGATTTAGTTTTTATTATTTATTTAAGATCATTTTATTATATCTGCTGAACTCTGTCTTCCTGTTATTTACCATTACATTTATGCGGTAAAAATATACTCCGCTTGCAAAGCCTGCAGCATTCCATACTATTTCATATGTGCCAGCGGAAAGGTCCTGATCTATAAGGGTTTCCATTTTCTTTCCCATAATGTTAAAGATTTCCAGTGAAACGAAAGATCGTTCTAATAGTCCGAATTTTATTTTTGTTACCGGATTAAACGGATTAGGATAATTTTCGCTTACAAAAAAACCATCGGGAATTTCGGAGATATTGTTTATTACACTTGTATTCTTTTTGGTTCTGGCAGAAACTGTATTTGTAAAATCCGAAACTCCAAAAGCATTATATGAACACAATTTGTAAAAATAAGTATTGTCAGGTGTAAGCCCTACTTCCTGATAAGTCAGAACATCAGCTGCAACTGTATCTATATATCGGAATACAATTTCTCCTAATTGTCTTCTTGCAATTATGAAACCCGATTCATTATAAGAATTATCCTGCCATGAAATAGATACAGAAGTTTCTGTAATTTCATCAACTAAAAGATCGGATGGAGCTCTCGGGATAATACCTGTATCAATCTGAGCAACCGTGAATGCAATATTTGAGTAAGGTGATCTTATGTTCCCTGCATAAGCGTAAGCTCTGTAATAGTAAGTCACCTGATTTGTTACCCAATAATCAAGGAACTGTTCGCTGTTAGCAAACGTCTGTCCGATAGTTTCCCACGCGACAGTAGTATCGGGACTCAGAGACCTTTCTATATAGAATCCATCTTCATTATTTGAATTATCATCCCATTTAACTTTAATGTATTGAAACTCTTCCGGTTCTGCTTCAAGGTCACCGGGAGGATTTATGGTCTGTGAAAACATATAACCCGAGATAAAGATTATATTCATCGTTGTCAGGATTAGATTTCTTAGTAGTTTATGTGATTTTATCATGATTAATAATTTTTACTTATCAAAAATAGAATTTATGAAATTGAATAACAAACAAAAATATGAATAAATGTAGGATTCAAATTTAGATTAAAAAGCCGGTAAATTTTTCTTATTTTCGTAACAAAGACAAACAATAAAATAATTCAGATAAACGAATTGCGAATTTGAAAGTTACTGACGATCTATTCCAGTTAATAAAATCTCTCGAACAATCCGAAAAGCGATACTTTAAAATTTTCGCTTCCATGCATGTTAAGGATGCAGAAAGCAATAATTATTTCAAACTGTTTGATGCAATTGACAGACAGGAAATTTATGATGAAAGTGAGATAAAAAAAATATTTGCAAAGGAAAAATTTGTCAGTCAGATTCACGTTGCAAAGAATTATTTATACAATAATATTTTAAAGAGTCTCAGATTATATCACTCCGATAAAAATAAAGTAAATGAACTAATGGATATTCTCAGGGATGTTCAGATACTTTATGACAAGTCACTTTACAAACAATGCAGGAAGCTTCTGGAAAAGGCGAAAAAAATTGCTTACACTTATGAGAAACATGCGCAGATACTTGCGGTGATCGACTGGGAAAAAACTCTTGCCAGAACAAACTCTTATTCAAACACAGATGAGAGTGAGCTTATATCATATTATCAGGAGCATAATCTTGCGACAGAAAAGCTGAACAATCTGAATGAGTACTGGAATCTTGCCACAAAAGCTTTTTTGTTCCGGAAAAAACAAGGTGATATCAGGGATAAGGATGAACTAAAAAAATTCAACGAAATCTTTAATAATGATCTTTTAAAATCGGATAAATATGCAACTTCTTTTTTATCAAAAACATTTTATTACAACCTAAAAGGTCTGTATTATTTAACTAACAAGGATTTCAATAATTTACTTGTCTTTTGTGAAAAAATAGTTGCCCTGCTTGAACAAAATCCTATCCTTCTGAAAGAGGATAATTATATCTCATCTCTTTATAATCTTCTGCTTGTACAGATTGAGTTAAAGAAATTCAATGAGGCATTAAAAACAATAACGAAAATCAGATCAATTAAAACAGGTTCTTCCACGTTACAGGCAAGAATTTTTGTAACATCTTATGATACAGAAATAAACCTTTATATGAAATCAGGAGATTTCAGGAAAGGAGAAAATCTTGTTTATGAAATTGATGAAGGGCTGAAAAAGCTGAAGCATAAAATTAATAAGGAATCCAAAATTTTATTTGACTATAATATAGCTTATATTTATTTCGGTTTAAAAAAATATGAAGAAGCGTTAAAACGTATTAATGAAATAATTAATGACAAAGATCTGAATATAAGAGAGGATATACAATGCTTTGCAAGAATTATGAATTTGCTCGTTCATTTTGAGCTCGGGAATTATGAACTCATAGATTATATTATGAAGTCGACAAAAAGATATCTGTCCAGCAAAAATAAATTCAATAAGTTTGAATCAATCACTCTCACTCAGATAAGAAAATTAATTAATGATAAAACGACAGACAAGAAATATGTGTATATAGAATGGAAAAAAGAGCTTGATAAAATATCCGAAAACATACTTGAGATAAACGCTTTTGAATATTTTGATCTGATCTCCTGGATAGACAGTAAACTTACGGGAAAAGATTTTATTGAGATACTGAAAAAGAAGAATTCTTAATTGAACTGTCATTTCTTTAATATACTTTTTTAATTTTTAAAAAAACTAAATACAAACAATTCCGGAATATTAATGAAACGAAACATAAAAGCTCCTACAGGCACTTCTTTAACTTGTAAAAACTGGATAACTGAAGCTGCTATGAGAATGCTTATGAATAACCTTGATGCTGAAGTTGCCGAAAGGCCTGAAGATCTAATAGTATACGGAGGCAGCGGAAAAGCTGCGCGAAACTGGGAATGCTATGATAAGATTATTGAATCATTAAAAGATCTGAACGACAACGAAACATTACTTGTACAGTCCGGAAAACCGGTTGCAGTTTTTAAAACACATAAAGATGCGCCGAGAGTAATGATCTCAAATTCGCAGATCGTTCCTGCTTGGGCAAACTGGGATGAGTTCAGAAGACTTGAATCTCTCGGACTTACAATGTACGGACAGATGACAGCAGGTTCATGGATTTATATCGGCACACAGGGAATTTTACAGGGGACATATGAAACTTTTGCTTCATGCGCTGATAAACATTTCGGAGGAAGTCTTTCGGGCAGATTTGTTTTAACATGCGGACTGGGCGGAATGGGAGGAGCTCAGCCTTTAGCTGCAACTCTTAACGGAGCTGCATTCCTTGGTGTAGATTCAGACAAAGGCAGAATTCAAAAAAGAATAGATACGGGATATTGCGATGTAATTACCGAAGATCTAGATGAGGCATTACAGATAGTATTGGAAGCTAAGAGGACAAAAACCGATAAATCAGTTGGTCTCGTCGGAAATGCCGGTGAAGTCCTTCCCGAAATTCTAAGAAGAGGAATCATTCCCGATATCGTTACTGATCAAACTTCAGCTCACGATATGCTTAACGGTTATATACCGATGGGAATGTCCTTTGAGAAAGCTCTCGAACTCAGAAAATCCGATCCGGCAAAGTATCAGGAGCTCGCGCGTAAAACTGTTGTAGTGCATTGCAAAACTATGTGGGAATTTATGCAGAAAGGTTCCGTTGTATTTGATTATGGAAATAACCTGCGGGGTGAAGCGTATAATAATTGCTTTAAATCTGCTTTTGAAATTCCCGGATTCGTTCCCGAATATATCAGACCGCTGTTTTGCGAAGGTAAAGGTCCTTTCAGATGGGTTGCATTATCAGGAAACCCTGAAGACATTTATAAAACCGATGATGCAATAATGATGGCATTTCCGGATAACAAACTTCTCCATAAATGGCTGAAAGCAGCCAGAGAGAAAGTTCATTTTCAAGGTCTTCCATCGAGGATCTGCTGGCTTGGTTACGGTGAAAGGGCTAAAGCAGGAAAGATATTTAACGATCTCGTGAGAGACGGAATTGTTTCAGCGCCGATTGTTATCGGAAGAGATCATCTTGACTGCGGAAGTGTTGCATCACCAAACCGTGAAACAGAAAAAATGCTGGATGGTTCAGACGCAATTGCCGATTGGCCTGTGCTGAATTTCGGTCTGCATTGCATCGGAGGAGCAAGCTGGGTTTCTCTGCATCACGGAGGCGGAGTCGGGATCGGTAATTCAATTCATTCGGGTATGGTGATAGTAGCTGATGGAAGTAAAGATGCAGAGATCAGACTTGAAAGATGTCTGACTTATGATCCGGGAATGGGAATAGTCCGACATGCAGACGCAGGTTATGAACTTGCGGTTGAAGAAAAAAATAAGTTTGAGATTAATATGCCGATGTTGTCTTAAGAAATAGCTCTAAAATGTTCAAACTTGAAATGCATTACTATAATAATTAATTTTAAAAAAACTTAACGAGTTTAAAAGAATAAATGAAAAAACCTACCTCAGGAGTTTTGAATTTTTTTAATATTGTATTACTGGCAGTTGCCGCAATACAGTATTATCTGATGACCCCGCTGAATACATACAACGAAAATTTTTTAAAACCGATTATGGATTTTGATAATAAGTTTAAGCTAATACCGGGATTTATAATTTTCTATATGTCCATTTACATTCTCCTTGTAATGGTAATTTTATTTATAATCAGAAGTAAAGAGAGCAGCGACCTGACAATATTTCTGCTTGCTTCAATTTTTTTATGGAGTCTGGTAAATTTTCTTCACGGATTTTTTCCGACAATGAATATTATCAGACCTAAGGTGGAAAATCCAGGATTCTTCTTTGAAGCGTTAAATAGTTTATACACAAACGTCAAACCTTATAACACTATTCCCAACTGGCACGTTGCTACAGCTATTTTACTTTCCATAGCTTATTTTAAAAATCATTTTAAAAGACCTGTAATAATTTATGTGTGGGCTTTTCTTATAATACTTTCACCGCTTTTTCTTAAGATGACTTATATAATTGATGTTGTAATTGCAATACCTCTTCCTTTTTTGTGTTATTATCTGGCAGAAAAAATTTCAACTGTAAAATTAAGGACGGAGACAGTTCAGGAAATTGTAAAGACATTTTCGCTGGAGTCACTTGTTCAGTCAGTTGCAATAGGAATCAGAGATGAATCCACATTATCTTCTCTTATTGACAACCTGACAAGAATTGAAAAAAGTATGAATGAAAAAGATAAAACGGAAGTAAATAAAATACTGTCAGGATTTGATCCGCCGTTAACTTCTCTTAAAGATGTCATTAATAAATTAATAGAATCAATCTCGGCTGAGAAGCAGTTAAGCAAAGCCCGTGAAATGTTCGGAGACGGAAATAAATCATATTTTCCTTCTGATGTTGAAATGAAAAGGGCTACAGACGATCTGATTTCGGAAGCGTGCAAACCTTTTGACAATGCGAAATTCAGATATGAAATTCTAGAATTAAAAAAGAAAAACACGGGTAAAATTAATACAACATCGATGGAAGAGCTTGCCAAAGACAGATCTAATGATATTATATTCAGATTTAAAAGTTTTGTGGAATCTCACAAAAAGGATATAGCGCTTATAAATAAAATTTCAGGTGCAACTGCGGGAATAGGTGAAATTTCTTTCGAAGAGATAAAAATTTTCTCAAAAGAATTGAGAAAGCCGCCGTATGAAATTTCCCCTGATGAGGTCTGGAATGCTTTTTACAGAATAGAACCGGACACAGTCAAACCTCTTTTGGATAAGAATAATCCTGCAAATGTAATTTCCCTTACTCAGTATGTAACCGGTAAGATCGAAATGCTTGAGCCGTTCAGTGATATTGTTGACAGAAAATTCAAAAACTGGCTTATAGAAAATGAGACTTCAGGGAAGAAATATTCAGAAGAGCAGATGGAATGGCTTAACATGATGAAAAACTATGTTTCAACATTTCTGAAAATTGACATGATGAGTTTCAATGATCCTCCGTTTGTAAACAAAGGCGGCGCAGCGAGAACATATAATCTTTTCAGCACAGATCTGAATAAAATATTATCGGATATGAACGAGCGGCTGATAGTTTGAATAACATGAATGTAAATTTAAAAGCAGTAATCTATTTTTAAAATATCAGCTGAGAAAAGAATAGCTGATAAGCAGCTTATCGCCGGATTTCCATTGCAGCCATCCTTTACCGGTCAGGCTATAATTATCGTCATAAAGTTCTACCATCATCCATTCATCATTTACCAAAACAGGTCTAATAATTTCATATTTATAAAATACTTCATCCGAATAATTAAGAGGTTTTATCCTGATTTTTTGTTCAGACGGATTTAATAGTTCGACCGAATGTACATTCAGAAGAAATTCAGGCCAATAAAATATTTCACCTGCTTCTCTTTTAACCCATGTAGTCAGCCCATCATATTCATTTACTTCTATTTCAATATAATTATTCGAAACAAACATTATTCTGAAAAACAAAATTTCGTAATCTAATTTCATATGAACAGGCACAAGCCAGGGCGGAGCATATGAGATATCTAATGCTCCGTAATCTTTCAGAGAAAATGTTATGCTGTCTACCGTCGGAATTTCCTTTGTCGGGTCAGCGAAGTATGGATTACTGTAAAAATAAAGTGCTTTGTTATTTACAAAATCCGGCTTAAAGAAGCCCACACCTATTGAGCTGTCCGGCATGTTTAATTTATTGAAGGATACCGGTGTAATTTGAGCATTAATATTTTCATATGAATTTCTTTTAAATTGAAATGCGGATTTATTCTTTCGACGTTCATTATAATTATAATACACAAGACCGGCAATTATCAGTATCAAAAACGAAACAATGATATTTAAAAGTTTTATTGACTTATCCGAAAGGAAATATGAAATCACAACGGAAGCTGTCAAGCCTGCGGCTGCAAAGTAAACGCCGTACATAAATACAATTGCTCCGGATGCAAGTCCCTGATCTTTGGCAGCATCAGTCATTCCCGCGAAAGTCATTCCTCCGAGAAAGAAAGCGACGACAGTTAAAAAATAAAGCGCAATACAGCCGGGTCTTAAAATTTTCTTCATTAATATCGAAAAAATTTCACATTCAGAAATTTAAAATATTTTCTGTCATTTCACCTTCCTTTACAGTGATAGTAATTACTTCTTTCTTACCTTTAAATTTACCAAGCGCAGTAACAGTCACTTCATAAGTACCGGGACTTAGAATAAATTTAACGGGGTTACTGCTTGAGCTTTCATATGTTCTGCTGCCTGAAACACCTTTTTTTGAATTGATCTCTTTAATATTTACTGTTGCATCTACAAGTTCGCTTCCGCTCTTAGCGCCAATCATTGCAATACCGGATTTAAAATTATGCTCAATATTCTGTTCGTCACCTCCTTTTACTTCTACATTTTCCATCGTATACATATTATCAAGTCCATCGATCACCATTGCCTGAAAAAAAACATCATAAACGCCGGGGTTTATTTCTAAAGGAGTTTTTCTTCCGTATGTTCTTGCCTCAGCAATACTTCTTTTATTCCCTTTTTCATATACCTTTACAATCGCATCCCATCCTTCACCGTTATTTAGAGTGTTTACAATAAGTTTGCTTCCGTCAAAACTGATTGTTTTATGTGTAACTTTACCTTCAAAACTTTCAACTCCTTTAACCATCAGAGGGCTGACATCACTTCCGCCAAGTGGTTTAACTTCCAGATCATAAACACCTGCCGTTAAATAAACAAAAGAAGTATCACCGTAAGTGCGAACAGCTTTAAAGTATGAAGCAGAACCCGAGTTAAATATTTTTATGTAGCAGTCAACGGGTTTACCATTTACAATTGTAAAAAATGAAAGATTTCCCGCCGGCTCATCTACGGAAGTTCCTGTAGCCATATTCAAAACTTCACCGAGCGCACCCGCATCAGCGGCGTCATAATATTGACCGTCGCCTGCCAGCGCAGAACATTCAAGCTGTTCCGTATCTCCTGCCTTAAGTCCGAAACCAATAATATGGAGTCTGAAATCTATGCCTTCTTTTTTCGCAGCTTTTACAACGTCACATAGATTGCCGTTACATGATTCATTTCCGTCCGTCAGCAGTATTACAGTCGCTTTCGAATTGGAATTTCTAAGCTTATCTATTACCTGTAATACTGAATATGCAAGCGGAGTATTACCGAGAGGTTTTATATTTGTAATGGATTGATTTACTAAATCTTTTGAATTGTTTTCCGAATCAACAAGAAACTCGACATCTTCACAATCTCCTTTAGTTCTGTGACCATATGCGACAAGCCCTACTCTTTGATTTTCGGGAAGACCATTTACAGAATTTTTAAGAACTTCAGATGCAATTTCCATTTTTGATTTACCGCTGATTTGATCCCACATAGAACCGCTTGCGTCATAAATAAAAATAATAGGAGAAGGCGAATCCGGATTTTGAATTCCCGTTCCTGTATTCTTATTTTCACTATTTGAATTTGATCCGGAAGAAGTTTCTAAATTATCCGAAGAGGATTTTGTTTCCTGAGAGCGGCATTGCCATGAAAAAATTAAAGCAAAAAATACACACAAAACAATAGTAGTGTTTTTCATATTCTTTAGTTTAAATTAGTTAGTTTACTAAAATACAAAAAATAATCTTTTAATTGAATAACTCCGTGATAAAAATTGCAATAAAATGAAAATTGAATCGGATAAAAAAATGAAAATAGATTAGAGTTTTTCAGGAAAGAAAATCTTCAAATTATAAATTGAGAATTTTAATTTACAAATTAAAATTTTAAAAAAAACTCACCCAAAGATATTAAGAACTTTATGCAGTGATTTCAATATTTTTTGACGGCTGCATACCAAGTTCTTTAAGTCTCCTAATATGAGAACCAAGCGCATTCATAAAACTCGGTTTAAGATTATATTCGAATCCAAATTCTTTAGCGGTCTTTTCCACGATTGGAGAGATTTTTCTGTAATGGATATGACAGATATTCGGGAACAGGTGATGTTCGATCTGAAAATTCAGTCCGCCGATATACCAGTTAAGAAAAAGATTATTTCTAGCGAAGTTTGAAGTCGTGCGAAGTTCATGCACGATCCAGTCATTCTCAATATTACCGTCTTCATTAGGATGCAGCTGTTCTGCTCCTTCGACTACATGCGCCATTTGAAATATCGTACTTAAAATACATCCGCCCGTCCAGTGCATTATAAAAAATCCAAGCAGCACCTGCCACCATACAAACGGTGTCAGCAATATCGGAAGTCCGATAAAAATAGACAGGTATATTATTTTCACAATCACCATTTTAATAAACTCATTGGTTGGGTTGTGAGCATGCTGTTTTGTTAACCCGGCTTTATTGAAACCGATAAGCTGTGAGAAATCTTTTACAAGTTTGGAGATGGTTACAAATCCATAAAGTAAAAAAGCGTGAATATACTGATACTTGTGAATTTTGTGAAGCGGGGCAAGCTCAGACATTCTCAGCGGACCTCTTGATGCAATATCCTGATCATAGCCTTCGATGTTTGTATATGCGTGATGTAAAATATTATGCTGAATTTTCCAGTTGAAGACATTACTGCCAAGAAGGTACATTGTACCGCCGAGTATTTTATTCACCCAATCATAATGAGAATAGGAACCGTGCAGCGCATCATGCATAACGCACATTCCAACGCCAGCCATCCCAATCCCCATAATAGCGGACAAAAGGACTGCCACCCAACCGTTCATAGGAACAGTTAAGATTAAAATAAAAGGCAGTAGATAAATCAAAAGCATTGCGGCAGTCTGAGTAAACAGATTAATGTTGCCTTTTGGGGAAATTTCGTTTTCCCTGAAATAATCGTTTACATTTTTTCGGACGGTAGTAGAGAATAGATGCTGCTGGTTATTATTACTTACAAACTTTATTCTTTTCATGAAAATTTAATGAGGAAAATTACACTTCAATGTATTTAGTACTGAAATAAATAATTGGTTTAAAATAGGAGTTTTAAAATACTGATTTCATCTGAATAGTAAAAGCCCTTTGTCAGTCTGAATTTATATATATTTTCAACCGCTAAAAAATTAAGTAGTTGGATTTTTTGATTTAGTAAAGAAAGCAACAATTGCGCTTGTAATTATTCCCATAATAAAAGCACCGACAAGTCCCTGCACAATATAACTGTTCAGATTAAAAAATTTTTCCGCTTCCTCCTGAGTCATCTTGCCTTCGTTTACTGCATATGCCGATATATTTGTAAAATAGTCAGGCGTGATGAAGGTGTTTATAATGTATTGTGAAAGAGGACTGATCACAGTAACTATTATGGTAATTATGAGACCGCAGATAAATCCCTGTTTGTAACTCATGTTTCCGTTGTAGAAATTTTTCTTCTTATCAAGCAGGGCAAATACGTAAACAGCAACAGCCGGTATTGCTACGAAATTGGTAATGACAGCGTGTTTATCAATATTCACATCATGAAAGCCGGCCAGCTTCTCGAATACCATCCAAAGCAGCATCATAACTACAAAAATTAATGCCCATTTAAATTCAATTTTCAAATCTTTCATAAATCTAAATTTAATTAATAAATTTAAAAAATTAATTTTATAATCTAAATAAATATAAATAATCTATATGGCGCTACAGGTCAGTAATTTATTTCATAATAATATATTTTGCAATTAAAAAATACTTTCACACTCAAGACGGAAGTTCAGACATTTCAATACAAGAGGATGAAGGTTTTCGCTGTCAATTAATTTCAGTCTTCTCTTGCCGAGTCTTCTGTCAAGCATTGCGAAAGATCTAATAACCGGGTTATCACTTTTCAGCGCTTCATCTATTTTCATGCTGCTAAATTCCCGGCAGGCATCTAAAAAATCAGCGCGGGAGAACTCGCCTTTTTCGACAGCATTACCTTCTGTTCTTTCTTCTGCGGGAATTCTTTTATCAATATCAGGCGTATCCCATTCAAACTTTCTGAAATTATCCGAAGTTGAAAAATTTGCGATCTCAGCTTTATCAATTGTTATCCATCCGCGAACCATGAAAAAACTCCCGGATGTGTACCTTGTTACAAAAATATTTACTCTTCCTGAAACACTAACGGCAAAATTATTTTCAATAGTTTTTTTTAACTTACTCCACTTCATTTTACAGCTTAAAAAAATAGTTTGAATTAAATTTTATACTTGTTAATAAAAATTTAAAACGGTTATAATCTCTGTTATAAATTACTACCGCAATACTTGCAATAAACAGCATCCTCGTCATGACCATCCGAATTGCAGTTTGAGCATTTGCGAATTCCAATTCTTTGTTTCACGGCATTTGACATTTCGACTGTTACTATACCGGTCGGAACAGCAATGATCGCATATCCGAGTAACATTATAACAATAGACAGCATCTGACCTAAAATTGTCTGAGGAGTGAGGTCTCCGTAACCAACTGTTGTCAGTGTAACAACCGCCCAGTAAATACTTATCGGAATACTGGAAAATCCGTTTTCTTCGCCTTCGATCAGATACATCAGCGAACCGAGAATTGTAACAAGCGTAAGCACAGTAAATATGAAAACAGTAATTTTTCTGCGGCTTGCTTGTAACGCCTGTAAAATAACTTTAGACTCACCCACATATTTTACAAGCTTCAGAACCCTGAATATTCTGAGGATCCTAAGCATTCGTATCACAATAAGATACTGACCTCCCGGGATAAACAGACTGACGTAAGTCGGAAGTATTGCAAGCAGATCGACAATTCCAAAAAAACTTTTTGCATAGACGAGAGGTCTTTTGACGGAGATAAGACGGAAAATATATTCAATAGTAAATAAAATTGTAAAAACCCATTCAGCATAAAACAGCAGACTGCCGTATTGTGATTTTACAGAATTTATACTGTCGAGCATAACGGTAATTACACTCAGTAAAATAACTACGATTAGAATAATATCAAACCATTTGCCTGCCGGAGTATCAGATTCAAAAATAACTTCGTAAATTTTTTTCCGGAAGGGCGAAAGATCCTGCTTTTGATTAATGACGCTCATTAATTAAAAAAATTAAAAAATGTGATCAGATAAATTTTGTAATAAAATAATTATTGCAGTAAAGACTTTCTATATATTAAATGGAATGACAGAATATATATGATTACATCCGACCAAAACGTATTCTTGAACTCCTAATTTACCAGATGGCGCAAAGATTCAAAAACAAAATGCTTTAAAATTTTTATACTTCATTTATAATACAGCGCATTGAATATTACTTAAGAAAAAATCAATTCTATGATTTGATCATAATGAGAAGCATTTTAAACCGGGAAACGGAATTTACTGCATGAGGAATATTTGCAGGAAGGATTATCGTTTCATCTTTCTTCAGCATAAAATTTTTTCCGTCGAGGATGATCTCCGCTTCACCTTCAGTTATGCAAACCATTGCGTCAAAAGGCGCGGTATGTTCGCTAAGTCCCTGACCTTTGTCAAATGCAAACAATGTTACAGTTCCGGACTTTTTGGAAATTAATGTTTTACTAACTACTGAATCTTTTTGATAATCGATCCCTGAGCTTATATTAAATTGTTGCGGTGCATTTTCATTACTCATAATTTTTTTTAAAAGTTAATATTAAGTTTTTCCCGGCAGTCTACTTCTTTGTGACTCTGCGGGAAACTCTACTTTCTTCGAGTCAGGAAGCGAGGGACAATAGTTTGTCAGAATTTTTTAGCCGCATAAATTATTCTTCAGAGTAAATAACAGAGTAAAATACTTTACAAATAATTCAGAACAATAATACACATTTAATTGAATATAAAGTATGATTCATTTCATTAGCAAAAAAAATTTCTGTTTTAGTTTGAAGTTTTTTAAATAGTAAAAAAGCCTTTTATTAAATTTATATAATTTTTAATTTACTCCAGTTCTTTTATTACAACATCGGGGTGCTTTCATTTTAAAAGATGAAGGCTGAGATCAAACCCTCGAACCTGCTACGGATAATGCCGGCGAAGGAATCAGAATTTTTAAACGCTTAAATCTTTTCACCGGGTTCGAAAAGGTCTAAGCGTTTTTTATTTTTAATAAAAAATATGAAAAACCAAAATACATTTACAAAGATCCTTTATATAGCGATAATGCTGACCATTCTAAATGGGGAATCATCATATTCACAGGATGAATCTGACAGGAGTTTAACAGATACTGCAGACTTTAAAACTGAAACCATAGAAGTAGATGCGTTAAAAGGAATTGAAAGATATACACCTGTAACTTTTGAAAATATAGAGCGCAGTGAAGTGGAAAAGAAATACAGCGTACAGGATATACCGATGTTTTTGAACGGATATACAGGCATCAACTCATATTCTGAATCCGGAGCAAACGTCGGATATTCTTATCTTACTCTCCGTGGTTTTGATCAGAGAAGACTATCCATATTAATAAACGGAATTCCTCAAAACGATCCCGAAGATCATCAGGTTTACTGGGTTGACATTTCAGATCTTGCTGCATCAGTAGAAAGCATTCAGATACAGAGAGGTGTCGGAACGGCATTGTACGGTTCATCAGCGATCGGCGGAGTGATAAATATAGAGACAATAGATTTTTTTAAAAGGAAGTTTTTAAATCTTACTGCAGGTTACGGAGATTTTAATACAAGAAAGTATTCTTTCGAATATTCATCAGGCAATGTAAGCAGCGGATTCGGATTTTACGGAAAGTTCACAAAGATAAATACTGACGGATACAGGGATCTCTCATGGTCTGATCACTTTTCATATTTCCTCAGCGCCGGAAAAATAACCGGGAAGAATTCAGTTTTGAAACTTAATTTATTTGGAAGTCCGGTGAGGAATCATCTTGCTTACTTAGGCGTTGACAGGGATGCTCTTGACGGAAAGATCAGCGGTGATCAGGATAAAGACAGAAGGATCAATTATCTGACTTATCCTGATGAGACTGATAATTACTTTCAGCCGCATTATGAACTTGTGTTTAATATTCAGCCGTCAAAAAAACTTTATGTATCAAATACAATAAGTTATATAAGAGGCGACGGATATTTTAATACGTCATTTCCCATAGATTACGGATATGATTATTCCTATTTCAGATTAAAACCATTTTTCGTTTCTGATACTACTACTTTTAATTCTTCATATTACAGGAGAAACGCAGACGGATCATTTTACTTCGAGCAGGGAAAAGGATATGAAATAGTAAGAAGCGATATGATAACAAAACTTACGGTAAATAATAATACATACGGATGGTTTCCAAAAGTTCAGATCTCACACAATAAAGACAAAGGCAAAGCTATATTAGGCGGTGAGGTCAGGTTTCACAATTCGGAGCATTTCGGAGAAGTCACATTCGGTGAGGCATTACCGCAGGGAACGGAGCCAAATCATTTGTATTATTTTTATAACGGCGGTAAAAAAACTTTCTCTGTATATGCTAATGAAATTTACAGTTTCACTGATAAGCTGAATGCAATGCTCGGACTGCAGTATATTCATCACAGATATGAATTATCAAATGACAGATTCAAGCCTTACAACTTCACTGTCAATTATGATTTTTTTACGCCAAGAGCCGGAGTGAATTATAATTTCAATGACAGGTTCACCGGATATGTAAATTATTCATTTGCAAAACGCGAACCGAGACTTAAGGATATATATGACGCTGAAGATCCGGACAGCAGACCGAACTTCAGAATATTAGATCCGGCAAACGGAATTTATGAAGATCCTCTGATAAAGCCGGAAGAAATGAATGATCTGGAAATTGGATTCGGATACAATTCGGATATACTGAAAGCCGGTATTAATTTTTATAATATGGATTTCAAAAATGAGATTGTAAATAACGGTCAGCTTGACAATGTAGGACAGCCGATAGTCGGAAATGCCGGGCGGTCAGTGCACAGAGGAGTTGAGTTTGATTTTGTTCACACTCCTTTTACATCAAAATATATGAGAGGATTTACATTATCAGGGAATCTCAGCTTATCTGATAATTTTTTTAAAGAATACAGGGAGATCATGGGTGCGGACTCTCTGGGAAATATAATTTACGGGAATGATTATTCTGGAAATAAAATAATCCTCACGCCTGATGTGATCGGAAATCTTTCAGTTGAATTTTTTCCATTAAGAGGAACGGGGGCGTATTTAAGTCTGATGCATATCGGAAAGCAGTATCTTGATAATTCAGAGAATGAAAGAAAGGATCCCGATGTCCGCATTCAGCCGGGTTATACAGATAAGGTAATAGAACCATACACAATACTAAATGCGGGGATATCGCTTGATATAATTTCATTGACTGAGAGCAAAGGACTGAAGAAAATGTTTTCAATGATACAGTTGGATATGAAAGTGAATAATTTATTTAATTCAAAGTATGAAATGACAGGTAATGTAAGTTTCGGAACACCTTACTGGATACCGGCAGCGGAAAGAAACTTATATGCGGAGATAAAGGTGGGATTTTGACATTGGGAAAATTTGCAAATAAGAGAGAAAGAGAGACAGGAGGCAAGTATCGTGATCCGGCATTGAATTAAAGTGCTGCTGCGCTTAACTAAACCTGACAGGTTTTATCTGATTCGGGATATGGAATCTGAATTCAAATAAATCCTGTCAGGTTTTGCCCAAGCTGCTAAATCTCTAATTTATTGCCAAATCTCTTACAGCACTTTTACTTAATATATTAATTTATCTTATACTTTATATTAAATCCCGCCGATAAATTACTGGTACCCTTAGGATTAAAGATACTCGTTATATTATTTGTACCCAGATCTATCATTACCGGTCCCGTATCAATTCCAAGTCCCAGACTAACCAGCGTATTCTCATCTCCGCCGAATGAAACGCCTGCTCTCGGAGATACTACACTTCCCGCATTGAACTCCGCGCCGAGTCCGAATCTAGGTTTTGATGTTCCGCCAAGCTTATCTGCTATGCCCTGAATGTAATCAAATGATACGCTGCCTAATTCAAGTCCCTCTTGTTTTTTATTACCCGGTGAATAAATTCTGTACACAGCGCCAAATCGAATCGTAGTCGGAAGGCTGGTGTTGAATTCAGGTATAGTAGTTTTTGTTGTCTTGATCTTATCTAATAATGAATCAACCTGCTCCTTGCTTGTAATATCCGTAATAATAAAATTACCGTCATTATAATAAGTTGCATTATTCTTTGTCCATTTAATATAACCGATATCCGCTATTGCAAGTCCGATATTCAGCTTTCCGTTTCCGGAAAATTTCTTGAACTCAATATTTACTCCCGCATCAAACCCAAGTCCGAATCCTGCATTGCCGAAAGGTGATTCAACTCCTATGTCGTCGGACTGACCGGAGTACTTAAACTCTGATTCTCCTGATGACTGAACAATGTTTTGTGAAGAAGTTTGTATTGCAAGAGTATTTTTTGACGTTTCGAAAAAGAATATCCCGAACTGCGGCTTGAGTGAACCACCGACAGCTATGGATTCTATCATTTTATTATTCTTGATTTTTAGTGTCCTCGCATAATTCAGATTAAGCTGTCTTGTCCAGTATCCATTGATTTTATTCGGAGAAAGATCATAAACTCTGTTAGGAACATTCCCATACAGACCCAGATCAAGAAAATCTTTAGAAGGCGTAAAATCCGCTATTACTCTGTCATCAAGTGAAATTCCGAACGAACCTAAAAGAGAATGATTGTAAATAACAGAAAATAATTTTGCAGAGGCAGTGAATGTAGTCTTCTGATCGCTGGCGGAATTTAAAATATCCTGCTTCTCTGATTCAGTCAGTACTTTAATTTCACCGCTTGAATACTCGCCGAAATAATCATTATAAAAATTTAATGAAAGATAATCGCTGTTTGTAAGAAACTGAAATGTCGTAGCGATACTAAAATATACACTCGAATTATTATTGCTCCTCTGAAAAACTATGTTCGCCGGATTTTGATTAAATGCATCAAGCTCGTATGAGTTTGCAACAGATGTATTACCCATTGACAGTCCGCGGACGTCATACAATACCTGTGAGTTTACACTGCCAATAATAAAGAAAAATATTGCCGCAGTTGAAATTAATTTTTTCATTTTTATTAGTTTTATGTTAGTCAGGATCAATTCTGTATGTGAGTGTTCCAAACCCGGCTATGCTTATCCTGTCGCCTGACCGGATCTTTACGCTGTTTAAAGGATCCGGAATATGGTTCGGATCCGTGAATAATTTATTCTCATAAATAATTTTCCCCATCCTTTTTATCTTAGAAATATCCACGCTGTCCAGCACGGCGCTGTATGATGTAACTGTAGATGAAGTAGAAAATCCATCTGCGTCTACATTACCGGCATTAAATGTAACTGATGAATCCTGAAGTTTTCCCAGTATTAAAGAGATCGGCAGCAGCGGATTAAAAAGTGAATCAAGCACCAGAACTTTAGCAACGGTCTTTAAGGGAATTCCGTTTTGTGAGGTCAGAGTAAACACGAGCTTCTTCGCTTTATCAAGTTCTCTGCGCTGATCCTCATCATGTATACCAACGTCAGCCGTATCCCTGAAAATTATTGGTTCTGTAATGCTTACATCTAAAGGAACCTGCAGTATCAGTTTTAATGACAGACTGTCCTGATAATTTATCGAACCTTCCTGATAAGTAAGATTTAAAAAATCTGTTCTCTCGACAAATATCGTTTTCGGAATATTATTTATAAATTCTCTTACATTACTGTTATCTTCATTTATCGGATAAGCAAGTGAATCAACTTTCTGAGGCAGTGTAAGTGAAAAGACGCTGTCAATCTGATCTCCCTGTTTACCGGTTTTCAGATATTTCAGTCTTACCCTGTGTCCGTTTTTATTCTCTCCTATTATTGAAATGTTTCTGAAATCAACCCGGTAGATCTCTTTGAACTTTTTCACTACAAAGAAATTTTTATTCGGCGCTATATCAGAGAAAAACAATTCGCCTTCCGGCACATCAGATCCGAAAGGATCCAAGACTTCGTCTTTACTAATTCCGGTGTTCAGCGGTTTTAAAATACCTTCCATTTTTTCTATGGAATATTCAGATAACCTGTAACTGAAATTCACAGGAACAGCAACTGCGGAGTTAAATGAAATTCTTACATTTAACCTGTTGTCAGGAGTTTCATTTTTATATAATAATCCCTGAGATTAAGTTCTATATTCTTTTCACTTCCGGCATTGACTGTGAAGGTTAGTCTGACTGTGTCATTATTCTGTTTATGAAAAAGTTTTTTATGACAGCATTAATAGTATAATCGCTTCCCAGTGAATTGAAAAATCTGAATGTCAGACTTCCGGTTAGAAAATCCATCGTTGTTATAAAAGTTGAATCATTAAATGTTACAAATGTATCAAGCTGCAAAGTGCTTGGAGCTGTAATGAAAGTCTCTTTTATTCCGTCAAATTTTATATCTTCGCCAAAGACTCTTTTATAGTTCGATTCACCGTAGATAAAGATTATGTTGTTATTTAAAGAATCGATTCCGATGTTGCTGCTTCTGTTTATTATGTCAAAAACATTATAACTCTTTACGGAAAACGGGATCCGGAGATCAATATCGTAATTCGGCAGCGAGGGTGATTTTAATTCACAGCTGCATAATGAAATAGAAAGCAATATTAAAAGAACAGTTTTTGTAACAGGACATCTTTTTAACATATATTATTATTCAATTTGTAAAGAACGGGAGTAAATTTTTATTTACCTGATTTTAGTTAAATTAATTAATTATTTTTTAAAATGAAGTGAAGTATAAAAATTCTAAAACATTATTGCCAGAACATATTTATTCATATATTGAGTTTATGAATGCAGTTTTATTAGAAATTAACAATTCGTGTATTTTAATGTTACTGACTTTTGAATTCAGATTAAATTAATCAGGGAATAGATGTTAAATAAGAAAAAATTTTGCTTTCACAAAATGAGTATATTACAGTTTGACATTTCAAAGAATTTTAAATAACTTGAACGGAGATGAAAAGAATAATCATTTGGTTTTCATAATTAACAATAATTTTCAATATAAACTTTAAATCAAATTGAATATATTGAACCATCCTAAATAAAATAAAACAATCACAAACATGGCAGAAGAAAAAGATTCAAAATTGAAATCTCTCGATCTTGCACTCGAGCAGATACAGAAGGAATATGGCAAAGGCGCTATTATGAAACTCGGTGATAAGCCGATTTTAAAACTTGCTTCGATCTCAACCGGCTCAATTTCTCTCGATGCAGCACTTGGTATCGGAGGCGTACCGAGAGGAAGGATAATGGAAATTTACGGACAGGAATCTTCCGGAAAGACCACTATCTGTCTTCATATTATTGCCGAAGCTCAGAAAAGCGGCGGTCTGGCTGCATTCATTGATACTGAACACGCTCTTGATACTTCCTATGCGCAAAAGCTCGGTGTAGATGTAAATAATCTTCTTATCTCTCAGCCGGAATACGGCGAACAGGCGCTTGAGATCTGCGAGACTCTCGTCAGAAGTAATTCGCTTGATGTAATAGTCGTAGACTCAGTCGCAGCGCTGACACCGCGCGCCGAGATCGAAGGCGAAATGGGTGACGCTGTAATGGGAATGCAGGCAAGACTTATGTCTCAGGCATTGAGAAAACTTACTGCCGCTGTTGCAAAATCAAACGTTGTTCTTATTTTCACTAATCAGATGAGGGAAAAGATCGGTATTATGTTCGGAAGTCCCGATACAACTACCGGTGGTAAAGCTCTGAAATTTTATGCTTCAATAAGAATGGAAATAAAACGTATTGCATCAATTAAAGACGGTACGGATGTCATTGGTAACAGAACGAGAGTAAAAGTAGTAAAGAATAAAGTAGCTCCGCCGTTTAAAGAAGTTGAGTTTGATATAATTTATAATGAAGGAATATCTAAACTCGGAGATCTCATTGATATGGCGGTTAATAAAGAAATTATCAAAAAATCCGGCGCATGGTTTTCTTACGGTGAAAACAGAATGCAGGGAAGAGACGGTGTAAAGAAATTTCTTCAGGAAGACAAGAAATCTCTTATGAAGCTGTATAATGAAGTCAGGATAATGCTGGGAATTACAGATAATAATGGAGAACCTACAAACGGTAAAGCTCCGGAATCAGTTACTGAAGAAGCAGCTGCAAAAAAGAAATAATTATTAAATAATATTTTTACGGACTGCTGATTTTTTAAAAGGTCAGCAGTTTTTTTATGAGAATATCCCGGATAGAAAACAAAAAAAAAAAAAGCAAAGATGTAATATTTTCATCGACGGTATTTTTTCAGCCGGACTTTATGAAGATACTATTGTTAAATTCGGATTAAGAAGCGGTGATGAGATCAGTGAAAAGGAATTTGAAAAGATCAGAGAGTATGATGAATTTAATTATGCAAAGTCAAGCGCGTATAAGTTTTTGTCATACAGGCAGCGCAGTAAAAAGGAAATGGTAACAAAACTGAAGCAGAAGAAACTATCGGATACCGCCGTTAATAAAGTCATAAAATTACTTGAGGAACAGAAATATCTTAATGATGAAAACTTTGCCGATAACTTTGTTAAAGAAAAAATCAGAAACAAAAAAGTTGGTAAGAGAACGCTGATAGGAAAACTACTGGAAAAAGGAATAAGTAAGGAAATTTCCGAAAGTATTGTATCAGAAAATTATTCGGCTGATGAAGAATTTGAAGTAGCTGAAAAAGTACGGAGATCATTTTTTTCAATCTGAATCTGTATGATTAAAATCATATCATTTTTTGATACCGGTCATATGTTTTTTTAGATATTTTATTTTCTTTAACTATCTGACTTAGAGTATAGTAACACAATTTCAGATTTAAATTTATTTAATTTAAAAAGAGGTTTTAATGGAAAATATGATTTATTCCGAGTTTTCAAAGTATGAGGAAAAACTCAAGGATAGTTTCAGAGAAAAATATAATCTGCCTGACAAAGAGCTTGATGAAATAGTCAAAGATCTCAGAACTATTGTTATGCAGATGATTCAGCTTATGCGGGACGGTAAGTCAGTGCATGAAAAATTTTTCTCCGATATTATTCTGAATTCCGTAGATGCCATTATCGGATTTGACTGTGATTTTAAGATCTTTCTGTGGAATAAAGGAGCTGAATCAATATTCGGATATTCGAAAAACGAAGTAATGGGAAAGGAATTTTCTTTTCTTATCCCGCAGTATCTTTTGGAAATAGGTGAAAAAGATTTTTTAGTTAAAGAAGTTGAAGAAAAAGGATTCATCACAAATTATGAATCCGAAAGACTTACAAAAGACGGACAGTTAATTAATGTCAGTATAACAAGATTTTTGATCTTTAATGAACTTAAGGAAAAGATCGGATCAGTAGGAATGATCAGGGATATAACTACCATTAAGAAACTTCAGAAAGATTTAAGGGAAAGAGAAAATCTCGCACTTATCGGTGAAGTCGTTTCTAGCATAGCACACAGCCTTTCAAATCCGCTTAACATTATATCGGGAAACGCTGATTATCTGCTGATTAATAAAAAGGAGAACGACAAGGATCATGAAGAGCTGAAATGCATTCTGGATGAAGCGGTAAGAATTACAAAATCGATCAAGCATCTTCTGAATTTCTCAAGACCTTTAAATATTACAAGAGATAAAACCAATATAAACTGTATTATAGAGAAAGCTGTCGCAGATGTTAAGTTCTTTATCCAGGATAAAAATATTACTGTAAGAAAATCACTTCTTAATGAAATCCCCGATATCAGCATTGACAGAGGTCAGATCGAAGAAACTATCTGCAATATGCTGACGAATTCCATACAGGCGATAAAAAAAACCGGAGAAATATTTATAAAGTCCGGAACATCTGATAATAATATCATCATTGAGATCTCCGACTCCGGCGAAGGTATTTCTAAAGCTAATCTCGAAAAAATATTTACACCGTTCTTCTCCTCCAAGGAATACGGCAAAGGCACAGGTCTCGGACTTTCCATTGCAAGACGGATCATTACGGAACACGGCGGCAATATTTCTGCATCTTCTAAACCCGGAAAAGGCGCTAAATTTCTCATAACACTTCCGCTGAATTAGGTTAAGTTTTTATATTATTTAATATTTTCTAACACTTGTTTTATTCAGCATTTACAAGTGTTTAATGTGTGACTTCAGATGTCTTTTTCTATTTGTATATTATAGTAAACTTTAAAACGATTAATATGAAAATCGGAACATCAGACTACAATATCGAAAAAGAATTCAATATTTATGTTAAAAAAGTTAACAGGCAGTTTATGTATGACAGATGCAGGGATTATAAAGTAAGAATAAAAAAAGATGACGAACTTCCAATTCTGTGTTATAAATATTTGAAGAAAAAAAGAAATATGAAGCCGTGGGAATATCCGGATGATGAGGACGGAAATGCGGTCTGGCTGAATCCGCTTGTTCAGCTTGAAGATAAAATCGCATTATATATTTTATACAGAGAACTTAATTCAAGGAATAAAAAAGAACTTTCTGATGAAAAGCTGAAAAACTTAAAAATAAGTATAAAGAAATATATTATTAGCTGTATTGATGATCTTGAAGACACAGAAGCGCGGATCAGAGTTTATAAAAGACATAAAAAGTTTGCCAATAATAAATTATTTAAGAATGATTAATTTGCTTTTAAGAAACATGACTTCGATTACTAATTATTATTTGCCTATTTATTTTAAACGTTAAACGGATAATGCATTTAAAACAGATGATCGTTAAAATAAAAAATTATACATCAAGATCTATACTTTTGAAATTTTTTTAATCAATTTTTTAATTCCGAAGCTGATTTCTCACAGACCGGAAATTCACCTTACCCAGTAAATTTTGTTCACGACTAAACTTTGTAATTAATATATATTGCTAATACTTAGAGTCAAAGTAATTTTTTTTTACCTTATTATTAGACAATATAAAAGTTATATTACTTATATGATTTAAATAGTACAAAACTTAGGTCAAATTAAAAACCGGTTTATTATATATTGATAAAATCAAACATTAATTGGTCTTTTTATTTTAAATTTACAAATATTATTATTCTGATTAAAGAAATTATTTTTTCACAGTTGTAATTCTATGCAAACTATTGATATAAGTAATATACGCTCCGACGAAGATAAAAAATTATTAAAAAAAATCTCGACCGGAGATACTGCAGCAATGAAAGATTTATATAATCAGTATTCTGATTACTTGTATAATATTGTTCATTATATTTTAAAAAGTGAATCTGATTCTGAGGATACTTTACAGGAAATATTTATGCTGATTTGGGAAAAATCTGGAAATGTATAATGAAAATCTCGGAACTCCAATCTCCTGGATAGTAAGAATTACAAGAAATAAATCAATTGATAAGCTTAGAAGCAAAAGTTTTAAACTCAGAGAAAATGAATGTGATATAGAAAGATTTTATCATTTAAGCTCTGAACAAACATATGAAAATCCGGAAAGTGTTTTAACATTAAATAATGTCAGGCATGAAATTAAAACCGCAATAAATAAATTAACGGAAATACAAAAAGAGCTGTTGGAGTTTGCTTATTTCAGAGGATATTCACAAAGTGAACTCGCTGAGCATTTTGAAATGCCTCTGGGAACAGTAAAAACGTGTATCAGGACTGCTATGATGAAGTTAAGAAACAAATTAAAACATTTAATTAATTAATTATGAAAAATAATAATCAAATCAGAGAAGAAAATATTATATTAAGATCTTTAGGTCTGTATAATGATGAAGGTAATTCTCAGACAGAAAAAAATGAAGATCCCGAATATGATAATGTTATAAAAGATTACAGTGAAGTTGCGTCAATGTTACCCTCAGTATTGTATGATTCAAAATATAAAAAATCATTATCACCGAATGCTAAGAACAAAATTCTTGATAATATTTTAAATGAAATAGACGAAAAGTCTAAAGCAGAAAAAAAAGATATCAATTTCAGTTTTGTATTGGAGGAAACTTCAGAATGGAAGGAATATCCTGTAAAAGGCATAAAGTATAAACCACTTTCATTTAATAAAGAAAAAAATTATATAATGCTGCTTTTAAAAGCGGAAGCAGGATGTCAGTATCCTTCTCATCATCACAGTGGTGCTGAGGAATGTTATGTTATAGAAGGTGATTTACACGCAGAAGGTAAAATACTCGGACCCGGAGATTTCCATCATGCAGAAGGTGACAGCGATCATAAATCATTATACACCGAGAACGGATGTACCCTTATTATTGTAGCTGATCCGGAAGATTATTCTTAGGATAAAGGAGTTTTGACAGTGTATAATCCTGAAGTTATCAAAATTTAAATAGTAAGGGAATGAACTGATTATAAAAAAATTCCAAAGTCGATATTAAAGACTTTGGAATTTTTTTTTTGAAAATATTTGAAATGGTAAGAAGTGTAATTAGTTGCCGGTTTTATAATTTCAATAAAATAAAAAACTAATATTGTATGTTTTATTATTTAGTGAATTAGCCGCTCAGCCGCCCAGTAACAAGCGATCAAAGCAATTACAACTGATCCGGGAATCAGGATTCTGTTTCTGTACCAGCTTTTTGCTCTGAACCATATGCCTACCGAAATAAATGCAATCAATACAACCGATATCTGACCAAACTCAACACCGACATTAAATGATATAAGCGCATTTACAAACTGATCTTTCGGAAGACCAAGTTCCTTTAAAACTCCTGCAAATCCCAATCCGTGAATAAGTCCGAAAATGAAAATTACGATTACCCGGAATGAATTCAGTTTTCTGGAGTAAATATTCTCCACTGCAATGAAAACAATTGACAATGCAATTACCGGTTCAATAAAAATTTCCGGAATACTGATAACATTGAAAACTGCAAGTGATAATGTTATAGAATGAGCAATTGTAAACACTGAAATTTGTACGAGCAACGGTTTTATCTTAGGGCTAAGAAGAAACAAACCTAATACAAATAAAATATGATCTGCTCCGTAGGGAATTATATGAGTAAAACCAAGCTGAAGATATATCCATCCTGTATCTATTGCAGAGAGTGAATTCAGATCATGTATAGGATGAGCTGAAATCATTTCAGGAAAAAGTATAATTACTATTAGGAAAGTAAGAAATACTAAATACCTGATCAAAAGTTTTTCGCTGGTATTCTTATTTTGAATAAGACAATTAATTCCGTTAATAGAGTTTTTCATAATATGGATTCATTTTTAATGCAAAATCGAGATAGTCTTTTGATTTAGCTGTATCTCCTGTACTTTCAAAGATCTTACCTGCATGATAAAATAAAAGCGGATCTTTTGTGCCCAGACGCAGTGCCTGCATAATGTTCTGAGCAGCAGTTTCATAATTACCGAGTTTATAAGCTGTCCATGCAAGTGGATGATAAGTCTTAATATTCTTTGAGCCATTATTCAGGGATTTCTGAGAATTTTCAAATGATTCTTCCAGTGACCGGTTATGATCTGCGTTAAAGAGCACTATCTCCAGATCAGTATCAATACCTTTTTGCTTAAATATTGTTGTCAGCAGTTTTACTTTTCGGTATTCTACCTCAGCTTTCCTTTTCACCATTAAGCGAATATGCATCACCCAGAGCTATAAGATATTCCGCTAAAGAATTTTTCTCCAGCGCTCTGCTGTATAGTAAAATAGCATCGTTGTAATTTCCCTCATGCATTTTTATCATAGCCATTCCTCCATAAGCATGAGTATATTCGGGAAATTCAGAAATTATACTTTGATAAATAAATGAAGCAGAATCATAATTTCCGGATCTGTAATAAAGATTTGCAAGCTGTACTCTGCACCAAACTGTATTTTCCGATTCCGGAGAACCCGCTGTAATAGCCGATTTCATTGCATCTATCGCTCCGTCTGTATCACCGAATAATTCACGAAGATAAGAAACTCTCGAATAAGAACTGAGATCAGGTCTTAAGTCCACCATTTTCTGCAGACTTACAACCGCTTCATCATACATTCCAAGTTCGACTTGTGCATCTACCATTACTCCATAAGAATATGCGCTGTATGGATTTATTTGTAAAGCTTTTTGAGATAAGGCCAGTGCTTCGCTGAAATGATGCCGGGAAAGCTTAACCGAACCAAGTTCCGCAATGGATAAAAAATTATCCGGCTGTATTTCAATTGACCTGTTGAGTACATCTTCCGCCATGGAATAAGATTCCGGATCGTATGTTTCTCTTGCTTTCTGAATATAAGCAGCTCCAAGTTTTGTAAGTAAATTGGAATTATCGGGAGATTCGTTAAGATGTTCTTTTAAGGTGCTGATATATCTGTCAACTGAAGAATTAGTATTACTTATATAATTTATATCGCTGTCATATAATCCCGCAGATAATACCTGATCATCAGTATTGAAGTCAAAAACTTTCCAGGTAATAAGAAATAAAATTATCAGGAGTGTAGTAGTGATAAGTATTTTTTTCATAGTTTAAATTTAAAAGCAGTCTGTTTTAAAATGTAAACAGGCTGCATTGAATAATTTATTTTAAAAGCATCATTTTCTTTGAATCCACACCTGAAGAAGTTACCAGCTTTACAAAATATGTCCCGGAAGCAACAGCTTCGCCGCTGTTATTTCTTCCGTCCCATACTACAACTTTTTCACCGGCTATATCCACATTGTCAGCTTTAAGTAAATTGTATTTGATCTGAGTAGAAGGATTGAAAGGATTAGGATAATTCTGCAGCAGACCGTATTTCTCCGGATTTACATTCTGCGAATTATTGAAAACAGAAACGATCACACCGTGAGAGTTTTCATATCCTTCATGCGGAATTGCCAGATATGGAAATGTCGTAGCGAATGCTTTGTCATTTCTCTGAACGCCATCTCCGAGCTGAGCATTTATTCCCGTACTGAATGGAGGTCCGAGCAGTACGCCTCCGACTACTCTCAGCGCTATGTCAAGTACATCATCTTTAAGTCTTCTTCCGTTTGGAAAACCGGCTGCATCACCTGCAATAACTCCAAGTCTGTTTTCATTTTCAAATGCCACCGGAGCAATTCCGAGATTTATTCTTAACTGTTCTGATGGAGTTCTGGTATCCTGCGGTCTTTGCGTCAGACCTGTTACACCTGTTAAAAATACTGCTACGAGATCCGTTCTGTTTGATGTAGGTATGTCATCTGTAACCGGATAAAGAAGATTGATAATTCCGGCTAGTTCAGGTGAAGTTACATAATTTAAAAACTGTGCATCATCCACAGGTTTTGAAGCATTCCATTTATCTTTCTGACTCAATGGCAGCACTACTTCATTTACAAGCGGCATTCCGAGTCTCGAAACGGTGACCCAGTTACCTGAACCGGTTCTGGTACCATTACTATTTATTACGGTTGTTGCTTTTCTGCTTGCGGTAGCCCAGACACCTATAATTGCATTTGAATCATTTTGATTCGGATTAGGACTACCGTTTCTGGTAACCTGCGCGATCGGTACTTTGATGGAAATGGAATGAACATTGTAACCTGCAAGCGCATCTTTACCGCCGCCGGTGTTTCCCGGCGCACCCGGACGGATCTTCAGCAGATCAAATGCTGCGCCAAGATCAACATAGAACGGATCATCTGTAGGACCGGCAAATACTTTACCGCCTGCATTAGGAAGATCTCTTATACCTTCTGACATAATACCGCTGTAGTTTGGCATAGAAGAAGGTCCGGCATAATTTGGATCCGAATGTGAATTACCGCCGACATAATTCGGCGTAACGGGCAGGGGTGAAGATGTCCATTCTGTAACACCGTTTACAACTCTTTTTACAACGTATGTCTGCTTTACATTTAAATCAGGATCGCCGAGAGTGGAAACCTCACCTGTATTATAAAGGAATGTATTTCCATTTCCTACTATGTCAGTAAATTCAAACTGATAACTTATATGGTCAATTCTGTCACCGACATTATCGATTTTAATTTCATATAAAACATCAGTTCCGAATTTATGGAAATTTGGTCCGCCCGCCGGCTCTTCCATAGGATTGTAGCAAGCTATTAAACAGACTGTTCCGGGATCATCCGCAGGTCGGAAAGCATAGACGTCTGTATTGTCAGCCACAGGATCAGTGGAGATTATCGGAGCCTCACGGTGACTGGATGCATCTGTCCATTGGGATATGCTGAAAACCATTGCGCACACGGCAAACAATCCTATCAAAGAGTGCAAAGTTTTTTTAATACTCATTTTAGATTCCTTTCATTTAGTTTTTTATAATGTTAATGTTAATGTTCATTATCAATAACGTATAAAAATTCAGATTGGATTTATTTAAATCAGTAAAATTCTGTTTATATAAAAAGATAAGCTGAATATTAAAAATTTTCACAGATAATCTGAAATTGAAGGATCTATAATTAATACAATTTTGATTCTCTTCCATATTTACATTATAGTATCTCTTCTTACTTCTATAAGATATTCTTCCATAGTTTATTTATTCATAATTTTATCGGTTACATTTAATTTGATTAATGCGATATTTTAAATATTTGTAAATGTTAAATTGATAATTCACACATAATTTTATATTTTATAACAACATCAGTTTTTAAATCTTAATTTATTCTTTTGAAAAAATTTATACTACTGTTCATAACTTTTTTAATCCCGCAGCTTACTTTCTCACAGATTGGAAATTCACCTTACCCCGTTATATTTGTTCACGGTCTGAATTCAGATGACATGACATGGAATACGACCGTTAATCAGCTGAGCGCTTCATGGATCATAAGCGCGGAACATAACCTGAGCGCAGTACTTAATGCAAGAGGAGGAGATACTACTGAATACACTCAGGACGTAGTGATTCCGCTTTTAAATACGAGCGGCGCAGAAGTAAATAAAATTACTAATTCTAATATTTATACTGTCAACTTTGGAAATTTCTGGAACAGGGACGGCAATGATCCGCGGATCATTCTTTATAATAATTCTCTTCCAGGAAGTAATCAAAATCCTAGCAATCAGTCTGCGATATTCAAACAGGGCTTTGCCTTAAAAATATTTATTGATTCCGTATTACGTATCACCGGCGCGGATAAAGTCATACTTGCAGGACATTCAATGGGTGGTCTTGCGATCAGGGAATACCTGCAGAGAAGAGAAATGGAATTCATAAATGGTGGATCGATCCGAATGATACTTTAAACGGTCATAAAGTAGTGAAAGTCATTACGATCGGTACTCCTCACCTCGCACAAATGTTTCGATACCGATAGGCGGAATTGATTTTAACAGTGAAGCTATCAGGGATATGAAAATTCATTTACAGGAAGTAACAGCGCCGGATACCTTTTTGAAATCCTGAATCTCTGGTTCCGTCAAATTATTACAATAAGGATTTTAACTGTAACGGTATTCAGACTGACACAGCGACCGGATTGAATTCAGGAACAGCGGATAATCCCGCAATGCCTCTTCCTCAGAATATTTTATATACATGGATAATGTCAAACTATCTCGGACTCGGTACTGACCTTGCTGTACCTTACAGCAGTCAGGCGATATATAACGGAAGTTTTGCCTCCGCGTAGCCGCTGGATACAATTAGGAATAAACAAGAATCACATTCAGGAAAACAAGCGACAGCAGATCTCTCATCAGAGTTTTGATGAACCAGACAATCAGAGGGTTTACTGCATATGATATTTCCTTCAGTAAACTTTATTCCGATTTATAATCTTTAAGAGCAGATCGGTTTACTTCCGATACTGATTATTACAAAGAATTCAGTTACCGGGCGGAAAAATTACAGTGACTCTAAATTTTTTGAACGCAGGAGTAAATGGTATTTCAATACTGTCCGAGATGGCGCTGGGATAATTTCAAAACTATAACGTCATCTCCAGATAACAGTCAGCTTCTATTTTCACCCGAAATTATTTTATAAAGATGACGGGTAACAGTAATCAGAACTTAATCTGAATTCATAGGAGTAAAAGCTTCACTGCTGAAACACTACGTCAATGGTTTAAATCTGACATTGGGAATAGAGGGATTCCGAATGAGACTTTTCAGACAGAAGATACCGTGAAAGTATATTTAATGGAAAATACATCACCTTATGATATTATAGATTCTGCGGTAGTTTTTTAAATGATTCTGGTAAAGCGTCTGCTTATTTATCTGCAGAAAACTGAAATTATTATATAAAGATCATTCACAGAAACGCTCTTGAGACGGAGTTTTCAGCCTGTTACTTTACTGAAATGAAATTACGGATTTGATTTTATTGAACAGGAAAGCTTATGGAAATAATCGATTTAAAATCAGGAAAGTGGTGTATATACAGCGGTGATACAGACTGAGACTTGGGATTATGTAGGATGTGTCAGATCAGTCACAAATTGAAAATGATGTGTATTTTTAATGTTACAACAGGTTATGTGATTACTGATCTTACCGGAGATTTAATAGTAGATCTTCCAGATGCTTCTATTGATGGACAATAACGGGATTAAATTTATATATGCAGTAATACCTTGAAGTAATTGTAAGATTTTCAATGCTCAATTTAAAATAGTTTTAATTAAAAATTGATTCAGTTATATTATTCCCTCTGAATCAATTTCTTACTTTAATTTTTTAAAAAATTATAATTTCCAATTAAGTATATATACCTGCTTTTAAGTAATATTAAAATCTGTATTTTAAACAAACCAAAGGAACAGCAATATATTAAATTATAGTTTGATTAATTAAAATAAAGAAAATGAAATCAAAAATTTACGTTGTCTTTTGTTTCGGTATTCCTTTTCTTGTAATTTTACTTTCCTCTTCCGACACATTTTCCACTGTCTATGAAGTTTTTGTCAGAAATAATTTTTTACACCTCCAAATGAATATTAATGTTGAGATACCATAAAATGGACCTGGCAGAAGGGGTCTCATACAACCTCATGTGACGGTTCTCCAATGACATCACGTCCTCCGGGTGCTCTTCCCGAGCAGCAGCGATAAATAATCTAATACAACATTTGGGGAGCATATGTTTGTAACTTGTTGCCGGTACATATGGGGTCTACAGATGTGATTTCCATTTTTAATCTGGGAATGGTTGGTTCATTTAAAGCGAACCAACCTGTAATTGCAGTCAATATTAAGTTAAGTTATGAAGGATTCTTGAACGGTCCGACAATGGTAGTAGATACAGCAAGGTCCTTCGCATAATTCATCACCTCCTTAAGCTGTTGTTGATTCTGCAAAAAGAATACACATCTTCCGGTATTGTATTGATTTCACTTCCAAATGGCCGGAACGGGTTCTTATTATATTGATGTGGATATATTGAAATGCTTTTAGACATGGAGACGTCCTCCTCGTTGCATTTCTATTGGAAGTAATTCAAATTACGATTTTACTACTGCTTAGTCACAGGCATTTGGAAATAACATGATGTTTAAATTAGGCCGTGGTGTTTTTCAGCGGTGATGTGAATCAAGACGGTTTAATTGATGTAAGTGACCGTCGGAAATTGATAACGATGTAATAAATGTAACTACGGATATGTAAATACTTATCTGACGGAGATAGTATAACGGATCTTTCGGTTGCTTCAATCGTTGATAACAATGCTTTTGATTTTGCCCTGTAATTAAACCCTTGAAAGAATATTATAATGTAAAATGTTCAATATGCAGATGTTAAACATATCGAACATTTTATAATTTTAAGCAGATATTATTTACTCAGATCATTTTTATCTGACGTGAATAATTTCCTGCCTAAGTTTAACATAAATCCCGTGAAAGATTACTTCCTGGGTCAAATTCCGTTTCATATAATCCCAGCATTTTGTTTTGAATTTTGGCCTTTTAGCAGTCATAACTTCATTTCCGAGAATGTCATATACTTTCAGTTCACATTTTCAGAAGAAGCGATACTGTATTTGTGAGAGTTACGGATTGAACGGATTCGGATAATTTGTTCCAAGATCATATCTGTCGGGAATCTCGGTGTTATTATTTAATCCGACGATAATATTGGAGTTAATTCTTGTTGCGGCAAAATTGGGCTGTGGCGGGTAGTCGGAACGAAGTTGTCTGCCAGCATGCGCTGAAGTCTGTACTGTAACCTGCTATTCCTGGGTTCCGATAGCGTCAACACTTCTTGATGTACCGGTAAACCCCATGACGAATCTCAATTAAAAGATTTCCGCCTTCATAAAGCCACGGAGTAGTGCGCACAAGTCATCGCCGAAATCATTCGGAGTACTTCCGAATCTGTGCGTATTTGTAGTTATGTTTAAAACGCCTGATCTTACAAGCGTCTGAGTACCGACTACATTATTAGCAAAAGTCAGACTTCTGTTTACCGGATCGACGCTTCCGCTTAAGTAATACTATAAGTGGTAAAATGAAATATCCGGGATAACGGCCATTCCATAGCGGATACGGGAAGTCTTGAATGCGATCGCATTAATTTCTGATCCCGTTATATCTGTAAGCTGATTAGCATGAATCAGCATTTGATAGGTTCTCTGGCCATTTGCCGTAAAGGGTCCGAGAAAAGTTGCCGTACCTTGTATACCGGAATAATTATTCGGGACAACGGTCAAACCGGATTGAACCGTCGGCTGGATCATTTGAAAAGCCGGAACCGGTGTTGAGATTCGTAGAGATAAAGGAAAAGAATAACTAATAAAATAACCTAGAAAATTTTTCATAACTACCTCTCCTGATTTTATTTTTAGTTAATTAATACTTAGTGAAAATAATTGTTGTAAAATAGTAATTCGAGAATCAATCTACAATACCACTAATGAACATTTATTGACTTCATGAGAAAAATATATTTTTAATCATTTTTCTCTTGTTATGGTTGAATAAAATGATTTTAATACTGCAATTAAATAAATAAACCTTCTGTTACCGAATTTCCTCAAAGACAAATATCGTGCCGCAATTATGTCAGTTATAAAGAAATAATTATGATACTAACTGTAGTGAATACAATTTCATTAACTTAACTTCCGATTAAAAAGATTTAAATGCGAAAATTATTATGAAAAAAATTATATTTATAATTTTCCTTTTACTTGTATTCGTTCCGGCTACATCTATAGTTCAATTCATTACAGAAAAAGGAAGTATACTGTGTTCACAAAAATCATCTTCAGATTATAATCTGTTTGATCTCGACTCCACAAATTCCCCTAAACATTCTTTCGACGTTTTAAATTATGAGATCAATATTGATATTAGAAATGTTTTCATATCACCTTATCCGAAATCATTTTCAGTTATGACTGTGAGATTCAAGCGGATTCCGTAATTAATTCAATTAATCTGAATGCAGTTAATACGTCATTAACAATTAATTCAGTCGTCCGATTTGAGTTTCTTTTACACATACAAATAATGTGCTGAATATTGTTTTAAGCAGAACTTTCATTCCCGGTGAGATCGCCGAAGTAAAAATCAGCCATCAGCATCTGAATGTATCTTGATCAGGCATTTTATGCCGTGAAATGGCGGACTCTTTACCGACTGCGAACCTGAAGGAGCTTATAAAAGTGGTTTTGTTGCTGATAAGCCATCCGATGTGCCGACTCTGGATATGACTGCAAGCGTGCTGCATAACGGGAGCATTGGTTCGAACGGAAGACTCAACGACTTAACAGTTACAGGCGATACGATTTATTATCACTCGTCAGCTGTGATCCTGTACCGACCTATCTTGTAGCACTGACAGGAAAAAGTAAATTACAATATTAACATTGTTTACTGAATAAATTATCAAAATCCTCTGACAGCATTCCAATCAGATTTTATTTTAACAACGGTGAGAATCCCAAATTCTGATAAAAATATTATAAAAGATATGACGACATATTTTTCGTTTTCAGAAATTCGAGAACATGGATTCGAGAAAATGGATTTGCCAACTGCTCCTTGCTCCGGGATTCAGTTGGGGAGGCATGGAAAATCATCAGGACTCACTACATTGTGCTTAAATTGCTGAGAGTGAAAATCTTGTTCCTGCATGAGCATTACGCGGATCAATGGTTCGAGATAAGATACAATCTGCGCCCACATGGGCTGACATATGTCTGAATGAAGGATTTGGTAACATACAGCGAAGCGCTGTGGTTTGAGAAAACCGGCGGTTACAGTTCATAAAAGCGACACTCATCTTGCCGCTAAGTTCTTATCTCTCTCAAAATCCCGGCTAGCTATATAATCCGCGCAGTGGGCGATAATTACACCGAATACAAAATACGCTTTTCAATTATAAAAGATCACTTATGCCAAGGCGCATGTGTACTGCATATGCTGAGATATGTAGTAGGTGACTCTGCTGCTTTTTTAATATTATCAGATCTTATGCGACGGGATACATCATGACTTCAAATATAAAGCGCGAACTACCGACGACTTTGCTGCAAAGATCAGTCAGGCATATGGTCAGGATCTTGCTACTTTTGGTTTATAGAACAGTGGGTAAAGCAGCCCAATCATCCGGTGTATCAGACTCTCGATCAGTTTACAACCTCGAAGGGGTTTATGGAAAGTTGCTTTCCATGCGAGACAGACTCAGACAAATACACCTTTTCATAAGATGCTGCTTGTGTTAAAAATTTCATTTTCGACGGGACCGGATACAACCGTGAAAGTAATGAATGATATTAACGATCAGGTATTCAGCTGGAATTTCGACAGGCAGCTGACTGCGTTTTTACTTTTTGATCCTGACAATGACATAGTCCTGAAACAGGGCACGACACAGCTGGGAATTGTAAATCAAAAACCAGCTACTAATGAAATACCCGGTCAATATGTCCTTTATCAGAATTATCCAAACTCCGTTCAATCCGGTAACTTCAATAAATTTCTGATCTGCCGGTAAATGAAGAAGTCGAATTAAGAATTTTTTGATATAAACGGGAAAATTATTGAGACTCTGATGAACGGGGAACTTTCTGCAGGCAGTTGCTAAAATTTTGTGGCGGAAATGGTAATAAATATCCGAGCGGAATATATTTTTTATTCATTGATTACAAAAATTATACATCAGTCTGAAAATTGATGCTGGTAAAATAACATCAATTTTAGCTGCTTAACATTAATTTGAGAAAAATAGTTCTCGGTAGAAATTTTCCTGATTGAAATTTCAGTGGGGTGATATTTCCCGAAAATTAATTTTTTGGATAATATTTCCAAAAATATTAACAGAACATCATATTTTTCTAATATGCTAATTGAAGTAGTGTAAAGAAAAAAAATAAACACAACAAATGAAAATCAGTTTCTCTTATTTCAGCAGTTATTTTTACAATT
This sequence comes from Ignavibacteria bacterium, assembly GCA_016716125.1. Lineage (GTDB taxonomy): Bacteria > Bacteroidota > Ignavibacteria > Tepidaquicellales > Tepidaquicellaceae > UBA2330. The sequence goes on along the minus strand of JADJWZ010000037.1, from coordinate 1,840 downwards.
ATACTTTTACCACGCGTAATGGTATAAGTACTTCTGAAGATGGATTTATCGGAAGGACAAGAAAACGAGTACGACCGGCTGTTCATGTCATACACAAAATACAAACATATTTCAGGAGTATTTTCAGGACTGGATACTGTAATAAAGGGACAGACGGTTGTTTTCAGTTTTACTATTAACAGGTCAGGTTCAAATGCCGGCGGCGGAGTTGGATATTGCAACACGGCTCTCGGATCACTTGCAACAGGACCCGGAGCATCTTATCTAAAATTACAAAACGGAGAACTTACACATCGAAGCCCGCTTAATTTGTCAAGCGGAAGCCTTTACGGGACAGTTCAATTATACTGCACCAGTAGTTCCCGGAACAGATTCATTATGGATCAGCGAAGTCGTTGGATTTTCAAACGGCTGGAACTCGGGATCGGGAAAAAGATAGCGGTAAGGAATCTTGTAGGTATTAAATAATATTAACAATCCGGTTTATTACAGGTTAACCAAAATTTCCTAATCCTTTCAATCCATCGACAAATATAAATTTTGAAATACCTAACTCTGAATTTGTAAGTTTGCGGCATTTGGGACATATTTGGGAAAGGAAATTTCAATCCTGGTAAATGAGAATCTGCAGGCAGGTCAGCATAATATCAGGTTTGATGCTTCGGCAGAAATTTGGATCATCAGCTCTCAGGCGGAATATATTATTATACTCTGAGCACAGAGAGTTTTATTGAAACAAAAATGATGCCTCGGGTAATTGTGGCTAAAAATATTTATCGAAAAAAAAAAAAAAATGAATGTACTGTGCGTTAATGTTTACTATGAAATGAACATTGTAAAAGTATGATTTTGTTTTATGACATGAATTATTTCTCTTCCGAATTACTTTGCAATCTGAAGACGAAAGACACATACACCGACGGGTTTACGAAAAATTAGGAATAATATTTAAATGGAAATGCAAAGTAGATAAAGTTAAATTTGAGAAAATTATAAAACAGATAATTTTTTGAAATATACTACAACAGTAAATTATGGAAAAAACGGAAAAGTTTATCCTATGTTGTCATAACAGGCGAGTGGGATAATAGTAATAAAAAAAGACATCATCGCCGCTAAATTACTGACATTGAGACAGATAGAAAAATTTGAAGAAATAGTTGCAGATGATGAGAGCTGAAAAAGCTGATAGAGATTTTTAACAGCGGAAGGGAAACTGACGCATGGCTTGCGCTTGACCGGGCTGACGGATTTGATGAGTTTATGCTTTGTCTTCCGATGTAAACTTGTTGATTTTGAATGCGGCCGTGAGGGTACGATCGGCAGGAGACAGGAAAATAATTCATGCGCGAAAATGATTTTTCACTTTTTGATATATTGCCGAACTGCTGAGAGTAACTGACAAAAATAATCTGCTTGAGCAATACAGGCTCAATTGCAAGCTCCTCCTTATTGAAAATTTTAAATGGAACATTTCTAAAGGAAATTGGAAGAAGTGATAAAAGATTAACCTAATGATTTATCAGATTACTTTTTATACTTCCTGCTCACACTTATTCTTTCTTTGTGTTTAGAATTGTTAATTTATTCTGTCAAAGTTTGCGCTTCAGGAATAATCAGATAGTTTCATTTTATGCTCTTTGCTAAAATTTATTTGACATTCGCAATTCGTCATTTGAAATTTGATATTATCTTATCAGCACCATTCATTTCGTCTCCGAAAAATTACCTGCGGTTAATTTATAAAAATAAACTTGGCTTGCAAATATTACTTCCGTCGAATTTTACTACAGCTTCCGGCGCTTTGAGCCATTCACGAGTTCGGCTACTCATTTCGAGA
>JADJWZ010000036.1 GCA_016716125.1 Ignavibacteria bacterium | reverse complement strand
ATTTTCCCAATTTCCTTTCAATCCATCGACAAATATGAATGCCTGAAATACCTAAATCTGAATTTGCAAGTTTAAAAGTATTTGATGTATCGGGAAAAAGGAAAATTTCAACTCTGGTAAATGAGAATCTGCAGGCAGGTCAGTGTAATATCAGGTTTGATGCCGGCAGAAATTCTGAATCATTATCAGGCTCTCAAGGAATTTTATTATACTCTGAGCACGGAGAACTTATCATTGAAACAAAAAAAAATGATGCCAGTCAAATAATGTATAAAAATATTTATCGAAAGTTTTAAATGTACTGTGCGCAATGTTTAATGTGAAATGAACATTGTGTATAGTAGATTTTTTTTTAAGAATGGAATTATTTTCCTCTTCCGAATTTCTTTGCAGTCTGAAGACGAAAGACTACACCCGAATGGTTTCTAAAACATCAGAATATTATTTAAATGGAAATGCAAAGTGGATAAAGTTAAATTTAAAAATTCTAAAGCAAATAATTTTTGAATTATAATGCAACTGTAAATTATGGAAAAAACGGGAGCTTTTCTCTATGCTTGCAGCCATTACCGCGAGTGGGATAATAGTAATAAAGACATCAATGCTAAATTACTGACATTGAGACAGATAAAAAAGTTTGAAGAAATAGTTTGCGATGAGAGGTGGAAAAGTGACGAGATTTTTAATAGCGGAAGGGAAACGACGCATGCTTTGCGCTGGGCTGGCCGGACGGATTTGATGAAGGCTTATACTTTGTCTGCCGATGTGTAATCTTGTTGATTTTGTATGCAGGAGTGTACAATCGGCAGGAGACAGGAAAACAATTCATGCGCAATGATTTTTCATTGTTTGGATATATTTCAGAACTACGGAAAGCACTGACAGGAAAAAGGTTTACTTGAACATATACTCAGTTAAGAGCTCTCCTTATTGAAAATTTCAAATGGAGACATTTCTAAAGGAAATTGGAAGAAGTACAAAAGATTAACTTAATGATTTACTGATTACTTTTTTTATACTGCCTGCTCATAACTCATTCTTCTTTGTGTTAGGAATTGTTAGTTTATTCTGTCAAAATTTGGAAGTTCGGGAATAATCAGATAAACTCATTGCTATGCTCTTTGCTAAAAAATTATTTGACATTCGCAATTCGTACAATTTGATCGCAACTGTGATATTATCTTATCAGCATCATTCATTCTGTCTCCGAAAATTTACCTGCGGTTAATTTATAAAAATAAACTCCGCTTGCAATATTACTTCCGTCGAATTTTACTTCATATCTTCCGGCGTATTGCTTTTCATTTACGAGTTCAGCTACTTCATTTCCGAGGATGTCATACACGCTTAACTTTACAAAACCTGTGACAGGTAACCCGTAACTGATAACTGTCTCCGGGTTGAATGGATTTGGAAAATTCTGACTGAGTTTAAATCCGTCCGGTGAAAAATTTTCAGCATTATTTTTTATATCTACTGTTGTGAAATTATTATCAAACACATTTTTAACATAAGCTGCGGTTTGTTTGAGTTTTGTAACGCTGTTTAGATTATTTATTCCCTGACTTACTATCTGAGCAAAGACGATGGTCTGAGTATCGCCGGATTGATATTCAATTTTCGATATTCATCTTGTGTCTTCTGTTCCATGTAAGCTTTGAGTATATTGATTCCATCCTGTACCTGTTTCGGGATCACCGGAGTATAGGAAATTTTGTAATAGTATTTTGTAATTGGATTTATCCAGTTTCACCATTTCCTTTTATACCGTGCATAGTTAAATAAACCTCTTGATAATTTTTAGGTTTCCTATTTGGATCTGCATTTGTATAAGAATAAAATGAACTCATATTAATTTCCTTATAACCGGTTTTTATTTTTCTTCTTTGACCAGGTGTAAATGTATAAACGGTATCATCAGGATCTCCTGTAAAAAAACTTCAGGTCCTTTCAAAACAAGGAACGAAAAAGCCGGCGGAGTGTTTCCATAATTAAAAGTATTTGGAGAGCAATATGCAAATCCTAAATTCAATATACTATCACAGCCGATTGCAACATCAATTTCCGACTTTTCATCTGACCAGATAGTTATAAAAGCATCATTCCATGCAAGGATGTTTTTGTTAATGATCTTATATTCTGAGAAAATTACATTTCTGAGTTCTGTCGGAGGATAGTCATTATAACACCAGTTTGAAACCTGTACTTGTGCTTTTAATGGTGCAGTACTGCCAATATTATTTGTATGTGACTCCGGATAACCGTCTGTCATTGAATAAAATAAAGTCTGTGTTCCTGGTAGGAAAGGTTTGCCTGCAGAATCAAGATAAGCGCCTTGTATTGACAGGCTAGTTAAGATAATCTTCACTTAAAGTGTCTCCTTTGACAATTTTATAAACTTTGAATTCGGGATCATCTTTCCCTCGGGTTTGCCATTTGAATTTATAAAGCCTGGTAAAATTCATATGAATATTTAACAAATAGCTACTAGTGTATCATTTGCTACTTTTCCGCCAAGCCATATTCCTGATGCATATCTTAAAAATTAGTTGTACCGTTTGGCCATACAAACCGCCATTGCTGATTATTTGATTACGGTTAAATGAACCGTTATTTCCAAAAATGTGCTGATGTTATTTCCATCGAGATTGCTTATAATTGATGACAGCAGGTGCATTTGGCAGTTTGTCAGGTTTATTATCAAAAAAATAAAATGACATTAACATTATTTCCAAAATATTATTGTTGTAAGTTGTATTTTTATTCAAAATTTAGTTTGTAAAAATTTTTTGTACATGCCATTTACATGGATTCCTGCATACGAAAAGGAATGGCAAAATTTATTTTCTGAATTCAGAGGTATTTGCTTTACTTCTCCAGTTCTTAAAATTTCGCAACAGTTACTTCTGCATAGATTTTTGACAAATTCTTTATAGTGAATTTATAATTATGTTAAGTAATAAGCAAAATTTATTTTCGCGTTTTATGTGTTTTTTGATTTAAAAGAGTCTGGAATTTTTAAAAACAGCGATTAAAGCTTTTAATCAGCAAAAGCCGCTATTTTCTTCGGAAAGGAATTTCGGTTTTGTTGAATTTTTTAAAGGGGGTTTTAAATTAATAAATAAAAATAAAAACCCGGTGAAGGAGAGGAATACATGGGTTTTTTTTACTAACTGTTATGTTCTGGAAAACATAACCCCCAAATAAATTATCAATGTTCAATTTTAAATGTTCAATTCCTTAATTATTTCAGATCACTCACTTTTATATTTCATATAATCCTTTAATTTTAAAAGATGAATTCTCAATTCGTTTTATAAACTAAATCACATAAAAGATATATCCATTTCACTATTTTACTGTCGCAAAATTCGTGCCATGAAAAACATTATAAATAATTTAATTTAAGTATTAAAAAAATTTACGAGTGATTTATTTCTACATATTACAAAATAAATTGAGTAATAATTAACTAAACATTCAGAATCATTTTATATATTTTTGCAGACATGGACAGTGAATTCAGAATTTTAGTAGTGGATGACGAACCGAATTCCACAAAGCTAATGCGTAAATACTTTCTGCAGGCGGATACAATGCAGATGAAGAGAACAGCAGTGTTAAGGCGCTTGAGAAAATTTCAAACGGAGATTATGATCTTGTAATTTCCGATCTGCAAATGCCTGGTGTATCGGACTTGATTTACTTAAAGCCAAAACCGCAGCATACGAATTTTATAATAGTGACGGGTTTTAGTTCCGTAGACTCTGCGGTTGAGTCTATGAAAGCGGAGCATATGATTATCTCAGCAAGCCATTTAACATTGACGAGTTCAAGATCAAAGTTAAGAAAGCTCTTGAAAATATAAAATTAAATAAACAGCTAAGGGATCTTAAGAACGAGATTGATAAGAATTACAGCTTCGGAAACATAATAGGAAGAAGCAGAAAAATGCTGAATGTTTTTGAAATGATAAAGAATGTTGCGGGAACGAAAGTGAACGTGCTTATAGAAGGTCAGAGCGGAACGGGAAAAGAACTTGTTTCGAAGGCGATTCATAAAAACAGTCAGCGGGCTGAGAATTCATTTGTGGCGATCAACTGCAGCGCTATTCCGGAGAATCTGCTCGAGAGTGAATTATTTGGTCATACCAAGGGAGCTTTTACTGGAGCAACGGAAAATCAGAGAGGTGTATTTGAGCAGGCCAACGGCGGAACGCTTCTGCTGGATGAAATTGCTGATATGCCAATCCATCTTCAGTCAAAACTACTGAGAGTAATAGAAAAACTGGGAGATCAAACCTATCGGAAGCGATAAGGTAAAAAATAGATGTAAGATTAATTTCAGCAACAAATCAAAACATAAGAGCTGATAAAAGAAAAAAAATTCAGGGAAGATCTTTATTACAGAATTTCAACTGTATCAATAACAATGCCTCCGTTGAATGAAAGAAAAGATGATATTCCATTGCTGACAGATCACATTCTCAAGAAGTTATCCGTAAGATATGACAAAAACTTTTCTATTGATGCCGAAGGTCTTGTATTTTTAATGGAACTTGACTGGAAAGGAAATGTAAGAGAACTGGAGAATGTACTTGAAAGAACAGCGCTTACATCAGCAGATAATATTATCAGGAAAAAAGACTTCAAACTATCTGTTTCAGGATCAGAGCACTTAAGTGACGGCATATCAAACATAACGGGCGGATTAAAGGAACTGGAAAAAATATATATAAATAAAATTCTTGATGAAAATAACTGGAACAAACAAAAAGCAGCTCAGATACTTGGAATAGACCGCAAGACATTGTACAAAAAAATCAGAGAGTATAATCTGGAATAAGCAATCCAGCCGGATTGTTTATCATGTAAATCCATTCCACCGCACAAAATCCTACCTTAGTTTTAATAATACCGGTATTTTATAATAGCGTTCATTTTTACTCATTTCCGCATAAAGACAAAAGTAAACATGTTAATGTTGAAAAATTCCCCACAAAATAAATATCAGTCCATTTTAAATTAAAAAACCACAAGATTTTCGCAAAAATAGCTTAAAAATTCAGCATGTATGGCATATATATTGAGTTATTAAAAGTGAATTTAAGTGTTATGCAAAGTGGAGAAGAAAATTCACATAATATGTGCTGATAAGTATTTAAGCATATTAATTCAGAAAAAATTAGAACTGCAGGGTTTCAGTGTTTCATTTTCAGATGAATCGGATCTTAATGAAGAGAAAATAATTAATCTCAATGATGATATTGATTGTTTCATAATAGATTCCGGAATGGATGAATATTTATTTATAAAGCTGAAGATGAGATTTAAAAATTCATCATACATTTTTTTACCTTCCCTGGAAAGTGAGAAGAATGAGAAAATGACAGGTATAGAGAATATTTCCGAGCCGTTGAGACTAAGTGAATTATTTCAAACACTGGACAGTGTTTTTAAAAAAAAAGATATTGGAATATAGAATTAAAAATATAGTTTTAAGTATTATTTCATTATGTCTTTTTGCTTTAATTACAATTATTGCTGCTGAATATTCAGGCAGCAAAGCAAAAAGTACAGATGATTGCCTTTCATGCCATGAAGATAAGGATCTTGTAATGGATTCCGACGGCAGTAAAAAATCCCTTTTTGTAAATCCGGAATTATATAAAAAATCCGCTCATTCAATTGCCGAATGTACGGACTGTCATTTGAATTATAAAGCAGAAGAGATTCCCCACTCTGCAGATAAAAAAGTTGAAAATTGCAGGACCTGTCATGAGGATTCAAAAGGTCTTGAAAAGAGCGTTCACGCAAAATCACAATGCATAGATTGTCACAGTGCGCATGATACAAAGAAAGTCAGCGAATTAAAAAAAGATGCTGATGCAAACTGCATGAGCTGTCATAAGAAGAAAGAGATCGCAAAATTCAGTTCGACAATCCACGGTAAAAAAGGAGTTAAGTGTAATGATTGTCACGGAGAAGGTCATAAAGTAAAAAATATTTCTAAAAAATCAGATAACTGACATGTGCGGTAAATGTCATAGTGACAGTAAGATGAATTTTAAAGGAAGCGTTCATCATACAGTATTTAAAGGCGGCGGTAAGAACACGCCGGTATGTACAGACTGTCACGGAGTTCATACTACTATTTCGAGCAAGCATTCTATACAGTCTGAAGCCTGTTTAAAATGTCATTTAGATGAGAAGATGTTTCCGGGTACAGAAACGGGTTCAGCAAAATTTGTAGAGCAGTATAAAACAAGTATCCATGCATCCATTAAAAAAGGTGATATGGAATCCGCCGGATGCACAGACTGTCACGGAGATCATATGATAGACAGTCCGGATGACCCGACTTCATCTACTAAAAGGGCAAGACTGATAGAGACCTGCGGAAAGTGTCATGCTGATGTTGTAGCAAAATTCAAAAAATCCAAACACGGGGTTGAGCTTATGAAGAATAATGAAAAAGCGCCAACCTGTTCGGATTGTCACGGTGAGCACAATATAAAATCCGCATTACTTTCAGACGGTTCATCAAAGCTGGTAATGGCTGACAAATGTCTGGACTGTCATAAAGACGGTAAAATCCCGCATAAGAATTTCAAAGGTGAAGAAGAGCTGATAACAGGATATAAGAACAGTGTACATTATCAGGCATTGATTGACGGAAATGAAACAGCTCCGACATGTTCTGACTGTCACGGAGCGCATGAGATGGAACTGGCTGAAAATCCGGATTCAAAGATAAGTAAAAAGAATATTGCAAACACATGCGGACAGTCCGAATGCCACGGCAAACAGTATACAAATTTTGAAGGCAGCATACATGAAAAAGGAGTGACCGCCGGAAATCCGGATGCTCCGACCTGTAATAACTGTCACGGTAATCACGGAATTGTATCAAAAGATCTGGAAAATAAACTTCAGAAATCAAGAGACTTAATTCAGCTGTGCACCAACTGTCACGGGTCGGTGGAGATGATAGAAAGAAATGAACTTCCGACTAAAGTCAGCGAAACTTATAAAGAAAGTTTTCACGGACTTGCGACAAGAGGCGGATTAAAGGAAGCAGCGAACTGCGAAAGCTGTCACGGATATCATAATGTAAGACCTTCTTCGGATTCGATGTCTACTATTCATAAAAACAATCTTCCTCAGACATGCGGAAACTGTCATCCCGGAGCGACTGAAATTTTAATTACAAGCAAGATTCATCTGACTGATCTTAAGGAAGATTCGCCATGGGTATTCTGGATAACAAGATTCTATGTAATATTGATATTCGGACTTATCGGATTTATGCTGCTGCATAATATTCAGGATTACAGAAAAAAGAAGAAATCGAAAACCGAAGCTGATAATGAAAAGTGATAATGATAAATATTTAAGAATGACCTTAAACGAGAGGGTGCAGCATTTTTTGTTACTCTCTAGTTTTATAATTCTTGTAATCACCGGATTCTGGCTGAAATATCCGGAAGCATGGTGGGTAAGATGGATCACAGTTCTGATCGGAGAAAATGCATTTAATGCGAGAAGTCTGATACACAGAATAGCTGCTGTGGCAATGGTAGTCACTTCAGTTTATCATATAATTTATCTGGCATTCTCACCAAGAGGAAGAAAACTGTTCATGGACTTTTTACCAAAGCGAAGCGATCTGTCTGAATTCGGAAATTCAATGAAATATCTTTTCGGAAATTCCGCAGAGAAACCTAGATTCGGCAGATTCAGTTATATTGAAAAAATGGAATACTGGGCAGTCGTATGGGGAACGGTTATAATGGGAGCTACAGGATTCATTCTCTGGTTTAAAGATTATTTTTTCAAATATATATCAAATACCGGAATGGAGATTGCTACGGCAATTCATTTCTATGAAGCAATACTTGCGTCGCTTGCGATACTTGTCTGGCATTTTTATTTTGTATTTTTGAATCCTGATGTATATCCGGTTAATAAAGCTTGGGTCAAAGGTTATCTTACAAGACATCAGATGGAACACGAACATCCGCAATGGCTGGAAGAAATTGAAAATAAAGAATCGGTTGCCGGAGGATCTGAGAACAAAGTTTCAGACGTTGCATCAGGAAATATAATTCCTGAAAAGAAAGAAGTATTAACAGATCTTAAAACTGAGGCGGATGAAAATAAAAAGAAAGAGCTTCATATTAGTGAAATTAAAAAAAATGTGAAGAATGAAACGGATGAAAAACCGGTGAAAGAAATTAATGATGATGAGGCTGATAAAAATAAAGAAGATAATGTTTAACAGATCAAATATATCTTTTGAAAAAGGAATGTGAAAAGTAAATTAACGAGTGAAATGGACAGTAAAGAAAAAAAGCCTGAAAAAGAAGTAAAGTGGTTTAAGAAAGTCCGCGGATACAAAAGATTTTTTTTATTTGCCGGACTATATTTAGGTACATTTTTAGTATTACTTTCCGTGGCAGCGGAATATACTTCAAAGCCGTCATTTTGTCCGACTTGTCATTACATGGAAACTTTTTATCAGAGCTGGAGGACATCAGATCACAATAAAGTAGATTGTGTGGAATGTCATTTTGAACCGGGAATATCCGGAACTATAAGAGGAAAGCTTAACGGTCTTGTACAAATTGTAAATTATGTTTCTCTTTCTTATAAAAAGAGAAAACCATGGGCTGAGATACCGGATAATACCTGCGCCCGGTCAGGCTGTCACGATAATCAGGCTCTGTCAGATACGAGCTATTATTTCAAGGGAGTATTGTTCAGTCATAAGAATCATTTAAAGGAGTTGAGAAGAGGGAAGACGCTTAAATGCACGAGCTGTCATTCCCAGATTGTTCAGGGTACTCATATTGAAGTAACCGAAGCGACATGTTTTAACTGTCACTTTAAAAAATCGGATGATCCCGAGCATAAATTTGACAAGCTTGCAGACTGCAATACTTGTCACGATCTGAAAAATTTTTCGAAGGTGCAGATGGCTGATATGAGATATGACCATACAAATGTAGTCGGCAACAAAATTTCATGTATCAGCTGTCACACAAATACAGTAGCTGGAAACGGCGGAGTTGGAAAGGAAAGATGTTTTCAGTGCCATTTTGAGAATGACAGACTTGAAAGATATGATCAGACAGATTCTATTCATTCCATACATATATCAAAACACAGTGTAAAATGTTATGCATGTCATTCACCGATAGAACATAAAATTCAAAAGATCGATCCGACTGTTCCGCCGGATTGTCAGAGCTGCCACAGCAGCGCTCACATGCAGCAGGTAAGTTTATTTACGGGAGAGAATGGATTTGGAGTAGAGAAGAATCCAAGCGTAATGTTTTTAAACGGAATTAACTGCAGGGGCTGTCATATATTTCACGAAGAAAACAAATCCGGAATGAATACATTCAAATCCGGTGAATCTTCCTGTGAGAAATGTCACGGTAAAGGATATGACAAACTTACTAAACAATGGGAAGAAGCTTCTTTGAAAAGACTTGCTATGATAAATTCGATTTACAATACGGTAAAAGTTCAGGTCAATTCAACAAAAAGCAGCAATAAGCCTGAAGCTGAAAAATATATGGAAGAGGCGAAGCATAATATCGGAATAGTAGATGTAGGAAAGAGTGTTCATAACGTACAGTTTGCTGATCAGCTGCTGACGGGAAGTTATTCGCTGATGAAGAAAGCTCTGACGGTAATCGGTTCATCTTCAAATTTACCGGAATTCAAATCAGGAACGGAATATATTCCGAATGAATGCGCAAGCTGTCATATGGGAATTCAGGAAGTTTCCGTAAAAAAATTCGGTATGAATTTTTCTCATAATCTTCATACAGTAAGAAACAAAGTAGCCTGCGCGAAATGTCATTCAAATGCAAGAGAGCACGGTGAACTTATTGTAAATAAGGAGAACTGCAACTCATGTCATCACAAGCAGGCAAATTCAGATGATGAATGCGCAAAGTGTCACAGTTTTCAGAATCAGATTTACAGCGGGACATATCAGAACAAATCACAGCCAGATTTTATGAAGGAAGGCGGAGTAGGATGTATAGATTGTCATTCGGATGCAGTTAAGATAATAAAACCGGATAACAAAATTTGTCTGAAATGTCATGAGAATGATTATGAAGCCATGGGAAATGAATGGAAAAAAGATGTAAAGACTTTACTGGAAAAAGCAAATTCGGAAATCGACAGAGTCAGATCATTGCAGATCTCAGATGAAAACAAGGTTCAGCTTAATGAAGCAAAGAAACTTGTAAATGATATTTCCACACGACCGAGCATATATGTTCACAATTATGATCTTATCAGTACAATGCTGAATGAAAAGATCAGTAAGCTCAAAAAGATGGAATGAAAATAAGGCTATTTTTTGTCATGAAATAGTGTACACTTATAAGTATTAAGTAACGGATAATATAACGATATTATAGATATCTATTAAATAAATTAAATCAGAAACAGGAGAAAATCGTAATGAAAACCAAAATGTTTTACGTTCTGCCGGTTTTAATTTTTATCGGATTCATATTTTTTACGGCGACAGAAAATCCGCCTTCTGAAATCGGGAGTGATCCCAAATATGTAGGTGTAAATTCCTGCGTTGGCGCATGTCATAAGACAGAGTCACAGGGAAGTCAGCTTTCGATATGGGAAAGTTCAAAGCATGCAAACGCATTCAAGGTGCTTCAGACCGACGAAGCAAACAAGATTGCGGAAGGTAAAGGATTTACAACTCCAGCTGCCGAGACACCTGAATGTTTAAAGTGTCATACTTTAGGAAAGACCGCAGATGCATCTACATTTGAAGAAACATTTGACATCACACAGGGAGTGCAGTGCGAATCATGCCACGGCGCAGGATCGGAATACAAGAAGCTTTCAATAATGAAAGACAAGCAGAAATCGATAGATGCAGGACTACAGGTCCATTCAGAAGGAGAAGCATTCTGTACGGGGTGTCACAATTCAGAAAGTCCGACTTTCAAAGGATTTAATTATGCTGAAATGTGGGATAAAATAAAACATCCGAAACCTGTAAGTGAATAAAATTTTAAAAAGTTATTTGATCTAAGAACATAAATAATGTTTGAAATTATTTTGCTCCGGCAGAAGTAAAATAATGCAATTAAATTTATAAATTACTGTAGAATGAAAATTTTATTTTTTACTTTTATTTTTGCTGCAGTATTATTTTAAAATTCTGAAAACAGTTTACGGGAAAAGTATATGTATGTCTGATCAGAAATTTGCCCCCTTTGTGAGTTAGAAATCTGAGTTAAAGGTATATTATAATGTAAAGGAAAATTTCTGCATAAGATGTTATAGCGCCTGAAGTCCGGCATATATTGAAATAATCTGTTAGTCAATTTGGGAAATATTTGTTCATCCAATTCCAAAAGAAAATGAATAGGATATTAATATGAAAACTCTATACTCAATTAAATCTTCAATATTATTATTTTTTATAATTCCGCTTATTAGTTCTGTTTCAATTAATGCTCAGTCTTTAAATATGAGATTCAGCACACAAGTCTATGGCTGGGAAAGAGCGGACAGCATAAACAGCGACAGTAAAACAGCACACCTCAGGAGTTATCAGAATCTTTTAATAGATGCTTCAAAAGACAAATGGTCTTTTAATACTTTGATACAGACCGATGCGGATCTTATGAATAAAATAGGCAAAGGTTTTGATTATAGATTTTACAATCTTTATATAAAAGGTTCTAATCTTTTCAATGTGCTTGATCTGAAATTAGGAAGACAGTATTTATTCTCCGGAGTTGGCACCGGCGCAATGGATGGATTATATCTTAAGCTAAAAGCAGGTGAATATAAGGAATATCAGTTTACTGTATTCGGCGGATCTATAACTGAAACGGATTATGAATTCAGCGGATACGCTCCATTCAGTGAAAACAGTATTTACGGAGGAAATTTTTCGTATTACGGCGTAAGGGATTTTTATGCATCAGTGAGTTATATTAACAGACATAAAAAACCGGAACCGTATACTGCAATAAGGTATGACAGTTTATTTAATCCTTATCAGACAGTTATAAGTACTGACTCTCCGGAAGATCAGCTCATGGGAATTGATATGAATTATAATTATAATAAGAGACATTACTTTTTCGGGAAACTGTATTACGACATCAATAATGAAAAATTATACAGAGGAGATTTTAATGCAAATTTTCTTGTAACTGATAATCTCAGATTCACGGGATTTTATTCATATCATCAGCCGCAGATCAGATACAACAGTATATTCAGTACGTTTGCACAGAGCGAATATCAGGAAGCCGGTGGAGGAATTGATTACACTTTGAAAAACGGAATTAACATATACGGAAAGATCTCAGATGTATTTTATACAAATGAAAACTCAATAAAACTGCAGGCGGGATTTAGTCTTCCGTCTTACGGACTTTCATATACACATTATTCCGGTTACAGTGGTGAATCAAACGGATTCGGCGGATATTATTACAGAAAACTTGCGGATATTTTGTCAATGAATCTTGGATTAAATTATTCAAATTACAGATTAGGAGAATATTCAACAGAGAAAGAGAATGTATTCAGCGGATTGCTTGGATTGACTTACAGACCGAATACGCAGCTGAGTTTTGATGCGCAGGGGCAATTTATTACAAACAGAATTTATAAAACGGATGTGAGATTTTTAATAGGCGTAAACTACTGGTTGTTCACAAAATTTTAATTACAATATTATGAAAACAAAATTTACCGGATTTTATCTTATCTTCATAGCCGGAATAATAATTTTTATTTCTACTACTGCATATTTACACAGGGAAGAAACCGGTGAAGGAAAGATAAACAGGATATTTAATTCGGAGCAGCAGTATGACAACAGTAAACTTATAAAGTTTGATCACAAGCTTCACACAGTCGATGCGGAAATAAAATGCGAAGATTGTCACGCAGCGGCTTTGAATTCAGTTTCATCGAAAGATAATCTTAATCCGAAAAAAAAGAACTGCGAAGGATGTCATGATGTAAAGGATAAGAATGAATGCGGACTTTGCCATTATGACAATGTATATAAGAAACTAAAGTCAACTGTAACCGAGATAAATTTTTCTCACAAAGAACATACAAAACTTAAGCAGTGTACAGAATGCCATACAGATCTTGATAAGGTAAAATTTTCAAAAGAGAGTTCTCAGGTATTGCCGGATATGGAAAGCTGTTACAGCTGTCATAATAATCAGAAAGCTTCGAATGCCTGTGAATCGTGCCATACAAATCTTACCAATCTGACGCCGAAGGATCATTTAAGATCCAACTTTTTAAATCAGCACACATCATCCGGAGAGAGTTCCGAAAAAAATAACTGCATGATGTGTCACAGCGATAACTTCTGTCAGTCATGTCACAGTCCGTTAAAATATTCAGGGAATAATACACGTGAAGATTTTTATGCGCCATATTATACTAAGGAAACTGCTACGCGCACTGACCGTGATGCTTTACAGAAGCTGACGACAGCGCATACATTGAATTATAAATTCACGCACGGACTTGACGCTGCGCATAAATCATTTGAATGCAAGACTTGTCACGATCCGGTGGAATTCTGCGCAAGCTGTCATGAGAATAAAGGTGATCTGATAACGGGAATATCTCCGAAGAGTCATACACAGCCAAACTTCACTACGGTTGGCGTAAATACCGGAGGCGGACTTCACTCAGAGCTTGCTAAGCGTGATCTGGAATCTTGTCAGTCATGTCATGATGTACAGGGAAGCGATCCGGTATGTGTCAGATGTCATTTTGATAATGACGGTGTAAAGGGAACGAACCCGAAAACTCACGAGAGCGGATTCATGAGAGATGAAAAAGGTCTATGGCATGAGACACAGGGAGCGGTTTGTTATACCTGTCACAATGATCCGAATGCCAGACCGGACGGAATATCAGGAGTGGGATTTTGCGGATATTGTCACGGAACTGAAAGCAGATAATAGTTTACGGAAATATTTTTCCGACAGAAATTAAAATACAAAATTATGAAGATGCTAAAAATATTTTATCTGTTTTTTACAATAGTATTATTTTCTGCATTGGTATATAACGGATGCAGCGAGATAGAAGATAATTTAGTAACAGCTCCTGAGATCGGGACACATCCGCCCGGATTTGCGGATTCAAATTCTACGGAATTTCACGGTAAGTTTATAAATGATAACAAGCTGTGGAATCTGAAATCATGTCAGAGCTGTCACGGAAATGATTATGCCGGAGGAAGTTCCGGTTCGAGCTGTCTGACATGTCATTCTTCATCGGGCGGACCTCAGAACTGTCGTCTGTGTCACGGCGGAGTATCGGGAAAATCATATCCTCCGAAAGCGCTGAACGGAGAGACAAGTATATCATATATCGGAGTAGGAGTTCATACTTATCATATAGATTCCACAAAATATTCCGCTCCGGTAGCCTGCGGAGAATGTCATACAGCATTAACAGGAGGATTCAGTAATCCGAATCATATTGGTGATCTGCCTGACGGAATTGCTGAGATAAATTTCGGACCGATAGCAAAGACCGTGACTACGTTCAAAGGCGGCGGAGTTTTTCCTGATCCTGTATGGGACAGGAATACAGCGACATGTTCAAATTCGTATTGTCACGGAACTTTCAGAGACGGAAACAGCGAAGCGGTACCTGTATGGACAGACAGAAACAGCGTAAAATGCGGATCATGTCACGGTGATCCTGTAACAGGAAATCCGAATCCAATACCTAACGGAAATTTTTTCCATCCGCATTATCCGAGTTATACTATAGGAATTTGTTATCAGTGTCATGGTTCGGTGATAGATCAGTCGGGGAGTATAATAAATAAGTTAAAGCATGTGAACGGGGTAGTGGATTATAATTAGGGAAGGGTAGTCAACCTGGATATAATGGACATTCGAATAATGATATGATCTACTCCTTTTATAAGTTAGTGTATGTTATTTTGAAATAACTGTAATATATAATTTGCTGATTCAACTTTTTAGTCAGCTGTCAATTCCGGTCTGAATTCAAAATGCATAGTGTCATAATGATACCACTTCCCACCCCAGATAAATCCGTATTTCTCAAACACTTCAACAATTTCAATCGGGATCCTGTTTATGTAAGTTACATTATTATTCCACTTCCAGTAATCAGAGTATTTTGTGTTTATATCTATTGCTGTCCCGAATGAATGATTACTGAGCCTGTCCGTTCCCGCTATATTCCTCCAGACAAAAGTGCCTCCAATGTTCTTTAAATATTTCTGAAAATCACCGGGAAGCATTGAAAGCTCTTCAGCAACTTTTTCCAGACTGTCTGCTGCTCCGTTTACACTGCTGAAACTAACATTCGATCCGTCCGCCCATTTTATGTTAACTATATTTCCGCTTACTTCATTTGAATTATTTCCGTACATCTTTAAGAAAAAAGGTTCGTATCGGATCCTGCCCGGTTCGAAATTCTCCGGCGGAGGTACATTCCATTCTCTGCCTTTAACATATTTCTGAGACATCATGTCTTCAAGATCAGGATTGTCAAGCATTTCTTCATGAGTCTTGTCTGTGATCCCGTCATCATATATCATCACCGTTCCGTCTTTCCAGTAGAGATTTTTTTCATCGGCATAATCGAGAAATTCCGGATAAGCATCCACAAGTTTTTGAAGTCTGTCAGGTATTTTAACAATCTTTTCAGTGCTGTCCTTTAACAGATTTAATTCACTGTCTTCCGTACAGCTGCTCCCGAATCCGGAGATAAAATAAACTAATGAACTTATTACTAATATGAATTTCAAATTTTTCTTTTCTTATTAATATAGTTTGTGTAAAATAAAAAACCGGAATTACAATTAGTAGAGTATTGTAATTCCGGTCAGTCTTTAAAAATTTTTTATTACTTAATTTATGATGTTCTAGCAAATTAGGGTTTTTTTATGAATTATTCTTATTTGAAGTTTAACTATGATGTATGTTCGGTTTCTTATGCACGTGATTACTATTTCTATATGTGACCTTTCCATTTCCGTGTCCATTTCCGTTAGCAGAATGTTGCACTGTGTCACCGGAAATTTTCTTTGCATTTAGATTGAACCTTCTGTGACGGCTGATCAGTGATGCAAAAAATCCTAACGCCATTATTATTGTACCGCCCCATACTAAATTAATAAACGGTTTGATGCTTGCGGTAAGAATTAATGTTTCAGATGCAATATTTGTATGCTGGTGACCGTCTGTTACTGCAATGTCTACGGAAGATTCACCAGTAATTGCAATGTTTGTCAGATAAAAAGTTAAATCAGGATTCGATTCAAGTTTGACAGGTATATTTTGTGTCTGTCCCCCGGAATAATACTGCTCCACCAATAATTCTTCTTTCTTTCCGTTGACAGTAACTTCAAGTTTTGCTCCGAGTATATTTTCTTCTCCTTTCATCATTGATTCCTGATTGAATTTAGACTGATCGAAATCCAGAAACTTTACTGTAATACCTTTAATTTCTTTTTCAGCACCTTTTGTAATATTCACAACATCTTGCTCAGTAAAAGGCTGTGGAGTTTCAAGAGATATTGGTTCAAGATAAATATCCTTAGTGACAAGATTTGCAATGTCCGGATTTTTCATAATTCCTTCCGAGTAATCACTGTAATACATTATCGGCTGAAGTAAATATCCTTTGCCGTCTTTTTCTACTATTACATTGAAATGATACTTGTCGTGAGTTTCAGGGATCAGACTTGCGCCTTTATATGTAAGACTGTATACAAGAGCTTCTTTGGTCTCTCCTATCGGCAGAGTTACATTTTCCTCCTGAGAATATTTCGATGAACCGATAATTCCGAGGAATAGTATCATTATCCCGAGATGCGCGATATATGGACCGGCTTTAGTTGTACTCTTGTTTAATATTTTAAAAATAATATTCAGATTAATAAAAAACGCAAACAAAGAAGCAGCAGCAAATACCGCAATTAATATATCATCCACTCCAAGTATTACAAGTCCCGATGTGAATACAACGGCCAGTATTACCGGAAGATAAAGTGATTTGAAAAATCTTTTTTCTTCTGTGTGTTTCCATGCAAGTAAAATGCTTATCCCGTTTATTACTGCAATGAGAATTGCAAGCGGAAGATTCATCTTATTATAAAATGCAGGATCTATAGTTGCTTTTGTAAAGATCGGCCAGCTCGTTCCTACTAAAATTATTAAAGCAGATGCGCATAAAGTAATTGCTCCGATAATCAATGCTGACTCTCTTGAAAGTTTAATTCCGGAATTTGTTTCGAGCGATTTTAAACTCTTAAGTCTGAATAAGATCATTGCTATTCCGCCACCGCCGAATAACGATAAAAAGACGATCAGAAATAAATATACTTCCTGTCCCGGATCTACAAAAGAGTGAACAGAAGCGTCACCAAGTAATCCGCTTCTCGTCAGGAAAGTTGAATAAAGCATAAATACAAATCCAAGTATGCATAAAAGTAAACTTGTCTTTTTATATTTTCCGGTTTTTTCTTCACCTACCATTGTATGTATTGCAGCTACTATTACTATCCATGGGACCAGCGAAGAATTCTCTACCGGATCCCATCCCCAGTATCCGCCCCATCCAAGTACTCCGTAAGCCCAGAATCCGCCTAACATAATTCCAACACCTAATATCATTCCTGTAAATAAAGTCCATGGCAGAGCAAGTTTCATCCATCTGTCATATCTGTTTTTAAATAATGCCGCCATTGCAAAAGCAAAAGGAATTGCCAGTGAAGCAAACCCGGTAAAAAGTATAGGAGGATGTATTGTCATCCAGAAGTTTTGCAGTAATGGATTTAATCCCCTTCCGTCCTGAGGTACAAATCCTGCTTCCACATCCTTAGGAAATGATTCCCACACCATCATATACGGTGACTTTATTATCATTATAAATAATAAAAAAGTAAGTATAAGGGAATAATTAAACATGACTAACGGTTCGTAAGTGTCATTTGAAGTTTGACCGCTGTTCGTCTTATCAGAATCCCTTTTTATCAAAAATGCATGCAGGAAAATTCCAAGTACAGCTGTCATAAATGCCCACAGATGAAAACTGCCTTCCTGACCTGCATAAAATGTAGAGATAAGCAGATTCAGCGGCAGATCAGTAGAACTGTAATTCCAGACGTATGTATACTGAAACTGATGTGTGATTATCAGATATAGTAAAAATGCAGATGAAGATAATGTAAATACTACAGCTGCATGAAAAAATATTCTGGCAGGTCTTATCAGTTTTTCATTACCTCTGCTGACGAATAAAAATGCCAGAGTCGCAATCAGAGCTGATATAAATCCCGCAGTTATAAAAAATGAACCCATATTAAACTAATTTTAATTTTATGTACCTGTTTTTTTAACTTCATGACCTTCGGCCTCATATTTCGACGGACATTTGGTTAATACTTCCTTTGCATGAAAATAGCCGTCTTTGACCTTTCCTTTTGCTACTACAGATTCTGCCATTTCGAAATTATTCGGCATAGATCCGTCCAGTACAACCTTCATCTCATTCTTGTTTTCATCAATCATATAAAATTCAAACTGATTTGTAGCAGCGTCATATTTTGAATCTTTATCCTTTTGCCAGGTTCCTTTCACCTGACATGTCCTGTGAATTTCGGTTGCCTTGCTAAAATCCGTATATTCAATCTTGCTTTCTGAAAAAGTCAGAAAACCGACAACTAAAAAAATTACTATTATACCTGTTCCGATTATTGTTTTCTTATTCATATTAATTTTATTTTATATCATTTTAAAATTATTCCGGTATGGGTTTTCCCATGGATTTATAAATATCTTCTATCTGCTTCTTGTTTGCAAGCGCTTCACTGTTACCAGGGTCAAGCTCAAGCACTCTTCTGTATCTCTGCAATGCAGGTTTGTATTTATCCTTTGGAGGAAGATCGGCTTCAAACATTAAATAATTCGCAGCTTTCATCTGAGCATCAATAGTACTGCTTTTGTCAGATTCGGATTTGGTCTTCCTGTAGGTTTTGTCTGCATCATCCGCTTCCTGAACAAGTTTATTTGCTCCTTCATCATTCCAGCTTTCCTGACTGCCTTCGGTATTTCCCTGCGGGCTTTTTAGATTTCTGTGGATTGAGTCATCAGGCATTTCCTGCTTCTCAGTTGTTTTTGGTTTGTTGCTGAGTAATTCCGGCGGTACTTCCTTTGCACATGATATTAAAACTGTTATCATCAATATACACAAAGTATAATTTAAAAAGTTTTTTTCCATCTTTATTTTATTTATTTATATAACTTCAATTACTATACCATGAATAACGATAATTTCCTTAAATAATTTCTAAACCATCCTGACTGTGTCCAATTTATCTACAATAATCATTCTTTTCAATCCACATGGGGAATTATTATTTTTCCATCTCCGCCTCAAGTCTGATCTTATCCGAAAGTATTACATCCGTCATTGGAAAATCCCATTTCAAAATATTTCCGCTCCGGTTATTGGAATTACTGGATATAACATTGTAAGGTAATTCAACTTCAAAACTGAAATTTCCGCCTTCAAACATTTTTGACATGCTTGTTTTCATATCCAGGGCAAGTGAATCAGAACTGTTTTCAGTGGCTAATATGCTATCCTTTAATCTGTATTCATATAAGAAATAAACCTTGTCCCCATTTTCCTTTAAACTGACATCTGTTACATATTTATCATCGTTTTCATTAATATGACTCAGCGACGAACCTATCTTTGAAATATTATCAAAATCATAATCGACTAGGAAAGTTTTTGAAGAATCAGAGTTGGTTGTTGAACTCAGATCGATTAATTTTAAACCTGCTATAGTATCATAGTTTTCAGCTGTTTTATTTTCAAAAACTTCATCGCTGTACAATGAATCAAGAAAACCATCTCTTCGTGTAGAATCCATCAGCGTTGACATTGAAGCCATTACATCATAAAACTCCTTCATAAATGTAATTTTCAATATCTCTTTTCCGGATCCGTCGCGGTTTATCTTGATTGATCTGTTGATCGAAATACAGGAGGACATCAAGAAAGGAATCATTAACAACGGTATAGATCTTAAAATCAGTTTTCTGAATCTCATTTATAATAAATTTTTATTTGTCATAAATTTAACTAATTTATTTACAAATAATGAGTTACTTATGTTGAAAATTAGAAATGCCTCCCGTTTTATTACTGTGACTTTCTATTTAACATTTCAAATTTGATTTAATGATAATTCACAATTAAGCAAAACTTTAATATAGCAAATATGTTTACTGATTCTGTCCCCGCTGTTTTTTATGAATAAATTAAAAATTCTTTTACCCGTTTTAATGATTGTCTTCTTAGCAATTGCATTTTGGAGCGTTGTCAGTTTAAAAGTAATGTTATCCTTTGTCGATCGAGATCAGGTATATAAATTTTATCAGATCATTTCAGCAAAGTATTATGATAACATAGAAACAGATAAAGTATCTGACACCGACTCCGGCATTTTAAACAGTCAATCACTTTATGATGTTAAAAGTTATAAACTGGATCTTTCTTTCGATATTCTTCAAAAGAAAATTATCGGATCAGTGAATATGAACTCAGAAAGTCTCTCCGATACTTTGAATTTAATTTATATTGATCTTGCAGGAAATATGACTGTGAATTCTGTGAAGTTAAACGGAGATGAAATTCCTCACAGGAGATTTGATGACTACATAACTGCAGATACAAAAAGTAGGCTTAAATTAAATGAATCTTTTGATATTCAAATAGTTTATGAAGGCATTCCGGAAAATAAAGGCTTTGATTCTTTCAGCATTAAAAAATTTGATGATGAGCCTGCAATTTATACTTTAAGCGAACCCAATCATGCTAAAACATGGTGGCCGTGCAAAGATGTAATCACCGATAAAGCTGATGCTAAAATTATATTAACCGTTCCCGGAATACTTACTGCAGTATCAAACGGTCTGCTTACAGATGTTTCCGATAACGAAGACGGTTCAAAGACCTTTCACTGGAAAACTTCTTATCCTACCGCTACTTATCTCGTTTCACTTGCAATCGGAAAATATGACAAATGGACAGATACTTATAATTCAATGGACGGTAAAATTCAAATGCCGGTAGAATATTATACGTATCCTTACCTGACTGAAAAGGCAAAGTATGACTGGAAAAATACGGTTGATATGTTAGAATTCTTTTCAGGCTATATCGGCGAATATCCGTTCATTAATGAAAAATACGGAATGGCAACATTCGGCTGGGTTGGCGGAGCAATGGAACATCAGACCATTTCAAGCATGGGATATACTCTAGTTACAGGTAACGGAAAATATGAAGACATTGTCGTGCATGAGCTTGTTCATCAGTGGTTCGGCGATGCAGTTACTCCAGCATCATGGAAAGATATCTGGCTTAATGAAGGTTTTGCTTCCTATGGAGAAGCTTTATGGGTCGAACATAAAAATGGAAAAGAAGCGCTGAAAAAGTTTATGAAAAAAAGCGATTATTCTTTTTTTATGGGAACTGTATATGATCCGGAAGGATATATATTCGGTCCGACAGTTTACAAAAAAGGAAGCTGGTGTCTTCATATGCTTAGAGGCGTAACAGGTGATTCGCTTTTCCGGCAGATAATCAGAACGTATTATGAAGAATACAAATATAAAAACGCCGATACATATCAGTTTAAGAAAATTTGCGAAGACATTACGGGAAATGACTTGAACTATTTTTTCAATCAATGGATATTTACCGGCGCCGGACGACCCGAATATTCGTACTCATGGAATTATGAAAAAGATGATGCTTCAGCGGATTTATACAAAGTAAGTCTTATGCTGAAGCAAAATCAGGATGATATGGAAGTGTATTCCATGCCTCTCAAAATTTTATTCAAAACAAATGCGGGGGAAGAAGAAATTACCGTATTTAATGACCGCAGAAGTCAGCAGATCGATCATTCTGTAAAAGGAATTCCTCTCGATGTAATTGTAGATAATGATAATTGGGTTTTGAAAAAAATCAAAAAGGAGGAGAATAATTAATTTCAACATTTTAAATTTCAAAAAGTAATTATCGTATATTATATGTCTCATATAAAAATTTTAACTGCTCTGATTTTACTCTTTTTAACTTCGGAGATCATGATCGCGCAGACTTCTCTTATAATTAAGTTTAAGGAAAATACACCTGCTTCAGTCCTTTCAAATTTCAGAAGTAATAAACCGGGATCAGGTAATTCAGCAATATCAAAGCTCAGCAGAGATTATGGATTTAGAAATTCAAAAGCTGTATTCAGCATTAAGATGCTTCAGAATTTTGACAGCAGAAGTTTTTCTTCCTCCGGTCTTGACAGAATTTTCATTATCGAAACCGATAATGTTAATCTCGATGTAATACTTACACAGGCAGGTAAGAATGAATATATAGAATATATACAGATCAATAATTCTCTGAAGCTGGATAATTATTCTGCTCTGGAATTTACGCCGAATGATCCTCTCTATAACGAACAGTATTATCTCAATTATATCGGTATGCAAAATTTATGGGACATTACTCTCGGCGATTCAAATGTTGTGATCGGAGTAATTGATACCGGTCTCGATTTTCTTCACCCGGATCTTCTGAACAGTTTTAAGATCAATTACGGTGAATACGGAAACGGTAAAGAATCCAACGGAATAGACGATGACAATAACGGATTTATAGATGACTGGCGCGGATATGATTTCACAGATCAGCCGCTGACCGGTGATCCGAGAAGAGGAGATTATCTCAATCCTGATAATGATCCGACAGATGACAATAAATTTTCTCACGGTACCGCTGTAACAGGTGTAATAAATGCCGGCTTTAATAACGGCAGGGGAATTTCATCAGTCGCTCCCGGATGTAAAGTGATGGTGCTGAGAGCTTTTGATGCCGAAGGTTTCGGAGAGGAAGATGATGTCGCAAATGCTATTCTATACGGCGTTGCAAATGGAGTCAGGATTTTTAATTTCAGTTTCGGAGATTATGCGTTCAGTAATCTTTTGAGAGACGTGATTAGATTTGCATATTCGCAGAATGTATTGATCATTTGCTCAGCGGGTAATGACGGAACAGACAGACTGCATTATCCTTCCGCTTATGATGAGGTTGTTTCCGTCGGCGCATCGGACAATACAAATAATAAAGCGAGTTTCTCTTCTTTCGGTGAGACCGTAGATATTTTTGCTCCCGGTTTTCAAAACATGACTACAGTAAGGACGGGAAAAGGCAGCTCACAATACGGCGGTGATTATGATAAAATAAACGGAACATCATTTGCCGCTCCGCTTGTAGCAGGCATTGCCGGACTTCTGCTTTCAAAAAACCCGTCGCTTACGAATGAAGAAATAAGAGGTATACTTGTATCTACGACTGTACTTATGCCCGGTCAGAATGGCTGGGATCATATAAGAGCTTCAGGAAGACTTGATGGATTTAAAGCTGTTAATAGTTTTAATGATCCGACCATTGCCAGAATTCATACTCCATCGCAGGATTATACTTTTGAAAATGATACTGTAAATATAAGTCTCTCTGCAGCATCATCATTATTTTTATCTTATTCTCTTTATTACGGTAAAGGTCAGAGACCTTCGGAATGGATCCCGCTGCTTTCAAATCAGACATCGCAGGTTCTCGGCGATACTGTAATGAAATGGAACACTGCAGGTCTGCAGGATACTTCATATACTTTGAGGCTTGCGATTAACAGTAATTCAGGCAGGACGATCGAACACCGTATGATAATTTTCAAAGATAAAAACCCGCCTGAATTTACTGATATTCAGTTTGGAAATCTTATCGATAAAAATAATTTTTCACAGTTGATCTTGTTTGCAACCAATAAAAGAACTCTCGGAAAGATTTATTATAAAAGAAGAGGAGTTAATGAAAATTATAAATCCATACTTGCAGATGTCGGAACTCCAAACATAGGATTTGTTACCGAAGCGCATTTCGGTCTTCTTAACGGTAATGATCTCGCGCCAAATACAGAATATGAATTTTATCTCGAAGCAATTTCCCTCAACGGAAAGTCCGCAACGTTCAGCGATACTGCGTTCTATTTTTATACTCAGCCGTCTGTGAATATTTACGGTTATAAGAATAAGAGTTATAAAATGGGTAACTCACAATTCGCTAAGTCTGTAGTTGATATAACAGGTAATGGTATAAATGATTTTCTTGTGAACGATATTAATAATAATTTAAAGCTGAATGTGTTTGAATTCAGCGGCGGCGCTTTTCAGAAAATTTCTTCCGATAACTGGGGTGACTTTAAAATTGCAAAAGATGTAGCTGATATTGACGGCGACGGTAATTTTGAAATACTTGCGTCAAGCGACAGAAACGGTTTCGTTTACGAATCAGATAATCCGGACGGACTTCCAACAAACCTAATTTGGAGCGATCAGGGTAACGGGAATTTCTGGTCATCGCGGATCGCAGATACTGACGGTGACGGTAAATCTTGAATTACTCGGATTCGGAAGCAGCGGTTTAAGAATTCTTGAAACCAATTCCGGAAATAATTTTAATCAGACTGCATCGCTGCCGTTTTTCGGAAAAGATTCCATTTCAAATTCACAAAACTCTCTTGTTGAAGATTTTGACGGTGACGGTAAAGGCGGATATCATGTTCTCAAATATTTTTTACAGCCCTTCAGCTCCCGGCTTTCCTATTACCTGTGTTTCCATTTTTGAAAATGTTTCGGATAATAATTACAGAAGAGTTTTCATCGACAGCATATTCAGATTTATAAAAGGTGATAATATTGTTTCAGGAGATTTTAACGGTGACGGCAAAAAAGATTTTGCTTTGGGCGTGATAAGTAATAGTTCTGATTTCATTCAGTATTACAGTCTTTACGCTTACACTTCAACCGCTGACGACAGTTACGAAATTATGGACATCACCGATATTTACAACTATAAAGATTACACTATTACTTCAACGATGGCGGCTGATGTTGATAACGACGGTATGGACGAGGTAATGGTCAATGTAGGTACGCTGTTTTATATTCTGAAATTTAATAATTCTTTAAACAGATTTACTCCGGTTTATTACAGGGAAGGAATTAATTCTTTTAATCAGATCGCTTTTGATTTTGACGGAAACGGCGTGAAGGAGATCGGAGTGAATACTGCAGAAGATTCCCTGATATTTTTTGAAAAAGAAATTGCATTTACCGGACCGGCAACTCCTCTTAATCTGATCGGATATAGTCTGGACTCAAATTCGGTTTTCCTTAGTTTTGAACCTGTAGCCGGCGCGGACAGATATAGAATATATAAAAGTGATTCTTCTATGTCATTCGTTTTATATGATTCGGTGAATGGAAATAATTATACGGACGCTAATATAATTAACAGAAAAAATTATTTTTACAAAGTCTCTTCCGTTGATGATCAGAATCCTGTCAGGGAAAGTATGCTCTCAGATCCGGTCAATGTTTATATACACAACAAATCAAAATTAATATCAGCTGACTACAGCGCCGGCGGTTTTATTGTTTTAAAATATTCCGAACGCATTCCTACCCTTATTCCGAATCTTGAATCATTTGTGATCTCAGGTAATTCTGAGCCGCCATTTAATCCGAAAAATATTACCGTTAAAAGTAATTATGAATATTTTCTTACGCTTAATTCTATTCCGGCAAATGGGATATATAATATCAAAGCATCTGGCTTAAGTGATTTTTACGGATCGCCCGCGGATTCTAATTCGATAAGTTTCACAGTACAGGAAGCAGACTCTCAGAAATTTTATCTCGCGAAGCTGGAGCTTTCGGGAGAAAACAGACTTACTGTTGAATTCAATCTTGAAGTTGATTCGGTCAGCGTAAAAAATATCACGAATTATAAATTTGAACCGTTTAATATTTCCGTTACATCAGTAACAATAGATAACTCCGACAGAAGAAAAGTTTATCTTGATCTTGAAAAAAGATCAGTGATCGGCGCTACCGGTAAGAATTATATTATGAAGATCAGCAATATCTTTTCTTCAGGCGGGATTAAAATTACTGAAGGAGCGGGCAGCAGTTTCGGACTTATTTTCAATAAGGAAAATCTTGATGAAATGTATGTCTATCCGAATCCGTACAGTATTAATAATGGTCAGGATTATATTACGTTTGCCAATATTACAAGGAATACAAGTATTGAGATTTATGATCTGAAAGGAAAATTTTTAATTACTATAAGCGAAACTGACGGCAACGGTGGAGTAGAGTGGAATCTTAAAGACGGCGGGGGAAATTCAGTTCCGACCGGAATTTATATTTACAGAGCCACAGGTAAAAATTCAGATGGAAATGATGTGGAAGAAAAGACAGGTAAATTTGCAGTCGTTAAATAATTCTCATAAAAAAAAGGCGGTGTTAATACCGCCCTTCAAAAATAACTAAAATAAATTATTTGACGTGATCAGCCAGCGTTTTTCCTGCTTTGAATTTTGCAACTTTTTTAGCAGCAATTTTAATTTCTTTGCCGGTCTGAGGATTTCTTCCTATTCTTGCTTTCCTTTTTGAAATTGAAAATGTACCAAATCCAACAAGTGAAAGCTTTCCGCCCTTCTTAAGAGTTTTTTTGACACCGTCAATAATTGATTCTAATGCAGCTCTTGCCTGAACTTTTGTAACTTTAGCATCGCCGGCTATTTTAGCAACGAGTTCTTCTTTTGTCATTTTTTTGTATTTAGTTTAGAAAAAATAATTAAACAAAAATAGCATTGAATTAATTAAAAATCAATCTTTATTTAATAATACCAATGGTTTGCCAAATCTTTGTATATTTAAAATTGTTTTGTCAAAAACTTTCTGCGCATTTTTTACTGAAAAACTTTTTCATCGTTTTTACAATTTCTATTTTCAATTCCAATTTTAATACCTCAAAGTCATTTTCAAAACAAGAAAGAGTATCTTAAAAATGAATTGGATAAACAGAATTTTTTTTATGGGGAATTTCAGATTTCAAAGGTTTATATTTGCAACTGTAATTTACAGAGAGTTGTCCGAGTGGTTGAAGGAGCACGCCTGGAAAGTGTGTAAGGTCGTAAGGTCTTCGCGGGTTCGAATCCCGCACTCTCTGCATTTCTATTTTAAAGGAAAGTTTTGACAGAACCATTAGAAAAAATCACAAGGAAATTTTACTTCCATTCTGTATTTAAAAAAATTTAATTTGCAATTTCCGGAGAGGTGGCAGAGTGGTCGAATGCGGCGGTCTCGAAAACCGTTATAGGGGCAACTCTATCGAGGGTTCGAATCCCTCCTTCTCCGCATGATCATTACTAAAATTGATTATGAAAAAAAACCTTTTCCTTTTTATAAATGATAAACATTCAGTTTGATTATGAAAAAACTTAAAATATCTGAAACAATTAACTCCCCGAAAGAAAAAGTCTGGGAAAATACTTTCGGTGAAAATACTTATCCGGAGTGGACGGAAGTTTTTGCTCCCGGCTCTCATGTAAAAGGTTCATGGGAAAAAGGCAGCAGGATCAAATTCCTTGCTCCGGACAATGAAGGTAAAATGCAGGGCATGCTGAGTGAAATTGTTGAGAATAAACCATTTGAATTTCTTTCCATAAAACATCTCGGATTTATAAAAGACGGCGCGGAAGATACTGAAAGTCCTGAAGTTAAAGCATGGGCTCCGTCGTTTGAAAATTATACTTTTACGGAAACAGACGGAGTAACTTTATTAACGGTTGAGATGGATACTACGGATGAATATTATGACTACTTTATGGAAACCTGGCCGAAAGCTTTACAGAAGATAAAACATATCTGCGAAAAAAGTTAGTTTTTTTCATTATGAATAATTCTATTTATCCATGCCTTTGGTTTGACGGCAAAGCTAAAGAAGCTGCAGAATTTTATTGCGATGTCTTCATTAATTCTAAATTATCAGCCGACACACCGCTTGTTGTTATGATCGAATCAAACGGTCAGAAGATCATGTGCCTGAACGGCGGACCGCATTTCAAATTAAATCCTTCCATATCGTTTTTTGTTGTCTGCGAAACTGAAAAAGAAACTGATGAAGTATGGGCTAAACTCACCGATGAAGGTTCTGTTTTAATTCCGCTTGATAAATATGAATGGAGTGATAAATACGGATGGGTTCAGGATCGTTTTGGAGTTAGCTGGCAGCTCTCTTTTGGTAAAATGGAAGATGTCGGACAAAAGTTTACTCCGTCTTTTCTTTTTACAGATGAACAGTGCGGTAAAACGGAAGAGGCAGTTAAATTCTACACATCTGTTTTCAAAAACTCTTCAGTAACCGGAATTCTTAAGTACGGAGCCGGAGAAGATGATAAGGAAGGTTTGGTGAAGCATGCAATGTTTACACTTGATGAGTATGTGTTTATGGCGATGGATAGTTCGGTACAGAATAAATTTAATTTCAATGAAGCTTTTTCTATAGTTGTAACATGCGATACTCAGGATGAGATTGATTACTACTGGAATAAACTAACCGAAGACGGTATGGAAAGTATGTGCGGATGGCTGAAAGATAAATTCGGCGTATCATGGCAGATCGTTCCGTCCGTTCTGGAAAAACTAATGAGCGATCCGGATAAATCACAAAACGTGCTGAACGCTTTTTTGAAAATGAAAAAATTTGATATAGAAAAATTATTGAACGCCTGATCAAATTAATTTCAATTTTGCAAAATTAATTTTTAACTACCTTCGATTTACAGATTTAAATTCCTTAAAACATTTTCCTTTTCCAATTTAACTTTCAAATATAATTTATCCTAATTTTTCTGATAATTGTTTTGTAAATAAAACAGAATTCGAAATTCCGGATATAAAGATCCTACTTTTTTAGACTGCCTTACAAATTACTTCCAAATATTTAAGTTTATACTTTCTTATTCCAATGATTTTTTGCTTTGTAAATTGGAGTAAAAACATTAAAAACGCACAATTATTGCAATTAATTAACATATGAATGAAAATTTACGGGTGATTATTTTAAAAATAATTCTTATGAAAAAAGATTCTTTCAGGTTAGTTTTGTCAAGTTTATCAATTTAAAAAATTATCATGAAAACAATTTTAATTTTACTTTTGCTACAAATCTCCGTTTTTACTTTCGGTCAGACGACTAAGATTGCGGAGAATCTTTACAGCTATACAAAACCCATTCAATCTGCGGATCAGCATTGTACCCCGGAAATAAAATTTGATCCTTTGATTCATGAAAATATTGCAGGTCCTTACGACGGCGGAAATCTTCAGTTCATCTGGCCATTTACTCAAGCTATAGATGATGGTATTGTACTTGTGAACTATGTTGATAACCGTTCTGGTACGGGTATAAAAGATTATAATGACGACAACTGGGCATACGACGGTCATAACGGAACTGATTTTAGTCTGCATGATTTCAGAAATATGGACAGGTTTTATGCCGTAAAGGCGGCTGCATCAGGTACTGTAGTTCAGACAGTGATGAATAATTATGACAGAAATACCGGCTGGACAGACGTTGATCCGGCAAATAAAATTTTAATCAGACATGATGACGGTAGTTATGCCTACTATTATCATCTGATGAAAAGGTCAGTTACTGTTAAGCTTGGAGAATATGTTACACAGGGAAGAATAATCGGTTATGTTGGAAGCTCAGGTGTCTCTTCGGACGCGCATCTTCATTTCGAGCCGGGGCATTTTGTAAATGGAAACTGGACCAAAAGAGACCCGTGGTCCGGAATTTACAATCAGCTGCCTTCACTCTGGGATGATCAGTTACCGTATTTAGGTTTCAGGGATTTTGTACTTCACGATATGGGAGTTTATACAGCCGGATTAGTTGGCGGTAGTTTTAATAATAATATGTCCCCATATTTAAAAGAAAGGATCATTTCGCCAAACACAATCAGCGGTTACGAAAGTAAAATCGGCTTTTGGATGCTTATTCAGGGGAACTATTCCACCAAACAAATAAAACTGGAAATGAGAAATTCAAACGGAACTTTGATTGATGATGTATCATACACAAATTACAATCAATTCCAATATGGATGGCAATGGTGGACTCCTGATTTTAATCCGGGAATATCAGTCACGGGTAACTGGTATTTTAGAGTTCTTTATGATAACGTTGAAAAAGGAAGATACTTTTTCAATGTGCAGCTTCTTACAAGTAATCGTCCGAGATTGTATCCCGCTGCGGGCAAGTGCTTCAGAAGATCAGTGTTTCTGCAGAGAGATACATTGAGAGTAAGACCGGTCAGAACCAATATGCAATATGAACTTGTCGGTGCGCCGCCAAATGTCAGCATTACAAATGACTCAATTGTCAACATCGGAACATTAGATCAGATATTCAGAGTCAGGGAATTTAAAGTAATCGCAAGTATGGGAGGCAGCGCAAGCTTACGTGATACAATGATTTACAAATTAATTGATACAACCAAAAATCATTCTATAGGAAATGGAATAGTCTCGCTTGAGTTAAAGTCTTATCTCGAAGGGAGGTATAACGGAATTAATATGCAGGGCGATTCAATAACTGTCCTGCTGAGAAATGCTCTTTCACCGTATGTAATTATAGATCAGGCGACTGTATATTCACTGCCAAACGGCAGCAGTATTGCTAATTTTCATGATGCAAACAGCGGAATTTATAATTACCTTGTTGTAAAACACAGGAGTTCAATAGAGACATGGTCTAAAACTGCAATGCAGTTTCCCAATGGATTTCCGCTCAAATATGATTTTACCGATGCAAATACAAAAGCATACGGAAACAATCTGAAATTAAAAGGCGGAGAATACTGCATTTATTCCGGTGATGTAAATCAGGATGGAGTAGTAGATGTGATAGATGTTGCATCAGTAGATAATGATCTTTCGTTTTTTATTCAGGGGTATGTCGTGACTGATCTTGACGGGGATGATTTTGTAGATTCAGCTGATTTGGCAATTGTTGAAAATAATGCAAATAACTTTGTTGTAAGAATGAGACCTTAATTTTTAGAAATCCTCAGGATATTCGAAGATTATCTCATGATAAACAGCTGATACATATATACTCATCAGCGGGATAAGCAGGATAAATTTTATCCTGCTTTTTTATTTAGCTTTCTCCGAGCAGATATTTTCTTACAAACATTACAGTGACATATCTCTGAAAATCCGCATTACTTTTTTTAGCAAATCCGTGACCTTCGTCCTTAGCTTCAAGATACCAGACTGTTCCGCCGATCGATTTTATTGTTTTCATCATTTGCTCGGCTTCTGTCCTTGGAACTCTCGGATCATTTCCACCCTGCACTATAAGTAACGGTTTAGTAATTTTATCAGCGTTATTAAGCGGTGAAATTTTTTCAAGAA
The DNA here is from genome assembly GCA_016716125.1 of Ignavibacteria bacterium. Taxonomy (GTDB): domain Bacteria; phylum Bacteroidota; class Ignavibacteria; order Tepidaquicellales; family Tepidaquicellaceae; genus UBA2330. Next base: position 357,251 of record JADJWZ010000036.1, on the reverse strand, counting down.
ACTCATACATCTCAGGATCACGTTCATCTCCGTATTCAACTCTTCTAAGATCAGTTCTGTAGCTTTCAGTATTTTTCAGAAAAGTATTAAAATTGGAAATACCGACTACATCCATTGCGCACCTGATTCTGTCAGCATAATCCACAGAAACTGCAAGCGCCATATATCCGCCGTAACTTCCGCCCATCACCATTACCCGTTCGGCGTCAAGATCCGGCTGTAATGCGATCCAGTCAAGAAGCGCGCCGATATCTTTGACGGAATTTTTCCTGTTATAACCGTTGTCAAGTTTTAAAAAACTTTTTCCAAAACCTGAAGAGCCTCTAACGTTTGGAAAAATTACGGCAATGCCGAGTTCATTAAGATAATAGTTCATCGAACCGATAAATCCCGGTCTTGACTGACCTTCAGGACCTCCGTGCACATCTATTATAACCGGACGCTTGCCCCCAAATTTTGCAGACGGCTTATAATAAAATCCGCTTATTTCAAGTCCGTCAAAGCTGTTCCACTTTATAAGTTCAGGAATACTTAACTCTTCCGGGATCAATCCGCCCATATCACTTTCTGTCCAGACCGTAACGTCATCTGAATTTAAGTTGTAAACATAAATATCACGTGAAGATCTTGCTGAACTTACTGATACTGCCAGATCTTCCGAATTATTATGAAAAGACAGACTGCTGTATAGTCCGACCGGTAATTTATCAATTCTTTTAGAAATGTCTGAAGCTGTATTCAATATATATAAAACTGACTGTCCGCTCTCGTTAACTGTATAAGCGAGATGTTTACCGTCAGGAGAGAGTCTCATACCCTCTGCATCTCCCGCTGTATTTTCAGAAATAAATCTCACGGAATTATCAGATAGGTCCATGTAGGCTAGTGTCTTAAATTCATGATCTTTATCCGTGATAAAATATAGTCCTTTGCCGTCTGTACTGAATACGGCATTACCATAATAAATATCTTCGCTGTTCCTTGAAGTTAGAGGAGTAAGATTTCCTGTAGTGAGATCGGCTATGTGATAATGTGAAACTGTACTGGAAATAAATTCCATCAGCAGAAGATTCTTTCCGTCTGCTGAGCAGTCTATGATTCCCCATCCGCCTCCTTTCAATTCCATAAAAAGAGAATCAGATTCGGGAAATTTCGGATTCATTATATATATGTCTCTGTCAGCTCCATTTTTGCGGGTGGATGTATAAGCGATTTTATCTGAACCCTTTATCCATTCAATGCTTCCGTTCTGTTCACGTCCGCCTTTAGTCAGCATCGTTACATTTCCGTCTGAAATATCATATCTGTATATCTGCCTGAACTCATCGCCGCCTGTATCTTTATAAAAAAGAAAATATTCTCCTTTTACGGGTTCATAGCTGGCTGACCTTACCGGCTCATCAAAAAAAGTTATCTGCGCAGGTTGCTCAAGAGGATATGTAAGAAAACTCAGCTGACTTGAATTTCCAAATCTCGTTGACATGATCATCTCTTTCCTGACCGGATGCCAGTCGCAGAAAATCGCGCTTTTTGTCTGTGTGTATTTTTCCAGTTCAGCCGCTACGGATGCAGGTATTTCCGGAATTCCGTCTGTAATAAGATTTCCGCCGGGAATAATGAATTCAGAATTTTGAGATATACTCAGATTGAACGAGATAAAAAACAAAATTAAAACAAAGTGACATCTTTTCATTTTGGTTACCATGATTTATTTAAAAAAAATAATTTATTTCAATTATTAAATTGCAATATACTAAATACAAAAGAATATTTTAAAACAAATTACAAAATCGAACATTCTCAGAGTTGGTAGTCTTGAAAAATTTGATCAGGAAATTAAAAGAAAGACCCTGCAGCAATTCGAACTTGACATTTAAAATTCAAACTACTAATTTGCATAAGCACTTATATAAAGATAAACATAACACTAATTTTAAACAACGAATTTAATGAATACGATTAAGCAGCTTGGATACATAGCTATGGGAACACGATTGAGAATGCTGACTGATAAATTTATAACCGATGCGGATAAAATATACAATTCTCTGGATGTGGACTTTGAGCCGAGACTATTCACGGTTTTTTATCTGATAAATCAAAAGAAATCGATCACGATCACTGAGCTGGCGGAACAGCTCGGATACACACAGCCTGCAGTGACACAGATTGCAAACGTTTTAATTTCTAAAAAACTTATAAACTCAGTTAAAGAAAAAAAGGACAGCAGAAAAAAAATTCTGACTATCACTAAGAAGGGTGAAGATCTTCTTCTTGAACTAATTCCTGTATGGCAGGATATTGAAAATTCCGTTAAAGAATTAATTAATGAAACCGGTTATGATGTTCTGTTTGTGCTTAGTAAACTTGAATCCGAACTTGAAAAAAAAGACATCTTCACAAGAGTTATGGAAAAAACCAAAAAGAGACAGATTGAAGAAGTTAAAATATTTGAATACAGCAGTGACAGTCCGGGAGATGCTTTGTATAAGAAAGAGTTAAATAAAAATTTCAGAGATCTCAACTATGAATGGATCAAAAAATATTTCAAGGTTGAGAAAGAAGACAAGAAACAGCTTGAGAATCCCGGGAAGGAAATAATTGAAAAGGGCGGAATTATTTTTTTTGCGGAATATAAAGATATGATTGCCGGAACTGCGGCTCTTTTAAAAAAGGAAGACAATTCCTATGAACTCGCAAAAATGGCAGTAAGAGATGAAGTTCAGGGAAAGCAGATCGGAAAAAAATTAGGCTTCGCTGTGATTGATAAAGTAAAGCAGCTGAAGTGCGATAAATTATATCTTGAAACAAATGCCTCGCTTACTCCTGCGATAAACTTATATAAAAGTATAGGCTTTGAAGAAGTTGAAATGAAAGATCCTTCAAAGTATGAAAGAGCAACATTCAGAATGAATTATAATTTCAAAAAATAATTCCTGAATTTAAATAATTAAAAATGGATACTTCAATTGAAAGAAAATACAGGTTTCTTATCATACTAATGAAATCAGCATTTATAGGTCTGATGACATATTCGCTTTTGAAAAGCAATATGTAAATTTTTAAATTTTTAATATGCTGAGAATTTTAACATTAATATTAGCTATGAATACTATATCATTTCTACCTGGCGTTTCGCTTTGTCAGCAGTCCGCGGATAATATTTTAATTACGGAGGAGATAAAACTAAATGCTGTAAACTCTGTCTCGGATTTACTGAACAGTAATTATATCTTTCCGGAAACAGCAAAAGAGATGGAAATATATATAAAGAATGAATTTGAAAAAGGATCTTACGAAGGGATAAATGATCCACAGAAGTTTTCAGATATGCTGACGGATGATCTGCAGAAAGTCAGTAAAGACAAGCATATCCGCGTTTCATTTAATCCTGAGCAGATACAGGTGATGAAAAGTTCTAAAAATAAAAACAATGAAGAGTTTGAGAAAAAATTTATTGAGGATTTTAAAAAAGAGAATTACGGATTTAAGAAAGTTGAAATACTTTCAGGTAACATCGGATATATTGATTTCAGAAGATTTGGTTCGGGTGAATTAATTAAAGATAAAGTCGCTGTTGTAATGTCTTTTGTCGAAAACTGCGAAGCGCTGATTTTTGATATGCGCTATAACGGCGGCGGTGATCCTACAGGAGTTCAGCTGATCACAAGTTATCTTTTCGGCGATGAACCTGTACATTTAAATGATCTTTATTACAGACCGGATGATACACTTCAAGAGTTTTGGACTTTGAAAGATATTGAAGGAAAGAGAATGAAGAATATTCCGGTATTTATACTTACCGGCAGTTATTCGTTTTCAGGAGCAGAAGAGTTTGCATATAATCTTCAAAATCTGAATCGCGCTGTAATAGTAGGAGAGACAACCGGCGGCGGAGCAAATCCCGGTAATGGAAATATTGTCGATGATATCTTTACAATATTCATACCGACGGGACGTGCAATTAATCCTTATACTAAAACAAACTGGGAAGGCACAGGAGTAAAACCTGATGTTGAAATAAACAGCATTGACGCGCTTACGAAAGCGCACATACTCGCGCTCGAAAAAATTGCAGGCAGCAGCAGCAGTGAAATGAATGAAAATAAAAAGAGAAGAATTAACCGTCTCATAGAATCTCTGAATGCAACTTTATCTGATCCGGATCTAAGTACAGAGCAATTAAAAAAATTTGCAGGCGATTACGGTGACAGAAAAATTTTTTATGAGAACGGCAGATTATTTCATCAGAGAGCAGGCAGGGAAAAATTTGAAATGACGCCTATGTCGAAAGACACTTTCATGCTGCATGAAATAGATTTATTCAGATTAAAATTTGAAAATGATTCTGACGGGAATATAATTTCACTTTCGGTATTATTTGATAACGGAAAGACGGAAACTATCTCCAAAATAAATTAATCTATTATTTATAAATTCTCAGGGAGTCTTTCAAGCCGGCAGGAATTAAATCATTATTTAATATCAGGTTAAGTTTTTCGCGATCTTCGCCTTTAGATTTTTTACAGTTTACTATATCAGCAATTGTTAAATTAAATTGAGATCTATGATCAAGAATAATTTTATCACCGGAATCAAGATAACCTTCTTCTACGACTCTGAAGTAAATTCCGAAAAATCCGAGATCATAAAATCTGTTAAGAATGTAATCCTCACCAAATCTTATATTCAGTTTAAAACAGGGAAATCTTGGCTGAACAGCTTTGAGTTTTACAGAACCAATAGTATAAATATCTCCGATAAAAACTAAGTCGTCTGTCATTCCGGACGTAGTAAGGTTTTCACCAAACAGACCGTACTCCGGACTATCTTCTGAAATGTGATTTTCCCAGTTAGTGTAATATGAATAATCATAAGAATAAACTGCTTTATCCAATCCTCCGTGATGGATCAGATCTGATTGTCTGTCATCACCGGCATTCATGAATGTAACTTTGCATTTTCCCGCTACAGGTTTTTTAAAAATACTTGTAGTAACGTCTTTCCCTTTCCATAAAAAATTTTGCGGGCTTCCGGTATTAACTGAAATCAGTTTCATTTGAGAAATAATTTAGGTTCAAATTTAAATATAATCTTGAATTTACTTTCTATTAGTTTTAATTTGTAAAAACGTAAGTTAAAAATGAATTCAAAAGATACTGTTAATTCATCAAAAGCCCCGGAGCCGGTCGGAATTTATCCTCACGCAAGAAAATTCGGTAATCTGCTTTTCCTGTCAGGAGTGGGTCCGAGGGAAAGAGGTTCGAAAGAGATTCCGGGTGTAGAACTTGATCAGGACGGGAAACATTATTTCTTACGATATCGAAACTCAATGCCATTCAGTCTTTAAGAATGTAAAATACATACTTGAAGATGCCGGCTCCGAATGGAGTAAACTCTTAGACGTAACAGTATTTCTTACAAATATGAAAAAAGATTTCAAAACTTATAACAGAATTTACGCTGAGTATTTTAAAGATAATCAGCCATGCAGAACAACTGTAGAAATTTTATCACTGCCGACTCCAATTGCAATAGAACTTAAATGTATTGCATACACAGGTGAATAAAACTTTCACCGTTTTATGGTAACGCAAATGTAAAAATTTTATACCAGGAATAAATATTAAAGAAAAATAATAATGGGAATTATAGTTATCGCATGTTTTAAACCCAAAGAGGGAAAAGAAGAAGAATTACTTGAAGTTATAAAAGACCATATGCCGGTATTAAAAAAGGAAGGACTTATTACAGAAAGGGATTCCGTAGTTATGAGGTCAGGCAATGGATCCATACTTGAAGTATTCGAATGGAAATCACAGAAAGCGATTGATCTTGCGCATGAAAACCCGAATGTACTTGAACTGTGGAAAAGATTTGAAAATGTTTGCAGTTACGAAACACTTTCATCAATTGAAGAATCTAAGTCAATGTTTCCGGGATTTCAGCCGGTGGAATTTAAAAATTAAAATTATAAAATATTAATATTGAAGTGAGACAAATTTTCAGAATATTATTTGTAGTCCTTTTTTCCCTTACAATAAATTATACTCCGCTGTATTCCTGCACGACATTCTGTTTAAAAACCGAAGATGAAAATATATTTGGAAGGAATTACGATTGGTTTATAGATTACGGAATTGTATTCGTAAATAAAAGAAGCGTAGTAAAGATAGCATTTGCGAAAACAGGAAAGCCGGTTGAATGGATTTCAAAATACGGAAGCGTAACCTTTAACCAGTTCGGAAGGGAGTTTCCTACAGGAGGAATGAATGAATCCGGTTTAGTCGTCGAACTTATGTGGCTTGAAGGGACAGAGTATCCGGAAAGTGACGACAGGTTTACTGTCGGAGGAATCCTTCAATGGATACAGTATCAGCTAGATAATTGCGAAACCATCGCAGAAGTTATTGACACTGATAAATTTTTAAGAATACCCGAAGGAGCGGTTCCTGTTCATTATCTTATCAGTGACAGATTTGGAAATTCTGCAACTATAGAGTTTCTAAACGGGAAAATGATCACACATTATGGAGAAAAGCTTCCGCACCCCGTTCTTACAAACGATACATATTCAGGTTCAGCTGATTATTTAAGTCAACTGAAAGAATTCGGCGGTGAAAATGAAATGGTAAATGATAAAAGTTCTTTATACAGATTTGCTAAGACCTGTTCGATGATGAAGGATTTTAAAAAAGGTTCGGATGAAAATGCTGTTCAATATGGATTTAAAATTCTTGATGAAGTAAGCCAGGGAGAGCATACGAAATGGAGCATTGTGTATGACATTAAGAATATGGAAATATTTTACAGGACACTAATGAACAGAGATATAAAAATTATTGATTTTAAATCTCTGAATTTCGACTGTAATTTACCTGTGATGATGTCAGACATTAATGACGGAAGGGAAGGAAAAATAAATGATCATCTTAAAGAATACAGTTATGACAAAAACAGAGAGCTTATAGAAAGATCATACAGTTCAGTTGACTTTCTTAAAGATATCACAAATGAAATGAAAGATTTAACGGCAGCTTTTCCTGACAGATATTATTGCGTAGTTAAATCTCAAACGGAAGACATTTCTGAAGAGGAATCATATGAATTCAAATACTCAATTTTATTTTTGCTTATTCCTTTCATACTAATTCTGATTATCATAACCAGACAGGCAATAAAAATTTAACTCACAATATTTCATAATTAAAAAAACATTATGCTCGAAACTATACAAAAGAAATGGTGGGTATTTCTCTTAAGGGGAATACTTCTGCTGATCTTCGGTATACTGGCTGTCAGCACACCCGGAATGGTTTTAGCTACAATACTTTTTTATTTCGGATTCATTGCAATACTCAGCGGAATATTTGTAATAATAGAAGATGTCAGATCAAAATCCAAAGAAGGCGCGGGAAAACTCGAAGGATTGTTTTATATTTTTATTGGTCTGCTGTTCATAATTATGCCTGAATTTGTAGTAACATTTACATTGTATTTTATTGCATTCTGGGCGTTGTTTGCCGGGATATTCATGATCATCTCTGCAATAAAAATGCGTAAGGTGATACAGAACGAATGGCTCGCAATACTGAACGGAATCATTACCGTAGTTTTCGGCATTCTGATCTTTGCCAATGTGCTTGCAGGAGCTGAAGCTCTCGTAATTGTATTTGGATTTTACGCAATACTGTCCGGTTTAATAATGATAATACTTTCGTTCAAAGTAAAAGGTTTAAAAAATTAGTATCTGTTATAAAATTTATTTTATACTCCGTAAATTATTTTACGGAGTTTTTTTTTTATTCAATTTTTTTTTCATCTTTGATTTTATAACACTGCTTATTGCTGACTTATTGACAATAACAACAATAATGTTATATTTGCAAAAATTATTTTTAATCAAATAAATATTTTTTGAGAATAGCATTAGCATTCAATATTAAAAAAGAAAACGAAAGTATTCTATCCGATTCTGAAGATTCCATAAAATACTCATCACCCAAAACTGACTTCAGAAAATATCTCAGCGAAAATCTAATCAACAATTATCCTGAAAGACTTGACGATACATACGCTGAATGGGATTCGGAAGAAACCATAACGGCTGTGAAGTCGGCACTGGAAGCGGGCGGACACGATGTCACGCTTATTGAGGCGGACTGTGATGCTTTCGAAAAATTCAAAGCAATAAATCCGGAATTCGTTTTTAATGTAGCGGAAGGTTTAAACGGTTCATCAAGAGAATCACAAATACCGTCAATGCTTGAGATGCTGGATATTCCTTTTACAGGAAGTGATTCGGTTACAAACGGAATTTGTCATGACAAGTCGCGATGCAAAGAAATTTTATCCTATTATAATATTCCTAATGCAAATTTTTTTATTACTGACGCAATTCATAAAACAGAAAAAGATTTATCATTTCCGAAATTTATAAAACCGCTGCATGAAGGTTCATCAAAAGGTATATTCAATTCATCAGTTGTAAGAAACTGCGCAGAACTTAGAAATGAAATATTAAGAATTAAGGAATGCTATGATCAGCCGTCGCTTGTGGAAGATTTTCTTGAAGGAAAAGAATTTACTGTCGCTATGCTCGGAAACGGAGATGATGTGAAAGTTCTGCCGGTTGTAGAAATTAATCTTGACTCCGTCCCTGAAGGTTTCAATAAAATTTATTCCTATGAAGTAAAATGGTTTTTTGACACAAGAGAAAGTAAACTTGATATATTCAGATGCCCGGCGGAAATTGATGAAAAATTATACAGCCGGATCGAGTCGATCTGTAAAGCGGCGTTTAATGTGTTAAGACTCAGAGACTGGGCGCGGATAGATGTCCGGCTTGACAAAGAAGGGAATCCGAATATAGTAGAGATCAATCCTCTGCCGGGTATACTGCCAGATCCTGCTGATAATTCATGTTATCCGAAAGCAGCCAGAGAAGTCGGGATGGATTATGATACAATGATCAATGCAGTTCTCGGAGCGGCATTGAAAAGAATCAGAAACGTATCTAATAAATAATCTGATAATGAAAATTAATATAATATATAACGATCCGACTCAGTATTCGACCGGAAGAATTTATGATGACGGCGTAACCGATATTGAAAAAATTGATGAACCAATTGATATGAGCGAATACGGCGTTCTCGATGAACTTAAATCTGTTCAGCGTGCGCTCATTCCGACAGGACATGAAACGAAGATCACTGCAGTTGCGCTTGATGTGTATAAATTAATTGATGAGCTCAGGGATGACAGACCTGATATGATTTTCAATCTGTGTGAATCACTCGACGGTGATCCGACACAGGAAATGAATATAGCGGCTTTGTTTGAAATTCTAAAAATTCCATATACAGGATCAAGAGCGCTTACGCTTGGTCTTGCGCTGAATAAATGGCGCGTTAAGGAAATTCTGAATTACTATGAAATACCGACAGCGCCGCATTATGTGTGCGCAAATTCAGGCGAGTTCAGAAATAACGGATACTCGAAACTGAAGGATAAATTTCCTCTGATAGTAAAACCGTCGAGAGAAGACGCTAGCATTGGAATAGAAAATAAGTCAGTAGTCTATAATGACGAAGAGCTGAAGGAGAGAATAGAATATATACTTGATGAACATAAACAGCCGGCTCTTGTGGAGCAATATATAGACGGCAGGGAGATAAACGTAAGCGTCGTTGGAAATGTAAAAAAAGATGAAAGTGATCTGATAGTTTTTCCGATATCGGAAATTGACTTCAGCGATATGCCGGATGATTATCAGAAGATAGTAAGTTATAACAGCAAGTGGATGTACAAAACAGTAGAGTTTGCAGGGACAAAAGCAGTGTGTCCGGCTAAGAATATTTCACCGGAGCTTGAGGAAAGAATAAAGGAAACTGCTAAAAAAGTATACAGAATAATCGGCGCGTCTGATTATGCGAGGGTAGATTTTCGTGTAAAGGATAATGTGCCATATGTACTTGAGATGAATCCGAATCCGGATATAGCGTCGGATGCTGATGAGGATACGGGATTTACGCGGAGCGGGAAGGCATATGGGTGGAGTTATGAGGAGCTGATACAGAGGATAATAGGGTTTGCGTGCGAGAGGTGGGGAGTATGACGGAATTGTATTCCGTCATGCAGCATAGAGTAATGCTGCCGCAGAATTTATATGCGGATACGGTTAAGCAGAAATTCAGAAATCCGGAATGTGAATATAAAAGCATTAATTATTAAATATGATCAGAACTCTGATACAGGATGACAGGGAAAAGATCATTTGCATTCTTAAAGATACACGTAATTTTTCTGATGAAGAAATTAACATAGCGGTTGAACTTATAGATGTATATTTAAATAACCCCGGTCAGAATGACTATGAAATTTTTGTTGATGAAGAAATCAATATCAGAGGTTATGTTTGCATCGGACCAAGACCTCTTACGGAAGGAACATATGACCTGTACTGGATTGCTGTCAATCCTTCTGTTCAGTCTTCCGGAGTCGGAAGCGGATTGATAAATTTTATAGAGAGTCATATAAAAAATAAAAACGGAAGACTTGTGCTGATTGAAACCAGCGGTAAAGAATCTTATGAAAAGGAAAGAAGATTCTATGAAAAAAATAATTATAAGTTACTCGTTAATATAAAGGATTTTTATAAACCCGGAGACGATCTGATAGTTTACGGGAAGTATCTGAAATAATTTTGAGATCAGATATTTATCTGATCTAAGCTGACAATAGATTTTTAAAACAGATGTTAATTTATGCTAATTTTTTTACGGCATAAAATTTTAAATAACTAAAAAGGAGATATAATGGAACTCTGGCAGGAAATGATCAGAAACAGCGTCAGCTCTGTAGATCATCTTGTTGAGAAATTCAGCATAGAAAGAGAAACAGCGGAAAAGCTCGATGAATTTTTTCAGGCGAGGATCAATCCGTATTACCTATCGCTAATCAGATATCCTGGCGATCCGATTTGGCTTCAGTGTGTGCCCGATATAGCGGAGCTAGAAGATATTGATTCTCAGGAAGACCCGCTTAATGAAGACGACATGAGTCCTGTTCCCAATATCACTCACAGATATCCTGACAGAGCTTTGTTTTTGGTAACTTCACAGTGCGGACTTTACTGCAGATTCTGTACCAGGAAAAGAAAGGTCGGCGATCAGAGTAAAATTTCAATGAGAACTCTTGAGTCTGCATTTCAATATCTCGAATCACATCCGGAGATAAATGATGTAATTTTATCCGGAGGTGATCCGCTTATGCTTACTGATAATATGCTTGAAAAAATAATTTTCAGACTGAGACAAATAAAACATATTCAGATAATCCGCCTTGGTACAAAAATGCCGTGCGTTCTTCCGCACAGGATTACTCCTCAGCTTTGTGAAATGCTCAGAAAATATCATCCGATTTATGTTAATACACATTTTAATCATCCATGGGAATTAACCGATGAAAGCAAAAGAGCTTGCGCGATGCTTGCAGATGCAGGTATCCCTGTCGGAAATCAGTGTGTTTTGATGAAAGGTGTAAATGATAATGCAGATGTTATGAAAGATCTTATGAAAGGTTTACTTGCAATGAGAGTCAGACCTTATTATATTTATCAGGCGGATCTTACCAAAGGAGCAAACCATTTCAGAACTCCGCTTAAAGTCGGTCTTGAAATTATGGATAAATTAAGAGGTCATATTTCCGGACTTGCAGTTCCGCATTTTGTTGTAGATGCTCCGGGAGGCGGGGGAAAAATTCCATTGCTGCCGGATTATGTGATCTCCAGAGATGATGAGAAAATTGTTCTGAGAAATTTTAAATATAATATCTATGAGTATCCTGAAATTAACGGGGATTCTAATTCAAATAATGCAGACCTGTTTATGCGCCGGAAAAAAATCCGCAGGAGAACCGTCAATAAAAAAGATAAGATCAGAAAAATTAATATACCGGTTCTGAATAATTCCTGATTGTAGGTGAAAATTCATTCCAAAACCCGGCTCATTGAGACCGGGTTTTTTTTATTTAAAATTGAAACCTTTAGGAATATTAAAAGTCATAACCATTAGAATTATTAAATACATTAAAATGACTGAAGCCGTTATTATCCTGATCACCTTTCTGATATTGTTTGTAATGTCTTTGGTGAAATCAAAATATTCAAATAATTAAAATTAAAATTCGCTGAAAAAGCGGAAAGGAGATATTTAAAATGCATGGTGTAGTAGAAGAATTCATCCCGGTAGTAGCGATCATTTTTACTTTCGGAATTCCGGGAATCATTTTATTCTGGTGGATATATACAAAGCACAGGGAAAAAATGAGACTGATTGAAAAAGGTTTGTCGCCTGAAGAAGTAAAAGCTTATTTTACCGATAACACAAAGCCGAAAAATCCATACAGCTCTCTGAAGTTCGGTCTGATCCTTCTTTTCTTCGGGATCGGTATCTTTCTAGCAAATGTAGCCGAAAGTATATATGATGTAGAAGAAGGAGTTATGATGGGAATTATTGTAACCTTTATAGGTCTGGGATTCCTGATCTACTTTCTTGTAGTAAGTTCTAAAACAAAAAGTGAATCCTCAGTAAATCAGTGATTTTTAAATTAGAAGAAAAATTATCATTATGAAATTATCAATTATCTTTATTGCTGTATTCGCATTCATGATGAACGGATGCGGTCTGCTTTCAAAAAAATATATAAAGTCTGATAAAGAAATACATCGTGTTTCCGCCGAAGGGAAGAAAATAATATTGATTGAAAATATAAACGGCAATATCACTTTTGTAAGGTCTTCTGATTCCGGTATCGTAAAAATCGTTGCGGAAAAAGAAATAAAGGTGAAGAAAAAATATCTCAATACGCCGTTTGATGAAATTACTATTGAAATTGATTCGTCAGGTAATGAAATAAATATTGAATCTATTATAAATAATAAAGGAAGAGACGACGGCTTTAATTTTAATTTCGACAGAAAGCAGAAAGTGAATTATGAGATTTCTGTACCCGAAGGTATTTCTATTTCTGTTGAAAATGTAAACGGAAAAATTTCCGCTGACAATATATCAAACGATCTGAAAATTGATCAGATCAACGGCAGCGTCGATCTTGATAATTATTCCGGTCTTCTGGAATGCGAAATGACAAACGGTTCATTTAAAGGAGTGATAGATTCCACTTCAGGAATTAATATTAAAGTAATTAACGGAAGCGTTTCTTTAAATCTCAGTAACTATATAAATGCCCGTGTAAATGCTAAGTCTTTGAACAGTAATGTCAGTACTGATAATTTGAAATTCACTGACACAATTCAGGATAAGAAATCGTTCAGGGGCAGTCTGGGAACTGAAGATAACAAGTCTGAAATAATTATAGAAACAGTAAACGGAAAGATCCTGCTCACGGGTGATAAAGAAATTTAATCACAATTTGATTTTCAAGTTTGATTTATGCAATTTGTCAGTATTATTAAAAGTTAAATAAAAATGAGTCTGTCTGATTCTGAGATCATAAAGAAAATTAACGAAGGAGATACGTCTTCATTCAGAATCATTGTAGATGAATTAAAGGACAAGGCTTTATCGTTAACCATGAAAATTTTGAGGAGCAGGGAAGATGCCGAAGATTGTCTGCAGGAATCATTTCTAAAGCTTTTCAGATCCATTACATCAGGTAAGTTTGAGGAGAGATCTAAACTATCAACATATTTTTACACAATAGTTTATAATACGGCAGTGGACAATTACAAAAAACTTAAATCACGCAGATTCAGTATCGTTTCTATTGATGTCGAAGGATCAAGTTTCGAAGAAGGTGACGATCTGTTACGAAAGTATTATGATGCGAAAATTGAGAAAAACGAATTTGATGATAAATATGATCTGAGTACAGAAAGTAAAATTTCTGAATCTGAAATAAAACAGATCATAAGTGATTATATTAATTCTATACCGGAACAGTATTCAGTCATTTTAACAATGTTCTATATTAATGATCTTTCTCATGACGAAATTGCCGAAATACTCAGGCTCCCGCTCGGTACTGTTAAGAACAGAATTTTCCGCGCAAAGAATAAATTAAAAGAAATCATTTTAAAAAAATTTTCCGAAGAGGAAATTCTTCAGTATGTATGAAAAAATTTAGTTTTACTATTAATAATTTTTACAGTATTTTTAACACAATGCCGGACGGTAATAATAAAAATATTGATTCCTATCTCGACGATAACATAAGTCAGTCTCTGAAGTCAGAAACTTCTGATGACTTTTCATTTGAAATGATGAAGCGCGTCGAGATAGAAAAAGAGTTTGCAAAACAAGACAGAAAAACAGACAATGTTGCAAAATTTGTTATCGGCGGTTTGCTTGCCGCAATGATAATTTTATCTGTCGGTATACCGCTTCTTTTCGGTGTATCGGATACGGATCAAAGCCCGGGCTATTTCAGCATGATGACAGATAATCTGACAGGCGCTATTGAGTATTTCAGTATTCTTACGACTGAAAATCTGGGAATAGCATTTAACTTAAAAACTTTGTCCGTGATTATTATTTCATCTGTCTTCATTTTTCTTTTCTCAAAAGCTGACAAGCTGTTATTAAAAAAGTTTTAATTTTCCGGAGTCAGTAATATTATCCGAAAAACTTATTCCGCGAATAAATAAGTTTTGAATTAATACTCTATAAAACCCCTGTTAATACTGTTTACTTTTCTTCCCGTTCTTCTGAATACACCAATTCCTTCCCGGCTTCCGCCTTCGTTTGTATTGCCTTCTATCGTAGTAAGATATCCGCCGTTCACTGATTCTACAATTCCCGTATGCCCTAATCCTCCGCCGTATGACATTATGAATACCTGTCCGGGCTTTATAAGAGAAGGATTTGCAACAGCAGCTGCCGATGTTATTTTTTTACCTTTCGTATTATTCCAGTGACTCATTACTCCGGCAGTTTTATAAACCGGATTATTCTTGCCGGAGCTTTTTGAAACTTCGTCATAACACCAGTATACAAATGCAGCGCACCATGCATATCCGCTTCCGAGTCCGACACTTTTTAAGTATGCATTCACTTCAGGTCCGCCATTACTTCCTCTCGGCTTTTCTCTGACTCCGATCTGACTTTTTGCTTTAGCAAGAACTTTCTTTGCGAAGTCGGACATTGGTCCCGGTTCCGGTCCGATAGATTTTAAATTGAATAACGTCGCCCATGTGATAGGTCCGATTTTCCCGTCTACAATCAACGGTCTTCCCTGCTGATCAGTAAACCTGCTTTGAAATAATTTTACGGCGTTAAATGTCTTCGGTCCGAATCCGCCGTCCACATCTAAAGGTCCGCATCCGTTCTCATTCAGTTTTTTCTGAATCTCTTTTACAATGTTTTTGTTTTTCTCGCCTTTGACTATTACTCTTTTCGGGTAATCCATTATTTTTATTTTTTAATTTATAAAAAGTTAAATCAAAATATATAAATGACATGATAATTTCAATAAGCGTAACTACTCAATGCTTTAACTCTTATAATTTAATTTATAATTGTGTTTAATCTTACATAATATTTTAGCTGTCAGAAATAATTCCAATACATTAAACCTTAAATGATTTTTCAATATCAAACTGCTGTTGATTTATACTAACATTAATTTTTGAAATTCACTGCAGATCTGTTAAGACAGTGAATTTTATATTTTAACTTCAAACCATTTAAGTTATAATTGGTAATTCAATATTCTGACCATATAAAATTGAGAAACCGATCTGTCTTATTCATAAAAAACATGGTAAGTCTCAGATGCATAAGTGATTTAGAGAATATTCTGAGTAATTTAGAAAGTGTTCAGGTTCTTAATATATCACTTGGTAAAGCTGAGATTTTTTATGATGAGGCGAAGATTTCCATAGAAGATATCTCAACCGAACTTTCCAAAAACAATTTTCAGATTATCAGCGATAGAAATACTCAATTAGTAGAACAAATTAAGAACGCCTGTATTGAGCTGATTTATTTCGGCAATAATACCAACTCGCTTATCAGAAATTCCGAATATCTCAGTGAAAAACTTAATTTACAGTATTCTTACATTAGTAAATTCTTTTCTGAAAATACCGATACCACACTTGAAAAGTTTTTAATAAAAGTTAAAATAGAAAAAGTTAAAGAACTATTAAGTTATAATGAAATGTCATTAAGCGAAATTGCATATATGATGGGATACAGCAGCGTTCAGTATCTCAGTAATCAGTTCAGACATATTACCGGCGTTTCAGTTACCGAGTACAAACATGGTGCCGATATAGAAAGAATACCGCTTGAGAATCTGCTTTTATAAATTCCCTTGTCCTTTTGAAATTTTATAACAAAATGTAATTAAACTGTAACGATTTATTTCTTAAGGTTTAATAATTTTGTATAACAATTATAATTATGAAAATAAAAAATAATATTGCCGTTAGTGATTCGGGTTTTATTTTTAACCCTACTACAGGTGATTCATTTTCAGCAAATCCGGTCGGACAGGAGATTTTTAAAATGCTTCAAACTGCCGCGACCGAAGAAGAAATAACAGCTAATATTCTTGAAACTTATCAGATTGATAAAGTTCGTTTTGAAAAGGATTTTTATGATTTTGTTAATGTGCTGAAAAAGTACAAACTCCTGGAGGAAATTGAAAAAGACTGATATAACAATTGCTGTTACCGGTCTCAACGCTATAGACAGTCCGGGACCGGGTATCTCAGTAATCAGGGCATTAAGGAAAAGCAATTATTATAATCCCCGCATTATAGGTCTTTCTTATGATACAATGGAACCCGGCATTTATATGCATGACCTTGTTGACAAATCATTTCAGATCCCGTTTCCTTCTGTCGGTATTGATAATCTTCTGTACAGATTAAAAGAAATAAATGCCAGGGAAAAAATTGATGTTATTATTCCTAACTTTGACGCCGAACTTTTTAATTTTATTAAGTTAGAAAAAAGACTTTTAGAACAATGTAATATAAAAATGTTCCTTCCATCAATGAAGCAGTTTGAAGAAAGACAGAAAGCAAACCTCTATGAATTCGGTAAAAAATATAACCTTAAAGTGCCGAAGAATAAAACTATGCATTCTCTCAAAGATATTGATGACATAGAGTTTGAATTTTCATTTCCGGTAGTAGTGAAAGGAAAATATTATGACGCAAGAGTAGCATATAATAAAGAGCAGATTGCTGATCATTTTAACAGGATAAGCATCAAGTGGGGACTGCCTATCATTATTCAGGAATATGTCTTCGGTTCGGAAGTTAACGTTACAGCAATTGGAGACGGTACGGGAAAAACAATCGGAGCAGTGCCAATGAGAAAGCAATATATTACTGATAAAGGAAAAGCATGGTCAGGCATTTCACTCGATGATGATAAACTCTTAAAAATTACATCCGACCTTATTAAATCTACAAAATGGAAAGGTTCGATGGAACTTGAGTTTATCAAGACTTCAAATGATGAATATTTCCTGCTGGAGATAAATCCCAGATTCCCTGCCTGGGTTTATCTTGCTGTCGGCTGCGGTCAGAATCATCCGGATGCGCTGCTTAAAATGGCATTGGGGAAAAAAGTAAATGCATTTCCAAAACATGAAACCGGGAAAATGTTCATCAGATACTCCTATGACATGATCATTAATTTAAAAGAATTCGAAAAAATCTCAACTTCAGGAGAATTATAAAATGAAAAAACTGCAATATGAAAGACCTGTTTTACAGTTACTGAATTCAGGCGCAATGAACAAATACGGCACAAAGACGGAGTATGCGCCTTTTACGCATATTGACGGAGCAAGTGTTCATGATCTTACGGAAAAATTCGGTTCGCCACTTTTTGTTATTTCAGAAAAAAAAATCAGATCAAATTTTAAAGATGCAAACCGTTCTTTTAAAACACGGTATCCGAAAGTTCAGTTTGCCTGGTCATATAAAACAAATTATCTTAACGCAGTATGTAATGTATTCCATCAGGAAGGCTCATGGGCGGAAGTTGTTTCCGGTTTTGAATATAGTAAAGCTCTTAATAACGG
The DNA here is from genome assembly GCA_016716125.1 of Ignavibacteria bacterium. Classification (GTDB taxonomy): domain Bacteria; phylum Bacteroidota; class Ignavibacteria; order Tepidaquicellales; family Tepidaquicellaceae; genus UBA2330. The sequence continues at coordinate 339,182 of JADJWZ010000036.1, read as the reverse complement.
TGTGCCCGGAAGTAAGATCATTTTCAACGGACCGGATAAAACTGATGAAGATCTTCGCACTGCTATTACGAATAATTCACCGATCCATATTGATCATCTGGATGAACTTTACATGCTTCAGGAAATTTCCGAAGAGACCGGACAAAGACCAAAAGTTGCGATCAGAGTGAATATGGATACCGGCATCTATCCTATGTGGGACAGATTTGGTTTTAACTATGAAAACGGTCAGGCATGGGATGCCATTAATAAGATCATGCTGAACGACAAACTTGATCTGGTCGGTCTGCATTGTCATATTGGTACTTATATGCTTGCAACTAATGCTTATTCAATTGCAGCTGCAAAGCTTTCTGATCTTGCAATAAACATAAAATACAAATACAAAAAGAATATACAGTACATCGACATGGGCGGCGGATTCCCGTCGATGAATACGCTGAAAGGATCATACCTTTTAGGTGTCGACACTGTCCCGACAATAGATCAGTTTGCAGAAGCAATATGCACTTCAATTCTGAATGCAGGGTTTCTGGAGGAAGAGCTTCCGCTTCTAATTCTTGAGACAGGAAGAGCGCTTATAGATGATGCCGGATTTCTTATCGGAAGCGTTATCTCAAATAAAAGATTATCAGACGGAAGAAGAGCTGTCATTATGGATTTCGGAGTGAATATTATGTTCACTTCTTTCTGGTATGACCATAAGATCACTCCGGCTCAGGAGTTCAGTGATTTTACAGAAGACATGGTAGTTTATGGACCGCTTTGTATGAATATAGATGTAATAAGAGAACATGTAACTCTTCCGCTGCTGAAAAGAAATGATAAGGTCGTTGTCCATACTGTCGGCGCTTATAATATGTCGCAATGGATGCAGTTCATTTCTTTAAGACCGGCTGTTGTCATGATTGATAAAAAAGGTGTTCCGCATGAAATCAGAAAACGTGAGACAATAAATTCAATCGAATCAGAAGAAATAGTACCTGAATATTTAAAGACATTCAGTTTAAACGGAATTGAAAAAAGAACAGGTTAAGGAAAATTTTCAGTTTTATTTTGAAGGCATATTAAACAGTTATTCACGTGTTTTCTTTTCAAAAAGCAAACTCTTTGCTTTCATAATAATTACAGCAACATTCATTAATCCCGCATCCGGTTTAAGCGGGTTGATCAGTCTTGCTGCTTCGCTTTTATTCGCTGAATGGTTTGGTTACAATAAAATTTTTATACGGGACGGTTATTACGGATTCAATTCACTGCTGACAGGATTAGCGCTTGGTGTCTATTATGAATTCTCTCCTGCTTTTATTTTTATTCTTTTGTTTGCATCTATGCTGACTCTTCTGATGACTGTCTGGCTTGCTGTATTCCTGGGTTATTATAATATCCCTTTTCTTACAATGCCTTTTCTTTTCAGTACATGGATCTCAATACTCAGTATCAGGACATTTAAGGCAATTGAATTAAGCGAACGCGGAATTTATGTATTCAACGAAGTTCAGAATTTCGGCGGAATATATCTTCTGAAATTCTATGATCAGATCATTAGTCTGAATATTCCGTTCGTTCTTGATGCATATCTTAAATCACTAGGCGCAATATTTTTTCAGTTCAATATTTTTGCAGGTTTCATAATTGCAGTTGGTATAATTTTTTATTCCAGAATTGCATTTACTCTTTCACTTGTCGGATTTTTCTCCGGATACTTTTTTTATTTTTTTCAGAAAGCGGAATTTTCAGATGTGTATTACAGCTATATTGGATTTAATTTTATTCTGACCGCTGTTGCGCTCGGCGGATTCTTCTTTGTTCCTTCCGGAAAAACTTTTTTACTGGTTATAATTGCAAGCCCTCTCGTTGCAGTAATACTTAGCGCATTCAGTTACATATTCAATATTATTCAGCTTCCGATCTATTCACTTCCGTTTTCTCTTATTGTAATGCTCGTAATTTTCGCAATGAGCAACAGGTTAACACCAAAAGGAATTAACTATGTTACAAATCAGCAGAACTCTCCGGAGAATAATTTATATAAATTTGCAAACAGGATTGAGAGATTTGAAAGGGATACTTATTACCATTTCCAGCTTCCGTTTTACGGAAAGTGGTTTGTCTCACAGGGCATAGACGGAAAGATCACACACAAAGAAGACTGGAAATATGCATGGGATTTTGTTGTGAAGGATGAATCAGGTAAGACATTTAATCATACCGGCACATTGCTGAATGATTTTTACTGTTTTAATCTCCCTGTGATAGCGGCGGCGGCAGGTTATGTATCGGAAGTCGTTAATGATGTCGATGATAATGAGATCGGCGGCGTTAATTTATCGGAGAACTGGGGAAATACTGTTGTCATTAAACATGATAATTTCCTTTACAGTAAAGTTTCTCATCTCAGGAAAAATAGTATAAGTTTAAAGAAAGGTGACTATGTAAAAAAAGGTGATATACTCGGTCACTGCGGAAATTCCGGCAGATCTCCTGAGCCGCATCTGCATTTTCAAATTCAGCCAAATGATCTTATTGACGGGAAGACAATTAAATATCCATTCAGTTATTACCTTCTGGAAAAAGACAATGGGAACCTGTTCCGGTCATTCGATTATCCTGAAGAAGGTGATACGGTTTTGAAAGTTCAAAGCACAAATCTTATCAGGGAATCCTTCAAATTTTCTCCGGGTACAGTCATGAAATTTGAATCCGTAAATGAAAAAGGCGAAAAGCAAAAAATAAAATGGGAGGTATTTGTTGATGCTTATAACTATCCTTACATTTATTGTTACAATACTAAATCATTCGCTTATTTTATTAACAATGAAACACTGCATTACTTTACTGACTTTACCGGTGACAGAAAATCTCTTCTGTACTATTTTTATTTAGCAGCGAATAAAATACTGCTCGGATATTATGAAAATATGGAAATTAAAGACAAACTTCCGCTTTCCGGCATTTATTCCGGTCCTGTAAAAATATTACAGGATTTTATCGCGCCATTCCATATTTTTCTGAATGCTGAATATACATTCTCGTTTAAATATATCGATAATGAATTAAACCCTTCCGAGATTGTAATTTCCTCAAATGCCGTTACCGGATTTGGGAAAACCATAAATAGAAAATTAGACTTTGAATTAACTTTAAATAATAACAAATTAAAAAAAATATTAATATCAGACGACAAAAAGCACATATCGGCGGAATACATTTCCTGATCATTTTTATAATAATGATATCTTTCTCAGAAGTCAGATCTCAGAGCGACTCGTCTTTGAAAAATGCTGATAAAATTTCCTATGATCTTTTCAGTAAAGGAAATTGGAGCGAACTGATTTCGTTTTCAGAAAATGCTTTAAAGAAAAAAATTGATTTCATTTTTCTAAGGGTCAGACTGGGCATAGCATATTATGAAACGGAAAAATACTTTGATGCAATTGTCCATTTAAAAAAAGCATATGACCTTGGATATGAAACTCCTTCAACAATTGAATATATGTATTACTCATATCTTCAGGCGGGCAGATAGGAAGATGCGGATTTTTATTTTTATCAGCTTCCAAAAAATATAAGAGACAGACTCAAGCCGCAGGATAACTCATTTATGAATAAATTAAATGCAGACGCAGGGTATGGATTCAGTAATGATAAAAGTAAAAATGAAAATACCGATATTGACGGCAGTGATAATATATACGGAGAACAGCTGATCAACAAAAATTATTTTTATTTCAGTGTAGGTTTTAAACAACTGCCTCTCCGATGGCTGAATTTAACTTACAATTATAATTATCTCGACCTGAAAAAAGCCAAGGAAATAAAGTATAACGATGTTAAGATCACAGATGATTACAAACAGCAGCAGCAGCAGTTCTATCTGAAATTTGATATAAGAGCGGGAGATGGTTTTGTGATAAGTCCTTCAGGGCATTATGTCTTTGTAAAGGATAAAACCATTTATGCCGGTTATGACAGCGTGACTTTCAGCTATAATGCCCAGACTTTGAGTTATGATTCATTGAAATATTATTACACAATATTTCAACGACAGAATATTCAGGATGATTATGTACTTTCCCTTGCGCTCTCCAAACAGTTTTATATTTATAAAACAAGAATTCACGGAAGTTACTCGTTTCTTAACGGAAGCAATCAGACTCAACTGGGAGCTAATCTGACGGTTTATCCGAAAAAGAAAAATACACTCTATACTTTTTCTGATTTAACTCTTCACCGGCAGAATGATGTCACAAATTTAATTTTTTTTCAGTCAGCCGGCGGCAAACTATATAAAGATCTATGGTGTGAAGTATTTGCGACTTTCGGCAGAATGAATAATTATAATGAGCAGAACGGAGCGTTTGTTTATAATAATCCGGATGTGATCACATTAAAATTCGGCGCAGAGCTGAATTATTATTTCAGTAAAAATATTTCGGCATCCCTGATTTATGTCAATCAGCAGAGAGAAAAAAAATATCTGACTTATTCTTTATCAGACTTCAGCAATGATCTTCCGGTGACACATCCTGAATTTATTGATCTGAATTATTCGGTAAATACGATCCTTGGCGGATTAAAAATTTATTTTTAATTATTAATTATAATAGTATGAAGACTATCACAAGATTCTATAAAATTTGTTTTATCCTGTCTGCAGCGTTTCTTATTAATGCAAATTCGTTATACTCACAAAGTGATCCGGTTATTGAAGCATTTTCTAAAAGTCTGAAGAGCGAGACGATTTTGGATTATACTCAGGCGGTAAAAGATATTCAGGAAGTTTATGTTGCTGATTCTTATGAAATGAACTTAAGACTCGGCTGGCTTTATTATAAAGCGGCAAATTATAATGAGTCAATGAATTATTATCAGAAAGCAATTGATCTGATGCCGTATTCCATTGAAGCTAAACTGGGTTATAACCTTCCGGCTTCTGCTGCAGACCTCTGGGACAAAGTAATTGAAAATTATGATAAAATACTTCTGCAGGATCCGCAGAATACTTTTGTTAATTATCAGCTCGGAAATATTTATTACTATAGACAGGATTTTTCCAAAGCCAACTCACTGTTTGAAAAAGTTGTGAATCTTTATCCCTTTGGATATGATGCGCTGCTAATGTTTGCCTGGTCAAATTATCAGCTCGGATTTTACAGGGAAGCAAAAATATTATTTAATAAAGTTCTTATGCTTAGTCCCGGTGACGCATCTGCTCTTGAAGGTCTCGGACTTATAAAATAAGAATAATAAATATTTATTTTAAAAGTATTAAACGTTTTATACTTGAAGTATTATTGAATTCCATTCTGCAGATGTAAATACCTCCGGCCAGATTGCCGCCGTTGAACTCAACGTGATAATTACCTGCCTGTCTCATTTCGTTCAGAAGAGTTCTGACCTCTTTCCCTAATATGTCATAAATTTTTATATTTACGAAACCGCGTTCGGGAATTGAAAAACTAATTCGTGTGACCGGATTAAAAGGATTAGGATAATTTGTTAGTGATGAAATATTGCTTATATCAAATACATTTTTATTAGTAACAGCAGTATTACGGTTTTTATCTTTAATTGAATATATGATACTTCCATTTTCGCCAAATGCATAAATTCCATTTACGTCAGAAGTTAAAGACAGTAAATTGTTATTTGTAATGGAATTTATTTTTTGCCAGCTAACGCCTGCATCTGAGGAATGGATCATGGCTCCGTTATCACCGGCGGATATTATATTCAGATCATCTGTGAATAAAACTGAATTAAGATTTTTATATTGAGCAGGGCTGATGAACTGCCAGCTTTTCCCGCCGTCTGAAGTTCTGTATATCACACCGTTTTCTCCCGAGATTATTCCCGTTCCTATCCCGTTAAAATTTATCGAATTAAAATCATAAGGAGTCAGTTTGTTTAAACTCCAGCTTACTCCGCCGTCAATAGTAGATGCTATACTTCCGTTACCGCCAACAGCAAATCCTGTCATATAATCTGTAAAATAAATATCATAAAAAATTCCTTCGCCCGCGTTTTGGAAATTTAATTTCCAGTTTATTCCTCCGTCAGAAGTATTGTAAATGATTCCCTTACCCGAATTCTCAATCCCGCCGGTTATGAATCCGTTGTATTTATCTTTGAAAAAAATCTTATTAACAATTATGCTTTTAATTCCGGGAAAAAATTCTATCCATTTATCTTCTCCGTCTAAAGTCCGGAATATCCTTCCTTTATTACTACAAACAAATCCTGTGAAAGGATCTGAAAATGTAATGCTCTTTAAAATAATATCCTTTGCGATAAAAATATTTTCCCATTCCGGTGATACGGCCTTCTTTCTCAATATTACACCGCTGTCACCTGTACAGTAGACATCACCGTTTTCTGCAGCAAAGCTGTCATAAAAATTTTTATTATTTCCTGTAAGAGTAATTAATTCTTCTCTGCAGTCCGGCAATTTTAAAACTCTGCCTCCACTTCCTGAAAAAAAACCATTCTGAATATCATTATAAAAAACATCTTTAAATATTTCCGTTTTCAAATAACTAAATCTCTGTGAAGAGTCTGTATTCCAGTGACTGCCTCCGTCAGAAGTCTTTAGAATAGTTCCAAGGTCTGTAACAATGCATCCGTTGTCTGCATCTCTGAAACCCATTGCTCTAACAAGATCAACGCTGCCTCCGAAGAGATACTGAAGTCCGAGAGAATTTCTCTGCCAGTTATCTCCGTCGTCATTTGAATAATAAAAATCTCCCGATTGGGAATTTCCCGCGGCATAAATTTTATTGCTGTCTGTATATTTAATTCCGGTGATCTGAGTCGCGGGCAATAAGCCTGCATTCAGTGCATTCCAGCTGATCCCGCCGTCTGTTGTTTTTAAAATAATATTGTAACCGCCGCATACGCCTGTGACTTCATCAAGAAAGCTTATGCAAAACAACGGTAGACCGCTTTGTGAATTTATGCTGGTCCAGGTAATACCGCCGTCAGCGCTCTTCATTATAATTCCGTTTAATCCGCAGATAAAAAAAAGTATTACCTGCAATATCAATGTCATGAATATCCGGCAGCGATAGACCGGTCACGGTTTCCCAGTTAATACCGCCGTCTTTAGTTCGCATCAGTAAACCGTTTTTACCGGCGCAGATACCGTTACCGGAATTTATAAATTTTATTTTGTGAATGTTATTAACCGTACCTGAAGAAAGTTCTTTCCAGTTCTTTCCTCCGTCAGTCGTTTTTAAAATACAGCCTAAGTCACCGGCAGCAAATCCGGTATTCTCATTAATAAAATCTACTGAGTTTAATGTGTTGCCTGCCGGCAGAGGATGCTGCCATTGCCATGCGCTTTGTGAAAAAATGGTAACACTTAACAGCAATATAAATAGTACAGCTGATTGGACAACGCAGAAAACAGAATTCATAATTTCTAATACTCTATTCATGGTGATCTTCTCCTTTAATTAATACCGGTACAAATTATTTATGCTGACCTGTAAAGTCAAATGTTAATATTCACCAATTGTGAAAAGCACATCTGTCCAAAACATTAGGTATTTAAATTAGAGATGAGCTGCTCTTTACTTTCTTTCTTTTGAGAGATCAAAAGAAAGAAATCTTCCAGAACTCGAAAACTTCAACTCACAATGCTATAAAATTTCAACTCAAAATTGCGCATCCCGAGTACTGACAGACAAGAAATTTATGAACTTTGAATCTTTCGGCAATTTTCAAAGGCGGTATACTAATTATTTTTTAGAAAACTTTAAATTTATGAAAAATCACACATATATTTTTATTTTCGAAAACGTTTTAGATAACAATGTGTGAAAAGTGATTATCTCAATATTAATGCATTTTGATTAATACTAAAGTAAACGAGAATAAAACAATACTGAGTTTTTATTTATAAATTTCTGATGAGATTGATTAATTTAACAAATGCAGAAAAGGATACTTGTAGTTCGAACAGACAAAGTCGGGGATGTGGTAATGATAACTCCTGTGATCAGAGAATTACGAAAGAAATTTCCCGATTCATTTATCGGAGCTATGACTAATGAGAACTCATCGGATATTCTGATCGGAAATCCTCATCTTGATGTAATAATAAAGGACAATATGAAGAAAGATACTTTCGGAAAAGTTGTGAAAGAGCTTAGATCATTTAAATTCACAGACGGACTTCTTATGATGCCTACAGAGCGGGCTGCTTATCAGATGTTCCTTGCCGGAGTAGGAAAGCGCATCGGTGTCGGAAGAAAGCTTTATGAAGTGATCACATTCATGAAAAGCGTTTCGAGAAATAAATACATTCCTCTAAGGCATGAAGCTGACTACTGCATGGATCTTGCAAGAAAACTCGGAGTAGTTACGGACGATCTTACCCCTGAAATATTCTTAAGTGATGAAGAAATCGCTGAAGGCGAAGTTATTCTGAAAGATATCGGTTGCAAGCCGGACAGTGAAAAAATTATAGTTCATACCGGCTCGGGAAATTCATCAAGGAACTGGAGTGAAGAAAAATATTTACTTCTTTTAAAAAATATAATCAGTATCAAACCTGAAACGGAAATAATTCTATCCGCAAAAGAAATGACTAAAGCCTTTCGGGATAAAATTATCGAAATGAAATATGATAAAATATTTTTCGCAGATAAGTCAATTCATAGATTAAGAGATTTAATAAAAATTATTGCAAACACTGACTTGCTGATTGCCCCTTCCACGGGACCCCTGCATCTGGCGTCAGCGCTTAATATTAAAACTATCGGATTGTATTGTCACAGACCTATGAACTGTGCAAAACACTGGGGGGCGCTCGGAAATAATGCTGTTAATTTAGAAGTAAGTGAAGAGAAATGTGAATTGAACTGCAGCAGTGATAAGGAAATATGTAATTTTGAGAACGGCATTGAGATCAGCGAAGTCATCATGAATATCAATTAAAAACACATTTTTAATAAGACTTAAAATAATTGCAGGAAGTACGACTGTTATAGATACAACTATTTTCCTTTCGGAAAACAATTATTATTCTGTCTTTGTTTATGAAAACCTGGGAAATGTTATTCCTTTGATTACTACCGATAATCTGTCATCACCTGGCAGCACAAACGCGTCAGTAAGATTTATTCATCTGGCTCCGGGAACGGCAGCGTTAGATATAGGCGCTGTAAATAAAACAACTCCCTGGTTTCCATTTTATACTTACGGTCAGGTCGCTGATTTCAGACCTATTGTTGGAGGAGTTTATGATCTTTTTATGAATCAGGCGGGAACAAGTAATACTCTTGCCACTCTTATAGATCAGGATCTTGTAGCCGGAAGAATATATACTATCATTGCAAAAGGCGTTCCGGGAGGAACAGGAGTCCAAGCTCTTGGATTAGCAACATATCAGAATCAGTAATTTTAATTTATTTCAAAAGAGAGTTCGTTAATTTTCGGACTCTCTTTTTTATTAATATTAATTTGAATTGAATCAGTCCGTTGTCTGTAAAAATTGCGGAAGCGAATTCACAGGCAGCTTCTGCAGTAATTGCGGACAGAAAAAAATTCACGGCAGAGCAACTCTCCGTGAGATCACACATAATTTTTTTCATTCATTTACACATCTTGACTCGGGAATATTTTTCCTGATAAAAGAACTTTTGATCCGTCCGGGAACGGTTGTACGGGAATATCTTGACGGCAAAAGAAAGAAATATTTCAATCCTTTTCAATTCCTCATACTCGCAATTGCAGCGGCTACATTTCTTGCAGTTAAGTATACGCTGTTCGGTCCGAATATTAATCCTGATCTGATCAAAGACATTACCGAACAACAAAGATTCTTCTTACTTTTCAATAATTTTATTTATAAATATTTCAATATTATCCTGTTTATCAGCGTACCTGTTGCTGCTGCATATTCAAGATTGATTTTCAGAAAGTCCGGTTATAACTATGCTGAGAATCTTATATTTCAAACGTTTATAGCGGCGGAGAGAACTGTATTCTACATAGCCCTGACGCCGTTGATTTACTTTACAAAGTCAAACTGGACGATAGGCATTGGTATTTATTATTTGCTCTGGATAATTTATTTCGGATATGCCTTTTGCTGGTTTTTTTTCGGAGGGAATAAATTTAAGACTGTTTTAAAATTTATAGCGGTGCTTCTGCTCTTATAATCACGAGCCAGACTTTGTCTATGACTTTGTTTTATTTGTTTTTTTTATGAGTGAGTTGATTTCGGATTTAAAATAAATTATTAATCTCCAAAATAGGGTTTCTTATAAATTTATTCCTGTTATTATCTATTATTGACATATCTCTGCTCTACTATATAATCTCCATTAAAATCAGTTGCTTTATATCCTGATGCAAAAATAAAAACATCGTTATCAACATCACTTAAATCTGAGATATCTATAATATAATCCTGATTAACATCTCCGCTATATATACAATAGACTGATCCTTTTAAAACAAGATTATTTCCATAAGCCATTGATGGAGAAGAAGTAAAATCATAGTTATAAATGTTTCCGACTTCGAAATATTCTCCTCCGGCTTTACTCCAGGTTTCTAAAGAATTATGGTGTTTTAGTACAATATAGTACGTTCCGTTAACGTATTTCTGAAAGTAACAGCGCTTAATGTAATGAGTCTATAACTTGTAGATGTCAATAAAGTTAAATGGAGACACTGATCTGCAAGATATACAGTAAGGTATCTTTCTTGATGGTTAAAAGCAGTTCAATCAAACCGTCTATTGCAACCTTTACATTAAAGTTAAGATGATTCGGAAGAATCAATTGAATGCCGTTTGATGTTACATTTGTATTTACATTTCCGACATATGCATAAATTTTGTAAAAGGATCCGGAAGTGCATTCTCCACTGAAAATTTAATAGGGCTTTTAATGTTAGGGTAGTTGTAATTTTCATACCTACAATTCTTGTTCCTGGATCCTTGTTTGTCATTATATCCGTTTCCGGCTCCGGAAACTGTTACTTGCTAACCTTAACTGATTTCCCGAATCTAGGATTCTGGGACGTAAAATTAAAGGCAGTTCAGAGTGTCTCCTGCATATGAATAATAGTTCCTCCGTTGCATCAACGGATTGAAGTTAAAAAATACTGACCTCCGGAATATTCGAATGCTGTTGGTGAATTTGTATGTTCTATATATACATCAAATTGAAGAACATTCGGTAACGGTTTAGAAAAATTTTTTGCAGTTAAATTATATTCCGGTATTTGAGAAAATAAAATTGACGGAATTATACTGAAAATTACAAACAGGATTTTGTAAAAGTGTATCATTTATTGTCTCCTTTAATTGAATATTTATTTAATAAAACTATCTTTAAAAGCGCCTCTCAGTATGGTTTTCCATCTATCAACAATTGCAAGATCATCAATATCAACAATGTTATCACCATTTACATTTGTAAGAGCATCTCCTGTTTGATAATTATACAAATCATTTTCAAGTAAACTAAGATCATCCGCATCTATGATCATATCATTATTAAAATTCCCTGTATATATGCAATATCTGCTTCCTATTAATACCATATTGTTTCCATATGCTTTTGAAGCTGCAGAAGTAAAATCATAATTGTTTATTCCGTGAATAAAATAAGTCCCTCCTAATTGGCTCCAGGTCTCAAGAATTTTTCTATTCTTAACTGAAAAATAATAAGTTCCGATGGGTTATCGTTTAGAACTGAAATATTTATCGGGGTAGATGATCTCATATAAAATCTTCCGATAAGTACTGGAACTCCCTGTGCAATCATTAATCCGTTACCTAACCGGTAAGGTTTTGCTGCAAGTCTGAATTCATAATTTTATTACTTGCTTACATTCCGCTCTTGGTCTGAAATTTCAGGAAGATCAAGCCGGACACCATGAATCAAGCATAAAGCTGAGCCATCCAGAAAAGTTCCAATGTCGAGAGCTTGAAAAGAACTGCCATCCAGCCAACTAACGAATAGCATCTGTGTGAAAACCAGATCAAATACTAACTTTTCCGGTTAATCAAATTAAAGTTTTGCCTGAAGTGTGTACTAGGAATGTTTGTCGTTGCTGTGAAATGTAATTAATTAATAATAATACAATAAGGTATATATTTATCATATTCTCATAGCTTAATAATTGCTAATAAATTAAACAAAAATACGTTTCATATTAAATTTTTAATAAATAAATTGAATTATGGACTAATAACTCCTGCAAAAATAAATACATTGTTGTCAGCAATAGCAAGATCCATCAATATCTACAAACCTATCACCGTTAAGGTCTGTAATTACATCACCCTTAAAATTTGTACCGTCATTATAAACTTTTGACATATCTGAAATATCTATAAACCCGGATTTGTCTATATCACCGCTATATAAACAGTATGTGCTTCCCTTTAAAACCAAATTATTTCCGTATGCTTTTGATGAAGAATTTGTAAAGTCATAATAAATTGTGCTTCCCAAATTAATAATTTCTCCTCCAGCCCTGCTCCATGTTTCAAGAGAATTGATGTATTTCATTACAAGATAATAATTACTGTCAGGTAAATATCTGAAAGCAAAATTACTAAGTAGAGAATTCGAATCTAAGATAGATATAGCTGAATCAACTAAATTATAAGGAGAATTAATATTTCTTAAGTACAATTTTATACTATCTCTTTTTAAATGTTGTTTAATATAGTTCTGTACAATCCTTCAACTGCAACCTTAATGTTAACAGTTGAAAGAATACCTGAGGTATCAATTGAAAATAAAGCGTTTGGTGATACATTAATATTAAGATTATTTATATATGCATAAATTTTTGTAAAAGGATCAGGAGACTGGTTTCTCCATTCAAACAATAATGGAACTTCGGCAAATGATGATGCTGTAGTTTGTAGTTTCATTCTGGCGATTTTTGTTCCTGGACTTCCATTGTTTGTCATTATAAATCCATTACCATTTCCGAAAAATATTGGCAGCAAGTCTTAATTGGGATCCGGAAATCTGCGGATTTCTGGGTCGCATATTTACAGGAAGGTCTGAACTGTCAGTTGAATAATTAAATGACAAATTTCCGCCGTTTGCAATTAAAGGATTGAAATTTAAAAAATACTGTCCACTGGAATATTCGAAAGGCGTTGGTGAATTTGTATGTTCTATCCTTATATCAAATTCTATTATATTAGGACTGACAAATAAAAAATTCATAGTTACTTAAATTCAGGGGACTGAGAAAATATAATTCCCGGTATTATAAAATTAAAAGCTAAAAAATTCTATAAATTAATTTCATTCGTACACAAATTGATTTTTAATAAATATATTGTTTTTCTGTTGTGTTGTAGCACCCGGCCATTGAATGATTACAAGATTTTCAGCATTCCTGTCAAAAATTGATAGATCATCAATATCAACAATATTATCACCGTTCAAATTTGTTACAGCATTTCCAAAGGTATAATTAAACAAATCATTATCAACCAAAGCAAGATCTTCGGAATCAATTATCTGATCATTATTTACATTTCCGGAATATATGCAATATCTGCTTCCTATTAATACCATGTTATCCCCATATGATTTTGAAGCTGCTGAAGTAAAGTCATAGTTGTTTATTCCGTACATTAATACTGTACCTCCGATTTCACTCCAGGTCTCAAGAATTTTTTTATTTTTAACAGATAAATAATAAATCCCGGTCGGGCGATTGTAAAAGATAAAATTCCCGGATGTGAAATACTGTCTATTATAGATTTTGATGAATCAATTATTTGATAGGGTGAGTCTGCATTTCTTAAATATACTGTGACTGTATCTTTTCTTGAGCTTACATCTGAAACGGGATTATAAAGACCTTCAATTCCAAGTTTGATTTTGAGTTCAATCAAAGTGTTTATTCCTGAGATATCAACACTGTGACTTGCGCATCTTGTGAATTCCTGACCGAAGCAGTTTTCATTATAAAAATTCATTTTGGTTCTTGTAACTGATAAAAGGTGCTTCGCAACTGTCTCTGATTATAAAAGACCGGGTGTGTACATTTACTGTTTGATTTATCGGAGTTGTGGATTTCAAAATATCTTCCAATAAGTATTGGAACTCCCTGAGGAATGTTTAATCCGCTTCCACAACCCGGTAATGAGTTTGCTGCTATTCTGAATTCATAATTTCCAGGACTGTTACTTGCAACTACGGCATTAGAGTTTCTTGGTCTGAAAGTTTCCGGCAGATCAGAAGCCGGGACACCCGCATTTGAATCAAGCATAAAAGATGACTCTGAGCCAAATCCGGGCAGAAATGTTCCAAGTGTCTGAGGAGCTCTGAAGAAATGCCATCCTGCTAACTGAAGCGGAACAGCGTCAGTGTGCGTGAATACAAGATCAAACACTAATTTCTCCGGTGTAATTAAACTAAAATTTTTTACTTCAAGAGTGTACTGAGGAATGTTTGTCGTTGCCTGTGAAAATGTAATTTCTGAAATTAATAAAAATACAATGAGGTATATAAATTTCTTCATATTTATTTCTTTAAATAAACTTAACTGCTTTTAAAATAAAAAATATTTTTTAATAAAAATGTACATAAGGAATTTATGATGATGATTATGGCATATAAATCAAATCTATCGGGTGGTGGCGCAAATTTAATTGCTAATTATAGTATGTAGATTTATAGTATGCATCTAATTTAATTTTGAAATACATGATAAATAAAATTCTAGAAATATTTGGAGAAACTGTTAGGGGAATTAGACTTAAAAGGGGCTTATCTCAAGAAAAATTAGCTGAGAAAGCAAATCTTCATAGAACATATATAGAATGATAGAACGAGGTGAAAAAAAATATCACCCTTATAAATATATTTAAAATTTCTGAAGCTCTAAATATTAAACCTATTGAATTAATTAAGGATATTTAATGTCAAGAATTCAAGATTACTTTTGATAAAAAATACAAAATAGATTATGATGATGTAATTAATAAATTTCCTTGGATTATAAAGATCATAATTGTATTCTAAGCCCTGATAGTGACGGTTTGTTATGTGGTTTATTTATGTCTCATTATTTTAATTGGAAAATAAAGGGGTTTTATGATGGCAAAGTAATGCTTTTAGAAAAAGGAATTAGTGCTAAAGATTGTATTTTTATGGACGTTGATATATTTAGAAGTGATATTCGAAGCTTAGGACATCATATGGTTTTATTTAATAAGAATAGAATTCCCAATAATTGGAAAAATTATTGTAATTGTATTCAACCAAATCTATTTAGAAGTTATGATGGTATACATGATTTTCGTTTAAAATATCCATTAGCGTCTATTCATTTACTTATCGGAATAGTTGGCTCGAAAATAAAAATTGAGATTCCTGAGTCAGCTATATGCCCGCTTTTTTCTGATGGAACTTTCAATGTATTATTCTCTTATCCCGAAAATGTTCTCAACTGTAGAGTATTTAAGAGCTGATGATAAAAAAGCCCATTAAAACTATCTTTGAAAATGAGAAGTATTCAGTTTATACATTAATGAATGCAATGAATGATTTTTCGAAAAAGGGATGAAATCAGTATCTCAAAAGAACGTGGGGATGGATTAAGGATATCTCAGACTTCTAGACCAGTGTAATATAATATCGAGGGGAAAATTTTTGATATTAATATTGATGCTATGGGCAGAATAATAAAATTTATATTAATACTTTCTGAACATACACATTGGGAATATAAAATTTCAAACTGGACTTGGACAAATTTCAAATTGTATAAATTTA
Source organism: Ignavibacteria bacterium (assembly GCA_016716125.1). Taxonomy (GTDB): domain Bacteria; phylum Bacteroidota; class Ignavibacteria; order Tepidaquicellales; family Tepidaquicellaceae; genus UBA2330. The sequence goes on along the minus strand of JADJWZ010000036.1, from coordinate 323,406 downwards.
CCAAAAGTAGTTTCGAAACGAATGGTAACAGAATTAATAATCTTACATTCGACAGTTTTGTATCTAGAAATCCATTAAGTTGGGCTATGACGAGTGGAGCAAATATAGAATATACAATAGAAGCCCCAGATAAATTATACTAAATCAAAGAGAGACTTTCAATAGTTTTCAATCGTTCTTCCGCTAATTCACAATATTCTTTTGATATCAGAACCAACAAAATTTCGATTCATTTTCGCCATTACAGCTGTTGACCGCATCCTAAAGGATCTAAAACTATTCCATTTGGAGGACAAAACATTGAATAAATCATAAAATTTTATCAGAAAACAGCGGATGTTTCCGTTTTAAATTATTTTTATCTCCTGCCATTAAATAATTCCAAATAGTACCTCTGCATTTCAGGTTTAATTGCTTTTGTAATACTTTTTACCAGTTTTCCATCAGTCTTCCTATTTGCGAATCCAGTCATTATCTTACCAGCATGTTTAGAAGGAACTTTAAGTGGTCCTTTATTAAAATATTGAGGTCTTTTTCCTTTTAAAAAATTTGGCATATACTCATGATCAACTCTAATCTCTCTTTCCACCAAGCTCCTTCAGTACCATTTTTTGGTATATAACTGTCTCAAATAATTTAAAACCAGCATTATCACACCAATCAAGAATTGTTCTAAAGGAAGTTAATGATTTTCCAAAATTTTTAGTTTGATCTTGAATAACCATTGCAGCAATTCCGCCTTCTTTAATAATTATATATATTTCACTTCACAGTTTCTGAGTTTATTTCAAATCCATTATAGTCTCTTAACTACTCGTATGGAGTGATGACTACTAAATCAATAGAATTATCTGGTAAATTTTTCATACCTTCAATACAATCAATATTAATAACTTTATTTATATATAAATCAATCATAATTTTTTATAATAATAATTCCAAATACAAACATAATTTCGAAAATTCAATTTATTAATTTCTCCTAATTACACATAAATTTTTAAGTATGTAATTAGTAATTCAAATCTGGCTGATAAAGCAGAACTTTGTGCACTTCATCATATTTATTAGAAATTTCTTTTATTGTTTCAATCCTATTATAAATCTAATTTAAATAAATTATCTTCATTCTAAATTGATTTACACTACATATTTAATTAATTTGCCTTACTTCATTCCTTCATAAAAAATAATAATGTCAGATCTGAAAATTTTTGCCGGCAGGTTTTCGAATTATCTCGGTAAGAAAATCGCAGCAAGTATGAAGATGCCTCTCGGCAAGTGCTCGATCAGGACTTTTTCCGACGGAGAGATATGGGTGAAGTATAATGAGAACATCCGCGGCTCAGATGTCTTCATAGTGCAGTCTACAATTCCTCCCGCAGATAATCTGATGGAACTTCTCATAATGATAGACGCCGCTAAGAGAGCTTCGGCAAGGCGAGTAAATGCAGTCATTCCTTATTTCGGTTATGCAAGGCAGGACAGAAAAGATCAGCCTCGGGTTTCCATCACCGCTAAGCTCGTGGCAAATCTTATTACCAAAGCCGGCGCAGACAGGGTAATTTCTATGGATCTTCACGCATCGCAGATACAGGGATTTTTTGATATTCCCGTAGATCACCTCTACGGCTCGGCTGTCTTTATGAAGAAGTTCAGAAAATTGAAAATACCGAATCTCGCAGTTGTATCTCCTGATGTCGGCGGAATTAAAATGGCGAGAGCATACGCAAAAAGACTTCATGCCGATTTAATTGTCATCGATAAAAGAAGACCAAAGCCGAATGTCGCCGAAGTAATGGATATAATCGGTGATGCAAAAGGTAAAAACATTATTATAATAGATGATCTCATTGATACAGGCGGAACGTTTGTAAATGCTGTCAACGCTCTTAAAGATGAAGGCGCGAATAACATTTTCGGAGCATGTACTCATGCTGTTTTCTCAGGAGAATCGCTGGAAAGAATTAATGAGTCCGCCCTGAAAAAACTCTACGTCGCCGATACTCTGCCAATGACTCATTTCTCAAAAAAAATTGAAGTTGTTTCCGTAGCTGAAATATTCGGCAAGTCTATTTACAGGACAAACAGAAACCAGTCTATCAGTTCACTCTTCGATGTGGATAAAGCTTTGTAAATTGAATTGAAAGCAACCTATCATATTCCTATTTTCCATAAAATTAATTTTAAGTAAAACTATATTAAAATCAAATAATGAGTGTTGACATAATAATGCCCAAGATGGGCGAATCAATAATGGAAGGTACTATTCTTAAATGGCATAAAAAGCCGGGTGACAGTGTGGATGTTGATGAAACTATTCTTGAGATCTCCACAGATAAAGTAGATACCGAAGTTCCTTCACCTGAAGCCGGTGTGATTTCCGAGATCCTTTTTAATGAAGGTGATGTGGTGGAAGTAGGAAAAGTAATTGCACGGCTCGGATCAAACGGCGCAGCTTCCTCTGGTAACGAAAAGGCTGAAACTAAACCTGAAGAAACTAAACCTGACGAAACTAAATCTGCTGAAACTAAATCTGCTGATGCGCCTGAGAAAACTGCTCCGGATCCAGAACCTGAATTAAAAGCAACTGAAGAGCCGAAGAAAGATATGACTTCGCAGCCTGAAGAAATTTCAGAGAGAAGCAAATTTTATTCACCGCTTGTACTGAATATCGCAAAGACTGAAGGCATTGGATTATCCGAACTTGAAAATATTCAGGGAACAGGTATCGCCGGACGAGTTTCCAAGAAAGACATCCTTGCATATCTTAAAGACAGAAAAGCAGCCCCTGCTCCTGCAGCTGAAGCTCCTAAGAAATCTGTAGAAATTAAACTTGATAGTAAAGAAAGCAAACCTGCTGCATCCGAAAGAAAAACTGAGGTCCAGCATACGAAAATTGATTATAATGAAGAAGGTCTTTCAGTCATGGAGTTTGATAATGTAAGACAGAAAATGGCTGAGCATATGATCACTTCTGTTAAGATCTCACCGCACGTGCAGGCGGTTGCGGAATGCGATCTTACAAACGTTGATAAGGTCCGCGCTGCTATGCAGGATGAGTTTATTCAGAAGGAAGGATTCAAATTGTCATACATGCCTTTTATTTGTGAAGCGGTCATAAGGGCTTTGAAAGATTTTCCTCTGATTAATTCAGTGATAGATGACTCGTCAGTTCCTTTTAAAGCGATAACAAGAAATTCCATTAATCTCGGTATAGCTGTAGCTATGAATAACGGCGGACTTATTGTTCCCGTCATTCATAATTCAGACGGAATGAATCTGATCGGCATAGCAAGAAGTCTTAACGATCTTGCAAAACGCGCGAGGATCAAAAAGCTTACACTGAATGAGATTCAGGGCGGCACTTTTTCCATTACAAATTTCGGAGTGTTTGGAAATGATATAGGAATTCCAATCATCAATCAGCCGCAGGTTGCGATACTCGGACTCGGATCAATTAAGAAAAGACCGGTAGTCGTTGAGACCGGCGAAGGTGATTTTATAGTACCGAGAAAGACAATGTATATTACGCTGTCGTTTGATCACAGACTCGTCGACGGCGCGCTCGGCGGTATGTTTGTTATGAAGATCGCGCATTATCTCAATAGTTATAAACTTTAAATAGTAAGGTCAGGTTATCAAAAGGGAATAAAAAATTTTTATTCCCTTTTATTTTTTAATCTGAATATTACAACTTCAATAAATTTTCTTTCTTATATGAAAAAATTACGCTTAATAAAATTAATACAAATTCTCTTAATTCTTTTATTTGCTGACGGTATTGCTTTCTCACAGTCCGAAGCTGATACAAAGTACTGGATAATATTTAAAGACAAAGGTGAATTTGATCCCGGTACGAAAATTACTCCCGGAAGCAAAGCGTATGAAGAAGGGAAAAAACTTCTGACCGAAAGAGCGGTTCAGAGAAGACTTAAAGTTCTTAAAGAAGATAATCTGATTGACTTTGCAGATCTGCCGCTTGATAATTCTTACATTCAGAAAATTAAAAGTAACGGCGTTGAAATTATTGCACAGTCAAGATGGCTGAACGGAGTAAGCGCTTATTTGTCAGAAGCTGAACTGGAAAAAATTAAGAAACTGGATTTTGTAGATCATCTGATGTTTGTAAATAAACTGGTAAGTCAGATAATAAAACAGGATCAGGAAACTTACCCGTCAGAAAAGTCTGACACTCTTAATAAATTAAATTACGGAAAGTCTCTAAATCAAATGGAATCGGTGAATGTACCGAAAGTTCACAACCTTAATATTACCGGTAAAGGAGTTATGATAGCAAGTTTTGATGACGGGTTTGACTGGAGAAATCACGAAAGTCTGTCGCAGCTTAATATTACTGCTGAATATGATTTTGTAAATAAAGATGAAAATACATTTCCCGAAAAAAATCAGAAGTATAAAGATTCAAAAAAACAGGGCTCTCACGGGACTGCAACAGTTTCATCTATGAGCGGATTTAAAGAAGGTTATCTTATCGGTCCGGCATTCGATTCTGAAATTATACTTGCTAAGACTGAATATATAGATACGGAAACTCCGATGGAAGAAGACTTCTGGCTTGAAGCGACTGAATGGGCTGAAGCAAAAGGAGTTGATATAATCACAAGTTCGCTGATCTATAAAAATTTTGACGCGCCATATAACAACAATACTTATACTTATGAAAACTTAGACGGCAACACAGCAATAATTACAGTCGCTGCCGACAGAGCGGCTTATCTCGGCGTAGTTGTATGTCAGTCGATGGGAAATTATTTTCAGACGGAAGAGCCTTCACTCGGGTCCGCTGCTGACGCTGATTCAATTATTTCAGTTGGCGCAGTTACATTCTCCGGCGATCCAGCGAGCTTCACTTCAAACGGTCCAACAAAAGACGGCAGAACCAAACCGGACGTAGTGGCTCCCGGCGTAAACGTTTATACAGCTACTATGAAAGATGTCTCAGGCAATAATTCCACATATGATTATTCCAGCGGCACTTCGTTCTCAACACCAATTGTCGCGGGCATTTGCGCTCTGATACTTTCAGCGCATCCCGATCTGACTCCGATGCAGGTAAGAGATGCTATAAGAAATACAGCTTCACAATCCGGCGCTCCGGATAACACACTCGGCTGGGGAATGGTGAATGCATATGACGCAATGCTTTATCACGGTATGATCTGGAGCAATGATTTTTCTTTAGAAAAAATCAGCAGCGATGAATTGAAAATCTCGACTTATCTGGCATCAAAGGATATAGTTGATGTCAATTCTGTGAAAATGAATTATAGCTTTGATAACGGTAAAACTTTTGAAAGTATGAATATGGATCCTGAATCAATGACTGATGCAAAAACCAATTCAGGGAAGTATTCCGCTGTTGTGAAACTGGACAGGAACATGGATGACTTCAAAGTGTATTTCAGCGCTGAGGATAATTCAGGTAAAAAATCTGAATTTCCAAAAGTTAGTTTTTCAAATTAATTTTTTAAAGGAATTCCGGTAATGTACAGATCAGATATTTTCGCTGTAAATTAATTCTCATACAGTTCTCTCTCAGTAATTTCACATAAGATATGTCCGATTGTAATGTGTCCTTCCTGAATCCTTTGAGTATTTTCAGGAAGGTATTATAATTGATATATCACATATATCCTTAAGCTTTCCTCCGTTATTTTTTCCGAGAAGCCCGATCACTTTCATTCCTTTTTCTTTTGCTTTCTTTACGGCTTTAATAATATTCGGTGAATTTCCGCTTGTAGAAATTGCTATCAGTACATCGCCGCTGCTTCCCAGTCCTTCAATATTTCTCGAAAAGACATTTTCAAATCCAATGTCATTTCCTCCGGCTGTCAGATTTGATGTGTCTGTCGTGAGAGCAATAGCGGCAATAGCAGGCCGGTCGAGATCATGTGAAAGTCTGATCATAAATTCAGTCGCAAGATGCTGACAGTCCGCAGCGCTTCCGCCGTTTCCGCATAGCAGAATTTTATATCCGTTTCTAATCGAATCTGTTAACATGTCGGCAGCTTCGCATATACTGTCATAACACTTCTCAAAAATCAGCCGCTTGGTTTCTGCGCTTTCAGTTAATGAAGTTTGGATAAATTCTTTTCTGTCGAACATAATTATTATGTTATTTGATTAACGATCTTTTCTGCAATGCCGATGGAATTTTCAAAAACAAGTTTACTCTTAATACCTGTATCATCTCTGAGTTTTTTATCTTTGAGAAATTCTCTGAAGACGCGGTAGAATTGCCGTGTGTCTTTTATTACTATTCCGCAGCCCTTTTCTAGAAGTATCTCATCCTCATCGGAATTTTTTACTTTATTGGAAAATAAAATCGGCATGTTAAATATAGCAGGTTCAAGAATATTATGAAGTCCCGTTTTGAATCCGCCTCCGACGTAACTCAGATATGCCGCCGCATATAACTTTGACAAAATTCCTATCCTGTCAACAATGATCAGATTCTCTCCATTGTAATTATTCAGATTACCAAAGCGAATGGTTTTTAAATTCCCGTATCTTTCATCAATCATTTTTTCTATTGCAGATATTTTAGTTTCTTTCGGTTCATGCGGTACAAGTATCGTCAGCAGATTATTTTCAAAGCGAAGTGTTTTGTCTATCGCAGGCAGTATTACTTCTTCATCATCTTTCCACGAACTTCCCATCACGAATATTTTTTTACCTTCGGTAACCAAAGCCGGTAAAACTTTTTCACCGGTTAAATTTCCCGCTGTCTGAATTACCCGTTCAAATTTCGAATCGCCGATCTTTATAATTTCTGTTTTTTCTTTAGCAAGTTTTATGCGGTAATTCTTTTCATCAAAGTCATCTATTACAAATGCTGTGTCGATCATGCCGTACAGATTTTTTTTAAATGAACTTATCACCGGAATATTCCATGTAGAATCATTCTCATCATATCTTGCGTTTGCAAGGACTCTCTTTATATTCATCTTTCCTGATTCCCTTAAGATATTGTACCAGAGGTCATACCTCATAAAAATAATAATTTCCGGTTTGATCATTTCAAGAAACTTTTTCTGATTTGAGATCGAGTCAAAAGGAAGATAGGTCTTTATTACGTTTTCATTTTTGATCTTTGAATTTTTATATCCTGACGGGGAAAAAAAGGAAAGAACTACATTATAATTTTTTTTTATGAACTCCTGTACCAAAGGAAGCGCCTGCTGATATTCACCCAGTGAAGATGAATGAATAACCACTGTTTTTTTAGGGCTGAATGAAGAAAGAGATTTATCCAGTTCACTGAATAAATCTCTTCTGCCTTTTAAACCTTCTTTAACTTTTGAATTAAAAATCGAATAGATATTGAAAAAGAGCCATATTGCCGGAATGCCAATTGTGTTATAAATTATATACCAGAATTTTTTCACGGCTCCAAGTAATTAGACTTAATAATTAGACTTAGAAATCAGACTTCCATTATGTCTTTCTCTTTTTGCGCAAGTATATTGTCAATGCCTTTTATAAATTTATCTGTCAGCTTCTGAATCTCCGTTTCACCATGTTTTCTCTCATCTTCAGAAAAGTGATCGTCTTTTTCCGCTTTTTTCAGATGTTCAATTGCGTCCCTTCTTAAATTTCTGACTGCGATCTTTCCATCTTCTCCGAATTTTTTTACAAGCTTCACAATCTCTTTTCTTCTCTCTTCATTCAGCGGAGGTATAGGTATTCTGATCAGGTTTCCGTCGTTTGACGGGTTCAGTCCCAGATTAGCCGATTGAATTGCTTTCTCGATCATAGGGATGGCTGTTTTATCCCATGCCTGAACAGTAATAGTGTGATAATCAGGCGTGCTTACATTTCCAAGCTGATTCAATGCAGTCGGCGTTCCGTAATAATCCACCTTAACGCCGTCAAGAAGATTTGTAGTTGCTTTGCCGGTTCTGATCTTTATTAATTCCTGATGGACATGATCAACTGCCTTTTCCATTTTATCGGAAGAGCTTTTTAAAATATCCTTTATCATAAAATTAAAATTAATTTTAAATTATTTTAACAAACCAGCGTTCCGATGTTTTCACCCATGACAAGCTTTTTCAAATTGCCTTTAACGTTCATATTGAAAACTTTTATCGGAAGTCCGTTTTCCTGACATAAAGTAATAGCCGTCAGATCCATTACCCTCAGATCTTTTTCGAGAACATCAAGGTATGAAAGTTTTTTAAACATTTTAGCTTTGGGATTTTTTTCAGGATCGGAATCATATACGCCGTTAACTCTCGTGCCTTTAATAATAATGTCAGCTTTTATTTCTATCGCTCTGAGTGCAGCGGCTGTATCAGTTGTAAAATAAGGACTTCCTGTACCTGAGGAAAAAATTACGACACGCTTTTTTTCAATATGCCTTAATGCTTTTCTAAGTATAAACGGCTCCGCTATTTCATCCATCTTAATTGCAGACTGAACTCTTGTGAATATTCCTCTTTTTTCAAGAGAGTTCTGAATGGCAAGTGAATTGATAACTGTTGCAAGCATTCCCATCTGATCACCCGTTACCCTGTCTACTCCCTGTTCATGCGCTGACAAACCCCTGTAAATATTTCCGCCTCCGATTACAATACCGATCTCTATGCCGAGTTTGGAAATACTCAGCAGCTCATAAGAAATTGTTTCAAGCACTTCGGAATCAATTCCGTAATTTTGATTTCCCATCAGTGATTCGCCGCTGAGTTTAAGTATGATCCTTTTGTATTTTGGAGGCATATTAATTTTTACGAGTTTATTTATTTTCTTCGCCGAGCTGAAATCTGACCATACTTACTATTTCAACAGTGTTTCCGTTTGCTTTATTGTAATCAGTAATAATGTCTTTAATAGACTTACCGGATTCGTTAATGTATTCCTGTTCGAGAAGACAGTTATCCTGAAAATATCTTTCCACTTTATTGTTAACTATTGTCTGAGCAATGTTGTCAGGTTTGTTTTCATTCTTTGCCTGTGATAAATAGATTTCTTTTTCTTTTTCAATAACTTCATTTCCGATTTCGTCACGGTTTACTGCAATAGGATTCATAGCTACTACCTGCATCGCTACATTTTTTCCGAGAGAGTCAGCTTTCTCATCAAAGGTTCCTTTGAATCCGACTAACGATCCGAGCTTGCTGCCGAAATGAATATAACCCGATACAAAACCGTCCGGCACATTTATTATTCTCGCTCTTTTCAGTTCGGTTCTCTCTCCGACCTTTCCCATGATCTCATCAATTTTATCCTTTATGGAAAGTCCGTCTCCGCTTTTTGAAGCCAAAATTTCATCAACGTTATCAGAGTTAATGTTTAAAGCTGCAGCTGCAATGCTTTCAGCGAAATTTTGGAATTCATCGCCTTTGGATACAAAGTCAGTTTCGCAGTTCACTTCTATCAATGCTCCTGTTTTTTTATCATCGGATATTTTTAATTTAACAGCTCCTTCATTAGTGATCTTATCAGCTCTTTTGACAGCCATTGCTGCGCCTTTTTTTCTCAGCACATCAATTGCTTTTCCAATGTCGCCGTCGGTCTCTACAAGAGCTTTTTTACAGTCATTGATACCCGCGCCTGTCTTGTTTCTTAATTCTTTTATTAGATCTAAAGTAATCTCCATAATTGTTAAGTGAATTTGTTTTAATTTAAATATTAATTCTGTTCAAGCTTTTCTTTCATCTCTTCCGTCTCGTCCTCAGCTTTTATCTTTGCAACCTGATTTCCGATAATGGCTGCGTCAGCTATTGCTTTTGAAATAATTTCAATAGATTTTACGGCGTCATCATTAGCGGGGATCGGATAGTCAACAAGGTCGGGATCGCAGTTTGTATCGACGATAGCGTATACAGGGATATTCAGTTTTCTCGCTTCGCTGATTGCAATATGTTCTTTCTTGATATCGACCACGAAGATAGCTCCGGGAATTTTAGTCATGCTGACTATTCCGTTCAGAACTTTTTCAAGCTTCTCTTTATCTCTCGATAATATGAGTCTTTCTTTTTTTACAAACTGATCGATGGTTCCGTCTGTCTCCATCTTCTGAATATTCGTTAGCTTTTTAATGCTTTTTCTAACTGTGTTAAAGTTTGTAAGCATACCGCCGAGCCATCTTTCGCAGACATAAAAAGATCCGCTTCTTTCTGCCTGGTCTTTTATTATCTGCTTAGCCTGCTTTTTTGTGCCGATGAAAAGAACTTTCTTTCCTTCGGTAGATATCTTTGAGATTGAGTTACATGCTTCCTCGAGAAGTTCGAGTGTTTTTTTGAGATCAATTATATGGATACCGTTTCTTTCCATAAAAATGTATTTCTTCATTTTCGGATCCCATCTTCTAGTAAGATGTCCGAAATGCGAACCTGCCAGTAACAGATCCTCGATTTGTACTTTTGTCAAGATTAATCCTCCTTGGGTTAAAAAAGCCGAATCAGAATTGCAGAACTCAATAAGTGTGAAATTTAAAATCTCCGGGAAGGAGATTTCGGTAATGAGTTTATCATCAATAAAGAATTGACTTTTGTTTTTTCTTCTATCCCCGTCATCTCCGGCTTTACATCCGCTGAAAGCGGACACAGGTAAAACAGGATCAGGGAATATGTATTTTTAAATAGTGTTAATAATAACTCTTTTAAAACAGACGGAAAATAATTTCCGGAATAAATTGTATCTCTGTTCTTATCTTTTAGAGAACTGAAATTTCTTTCTTGCTTTAGGCTGTCCGTATTTTTTTCTCTCTACGGCTCTCGGATCACGCGTCATAAGTCCGGCTTTTCTCAGAGGACTTTTTAATTCTTCGTTGGTTTCGACCAATGCTCTTGCGATCCCAAGTTTAATAGCTCCAGCCTGACCTGTGAATCCGCCGCCGTTGACATTTACCTGCGTATCGAATGTTCCGGATGTATTTGTTACCTGAAACGGCTGTATGATCTCGGTATAAAGATTTTCAGTTTTAAAATAATCCTTAGCTTCTTTATTGTTGATTCTGATCAGTCCGTTTCCCGGTTTTAATAAAACGCGGGCGGTTGCTGTCTTTCTTCTGCCTACTTTTAATGTTGAGTTTGAACTCATGTGTATGTTTATATAAATAAATTAAAATTCTTAACTTTTGAAATCTGTCAGAAATTACAGCTCAAGTACAGCGGGATTCTGCGCTGAATGCGGATGTTCCGTGCCTGAATATACTTTGAGTTTATTAATGAGTTTATTTCCGAGTTTGGTTTTTGGAAGCATTCTCTTGACTGCAAGTCTTATCACCCTGTCAGGATGTTTCTGCATCATTTCCGTGAATGTTCTTTTTTTCTGTCCGCCCGGATAAAGAGAGTGAGTCAGGTATACTTTCTGCTCGGCTCTTTTATCAGCGATCTTGATCTTATCTGCGTTTAATACCACCACCCAGTCGCCTGTGTCTGCGTTTGGTGTATACTGCGGATTGTATTTTCCTCTTATTCTTTTAGCGACTTCACTTGCAAGTCTTCCGAGTATTTTACCTTCTGCATCCACTACGAACCATTTATTCGAATTTCCGGAACGTGTTGCGAATTTTGTGATCCTGTTTGTCTTTTTGATTCCTGATTTCATATCGATTTTTAATAAGCAGTAAAACTACTATTATTAGATTAAAAAATCAATGATATGATTTGTCCTCAGAGAAGAATTTTACATTGACTAACAAAATGTTATAAGTCCCGTTTGAATGGTTTTCAATACTTCCCAGTGAACGCCACGAGGTATCGTTAGTTCTTTGAAAAGTTTAATTTATTCAGCACTCTGTTCTTTTTTGTTTGCAATGATCACTCCCGGTGATGAGTTTATATTGAATTTATATTCATTATGAAATAATGCTTTCTAATTCTCCGTGATATTTCTTTACTTACTGATTGCCGCAAAATGGTCTATATTTGCGGTTTTGTTGTATAAATTTAAAAATGCGCGTCATTGATACACTCATTTCCGGTTTCGACCAACTGATGCAGAGTTCTGACACACTCGTGCACGGCTTCGACCAACTGAATCATGGTTATGACCAACTGTTGCAGAGTCCGACCAACTTACGCACGGCTCCGACCAACTGAAGCAGAGTTTCGACTCACTGATTCTCATCTTAGACTCACTGCTGCACATTTCTGACCAAGTGATGCAAACTCTGACCAACTTAAACACGTTTTTAATCAACTCACGCAATATTCTGCGCGACTGTTTCACTTCTATGTTTGGATGTAAGCTGTCTATGTTTTGATGTCAATTGTCTATGTTTGGATGTTAACTGTCTATGTTTTGATGTTAGCTGTCTATGTTTTGATGTTAGCTGTCTATGTTTTGATGTTAGCTGTCTATGTTTGGATGTTAACAGTCTATGTTTGGATGTTAATTGTTTTCGTTTTAATGTTAATTGTCTTTGCTTCAATGTTATCTTTCTTCTTTTGGATGTTAACAGTCTTCGCTCCAAAGTTATATGTCTGCTTTTTCAAGTTAACTGTCTTTGCTCTAAAGCTGAATGTCTATTTTTTCAAGTTAACATTCTTAGTTCCAAATTTAAATATCTCCGTTTATAATTTGAACAACTTCTATTTAGAGTTAATAGTCTTTGCTTAATGGTTAAATATCTTCGTTTTGAAATTTTTAGTCTTTGCTTCAAAGACAAGTATTTGCTCCCTAAGATTTAGCGTCTGTGCGCAGCTTTGTTATTACAATCACTGATTGCTCACGTGTTTTTAAATGCAGCCGGACTTATACTGAAAATGTTAAGCATATATTGATCAGTATTTTAATTTTTTTGTTAAAGAAGAATGTATATAAAACGTTTGTTTAATTTCACTAAGCGGACATATTTCTAAAATATCAGCGTTTTAGATGATTGAGTGAATTTTAACCCCTTTTAAAAAGTTCTCACAATTTCACAGCGATTTAATTATATTTGTAAAAATATTTCATTATGGAAAAGAAAATTAACAGAAGGGATCTTATAAAGAGTCTCGGAGCAATAACTGCCGGCACTGCTATTACCGGATTGGTTCCGGGAAAATCTTTTTCAGCCGGCAATGAAAAAACTGATATTTCAAAGCTACCTTCATTATATAAAGGTTCACCTATATGCTGGCTTACTCCACAGAAAACAGAAGGTCCTTTTTATTTCAATCCAAATCTTAACAGGAGTGACATCAGGATAAGCACAAACAATAATGTTTTTCATGACGGTATACAGCTGAATATGGCAATCACGGTAATTGACCTGGATTGTAATCCCGTACATAATGTTTTAGTCGATGTATGGCATTGCGATAAAGACGGAATTTATTCAGGTTATTCGCAGCCCGGCGGAAATTATATCGGTCATGATTTTATGAGAGGAATTCAGATGACTGATGTAAAAGGAGTTTCGAATTTCATTACCAGTTATCCGGGATGGTATCCGGGCAGAGCCACTCATATTCATTTTAAGGTTCGCTTAAATTCCACTACATTTGTAACTTCACAATACTGTTTCCTTGACAGTGTGAACAATGTAATTTACGCTACTCCTTTATATTCAGGCAGGGGACCTAATCCAACCACTAATGCAGGTGACGGAATATTTAATAATCCGGATCCGCAGTATCTGAGAATGACTGCGGAGCCAAATGCTAACGGAGGATATGATGGAACATATACTATAGGAATTACAGCGCCGACTGTTATACTCGACCCGCAGTATGAAATAGACGGATTTAATCTGGAGCAGAATTTTCCGAATCCTTTTAATCCCGTTACAAATATTAAATATAAAATACCTGCTAGTTCAAACATCAGAATGACCATATATGATATTCACGGTAAAGAACTTTTGAAGCTTGTTGACAAAAGGCAGTCGGCCGGCGAATACACAGTAGTATTTGACGGAACAAATTTCGGAAGCGGTTATTATTTTTATAAACTCGAAGCGGGAGATTATTCCAGAAGCAGGGAAATGCTGCTTCTAAAATAAAATTATTTAAGTTCATTTCGAAGAATTTTTTTAAGATATTTTTACAAAGAAATAACTTTTCACGGATAAGCCGGAATCCCGCTGAAAGTAATTCATTAATCCCAAACTTCCTTTAATATTCATACATTATACATCTTTTAATATTTTACAACCGGAAATAACAAATCCAAATTATGTTCTGATATCAGTTTTAGTATCAAGCATTTATTCGGAATGGAATGTTTGATGCATCATGATAAATATTGAATTGTAATGAGTAAATCTATTTTATAATTTATGTACAATCTAATCCGAAAATTTTTTAAAATAGAGCTAAACGGAATGTTTATACTCAAAACTGTTTTATTATAAAATAATGTTCATAACTTTCGAAGGAATTGATCTCAGCGGCAAATCAACTCAGATAAAACTGCTTGAAGAATATTTAAAAAGTAAAAACAAAAAAGTAATATCAGTACGTGAGCCCGGCGGAACTGTGATCTCGGAAAAAATAAGAGATATTCTGCTGGACAAGAAGAATCTTCATATGGAGTATGTTACAGAATTCCTTTTGTTTTCCGCTTCGAGATATCAGCTGACAAATGAAATTATAATTCCGAAATTAAAAAAGAAATATTTTGTTCTCTGTGACAGGTATTACGACTCATCCACAGCTTATCAGGGATTCGGAGGGAAGACGGATCTTAAGAGTATTTACAGAGTTAATAAAATAGCTACCGGAAAACTGGTTCCTGACATTACATTTCTGATCAATATCACCGCTGAGGAGTTTGTAAGAAGGAAGAAACTGATCAACAAAGACGAAGACAGAATTGAACAGAAGGATATCGCTTATTATAAAAAAGTTATTAAAGGTTATCTGAAAATATCACGTAACAATAAGAAAAGGTTTGTTGTAATAGACGGCAGTAAGACAATTGATGAGATACATACTGATATTTTAAAACATCTGAAAAAAATTAAGAAAGTATAATACTAATAAAAATGAATAACATTAAAATAAAAATCATGAAAGCATATCCGGCGCTGCTGCTGGCGGGTATTGTATTGTTTGCCGGATTCACTCTGAGGGGTGACGACGACATTTATAAGCAGATCAACAGGAACATGGAACTTTTCGGTCAGGTTTACCGCGAGATCGCGCTAAATTATGTTGATGAAATAGACGCAGATAAATTTATGACAGCCGGCATAGAAGGTATGCTGTCCACTCTTGATCCGTACACAAACTATATAGATGAAAACAGCCGTGATCAGATCGACCTGATCACTACAGGAAAATACGGAGGCATCGGCATAACAGTAAATGTCAGAGACAGTCAGGTTGTGATATCAGAAGTTATGAACGGATACGAAGCGCAGAAAAAAGGTTTGAGAGCGGGAGATATTTTTATGGAGATTGACGGTGTAAAAATGGAAAATGATAAAGTGAAAAACATGAGAAGTTTTGTAAGAGGACCGGTGGGGACGGAAGTAAATGTAAAGATTCAAAGAGGTGATGAGATACTGGACTTTGTACTTACAAGACAGGAAATAATTTTAAAGAATGTATCATATTTCGGATATCTTGAACCGGAGAGTGACGGTATCGCTTATATTAAGCTTGACAGATTTACTAATATCTCCGAAAGCGAAGTTGAAAATGCTATTAAGACACTGAAAAGTGAAAGAGAAATGAAAGGTCTGGTAATCGATCTCAGAGACAATCTCGGAGGTTTACTTGATGCGGCGACAGGAATTCTTAATAAGATAGTTGAGAAAAACAGTCTGCTTGTGATCACAAAAGGAAAAAGGGCTGATTCAGAAAAGAAATATTTTTCAAAGGAAGATCCGATGGTAAATTCTCAGATTCCGGTAGCGGTAATAATAAACAGTAAATCAGCATCAGCTTCTGAAATAGTAGCCGGAGCAGTACAGGATCTGGACAGGGGAGTTATAGTCGGCAATAAATCTTTCGGCAAAGGTCTTGTTCAGCAGATTAAAGACCTTGATAAAAAAGCGCAGATGAAGATCACAAGTTCGAGATATTATACTCCATCCGGAAGATGGATTCAGGAGAAGGATTATTTCAAGGAAAACAAATACGGAGTATTCATAGATAAAGAAAAATATGATCAGACGGAATTCAAAACTCTCGGAGGAAGGACAGTAAAAGCATTCGGAGGAATTACACCTGATCTGGAAGTAACAACAGATCCCGAAAGCGAAATACATTTTGCTCTGCTATCAAAGGATATGTATTTTAAGTTCGCAGATGTTTATATTAAAAATAATCCGGGCATTACGAGTATATTTCCTGATGAAAATTTGTTCATTCAGTTTAAGGAATTCTTAAGCGATGAGAATTTCAGCTACAATTCAGGAATTGAAAAAAAAATAAAAGAGATAGAAGAACTTGCATCCGAAAAGAATTACGGATCTGAAATGAATGATCTTTTAGACAAACTTGAGTTTGAAGCAAATGCAGGAGAATCAAATGAACTTGAAGCTTCAAAGAATGCTGTCATATTGAAAATAACGGATGAAATTAACAAAAGAATTATTAGTGAAGAAGATCAGATGAGAACTGCTTTGACTTATGACAGGATGGTTCTTGAATCAAAAAAGTTACTTGAAGATCCGTTGCAGTACAGATCAATGCTCGGGAAGTAATACTGTTTAAATAAATAAAAAGAAATAGTTCAGTTAGATGAAGATTGGTATACTCGGCGGCGGTCAGCTTGCAAGGATGATAATAGAAGAGTGCAATAAGTTTGCGTTTGAATTTTATGTTCTGTCGAATGAAAAAAATTCACCCGCCGGACAGATCACAAAATTTGAAACAGAAGGCGACTGGAATGATGAGAATATTTTAAAAGAATTTGCCGGAAAATGCGATATCATTACTCTTGAAAATGAATTTATTGACTATAAAAAGTTAGAGGCGATCGAACAAACAGGTAAAAAAGTTTTTCCCTGTCCGGAAAATATCATGCTCATACAGGATAAATATATTCAGAAAAAAACTCTTCACGCATCCGGTATTCCGGTGGCGGAATTTACACCTGTAAATGAAGTATCGGATATAACTGAATTTTCAAAAATGAACGGATACCCACTGATCCTTAAATCAAGGACAATGGGATATGACGGAAAAGGAAATATCACTCTGAATTCTGAATCTGAAATTGAAAAGGCATTCAGAGAACTCAGAGAAAGAGGCGAGCTGATGTGTGAGAAGTTTGTGAATTTTGATAAAGAGATTGCAACTCAGGTTGTAAGGAATACATCGGGGGAGATAAAGGTCTATCCTGTAGTTGAGACAATACAGAAAAATCATATATGTGAACTTGTAATTTCTTCATCGCAATTTAAAAAAGATATCACAGACAGGGTAAATGAAATTGCAGTAAGGATAGTTTCTGATTTGAAATATACCGGAGTGATGGGAATTGAAATGTTTCTGAGGGGAAAGGAAATTTTAGTGAATGAACTTGCGCCGAGAGTTCACAACTCCGGACATTACACAATAGAAGGTTCTTACACCTCCCAGTTTGAAAATCATATAAGAGCAGTGCTTGACCTACCGCTTGGAAATACTGAAAAAGTTTCAGAGAATTGCGTGATGATAAATCTTCTCGGAAAGAGAGACGGAGAAAGCAAAATCAGGAGAACAGGGAAAGTTCTGTCAACGCAAAATACTTACCTGCATATTTACGGTAAAAAGCTGACTAGAACCGGAAGAAAAATGGGACATATTACTGTCATAGATAAAGATCTGAATAAAGCAATTAACAATGCATACAGTTCTGCAAACGAACTGGAATTTTAATAATTAAATAAAACTATCATGATTTCATTTATAATTTTTTAGTAGTAATAATAATTTTAATGACTATTCTGAAAGGTCAGTTTAAAGAGAATCTTCATTTTGATAAAATAATAAACACACTCAGATTAGCCGCAGGCATAGGAATTCTCCTTGCAATATTATTTGCATCTGTTGTGCAGATAGGTCCGGGAGAAGTCGGTGTGCAGATACTATTCGGGAATGTACAAGATAAAGTACTAAGGAGCGGATTGAATTTTGTTAATCCTCTTGTTGAAGTTCAGGAACTTGACATCAAGACACAGGCATACACAATGAGCGGGCAGAATGATCAGGATGAAAACGAAATTAAAATTAAAAAGAGCGATCCGATTCAGACATTGTCATCTGACGGACTAACGCTCATACTGGATGTAACAGTCTGGTACAGGATCGACGCAGACGCAACTCCTGATCTGATAAGGAATATCGGAATAGATTACGAATCTAAAATTGTGCTGCCGGCTATAAGGACGGCAATAAGAGACATAGCTGTTAACTTTGTAGCTACTGATATTTATTCATCAAAGAGAGATGATTATGTGAATGACGTTTCGCGTAAACTGGAAATATCATTTCAGGGCAGAGGCATAATACTTGAAAAAGTTCTGCTGAGAAATGTAGAGCTGCCGCAAAAAGTAAGGGAAGCAATTGATGAAAAAATTTCAGCCGAACAGAGAGCACAGCAGATGGTTTACATTCTTCAGAAAGAAAGACAGGAAGCTGAAAGAAAAACAGTGGAAGCCACAGGAGTTGCCGAGGCGCAGAGGATTATAAACAGCACTATCAGCAATTCATATCTGCAGTGGAAATATATTGAGACATTGAAAGAGCTTGTAAATTCGCCTAACAATTCATTTGTAATAGCGCCGTATGATCAGAAGCTTACACCGCTTTTAAATTTTAATCAGGGGAAATAACTGATGGAAGGATTTCAGGAAGTTTATACGACATATGATCCGATGGAAGCGAGTCTTATCAAAGCAAAATTAAGCGATGAAGAGATAATGTTTGAAGTGACCGGTGATTTTAATATTGCCATATCTATGGAGACATTTAATACAGAGCTTGGCAGCATGGCTCTCAAGAGACCGATAAAATTTTTTGTACAGGAAAAGGATATTGAAATTGCAAAGGTAGCGATTAATACTGACAAGTCTTCATTTTTTGAGGATGATATGGAATATTGATGAAAAAAAATTTTGATGAAATTAAATGAGAAAAGGGAAATTAAATATATTGATAAAGCTTTTTGTTTCGCTTGCGCTGATAGCGGCGGTGGTGTATATGAACCGGGGGAATTTTGGGAGGGGCGGTATGACGGAATTGCATTCCGTCATTAACAATGCCGGAATGAGTTTACCGGAGTCACAGAATAATTCAGAAATAAAACTTATAGAAATGACAGACAGTACAGTCTATGACGATCCGGTGAAACTGCATTTCGATGCTTTGCTTGTCGATACGCATAATGACCTGATATGGCAGGTGTATGCCAAAGGAGCGGACTTTAACGTCCGAAACAGTTTTACACATTCTGATATTTTTAAATTCAGAGAAGGCGGACTTGATATCCAGGTCTTTGCAGTTTGGATACCGTTGAATAAAGTAAAAAGCTCCTATGATTTTACAATGTCACAGATCGACAGACTGAAGAATTTTCAGACAGAAAGCAACGGTGAATTTGAATTTGCGAAAACATATGATGATATAATCAGAATTACCGATAATAAAAAAATATGCGGACTTATAGGAATTGAAGGAGGTACTGCCGTTGAAAATGATGTTGAAAATGTAAAGAGATTCTTTGATGAAGGAGTCAGGTATATCGGACTTACCTGGAATAATTCAAATCTCATAGCAACATCCGCAAAGGATGCGGTTACCGGAGGTAAGAGCGGGGGAGTTACGGAATATGGAAAAGAAGTAATAAAAAAAATGAATGAAACAGGGATGATGATTGATGTTTCTCATCTGAGTGAAAATGCTTTCTGGGATGTGATAGAAAGTTCTGCTGATCCTGTGATCGCTTCTCACTCGAACTGTTATTCGATAAACCCTCATTACAGAAATCTTACTGACGAACAGATCAAAGCAATTGCTAAAAGTAACGGATACATCGGTATTAATTTTTATGATGAATTTCTAGTACAGGGAGGTAAAAAATATGGAGCAAGTATTGATGATATTATCAGTCATATAGATCACATTAAAAATTTAGCCGGTGTGGATTATATTGGTATTGGTTCTGATTTTGACGGCGGTATCTCGACACCGTCAGACTTGCATGACGCAACGCAGTATCCTGAGCTGACTAAAAAATTATTTGAAAAAGGTTATACTCCCGAAGAAATAAAAAAAATACTCGGTCTGAATTTTCTGAGAGTCTTTAAACAGGTCTGCGGGTAAAAAAAAGTTTTATTTATCAAGCTTCTGAATCTCATCACGCAGTTCCGCAGCTCTTTCAAATTCAAGGTCTTTCGCGGCGTTGATCATTTCCTTTCTTAACTGTTCTATTAATTCTTTTCTCTGCTCTGAATTTATTTTCTTACTGACAGGATCAGTTAGTATACTTAATGCTGACTTTTTTTCTTCCTTTCCTTTTTTGGTATATTCGTTGTTTGATTTTGAATCTGCGACAATCGTTGCAGACATGATTTCCTCTAATGTTTTAAGCACTGTCTCCGGAGTGATATTGTGATCCTTATTATACTGCATCTGAATTTCTCTTCTCCTCGCAGTTTCCTTTATTACCTTATCCATCGAATCAGTAACTTTATCAGCATACATTATTACAAGTCCGTTTACATTTCTTGCCGTCCTTCCTGCTGTCTGCATCAGAGATTTCTCTGAACGGAGAAAGCCTTCTTTGTCTGCATCAAGTATTGCTACAAGCGATACTTCCGGAAGATCAAGTCCCTCTCTTAAAAGATTTACACCAACGAGTACATCGAAATTTCCCAGTCTGAGACTTCTCAATATTTCCACCCTGTCGAGAGTGTCAACTTCGGAGTGCATATATTTGACTCTGATTCCGATTCCGTCAAGGTAATCAGTCAGATCCTCACTCATTCTTTTAGTCAGTGTTGTTACCAATACTCTCTCGCCTCTCTTACTTCTTGTCCGAACTTCATTGATCAGATCGTCTATCTGATTTTTAACAGGTCTGACCTGAATTTCAGGATCAAGCAGTCCCGTTGGTCTTATTATTTGTTCGACAACTACTCCTTCGCTTTTTTCAAATTCATAAACACTCGGCGTAGCGCTGACAAAGACAGCCTGCTTTATCATAGATTCCCATTCTTCAAAAGTCATAGGTCTGTTATCAAGCGCTGACGGCAGACGGAACCCGTACTCTACCAATGTTTTTTTTCTCATCCTGTCACCGTTATACATTCCTCTGATCTGAGGTATAGTTACATGAGATTCGTCAACTACAAGCAGAAAATCCTTTGGAAAATAATCAAAAAGACATGACGGTCTTGTTCCCGAAGCACGTCTGTCCATGTGTCTTGAATAATTTTCAATGCCGTTGCAGTAGCCGATCTCCTGTATCATTTCTATGTCAAAGTTCGTCCGCTGTTCTATCCTCTGCGCCTCTATCATTTTCCCCTGCGCTTTGAAATATTCAATCTGAATTTCAAGCTCCTGACGGATGTCTATTATCGCTGCATCCACTTTATCCTGACTTGTGAGAAAATATTTTGCAGGATAAATCACTACGCTGATATCATTACTGATCACCTTTCCGTCTTCCCTGTTTATATATGAAATTTTTTCAATCGTATTGTCAAAGATCTCAATTCTCACTCCGGTATTATTTTCATAAGCCGGGATCAGATCAATATTATCTCCTCTTACTCTGAATGTGCCTCTGAGAAAATCAGTATCATTTCTTACATAATGAATATTTACAAGCTTAGACATTAACGCCTTTCTCGTAATTCTGTCACCTGTTTTAAGAAGTAACATCTGTTCGGCGTATTCTTCCGGCGCGCCGATACCGTAAATACAGCTGACTGATGAAACGACTATTACATCTTTTCTTCCTTCGAGTATGGATGCAGTCGCTCTGAGCCGCAGTCTGTCTATCTCTTCGTTTATTGAAAGGTCTTTCTGAATGTAAGTGTCGGATGAGGGAATGTATGCTTCAGGCTGATAGTAATCGTAATATGATATAAAGAACTTCTACACGGTTGTTCGGGAAAAAATCTTTTGAACTCTCCGTAAAGCTGCGCCGCCAGTGTTTTATTGTGAGACATTACAAGCACAGGTTTACCAATATTCTCAATTACATTTGATATGGAAAAAGTTTTTCCCGAACCGGTTACTCCGAGAAATGTCTGATATTTATCACCTCTGATAATTCCTTCAGTCAGTTCTTTAATTGCTATCGGCTGATCACCGGAAGGTTTGTATTTAGATTCAAGTTTAAATTTCAAGAGAACTCAGATTAATTATTTTTTTTAATTAATTATTTTAATGTTTAAGGGCTGATTTAATTGAGGAAATAGAAACTATTTATTTCCAGGATTGGGAATTAAACTATTTATTTTCGATGATAAAACTTATCAGCTGATCTCAGTAACAAGTTTTATTTCTTTCAGTACAGAATTAATGTAGTTCAGTTTCGGAATATCACCCGTGCTTACAACTGCTTTGCCTTTTGTGTGAGCGATAATGGCAATCTGTTCACATTGTATAATATTATACCCGGTTGCTTTTCTCAGCTGATTTACAACATCGTCCCAGATATGATTTGAATTAAAAAGTATAAGCTTATGCAGGACTGCATTTTCATCAGTAGAAATATTTTCGGTTTTTATATTTGTTTCAGTCATAAAAATTAATTTCGTGAAAACATACAAAGCTGTTCGCAGATCTGATCCTGAATATTTCTCGGTAAATTCCTTCCTCCTCCGAATCCGTTCATCACAATATAAAACAGAAGCAATTCATTGTCTCTTGAAACCGCATACCCTGAAAGCGCGCTTACTGAATTCAGCGTGCCTGTTTTGGCATGAACATTATTCTCAGCTTCTGTGCCGATCATTCTGTTTCTCAGAGTACCGTCTTTACCTGCTATGGGGAGCGATCCGTAAAAATAATCAAATGTCTTCAGATCATCATACATGTATTTCAGCAGACGGATATAAAGATCGGAATTAACTGTATTAAATCTTGTAAGACCGGAACCTTCTAATATTTCAAATGTATTTCTGTCATTTCCCATTGTTGTCAGAAAATTAATAACTGCAGATTCTCCTTTATCCAGACTTCCGGGAGGTGAATCGAATGCTGCTCCTGCAACTTTAAAAACTGTTATTGCAGAATGGTTATCACTTTCCTTATTCATCTGAGACAAAACATTGTACATGGAATGTGATACTTCAGCAACTTCCTTAGCTCCTGTTGGCGTCACTCCGGAAATTACAATTCCGTTAAGTTTTATGTTAAGAGCAAGTAATTCAACAGAAAGCAGATTGCCTGCAGAAGCGGCAGGATCATAATTTCCCGGATTCTTATCTAAGTTAAGAGCGCTTACATAAGGCCAGTAATTGCTTTTTGTATCCCCCTGATAATAATTTGATAAACCGAAATACTGATCATCCAGATATGACTCATCATATATTAAATTTCCCGTAACTTCGGTTATATTTTTTTCAGAAAATAGTTTTGCAAGATAACTGATGTCGGATGAATTCAGATCCGGATCACCGTACCCTTTTAAATAAATATTGCCGTCGACAATACCGTCACTGATATTACTGTCATCAGTAAATATTACCGTACGGAAATTATGATCATTACCGAGATATTCCAGCGCAATTGCAGCTGTGATCAATTTGGTAATGGATGCGGGGATCATTTTAGTCCTGGGATTTTTTTCGTAGATCAGATCGTACTTTTCTGCGCTTGCAACCTGCACCGAAACTGTGCAGTTGATCCCGCTTAATATGAGTTCAATGTTTTCCGCAAGTATATCAAGATTATCCTTTGCTGAGGATCTTGCCGGAATTATAAAAATAGAAATGAGTATCAGTATTACAGCTTTTGAAAAAATATGTTTTGCAGTTTTTGATTTATGAAATTTCTTTGTCATTCTTGTTTAAAATTATTTTATAGCTTTTTTCAGTAAGTTTTCGGATTCAGGAAATGATACAAGTTTTAACCCTCCCTCCAGATCACACCACCGAAAATTTACTATTTCTTTATTATCTATTTTAACTTTTTCAGAAAATACCTCTGCAATAAAATAATCAACTGACTTTTCCACTCTGTGATTTTTTCCTGAATTAAAAATATAGACTTCGCTTAATTCTATACTTTCCGAAACAAATTTTACATCAGTTATCCCGGTCTCTTCACTCAGTTCACGTTTTGCAGTCTGAAGATCCGTTTCGCCTTTTTCCATATGTCCTTTCGGAAATGACCAGTGACCCTGCCTGTGTTTGATTATCAGAAATTCCGGCACTCCCGATATCATAAAAAAATAATTACGCCGATCGATCTGTCCTTCTTTGTGTTCACTCTATAATTTCATTTTACTTCTTTGCTTTATTCCAGATCACATCCATTTCTTCCAGTGTCATGTCTTCGATCTCAAGCTTATTCTCATCTGCAAATTTCTCTATGCTGCTGAATCTCTCTTTAAATTTACCGACCGTTCTTCTCAAAGCGTCTTCGGGATTTATTTTATGAAACCTCGCAAAGTTAACTATGGAAAACAGCACATCTCCGAATTCATCTTCTATTTCTTTATGTGACTTATTCAGACTGACATTAACTTTCAGCTCTTCCAGCTCTTCACGTATTTTATCAAACACCGGTTCTTCGTCTTTCCAGTCAAAGCCGACTTTAGATGCTTTCTCCTGTATCCTGTATGCCTTCAGTAATGCAGGCAGCTGTTCAGGAATTCCGTCAATCACGGATTTTCTGCCCTCATTCTTTTTGAGATTCTCCCAGTTGCGTTTTACTTCATCACTGTCTTTCACTTTTACATCGCCGAATACATGAGGATGCCTGTCAATGAGTTTTAGAGTTTCGGATTCAATGACATCTTTCAGCGTAAATTCATTTACTTCTTCCGCTATGTTTGAATGAAAAACCACCTGAAGCAGATCACCAAGTTCCTTTTTCAGTTCATCCGGATTATTATTGTCAATTGCCTCAAGCACTTCATAAGTCTCCTCTAATAGACATCTTCTCAGGGACAAATGAGTCTGTATCTTATCCCACGGGCAGTCATTTCTGAGTCTTTTGACTATCTCAACGAATTCAGTAAATTCATCCGGTAAAGTTGTATTGCTTTTTTTCAAAATATTATTTTCATAAGATAAAAATTTTAAATTTTATTGTCAGTGTTGAAAAGTTTATGTACGGAAAAATTTATTCCAATCTGTTGTAAATTGATTAAATGAAACATCAAGTATATGTTTGACAGATCTGAATTTTATAAATGAGCAGAAAATTTCAAAGAACGAAAGAAGATTTTATCTGTCTTAACTGCGGCTGCAATGTTGCAGGAGACGGTTATACAAATCATTGTCCCGAATGTCTTTACAGCAGACATGTCGACATAAATCCCGGAGACAGAATGTCTGACTGCGGAGGTATGATGAAGCCGGTCGGATTGAAAATTACTTCAGGCAATTATATCATTAATCACAGGTGTGTCAAATGCGGTTTTGAAAAAACGAATAAGTCCGGAAAGACCGACAATAATGAAAAGCTTATCGAACTCAGCGTCAGCAGAGACTTGCTGTAACGGATAATCTGAATTGAATAACAGAATCAAATAGCATATTTTTGTTCATTCGTAAAACATTAAATCAATCAAATGAAAATAGGTGTACCAAAAGAAATTAAGCCGAATGAGAACAGAATAGCTCTTACTCCGGTCGGAGCTGAAGTTTTAAAAAGACACGGACACAAAGTATATATAGAATCCAACGCCGGAACGGGCAGCGGATTTTCAGATACGGAATATAAAAAAGCCGGCGCGACAATTCTTAAAAAAGCAAAAGAAGTTTTTGATACCGCTGATATGATAATGAAAGTAAAAGAACCGATTAAACAGGAATACGGACTTATCAGAAAAAACCAGGTTGTCTTTACTTATTTTCATTTTGCATCTTCAAGAGATCTTACCGAAGCAATGATAAAATCGAAATGTATAGCAATCGCTTACGAAACCGTTCAGAAAGAAGATCTGTCTTTGCCGCTGCTCATTCCGATGAGCGAAGTAGCCGGCAGGATGGCTCCGCAGGAAGGCGCAAAATATCTCGAGCGTACAATGGGCGGAAGAGGCGTGCTGCTCGGAGGAGTTCCGGGAACTGAACCGGCAAATGTGATTGTACTCGGCGGAGGTATCGTCGGAACAAACGCTGCAAAGATCGCCGCAGGATTCGGAGCTAAAGTTACTATAATGGATAATAATCTATACAGACTAAGATATCTCGATGACGTAATGCCGAAGAATGTTACTACAATGATGAGCAATCCCTTTAATATCAGAGAAGCGATCAAAACCGCCGATCTAGTTATAGGAGCTGTATTGATAGCGGGAGCAAAAGCACCGAAGCTGATCACTAAAAATATGCTGAAGCTTATGAGACCCGGTTCAGTAGTAGTGGATGTCTCTGTCGATCAGGGAGGCTGCATCGAAACCTGCAGACCGACTACTCACGCGAATCCGACTTATGTAGTTAATGATGTCCTTCATTACTGCGTTGCGAATATGCCCGGCGCAGTTCCTTTCACATCTACCATTGCGCTTACAAACGCTACACTTCCTTACGCTGTAGAGCTTGCAGATAAGGGCTGGCATAAAGCATGTACGGAAAATCATGAACTCAAACTCGGTCTTAACATCATAAACGGAGAGATCACTTATAAAGGAGTTGCGGATGCATTTAAATTCAAATATACTGATGTGGATGAAATGATGTGATTTTATTTGTAATAATAAAAATATTAAAGCCTGATAAAATTTGTCAGGCTTTTTTATTTTACGGATATATCTTTATCCGCGGGAAATTATTTCTTCCGCTGAATAATACATTGATTTTTTTTTCTTTTCATAATTATACGCAAAACCAGAATAGATATTCCCGCCCCAAACGAAATATCTTAAAGTAAATTTAAAAAAATCTATAGAGAAGCAGATATGAACAATTACAAATAACAAATGATGAATAAAAATTTGTAAGTTTCAAATTTTGAGATACGAGTTTAAAGTTTTATTAATTTGATCAATAGCTTAAAATCTGTGTAATCTTTTGATCCGTACTAATCCGTGATTCAGAAACATACTAAACCGCTGCTGTTAATCGCAGCGGTTGTTTTTTATGACCGAAGTCATATTATAAATAAATAATTTTTTTTAAATTATTACTGAAGGATGTTATGAAAAGAAAATCTTAATTATATAGGATGTCCTGATAAAAAATCATTAAAGAAGCGGAAATGGAAAAAATAACTATTATTCTATTATTATATTTAATTTCAGTTTTAGAGTCAGAAGCGCAGTGGATACTTCAAAGTTCATTCACAAATAGTAATTTATATGATGTTGAGTTTTATAACAGAAATACCGGCTGGGCAGTAGGTGACGGAGGTACGATATTAAAAACTACAAACGGAGGAACTAACTGGATAACGTTCCAAACCCTGCTGTTGGCAAACCTTTATCGAGTATTCACATCGTTGACTCTAATATTTGTTATGTCGTGGGATGGTTTGAAACAATTATTAAAACAACAGATGGCGGTGACAGCTGGATAGTGATCAGAAATAACGGATGGGGATTCGGAGCAAGCTACAATGCATTATTTTTTATTGACGAAAATACGGGCTGGATTGCCGGAGGCAGTCAGAGAGTTTTAAGGACTACAAACGGCGGTGATTCAATTATTACCGATTATCTTTTTGCCGGTAATCTTCAGGATATGTATTTCAAAGATGCACTGACAGGTATTGTTTCCGGGTCAGGAACTGATATGTTTAAGACCACCAACGGAGGTTTAAGCTGGAATAATATAGTTATGCCAATTGGATTTAGAATTCCTGAATTTTATAAATTAACTTTTGTAAATGATTTGACCGGCTGGGTAGCTGGTACAGACCGGAGGATTTTCAAAACCACTGACTTCGGAGATACTTGGTTTTATATTGATTCAATTGCCGTAAATCCTCAAATGCGATGTGCGGAATTCATTGATGAAAACACCGGCTTTGTTGGCGGGGAGCAGGGTTATCTTTTTAAATCTACGGATGGCGGAGAAAATTTTGTCAGGGAAAATTCAGGGTTATTTCCTCCGGCTTTTATGGCATCAATACATTTTTATAACGACTCAATCGGATGGGCGGTTGGCGGCGGCGGAAAAATTATCAAAACAACAAACGGAGGTCAGACTTTGGTAAATATAATTAGTCAGGAGCAGGAACTTCCGAATGAATTCTCTCTTTCTCAAAATTTTCCCAATCCTTTTAATTCGAAAACAAAGATAAATTACAAAATAGGAAAAGAGGCATTTATACAAATTAAAATTACTGATTTATCAGGCAAAGAAATAAAAACATTAATAAATAAAAAACAAAATATGGGAAATTATGAAATAAACTTTGACGCTACAGAATTGAGTTCCGGAATATATTTTTATTCACTATATATCGATAAAATAATAATGGATAATAAGAAGTTTGTGCTTTTGAAATAATATTAGAATTGTAATGACAAGAGGTCCTTAAAAAATCTCGAAGACTAAGTATTTAACAGGGCGGAAGCTCTCTTACCTCTGCGAAAAGGTTAAAAGTTTATTCCAAATATTGTTTTGGAATACTCCGCCCTTTATTTTAAAAATTTTTATCAAAATATAATTATAGGAGTTATAAAAAAATGAAAAAATTAATAAGAAAAATATTTTTTATATTTATATTAGTATCCTTTTTTAGATTACTTGCGGTATCAACTTGCGTATCACAGCATGGTTTTGAGTGCGGTTTTATAGATTCATCCGGTTCGTTCAGCAGCTCAATATTTGATAACCAATTCACGGGTTTAACAAAGCCTATAAGAACAGACCTTAGCGGTGATACTTCATCTCCATCTTCTGCGGTTTTTCCGGTTATTATAGTATTTGTTCAATTCTTAGGAGATAATGATGACTGGCAGTGGCCTGCAGGTCAACCACCTCTATACTTGGATAGCATAATTGCCGAAACAAAAAGTTACAACTCGGATTGGTGGGATGCTTATGATGAAAATACAGAACAATTTAGTGATTACTGGCTTGAGGTTAGCAGAGGCAAATTTCATGTAACAGGCAAAGCATTTTCAGTTGTGCTAGATAAGAATGCAAATGGATATGCTTCGGATCATGAAATAAATATTGAAATATGGAGAAAACTCCATGAAGAAATAGTTGATTGGAGACCTTATGACAGATGGCGGGATACATTAATAAACGGACAGATGAAATTTTACTATGAGCAGGATGGATATGTAGATATGATATATAAAGTACATAAAAACAACGATGGTCCTTTGGGATGAAAGAGGATATGCACATTTGACTCAGTATAGATGGGATTTTTCATATGTTTTAGTTGATACAGCAAATCAAATAAATATTGGCAATGGCTTTCGTGGTAAAGGATCAGGAGTAACGGTCTCATTCTCTTCCAGAAAATTTCATAATATGCTTGCTTTACAGCATGAGCATGGTCATTGTTTTTATGCAGATGGACATATTACGTATGGGAAAGTTTCTTACGGTCCCGGAGGAGATGGATGGTCAAGTCATTTTTTCCCTGTAAAAACGAAAAATGGTTAAGCTGCATATTTCTTTGAAATAAAGTTTTCTTCACTGATATCTTTCCATCCAAACATACTTCTCATGTTTCTTAATATCGTCAATTCATATTCTTTCATTTTTATTGTTTTCACTTTTCGCTAACTCTTATCATCGTACCGTAAAACAGTTTTTGATACAACTTTGTTCATCAAAAAATCTTGGATTGTCTTGTCCTGCGCTTTTGCTCTTCAAATGTTCTCTCAAGCAAATTTGTTGTTCGTATGAACCGGTGATGACCAACAGGAAATTTCATGAAGTTTAAACAACTGTCCAAATCTTCCTGAAAACATTTGATTGCTGAGGATATTCGATGAATAATCATCTATAAGTTTCATTGCTATCATCGTTGCTATTGCATGATCAGTCTGATAATATACGTCTTTTATTAAAGGCAGTAATCTTTGTTGTCCATCTTCATTTAATTTATTTGCTATATTTCTAAGCTTGTGAGCTATACACCTCTGCCTCTTGCTTTCCGGAAAACAATCTTCAATTGCTTTCTTTAATCCCGGTCCTCCATCTGAGATTATTAGCATTGTATATCAGTCCTCTGTTTTGCATCTCTGAAAAATTCAGTCCAGGTCCCACAATTCTCTCTGTTTCCCAATGATAAATGAAGCATTATCTTCTCTCCCGTTGCAAGTATTCCCCATGCACACAGAATAGCTTCCTTTCTGCCTGTCACTCTTCTAAGCGATTCATAGACGCCGTCTACAAATAAATATATCAAATCATAACAACTTAAATCTCTGTTGATAAATCTTATATATTCCTCATTCAATGATTTTGTAACTTCACTAACCGAACTCCTGTTCAGTAATAATTCTCCTTCAGGTGTTCTCAGCAGATCTTCTATATCCCTCGTTGATAATCCGCGCACATACATTTCTGTTACTATACGCTCAAGTTCTGCACTCCTTTTACCTAATAGCTTTAATACATCTGATCTGTGTGTTCCGGGTATTACGAAGCTGAGGCACTTATATTAACCTTGCCTTCATGTCTTTATTTTACGCGTTTCATTACCGTTACGGTAAATTTGATCCGATTCGGTTTCTTCTTTTCGTTCATAATATCCTTCCCAGTTTCTTCTCTATCTCCTTTTCCAATAACTCCTGAACTGTCTTCTGAAGTATTTCTTTTAATATTAAACCAAGTAAATCTTCCTGGCTATCATTTCCATTCAGTATTAGCTCTGATAGTTCATTGCTTATTCTTTCTGATGGAGTATTTTGTCTCTGGTCATGGCGTTGTTTCTTTTGTTTAATTTATTTTGAACGGTTTATTTTACAAAATTAAGTAAAGCAGCGCCATTTTTTGTTACTTTTACAGGTAATTTAAGACTTCACCGATGGATTTTTTAGTCCTTATGAAATGATTTTACTGAATTATCAGAATGCTGATACAGTAATTTTCGCTACTCAGAATAATTATTACTTAGCTGATTATTCAGCAAGAAGCAGCACAAATGGTGAGATTTTAAGAGTTCCGATTCAGGGAGAAGAATGTTTTTTAATAACAAACCGGAGTAATGCATCTAAATGGGATAAAATTATGCTTGGAGATTCAATACAGACAATAGGTCCTTATGATTATACAGGAGATTACGGTAAAGGAATATACATCAATCATATAAAATCAACCGGAATATTTTTTCCAAACGGAAATAATTTTCATGTACAGGATTTAGAATGTGCAGATGGTGTCTGGCACTGGAGTTATAAAGGACAAAAACAAAGGTATGCATGGGATGCCGGATATTGCTTTGATGGCGGGTTATGGAATTATTATTTAAGAGATAGTGTGTCTTATGATAATGATGGCGGCTGGAATTTAAATTCCGCTGATGCATGAAGTTATTCATATACAATTTGGGCAGGTATTGGAAAAAATGACGGATGCCCTATGGGAACAGACCGGGGTTTTACAAATTCAAGAAGAAATATATGCAAATGAAGAAGTATTAGGAGACCGATATGATGCGTGGAATGTAGGGTATAATGAAATATTCAGTCCTTATTCAAGCCCTAATACGAAAACTATGAGCAATAGTAGTTCGGGAATTTATATCTGGCTGTATTCAAATTCCGGATCAGGTCCTACAAGTTCAGCAGCGTTTAAAATTTACAAAGCCGGCGAAGGCGGATATACGGATTCTTCTATACTTCAGATTACTCCTCCATCCAGACCAATGGGTTTGGTTGTAGAATATCATCTGGAAACTGAAAATATCATGAGACTAATATTAACATGGAATCATAACATGGAGCCGGATATGCTGGATACAAGTAATAATAAAAAGAAATACAAGATATGGAGAGCGACTTCGACAGGTATGAGTGTAGTACCAACAAATTATACTTTGCATAATACTGTTGAGATAGATTCGGGAACAGCTCCAAGTTATATTGACACAACAATATATGCTGTTGGCAGCGGCTGGCCGGGGATAGGAAATACTGCTGAGTATCCTGTGAGATATAAAATTCAGGCTGTGGATAAATATCAGGATACATCTGTCCGTTCAGACTTTGATATGGGAATCGGATTAATACCGAACGTAGGATGCCCATTATGTACAGAAGGTCCTGACAGCTTTATCAGTGATACGGAAATTCCAAAAGAATTTAAATTATACAGCAATTACCCAAACCCGTTTAATCCGTCTACAAACATAAAATTCGATCTGCCGAAAGATGTTCAGGTTTCTATAAAAATTTATGATATAGTAGGAAGAGAAGTAAAGACTCTTGTAAACGAATTCAAAACAGCCGGTAGATATTCCGTAACGTTCAGCGGTTCTGATTTTGCAAGCGGAGTATATTACTATAAAATAAAAGCGGGAGAATTTGAGCAGGTGAGGAAGATGATCCTACTCAAATAAATTACAAATTACAAAATTCAAATTACAAATATATAATTTAAAAAATACTACTTATCCCGCAGAGAACAAAATCTTTTGCGGGATTTTTATGTCAATAATTAATCAAGTTTTTAAGTGAAAATTAAAAAAATTTAATCTTTTTTTAATAAGACATAACAGTGATAATTGAACATTGAAAATTGATAATTGATAATTGAATAAAACCATATGTTTGTGAGATGTTCATTAAAAAATAATTACTATAGATTTGTAATAATTAAAAATTACAAAACAAAAAGGAGTAGTTATGAAATGTCTCAAAAATTTTTTCAAACCGGTAAGAGTACTTATAATTCTAATTTTATTTATACTTGCAGTGAAAGGATCTTTAGGTCAGAATTTTATAAAAATTACTGATCAGAGTAATCCTGTTGTTAATGATATTTTGGCAGGCGCATACATCGGCGCAAGCTGGGTGGATATAGATAATGACAAATGGCTCGATCTTTTTGTAAACAGAAAAGTTATTTACAAAAATCTCGGTAATGGAAATTTTATGAAACTGGAAACAGCAATGGCAAATCAAAATGGTACGCTCGGAAACTCTTGGTCTGATTATAATAATGACGGTCTGCTGGACTGCTTTGTAACTTCTACCAACGGAGCATTTTCATATCTGTATAAAAATAACGGTAACGGAATAATGAGCAAAATTCTTACAGGCGATATAGGTGACACAGCGAATAATACCGGCTGGGGCTGCGCCTGGGCTGATTATGACAATGACGGTTATACAGACCTGATCATCGCAGCTGCAAACGGTTTTGGCACGGTGTTTCATCCTAACAGATTTCTAAAAAATAACGGAGACGGGAGTTTTACAAGACTGGAGATACACGGACTAACTGATACGCTTGCTCCTTTTACAGTTCCGGCATGGTCTGATTATGATCAGGATGGTGATATGGATCTATTTATTGGAAGCGGTCCCGGCGGTTCTACGTCTACGGATTTTTTATATAAAAATATGCTGACGGAAACCGGAACTGCAGATCTGGTAAGACTGATGACAGCTCCGATGGCTACCGATCAGCTTGACGGACAGGTATGGAACTGGATCGATTATGACAATGACGGAGACCTTGACGGATTCATTACAAATTACGCAAACAATGTCCCGAATAATTTATACAGAAATAATAACGGAGTTTACGAAAGGATGATAGCTGCACAGGTCGGAAGTATAGTTTCAGATATCGGTTCATATCTCGCAAATGTCTGGGGAGATTTTGATAATGACGGAGATCTTGACTGCTTTGTAACCAGAGACGGCGGACAGCAGAGCAGGTATTATAACAATAACGGGAACGGAACATTTACAAGAATAGATACTCTGCAGGTCGTAACAATCTCCGGCGGAAATTTCGGAGCGACTGCCGGTGATTACGATAATAACGGAACGCTTGACTTGTATGTAGCAGGCAGCACTACTTCAAAAGGTCTGTTCAGAAATGATCTGAGCAACGGTAACAAATGGATAAATATTAAATGCACTGGTTCAGGACCGGGTAATAATTATTCCAATAAAGCGGCGATCGGAACCAAAGTAAAAGCTAAGGCAATGTTCAACGGAACTGAAGTCTGGCAAATGCGGGAAGTGTCATCGCAAAATTCTTTTAACTCAATGAATATGCTGAACGTGCATATGGGATTCGGGGATGCCGCTGCTATTGACTCGCTGGTGATAATCTGGCCGAGAGGACTTAAAGAAGTTTATACAAACGTCGGTCTGAATCAGTTTTATAATGCAACAGAAGGGCAGGGAATTGTCTCGGGAATTGAACAGGAGTCTCAGGCGCTGCCGGAAGGTTTTCTGCTGGAACAGAATTTCCCCAATCCGTTCAATCCGGTTACAACTATAAAATTTTCAATACCGTCAGGAGAAATATCAAATTCACTTTACACTCTTAAGATCTTTGACATTCTCGGAAAGGAAATGGTGACACTTTTTTCTTCAAAACTCAATCCCGGTAGTTACTCATACACCTTCGACGGCAATAACCTCAGCAGTGGAGTTTATTTCTACAGTCTGTATTCTGAAAATTATTCTCAGACAAGGAAGATGCTTCTTACCAAATGAATTGAAAAGCCGTTCCTTAAATCAAAGGAACGGCTATATTTATATCTGAAAAATTCATAAACTATTATCAGTAATATCCCGTCTTAAATTTTCTTTTGTCCGAATAGAGAACTGCTTTATAACTGAAATCATTTTTGAAAACTTTCGGCCGGACAAATTCATCCGTATTAAAAAAAGTAAGATATTTTTTTACACTCCATGTAAACTGAGCGCTGTAATTTTTAAACTCATTTCTTGAAAGATAATTTAAAGTTGATTGTCTTTCAGAAGTTACAACATAAAGATTCAGATATGGATTTGCGCTTTTGAATTCAATAACATAAATGCCGGTACCGGATCCGAGTGAATAAGAAAAATTTGTATTACCTGCAGCACCGAGATAATTATCGGACGGAGTGAAGAGTTCGGGCGGAGACTCGGGATATAGTTTTAATTCAGCGCCGGGAGAAACAAAATTCAGTCCGGCATAACCTGAACCGTTACTGAATCTTCCGAAACCGGTAACGAGAATTTTATTAGTAACGGAAAGTTTATCGGGCACCCAGATATGTGTTTTAACGGCTCCGTCTGAATTCTCCGAAAATTTTATGATCGAATTCAGATTATAA
Organism: Ignavibacteria bacterium; assembly: GCA_016716125.1. Classification (GTDB taxonomy): domain Bacteria; phylum Bacteroidota; class Ignavibacteria; order Tepidaquicellales; family Tepidaquicellaceae; genus UBA2330. The sequence continues at coordinate 288,127 of JADJWZ010000036.1, read as the reverse complement.
TTAAAAAAATTCAGTGATACATTGAAATCAGTTTTCAGCGATTTGTCTGACGGCTGATAGACATTGATGGCTGAAGTGGAAAGAGCGCTTCCTTTTTTATTATTTATCTTTACTTTTTTATTTTTATCTTTTTTATAAACACTTACTTTCATAAATTTAATAGACTGAAAACCTTTTGCATCTCTCTGAAGTAATACGATCTCGCCGTTCAAATAATTTTCAGAAACCGGCCAGAGAATATTAAGCTTAACGGTTGAATCTCCCGCAGCGGCCTGCGCTTCTTTACATTCAAACACTTCCTGACTGATCAGCTTGATCACAGCGCTTCCGCCTTCAGCGATTTTCGGGAAAGTAACTTTCAGCGAAACATAATTTGAGAATTGTTCTTTAATATCGCCGAAGATAATGAGCTGAGGGTTGGTAACGGAAAGATTTTTATAAATTACAGCTGTAGATGAGGTTTTTTCAGCAATTGTAAGTGTATAGGGAGACGTTACATTATTGAGCGCAAACTTTCCGTACCGGTCTGTTAAAACTTCCTTGGTACCGTATATCACTTTTACATTTGGAATAGGAAATTTTCTTTCATCCGTTACTCTTCCGTTTATGAAAGAGCTGATATTATTTGAAGGTTCGCTGCAAATTACAAAATCAGCTCCGGTGGAAAAAAGTAGTAATGTAAAAAGAAATTTCAGATATAAATTATTCATTCAGATTGTTTTGTGAAATTATATATTCGAAAGAAGTTTTGAAACAACATAAAATGGCGGTTTATAAATTTCCCAGATCAATTATTTTTTAACCTTACTTTATCATAAGTAAATCCGCCTGTTCCTCAAGCCACTTCTTTTCAAATAGTTCAGTGCATGATAAGATATTATTCTTCATAGATCTTATCTCATATAATAAACTTCCGTCGTTTTTTATCCTGTATAATTTGCTTATGTAAATCAAAAAATTCGACAGCTTTATCCTGTTTATTTCCTGAACGGTCCTGTTTCGGTTTATATATTTTCTTAAACTGTCTGTGAGTGAATTAAACTGCACTGTATCATTCCCTGAATAGTATAACTTCATCAGTAATAAATTTATTTTCATTCTTGACTTTACATCTCCCGGTTTAACTGCGGATAAATATTCCAACGCTTTACCGTATTGATTTTTTTTAAAGAAAATCTCAGCCAAACAATAATTAAATGAGTTCACTATAAAATCAGTATGGACAATATTCTTATATTTCTTTATAAACTTTTCTGCCCATTCGTATTTACCAAGCTCAGTCGCTGTCGACGCAATAGATTCGTAAATATAGTGAGGCATAAAATCATTTCCTTCGAAATAAGCTTTTGATTTAAGTAAATGTTCATTGACAGTAAATTTTTCCTGAAGGAAAACATTATCACCTCTTGAGATGCGGTCATTACAGTAATTGATAAGTACTATGAAAATATTTTTTCTGTCAGTTAATGTAAGAAGTTTATAATGTCTGAGAAGAAGTTTCTTAAGCTCAGTAAAATATTTTGTTTCCTCCGTTTTATAAAGCATTACACAATTGTAAAAAACATTAATGTAAGGTATGCCGCTGTACGAAGAAAAATTGTTTCTTAAATAATCTGTTACTGCTTCAAACAGTTCAAAATTAAATTTATAATCATAAGTGTATTTTGACTGATTTAATAATATAGCGTAGAGCTTTGTAAATTCCGTTATGTAATAAACATGAAGACTTTCAGACTGCTTCTTTAAATTGTCTTCTTCGAAAAGCATTCTGCTTGAAGTTGCAACATGATTCCTGCGCCATTCATCCTCAAGTAAAAATTTATTCTGATAATATATCTCATCTCTGGCTGTATCCGAGTCTAATAACTTATCCGCTTTTTTGAAATTCGTTTTAAAGAGAGAATTTTGTTTTCTGTTTGTCAGCTCTTTTAAAAGCCAGTACTGTCCGTAAAACATTTCTTTCTCTAAATGCTTAACTGTCAGAAATTTTTCTGCAAGCTTTAACAGATCCGAAACCGTATTTCGGAATAAACCGTCATTGTATTTTTTTCCCCGAAATAATTCTGCATAAACAATATTTCTGTCAACTTCTCTGTCATTAAATTCCGGGTAGATCTTTTTAAGTAAATCGTAAAATAATATCAGAACTATTTCTTTGTTATGGAATGGTGAATTTACAAATAACCCAAATTCCCGGAATTCGGATTTCGTAAGTGACCGGAGCAGATTCAGAAGTTTGCTGTCTTTCAAATTAATCGGCTAAATTTATAAGTAAAATAAATCATCCTACATTTGCTGAAAAATGTCTTTTTGAATATTAGGGAAATATATATATGTTGCATAGAAAAAATTTCCTGTGAGAAGAAAATTATTTACAACGCAGTCCGGATTATCCTATCTCACAGGTCAGGTAAGAGTCCTCTTTTATGTATTTCATAACAGGGGACTTGAAAACCTGAAATTAACTGACATCAATTATAGAAATAAAATTCATAAATTTAAACTCTTTAATAATATGCATTATCTTAAAAGGTTTTTCTCACCTCTGATTATTCCAGCGCTGATCTTCTTATCTGTAAATGAATCTGACGCACAGATGTTCTGGAATAAAGCCTGCGCATTTGATTCGGAAGATTCTTCTTACGTCGCTGTCCCGGACAGTCCTACTCTTGATATCAGCGGAAGCTTTACTGTGGAATGCTGGATAAATCCGGACAGTGCAGTTTCCCCTCTCAGTCAGATAATTGTTCAAAAAAGAACTATATCTAATATTGCAACCGGATATTCGTTTTTACTTCTTGGCGGTAAGTTAAGCTTAACTATAAATAATTATTTAGGAATTATTGGAAAAACTGTTATTCCGAATAATACATGGACTCATATTGCGGGCAGATTCAATGTATCATCAGGAGCGTTTTCACTTTTTATCAATGGTGTATTGGATACTACAGCCATTAAACCCATTCAGGTACCTGCGCTCAATAACGATTCTCTAATTATAGGAATTGGAAAAGGTTTAGGAAGTTCATTTTCAGGTAAGATTGATGATGTCAGACTTTGGAACAGAACGCTTTCCGGATCGGAAATATTCACTTATTTCAGAACATCGCTTGGAGTCAGCTCAGGTATATACACCGGTTTAGTACTATCCCTTCCGTTTCAGAAAGAAGAGACCTCTTCACCGGTATTCTCTGTGAATGATTTTTCAGGTTCAGGAAATAACGGCTTTGCCAGAAATATAACTTCTTTCAATCTTAGTGAACAGACTTCAACAACTGTGTCCTTCAATGAAAGCGCGGAGTTTGACGGAGTCAATGATTATCTTGCAGCTCCTCATCATAGCGCTATTTCACCTTCACTATCTATGACACTTGAGGCATGGATTTACCCGAGATCTAATTCGAATTCAGTTATAATTCATAAAGGTTCTCAGGACGGATCGGTTACAAACTTCAGACTGGCAATTCAAAATAAAAAACTAGTAGCCGGAATTAATCAGAATTTTAATTTCTTAACCAATGACACTTTGGTTCCGGGTAAATGGTCGCACGTTGGATTTACATATAATAGCGCTGCTGGTAAATATAAATTTTATCTGAATGGAAATAAAATTTCCGAAGGAATAAATGACGTTGGTTCAATATCAAGTACAACGGATTCACTTTATATCGGAGGTTCTACGGGGATGTCGGATTTCGACGGTTATATTGATGAGGTCAGAATTACAGAAGCTGTTAAATCGACTTTGGAAATTAATGAAAATTTATACAGATCGGTTGAAAGCAGTAATAAGAATGTTAATGATGAAGCCGCTTACAATCTTGACGGTTTAAATTATTCAAATACAGGACAGGGACCAAAGCTGAGTTTTAGAAATAACGCCAGGTTCTCTCATCCCGGAACTATAGATCTGCAGCCCGTCTCGCCTTGTCTGAGAGCAGATTCAAAAAATTTTCAGGCTGCATATAATATTAAGCAAACTGATCTGCGGATACCTTTCGCAAACGGAGACGGAGTTATCAATGATGAATTTCTGATCTATGAGAATGTAGCTATTACAGATATTAATGTCTTCGTAGCATTGAATCATCAGAATCTGAACAATGTAAGAATTTTACTTACTGCGCCAAACGATCAGTATGCACTGCTTTTCAATCAGAGTTACACTGCGGGTTCAGATGAAAATCTTGTTACCATTTTTGATGACAATGGAGATATTCCATATTCAAATAAATACACTTCATTCTCACCTTCATTAAAAGGAAATGTAAATCTGAACTCGTCGTTTACCGGAAATTCAAGAGGTACATGGAAACTGACGATCTTTGATGATACAGGAGCTGACACAGGAAGACTTTACGGATGGGGAATTCAATTTAATAATAAAATCACGTCAGGAAAATTTCTTCAGACTTCTGTTCTGATCGAAGGTCTTTATAATGAAGGTTCAAATTCTACAATAAGAGATACAGTCAGATACAGACTGAGAGAATTCAATTCTCCTTATACAGCAGTTGAAACGGAAAAATTTTATATACCTGTAAATAATTATTCATATCCGGGTTTCAGTTTAGTTCAGGGAGCGACGCCGTATTATATTGAAGCAGTTCACAGGAATTCGATTAGTATCTGGAGTTCGGCGGAAGTTACAATCAATCCTCTTTCACAGCAGGTGCAATATGAGTTTGCTCTTTCTCAAACATCTGCTTTCGGAAATAACATGGCTGGTGTAGATAACTCACCTTTCAGATTCGGACTATACAGCGGTGATGTAAATCAGGACGGAGTTATAGATATCAGCGACGGAAGTCTGATCGATAATGACGGATTTAACTTTGCTTCAGGATATATTCCAACAGATATTAACGGTGACAATATTACTGATCTCACTGACGGTGTATTTGCTGATAATAACGGATTTAATTTTATAACAATAATTACACCATGAGTTTTTTTTTTAATCCTGATTAATTTACAATACTTGAATTTCGCGAATTCACTCTGAAGGAGTAATATTACATAAAAATGATAAGAACATTTTCTTTATCTGCTGCCTGATCCTTATTATGTAGTAGTTTCCTTTGAAATTGTGATTTTATTTTGAATTGTCTTTCCGGCATAGCTGAAGTAATTTTGTTCAAACATAAATGTAATTTAAAAATTAAAAAGGAGGCTGGAAACAATTAATAATTACGAATAAATTTTTTCTAAATTTTAATTTTGGTAATTATGAAAACAAAATTTACTTATTTTTTATGTTTAGTTTCGATTGTTTTGTTTCTCCTTTTTCCGGGATGTTCTGAAGAAAATTCAGTAACAAATCCCCCCCCGCCCGGTCAGAATGACCTCGTAGTCGGTACATTAATCTCAACACCAAATGCTGTTACGGTAAATTTAAACGATACAGTTCTGTTCAGATTTACTGTCAATCCCGGAGTCAGGTTCACTGATTCAATTTCCCGCCTTATCAAAACAGATGTTAATAATACAGAGACCGAGATAGGTTTGCTAGAAGATAATGGTAATCTTCAAAACGGTGATGAGATCGCAAATGATAATATTTACAGCGGCAGATTTATAATAAATGAATCTTCTGCAGGAGAAATAAAATATAAAGCCAAAGGAATTATTTCTTCAACATCAAACGGATATTCTCCAGCAGTTACAATTACTGTGCTGTCGGAATTATCTTCAAACGATATGAAGATTGTTTTTACAACTCAAACAAATGCTCAGAACCAGCTAATTACTTTCCTCGCCGGCAATCCGAATAATATTGAAAATGCTTCAACACAACTGGCATCATGGCTGCAGACACAGACCGGCGTGCAGAGCGTGGAAAGAGCAGGTAATACCGGAATCCTGATTAACTACAGCAGCGGTATCTCAGGCGGTATACTGTATTCTCTGGCTAATTCAAGCGGTGCAATTTCTACTTTAGGCGGCGCGGGAATTACCGATACGCTCAGAAGGAACAACAAAGCTATTCATCCTTCAAAACAAACTGTTGGAACGAATGATTATTACAGTGACAACACATCACAGTCTGACAATATTCTTCTCGATCCAAATACTATCGGGAACAGAAATGTTCTGATCTATGAACCTTACCTTGCATTTTATCCTCCGCTCAATATAGGACAAAAAGTTAAAACAAGACTTGAACAGTCACTGTGCAAAGACTTTAATGTTACGTCTTATACAAATCAGGAAGCAAATGTTGCAGTCCTGTCTGATATTACTAAATACGGAATGGTTGTATTTACTACTCACGGTTTACTCGGTAAAGTCCTCTTTACAGGTGAAATAGCAGATACAAATCTTGCTGTCTATAAAAACAAATATAAAGCTCTGATAAAAACACAAAAGATGTTTATCTTCAAGAACATGGTGATCAGTACAGTCGGAACAGTTACAACATCTGCAGATGTTTATGTGGTAAGTTTTAAATTCATATCAGACATTGCAGGAACATTCCCAAACTCAGTGATTGTAAATAATTCATGTGAAAGCTCCATGAATCCTGACCTTGCAAATGCATTTCTTGATAAAGGCGCAAAAACATATTTCGGTTACAGTAAAGTGGTTCACGTTGATTTCGTTCAGGATATAAGCGATTCTATCGCAAAGAGACTTGGAGTGGAAAGTAAAACTTCCGGCAATACTTTTTTTAATGCTTCAGACCCTGAAACTCCGTTTGCAGTATTTGAGAAAAAAGTCGGCTCGAATGATCTGAATTTTTCACCATCTCTTATTAATAAGGACTTTGAAGAAGGAAAGATCGAAGGCTGGACAAGATCAGGAGACGGAAGAGTAATCAGCAGACTCGGTATTGTAAATCCGACTCAGGGAAGTTTCATGGGGATCATTTCAACCGGTCTCGGATACACTACTTCCAGCGGTTCCATTTCTCAATGCTTCACGGTTCAGAATAATCAGTCAACGGTAAAACTTAAATGGAATTTCTTATCCGAAGAATTTCTTGAATTTATCAATTCACAGTATCAGGATTATTTCAGAATTAAGATAATCAAACAGGACGGATCGGAAGTAATTCTGTTAAGTAAAACCATTGACCAGATCGCGGCTCAGTTCGGCGCTACTCAGCAAAATTCCGGTCAGCTTATTCCGGTATCTCCCGATATTGTTTTTGATCAGGGAGGTGTATTTATGACAGGATGGCAGGAATCTACTTTTGATATCACAGCTTACAGAGGACAGGTGGTTACAATTATATTTTCAGCCGGAGATGTCGGAGACAGTATCTACGACACGGCTATCCTCCTTGATGATATTATTATTCAGTAAATAAAAAAAGACCGGATCGTTTAAGTCCGGTCTTCCTTTATATTCCAATGCTTATTATTAACTGAGCATATATTATGCGTGATTCATTTCAGCCATTACAGCATCAACATTTACTCCAAGTCCCTTTGCAACAGCAGTTCCAAGCTTTTCATCTGCGCGGAAAAAATGACATAACTGCCGGTTGATGATCAGATCTTTTTTATCTCCCGTAATACCGCTCATCGCTCCCACTATATTTGAAACCAAATTATGCCTGTCGTAATCATTCATAGCTTTGTTAAAAAGTAAACCGGGCTGCGTGAAGTGATCATTGTCTTCCTCGCCGTTTCTGTCAAACCAGTCTGCGACATCACTGTCAAGGATCATAGGTGTTTCTTTGTAATTCTCATCTGCGTAAATATCATCAAAGCTGTTCGGGAAATAATTCGGGCTGTCTTCACCGTTTCCGTTAACTGCCATTTGACCGTCCCTTTGATAATTTGTTACCATATACGGACATTTGTTTACATGGATCTGTTCATAATTCACACCGAGTCTGTAACGCTGCGAATCGGGATATGAAAGCAGTCTGCCCTGAAGCATTTTATCCGGTGAATAACTGATGCCGTCTACAACATGTGCGGGGGCAAAAGCGCTTTGCTCTACATCTGCAAAATAATTTTTAGGGATTTGATTCAGCTCCATTTCACCTACATCAATTAAAGGAAAATCTCCCTGCGGCCAGACCTTTGTCAGATCAAAAGGATTAAACGGAAATGTCTTAGCCTGTTCATCAGTCATCACCTGGATTTTCAATACCCATTTCGGAAATTCTTTTTTATCAATTGCTTCCACAAGATCATGCTGAGCGAAATCCGGATCCTTACCTTTCATATCTACCGCTTCATCGTTTGTAAAATTTTTAATTCCCTGCATTGTCTTAAAATGGAATTTCACCCAGACTTTCTCATTGTCAGCATTTATCATACTGTATGTATGCGAGCCGAATCCGTGCATATGTCTGTATCCAAACGGAGTACCTCTGTCACTCATAAGTATCATTACCTGATGAAGACTTTCCGGATTGAGACTCCAGAAATCCCACATCATAGCCGGGCTTTTGCAGTTAGTTCTCGGATCTCTTTTTTGTGTGTGTATGAAGTCGGAAAATTTCTTCGGATCTTTTACAAAAAAAACAGGTGTGTTATTTCCGACAAGATCCCAGTTACCGTCTTCAGTATAAAACTTCAGCGCAAATCCTCTCGGATCTCTTTCCGTATCAGCGCTTCCCTTTTCTCCGCCGACTGTTGAAAATCTTGCGAACATTTTGGTTTGCTTTCCGACCGTATTAAATATTTTTGCCCGTGTATATGTTGAAATGTCATTTGTTACCGTAAATGTCCCGAATGCTCCGCTGCCTTTTGCATGAACCACTCTTTCGGGAATTCTTTCGCGGTTGAAATGCGCCATCTTTTCGTGAAGTATGAAATCCTGTAAAAGCAAAGGACCTCTTGCTCCGACACTCATTGTGTTTTCATTTTCCACATAAGGTTTTCCCGATGCAGTTGTCAGTTTTTTGTTTTTATCTTTATTCATTATTATAGGATTTAATTGTTTGTAAATATTGAAACTGTATTACTTTATACTTTTTAATCTACGGAAAATCATTTCTGATAATTATTATTTAAGTGATTTTAAAATCTTATCTATAAAAAACTAAATTATAAAATATTATCAGAGATTTGTAATACTTAATTTTTTAATTTTCTGAAAAATAAGTTCAGTCACTTTCCGCAAAGCAGAGAGTTACTGAATATTCTGTAAGTCAAATTTAAAATATTCTGATTATTACATTATCTTTAAATATGTATTAACTTTATTGACGGAAGATGTTATTCTGATTTGAACACTTTGTAAACAATTCCTGCCAATGCTGCGCCAACAATAGGTGCGATTATGAAAAGCCAAAGCTGTTCCATCGCCCATCCGCCGACAAATACCGCCTGACTGATGCTTCTTGCAGGATTTACTGAAGTATTTGTAACCGGAATACTAATGAGATGAATCAGTGTCAGAGCAAGTCCGATCGCAATTCCTGCAAATCCGGCAGGTGATCTTCCGTCAGTAGCTCCGAGTATTACTATAAGAAACATAAATGTCATGACTACTTCTGTAACAAGCGCCGCCATTAAATTATATTTCCCGGGTGAATGTTCTCCGTATCCGTTTGCGGCAAAGTCACCGATCGCGGATCCGTTTCCGGTTACTATTATATAAAGAACTCCCGCTCCTGCAATTCCGCCGAGTATCTGTGAAATCACATAAGGTAAAACTTCCTTTGCCGAAAATCTTCCGCCTATCCATAAGCCGACTGATACTGCGGGATTAAGATGAGCTCCTGAAACGTGACCGAGTGAATAAACGATTGTTAGAACTGTTAATCCAAATGCAAGAGAAACTCCCGTAAATCCGATCCCCAGTTCAGGAAAACCTGCTGCCAGCATAGCACTTCCGCATCCTCCAAGCACTAGCCAAAATGTGCCGATGAATTCTGCAAGATTTTTTTTCATTTTGTTTTTTAATAATTAAAAATTTATAAAAGCTTTGACGACTTTTATAACCGATTTGTCCTTAATTAGTAAAATTAATTTAGTCAGTTGTAAATCAGTATGATGATAGATAATTCACCGGAATAATTACTCTGTAATTTCTTAGTTAGCTCCGCAAAAATAATAATTCATTATTAAATATGTTATTCAAAAATCTAATATTGAGTTCTCCGGTTTTTGAATTAAATAAATTTTTCAATAATAAAATATAAATTTAAAATCAGGAACTTTTCTTTAAAAAATCAAATCCGCCTTTTCTCAGATTTATTCCGAATTCCAGATAAGCTTTTAGACATGCAAGAAAATTCGCCCAGCCCTCAGTGTTACTTTTAAGCCATTTTATTCCCGCTTCGTTATTCTCCATACTTTTTTCTGAAATTCTTATGACCGTCGAATTGTCATTTACCGCTTCGAGTTTTATCTCCGTAATAAGTTCTTCACCGTCAATGATCCAGTAAAATGAAATGAATTTATTAACTTCAATTTTTCCGATTCTGACCGGCGCCTGATCTTCAAACTCCGGAAATTTCCAAATAAGGTTTTCTCCTTCATCCATTCGGCCGGTGCTTTCCGAAATAAAATAATTGCACATCTTTTCAGGATCAACGATTGCTTCAAATACTTCAGAGACAGGTTTTTGAATTTGTATTGCGGCGTTAACTTCAAGATTTGAGTTTGACATAAATTATTTAAGCGCTATTAAATTTTTAAATTTTATAATTTATTAAATTACAAATACGGGATTTTATTTAAAAGTATTTAATTAAAGGAAATGTTATATGTATGTGAAACTAAATTTATTCTGCTTTAAGATATATTATATCTGAACGCAGTTTTTCATTATTAAAATAAATGGCGAAACTAAAGTTTATTTTTTACCGGACTTCTTTCGGATAAAATTTACTCTTTAGATATAAACTTGCCTTTACCAATAGTATCAATACAGGCACTTCTACTAAAGGTCCGATAACGCCTGCAAACGCCTGCGGAGAATGAATCCCGAATACAGCTATGGATACTGCGATCGCCAGTTCGAAATTATTTCCTGTGGCGGTAAATGAGATCGATGCATTCTTGTCATATGGAACGTTCATGGATTTGTTAATAAAGAAACTCGTGAAGAACATTAACACAAAATATATGATCAGCGGTATGGCAATTTTCAATACATCAAACGGAAGCTCAAGGATTTTCTCGCCTTTCAGACTGAACATTAAAACTATTGTGAAAAGCAAAGCATATAAAGTGATCGGAGAAATTACAGGTATATATTTTCTGTTAAACCAATCTCTTCCTTTATATTTAATTAGTATATATCTGCTCATAAATCCTGCGAAAAAAGGAATGCCGAGATAAATGAAAACACTTTCTGCTACACTGCTCATAGGTACTTGCACATTGAAATTTCCGAGTCCGAGTTTCTCAGGCAGTACGTTAATAAAAAGCCAGACATAAAAGCTGTATGTAAACACCTGAAAGATACTGTTCAGTGCCACCAGCAAAGCCCCGTATTCCCTGCTTCCGCCTGCCAGGTCATTCCAGACAATTACCATTGCAATACACCTCGCAATCCCTATTAAAATTAGACCCGTCATATATTCCGGTTCATCTCCGAGAAAAATAATCGCCAGTATAAACATGAGAACAGGTCCGATCACCCAGTTCAGAATAAGAGATAGTGACATTACTTTTTTATCCTGAAATGCTTTTGGAAGTAATGAATAATCAACTTTTGCAAGAGGCGGATACATCATAAGGATTAGTCCGATCGCAATAGGAATATTTGTAGTGCCTGAGGATAATGAGTCTGACAGATCTGACACACCTGGAAAAATATTACCGATAATAACTCCTAAAGCCATCGCCAGAAATATCCAAAGAGTTAAAAACCGGTCAAGAAATTTTAATTTTGTTTTCATAATTATTTTAATTCACTGGCTTATAAATAGTCGTACGTATGCGAAGTAATACAGGTAAGATTATTAATCGCATTTATACGAATGGATTTTTGAATCAAAAAATCCGATCAGCAGTCCTTTTGCCAATCCCCAGTTCTCTAAATTAATGCAGTACTTTGTTTTCGGAGGATTAATTTCACCCTGTATAAGCCCTGCATCTTTTAAAACTTTTAAATGCTGGGAAAGAGTACTGTTGGCAACAGGCAGTTCTGCTGACAAATCTCCGTGATAACAGCAGGACTGATTTGCGAGCAGTTCTAAAATTGAAATCCTTACGGGATTTGCCAGTGCATTGGCGAATTTAGAAATAAGCTGTTGAGTATCAGTGAATTTACTTTTTTTGACTGTCATTGATAATTTTATTTGTTCGTAAACTTACGAAATGTATATTATCAATTCAAGTAAAAATTATATATAGAATGGAATTGCTCGGAATGAAACGAATTTATACCGAAATAAATAAAGGAGTATTAAATTTAGTTAATACTAACTTTGTGAAAACAGAATATATAATTTAGAATTACTTTGAAAACTGTTCTTCTTCTGTTGATCCTTCAAGAGCAGTAGTAGCAGTATGTCCGGAAGTAATGGAAATCTGTACTTTATCAAAATAACCGGTTCCGACAAAAGTCTGATGCTTAACCGCTTTATAACCGGAAGTTTTTTCAAGTTCAAATTCAAGCTCCTGAAGTTTCGTAAAAGCTGTCATGCCGGAGTCTTTGTAATCAAGAGCAAGCTGAAACATTGTAGTATTCAGCGCATGGAAACCTGCAAGCGTTATGAACTGGAATTTATATCCGAGTTCACCGAGCTTGTTTTGGAATTCCGCGATCTGAGCATCGTTAAGATTTCTTTTCCAGTTAAATGAAGGAGAACAGTTATAGGCGAGCATCTTACCCGGAAATTTTTCATGAATGGCATCAGCGAAAGCTTTTGCTTCATCAATATCCGGATGAGCGGTTTCACACCATATAAGATCTGCATACGGCGCGTAAGCAAGACCTCTTGCGATCGCGCTTTCAATACCTCCTTTAATTTGATAAAAACCTTCGAACGTCCTTTCACCATGAATGAAAATTTTATCTCTGTCATCAATATCACTTGTGAGAAGATGAGCGCTGTTTGCATCGGTCCTTGCGATAATAATAGTCGGCACTCCCATTATGTCTGCAGCAAGTCTCGCTGATACAAGAGTATTAATAAATTCCCTTGTTGAAATAAGAACTTTACCTCCCATATGCCCGCATTTTTTAGCGGAGCTGAGCTGATCTTCAAAATGGACACCTGCTGCTCCGGCTTCAATCATTCCTTTCATTAATTCAAATACATTAAGACTGCCTCCGAATCCCGCTTCAGCATCTGCAACGATCGGCGCAAACCAGTGTATATCTTCATGACCGTCAAGATGTGAGATCTGATCTGCCCTGACGAATGCATTGTTAATTCTTTTCACAACTGCCGGAACGCTGTCAGCCGGATACAAACTCTGATCCGGGTAAGTATGTCTTGCATTGTTTGCGTCAGCAGCTACCTGCCATCCGCTCAGATAAATTGCTTTCAGTCCGGCCTGCACCTGCTGAACTGCCTGATTTCCTGTTAAAGCCCCAAGCGCTCTAACAAACTTTTCTTCATGAAGAATTTTCCATAATCTTTCAGCGCCGAGTTTTGCAAGAGTATGTTCGATCTGCACTGAACCTCTTAAGCTGTATACTTCTTCGGCTTTATATGGTCTTTCTATCCCTTCCCACCTTTTATCTGTTTTCCATGATTGAGCAATTTTCTGAATTTGTTCTGATTTTTTCATGATGATGTATTTTAAATAATTGGTTTAAGTTTTTAGTTATAGGTTGTTAGCTATAAGTTGTGAGTTATAGTTTTCAGATATTATTGTAAGCGATCAATGTTAAAAATTCATTGAATTGTAAATCAGTGGAAAGTTTGTTGAATATTTCTGCAGCTGTTTGGTATCTTCCTTTATTAAATTTATCCGTACCAACTAATTCTTTTATCTTATCAAGTTCTTCTTTAACCATAGAATTATAAAGCTCTGCCGTGACTTTTCTTCCGTCATTCAGCACGCCGTTTTCATTATGTATCCACTGCCAGATCTGAGCTCTTGATATTTCCGCAGTTGCAGCATCTTCCATAAGATTATATATGGGAACGCATCCGTTACCGTTCAGCCATGACTCAAGATACTGGATTGAAATATTTATATTTTGTCTTAATCCGTTTTCCGTAATTTCTCCCTCAGGTACATTGAGAAGATCTGAAGCATTAATTTTTACATCATCCCTTTTTCTATCAATCTGATTTTTCCCCGGCATTAATTCGTCGAATACTTCTTTTGCGATACTGATCAGTCCCGGATGAGCGACCCATGTACCGTCATGACCGTCACGGGCTTCTCTTTCCTTATCTTCTCTGACTTTCTTCAACGCTTCTTCATTTGCTTTTTCATCATTCTTTATCGGTATCTGAGCTGCCATTCCGCCCATTGCATGCGCACCTCTTCTATGACATATTTTTATCAGCAGCTGAGAGTATGATCTGAGAAAATGAACTTTCATAGTAACCTGACTTCTGTCCGGCAGTACAAAATCTTTGTACTTTCTGAACTTTTTTATAAAGCTGAAAATATAATCCCACCTGCCGCAGTTAAGTCCGGCTGAGTGCTCACGGAGTTCATAAAGTATTTCATCCATTTCAAATGCAGCGAGTATGGTTTCGATCAGAACAGTAGCGCGGATAGTACCGCGCGGGATTCCGAGTTCATCCTGCGCAAATATAAAAACATCATTCCATAATTTTGCTTCATGATAACTTTCGAGTTTAGGTAAATAAAAATACGGACCTGTTCCTCTGCCGATCAAATTCTTAGCATTGTGAAAAAAATATAAACCGAAGTCAAACAGCGATCCGGATACATTCTCATTTCCTGCCGCGACATTTTTTTCATCAAGATGCCAGCCCCGCGGACGAACCATTAAAGTTGCCGTCTTCTCATTTAGTTTATATTTTTTACCTTCAGGACTTTTGAATGTAATTTTTTTGTCAACAGCATCTCTGAGATTTATCTGTCCTTCAATAATATTATCCCATGTCGGCGAATTTGAATCTTCGAAATCCGCCATGAAAACATTTGCTCCTGAATTAAGCGCATTAATAATCATCTTTCTGTCAACCGGTCCGGTAATTTCTACCCGCCTGTCAAGCAGATCTTCAGGTATTGATGCAACTTTCCAATCACTTTCCCTTACTGATCTTGTCTCTTCCAGGAAGTCTGGAAATTTTCCGGAGTCGATCTCTTCCTGTCTTATAATCCTTTTCTTAAGAAGTTCCAAACGCCTGCTGTCGAAATTGTCATGCAGCTTTAAAATGAAATCCATCGCTTCATCTGTGAGAATTTCTTTATACTCTTCTTTCATAGTTCCCTTTATACGGATATTATCTGACATAAATAAAATTGAATTTTTTGTAAAAAAATTTTTCGGGGTAATATTTGAAATTGCGGTTCGCCGGTGATGTTTCCTGAAAATGAATTTTAATGGATCTGTTTTGCGTGATTGATATGCAAAAATGTTCCGGTTACTAATGCCGACTTGAATAAGAAATTCGGATCCGGCAATTACCAAAGTCTATAAGTCTGAAAAAACGTAATAAAATTATATATTTCAAATTACTAAAACCTGATACAACTTTCAAATAACTCTTAACAGCTCCTTTGTAAAATTATCTGACACAGACCTTATAAGAATCAATTTCTGCTGTACAATGATTTGATGATAATGAAAATATCAAACATGATTATCCTTTATAAACTGCTCTTCTTAGTAACTAAAAGTTTATCAATTTTTATACCGTCAATATCAACGATCTCAAACCTGTAACCTAAATGTTCAAGTCTGTCGCCGATCTGAGGAATATCAGTTAATTTAGAAAATACAAATCCTGCAACTGTAGAATAATCAATTGTCTCAAAATCTATTTCAAAGTCATCAATGATCTCAGCTAATAATTCTACAGGCGCATCACCGCTGATAAGAATTGAATTATCATCGCGGACAAAAATATACGGTTCATCAGTCTCGCCTTCCTCAGGTATATGTCCCACAATGTTTTCAATTATATCATGTAAAGTTATTATCCCTTCAAATCCTCCGTGTTCATTTACAACACAGCATATATGTGTTTTATTCTGTTTCAGAATATTCAATACTTTCTGTGCATCGGTCTCTTCTTTTACTACCACCGGCTGTATAAGCAAATCACTTATGCTGAAATTAGATTTCCCTGCAAGTGTTTTGTAGAAATCTCTCAGATAAAGTAAACCGCGGAAATTATCCAGATGACCTTGAGCGCAGACTACTCGGCTGTGATTGACCTCCGATAAAAATTTATAGTTCAGTTCATCAGGTTCATCAAGATTGATCCATTCAACTTCAGTACGGTGAGTCATTATATGTTTCGCCTTCTTATCTGAAAAATAAAAAACTTTTTCATGAATAATTTTTTGTTCTTTTTCAATCACACCTTCTGTAGAAGCAATATGGATTAATTGCCGTATCTCCGATTCAGATAATTTTTCAGAATATTTCCTGATTCTTAGTAAACGGTTTACAAAGTTAGTTGAGACGGAAAGGATTTTAACAAAAGGAAAAAACGCTGCGCTGAAATAATATATGACAGGAGCTACACGAACTGCAATTTTTTCCGGATTGCTCATCGCAATTGTTTTTGGCACTAATTCTCCGATAACAATTGATATATAAGTAATTATGATAACGGTAACTGTCAGAGATATACCGTCGGCATAATTTTTTGTGAATTCAATATTCTGAAAAAACGGTGATACATCGTCAGCTATGTTTAATCCACCGTATACGCCGGTTATAATTCCAATCAATGTAATACCGATCTGAATTGAGGATAAAAAGTTTTCAGAATTATCAAGCAGCTGCAGCGCTGTCTTTGCGCCTCGTTTTCCTTCAGCGCTTAAATGCTCTAACCTTGTTTTTTTACTTGATACCAAAGCAATTTCCGACAGAGCAAAAAATCCGTTAAGTAAAATCAATAAACCTAATATTATTATTTCCATATGATGTTTTTCATTTCTAATTCCGTCTGCCTTTTCAGATTGTTTTCATTCTCCTGAAAAGTTTTGCTTTACGAATTCTCTCTTCTATAATATAAGTAAAATATTTATTACTCAATTAATTCTTTATTCTGATCAGTTCTTTTGTCATCAGCAATGATCCTTTTTCTGAAACATGATCTCCGTCGGGTATATAACAATCATCTTCGAGGGATATACTGCTTAAGTCAATTACTTTCAGATCATTTCTCTCAGTTATACTTCTGTATTTATTAATATACTCAACCGGAAGTTTACTCCTGTAATACGGATGTAAAGGTGTATTCAAAAGTATTAAGTCTATGTTGTATCTTTTACAGAGCGCTATTATTTCGTTTAAATATCGTAAGTTAATTTCCGAGAATTCATTCAGTTTTTTATCTTTGTAATATTGAAATTTTAACCTTTTATCCATTGAAAACTGAGCAGCTGAAGATTCTTTAAATCTGTTTAAATATCTGCCAGCAAAAGTATATATATTTCCCTCTGATAAATTTTCGTTTCCTGATATTAAAATACTCTTAATGTATGAAGGAAAATCTTCTGCTCCGCGTGTTATAAAATTAATCTGTTCGGATAGAGGAAGTATAAAAAAATAATCCGGTGATATTGACCTGGAATATTTTCCTGTAATAAAATCATCGTAATAATCTGAAAGACTGTGATAACTAAATCCCAGATATATTTTTTTAATATTCGGATTGGCTTCTAATATTAGTTTAAGTTTGTAATATGAAAAGTAAAATGATTCCGAAGTATGTCTGAGATTTTTACTTCCTGAAATTAAACTGTCATTTACAGAGCATTGAATATGCGAATCACCAATGTATATTTCGGAAATATCAGGTTCCAGTTTGTATTCTTTTGAAACTGAACTTACAATGGATGAAAAGGCAATAAAAATAATTATTCCCGCAAAAACCGGAATAGTTAAAAATACAGTTACTCTGATTATAAATTTCTTCATACTAATTAAACTTAACTCCGCTAATACATATATTGCTGCTTATTGCCTGTAAAAAACTCAGATTCAGAAATTGCCTTTTTAATTTTTTCAAATAAATTATAACTGTCAGAAGATATTTTTGCTTTTATCTTTTTAAGAAGAATAATTTCATCTTTATTTATTTCTCCTGTATCAATTGCTTTGTTCAGATGTCTTATCATTACCTGTAAATCATGCCATTTACCAAGAAGTCCGGACAGCTTATGATTTTTTGATTCCGGATCATTGTATTTTTCCGAAGACAAACATTTTCTGATGTAACTAACCATTTTCAGAAGTTTGCGGAGTTCATGGATCTGCTCCGCTTGTATATTGGTACGGTTAATAATTTTTTTAATGCTGATTGTTTTTTCATTAAGATAATTCTCTGAGTTTAATTTGTTAACTGAAGAAAGGAATGGTACGATTAACTTATATTTATTTTTTATCCGGTCATTCATTTTAATATCTATCATTGAAAAAAAAACTCTCTGCTCCGTTAGCCGGTTTTTCCTTATAGAGATCATATAATCGCTGAGCAGACTAATGAGTTTAAAATTTTTAAGAAGAGTCTCTTCAAGCTGAAGTTCTCTCACTATTCCGGCCTGACGGAAAATTATTTTAAAAGGTTTAAAGGTTTTCTTCCGGTTAAAACTTTCTGTGCAGGTACTTAGCAAATCAAACAGCGCATTTAATTTTTTGATCTCAACGCGCAGTTTATGAAATGTACTTGCTGAGAATTTTTTTCTCGGTTTTTCTAATATAAATTCAATAGCGAGTTTTCGGTTATATAAATATTTTTCAAGCTCTTTCAATTTTAATAATGT
Organism: Ignavibacteria bacterium; assembly: GCA_016716125.1. Lineage (GTDB taxonomy): Bacteria > Bacteroidota > Ignavibacteria > Tepidaquicellales > Tepidaquicellaceae > UBA2330. Next base: position 269,327 of record JADJWZ010000036.1, on the reverse strand, counting down.
CATTTTATAAATTTCATACAACTGATCAAACGGCTTATTTCAATTGTTGCAATTCCGGATGAAATATCTGACATAGCATACGGAATAATTAATTTATTATTGTGCGCAAGAGCTCCGCAGGAATAAAGTACATTAGGTACATAACCTTCCCGTTCTTCTTCGTTTGGGGAAAGAAGAGGTTCTTCAAGACGGGCGATGATCTTTCCGGGGTTGTCAATGTCCAGCAGTATAGCGCCAATACAATATTGCCTCATTGGTCCTACGCCGTGTGTCAGCACAAGCCATCCTTCATTTATTTCAATAGGCGAACCGCAGTTTCCGATCTGAATAAATTCCCATGGATACTCCGGTTCCTGAATCAACTGTGAGGTTTGCCAGAAATGTATATTATCTGAATACATTATAAAATTATTTTCCCCGTCCTGCCGCGAAAGCATTGCATACTTTCCGTTTATCTTTCGGGGAAAGAGAGCCATTCCCTTATTCTGCACTGCTTTGCCGTTTAACGTAATAATATTGAAAGTAAGAAAATCATTTGTTTCGATTAGCTGCGGCAGAATGATGTATCCGTTATATGCAGTATAGGTTGCGTAATAACTATAGCCTCCGTTGTCATCAAAGAACTGAACAAAGCGGGCATCCTCGACACCCCTGCTTTCATTTTCGGAAACCGGAAATATGACACGCTCAGAAATTTTTGATTTCTCATCAAACCGGACCTTGTAATTTGAATTAGCTAACCAGTTTAAAGTGTTGATTGTCTTGTCATTGCATTCAAAATTCGGATCTAAAAATGATTCACGAAGAATTACTTTAAATTCAGGATATGTAAAAAGATCCGGCAATTGTTTCAGAATTCGTGAGCTTGTATTATCCCATGCTTTCATGTCTTCCAGCTTAAGCTGAAATAAATGTTTGTCATAAAATGGATCATGCAGTATATTTGGAGTCTCTACAAACTCAGGAACCTTATCAAAGAGAATGGAAAAGTTGTTTTCAATTATTCCGCTTCGGAATTCAATCGATGAAATATGTCCTTCGCCGGTTGCGCGGAGACTCATTATAAATCTGATGCTTCCTTCTTTAACACCGCTTTGATCCGGATGCGGAACAATGGATGGATTGAATAGTGCTGCGGATTCTATGGAGTACTCCATTGTGAAATACGCTCCGATAAGCAATTTTTAGCTGCGCTAATTTCTATACCCGGCGGGATGTACTCAGAAACTTTATCAAAATTTACTTTTAACTGATGCTCAATGTTTTTGTGTCTGTCAGAATAATTATGCAGCACGTCATTTAATAAAATTTCAGATTCAGTTTCAGTTAATCCAAGCACCCTGTTAATTATTTTACCGACGCGGAGCAGGTTGTGCTGAATATGGGCTCTTGTAATTACACGTGAGGTATCTCTTATAATCTTTGTTTTTTTTCTTTTGATAAATTTCTTTACGCTTATTTCCTGATCCATAAAATTGGTTAATGTAATTTATTATTTTGATTTAAAATTTTTTTATAAACTTCCGTGTAACCTTTTATCATTTTTTCCCGGCTGAACTTAGCGGCAGCCCTTTCAAAACAATATTTTCTGTCAATTAAATTTATGCTGTTAACTGCTTCCGCCGCCTGATCAGCATTGTCCGTTAAAAAACCGGTTTTAGTGTCTTCGATTAATTCAGACATAGAGCCTTTATTGAATGCAATTACCGGTGTACCGCAAAGCATTGATTCAGCTACGCTTAACCCGAACGGCTCTTCAAAACTTATTGGATGTAATAATGCAAATGCTTCACCAAGAAGTTTGTCTCTTTCTGCCGGACCCGAGTTGCCCGAATAAATAATATCTTCGTTATTAATAAATGGTTTTACTTTATTTTCGAAATATTTTTCATCCTGTATTAGTCCTGAAATTATTAATTTTCTCTTTGCCTTTTTTGCAATCTGTATGGATTCATAAGTTCCTTTTTCGGGATGTATCCTTCCGAAGTATAAAAGATAATCTTTTGATACAGTTCTGAAATTGAAATTATTTGTGTCAATACCATTATAAACAGTTGCAATGTAGTCCAGCTCCGGACTGCGGTCAGAGTTACTTATTGAGACATAGAAATTATCTTTGTTATATTTTTTATATACCGGCAATATTTTAGGCGATGAAAACCCGTGAATTGTTGTAAGCATCGGAGTCTTAATTAATTTCGAATAGCTGAGCGGTAAAAAATCAAAATTATTATGTATCAGATCAAAGTTTTCCGACTTCTCCATTAGATTACTGATATGCAGACATTCCCATACTTTCGGATCAATGTCTTTGTCCTCTGCATAAGCTGTTTTGGAAATAAATTCTAATTTCCCTTTAGTAAATGAATTACCTGTTGCAAATAAAGTTACGTCGAATCCCTGTTCGACCATACCTTCAGCAATATTCGAAGCTACCTGCTCCCACGGACCGTATTTATCCGGCGGCGTTCGCCATGCGATAGGAGAAAGAATTGCAATTTTCATTTTATAATGGTTTCCTTGAATTGTACACACAATGATCTGCAAGCTCTTCAAGATTTGCAGTGCCTGCGCACATTACTTTATCAGCTCCGCCCCAGTAAATTTTAACGCTGCCGTCTTCTTCCGGTACAGCCCCGCAGGTAAACACGACATTGTGTACATAACCGGTGATCTCATATACTTCTTCCGGCTGCAGGATCCATTCATCTCCGACTGCTAAAATTACTGAAGGATCATTCAGATCATGTAATGCAACGCCAAGCCGGTAAACACATCCGTCCATTGTCGGAAATACGCCGTGATAAATATTCAGCCAGCCGCGGGAAGTCTTTATCGGCGGCGCTCCCGGACCGATTTTCATTTCATCCCAGTGATACTTTAATGGTTTCATGATCAGCTTAGACTCTCCCCAGTAGCGAAGATCGGGCGAATATGAGATCCACACAGACCATGGAGATATTTCAGAATGCGGTCTGTCTAATCTTGCGTATAGTCCGTTGAACTTTTCCGGAAATATCACAACGTTCCGGTAATCAGCTTCCGTTATGAGTGAAAATCTTTTTACAGTTTTAAAATCATTTGTCTTCGCAAGTCCGATTCGCACGCCGTGTCCGGAATAAGCGCTGTAAGTAATAAGATATTCACCTTCTATAAAAACTATTCTCGGGTCTTCCACTCCGTACTCCTCATATTCTTTAAATGGTCCGTCGGCTGCGGGAGTCATAAATGGTTCGCTGTCAACTTTAAAATTAAATCCGTCTTCACTTACCGCCTTTCCTAAAATACTTCGCCCGTTTAATTTGTGTGATCTGAAAATCATAATGTATTTACCGTCATGCTTTACAACTCCGGCATTATGAACCGTCGCAACAGGATAAGGAACATCATCCTTTGTAAGTATGGGATTTCCTTCGTATCTTTTCACTAACATATTCTTCTGAATATTAAATTGAGTAATTAATTTTTGCTGTAGTAAGTGTCATATGTATGAAGTACAGTTAAGTATGAAATTAAATATGCCAGAGTACTTTCGGCTCCCTGATTACGGTTGACGCCGTAACTTTCTAATCCATCGCAGCAGCCGTTAGTTTCAAAATCGAACAGGCTCATTCTCAGATCATTCTCACCGAGAAACCACATGAAAGAAGTGAATAATTTTTTCAGATACTCTTTGTCCTTTGTAAGCCGGAACGCCTGATGATACATAAGCACCATTGCCATTGCGTCAAGCGGCTGCTGCGCATACTTTGACCGCTCTTCCTTTATTTTATGCCACTTATCATTTCCGATTATTGATAAATAACCTTCGCTTAATGTTAATCCTGAAAGAAAATCCATAGATTCAACTGCAACTTCACGAACTTTGTCATCACTTAGGATCTCAGCAGCGTGAAGCAAAGAAAGAGGAAGTATTGCATTGTCATATGCAAGTAATTCTTCAAACCACTTCCAGTCATCTGAACTGTTTTTATCGTAGTGCCCGATCAGAATATATGTTTGCTTTCTGAGTATCTCTATCATTACATCATCAGAAGGGTTGCTTCGGATATAATAACATATTCCTATAATTGTATTTGCAATGCTTCTGATTGATTTTAGTTTTTCAAAAGCGGGCACTGCATTGGAAAATATTAATTTACTGGTCTGGTAATATGAATCGTTCGGAGCATTGGCAAGCATATACCCGAGTGCCCAGATCGTCCGGCCGAAAGAATCTTCAGAACCTGTTTCATCGAGAAAATTTCTGTTAAAGCTCAGAAAATTTTTGAATGTTCCGTCCTTGTTCTGCATGTAATCTATGTAACTCAGATATATCGGGCATAATTCGAGCGCTGAATAATCCTTCATCTGCTTAAATACCATTAAAGCCATCAGCAGCGCTCTTGCATTATCATCAAGACAATATCCCTCTTTAAGATTAGGGATCCCGTATTTTGCATGCTGAATAATTCCCGTGTCATCTGTCATACGTTTTATATGAGCGAGAGAAAACGGAGGCAGCAGCATAAGATCAAAAGGTATTTCTTCTTTTTTCTCAGCTTTAAAATTTTCAGTGACAACTTCTTCCAGTAATGTATTATATTTATCTCCGGTCTTTGAATGAGTAATTTCTCTTCCGTAATCGTATGCTTTTTTTCTCATCTTAAGTCTTTTCTCAGGTTTATCAAATAATTCAATTAACACTCCGGACAGCTCATCTGAATTATTAAAATCGAAAAGAACACCTTTGCCGTCGGCAAGTAATTCGGATGCATGCCAGTAAGGAGTAGAGACGACTGCCGAACCTGCTCCCACCGCAAAAGAAAGAGTACCGCTTGTAATCTGCGCTTCATTTAAATAAGGGGTAATGTATATATCGGATGCATGTAAATATTTGAACAATTCTTTCTGGCTGACAAACTTATTAATCAATACTACATGCTTTTCCAGATTCAGGTCTTTGATAAGCCGGTTTAAAAAGGATCTGTATTCATCACCTGAAAAGCGGAGAACATTCGGATGAGTTTTTCCCAGCACCATGTATAATACATTCGGATATTTTTCAACTACTTTAGGAAGGGCTTTTATTACAGTTTCGATTCCTTTGTTCCTGCTGATAAAACCAAATGTAAGAAGTAATTTCTTGTTTTCGAGTTTAAATTCTTTTTTAGTTTCTTCCTGTGTAAATATAAAATCGGGAACTCCGTGTTCGATGTAGGCGATTTTTTCTTCCGGCACTTCATATACATTGATCAGCAGTTCTATTCCTTTACGGCTCATTACTACTACACGGTTTGCCATTTTACATATTTCCTGAAGTATCGCTTTTTCATTATATGAAGGAGTTTTCAATATAGTATGAAGAGTTACTACCAGCGGTATTTCAAGACGGTGCAGCAGCGGAAGAATGTATACGCCGCTTTGTCCTCCGTAAATACCAAATTCATGCTCAAGAATACAGCAGTCCGCTCCGCTGAGATTTATATACTTTACTGCAGCTAAATAATCTTCCTGCAGTTCCTGTCTTATCGTTAATTTAACTTCTTCGGGATATGCGTAATTGTATTCAAAGTCATTCATCGCTACTATGAAACTTTCATCCTGACCGGATTCCCGCTCATTTTCTTTTTTAAATGCGCCGGTCATTGATTTGAATAAGTTCTGCGTAAATGTACCTATACCGCATTCACGCGGCGGATATGTTCCTATAAAAACAGTTTTCATAATTTAAAATTTTATGTTGTAATGAACAGAGTTTAATTAAATTGTATTTTATCAAATTCTCTGCTCCGGTAAATTGATTCAATCCGCTTGCCGAACAGATAATTTATTTTCATTTCTCAATAGCTCTAAATCAGTGTCTTATATTCCGGGTTATATTAGGTCGGTTTATTTATTTTACTTTCCGGCAGAAACGAAGTAATTGAAAATTACCCGGGCATTATTGCCGGAAATTCTCTGCAAGAATTTACGTTTATGAAAAATATTTGTACGAAATAATGTATAGTTAATGTAATAAAAAGTGAGTTCAGCATATAGCCAATTCTGACTGACAAAGCAAAATTAAAAATTTTTATTCTGTAAAAAATCAGAGGGGAGGAAATATACTATTGACTATATGAATAAATGTTCATATATTTGTATACTTAATTTTATTATGGCTAAAACAAAAACATATTTAGATGCGGAACAGGTGATCAGAGTAGCAGAAATATTAAAGACCATCGGTCATCCGGTCAGACTAAAAATACTTGAAGCGCTTGAATACAAAGAGCCGCTTTCGGTTTCTGAAATTCAGGAAACCATTGGAACAGATACAGAGCAATCACTTCTTTCACATCACCTTATTAAGATGAAAGACCGCGGTATTCTGAAATGCGAAAAGAACGGGATGAATGTAATGTACCGGCTTGAAGACAGAAATATCCTGAAAATATTTGAGTGCATGGAGTCATGCACATTATTTGAGCATAAAGATTACCGTTAAATATTTAATAAATAGATTATATGACATCAGATAACCCTGATAAATATTTTGAAATAAGAGACAGCATATACTGGGATGATCGTTATGAATCAGGTCAGACCGGCTGGGATATTGGCTATGTCTCTTTTCCTATTAAAGAATATGCGGATCAGATCTCAGATAAAGAAATTAAAATATTAATACCCGGCTGCGGAAATGCGTACGAAGCGGAATATCTTCTGCAATTGGGTTTCAAAATATTACAGTTATTGATATCTCTGAAGCGCTGGTAAAAACATTGAAAAAGAAATTCAACGGCAATGAAGGAATTAATATACTCGCTCAGGATTATTTCGAACATGAAGGTACATATGATCTGATTTTGGAACAGACTTTTTTCTGTGCGCTCGAACCCGGACTGAGGGAAGCGTATGCAGAAAAAATGTCTTCTCTTCTGTCTGAAAACGGTAAATTAGCAGGAGTACTATTTGACAAGCAATTTGAAAATGAAGGTCCGCCGTTCGGAGGATCCCGCGATGAGTATGAAAATTTATTTGAAAAACATTTTGAAATAAATACGCTTGAAAGTTGTTACAATTCTGTCGCAAAGAGAAGCGGCAATGAAGTATTTATAAATCTTAAACTTAAAAAATAATGACTTACATAGGAATTATAATCGGCGGAATAGCCGGTTTTCTTTACTGGAATTACATCGGATGCGAATCAGGCGCATGCGCCATTACATCAAATAAATATATTTCGACTGGATACGGAGCTTTGCTCGGTTCACTGCTCTTCTCTACAATAGCCGGATCCGCGACATTCAAAAATATTATTCCACACTTCAGCGGGAAAGATTCTACTGCAAAATATCAGAACATTAGCAGTGAGGAATTGATAATCAAATCTGAAGATAAAGATTTTGTAATTATAGATGTAAGGACACCCGGAGAATGGAAGGCCGGATATATACTCGGTACTGACGAGTTTATTGATTATAACGGAAGTGACTTTGAAGAGAAAATACAAAAACTGGATTCATCCAAGACTTTCATATTATACTGCCGAAGCGGAAACAGAAGCGGCAGAGCCTGTGAAATTATGCACGGAAAAGGTTTCAAAAAGCTGTACAATCTTTCCGGCGGCATTATCAGATGGAAAGGCGATTTAAAAAAAGACTAATAAATTTTTTAATAATAAAATAAATATTTAAAAATGAAAATCGAACAGATATATACCGGATGCCTTGCACAAGGCGCATATTATATAACAAGTAAAGGAGAAGCGGCGATAGTGGATCCTTTGAGAGAGATCAAACCGTATCTCGAAAGAGCTGAAAAAGACGGAGTTAAGATCAAATATATTTTCGAAACTCATTTTCATGCAGATTTTGTAAGCGGACATGTAGATCTGGCAAAAGCTACCGGAGCAAAAATAATTTACGGTCCGACAGCTCAGCCGGAATTTGACTGCATTATTGCCAAAGACGGAGAGGAATTTAAATTAGGTGATATAAAGATCAAAGCGCTGCATACGCCGGGGCATACAATGGAAAGCACATGTTATCTTTTAATAAACGAAAAAGGAAAAGACATTGCGATGTTTACCGGAGATACTTTATTCATTGGTGATGTCGGCAGACCTGATCTTGCGCAGAAGGCGGCTGATATGACACAGGAACAGCTTGCAGCTACTTTATATCATTCTCTTCGAGATAAAGTAATGACACTTGATGATGAAGTCTTAGTCTATCCTGCACACGGAGCAGGCAGCGCATGCGGAAAAAATATGAGTAAGGAAACCGTCTCGACTATCGGTGAACAGAAAAAAATGAATTATGCATTAAGAGCTGATATGACTGAGGAAGAATTTGTAAAGGAAGTTACAGACGGTCTTCTTCCTCCGCCAAGTTACTTTCCTATGAATGTCGCTATGAATAAATCCGGATATGAGAATATTGACGATGTTATGAAACGCGGTCTTAAAGCAATGAATGCTGAAGAATTTGAAACAGCTGCTAACGAAACAGATGCAGTAATGCTTGACACGAGGAATGATAAATTTTTTAATATTGGATTTATTCCAAACAGTATAAATATTTCTCTCGACGGACAGTTCGCGCCGTGGGTCGGCGCTCTGATACCTGACGTAAAGCAGCAGCTTCTCATCATAGCAGAACCCGGACGAGAAGAAGAATCCGTGATGCGCCTTGCAAGAGTCGGATACGATAATGTGATTGGATATCTGGACGGCGGATTTGATGCATGGAAAAACGCAGGTAAGGAAATTGATACAATATTCAGAATAACTCCGGAAGAATTTGAAAAGGATTTCGATAAAAATAAAACGATTGTAATAGATGTAAGAAAACCCGGTGAATATGATTCGGAGCATGTGGATGGAGCAGTGAATATACCTCTTGATTTTATAAATGATAATCTGGCGGAATTTCCGAAAGATAAGGACTTTATAATACACTGCGGAGGAGGTTACAGAAGCATGACAGCCGCGTCAATACTTAAATCCAGAGGCTGGGAAAATTTCAAAGAAGTCGAGGGCGGATATGATGAAATAAAATTAACCCGCGTTCCGAAAACAGATGTTGTATGTACAAGGAAAACTCATAATGTATAGTAATTTTTCGAGTTATTGAAATTTTTTTAAAAAAAATCTAATTATTTTCTAAAATGTTTGAACTTTTAAAACAGCCCTGGCACTGGGCTGTAAGCGGTACACTGATCGGGCTCATAGTTCCTTTGCTTCTGATACTGGGTAATAAAAAATTCGGGATCTCATCATCATTCCGGCATATTTGTGCTTCCTGCTTTCCGGGTAATGTGAAATTTTTCAAGTACGAATGGAAAAAAGAAATATGGAATTTATTTTTCGTAGGCGGTATAATAATTGGCGCATTCATAGCGACAGTATTTCTTACCGATCCTGCGAATTCAATCCGCATAGCGCCGGATACAGCGGGAATTTTGAACAGTTACGGTATAACGGACTTTTCAAGTCTTATGCCTGTACAGTTATTTAACTGGAGCAATTTGTTTTCAATTAAAGGTCTAGTATTTTTTGTCATCGGAGGATTTCTTGTCGGGTTCGGAACGAGGTATGCAGGAGGTTGTACTTCCGGTCATTCTATAATGGGACTTGCAAATCTTCAGAAAGCTTCGCTCATAGCAACCTTATTTTTTATGGCAGGCGGATTCTTCTCCACTAATATTCTTATTCCTTTAATATTTAAATATTTACAATAATGACTGAAACTGAACTTATAGAAACTGAACACATAGAAACTAAAGAAGAAATTGAATTAAGACATCTTGATACATTATGCACAAATGAGTCGCAGCTTGTTCATCCGTGGTGGTATAATTTCAAATATACAATAGTCGGAATAATTTTCGGAATAGTATTTGTAAAAGCCGAGATCATCAGCTGGTTCAGGATACAGGAGATGTTTCAGCTGACATCATTTTTTATGTACGGTGTAATTGGTACGGCAGTAGCGGTCGGAGCAGTTTCAGTTTTGATTGTAAAAAAGCTAAAACTCAAAAGCATTTACGGTGAAGATATCACATTCGAAGACAAAAAATTTAACAAAGGTCAGATCTTCGGAGCGATGATATTCGGTACAGGATGGGCTATCACCGGAGCATGTCCGGGACCTTTGTTTGCGCAGCTTGGCAGCGGATATTCCGTGATTATAATTACTATACTTTCCGCCATTGCAGGAACGTGGGTTTACGGGAAATTCAGAGACAGATTACCTCACTGAAACAAATTACAAATTACAAATTACAAAAATATTCTTTCTTAAAAAAAAAAAGATCATCCGGAATTCTTAATAAATATCTAACTCCCAAATTATTTTTAATTTTAATCCGCTTCACCTGGAAACTATAATGCTGATATTATTTTTCATTTGATCTGAGGATAATACTTTTCTTATTAAAATATTTAGAATACCATAAATTATAAGGATTGTCCGGATTCCTTGTTATATCATACATAAAAAATGTTCTAGGTTTGTTTCTGATACTATCTACTAAACATGACTCTGTATCAGAATTCTCAATTTGAATATATCTTTGATTAAGATTTTTATCATACCTAATTGCAGAGCCTCTGATTAGTTCTGCGCCGGCAGTCTTAATATTATTTGATTTAAACAGAAATAAAGATATTGCTATTAAAATAAAAAAATTAATGCGGTTTGAAAAATGTTCAAATTTAAAATCAAATTTTATCTGAATAAATTTTAATACAAAAGATAAAATATAAAACCATCCCATTAAGAAAATGAAATAAACAATATTAACAGTCCTGCCGTACGGAGATTCGCCGATATTCCATATTGTTATAAAGTACACAGTGTAAAGAATTAAAAAAAGTGCCAGATATTTAATTCCTATCCTATAAAACATTTTAGTTTTTGAAATAGCTTCATCTCCGTTAAATAATTTAATTAACAGAGGGGACAGCAATAATGATATGGGAATAAGTGGGGAAAGAAATATCCAAGAGAATAAATTTCTAAATAAATAAACAAATGAAGTATTAAACGTGTATAGAAAATTTTTAGAATTATCAAATTCTAATGCCCGCAGAGAATTACCCGGGGATGAAAAAACAAATGCTGCAGAAATTACGACCGAGAGAGTAAATAATAAATATATTCGGTATTTAGTTTTTGTTATTAAATTTAATTTTTGATAGTTAATAAAAAATGCAAAAGCAGTAATGCAAAGAATCAAAAATGTTATAATTTCACTTGTGCCGATCGCAGCTACTGAAACCAAAAAAGCTGACATTACAATCACATTTTTTTTTAAATTCGTCATTGGAAATGACGAATTCTTATAAAGAATAACTAACAGCATTATCAGAGAAATTCCAAGCTGATAGATAAACACAGATGTAAGCCAGTAAAACCCTTCCGATATTGAAGGCATTGAATATAAGTATACAAACAAAATTGATATTGCCAATAAAACCCTTTCCCTTAAAGGTAATTCTGATTTTGAGAATGTTGATACAAAGACGAAAAATATATATATGAAGATAAGAAAAAAAATCAACATGTATATTTTATAAAACACAATAGACTTAAACAATAAAGGATTAACGCTGAGTAAAAGATAAGAAAAAAACCTGCCGCTCCATTCTACATAAAAAAATTTTTGAGCTTCAAAACCCCATACTCCTTACGGTTTCACCCCAGGAAAGATCCTCAGGCGAAGGATGATTAAAAATAAATAAAATTGTAAAAGGTAAAATCGAAATTGCAAAAAATGAAATTAACAGGAAGTTGATTCTTACATTCATAAATAATTTTGTAAAATTGTATTTCGGTATTGGTAAAAAAATATATTATATATACAGTAATAGCAAAGTATAATTAAAGTTTGAAATATTTTTTAAATACTTATTTGGCTCAAAAAAATAATTCCCGGGATGGAGATTCTCTCGGAAACTATAACGCTTGACATTGGAGATTAAATATCATAGCTTACTAAAGTAATAGTTATGATTAAAAATCTGATCATTCACTAAATTTCTTTTAACAGAAGAAATTCAAATGAGACAATCCCAAAAAACTACAGTTATTTAAATTTTCTTGTCATCACATGTTTTTCTTCAGATAAAATAAATACTCTTCCCCAAAAAAGTATTTCCGGTAAAGTAAAAAAGCGCTGAGGTTATTATATCACTGCTTTATAAAAAAGAGCTTATTCATTAGGTTATAATCCTAAAGGAAGATACTTAATCAACATATACCTTAAAAACTTTCTAAATCATTTTCAGAAGACCAGCTAAATTCTGACAACTTTTTCTGATGCAAAGTATCAAAGCAAAAATATGTCTTCTGAAATTTCAAACTAAAATATCATGAAAAAATTAATTTCTATAACTTTTGTAATTCTAATTCTTTGTTTCAATGTAAATGCTTTCGCACAGGTAGCTTTGTATTCATTTACTCAGAATAACGGCTCATATAATGAGATCACCGGAGATACTACAGTAGCGATTTCCACTTCGACGATCACAAACCCGATGAATCTTGATGATGTGACATATCCTTCCAACAGCATTCCATTCTCTTTCAGATTCAACGGAGCAGCATATACAGCATTTGCAATAAACTCAAATGGATTTATAACTTTCGGAGTGACACCTCCGGTAGCGGCTAATTACGGACCAATAGCAGCAACGGAAACTTATGACGGAGCAGTCAGCGGATTCGGCGCAAATCTAATCGGGATATTCGGAACTAATGCGGACAGAGTAGCCGGAAGTCTGGTGCTTTCAAATGTCGTAAGTTTCGCAGGTGTCGTAGCCGGCAGACTTATTACCGGAACAGGCATTGCCGCATCTGCTACTATCATCTCTTTTGATCAAAGCCAGGGTACAATATTAATGTCAGCTGCTGCAACTTCAACCGGCACAGGTGAAATTATTCAGATAGCTTCAGCAAGTATAGTACGCGGAACTACAGGCGCTGCAGGTAACAGAATTCATACAATTCAATTCAAAAATTTCAAAAGAAACATAACGACAGGGACAATAGATAATCTGAATTTTCAGATCAAACTCTACGAAGCTACAGGAAAAATTGAAGTAGTTTACGGAAATATAGATCAGGGTCCGATCTCTGTATTAGGTCAGGTGGGATTAAGAGGAATTCTTGCTTCTGATTTCAATAACAGAACTACTTCTTCAAACTGGTTAACTACTACAGCCGGAGCAACAAATGATGTGCAGTGTTTAATAAGCAGTACGGTTTACCCGGCGTCTGGACTGACTTTTATCTGGGGACCTCCGACGGCAAATGCAAACATTAAAGTAATTCCGGAAGGATTTTATAATCCGTTTTCGGAAAAATTAAATATGAGGGATACTGTAAGAGTTTATCTGCATAATGTTACTTCGCCTTATGCAATTGTAGATTCCGGAAAATCAGTAATTGATTCTGTCACATTTTCAGGATCTTTTATTTTTTCTAATGCGCCAAACGGCACATACTATCTTGCTGTAAAACACAGAAACACAATTGAAACCTGGAGTAAAGCCGGAGGGGAAAGCATTACAAACGGCGGTACTTTGAATTATGATTTCACGAATTTAATTACAAAAGCATACGGAAATAATATGATACAGGCGGATGCATCACCTGTCAGATTTGCAATTTACAGCGGTGATGTAAATCAGGACGGAACAGTTGATCTTGCGGACGGAAGTCTGATAGATAACGACGCGTTCAACTTTGCATCGGGATACATTTCTACGGACGTTAACGGCGACGGAATAGTTGATGTAGCGGATGCGGTGTATGCGGATAATAATGGGTTTAACTTTGTGGGGAAGATTACTCCGTAGTTAATAGTTAATAGTTAGTAGATAATAGTTTATGAGTTATGAGTTGCGAATTACGAGTTTCTTTGTCATTTCCTGAAATAGGTTTACAAAAACCGTAGTTTTATTTTTGTAAACCTAAATTGAAAGGATATACCAGATGCAAATTTAGAACGACAGTACAAAAATTGTATTTCGGTTATGGTAAAAAATATTTAAAAAAAAAATAAAATATAATTAAAGTTAGAAAATGATGAATATTTACTGAACGTAATCCAATCCACATATTGAAAAAATTCTTAGCAAGTAAATCCTTTCTTAAATTTACCTTAGATATATTTTGACGTAAAAATTTTAATGAATAAATGTTAACTTAAAATAGTATTTGAAGCAAGAAGTACAAAAGATTTATTCAAATAAAGTTTAAATCCAGTATATTAAATTACTAAATATTTTATTTTATGAAAATTTAACATTTCTGAGTAAGTTCAAAATTTTTTTGTGAAATAGAAATATTTGCTGCAATTGCTTAGCCAAAATAATGATCAACATGGAAACCGGATTCTTTAAGATAATAAAAGGTAATAGCCCTGTAATTGCAACTGCAATTCACAGCGGACATCATGTCAGGAAAGAAGTGAGTGATAAACTGCTTTTAACAGAAGATGAAAGATTAAGAGAAGAAGATCCTTTCACTGAAAAGTTTATCAGGTTTTCACCGACTCAGATCATCGTTAACAGTTCCCGTTTTGAATTCGATCTTAACCGCATTGAAGAGAAAGCAATATACTTAACACCAGCGGAGGCATGGGGTTTTACGGTATGGCGGGAAAGACCTTCTGAAAAGATTATCGAAAGATCACTTTCTCATTACCGGAAATTTTATGCTGAAGTAAAAACTTTGTTAAATGAATATGTCAGCCGGTACGGTGAAATATTTATATATGATGTCCACTCTTATAATTACAGGAGAAAAGGACCGGAGAATGATGCGGATGATCCGGAAAAGAATCCGGATATTAATATAGGAACAGGAAACATTGACAATGAATACTGGAAGAATCTAATTAAGGATTTTAAAGATGATCTTTCATCTTTTGATATTGAAGGTCATAAGCTTGATGTTCGTCAAAATATTAAATTTAAAGGCGGACATTTTTCACGATGGATAAATGCCAATTATGGAAATCGTATTTGTGTGCTGTCAATTGAAATAAAGAAAATCTTTATGAATGAATGGACGGGAGAGATTTTTCCTGACAGGTTTGCACTCCTTAAAAAAGCAATACAGTCTACCATGCCTCGCGTTGTGAAAAACCTTAAATCTAACTTTTCTGAAAAAAGGAGAAATGTTATATGAAAAAAATTTCCCGAAATAAACTTGATCCGGCAGCGAATATTACTGAAGTCATCTCCGTACTTTTGAAAAAAAATAAAGTCATTAGAAAAACTCTGCCCGGAGAGGGACGGATCCATATTGACAGAAGTCTTCCATTCATTTGTGTATACAGGAATCTTCCGGGAAAGAAAGATGAAGGTACAAAAAATCTGATTTACGGAACTGCCTCATACGTTACATCCGGTTCATTTCCGAAGGATAAATTTAAAGAACTTATAACTGCAATTGCAACAATATTATCCGGTACATTTCATTCATTTCTAATATTAGAAATCTGGGCTGATGATGACAGGAAACAGAAAAAAATAAATTTACCCGGATCAATCATACCATCGTTCAGAGTTTTTTCAAATGAAAGAAAAGGCAGCGGGATAATCAGCACACTGGAAGTTTTGGAAAATGCCTTGTCTAAAATTTCCATTCATAAACAGAATGGGTATTCTGAATTACTTTTCACAAAGGATATTTGTCCTCCGGGACATGATGCTTTAATGTCACTCAAAAATCTGAAGAAAATAAACTCTCATCTTGCCGGAATCTCTATAAGACCGGTTTACAGAAATATACAGACCGGAAAATTATATCCTCAGCTGCTTACAAATTTATCAAGGCAAATGGCGTATGCGCTCAACCGGTCTTTTCTTGAATTTACCACTAAGCTTACTATACATAAAGTTCACCATTTTTATGAACTTGGACGAAGGACTTTTTCAAAATCTGCATCCTCATCAGACAGACAGCTTGCAGAACTTTGTGACGGATATGATTTTATTCTGCAGGTAAGTCCGATCAATGAAGCAGAAGCAAGGACTGATTTCAAACGAAGAAAATATAAAAAACTAACTGTATTTAATTACAGACCTTTAGCTTTTGATCCGTCTGAATTCAAGAGAAAATTATGGAATATCCCCATTGAAGAAATTGAAGACCCAGCTCTCAGAAATCTTTTCAGCGAAAAGAGAGAGGAAATTGATCTCCAGATATCAATGATGGTAAACCTTGACAGCCCGCAATTTCATTACGGCAGCCTTCAGCTTTACGGAAACGTCAGTAAAAGTCTCAGCGATTTTGCTGAAAAAATCCTGACTTTATTCACAAAGAAAGAAAATTCCAAAGGATCAAAAGAAAGGATTAGTGCATCTGAGTTTTATATTTATGTAAAAGAGGAATTCAGTTATTATTCTGTTGAATATCCGTCTTTTATACCGGAAGTAGAGATAAACAAAGATATGTATTCCGGGCTTATCGTGAGTAAGAATAAATTGCTAATCGGAAAAGAATTTGCTGTCAGGAGAAACAGGGTGGAATCACTTATTCATCATGAGGTGGGAACTCATCTGCTTACATATTTCAACGGACTAATTCAGCCCTTCAGACAACTGCACACAGGGCTTTCAGGTTATGAAGAGCTTCAGGAGGGGCTGGCAGTGCTTTCGGAGTATCTTACCGGCGGTCTTAACATTTCCAGATTAAGATTACTGGCAGCAAGAGTTAAGACTGCTCAGTATATGATAGATGGTGCTGATTTTGTTGAATCTTTTCATAATCTTGTCAACAATTATAATTTCTCTGCAGAGAGTTCCTTTACCATAGTAATGCGAATATACAGAGGCGGAGGACTTACAAAAGATATTATTTATCTGAGGGGATTTCTGGAAATTCTAAAATACATTGAAAGCGGCGGTGAGATTGAACAGCTTTTCGTCGGAAAAATTTCCTTCTCGAACATTTCAATTATGAATGAGCTCAGGCTGAGGAAGATACTAAAACCGATTCCGCTTCTTCCAAGATACCTGAAAGATGCTGAATCCCAAATCAGACTGAAAGAGCTCAGAAACGGTTTCACATTCACAAAATATTTCAAGAAATTAACACAACAATCGACCAAATGAAAATCGGAATAATTATAAACAATACACATACTGAAAAATCAGAATATACAACTACACGGCTCGCCCTAAATGCAGCCAGAATGGGACATTCTGTTGTCATTGTAGGCAGCGGCGATCTCACCTATAATCCCGACGGAACAATTTCAGGGTTTGCAAAAACCGTAAAAAAAAATTCCACTGCAGCTTCTTATATAAAAGACTTGAACAGCAATTCAACAAACAAGGTATTGCTCAGTGAACTTGATGTTGTATTGCTTCGGAGTGATCCGGCTGAAGAAATTAAACGACCTTGGGCTCAGCATACGGGAGTAACATTTGGAAAACTGCTTGCCAACAGTGGAATCACTGTATTAAATGATCCGGACGGACTGTCTAAAGCAGTGAATAAAATGTATTTTCAGTCATATCCTGAAAGTGTAAGACCGCGGACGATTATTTCAAGAAATCCGGATGAGATAAAGGCATTTTCAAAAGAACACAGTGGAAAAATTGTCCTAAAGCCTTTGCAGGGATCGGGCGGACAAAACGTATTCCTTGTTCATGAAAAGGAAAATGCAAATCTTAACCAGATGATTGAAGCAATCTCCAGAGACGGTTATGTCATTGCTCAGGAATACCTACCCAAAGCTGCCGAAGGCGATACAAGACTTTTCGTTATGAACGGTAAACCTCTTCAGCATAAAGGCAAGTATGCGGCATTCCGAAGACAACGATCTGAAGGAGACCTGCGAAGTAATGTTCATGCCGGAGGTAAAATAATGCAGGCAAAGATAACGGATGAAATACTAGAACTTACGAACATAGTCAGACCAAAGCTTATAAGGGATGGAATGTTTCTTGTGGGCCTGGATATAGTTGACAATAAGCTTATGGAAATAAATGTTTTTAGTCCCGGCGGTCTGGGAAGTGCACAGAAATTTGAAGGTGTAAACTTTGCGAAGATAGTAATCGAGTCAATTGAAGAGAAAGTCCGGTATAAAAAATATTATGACAATGGATTAGAAAACCGAATGATTGCAACCCTGGAATAAAGTGAATTCTTTAAAAAAAAAGAATTAGTCAGCCAAAGTTATCATTTTTAAATTTGAATTATTGTTTCTAACTAAGCGTTCATAATTTAATGTAAAAAAGGATTGGAAATAAAAAAATTTTCATCTTCTTAGAAACATATATTTAAGGAACACACTTCTTTAAAAAATCAGAATATTATTTTATCCTGTCAAAGTTTAAAAAAGGAAAAACCGTATTTACTTTAACAGTATCATTTTCTTAATGTCACTGAAATTTCCCGCTTCCAGTTTATAATAATAAACTCCGCTTGATAATGTTGATCCATTATCATTTAAGTCAAACTCAACGGAATAATTTCCTTTTATCTTAAAACCTTTTACAAGCACTGCAACTTCTTTTCCGATCATGTTATAGACTTTCAGCTTTACATCACCGTCTCTTGCAACAGTATAATTTATAGTTGTGACAGGATTAAACGGATTCGGATAATTTTGTGAAAGAGAATAAGACAGATCACTGCTTACATAACTGCTGATTCCTGTTAAGTTTGCAAGCGGAAAATTTGTTTGAAAAGGTTTTGTAGTATAATATGCAGTTACACTGTTTGTATCGGAAATTATTAAATCAATACTTTGACCGGCTGCAGTTGATGATGTTCGCGCAGAAAGAATAATATTTCTTGCAGTATCAAGAAATTTAAATTTTAAAGAATCAAAAGTAACAGCCGCAGTTGAAAATGGAACGGATCTTAATTTCAGATCACCGGTATTTATTACATTATTTCTATCCCTGTCCCAGTAAAGATCAAACGATAATATATGTGATGCATTTGCAATTGTTGTTAAGCCGAATGTTATTGATTTGAGTGACCCTACCTGCGGAAGGACATCGGATGAAATTTTTATACCGGCAAGTTCTCTTGCTGTATCATTGGCTGTTATACTATTATTCAAAAACATATTACTGCCGCCGTTTACTCCTTCTACAGTAAATTTAGGAGAAGTTGTAGCAGCAAGCGCATCTATTCTTCCTGAACCGTATCTCGGATCTTTTCCCGGAGCGCCTTTTTCAACAGATGTAAGTTCTATTACTTTGCTGATATCCGCAGGAAGCATCTCAGGATTTACTGACAGCATCAATGCAACACAACCTGCTGTGTGTGGTGTAGCTGAGGATGTTCCTCCGAAAGAACTTCCGTAACCAGTACCGGAACTTACATATGTTGATACAGTCCCTTGTCCCGGAGCAGATACATCAGGTTTAAGAAGTCCCATCGAATCAGGAACTTCTACCGGCGCAACTCTGCTGTACGGATAATCCATATGATCCGGACTGATCGGATAAGTATATGTGCCCCATAAGCTCCAGTTGCCCCATGTAGATGGACCTGAAGGAGAAGTTGAGTATATTACATCTGTACCTGCAGCTACATTACCGACACCTATCACACCGCTGATATTTCCTCTTCGTAATTGATCCGGATGAAGCCAGGGTGAAGGACAAAGCCCCGCTGCTGAAATGTTTATAGGAACCGGAGCGGATGAGCTTCCGCCGTCGTTACTTGTAGAATTTGTATGAATAACTCCTGCCGCTAAAGACATATCCGTAATTAATCTGAACTGTGAATAATCCGGCTTTGGATTCATATACCATTTCCAGCTAAGAGAACTTGTAATAACTTCCGCGCCCATTTCTACTGCATATTGAAAAGCAAGCCATTGCTGTGACTGACCGCTTGAATTTCTCATTACAATGCATTTTGCACCCGGCGCAACTCCTGTTTGAGTTCCCATCGTTCCGTCACCAACGACTTGTCCGAGAGTTGCGCTGCCGTGTGAAGCAGTTGTAATATTATAATTACCTGTAGTAAAATCCCATCCAATCAGATCATCTATTTTTCCGTTTCCGTCATCATCAATACCGTTAATATCAGACGGATCAAAGACCGAACCTGTTGTACCGGTTTGTATATTAATTGTTTTGCCGTCATTGCTTGCGTCTTCGCCGAGATTCTGCCATAATCCTTTTACAAGATCAGGATGTTTCCACCAGAAACCGTCATCCGAATTTGCGACTAAAACCCCTGAACCGTTATTGCCTAAAGCCCATACCTGGTCTGCTTTTATTAATACTATTCCTATTTGCGGCGCGGCAGATGAGTTTTCTTTTGTCATAGCGCCGAAAAACGGAGCTGATAATTGTTTGTAGTCCAGTAATTCTTCGGAAGGATATTCTGCATCATAACATATCATTTTTATATTATCAAAAGCAGTGAGTTCATTTATAATTTCATTCGTTGCAGAAGTAATTATAGTATTTGCCATCCATAATATTTCATATTTCTCAATTGCTCTTTCAGACTTTTTCAATTCCAGATACTCTTTAATATTTCTCTGATAATCATTCGCAAAGTTTTTCAGTCTGTCTATTACAATTTTTCTTCTCTCCTGTTTTGGAGTATCATAACTTATATCGGAAAAGTCATTTAGATTCATATGATCATTCAGCAGTATATATATCGGAATTAATGTATTGTCGGTATTTTGATTCATCTTAGTCTGCAGGTCAGAGTGTATCTTGGGGGAATCTGCATAAGAGTTTGAGATCATACCGATAAAGCAGATTAATATAGTACAAATAATTTTTTTCATAACTATTTAGATTTTTTAGATTAAGAAAAAGGATAGAATGGATAAGAACATTTAATTTTAATTTCTTTCAATTTAAGAGTAAAATACTTTATATAAAATAATAAACTTTACAATAATTTAAAATTATTAAAACTTCATATTTTAAATTTATGTAATTACGAACCCGGATTCATTCAATTAAAGCAATCTGAATTTACAGTGTTCCTGATTGTATACAGATAGTTAAATTCTATAAAAATTTAAAATTATAAAATTTTTGTTTATGAAAGACAACAAAATCAAATATATTCATGACTTTCTTTTTTATAGCTTTCAAATTACAAAGTTTAGAAGTATTTTCATTTCAAATTATTTTATAAATAACACACTATAATGAAAAAGACTAAATTTCTTTGCATTAGCGCAATTCTTTTATTCTGTTTTACATTGATGATGAATCTGAATACTGCAACTTCACAGCAGAATAATTACAGAAATCTTAACTGGTCAGACGAAACCGGTAAAGGTTTTACATATGAAGGTGAAATAAGAATAATCCCTGATAATTTCAGGACGATAAAAATAAATTTTAATGATCTTAAAAATGATCTTATGAATTTACCATTTGAATCATATGACAATCTTCCGCAGAATCAGGTGATAATAAATCTGCCGAAACCCGACGGGACTTCAGGTCAGTTTATTATTAATGAATATTCAATGATGGAGCCGGAGCTTGCGGCTCAGTTCCCGGAAATTAAGACATACACTATTAAAGGAGTGGATGATCCTTATGCTACTGGAAAAGTAGATATTACCATGCATGGATTTCATGCAATGGTCTTAAGCGTTAACGGAAATTACTACATCGATCCTTACAGCTCTGAAGAAAAAAATATTTACATTTCATATTATAAAAAAGACCTCACTCCGAAATCAGACTTTGACTGTCTGGTTACTGAAATAGCAGGGTCTGAACAAATTCCAATGGAATCTGATGTAACAGGAGAAATTCTCCGCACATACAAGCTTGCAGTAGCGGCAACAGGTGAATACACTTCATTCCACGGAGGAACGGCGGCATTAGGTCTGTCGGCAATAGTTACTGCAATGAACAGAGTGAACGGAGTATATGAAAAAGATTTTTCTGTGAGAATGACTTTAGTAGCAAATAACATAAATATAGTATATACAAACGGAGCAACAGATCCTTATTCAAACAACAGCGGAGGTGCTATGCTCGGACAAAATCAGACTAATCTTGATAATGTAATCGGAAACGCTAATTATGATATCGGTCATGTATTCAGCACAGGCGGCGGCGGAGTCGCAGGACTTGGAGTCGTTTGCGTTACAGGTCAGAAAGCAAGAGGCGTTACAGGTTTACCTTCACCGACAGGCGATGTATTTTATATAGATTATGTAGCGCATGAAATGGGACATCAGTTTCGGGGGAACCATTCCTTTAACGGAGTTCTGGGAAATTGCAGCGGCGGAAACAGAAACGGCTCAACTGCATGGGAACCGGGAAGCGGCAGTACTATCATGGGATATGCCGGTATCTGCGGAGCTGATAATCTTCAAAATTTCAGCAATGATCATTTTCATACAGGAAGTATTTCTGAAATAGTTGCATACACGCAGACAAGTACCGGAAATAACTGTCCTGTTCAGACTGCAACAGGTAATACACCGCCTTCAGTTACAGTACCTGCAGGCGGATTCACGATTCCTATCGGTACTCCTTTTCAGCTTACCGGATCGGCAACGGATGTTAATAATCCGGGTTCACTTACTTATAACTGGGAACAGTATGACATTGGCCCTGCCGGTTCACCAAACAGTCCGACTGGCAATGCTCCGATATTCAGATCTTTTAGTTCGGTAACTACACCGACAAGAATTTTCCCGAAGATCTCTGACATAGTAAATAATACTCAGACAATAGGAGAGATACTTCCTTCATATACCAGATCTTTAAATTTCAGAATGACTGTAAGAGATAATAATACCGGCGGAGGCGGAATCGGATTTTCGACAGTCAGCTTTAATGTGAATTCCGGGGCAGGTCCGTTTACAGTTTCTTCACCAAATACAAATGTTAACTGGAACAGTTCTGTTCCTCAGACTATTACCTGGAACGTAGCCAATACAACAGCTTCACCTGTAAGTTGCGCCAACGTAAATATTCTTTTATCAACTGACGGAGGATATACTTATCCTTACACCCTTTTAACCGGAACACCGAATGACGGATCACAGAGTGTTAATCTTCCGGGTGTGAGTACAACTACTGCAAGAATTAAAGTAGAAGCAAACGGAAATATTTTCTTTGATATTTCCAATACGAATTTTCAGATCTCAAATACCAATCTTCCTTCAATAAGTCATACGCCAATTACAGATCAGGTAAAAACAGCATGGCCTGTTTCAGTAGATGCTGTTGTAACTTCAGCATTTTCACTGGATTCTTCCTGGGTAAGATGGTATAAAAATATTACTGCAAACACAAAACATCTGAAACTTGTTAACACTTCAGGAAATAATTATTCAGCGCTTTTTAATTCTCTGAATTCTGATGTAGTGGTGGGGGATGTAATTTATTACAAAATATATGCTCAGAATAATTCCGCAGGTCATGAAAGAGACTCAACGGCACTTTACAGTTTTAATATTGTAGGGAATAATTTGTGCGAGGATTTTACTTCAGTAACTTTCCCGCCTTCCGGATGGAATCTTGAATATACAGGAACGCTTTACTGGACTAGAAATGCAGTGAGCAGTTTCGGAGTCGGAAGCGGTTCCGCTAAATTTGACTTCTGGAACGCTAATGCAGGAGTTACGCAGTCTGTAATTACTAAATCTTTTGGAAGCACACTTACGGGTGACTCACTGAATTTTGATCACGCCTATGCGCCTTATACTGACGGCACAACGGATTCTCTTGAAATTTTAACTTCAACCAACGGAGGAACTACATTTACTTCACTTGTAAAACTCTGGGGTAATAATGTGAACGGAAATCTCAATACAAGAACACAGCTAGGTTCTGCATATACACCGACAACTTCTGAGTGGGCTACAAAAAAATATTCATTGCCTGCCGGAACAAATAAATTAAAATTTCGCGCAAGAAGCGGATGGGGAATAATCTTTATCTTGATAAGATATGTGTTGTGAATGCCGCAATTGCAGTTGCTTCAGATATTACACTTGCTCCCGAAGGATTCTACAATATCTCGCCGGGTAATCTGAATATGCGTGATACCGTAACTGTTTATTTAAGAAACGCTTCATCGCCGTTTGCTAAAGTTGATTCGGCAAAATCTATACTTGATTCGGCTACACTCAAATGCGCTCCTTTATTTCCGAACGCTCCTAACGGAACATATTATCTGCACATTAAACACAGAAACGCTCTTGAAACATGGAGCAAATCCGGTGGAGAATCTTACTCAGTAGGAAATTCTCTTGTGTATGATTTCACATCAGCTCAGGCGCAGACTTACGGAAATAATTCCATATTGAAAGGAACTAAGTATTGCGTTTACTCCGGAGATGTAGATCAGGACGGAACTATCGATATTTCAGACGGAAGTTTGATTGACAATGACGCATTTAATTTTGCTTCGGGTTATCTGCCGACGGATGTAAACGGCGACGGGCTTATTGATCTAACTGACGGAGTGTATACGGATAATAATGCTGCGAATTTTGTGTCGAAAGTAACACCGTAATTCAATTAGGAATTTAAAATTATAAATTTTAAATGACAAATAGTAAAATAAAGTATTTGGAATTATAAATTTGTAATTTGAAATTAAATATAGTAGCCGCAGGCTTTAACCTGCGGTTTTTTTTTATTTGTATTAAAATCGACTTTGCAAGCGAAAAAATTTTAATCAGAGAAATAAATTTTCTGACCGGCAAAAATATTTCCTGTTTTAATAACTGTCCCGTAAACTCCCGCATTATTTTCATTCAGACGAACTATAGATTTCATCACATTTGCATCCGACTCTGAAGTCTCAGGATCTAAGTTGACCATGACACAGCGCTTGTCTCGTAAAGTTAAGCTCACCGCCGGCGCATTTGATTCTTCTCCAAAATAAATTGTTCTGCCAACCCAGTTATCCTCTTCAAAAGAATTGCCGCTCTTTGTTTCGATCAGTATGTTATGACGAAACCGCCGTATGTCTAACGGACGACCGGAATCTTTTTCGATCTTTAAGATCGTTTGATTGCTGATCAATGAAATACTTGCCTCATCGAAAATTCCCCTGTCAAAATGCATCAGCTGCACTTCAGATCCATAACGCTGCGAAATATCCTCAGATAATTCATTGCTTTGAAGTTCAAGGACTTTACCTTCCGGTGTGCAGACATGACCGGGGATAAGACTTTGATCATTTTCCTTTTTACTAAAAGGTTTGAACAGGATCATCTCAGGAAGTTTACTTGCAGTTAAGAAAGGAAAGCCGCTTTTATTTTCAACCCGTCTAAATGCAAAGCGCCTGTCTCCTTCGAGTCCGTGAAATCCCATTTTCGAATTTGAAATTTCCATTCCGGCCATTGACTTTACCGGATAGCGGAAAATTGCTTTGATAATTCCTATTTCATTCTTCAATGCTGACCCCAGTTAAAATTATTTGATTATAATTTTTTTTATCCGTGATGAATAAACTACAAGTTTTAAACTATCAAACTTTCTCAATCTGCCTTATCTTCTCCGCAAGCCATTCAGCCAGACCTATATGACTGATTTTTTCTGATATGATTTTCAGCTTAAAGAGATCATCATCTTTTGTAATACCGGATGATTTTATCCTAATCAGATCTCTGACACATTTCGCAAATGCTCCAATTGCTTCTTTGCCAATTTTGCTTACTTCTTTGGAATTACTTAAATAATTCAATGTAGCTGAAACGAGTGATAATCCTTCTTCATGATAACCAAGTTCATAATATATTTTAAGCTGTAAGATCTTAACGTCTAGTTTAAAAAGAAATAAATTATATTTTATCTGAAGAATATATTCCAGAGCTTTTCCAAAATCACTTCTCGAAAAGGAAAGATATGCCATTGAAAAAATTTTCATATTATCACGGTGGTGTTCGTGCAGTTCAGCGGAATACTTTTCGATAAATTTTTCAAGCCATTGATATTCGCCGATAAAAGAAGAATCCAGTACAATATTTCTGAATAATACTATATGAAAATTTTCAGAATGCAAAGGTTTATAAATTCCGTTTTCAAGCATATATTTTTGGAGTTCAAACGCTTCCCGCCGGCCGAGTTTCTTTACTCCGCAGTAAGTGAGCATTATATTCCACAGCACATAATTTTCCGGCTGCCCGAAATATGATGAATTCTTTTTCAGAAGTTCTTTCAGATTGTAATAGTGCTCAGTTTTATCTTTATTAAGATTCATAAGATAAATTTCCTGAAAGATCTGCAGATAAGGATAATGCTCATGACCAGTTTTGAGATCAGACAAAAAGTTAATCGCGTCGAAATTTTTCAAAATCACTTCAAGCAGATTATCTCTTACCTGAATACCGTAAGCTGCAGCGAGATTTTTTTCATCTTCAAATTTAAAAGCGGATATCAAAGCAGCAGCTGCAATGTTCTCACCGGTTTGCAGAGAGTATTCAAATGCATTATCGAAATCATCACGGTTCAGCGAGCAATCGCGTTTGACTGCGGTAAGAAAATAACGGTCAATAAAATAACCAACGCTTCCTTTTCCGGAATCATCAAAGCTTCCGTTGATCGTGCTGTATTCTTTGTCGAATTCTTTATATAATTTTCTTTTACGCAGCTGATTCAGAAGAAAATATTTTTTTTTCGATGTCTGGTCTTCAAGTTCGATATGAATCAGAAAATCTTTAGATATTCTGAACATGTGTGAATAAAGTGTTCTGATAAGATTTTCCGAACGAACAGTGTCATACTTTTTTCCCGGGAATAATTTACCGAAGATAAATTCATTGCTAAAATTTTTATGATTAAACTCCGGGTAAAAGGATTTTATAGATTTAAAAAAGGGAAGCAGGTCTCTGCCTTTATTATGAAAAGGTGAGTCGATGAATTTTTCTAATTGTTTAAACTCATCTTCAGAGAGAGCTTTTAACATATTTATTAATTTAGAATCGGTCATTTCTTTTGCAACAAATTAATCCTTAATTATTGCAATTCCAATTCACATTTCATATAAATGCCATTACAGTTGGTGTTAAGTCTGTCATTATAACTCAAAAATCTTTTTGAGATTATTAATCCGGAGTTATAAATTTGTATCAACTTTTTTAAAATTAAACTTACGGGGTTAAAAATGATTTACAACAATTCCAGATCAAAATTCAGAAATTTTGTTAAACAGGTTTTAAATTCTATTTCAAAAATTTTAATATCCCTCGTAGGCCTGACCTGCCGGCTGCAAAATATTACAAGTGATATGAGTAAAGTATTTTACCGGCAGGAAGGCGTGCGAAGCGCTTTTAAAGTTTTACAAATATTTCTTATCTGCGCATTTATATTCAGATCTGAACCGGCAAACGCTGTCTGGACAACTTACGGCACTGAATACGGTTGGGAGATCTGGGGAACGGATTTCGTAAATGCAAATACCGGCTGGATCATCGGAGCAAACGGAAGGATACAGAAAACTGTTAACGGCGGTCTGTCATGGCAGTGGCAGGGCGGCTTTTCAGATGTATTCCGGAACATAAAAATGTTCGATATCAACAATGGTATAATCAGCGGGCACAACGGAAGCATACTTAAAACCACCAACTCAGGACTTACCTGGTCTTATACAGCCGGTATGGTTTCATATTACGGAATGGATGCGCTTAATAGTCAGAATATAATCTGCGTTGGTTCAAATAAAAATTATTCAAAAACAACAGACGGCGGAGTTTCCTGGACACACGTAGTAATTAATCCGGGCGGTGTAGGTGCTCATAACTATGACCTTTACGGAATTGAATATCTTGATTCGAATACAATATTTCTAAGCAGTTCTGTGATATCTACATTAGTGATCCCGTCTCCTGTTATCTTAAGATCAACAAACGGCGGCGCGAATTTCAGCGTCGTTGCGTCATGGGGATATGGCCAGGGATTTGATAATACCGGACTAAATGATATTGAATTCAGTCCGTCGGGGAATGTCGGATTTGCATGCGGAACAAACGGGACTATACTAAGATCCGTAAATGGCGGTCTCAACTGGACGGTTGCAATGACATCAGCTACAGACCTTCGTCAGATCGAATTCAAGAATAATGACACTGCTTATGTCTGCGGCAGCGGAGGTAAAGTTTTTTATACTGCTAACGGCGGAGCAAACTGGAGTGAATGGGTAAATACAGGCACAACTTATAACCTCCGCTCTATATCTTTTGCTGATAATATTGTAAGCTCTGCCGGAGCATTCGGCGTTTATATCAGAAACAACGCAGTAGCAAATCAGGTCACGGTTTCCGGTGCAAATACCGGAAACGGAAACTATGAAAGTTTATCTGACGCATTTATCGGAATCGGAGCCGGCTCGCAGGCGGGAGCAAATATAAATATTACTATTAACACAAATATTACTGAACCGTCTCAGGGAGCAACTCCCGGAAACGGAGACTGGGCAAGCGTTACAATAAAGCCGGCGTTAAATACAGCTGTTACTGTCACAGCAACTCCAAATAACGGAGTTCCGCTGTTTAGTTTTAACGGCGCGAAAAATATTACCATTGACGGCATTGATTCCGGCGGCGCTTCACTTACTCTTTCAAATTCCGGCACTTCGGGCTGGGCAGGAACAAGCACTGTAATGTTTCAGTATGACGCTTCAAACAATAAAGTCAGAAACTGCAGAATACTCGGTTCATCGCAAAACAATTTATCCGGTCATGCAGCAACGGTTTTATTTTACAGAAATTCTTCCGTAACAGGTAATGATAACAATGTTATTGAAAATTGTGATATAGGTCCGGCAGGACAGCTGCCGCATTGCGCGGTTTCGTTTTTAGGATCGACTGTTAATACAACTGTCTTCAACAGTAACGATACTGTCAGAGATTGTAATATTTATGATTTCTTTAATTTAAGTAATCACAGCTCCGGAATTCATATAGGCGCGGGTAATACTAATATCGCAATTGAAAATAACAGATTGTATCAGACAGCATCGCGGATTACGTCCGGAACAAATATAAATCATTACGGGATCTATGTTAATAATACTAACGGAAATGCATTCAGCATAAAAGGAAATACGATCGGATATTCTTCTTCTGCAGGAACAGGGGTATATTATTTAAGACAAAACGCTGCATCGAATTATTTTGGTATTTCAGCATCGGTCGGTGTATCATTCGAAACTTCAATCTCAGACAATATAATTGCAGGATTAGATATTGGAGGTTCTTCCGGAGTTAGTTTAATTAATGTAGCGCATGGGCTTACATTAGTTAACAATAACAATATCGGAAGCATGACCGCTGCGAGTGATATTAAGTATGCATCAGGAACTTCGGAATTTCATGCATTTAAATTTGACGGAGCAGGTAATAAAACCGTTACTGAAAATGAAGTTGGCGGTATCAGATATTCCGCCCTCTCATCTAAATTTTACGCAATGCGTTTCATTGCTAACACTAATAATGTCCTGACATGCAGCAATAACATACTGGGCGGGACGATCGCAAATTCAATGACGCATCATCTTGCAAATACTTCAAGTCAGATGACGGGAATATCAGGTGAAGGCAGCGGGTTTCCGGTTTTTCTTATTGAGAAAAATATAATAAGAAATATGAATTCGGCGGCAACGAATCCAAATCCCGGAACATCCGGAATTTATATAAATCTTCCGGCGGGAAACCAGATTATTAAAAATAATACTGTTCATTCATTAAGCATAACCAATACAACTGCAGCCTGCATTCTGTCCGGCATTAGAATTAACAACGGAAACGGCGGATCTGCTTCATCTAATTTTATTCACTCAATGATAATCGGCAACTCTAATTCTTCTTTAGCCGGGATAGCAGTCAGCAGCGGCTCTTATGATTTTATTAATAATATGATCAGTCTGGGAAAGGACAGCGCCGGAGTCAGTATGAACGGCGGCAGCGCAATTTACGGTTTTAACATCGGTATCCCTGTAGTCAGCAATTTGTATTTCAACAGCGTTTACATTTCCGGAAGTCCTGTAAGCGGTTCTCAGAATACTTATGCACTGGCAAGTTTAGGTTCATCGAATCCGAGAAATTATTTTAACAACATTTTCTATAACGGCAGATCAAACAGCGGCTCTACCGGAAAGCACTATGCGATCAGGCTCGATGGCTCATCCCCAAATCCGCCGGGACTTTCATGCAATTACAATGATCTGTTATCAACAGGTAACGGTGGCGTTCTGGGTTTTTACAATAACGCCGATGCCGCTAATATATCTGCTTGGAGGACAGTAACCGGCAAAGATTCAAACAGCGTTTCGGATAATCCAAAATTTATCAGTCACGTTAATCTTCACATTGACACAACATTGTCAACTTCGATAAGTAACGGCGGAATTAATTTACCTTCAGTCACAACAGATACAGACAGTAATATCAGAAATGTTTCCGGACCTGATATTGGAAGTGATGAATTCAATTCAACAGTAACGGCTGAAGTATTAAACTTTGACGGAATAAATGACGATGTCACTTTACCGAATACACTGTCACAGGCGCTTACGTCTCCGGCAGTTTCTGAATTTACAATTGAGTACTGGTTCAAAGGAAGCAATCTTCAGTCAGCTGTCCGGTTTCAATTGAATTCAAGCACTTACTTAGTAGCAGGATGGGGGAATCCCGGAAATCAAAAACATCTTATCTCAACTGACGGGGCGCTGACCGGGATCAGTGTCGGCGCAGCTGCTACAGACGGAAACTGGCATCATGTTGCAATGACATGGAAGAGGAATACAGTTAATGGTTTCAGAAGTTATCTTGACGGTGTTCCAGTTCAGCAGCGCAATGCCGCGGATGTGAATCTACCGTCTATATCTGCCGTCGGTAAAATTGGAAGTCAGTACGGGAATTCAGAATTTATTAACGGCTCTTTGGATGAAGTAAGAATCTGGACACGCGCTTTAAGTCAATTTGAATTAGCTTCAAATATGTTCAGGGAAATAGATTCAGCTGCCGGGCTTCTTGCAAGTTATCACTTCAATCAGGGGATAGCCGATGGAAATAATTCCGGAGTAACAACACTTACTGAATCTTCATTAAATAATTATCCGGGTACACTGACAAATTTCGGACTGACAGGATCCGTTTCAAACTGGATTCAGCCCGGTCCGGGGTTTTGCTCACCGTATATTGAAATTAATGTTAAAGGAAATAATATATCTATAACGGATGGTGACATTACACCTTCGTTAAATGATCATACAAATTTTGATTCTGTTAATGCAGGTTCCGGTTTTGTTAGAACATATACAATTCAGAATACCGGAGCGGATAGTCTCAATGCAGGTAATGTTATAATTACAGGAACTGATCCCGGTATGTTTACTGCAAGTGCGTTGACCCCGGCAGGTAAAATTCCGCCCGGAAGTTCAGCAACTTTCAATGTTACTTTTACTCCGGGCAATTCCGGTTCAAAAAATGCGGTGATACATATACCGAATAGTGACTGTGATGAATACGATTATGATTTTGCTGTCAGAGGAACAGGAAAAGCCTCACCGGCGCAGGTTTTGAATTTTGACGGCATAAATGATAATGTAGTTCTGCCGGTCTCTTTATCTCAAGACCTTACAGCGCCGGCAGTATCAGAGATCACAATTGAATATTGGTTCAAAGGAACAAATCTTCAGTCCGCGGTTCGCTTTCAATCAGGAAACAACTGGATCGTAGCAGGATGGGGCGCGCCGGGAAATCAAAAGCATCTTATTTCTACTGAAGGCGGAACAAGCGGTATAAATGTCGGCGCAAATGCAACTGACGGCAACTGGCATCACGTAGCTATGACCTGGAAAAAAAATACAGTGAACGGATTTAAGAGTTATCTTGACGGTAACCTGGTTGATCAGAAAAATTCTTCAGATTCTGATCTGCCTAACATAAGTGTTTCAGGTTATTTGGGTAGATATAATGCCGGAAGCGGAGAGTACTTACAGGGATCACTTGATGAGGTTAGAATCTGGACACGCGAACTTAGTCAGACAGAGATTGCAGATAACAGATTCGCTGAAATAAATTCAGGCGCAGGACTTCTTGCAAGTTATCACTTCAATCAGGGATTGGCAGGAGAAGACAATTCAACAATTACAACATTGACAGAAGCAACAGGCACTTATCCAGGAATACTTACAAATTTTGAATTGAACGGAATTGTATCAAACTGGATATCGCCGGGACCGGAATTAAGCGTACCATTAAATACAATTGACATAACTGCAATATCCGAAGGTTATTATAATCCAGCAACTAATTTACAAAATTTAAGAGATACTCTGAAAGTATATCTTTGTCAGAATCAATCTCCTTATAATGCAATAGATTCTGCAAGCGGAGTAATAGATTCTGTTTTACATAATTCGGATTTTACTTTCATAAATGCTGCGCCCGGAAGTTATTATCTGAAATTAGTTCACAGAAACTGCATCGAGACTTGGAGCGCAATGCCGGTAAGCGTCACTTCGGTTTCAAGTTATGATTTTACTTCATCACAGTCTCAGGCATTTGGAAATAATATGAAACAGGTTAATGCAACACCGGTCAGATTTGCAATATACAGCGGCGATGTAAATCAGGATGGTGTAATAGATCTCGCTGACGGAAGTCTTATCGACAATGATGCATTTAATTTTACTGCAGGATATTTGCCTACAGACATAAACGGAGACGAAGTGATTGATCTTACAGATGCAGTATTTACGGACAATAACGGCTTTAATTTTGTGAGTAAAATAACGCCTTAATTCAATTACGAATTTCAAATTACAAATGACGAATAAAGACCAATGAATATCTAATAATAAGATCAAAATAAATTAAATATTGTAGCCGCAGGCTTTAGCCTGCGGTATTAATTTAAATTCTTATTTGATATGCTTGTAAAAAGCCTAAATATTCACTCAGCCAAAAACTTTCTTATTTCCCTCGCGCAATCCGCTTCCCTGTTTATGTATACATAGTGATAACACTCTGCGAATTCAACTGTCCGCGAATTCTTTATTTCAGTTTTGAAGCGTGTCATTTGTCTTGCTCTCCAGTCGAATAAAATATCCCAGGCTTTGTCATATTCAGTTTTCTTTTCAGCATCAAGATAATGATAAAAAGGAAGGCGGGTATCCATTGTCCACGTTTCAAAAATTCCCAGCACCGGAGCAGTGATAAGACTGTAATCGGTTACTACCGAACTACTTACAATCTTTTGAGAAACTTCAGGCGGCGAGATTGTTGCTGATATTTTTCCGTCACTGTCCCATGTATATGTATCACATATCGCGGCATTTGGTTCACGGTAGCCGTTATATCTCACAAGCGCTGCCATGAAACTATTCAGTGATGCAAGATCAGAATCTGCAAAGTCAAGTGAAGGCGGCTGAGCGAGAAGTTTGTGTTCGCCGAAATCCCAGCCGTCTAAGTACACAAGTTTACTAACGCGGTCCTGATAATGAGATCCGATATAATTCAGTTCACCTCCGGCAATTGAATGTCCTATAAATGTAGCTTTGGGAATATTCAACTGGTCGAGAATACTTGTATAGTCCCGGACCCTGATCTCTTCACTATACCCGTCTTCCGGTTTACTCGATTTTCCAAAACCTCTTCTCGTAATTCCGATCACATGATAAAGATCTGTAAACTGATAAGCAAAATTATCAAACACGTGCGCATTGTCACCAAGTCCGGTCAGCAGCACAAGATATTCTCCCGTACCGCCCCAGTCAAGCACTTCAAGGCTCACTCCCGGTTCGGTGGTAATAAATTTTACAGTATGATTTGAAAGGTCATAGCAGTTGTCCACAGGTTCATCACCTGTGATCCCGGAATCAGCTAATGCTGATAAATGAAAGGGTACTACTATATTGAAAGTAAAAAGCGTGAACAGGAATACAATAAAAATGATCAGCGAAGTCTTCTGATCATACTGTGTAAAATTAATTTTCATATTCTTTATTTTAAAATTTAGAATATCTTTAAAAGCAAACATTTACCGGATACGTCGACTGATTACCCTTGAAGTGATATAGATTTTTTTAAAAAAACCGCACACTACGGCACCGCCCAAACGCCCCCCCCCCCCCCCCCCCCCCCGCCGAAAAATGGTATTTTTCTTTGGAAAAGTTAAATATTTTACTGTTATTAATTTAGAAAAAAGCCGAAAATACTTAAGTTTTTTTAAATCTTATTGACGGCTTAATTAATTATATACTTACCTTTCTGAATTGATCCAGCAGCCAGAGTTTTATTCCGAATCTGTTACTGCTCATGTTATCAATATCGTGTTTTATTTTTTCAATTTTATAATTCTTATCTTTACTACTAATCTCTGTTTTTAATTTTAACAGATCTCCGATGATTTTCAGAAATTCTGAAACAGATATTTTTATCACCTCTAGCAGAGATTTTTCTCTCGAAAGATAATGCTTAAATGCATCAATCATCAGCAGCGCTTGATCATAATTTCCTTTTTCAAAATTAAGCTGAAGAAGAATTATCTTCACCTGTATTTTTATTATCAGACTGGAAAAATTAGCTTTGGAAAAATAATCGATGGCTTTGTCAGGATCACCTTTTCCGTAAGCAATATATCCGTAACAAAAATTCAGTGTGTTCTGAACCTCATCGGTCAGTTTATTTTTGTATTTTTCTATAAACTTATCAGCCCATTCAAACTCGTGTACTCTCACGGCTTTTTTTACCTGATTTAAAAAATCAGGGTAGAGTATTTTTCCGTGTTCAGTCATGTCTGAAACCGGATGTTCTTTTGCCAGAATAAACTGCACATCAAGAAGATCGGTTCTGTCAAAGTCATTATAAGCTACCGCGCAGAATCCGTCAAGATGAAGGTACAGCATGTAATTATCAACAACATTAAGTTCTTCCCTGTATTTATTTTTCAAATCCAATAAGGCATGAAAATATTTTTCTTCTTTAGTTTTTTCCAGGAGCAGTATGTGATAATAAACTTCAAGTGTCGGATTAGCACTGACCTTATTTTTTTCAAGATACTCCATCACGTTATCAAACATATTCATATTGAAATTATAATTGTTCTGATTATTTTCATGCAGGATTATATTGTATATCTTAAGAAGAATAATTACAGAATAGTTTACAAACAGATCCAGTCTTTCCTGAAAAAAATGAAAATTTACATTTGGTTTTTTAGGTACGTAATATGACATCAGCTCAGTCCTGAGATCCATTTTATGAAGATAATAATTTTCATCCTTAACCTTTATTTTTTCAAGAGTATTCTCTGCATATTTGTATGTCTGCTTAAAAGCCGTATCAAGATCCCTTGTCCTTAGCTCTGCAAGCAGATACTTCTCTTTTATCCGGTTATCTTTTCTGTAAACATTGAATGCAAGAAACTCCTTTCCTAATCCGAACATATCGGAAATCAGATTTTTGATCTTGAAGTATTGAAATTCCTCACTTCCAAACAGTTTTTCAAATATTTTTTTTTCAGTTAAATCCTGAAGTGCAAATTCAGGATAATATTTGAAAAGAATCTCAAAAAGTTCTGACAAATATGAATTTTTATTAAATGCGGGAGAATTAACAAAATCCCGGAATTGCCGGATCTCATTTGAATTTAGTGATTTTAGAAATTGTATTAACCGTGTATTATGCATTGTAAAATTCTAAAAATTTAGTCTAAGATAATTTTAAAATTGCAAAAATTAAAGGATTTTGCATTAATTCAAGTTTGATCGAAATTCTGTCCTTCTAAAAGCACATTTCTTTCTCTTTGACAAGCCATATAAAAATTTTTAATTTGTCGCTAAGTAATTCCGGGTGTTTTAATTTATACCGTTTACGAATTTCCACCTGTTAAAAATCTAAAATGAAACATAGTTATGCATTACGAAATAATCTGATTTTTATTCAGATTAATTTTGATCAAAATTCTGTTTCAGGGGAAATTGTAATAAGTTAAAGGTTGCAAATTCCGCGATTATCCGGGAAGGATTGAAGACTAAATGGAGACATCTATTATGTAATAGTTGAGTCTCCCGCATAGACTGCATTTAATTTCACACTGAATTTTTTGCGGGGACTCAACGCAAAATTTACGGTGAATATATTACGGAAGGATTTCATACTAATTAACATTGCCTCCGGTTTGTATAAAACGAAAATGATACGGATAAATATGATCAATGACAGTTGATAGAAAAAAACTAAACGAAATTTCAAAATAAAAAATCATAAACTTAAACAAACTCTGAAAGGAACAAATGAAAAACTTTATTTTTTACATCTTCATTATCTTTGCTTTAGTTATTTCTAACAGTAGTGATGTCTTTTCTGCAGATGAATACTTCAGAAGCATCAGCACCGGTGACTGGAATTCTACAGGAACATGGGAAATGTCTACTGACAACGGCAGTACATGGATCACTGCTACAAGCACACCTTCTGATACAAGCGGATTAATTAATGTCCGGAATCCAAACATTGTGTCTGTCAGCGCGGATGTAAACGCTGACCAGTTAACTGTCGAAAACGGAGGGACTCTCTCAATAAACGCTGCCATAATATTAACAATATTTGCCGGAGCCGGAGATGATCTTTCAGTTATATCCGGTGGAACGGTTAACGGACCGGGTACTGTCAGGACTCAGGGAACAGTTGTATTAAGCATAGTAAACGGCTCAGCATTTAATGCGGCGTTAACAGTAAATACCGGCACTACAACTGCTGTTGACGGAGCCAGTCCGTTTATCTCAAGATTTTTTGGGTCTATAACTGTAGATAATGGCGCAACTCTGGCTGTTGAAACCGGAGGATATACTATTGAGGCGTATAGTGATGTAACGAACAACGGAACAATTTCCGGATCTGCCGGAGCTCAATTTCTTTTAAAGGGACCAAGCTTGGTTAACAATGGCGCAATTATCACTGATAACTTCAGAATAGACACCACTTCATCTGTTTCCGGAACCGGTTCATTTACAAGTGCAGCCCTCTCAATCGGCAGCTCAGGAAATGTGACTTTGTTGAGTGATATTACATTCTCGCCCACTTTTACTTTTATTATAAATAACGGAGGGATATTAAATCCGAATACACATACATTTACATTTAATTCAGGAATTTTTGAAGTTCAAAACGGCGGTTCAGTTTCAAACTCCGGGATGGTAATGACTCAGAATACGGTCTCGTTAAATATTAGAGACGGCTCAAGCTTTAATGTTCCTTTAAAAGTTAATACGGGTATTACAACTGCTGCGGACCAATTTAGTCCTTTTGCTGCAAGGTTGTTCGGGACGTTAACTGTTGATAATGGTGCAACACTGGCTGTCGAAACCGGAGGATATACTATTGAGGCGTATAGTGATGTAACGAACAACGGAACAATTTCCGGATCCGCCGGAGCTCAATTTCTTTTAAAGGGACCAAGTTTGATTAATAATAATTCAATTACCACTGATAACTTCAGAATGGATTCAACTTCCTCTGTCTCCGGAGCCGGTTCATTCACTAGTACTAATATTTCAATCGGCAGCTCAGGAAATGTGACTTTACTGAGTGATGTTACATTCTCACCCAGCTCATCTTTTATTATAAATAACGGAGGAATATTAAATCCGAATACACATACATTTACATTTAATTCAGGAACTTTTGAAGTTCAAAACGGTGGTTCAGTTTCAAATTCAGGATTGGTAAAAACACAGAACACAGTAACATTAAATATAAGAGACGGTTCAACCTTTAATGCTCCGTTAAATGTTAATACAGGCATTACAACTGCAACTGACATTTTTAGTCCTTTCACTGCAAGGTTTTACGGACCGATAGAGATTGACAGCGGAGCAATCTTTGATACACAATCCGGCGGATATACTGTAGAGGCGCATAATAATATTTTAAATAATGGAACCATTGCAGGAACAGGCGGAGTTAATTTCAGATTTATGGGACCTGATTTAACAAATAACGGAAATATCTCAGCAGATAATTTCTTTTTTGAAACAGGAGCTCATACTTTACAGGGGACCGGTTACTGGTCAACAACTGCAGATTTCTTAACCGGAACTGTAGTAACTTTACTCAGCACACATCAGATGAGAGATATAGATATCAACAGCGGCGGAACATTTGATATCACTTCAATGAAATTATTGTTATCCGGAAATGGCTCACCAATTATTAATAACGGCACATTTATTACCACCGGCAGTACGATCGAATATAATGGTACGTTATTACAGGAAGCTGCAATTCCAAATGTTGTTTATCATAGTTTAACCATTAATAACGCGGCTAATGTAAGTCTTACTACTCCAAGGACAGTCCCGGCGGTGCTTACTCTTACTCTGGGTGAATTTACAAACGGTGCAAATCTTACTCTCGGAGACGGAGCTACAATAGTAAGACAGGATGGAACCTTATCCGGAGTGCCGACTTTCGGAACGACAGTTGACGTTATTTATATCGGAACGAACCTGACTAATTCTTCTTTTGAATTGCCCGCTGACAATTCTATACTGAGAGATCTTACAATTAACAATACAGGCGGAGTATCATTAGCTGATGCAAGGACAGTGAACAGAACTTTATATCTAACCAACGGAACATTTGTTAATACTTCAAATCTCACGTTGGCTGATAATATTACAATCAACAGGAATGTAGGTTTATTAAATAACCTGCCGGTATTTCCTGCAAGCGTTAATGTAATTTATTCCGGTACGACAGATAATGTTACAACCGGTATTGAACTTCCGTTATCAGCAACGACACTGAAGGAACTGACAGTTGATAAAACCGGAGGAATCATTCTAACAGATGACATTACAGTAAATGATTCATTGAAAATTATATCCGGATATTTAAACCTGAACGGAAATGTAATTACGATGGGGGCAACAGCATATCTGACAGAAACGCCCGGAAATACAGTAAGAGGTTCATCGGGCTACTTAGTAGCAGTCAGAGATCTCAATGCGCCAACCGAAGTGAATGTAGCAGGACTCGGAGCAATTTTTACAACAACGGAAAATATGGGAACTACTGAAGTCAGAAGAGGTCATACCATACAGACCGAAGATACAACAGAAAGCATTGAGAGATATTATGAAATAAACCCGGCAAATAATACTTCACTAAATGCTACTTTTGGTTTCAGGTATGACAACTCAGAGCTGAACGGAAGTATTGCAAGTAATCTTATATTATTCAAATCGACAAACGACGGCGTAAACTGGTTCAGTGTACCGGGCTCAAACAATACATTCATTAATGAACTAACTGCCTTCGGAGTAAACTCTTTTTCAAGATGGACAGCAGGTGACAGCTTAACTTCACTTCCTGTTGAGCTTGCATCCTTTACATCTTCTATTGATAATAGAAATGTTGAACTGAACTGGTCAACAACAGCAGAAGTAAACAACTCCGGATTTGAGATAGAGAGAACTACCGAAGGAAACGAGCAATGGAAGAAGGTCGGTTTCACTGAAGGAAACGGGACGACAAATTCACCAAAGGACTTTTCATTCACGGACAGAAATTTGAATACAGGCAAGTATAATTACAGATTAAAGCAAATTGATTATAACGGTTCGTTTGAATATTTCAGTCTGCAAGGTTTTGTAGAGATAGGTGTTCCAACTGAATTCAAAATTTCACAGAACTATCCTAATCCGTTTAATCCTACTACAAAAATTGACTTTGCACTGCCGTCTGACGGTAATGTGAGAATCTCATTGTATGATATGACCGGAAGAGAAGTTGCTGTAATGCTGAATGAATCAAGATCGGCCGGATACTATACAGTTAACTTTAATGCATCAGACTTATCAACCGGATCATACTTCTACAGGGTCACAGCAGAATCAGGCGGTCAGAGTTTTGTTTTGACAAAGAAAATGACGCTTATAAAATAGTTAATAGTTAGTAGTTAGTAGTTAATAGTGTGTGTTGATTCAATATCGTTGGTTTTAGAGAACGGAGAGTTAACATAGAAACAAATTAAATAATCGTAGCCGCAAGCTTTAGCTTGCGGTTTTTTTTTATGATATTTCAATCCGTGTATTAGGCACTTAAAACTCTAAAAATTTAGTTTAAATTTTTTTTTAAAATTGCAAAATTTAAAGGATTTTGCATTAAATTAAATATTATTAGAATAATTTTTTGCTAAAATCTTGATTATTTGTCTTTGACAAATAATGTAAATTGTTCTAATTTAATTATCAGGCGTTCTCTATGTTTTAAATTTTAAATGATATTACTCCCCACTGTTCTCAAATCTAAAGTCAAACATCGCGACGCCAAACAAATGATTTTATTTATCAGATTATTTGTATCTCAATTCTGTATCATGAGGAACCAATAAGTTAAAGTTCAAAGTTGAAAGTTGAAAGTTGAAAGTTAAAATTTAAATTACTATAATAAAAATAATTAATATTAAACATTCTTTGAAAGGAGAATTAAATGAGAAAATCTCTAATACATCTTGTATGCTTATTCATTTTAATGTTAAGCGGAACAGTCTTTTCTGCAAATGAACGCTTCAGAAGCATCAACACCGGAGACTGGAATTCTACAGGAACATGGGAAATGTCAACAAACAACGGCGGTACCTGGATTGCTGCTACAAGCACTCCTTCTGATACAAGCGGATTAATTAATGTACGTAATCTCAACACTGTGATTGTCACTGCAAATGTGAACGCTGACCAGCTGACTGTCGAAAACGGAGGGACACTTTCAATAAACACTAACATAATATTAACAATGCTTGGCGGAGCCGGGGATGATTTTACTGTTTTATCCGGCGGCACGGTTAACGGTCCGGGTACTGTAAGGACTCAGGGAACAGTTGTTTTAAACATTAGAAACGGCTCGTCATTTAATGCGCCATTGATAGTAAATACTGGTAATACAACTGCTTCTGACCAATCCGGCCCGTTTATCGCAAGATTTTATGGAACGATAACTGTTGATAATGGCGCAACATTAAGTGTCCAGAACGGTGGCTATGCCATTGAGGCATACAGCGATGTTTTAAACAATGGAACAATTGAAGGAGCAAGCGGAGCTGATTTTGTTATAAAAGGAACAAGTCTGATTAACATTGGCGCAATCACCACGCAGAATTTGATAATGGACACAACAACGTCTGTTTCAGGATCCGGTTCATTCACAAGTAATTTAATATCTATCAGCGCTTCCGGAAATGTATCAATATTGAATAATATTACTTTTTCACCAATCACAAATTTCAGTATTAGTAACGGAGGTGTATTAAATCCGAATACTCATACATTTACATTTAATTCAGGAACTTTCACGGTTCTTAGTGGCGGTACAGTTTTAAATTCGGGTATGGTAATGACACAGGATACAGTAACCTTTAACTTAAGAAGCGGCTCAAGTTTTAATGCTCCGTTAAAAGTGAATTCAGGGATTACAAGAGCTTCTGACCAAACCAGTCCGTTTATCGCCAGATTTTATGGAGCGATAATTGTGGATATTGGCGCAACATTGCAAGTCCAGAACGGTGGCTATACAATTGAGGCGTATAGTGATGTTGTAAACAACGGATTAATTTCAGGAACCAGCGGGGCTGACTTTGTTTTGGTAGGACCAAGTCTGATCAACAATAACGCAATCACTACAAATAACTTCAGAATGGATTCAACCTCTACAATTTCCGGAGCCGGTTCATTTACTAGTGGTGCCATCTCAATCGGCAGCTCAGGAAATGTGACTATGCTTAGTGATATTATATTCTCACCCATACTTACCTTTACAATAAATAACGGAGGGATATTAAATCCGAATACTCATACTTTTACATTTAATACAGGAACCATTGTAGTTAATAACGGCGCTTCTGTTTCAAATTCCGGTATGGTAATTACACAGGATACAGTATCAATGAACTTAAGAAACGGCTCAAGTTTTAATGCTCCTTTAATAGTAAATACAGGTGTTACAACTGCTTCTGACAATACTGGCCCGTTTACAGCAAGATTTTATGGAGCGATAACTGTGGATAATGGCGCAACATTGAGTGTCCGAAACGGTGGATATACAATTGAAGCTTATAGCAATGTAATAAACAATGGAACAATTGCCGGAACCAGCGGAGCTGATTTTGTTTTGAGGGGACCAAGCCTGGTTAACAACAACTCTATCACTACTAATAACTTCACAATGGACACAACTTCTACAATTTCAGGTGCCGGTTCATTTACTAGTGGTGCCATATCAATGGGCAGTTCAGGTAATGTGACTTTATTGAGTGATATTACATTTTCACCTCTGCTTACTTTCACTATAAATAACGGAGGGATATTAAATCCGAATACTCATACTTTTATTTTTAATTCAGGAACTTTCACAGTTCACAATAACGCTTCAGTTTCAAATTCAGGTATGGTAATGACACAAGATACAGTATCGCTAAACTTAAGAGACGGTTCAACCTTTAATGCTCCGTTAAATGTAAATTCAGGAATTACAACTGCATCCGACCAATCCAATCCATTTACCGCAAGGTTTTACGGACCGATAGATATTGACAGCGGTGCAAACTTTAGAACTCAATCCGGCGGATATACAGTAGAAGCGCATAATAATGTTCTGAACAATGGAACCATTGCAGGAACAGGCGGAGGTAGTTTCAGAATGATCGGACCTGATTTAACAAACAACGGAAATATTTCAGTAAATAATTTCTTTTTTCAACCCGGCGCGCATACTTTGCAGGGAACAGGTTTCTGGTCTACGACCGCAGAATTCCTCTCCGGAACTGTAGTAACATTAATCAGCACTCATCAGATGAGAGATATAGATATCAAAGCCGGCGGAACATTTGATATCACTTCAATGAAATTATTATTATCAGGAAACGGAAGTCCTATTATTAATAACGGCACTTTCATTACGAATGGCAGCACAATCGAATATAACGGAACAGTATTGCAGGCAGCTGCAATTCCAAACGTTGTTTATCACAGTTTAACAATTAATAACGCGGCGAATGTAAGTCTTACTACCGCAAGGACAGTCCCGGCAGTTCTTACTCTTACATTGGGTGAATTTACAAACGGAGCAAATCTTACTCTCGGAGACGGAGCAACAATCGTAAGACAGGACGGAAGCTTGTCCGGAGTTCCGACATTCGGTACAACGGTTGACGTTATTTATATCGGAACGAACCTGACTAATTCTTCTTTTGAATTACCCGCATCCGGCACAGTACTGAGAGATCTCACGATTAATAATACAGGCGGTGTTACATTGGCGGACGCAAGGACAGTGAACAGAACTTTATATTTAACCAACGGAACATTTGTTAATACTACCAATCTCAACATGGCTGATAATATTACAATCAACAGGAATACAGGTATCTTAAATAACTTACCGGTATTTCCTGCAAGTGTTAATGTAATTTATTCCGGTACGACAGATAATGTTGCAACCGGTGTAGAACTGCCGTTATCAGCAACGACACTGAAGGAACTGACAGTTGATAAAACCGGAGGAATCATTCTAACAGATGACATTACAGTAAATGATTCTTTGAAAATTATATCCGGATATTTAAACCTGAACGGAAATGTAATTACAATGGGGACAACAGCATATCTGACAGAAACGCCCGGAAATACAGTAAGAGGTTCATCGGGCTACTTAGTAGCAGTCAGAGATCTCAATGCGCCAACCGAAGTGAATGTAGCAGGACTCGGAGCAATTTTTACAACAACGGAAAATATGGGAACTACTGAAGTCAGAAGAGGTCATACTATACAAACCGAAGATACAACAGAAAGCATTGAGAGATATTATGAAATAAACCCGGCAAATAATACTTCACTAAATGCTACTTTTGGTTTCAGGTATGACAACTCAGAGCTGAACGGAAGCATTGCAAGCAATCTCATATTATTCAAATCGACAAACGACGGAGTAAACTGGTTCAGTGTACCGGGCTCAAACAATACTTTCATTAATGAACTAACTGCTTTCGGAGTAAACTCTTTTTCAAGATGGACAGCAGGTGACAGCTTAACTTCACTTCCTGTTGAGCTTGCATCCTTTACATCTTCTATTGATAATAGAAATGTTGAATTGAACTGGTCAACAACAGCAGAAGTAAACAACTCCGGATTTGAGATAGAGAGAACTACCGAAGGAAATGAGCAATGGCAGAAGATCGGTTTCGTAGAAGGAAACGGGACGACAAATTCACCAAAGGATTTTTCATTCACGGACAGAAATTTGAATACAGGCAAGTATAATTACAGATTAAAACAAATTGATTATAACGGTTCGTTTGAATATTACAGTCTGCAAAATTTAGTAGAGATAGGTGTTCCGGCGGAATTCAAAATTTCACAGAATTATCCTAATCCGTTTAATCCAACAACAAAAATTGACTTTGCACTGCCGTCAGACGGGAATGTGAGAATTTCATTGTATGATATGACCGGAAGAGAAGTAGCAGTAATGCTGAATGAATCAAGACCGGCAGGATACTATACAGTTAACTTTAATGCATCAGACTTATCAACCGGATCATACTTCTACAGAGTCACAGCAGAATCAGGCGGTCAGAGTTTTGTTTTGACAAAGAAAATGACGCTTATTAAATAGTTAGTAGTTAATAGTTAGTAGTTAAATAGTTAGTAGTTAATAGTGTGTGTTGATTCAATATCGTTGGCTTTAGAGAACGGAGAGTTAACATAGAAATAAATTAAAGTATCGTAGCCGCAAGCTTCAGCTTGCGGTCACTTTATTTGCAAAAAAAATTTATTTCACAAACTGCATTAACTTATTTGTAATTTGAAATTCGTAATTTGAAATTAAATTATCGTAGCCGCAAGC
This sequence comes from Ignavibacteria bacterium, assembly GCA_016716125.1. Lineage (GTDB taxonomy): Bacteria > Bacteroidota > Ignavibacteria > Tepidaquicellales > Tepidaquicellaceae > UBA2330. Next base: position 224,510 of record JADJWZ010000036.1, on the reverse strand, counting down.
TTCAGCTTGCGGTATATTTATGTAAAAAAATAAAATTTAGAATTTAAAATTCGAAATTATAAAAAGTAGCCGCAGACTTTTGCCTGCGGATTTTTTTATGATTTTTCTATTATGCAAATTTTAAATATGTGATTCTTATGATGTACTGACATGCAATTTCTATCACATAAGACTCAGCTTCAGTATTGATCTTTGTCTATTTCAGTGCTGAGAGCCGAGTATACTTCTGAGGGTTATAATTTGTAATGAATGAGACTACAAACGGCGCTGTCCGCTATCTTTTTTCAGGGAATTATCAAATTCATTGGCTTTATCAATCAGCCATGTAAATGAAGTGAAGCTAAGTTCGGAAATGAGTCCGGATATTTCATATTTATTTTTTACGGGACTGTCATTTAACTTTATCAGTCTGTTATAAAAATTTATAAAAGTGCTGGTTTTGGATATATACATTTCGGGCAGAAGTTTGTCGGTTCGGATGAAATGAGCGAATGCATCAGATGCCTCAGCGGCGGGAACAAACAGCTTTTGTTCATAATAAATCATAAGAGTCAATTGTTTTATCGCGGCTTTATAAAACGCATTTTTAATCGGACCTGTGCCTGACAGTTTTACGAGCGCATTTGAAAAATTGCCCTTTTCAAATTCAACGCAAGCCTCTCCGTATGCCAGCACATACTGTTTTTTTTCGGGTTCAATTCTGTGTGAAAATTTTTTTAAAAACTCTTCAACACGCTCAGGTTCTTTTAACTGAATGCCCGCCCATACTATGTTCATGATCCTCATTTCATTTATATATTTACCGTTGTGTACAGGAGTCAGAATATTATGCTTAATGGAAAAATCCAGAATATCAATCATGTATTTCTTGAATTCCCCGTTTCCCTCTGAATATTTTAACTGAGCATAGTTTCTTAATATTGTTATCAGGTTATATTTTTCATTGTAATCAATATCGTCTTTATTTTCAAAAATAATATTTCTCAGTTCAAAAAAATATTTATCTTCTTTCGAGCTTAACATCTGAACAAGATTGTAATATACTCTGAGTACCGGATCACTAAGATAATCGCTGCGGTGATTTAAAAAATCAAGAATACTGTTCATAAAATCCGGATAACCTTCGGCTTTAACTACAAAATTTTTTTGATTAAGAAAGTATTGGAAAAATTTCATTGAACTGATAAAGAAATAAGTGTTCAGACTCTTCTGCTCAAGCATCAGATCCTCATCAAGCGTGTCTTTATAAGTGATCATTTTTGTGTCTCTTGCTTTCAGTTCATTTTTAAAATATTCCAGTCTGTATTTTGCAAGATATGTATCAGCAGTCTTTATATTCAGCTTATCGATTTTCTTATCCAGCTCATTAATGGATTTCTTCAGAAGATTGTTCAGCTCTCTTGAGCTGAGTTCATCAAGCAGTAAAGTTTCTTTCAGCAAAGTATTCCGCTGCAGATTTTTTATTGTGAGAAATTCTTTGGATGATTCAAGAAGCCGGAAGACCGTCATTCTCAAAAAGCTGTCGTCAAATTCTATTTTGCCGAAAGCTTTTTGAAACAAAACTTTTATATCCGTCTGCTTCTCATCGAATTGCGGATACAGTTTTCTAATCTGTCCGAATAATTTTATCACGCTTTGATTTGTATTGAAGAAAGGTGATTGTAGAAATAAACCAAACTCCTTTATGTCCTGTCTGCTGAATGTTTTAAATGTTTCGATAACTGCTGATCTTTGCATATCAAAATTTTTTCTAAGTTTACGGTTACAATTCTTTTCTAAAATTGTCCAAATATCGTTTAAAAACAATTAAAATAGTAGTATTACAATTCCCGTTCTGAAAATAAATAGAAAAAACATTCTTTGATTTGATTCTGCAGCATATATAAATTGCTGAAGAAAAAAATTAAAATGAATATAAATAATTTTTCAGCGGCGCAGGGAGATTCAAAAGGAGAGATCAATCTTCAATGGGATTCTGTAAGTGAAGCTGAATCATATGTTATAGAAATTGCATGCCAATCTGAAAAAATTAAATGGAATATTGTAGACATAATTCCCGATCCCCGCTATACAGTAAAAAATCTTAAGTCAAATAAAATATACATTTTCCGTGTCGCATCAATTTCCGCTAACGGGGAAGGAATTCTATGCAAAAAATTCAGCAGAAAAATTATAAGGAAAGCGCCTTAAAAATTATTAAAAAAATACATTTAAATGCAAACTATAATAAATTTAATGTTCCAACAAAAATTTTTACCCAAAAAACGTTAATTAACCAAAAGGATAAAAAATGAAAATAGAAAAACTAAAATCAATTTGTTTTACAAAATTATTACTGCTTTTAATAATTTGCTGTTCGCAAATATTCATCAGCTCGGCATTTTCTCAAACTACTACCCCGGGCTGGCATTTTGTTAACCCATCACCCGCACCGTACAATAATTATGATTTTCTGTACAGTGCACATTTTTTTAATGATGAATTGGGTTTTGCTGTTGGTCAAAGGGGTTTTATATACAGAACTTCAAACGGCGGACAGATATGGAACAACATACCCAGTTCTGTAACAGCAACTCTTTATAAAATTCTTTTTTTAAACGCAAACACAGGTTTTGTATTCGGAAGCAACGGAGTTATTCTGAAATCTACAAATAATGGTTTTAACTGGACAGCGCAAACAAGCGGTACAACCCAGCCAATAAGAAATGCTTTCCGTGTCGGAACAAGCACAATTTATGCTGTGGGAGGGACCGCCTCGTCAAACAGCTTGATCCTGAAATCTACTGACGCAGGAACGTCGTGGGTTTCTCAAACTTCTCCGGTTACCCAAAGTTTAAATTCAGTTCACTTTATAGATGCAAATACCGGAGTCGCAGTGGGAAATAGCGGAACTATTGTCAGAACAACAAACGGCGGAACAAACTGGACTGTAAGAGCATCCGGTACAAGTGTAATTCTGAATAGTGTTACTTTCAGTGATAATAATAATGCATTCGCAGTCGGCGAAACCAGCACAATGTTATTTTCGACAGATGCAGGTTTAAACTGGGGGATTGTAGCCGGTGTCAGTGGAAATTTAAAAACAATAAAATTTAAAAATCCTACAGAAGGATATTGCGGCGGACAAAATAATCAATATCGAACAATCAACGGAGGCGCTACCTGGACCAATGTTAATATGTTTAACTATCCATATGATATTGTATTCCCGGAATCCGGAAATACTTATTATTCCGTTGGTACTTATAACAACAGAGGATTTTCCGCTTCTACAAATGGCGGAACCACCTGGAGAGATATGACCAGACAAAATCTTTCTTCCAGTCATTTTTATTATACAATATTTACATCCGATAATAGTGGGTTTATAGTAGCTAATACTAATTTATATTCAACAACTAATACAGGATATAACTGGTCTTCTGAGGGAGTAAGCAACTGTAATACAGTGACAATAAACGGATCAAGAGGATGCGCTGTCGGACAAAACGGAAGAATTGGCATATCAAGTAATGGCGGAGTCACATGGACTAGCCAGACTATCGGTACAAATAATTATTACGGGGTTTCATTTACGGATGCTTCTGTTGGTATCACTGTCGGAAGCGCGGGAAGTGTACTTCGGACTACGAACGGCGGTGTAAACTGGCTTGTCAGAACCAGCGGCACAACCCAGGCATTAAGAAGCATTGATTTGATCTCATCTCAAATCGCAGTTTCTGTTGGGGATGCGGGAACCGTTATTAAAACTACAAATGGCGGAGATGATTGGGTTGCATTAACTTCCGGTACAACTTCTAATTTGAGAGCGGTGAAATTTATTGATGCAAATAATGGATTTATAGTTGGTATCGGCGGTACATTGTTAAGGACAACTAATGCAGGTTCAACCTGGACTTCAATGTCTACAGGCGTTACAACGGACTTGAATTCAATTAATTTTATAAATACTTCAGGAGCAATAGTAGGCAATTCCGGAACAATTATTTTATCAACTAACTCCGGTGCGACATGGACACAGCAAACAAGTATTACCAGCAATAATCTGAGAGGGGTTACAATGCCTACTGCAAATACGTGGTTTATTTCAGGTGATTCGGCTACAGTGCTTAGAACGACAACTGCCGGTAATACAGTAGGAATTAATTATTCAAATCTTCTTACTCCTGAAAAATACTCACTCGGTCAAAATTACCCAAATCCATTTAACCCGACAACAAAAATCAGATTCGACATTAAAGTATCGGGACTTGTTAAATTAACCGTTTATGATATGCTCGGAAGGGAAATAAAATCGTTGTTGAACGAAAATTTAAATGTCGGAAGTTATGAAGCAGACTTTGACGGAAGCAGACTGACAAGCGGAGTTTATTTTTACAGGCTCGAAACCGGAAATTATACTGAAGTTAAGAAAATGACTTTAGTCAAGTAAAAGCTTTACGCTTAACGCTGAATGCTTTAGTAAATGAATAAAAGCCGGCGGAGAAATCTTCCGGTTTTTTTATATTATCAATCCTTCAAAAGATTGATTAATAAAGAGAACAAAATTAAGTATTTGAAATTTGTAATTTTGAAATTTTTTATTATTATGGATTCCATTTGTTGAGTTACTTATTTTACCGCAAATAATTTTTTCAATTTTCCTAAAATAAATTTATTAAAACTAATTAACCCCAAATAAGGAGATAACTATATGAAGACTCTATTACAGATTTTAGTTATTACAGTATTAGCAGCTTTATCAAATCAGCTTTCTGCAAATTCAATTTTAAGCGACAGGACTTTTAATAAGTCAGCTTCCTTAGAAACATCCGGGGAAAAGTCATCTATATCTCACGAACAGGTATCGGGATTTCTTGATGAAAACGGAAATCCATTATTTTCGAATTTAGAAAATAAGAATGACACACTTGAAACAGATGCAATTCAGGAAAGGATTCTTAACGGGCTTATTGCCGGTGATGAATTCGGATATTCGGTCTCAGGCGCGGGAGATGTAAACGGAGACGGATATCAGGATGTAATAGTCGGAGTGCCATTCAATGATGCAGGCGGCGTAAACGCAGGCAGAGTGTATATCTATTTTGGCGGAGTGAATTTCAATTCATCCCCGGATAAAATATTTACAGGAACAACCGGAGTTCAGCTGGGTTATTCAGTCTCAGGCGCGGGAGATGTAAACGGCGACGGTTACGATGATGTGATAATTGGATTACCGGCTTATTCTACAAATACCGGAAGGGCGTATATTTATCTGGGCGGATCGAATATGAATCTCGTAGTAGATGCAATACTTACCGGTGAAGCGACGAATAATTATTTCGGTACATCGGTTTCTGATGCAGGAGATGTAAACGGCGACGGCTTTGCTGATGTAATAGTAGGCGCGCCTAATAATGCTTCCAATACCGGCGAAGCTTACATTTATTACGGAGGTTCGGTTTTAAATAATGCAGTTGATGTGACATTAAATCAGGGACTTGCAAATAATTTATTTGGATTATCTGTATCGAAAGCAGGGGATTTTAACGGAGACGGATTCGGTGATGTGATAGTAGGAGCATCCGGTTATTTAACAAATGTAGGAAGAGCTTATATTTACTACGGAGGCAGTCCTATGAATTCTACAGCAGATAATATTTCTTTTGGATTTATATCAAATGAATTTTACGGATACAGCGTTTCCGATGCCGGAGATTTTAACGGCGACGGTTACAGCGATGTTGTGATCGGCGCTTACGGACATTCACTTAGCATGGGAAGAGCTTATATACTTTACGGAGGAGCTACTCCGGATAATACAGTTGATGTTGTGTTTACAGGTCAAAATATCGGTGATGAATTAGGAAGATCCGTATCTTCAGCAGGCGATGTAAACGGTGACGGATATGATGATGTAATAGCCGGCGCGCCAAATTTTAATTCAGGCGAAGGATCAGCGTATCTCTACAGAGGGGGCGAAACACCAGTCACCAGCTTTGCAAAAATATTACCCGCGGAAAATGCCGGAGACAGAATGGGACATTCAGTCAGCGGATGCGGCGATATTAACGGTGACGGGAATGATGAGTTTATAGTATCTGCAACTTTAAATGATCAGAACGGAACATCTTCAGGACGGTTGTATATTTATTTTAATTCCATGACCGGGAATGATGTAAGTGATTTAAATATTTACGGATCAACGTCATCAGATTTTTTGGGATTCACTGTATCTGATGCAGGCGATGTAAACGGTGATGGTTTTGATGATATAATTGTCGGCGCACCTGCCTATAATTCTAATCAGGGGCGGGCGTATATTTATTATGGGGGAAATACTATGAATAATGTGGCGGATGTAACGCTTTCAGGCGCTGCTGTGAATGACAGGTTCGCTATTTCAGTCTCAGGCGCGGGCGATGTAAACGGCGACGGATTTGATGATGTTATAGCCGGAGCTTACGGGTATAATGATTTTCAGGGCAGAGCGTATATTTTTTACGGCGGCAGCTCTATGAACAGCACAGCGGATGTAACAATGACAGGAGGATCGGTAGGTGATGATTTCGGTATATCTGTTTCCAGAGCGGGTGATTTTAATAATGACGGATTTTCTGATGTAATAGTCAGCGCTCAGGGATACAGCTCCGAAAGAGGAAGAGCTTATCTATATCTGGGATCTAACCCAATGAATAATACTTCGGATTTAACATTTGCCGGAATTGCAACTGGCGATAATTTTGGTAATTCAGTTTCCGATGCAGGCGATGTAAACGGGGACGGATATAGTGATATAATTATCGGAGCATATTACACTAATAGCAACAGAGGTGAAGCGTATATTTATTACGGCGGAAGTATTTTAAATAATGATATTGATGTCCAGCTGACAGGAGGCATATCAGAATTTGATTATTTTGGCTGCTCAGTTTCCGGAGCAGGTGATATAAACGGAGACGGTTTTTCTGATGTGATAGTCGGAGCTTACGGATATTCCGGACAAAGAGGAAGAGCTTATGTTTATTACGGCAGTCTGACTATGAATAATTCAGCTAATTTAACAGTAACCGGATTAAACGGAAGTGAATTTTTGGGGTTTTCCGTTTCTGATGCCGGTGATGTAAACGGCGATAATTATGATGACTTTATTATTGGTGTATATGGTTCCGATAATTTTTCAGGAAGCGCTAATATATATTTTGGAGGAAGTATACCAAACAGCACAGCTGATATTATTTTAAAAAAGGAAAATCCCTTTGGTAATTTTGGATACAGTGTCAGCGGCGCAGGTGATCTGAATAATGACGGATTTCCGGATGTTGTGTCCGGTGAACCGTCAGGTGATATACCGTTATCAAACTCAGGTTCAGCTTTTGTGTATTTTTCTTCTCCAATGACAATCAGTCCCAGAATTAATTCCGTCAAAGATGTTCCATTCGATCAGGGAGGAAAAGTAAAAATACAATGGAACAGAAGCGGATTTGATTATGTAAATCAAAACCTTATAACAGATTATCTGATTGAAATAAGCGATCCTCCGGGAGTTAACGGATTTTACTGGGGGACTCTGGCTGAAATTCCCGCGTCTTTCAATTCTCAATATCAATACACAGCAGATACACCAAACGATTCAATGGATGAAAACAGCGGAGTTTTCTTTTACAGAATCACTGCGCGGACTTCTGATCCTGATCAGTTCTGGCGGTCAAACATAATGTCCGGTTACAGCCGTGACAATCTTGCGCCGGCAGCGCCTCTTAATCTTTCAGCTCTGCCTGATAATAATTCCGTTGAGCTTTCCTGGAATGAGAATGAAGAACCGGATCTGGGTTATTACATTGTTTACCGAAACGGAATTGAACTTGGTATTTCAGCAAATTTAAATTTTAATGATCCGAATGTTGAGGATGATTCGGTTTACAATTATCAGATTGCTGCTGTAGATATTCACGGTAATGTCAGCGAACTTTCAAATATCGCTGTTATCAATTTTAATACCGCAGGTCAGATCTCAATCTCACTTGTCATAGAAGGATTTTATAATAGCTCTAACAACAAAATGACTTTGAGCGATACCGTAACAGTTTATCTGAGAGGATCATCTCCACCTTATAATTTCATAGATTCATCAACATCAGTGGTTAACGGATCATCGCTTACAGGTAATTTTAAATTTTATAACGCTCCGACCGGAAATTATTATATTGTCATCAGACATAGAAATACTGTCGAGACATGGAGCTCATCAGCTCAAAGCTATATCTATCTTTCAAACTCTGCTTATGATTTTTCAAGTCTGATTACTTCAGCATACGGAAATAATATGCAGCAGGTAGATTTATCGCCGGTGAGATTTGGAATTTACAGCGGTGACGTAAATCAGGACGGGACAATAGATCTGACTGACGGAAGTCTCATTGACAATGACGCATTCAATTTTGCTTCAGGTTATCTGCCGACTGATGTAAACGGGGATGATGTAACTGATCTTGCAGATGCGGTGTTTGCGGACAATAATGCATTTAACTTTGTGAGTACGATAACACCATAAAGTGAATTTCAAATTTCAAATTACAAATGTCAAATAAAGAGCCGTGAATTTCGAATTAAAAAATTAAGTATTTGACATTTGTAATTTGACATTTGACATTTATAATTTGGCATTTAACATTTGAAATTAAATATTTGCTTTTTCTCTAAGCCAAAGTTTTATTCCGAATCTGTTATTGCTCATGTTCTCGATATCTTTTTTAATCTTTTCTGTTTTGAATAGATTGTCTTTGCCGTTTATGTTCGTTCTCAGTTTTATAAGATCTGATGTAATTTTCAAAAATTCAAGTATAGATTTTTTGATTGAATCAAGCACAGACTTTTCTCTGGAAAGATAATGTCTGAAAGTATCAATCATTAATTCCGCTTCTTCAAAATATTCCTTATCAATACAAATCTGAAGAAGCAGTATCTTTACCTGTATTTTAATTATAAAATTTGAAAAGTTAGTCTTTGAAAAATAATCCAGCGCTTTATCGAGTTCACCTTTTTTATATGAAATAAAACCATAACAAAAATTAAGAGTGTTATCAATCTCATCAGTAAGAATGTGATTATATTTTTTTATGTAATCATCAGCCCAGTCAAACTCATTTACTCTTACTGCTTTTTTCACTTCATTCAGAAAATCCGGATAAAGGACCTTATCCTGTTCAGGTATACGGTACATTAGATTTTCCCTTACCAGTAAAAACTGTTCATTTAAAAGATCTGTCCTGCAATATTCATTGTATGCAGTGGAGCAATATGAATCCATGTGAAGATAAAGCATATAATTGTCAAAAGGATTCAGACAGTCTCTGTATTTATTTTTTAATTCTTTCAGCTCATAAAAATATTTTTCATCTTTTGTTTTTTCCATCAGGAGAATATTATAATATACTTCGAGTGTGGGATTGCCATCGAAAGAACTGTCTTTGAGGTAATCCATTACATTGTTAAACATTTTCATATCAAAGCTGTAATTATTCTGATTCTTTTCATGAAGCATAGTGTTATACAGCTTAAGCAGAAAAATTGATGAATAGCTTACAAACAGATCCAGTCTTTCCTGAAAATAATGAAAATTTACGTTGGGTTTTTTGGGAGAATAGTAATACATTATTTCAGACTGAAGATCCAGCTTTCGGAGAAAATAAAATTCATCTTTTGCTTCTGTTTTTTCAAGGGATTTGTCAGCAAACTTATATGTCTGTTCAAATGCAGCATCCAGATTTCTTTTCCTGAGTTCAGAAAGCAGAAATTTTTCACTGAGATGATTGTCTTTTCTGAAAGCACTGATTGCAAGAAATTCCTTGCCAAGTCCGAATAGGTCGGAAATGAGATTCTTAATTTTAAAGTACTGATACTTCTCATTTTCAAAGATCATTTGAAAAAGACTTTCCTCATTCAATTCCTGTGATTCAAAATCCGGATAATATCTATAAAGTATGTCAAAAAGATCCGAAATGTTTTTATTCTTATTGAAAGCGGGGGAGTTTACAAAATCCCTGAACTGCCGTATCTCGTTATTATTTAAAGTTCTGAGAAATTTTATTAAACGGGTATTCTGCATTAAATATTGATTAAGGGCTTCAGAGTGTGCGAAAGATAATTTAAATACATAAAAAATTAAAGGATTTTTATTTAAAGATTTCTAAAGAATACTTTAGCGAAAAAGAAGGAAATGCCGAAAACATAAAAAATCATATATTTTTAATTTAATATTTAATCTTTACCGGAATGCCGAATCCTAAAACCCTGATTTTTTTTCTTTGACAATTTTTATAAATAATTTTTAATTTGTTTCCAAGGCGTTCCGAATGATTAGACTTTTTACCGACTTCAATATTCCCCCTGTTTACAAATCTATAGTCAAACATCGTAACGCCTTACGAAATGAACGGCTTGCCGGATCATTTGATAGTCAATAAGTAACGGGGGGATTTTTTTTAGTTCGTAGTTAATAGTTAATAGTTAACAGTTAGTATCTTAAAATTTCATAATAAAAAATCAAACATTTATATAATCAAACATTTAAATAATCAAACATTCATTGAAAGGCAAAAAATGAAAAAATTTATTACTTCTTTCCTGTTTATCTTTGCTATAATTGCTGCAACAGGTAAACCTGTTTTCTCAGATAATGAATTATTCAGAAGCATTGCTTCAGGCGACTGGAATTCGACTTCTACCTGGGAGATGTCAACGAACGGCGGGACTAACTGGATTGCGGCAACTATTACTCCGAGTAATCTAAGCGGTACTATTAATTTATTTCCTCCCTATGTCGTAACTGTAACAGCTGATGTCACTGCAGATCAGCTCACAATTCAAACCGGAGCAACGCTTTCAATAAATTCCGGTATTACCTTAACTTATCCCGGTAATACAAGTACTTTTACACTTATTGGGGCGATAGTTTCAGGCGCGGGTACTTTTAAAGTGATAGGACCGATGACGATGGATTTAAAACCCTCCGGAATCTTCAGCGCCAGGTTGAGAATAGCTTCCGGTTCCGTCAGAGCCACGGACCTTTCATCTCCCCGGATTGGAAGATTATACGGACCGGTGACTGTTGACTCCGGAGCAACACTGGGTTCATATTTATCATTTGAAAACACTTCTTTTAATCTTGAATTCTATGGAGATTTAACTAACAACGGTACTATAACATCCGCTCCGGCAGTGGCAGATAATAAAAGACATACTTTTAAAGGTTCTACACTTATTAATAACGGCGTCATAAATCCGTCAATTTTTGAAATGGATTCTACTGCGAATGTATCAGGTACCGGGACATTCTCTCCTACTAACTATCTGTCTGTCGGAACAAACGGAAATATTACTCTGCTTTCAGATGTTACTTTTTCTCCCGGAGGTGATTTTTATATTGTAACAGGCGGAATTCTTAATCCGAACGGTAATACATTAAACTATACTTCAGGAACTTTAGAAATCCAAAACGGCGGAACAATTTTAAATTCAGGTTTAGTCAGAACACAAAATGCAGTGACATTTAATTTAAGAGGAGGTTCAGCTTTTAATGCGCCATTGAATGTACCTTCAGGAAGTACTTTAAGAGCAACTGATTTTTCATCTCCATATATCGGAAGATTATACGGTGACGTGACAGTAGATGCAGGGGGAATACTCGGAACATTTCTGACATCGTCCAACACAGCATACACACTTGAATATTATGGAAATTTAACAAACAATGGGACATTAACATCAATTGCGCAAAACGGTAATAAGAGACATACTTTCAAGGGTTCTGTACTTGTAAATAACGGCACTATAAACTCAGCAATATTTACAATGGATTCTGTTTCGACAGTATCAGGATCAGGAGCATTTACTCCAACTAATTATATGGCTATCGGAGCTAACGGAAATATTACTCTGCTTTCAAATGCTACTTTCTCTCCGTCAAATCAATTTATTTTTACTTCCGGAGCAGTACTTGATCCGAACGGTAATACAATCAATTATACTTCAGGAACTTTAGTGCTTAACAGCGGCGCTACAATAATAAATTCAGGTTTATTCAAAACTCAGAATTCTGTGTTTTTTAACTTAAGAGGAGGTTCCGCTTTTAATGCGCCTTTAAATGTAACTTCAGGGAGTACTGTAGCAGCAACCGATCTTACATCTCCTTATCTGGGGAAATTATTCGGAGATGTTACAATTGACGCTGGAGGAACTTTAGGTTCTTATATGACTTTCAATAACACTTCTTTCAGTCTTGATATCTATGGAAATGTTATTAACAACGGTACAATTACTGCAAATACAGCAGTAAACAAAACTCTTACTTTCTACGGATCATCTTTTGTAAATAACGGGTTGGTCAGTCACAAGTATTTTAGATTTAATTCAGTTGCCACACTGACTGGGACCGGTTCATTTACTTCTAATTTAAGTGTTCTTAGCGGCGCTGCAGTTACGCTCAACAGTAACCATCAGTTTGCAAATCTGAGTATTAATACTGGCGGGTCTTTTAATATGGACAACAGAGTAGCCGGATTCACAGCATCAAATCCAATCGCGCAAAACGGTACTTTTATTACATCTAACAGTGCTATAATTTATAATGGTACCGGTCTTCAGAGTGTTTCTGTAACAAACATAAATTACGCCGGATTAAAAATTAATAATCCCGCCGGAGCAACTCTGCTTGGTAATATCACAATACCGGATACACTTTCGGTTATTCTGGGCGATCTTAATTTGAACGGAAGGATAATTACAATTACTCCGGATGGATATATGACAGAAACACCGGGTAATACTGTTTTCGGAACAACCGGTTATATTACAACTACAAGAGACATAAACTCTCCAAACAATTTAAATGTAGCCGGAATGGGAGCAGTTTTAACGACAACTTCCAATCTCGGAAGTACAGAGATCAGAAGAGGACATACTGTTCAGACAGGTCTCAATGGCGGAACAAGTATTAAGAGATATTATGACATTTCTCCAACCAACAATTCCGGACTTAATGCCACACTTGTTTATAAATTCGATGATTCTGAATTGAACGGAAAACCCGAGCCTTCACTGAAATTATTCAAATCTACAAACTCAGGAAGCGCCTGGAATTACATGGGCGGAAGTGTAAACATTGCAGCAAACGAAATTACACTTTCGGGATTGACTTCCTTCTCAAGATGGTCTGCGGATTCATCAGGAGTTTCCGCTGTAATAAATTTGATAATGGAAGGATTCTATAATACAGGAATTAACAAACTGAATATGAGAGATACAGTCAGAGCTTATTTCAGAAATACTGCATCACCATACAATATTGTAGATTCCGCAAAATCAGTTTTAGATTCTGTAACATTCGCAGCCGGATATATATTTGCCAATGCACCGTCCGGGACATATTATTTTCAGCTTAAGCATAGAAATTCAATAGAGACGTGGAGTATGACAGGACAAGCATACACACAAGGCGTTACTTTAAATTATGATTTTACATTTGCGGCAAGTCAGGCATACGGAAATAATATGGTACAAAAAAGCGCAAAGTTCTGTCTGTACAGCGGCGACGTAAATCAGGACGGGACAGTTGATCTGACGGACGGAAGTCTGATCGACAATGACGCATTCAATTTTGCTGCCGGTTATCTGCCGACGGATGTAAACGGCGACGGAGTTACTGACCTTGCTGACGCTGTGTTTGCGGATAATAACGGGTTTAACTTTGTAAGTGTCATGAGACCATAATTTAATTTCAAATTACAAATGTCAAATGTCAAATATGGAGACGTGAATTTTGAATTTAATAATATATATTAAAATTTAAATTAAGTATTTAAAATTTGTAATTTGACATTTGAAATTAAACATAGTAGCCGCAAGCTTTAGCTTGCGGTTGCTTTGTTTAAATTAATATATATGAAAGAATTGAATTTACTTATTTGTAATTTTTAATTTGTAATTTGTAATTTAAAATTATTTATCCGGCTCATCAATTTTTTCCATGAGCCACCTCACTCTTCTGTCATTTCTGAAGGGAAGAAGTTTGTTTTTTAGTTCATCCAGTTTTTCCTTCTGATTTTTCCCTTTGTATATTATCAGCGAGTTCAGCGAGTTTACAAATCTGAGATGACTTTCTCTGAATACTTCAGAAAGGTTGTTACTGTTATTTATGAAATGTCTGTAAGAGTCAATCATTGACAAAGCAGACTCGGTATGGTTCAGCTCGTAGTAAGACATTAAGGTAAGATTCCTAATGTCAATTTTTGAATACGCATGATCGGCGGATATGCCGGCAACGCTTTCGAGAACTTTTTCATAATTTCCTCTTTCAAATTCAAGCTGAGCATTGGCTATCTTAATTGCATTTTCCCTGTCAGACTCAATTATCTCTTTACCGTATTCCTTAATAAAATTTTCAATCCATTCGTATTCATTTAAAGTGAATGCAGTCAGATATGTATTCCTGAATTTCATGAATGTAAGCGGCGATGTTTCGGAATATTTATAAAAATTTTTATCCATCTCAAGTCTGAATATTTCAAAAAGCTCACGGTTAAAATCACTTGCGCCTGAATTGATCTTTATAAGGCAGTAGGTTTCGAGCGCATTAAAGAGTCCGTATACTTCGACTCTGTTAAGAGAATTAATATTTCTAAGAACAAGCTCTTTGAATTTGAAATAATTTTTTTCATCATAAGGCGGTGTATTGCAGATGATCCTGTAATAATAAAGTTCTGCTGTTTCTGAAAATTCTATTCCGTTGGATTTCATATACTCAATTATTTTTTCTACATCGGTATTTTCAAAAAACTCCTGCACGAGATTCACATTATGCTTCACGTTAAACGACTGACGGTTTACGTTTAAATTTGAAATTGTCTTTGTAAGATTCAGCAGAAAAAACAGAATAAGATACTCGCCGGATTTTAATACTTTATCAAAGACAAGAGGCTGCTCATTCCTCTCAAGATGAAAACTGATCTTGGCATCTTCAAGCTGATACAGAAAATAAAAATTTTTTTCGGATAACTCTGAAACCTGCTTTAGCTCTGCTTCAAAAATTTTCAGCTCGCTGTAAAAAACTGGATCGGCTTTCCGCAAAATCATCTGCCTGAGCAGATTCAGTTTATTTTCATACTTATCAGTTTTACCAATTTCAATAATTAAAAAGTCCATACAGAGTTTCTTAAGGTCGGAAGTCAGATTCTTCATGACCTGCTCATTATAATTCTTACCTTTAAAAAGTTTTGTATAAATTTTTTCTTTATCACTCTTTTCAAATTGCGGGTGATCTTTTATCAGTTCAGCAAAATATTTAATGAGTGTTTTATTCTTATTAAAATAAGGCGACAGCAAAAAATCTTTGAACTTCTTCAGCTCTTCTTTTGAAAATGACCTTAATAAAATTATGAGTTTGCTTTTATTCATTAAATATTGAGATAAAAAATGATTACTTAAGCATTTCTAAAAAATTCATTTCCACGCAATTAACAGCATTTTACCTTCAACCTAAATAAAACGATGAATAAAAAGCAGGTTACTTTTTTAATTAATTTTCTTTGCCGGAGAAAAGGAATGGAAGTATTTTTGTAACCATGATTCTGAATTCTAAAACAGAATGCGAAAGCATCTTAAAAATTATACTGATAAAAAAATGTCAACTGTAAAAAACAGAATCAAACTAATTAATTTAATTAACTTTAAAAACCAAAAAACAGAAATGAAAAAATTTTTCAACATTCAAATTACTCATGCTGATTTTATTAACAGGTCTCATTACAGAGAATGCAACTGCGCAAATGTTCTGGAATAACGCAATCTCATTTGCGGGAAATCCAAACAGCCATATCAGCAGAGCGAATTCTTCCAGCTTAAATATAACCGGCAGCTTTGCGATAGAGGCGTGGATTAAACCTGAGGTACCTAATCAGATCGCAACCATTTTACAAAAAGCAGAAGGGAATGACCCTACAGGATACGGTATATATTTGTTCAACGGGAGAATTGCGATCAAAACAAATGCCGTGACCCGTCTGATCTCAAAAACAGTTTTGCCTGCAAATGAGTGGACTCATTTCTCAGCATCTTATAACTCTCTTACAGATCTATTTTTCATTGCGATAAACGCAACATCCGATACAAGTAAAGTATTTATCGGATCTTCGCCAATAGGAAATACTGATTCGTTGTTCATCGGGACTGGATGGGATAATTCATTTCAGGGTCAGCTCGATGAAATAAGGATATGGAACAAAACAATCGGGTCAGGAAATATTTCAAAATTTATGAGATCTTCAATAGGAGCTAATTCAGGACTTTACTCAGGACTTGTATTGTCACTTACATTTCAGGACAGACATTCAGACGCCGGTAAATTCAGTTCCGCTGATCAGACAGGAAACGGAAATCATTTTATTAACAAAGGAGCAATACCTGTGGATCTGAGCGGACTCCCTTCTTCAACAGTCACATTCAATGATGCGATAAAACTCAGCGGGACGAATGAATATCTGGCAGGACCTGACAATTCTTCAGTATCTCCTTCTGCAGTATTTACTCTCGAGGCATGGATATATCCGCAATCGGCAGGAGCAACGAACACTATAATTCATAAAGGCAGTGATAACGGAGTGGTTACCGATTACGGTCTCAGATTATTTAACGGAAATTTACAAGCGACCGTAAACAGTCAGGTAAGACTTACATCTTCACAAGTTATTCCGCTGAATGAATGGACGCATGTCGCATATGTTTACAACGGTACAAACGGAAAAAGTATTTTTTATATCAACGGAGCATTAGCGGACTCGGTAACAGGTTTTAGCGGATGGGTAAATAACGGAAATGATTCTTTGTATATCGGCGGATCAATAGCTCAGAATGACTTTGATGGTTTTATAGATGAAGTCAGACTTAAACTTGCAGTTAAAACTCAGGCGGAAATTTATCGCTTTTTATATCAGTCGATAGATGAATTTAATGATCAGACCGGGATCGAAGTTGTTTACAATTTTGACGGAAATACAGCCAGCAGTGTCGGTACTACATCAAGATTATACTTCCGCAATAACGCAGGATTCATTCACCCTATTAGTTCAGGAGAGAATCCAATTTCACCTTTGAACAGAGCCGATAACTTATCCTTTTCTGACGGGTTTTATATAAAACAATCCGACAGACGAATCCCTGAAACCCAAACATATGGCGATATGATCGATGATACACTGGAGATAGTTAACTTCGAAACGATAAACGACATAAATGTATTCATTGCGCTCAACCACTCATCAGAATATCATCTTGACATAACTTTAATTTCGCCGCTCGGACAAAGCATAAAATTGTTTGATAATAATTATCTGGTAGGATCTACAGGTAACTTAGTAACAATATTAGATGATCAGGCAGACAGTCCAATTGAAAACGGTGAATTTGTTTCTTTTGCTCCTGCGGTTGCGCCAAATAATAATCTTAATTCTGTGTTTTCAGGAATACCTTCCGGCGGTAAGTGGAGACTGCAAATTCATGATTACGCACCCGGTAACACAGGAAGACTTTATGCATGGGGAATTCAAATCAATAACAGCGCTGAAAAATCATTTATGATAAGCTCTTCATCTCTTATAGAGGGATTGTATAATCCTTCAACAAATTTATCTGTCCGCGACACAATGAGAATATTTGTAAGAAACAGTTTACCGCCTTACAATATCGTCGATTCTGCAAAAAGATATTTCCAGACAAACGGATCAGCGAATTATTCTTTTGAAAATGTAACTGCCGGAACGCCATATTATCTTCAGCTTAAGCACAGAAATTCCATTGAAACATGGAGCTCAGGTATTGTCATGTTTGATCCGCTTACAAATGTCTGCAGCTATGATTTCACTTCTTCAGTCTCACAGGCGTTCGGGAATAATATGATGCAGGCGGATTCATCGCCCCTGCAATTTGCGATATACAGCGGAGACATAAATCAGGACGGCGTCATAGATCTTGCAGACGCTAGTCTCATAGACAACAGCGCAATTAATTTTGAAACGGGATATTTGCCGACGGATGTAAACGGCGACGGAGTGGTCGATTTGTCAGACGGCGTGTTTGTAGATAACAATGGGTTTAACTTTGTGAGTAAAGTAACACCTTAAGAGCAATTATAAATTTCAAATGACAAATTTCAAATAAGAGCCAAGACACAAAGCAATGATAAATTTCAAATGACAAATTTCAAATAAAGAGCAATTTAAGAGCAATGATAAATTTCAAATTTCAAATTTCAAATAAAGAGCAATTTAAGAGCAATGATAAATTTCAAATGACAAATTATAAATTACAAAACTTGAATTGTAAGACATTTATAGATTGTCATTTAAGAAGATTTTTTTCAGCAAGTAAAAAAGATGTACAATGCGGAATATTAAGTTTAACAAAGTTTGAATCATTTAAAATACTTTCTAAACCTTTCTCACTGATTAAAGACGGATGATCTAATAAAAAATTATCAACAAGAATTAAATTTATTTTATCTTTTCCGATAAAATTTTCTAAAGGACCGTCAATAGTATAATCTTTTACAATGTTCCAGTTTTTTTCAATATAAGCCGAAATACCCGGACCCGCTGCAAGAAAATTTATGCTGTCGTTAAAATTTAAATTATTAATTGACTTAATCGTGTGAACTGCAGTGCAGCGGGATTCGTGAATTGATACTGAACCAGCGCGATATGGAACAGCGATCGTTAATATTATTCCTGATAACATTGCTGCAGTGAAAGAATATTTCCTTACTACATTAAAAGAATTTACTCTCAACGAAATTTCATAAGAAAGATAAATTAAAATAAATGCAAAGATGAATACAATATAATGAAGCCTCGGATAATAAATAAATATTGAAATAAAAAGAGGCAGCGCATATATAATGTATAATTGAAATATTAATTTTAATTTCTTTTTTCTAATTCTGACAATCAGAAAATAAAAGAAAAGGGCTGTCATTGCCAGGGATAATATGTATAACAGCGCATATAATATTTTGTTTTTATCTTTGTTAATAAAGTATGGGAAAGTTTCCTTTAAAGATTCATCAAGTCTGAGAGCATTCTGCCTTATGTGTTCAAAAAATAAAGCAGGATTATTTGTAACCGCATTTGTCATTGAATAATCCGTAGAAAAATCTTTTCTCATTATTTCTTCGGGATCTGTTAACTTACCTGACTTATAATTTTCATCTGCGGATCTTTGCTGAACACCCATTGCGTAATGCTGAGTAAAAGCAACATTCGCGCGGTGTCTTGATACCGGATTGAATAATGTTATTACAATTATTAATAATACAACCGGCAGCAATTTTCTTAAAATACTTCCGTTGTCGCCTTTATTTTTGAATACATATACTGCATAAATTGAGACCGACAGAATAAGCGTGAGTATAAATTCCGGTCTTATATAAAGCAATACTACTGACAAAAATACAGAGAACAGTAATTTTTTCTCCGGTGATTTTATTTTGCATAAAACTATAAATCCTGTTAATGTTAAACAAAGAGCGAATTTTGTTATGAAAGGGATTACAAAAACATTTGCGGAGGATAACATAAAAACCGCTGCCGTTACAAAGGCAATTAATAAATTAACTTTTATCACTCTTAAAAAAATAAATAATATCAATGCAGGTAAAACAAGAAGTATACTGTTGTTAAGAAAATATAATCCGACATTACTGTCTGTGAACACCGATAGTAATTTAAACCATACGTAATATACAAACCCGTCGAGATGTGATTTTATAAAAGGGTTAACCGTAATTCCCCGCATAAGATAAACTGTATCGTCATAATTATTTATATCAGAGATCTTTTCAATATGCAGGGATAATTTCATTCCCAATATAATAAGAAAAGAAAAAATCAATGAGACGGGTAAATATTTCCTGATTAAATGAGTGAGTGACAATACTTCAATTATCAATTATCAATTATCAATTATCAATTATCAATTAATTTAAATATACTGCGAAATAAATAAAGTATAATTTTGAAAATATTCGTTTCGGTATTTTAGAAGTACACATACCAGCAACAGCCGGAAGTAGAAAAAAAAAATTCATTTAATGACTCAGGTCATAGTATAAGATAAAGTGATGATATAACTTGTTTTCATGAATCTTTAAAAAATAAAATATGAAAAAAATCATTCTTACTCTTGTGTTAATTATGTCATTGAATTCTGATTCGTCAGGACAGGACATTTTAACAAAAGGTTCGGAAATGTGTTCAGAGAAAAAGATGAACAATCCGAACCTTTCGTATTTATTTAATTTTGATTCCCCAAATAGTCCGGTTCACAATTTTGATGTACTGGATTACAAAATTTATGTAGATATAAGAAGCTGTTTTATATCACCGTATCCGAAAAGTTTCAACGGAAATGTAACAGTCAGATTCAGAGTTGACAGCGCTTTGAGCTCAATAATCCTGAATGCGGTGAATACATCATTAACTATAAACTCCGTAAGTTTATCCGGAGTCATCTTTACGCATTCATCAAACTTATTAACAATTCAGCTTGACAGGACTTATGCTGCGGGAGAGACAACTGAAGTAAAAATTAATTACTCGCATAAAAACGTTACTGATAATGCTTTTTATGCAAGTAACGGATTTGTATTTACTGACTGCGAACCGGAAGGCGCAAGGAAGTGGTTTCCGTGTTATGACAAACCAAGCGACAAAGCAACAGTTGATATTACTGCAAGAGTGCCGGGAAATGTCAGACTCGGTTCAAACGGCAGACTTAACGATTCACTTATTACAGGCGATACGATCTATTATCACTGGATAAGCAGAGATCCCGTTGCAACATATTTAACTGTTCTTACAGGAAAAGCAAATTATAATCTGAATATAGTTTACTGGCATAAGATCTCAAATCCTGCTGACAGTGTTCCGGTAAGATTTTATTTTAATTCAGGTGAAAATATTTCTACAATAAAAGGAAAAGTGCTTTCTATGATGACATATTTTTCACAGAAATTCGGAGAGCATGCTTTTGAGAAAAACGGATTTGCAACTCTGAACAGTCAGTTTACCTGGGGCGGAATGGAAAATCAAACACTGACAAGTCTGTGCACAAACTGCTGGGGTGAAAATCTTGTCTCTCATGAATTCGCGCATCAGTGGTTCGGTGATATGATCACATGTGGTACATGGGCTGATATCTGGCTCAATGAAGGATTCGCCACTTATCTTGAAGCAATCTGGTATGAAAATACCGGCGGATATTCAGCATACAAAAATGATATAGTTGCAGATGCGAACAGTTATCTTTCGGGAAATCCGGGCTGGGCTATGTACAATCCTTCATGGGCGATCGTTACTCCAAGTATAAGCGAACTGTTCAATACTCAGATCACATACTACAAAGGCGCATGCGTACTGCATATGCTGAGATATACACTGGGAGACAGTTTGTTTTTCAGCGTTATTAAATCATATGCTACAGACAGCATCGGGGGATTTAAACATAATGCTGCGGTCACCGATGATTTTACTGCAAAGATAAGCGATGCTGCCGGTCAGGATCTTTCATGGTTTATAAATCAATGGGTGAAGGAACCAAACCATCCTGTTTATCAGAATTATTACAGCATAGTAAATACAGGAGGCGGAAACTGGAACGTGAATTTTATAGCCAGACAGACACAGACCAATACGCCTTTCCATAAAATGCCTGTTGTAGTTAAGATCAGTTTTACTTCAGGTCCGGACACAAGCATCCGTGTTATGAATGACGCAAATTATCAGAGCTTCGTATTTAATTTTAACAGACAGCCGTCCGGACTTACGTTCGATCCGAACAATGATATTGTACTCAAACAGGGAACTACAACACTTCAGACCGCTGCTGTAAAAATACTTACGCTGAATGCGCTGATACAGGGATTCTATAATGAAAATTCAAACAGCATGGTTCAGGACAGTATAACAGTAATTCTGAGAAATACATCTTCACCTTATGAAGTGATTGATTCTTCAAAATCAGTTTTGAATACATCAGGCGCCGGTAATTTTTCCTTTATGAATGTATTCAATGACGCTCCTTATTATATACAGCTTGAGCACAGAAATTCGATAGAAACATGGAGCAGATCACCGGGACAGAAATTCACAGGCTCAGTTCTGAATTACGATTTCACAGACTCTGTTTCAAAAGCTTACGGCAGTAATCTGATCCTGATCGATAATTCACCTTTAAAATATTCGGTATATAATGGAGATGCGGATAAAGACGGTACAATAGATCTTGCTGACGGAAGTCTGGTAGATAATGACATTATGAATTTTGCTTTGGGATATCTGCCGACGGATATAAACGGAGACGGGTTGATTGATGTTGCTGATGCAGTGATTACGGATAATAATGCTTACAACTTTGTGAGTAAGATCACGCCTTAAGAGCAATTACAAAAGAGCAATTACAAATGACGAATTTCAAGTGTCAAATTAAGAGCGATGATATTATAAAATATAATTAAATATTGATTTTATATTTAAGTATTTGAAATTTGTAATTGAAAAATGTAGCCGCAGGCTTTTAGCTTGCTGCATTTATTTTATATTGAAGCATTTAAAAAGGTTTTATCTTAATTTTTCATATCAAATTTATAAACAATCTTTTATAAACTTTCATAATATTTTATCTTGTGGAATAAAAAATGATTTGGAATTTAAATTTTTAAAACTTATGTTAGAAAAACATTTTTAAAAAGTATATATACCCGGAGAAATATATATACTATTGATCTGAATAGATCCGGTCAGTTTTAAATTCGTTATTTATATAATTTTCCACTTTAAATATGAGGGAAACAATATGATCGTTCGGTACACACCATAGTCTTTACAAATATTTAAGTGAAGACTCATTTATTCCAATTTCTGTGATCCACACAAATTCCTAAAGTCTTCATATATAACATTCTATTAATAGTTAAATTAAAATTAATATATTGTTCTTTATTCTATTGACACTGAATAATGAAAACCAATTAAAGGACTAAAGCAGATAATACCTACTTCTACACTTTTATAGTTTATAAAATTATATAAGGAAGAACCTTAAGTTTATCAGCCTTAATCTACCTTGCTCATTTATTGTATTTTTTAATACCGGAAAATTTATTTTAATTTTCCGGCAGGATTATTTGTGTGAATTCCTGTAAATCTTCTGTTTATTCAGTTTCAAATGACTTAAAATTTTTTTCAAATAAATAAAATAAACCTAATGAAAAAACTTTACTGTTTGTATTTACTGACTGCAATTTTTACAATTTTTTTAAATTCAGCAGATCTAGCAGCGCAGCAGGACTTGCGTGAGCCAATTAAAAGGGCTTTGGATGAAGAGAGAGTAAAATCCAATCAAACAAAGATCAGCAATGCTCCTTCACCGGACGCGCCGCAGATCATTATAAATGTACCTGCAAACTATTCTACAATTCAGGCTGCTATAAACGCAGCAACAAACGGTGACATCATAACAATAGATGCGGGAATTTACCGTGAAGATATTACTCTGAATAAGTTTCTCCAGATCAGAGGAGCAAATTACGGTATCAATCCAAATACAGGAATCAGAGTAGCTGAAACAATAATACAGCCGGCTACTTCACAACCTGATCCGTATCTCGTCGGAGCTGTAACATTTTTCTATATTACTCCAAGCGGCAGCGGATCGATCATTGACGGGATTACTTTTGACGGAGATAATACTTTAATAAACAGCTCTGTCAACATTAACGGCGCTAACATAGACGCTGCTGAAGCTATAGGAGCTTTTGACGGATTATCAAATACAAAAGTAACTAATAACATTATAAAGAATATTAATTACGCCGCTATAGATTTTGACAATTATTTTAACGGAATGGCTTCGACATATGATAATTTAATTTCAGATAATCTTTTTGATAATATTAATGTAGAGGCGGACTTTGGTATAGGTATACTGCTGTATGATAATTGTTATACAAGAGTTACAAATAATGTTATGACCCGGGTGCGAATCGGTGTCCAGACAGGAAATTTTTTCCAGCCGGATCTTGGCACAAACCATTCCATAGACAACAATGAGATTGAATCTTACAGGCTCGGAATCTGGCATAACCTGACATATTCAAATGCAACTACTTATACTATTGAAAACAATGAGATAACTACAGTAAGCGGTTCATTGAGAAATATAGGAATAGAAATAAGTTCGGTACAAACTGCTGTAGTAGTAAATTTGAATAATAATAATATAACCGGAGCAAGCGAAGGATATGATCTCTGGAATTGTCCCACTTCAAGCACTGTAACAATTACCGGCGGCGTAGTTGCAAACTGTAACGTTGGAGTTTTTGCAAATAATTATGACGGGTATAATTCTAATGCAGCTTCAAGTCAGTATGCAATGACCGGTGTTACAATTACAAACTGCGATACATCGATATGGGTCAGGGATAATGATCTTAATACTAACAGCGCAACAGTATCACTCAGTGTTAATAATGCAACAAACTTTGTAAACGGAACTGGAATAGGATTACTTTTAGAAGGTGGTGACGCATCAGTTAATTTTAACGGAGCTGCGCCTGTTGATTTCAGCACATCTCTTTCTAAATATATACGACTGATCACCAACGGTACAAACGTCCCTGCATCCGATATCAATGCTCAGAATGTTATGTTCGGCGGAGCAAACGGAACAGGATTAAATAACACACAATTATTTTCGGTAGAAGATAAAATAGATCATAAAATAGACTGGAATAGTCTGGGGTTTGTATCAGTTAAAGCAAACAATGACTATGTAACGTTAAATAGTTTTTATACCCCAAATACATCAGTCTCTTCCATTCAAAATACTATCGGTATTACCGCTGTCGGCGACACAGTTAATATAGGACCCGGCACATTCAATGAAAGTGTAAATGTAAATAAATCACTGACTGTGTCCGGCAGCGGGACTGGTGTTACAATATTGACGCCTTCAATATCATGCACCGGTGACGGTATTACTGTTTCATCTTCCAGTGTAAGTGTCAGAGATCTTACGGTAACGGATTTTAATTACGGGCTCAGGACATCTACGGATAATACAAGTTTTTATAACGTGGAAAGCATAGCTAACTGCAGCTATGGTTTGATCAGCACAAACGGCACAAGAGCTTTGACATTATTGAAGTGCAAACTTAATAATAACATTATCGGCGGCTGGAGAGTAGGTACTGCTGACGTTATCACAAATGTATTATTTGACAGTTGTGAGGTGATGACAAACGGAACAGGTATTAATAACGGATTTGGAATATTTGTAGCAGCAGCCACGCCGGTTGCAAATACATTCGATACAATTACAATCAGAAATTCCGACTTCAGCAACAATCTTAAAAAGGGAATGTACTTCGAAAAACTGAGAAACGCTCTGATTGAAAATGTATATATGGATAACAGCGGTAATGATCCTGCTTATGGTTTTAATAACGGTATAGATATAAATCTTAAATATGACAGTTACTCGGGTATAACAATACGTAACTGTACAATTACAAACTGCGGCTTAACAGGTACTGCGGGAAATATTGATAATCCGGCTGCAATTACTGTAAAAGCAAGAGACGACTCTCCGTCTTATAATTCCGATCCTGCAACACTTACCGGAGTTGTCATAGAGAATAATTTTATCAGCGGACCTGTAAACGGTCTGAGGTTTGGTGAATTTGATAAAATTAATAATTCTCCGACAGGAGTAACAGTTGAGGAAAACCACTTCGGAAACGGCTATTCAAATAAAGCGATATTAAATAAAACTTCCGGAATTATTACTGTAAGCTGTAACTGGTATGGTACTTCAGTACCTGCAGCAGTCGTAGCGCTGCACGGAAGTAACCTGAATTTCATTCCGTATTTAACAGACGGAACGGATAACGATCCGGGTTCGGCAGGATTTCAGATAGTACCGGGATCATGCACCGGTGTCGGTCCTGTTACAAATATTACGCAGAGTTTAACTTACGCTACAATAGCGCCCGCTATAACTGCTGCAAATCCCGGAGATGTAATTGAGTTAAGCGCCGGGACTTACAACGAAAGAGTTGTAATAGATAAATCCCTTACACTTTACGGAGTTGACAAAACAAACTGCGTAGTGGACGGAACAGGTCTTGCCGGTATGGGCAGAGGAATAGCGATCAATAACGGCATTACAAATGTGACGATCGAAAAACTTACGGTACAGAACTTCGCAGGAACAAACGGCAACACGGATGCAGGCATATACGGAATAGGCGGCAACAATAACCTGACTGTAAACAATGTAGTGTTACAGAACAATGTCGGCGGCAGCGGATTTTATGCAAACGGTCCTGTCAATACAGTGCTTCTTGATTCGGTGACAGCCTCAGGTCATACGTCAAATGCAAGAGGTATAGTGATCTGGAACGGACTGAAAGAAAACATTACAATAACCAACTGCATAGTATTCAATAACAACTGCTGCGGCGTAGAGCTTCAGGACGGCACAGCATCAGGCGTTACCATTTCAAACAATAACATATACGACAACTTTGATAACGGCATCGGTCTTGTGGGACTTCAGGGACCGGGCGAGAATGTAGTGAGCAATAACACGGTTCTTAATAACGGACGGTTTGGAATAGAGATCAAAAACCCGAACGGCTCAGGTCTGACCACAGGCGCAGGCAGAGTGGTGATAGAAAATAACGATGTATCAAGAACGATAGCGATAACCGACTTAAGAGATATCGCCGGTATAGCGGTGTTCAGAAGAGGAGTACTCGCAGGAAATGTGGACGTACCGAACGGAACAGTAGTACAGAATAATACAGTAGCCGGATATGTACAGCCAAGCACAAGCGAAGGCTTCGGAATAGTAATGGAAGGAACAAGCCACACAGTCAGCGGTAACACGGTCAGCGGATGTGATGTAGGTATTCAGCGACAGGCCGGACATCTTCCTTATCCCGGAGACGGAAATCAGAATGACATTGCAGATACTTATTTCGGAAGAGGAAACTCACCTGCAACGTGCATGATAACCTTATCTGGAAATATACTTACCAATACAATCGATACAAGAGATGTCGGTAATAATATCGGCGCAGGTCTTGTAGTAAATATAAACAGCAGCGAGTCATTCTGTTCCATACAGACAGCTGTAAATGACGCTCAGACATTAGGCGGTCATACAATAGAAGTATCACCCGGAACATACAACGAACAGGTGATAGTAAACAAGAGCCTTGTAATAAAAGGAGTAGGGGCAGTCAAGCCGGTAATGGACTTCACCGGAACGGTATCGGGAAAGCCGACATTAATGGATGTTTCAGTACAGGATGTAACGATTGAGAATATGAGAATGCGCGTGGATATGACAAAGCTGAACAGCGCAGTGATAGCAAGCGGAACGAACATAGACAACATTACGATCACAAACGATTCAGTCGAAGCATACGGTTCAAGCGCAGCCGGGACATTCGGATCATACTCAAACCGCAACGCGATCAGTATTAATTACGGCGGAGGGATAAACTACCGTGTAGCGGCAGGCGGTGTAGATAATATTACCGTACAGGGCAGCACAGTATCGGGAGTGTTGGATGACGGCTTCGGCGTACCCAGATATTTCAGGGCAGCGGTTTCAGTGGATGAAGGCGGCGGATTGTTTACCAATAATATATTCCAGTCGATCAACCATGACGTGTTAGTAAGATTCGGAAATAACGGCAATGTTGACGTTACCAATAATCAGTTAAACGGCGGCGGCGTGGAATATTCAGATATGAATGCAGGCGCAGGCATACTGACCGTTTCAGGAAATACATTTGAGGGAAGCTTTGCAAACGTGGCAGCTGCAAATACAGCTGTTTTGAGATTGAAAAATAATTACAATTTTAAAACAACGATGGTGAGCGGCAATACGTTTACAGGTCACATGTGGGGAGCAAGCGTGGAGAATTATAACAGCTTAACAATTGATAATAATATATTTACTCCGGCATCGGACTCAACAACATTCCATCACATTGCGATCAACACAAAATCAATAAGCACGAACTCAAACGCAATCATACAGGTCTCAAATTCAGCCGTACTGACCAACAATACATTTAATTACTCAGGCGCCAACGGCGGAACGGCATTGAGTTTTCATAATCATGATATCGATAATGCAGTGATCGGAAGTTATACAATAGGAAACACGGGAAATGAAAATACATTCAACAGCGGATTTTCAAACTTCATATATCTTGACAATCAGACGGGAGCAAGCAATACATCAGCCTTCCCTGCATATACTTCACTGATCGGAGCAGGTCCGGGAGCAATTACAACAATGGACTGCTGGTCTGTAAATCTGGATATTGAGAACAACAGATTTGATGTAGGTTCAGGTCTTCAGCTTCCTTCAGCGATGAACTTTGCTCAAAGATCAGCTCTTGAAGCAGCTCTCTTCCATAAGGTCGATGATATGTGTCTCGGTAATCTGCTTTACTTCTTACCGGTGCACAACATTACACAGAATACTTTTTATCAGACGATACAGAGTTCTGTTGCAGCAGCAAATCCGAACGATGTGATCGAATGCGCGGAGTTTACCTATAATGAAAGAGTAACAATAGATAAATCCCTTACACTTTACGGAGTTGACAAAACAAACTGCGTAGTGGACGGAACAGGTCTTGCCGGTATGGGCAGAGGAATAGCGATCAATAACGGCATTACAAATGTGACGATCGAAAAACTTACAGTTCAGAACTTCGCAGGAACAAACGGCAACACGGATGCAGGCATATACGGTATAGGCGGAAACAATAACCTGACTGTAAACAATGTAGTGTTACAGAACAATGTCGGCGGCAGCGGATTTTATGCAAACGGTCCTGTCAATACAGTGCTTCTTGATTCGGTGACAGCCTCAGGTCATACGTCAAACGCAAGAGGTATAGTGATCTGGAACGGACTGAAAGAAAACATTACAATAACCAACTGCATAGTATTCAATAACAACTGCTGCGGCGTAGAGCTTCAGGACGGTACGGCATCAGGCGTTACGATCTCAAACAATAACATATACGATAACTTTGATAACGGTATCGGTCTTGTGGGACTTCAGGGACCGGGCGAGAATGTCGTGAGCAATAACACGCTTCTTAATAACGGACGGTTTGGAATAGAGATCAAAAATCCGAACGGCTCCGGTCTGACCACAGGCGCAGGCAGAGTGGTGATAGAAAATAACGATGTATCAAGAACGATAGCGATAACCGACTTAAGAGATATCGCCGGTATAGCGGTGTTCAGAAGAGGAGTACTCGCAGGAAATGTGGACGTACCGAACGGAACAGTAGTACAGAATAATACAGTAGCCGGATATGTACAGCCAAGCACAAGCGAAGGCTTCGGAATAGTAATGGAAGGAACAAGCCACACAGTCAGCGGTAACACGGTCAGCGGATGTGATGTAGGTATTCAGCGACAGGCCGGACATCTTCCTTATCCCGGAGACGGAAATCAGAATGACATTGCAGATACTTATTTCGGAAGAGGAAACTCACCTGCAACGTGCATGATAACCTTATCTGGAAATATACTTACCAATACAATCGATACAAGAGATGTCGGTAATAATATCGGCGCAGGTCTTGTAGTAAATATAAACAGCAGCGAGTCATTCTGTTCCATACAGACAGCTGTAAATGACGCTCAGACATTAGGCGGTCATACAATAGAAGTATCACCCGGAACATACAACGAACAGGTGATAGTAAACAAGAGCCTTGTAATAAAAGGAGTAGGGGCAGTCAAGCCGGTAATGGACTTCACCGGAACGGTATCGGGAAAGCCGACATTAATGGATGTTTCAGTACAGGATGTAACGATCGAGAATATGAGAATGCGCGTGGATATGACAAAGCTGAACAGCGCAGTGATAGCAAGCGGAACGAACATAGACAACATTACGATCACAAACGATTCAGTCGAAGCATACGGTTCAAGCGCAGCCGGGACATTCGGATCATACTCAAACCGCAACGCGATCAGTATTAATTACGGCGGAGGGATAAACTACCGTGTAGCGGCAGGCGGTGTAGATAATATTACCGTACAGGGCAGCACAGTATCGGGAGTGTTGGATGACGGCTTCGGCGTACCCAGATATTTCAGGGCAGCGGTTTCCAGTGGATGAAGGCGGCGGATTGTTTACCAATAATATATTCCAGTCGATCAACCATGACGTGTTAGTAAGATTCGGAAATAACGGCAATGTTGACGTTACCAATAATCAGTTAAACGGCGGCGGCGTGGAATTTTCAGATATGAATGCAGGCGCAGGCATACTGACCGTTTCAGGAAATACATTTGAGGGAAGCTTTGCAAACGTGGCAGCGGCTAATACGGCTGTTTTAAGACTGAAGAATAATTACAATTTTAAAACAACGATGGTGAGCGGCAATACGTTTACAGGTCACATGTGGGGAGCAAGCGTGGAGAATTATAACAGCTTAACAATTGATAATAATACATTTACTCCGGCATCGGACTCAACAACATTCCATCACATTGCGATCAACACAAAATCAATAAGCTCGAACTCAAACGCAATAATACAGGTCTCAAATTCAGCCGTACTGACCAACAATACATTTAATTACTCAGGCGCCAACGGCGGAACGGCATTGAGTTTTCATAATCATGATATCGATAATGCAGTGATCGGAAGTTATACAATAGGAAACACGGGAAATGAAAATACATTCAACAGCGGATTTTCAAACTTCATATATCTTGACAATCAGACGGGAGCAAGCAATACATCAGCCTTCCCTGCATATACTTCACTGATCGGAGCAGGTCCGGGAGCAATTACAACAATGGACTGCTGGTCTGTAAATCTGGATATTGAGAACAACAGATTTGATGTAGGTTCAGGTCTTCAGCTTCCTTCAGCGATGAACTTTGCTCAAAGATCAGCTCTTGAAGCAGCTCTCTTCCATAAGGTCGATAATATGTGTCTCGGTAATCTGCTTTACTTCTTACCGGTTCACAACATTACACAGAATACATACTATCAGACGATACAGAGTTCTGTAGCGGCAGCAAATCCGAACGATGTGATCGAATGTGCGGAGTTTACCTATAATGAAAGAGTTACAATAGATAAATCCCTGACACTATACGGAGTTGACAAAACAAACTGCATAGTTGACGGCACAGGTCTTGGAATGGGCAGAGGAATAGCTGTCAATAACGGCATAACAAATGTGACGATCGAAAAACTTACAGTTCAGAACTTGCAGGAACAAACGGCAACACGGATGCAGGCATATACGGTATAGGCGGAAACAATAACCTGACTGTAAACAATGTAGTGTTACAGAACAATGTCGGCGGCAGCGGATTTTATGCAAACGGTCCTGTCAATACAGTGCTTCTTGATTCGGTGACAGCCTCAGGTCATACGTCAAATGCAAGAGGTATAGTGATCTGGAACGGACTGAAAGAAAACATTACAATAACCAACTGCATAGTATTCAATAACAACTGCTGCGGCGTAGAGCTTCAGGACGGCACAGCATCAGGCGTTACCATTTCAAACAATAACATATACGACAACTTTGATAACGGCATCGGTCTTGTGGGACTTCAGGGACCGGGCGAGAATGTAGTGAGCAATAACACGGTTCTTAATAACGGACGGTTTGGAATAGAGATAAAAAATCCAAACGGCTCAGGTCTGACCACAGGCGCAGGCAGAGTGGTGATAGAAAATAACGATGTATCAAGAACGATAGCGATAACCGACTTAAGAGATATCGCCGGTATAGCGGTGTTCAGAAGAGGAGTACTCGCAGGAAATGTGGACGTACCGAACGGAACAGTAGTACAGAATAATACAGTAGCCGGATATGTACAGCCAAGCACAAGCGAAGGCTTCGGAATAGTAATGGAAGGAACAAGCCACACAGTCAGCGGTAACACGGTCAGCGGATGTGATGTAGGTATTCAGCGACAGGCCGGACATCTTCCTTATCCCGGAGACGGAAATCAGAATGACATTGCAGATACTTATTTCGGAAGAGGAAACTCACCGATAACCTGCGGAGTAAATATTTTCGGAAATACTCTTACAAATACACTAGATACAAGGGATGTCGGTTCGGGAATAACTGCGGGAGTAGTAACGAACACAAATACGAATGAAGTATTTTGTTCAATACAGGGAGCTATTAATGATGCGCAAACACTTAATACTCATACCATAGATGTTGATTCAGGTTACTATAATGAGAATGTTGTTGTCAATAAAGAATTAACTTTGTTTGGTAACATTTCCAACCCTTCTTCAAAGCCAATCGTTGAAGGTTCACTTGGCGAAACATTTTCAGTCACAGTTCCAAATGTTACTATTAACAATTTCGTTATCCGCTTTAATCAGTTAGCGGTAACCTCCGGAATCAAAGCTGCAACTTCAGGAAGCTTTAACAATCTTACTATTAAGAATAATGAGATTGAAGGAACTGCCAATACAGGTGTACCGATATTCAATAGTTTCGGAATACAGGCAGGTAATGCAGGAGGACCAAATTACGATCAGCTGAATATCGACAGCAACGAAATAAAACACACCGGAAATTCACCGCTCGGAAGGGGAGTCAGGACGCTGAATTGTTACGGAGACTGGACAAACAATGATATAAACGGATTCTATTCATTCCAGTCAGGTGACATACAGGGCGGTCTGTTAAACATTTCAAGTAATGATCTGAAAGGTAACGCTGAAATAAATTATCTTGGAAACGGCGCGCATACATTTGTCAACAATATTTGTGAACCGTCAAATGCATACGGCGGCGGAACGGACTTTTCAATGATCGAACTGAAGAATATTTCACTGCCGGGAGCCAGCTTATTGATCTCAGGAAATTCAATTCAAAATTATGTTAACTTTGGAATTTTCTCCGGAAGATCAAGTAATGTTACAATCGATAACAACACTTTTATTCCTGATCTCTCAGCAGTCAATTTCAGATCAATCCGCATTGATACAAAACAAAGGACTCTTGCGCCTCAGACTGCATTTACAAGCAACGCTGTAATTATTAGCAATACTTTCAACGGAAGCAACGCAATAGGTCAGACAGGAATCTCACTTGAACTTGCAAATTCAGACAGCTTGTCTTCGATAGGTACAGTTACAGTCGGTACATTAGGAGACGAGAATCTTTTCAAAAACAATGTTCATAAAAAGATCAGTCTTAATAACGAAACATTATCAACAGCAGGAGATCCTGTCTGGTTAGCAACATATGTTTCAACCAAGAAAAAAGTTAATGTAAATATTGACGCAACAAATAATCAGTATGATGAGGGATCAGGTTTGGAATCACCTGCTTTAATGTCACTGAATAATCTCTTCTCGCTTGAAGACAGAATTCAGCATGCTATAGATGACGGCGGTTTAGGATTTGTACTGGTGAAATCAAATCATGACTTTGTAACAGTAAACAGTTTTGTATCTCCGGTGACAACTGTTCCTTCTGTCCAAAGAGGTATCAATGCAGCTTTACCCGGATTTATTGTGAATGTCGGTCCGGGAAATTTCACGGAGCAGCTTGAAATAAATAAAACTCTTAATATAAAAGGTCAGGGTACTACTGTTACAAATATTATTTCCCCGAATACGTTAACATTATCTTTTTTGACAGGTCCCAATACAAACAAACCTGTGATATATGTTCACGATGCGGATGATGTATTTATAAATGACATATCTGTCGACGGCGCAGGTAAAGGAAATGCCAACAACAGATTCATGGGTATTGCTTACCGTAATGCCGGAGGAGAAGTAAATGATTGTGAAATTAAAGCAATCAGAAATTCACCAATGGACGGATCTCAGGCAGGTGTCGGATTATATGCTTTTGCAGACAACGGAAATTTGAGAACACTGAATGTAAAAGGAAATTCAATTTATGATTTCCAGAAAAATGCAACTGTGTTTGCAGGTGCTGATCTCAATATAAAAGCAGACAGTAACACTGTTACAGGTTCTGGTCCGGTAAGTATCATAGCTCAGAACGGATTCCAGCTCAGCACCGGCGCTTCAGGTTCTATCAGAGGTAATACTATTAGTAATCTTTCTTACACACCTTCTACTACCGTTTCAACAGGAATTCTTCTGTTTCAGTCTGCAGGTCCTGATACTACTTCAGGAAATTCGCTTACAGCTTGCCAGATGGGAATCTATTATATTGATGTCGGCGGATTAATAAGTGAAAATACAATAAACGCTACAGCGGTAAACACAGGAACGGTTTCTTACTGGGGAATTGACGCTGATCCGGGCGGAACACCAAGGTTAGCGGCAGAACCTTTTGACGCAGGTACTGCAAACAGAAGCGGCAATCAGGGAGATAATTTGCCGATCAATACTTCAATTTACAGAAACACACTTACAAGTGACGGAACAAACGGTGTCGGTATAGAAATGGATGCAATCGGAACCGAGACTCTGAATGCAACTGCAACTGAAAACATAGTCAACGGATGGGATGCAGCTGTATATTTCTATAAAGATGCAGGCGCTACTCTTAATGGAGTTGTAAATGATAACGATCTCAGCGGAAATACTTTTGCATTGTTCAATCAGACAGGCGTTACACAAAACGGTACATGTAATTGGTTTGGTACAACTGAATCTCCGACTATTGCATCAGGTATTTCAGGTCCGGTAACATTCGCTCCATTCTTAACCAACGGAGCTGATGATAATGTTGGTGTTCCCGGATTCCAGCCGGTTCCTTTATCATGCAATGGTTTAGCTGTTACAACCATAAATGTAAAAGTTTTACCGGAAGGATTTTATAATTTGTCTGAAGAACTCAATATGAAGGATACAGTGAGAGTATATCTGCACTCAGATATTTCACCGTATAATGTGCTTGATTCATCCGTTTCTACTGTTGATTCCGTTAACTTCACAGGAATATTCACATTTACACAGCCGAGCGGTACATATTATATAGTTGTTAAACACAGAAATTCAATCGAGACCTGGAGCAAATCAGGAGGAGAGCCATATGTTGAAGCAACTATTATGAATTACGATTTCACAAATGCCGCAACGCAGGCTTTCGGCAGCAATATGGCACAGGTCGATAATTCACCGGTAGTATTTGGAATTTACAGCGGAGATGTGAATCAGGATGATGTTGTAGATATTAGTGACTTAAGCCAGATTGACAATGATGTGAATAATTTTAACACCGGATATATTCCGACAGATACAAACGGCGACGGATTAGCTGATCTTTCTGACTATACTATCGCTGATAATAATGCTTTCAATCTTGCGATGAAAGTAACTCCTTAAATCAATTAGGAATTATGATTTAAGAAATAAAAAAAAATAATACGCTACACTTTTTCAAACCGCAGGCTTCGGTCTGCGGTTTTTTATTTTATAACGATATAATGTAAATCAATTATTATTAGTAGCCGCAGGCTTTTAGCCTGCTTTTTATTTTATTAAATAAACACTTAAATCAATTAATCATCAGTAGCCGCAGGCTTTAGCCTGCGGTTATTTTTTAATACGAAACAATTTAAATCAAAGGAATCAGTAGCCGCAGGCTTTAGCCTGCGGTTATTTTTTAATACGAAACAATTTAAATCAATAAGGAATCAGTTGCCGCAGGCTTTGAGTTTTTTTTCGCAAAATTGCACAGGATCTGTGAGATAGTAGGAATAAGTCCTCAGGGATATTATAAAAGCAGAAGACAAAAGCAATTTAAACTGATTCAGGAGGACATAATACTAAAATTTGTTCAAGATATACGGATCAAGCTTCCTATTCTTGGGGGAAAGAAACTATTCAAAATACTGGATCCGGAATTTAAAGCAATGGGAATAAAATTAGGCAGGGACAAGTTTTTTGAAATACTAAGGCGAAATGGTCAGCTGATACATCGAAAGAAGCGGTATATGAAGACTACTTATTCGTCACATAGGTTCACAACATATGATAATCATATAAAAGATATAGAACCAACTATGCCTGATGAGATACTGGTATCTGACATAACTTATATATCGACAGAAGAAGGTTTTGGTTTTTTAGCATTATCAACAGACTTATTCTCACGCAAGATAGTGGGACATGATTTTAGCAATAGTTTAAACTTAGAAGGAAGCATACGCGCATTAAAAATGGCAATAGCCGGAAAAGAAAATCTATCGGGCATGATACATCATTCAGATCGGGGGATACAATACTGCAGCAACTTGTACACAGGAATATTAATCAAGAATCAGATCCGAATAAGCATGTCAGAAAAAGGTAATCCGTATGAGAACGCAGTAGCAGAGAGAGTTAATGGAATACTGAAGGAAGAATTTATGCTTGGGCAAAAATTTAAGACAATGTCAGAAGCAAAGAAAGCAATAAAAGAAGCAATTAAATCATACAATGAGTTAAGACTACATATGAGCATAAATTATATGACACCGAATCAGAAATATGCAGCATAGAAAAATTATGAACTTATTAACAAAAAGAAAAGAAAAAAGAAGCAAAAAAGAAAAGAAAAATGATAGCAGCAAAGACAAAATACTTGAGTGTCAACCGCTTCGCTCTCAGTATTTTGTCTTTGCTGCAGAAAATCAAGAGCTGTTTTTTTGTAAACTTTTTTTAGGACGTGACATAGTTAATAGTTGTTATTAGTTTATTGTTAGTAATTACGGGATACGAGTTGTGATTCGATTGTTGTTGGTCACGCTCGCTTCGCTCACTAAGACCAACAACGGCGAAATTTATAATTCACCAAGCGCTGTCAGATTAATTGCAAAAGAAGAATTTGTCAAAGTTAAATCAAACTGTTTACACGGACCGAAGCTTTTGATGTTGGTGACCAAGAGTTTGCTTGACGTGTTAGTGAGTTTCCTGTATGGCACAGAAGTAAATAAAAAGAACTTTCCGAAAAATCCTGCAACAGGACGAGACATAGTTAATAGTTATTTTTCATCTAACGATTTTAATAACCGATAATTCCTCTCTCATCCATACAGGATAATTCACATTCGAAACTATCTCTTCGTTCAGCTTTTTAAATTCGCTGCCTTCAAAATTCCGTTTTAGCCGGAACATGCGGTTTACCTTTTCAAAATAATCCTTAAGCTGACGAATGTTCTTTTCGCTCAGTGACTTGCTGCTCTTGAGGAAATGATTGAGCGAATCTCTTTCATAAAGGAATGTTTCATAGTCGTTAATCATATAAAGACAGCGTGTCTTCAGCATTCTTAAATGAACCTTCATCATGAATGATTCGGGTGTTACAGTTGATATCAGTTCCAGCGCTTCATTGAATTTTTTGTCTCTTATGCAAAAGAATATCTCTCCGCAATTCATGACGTTGTCTTTCTTCTCATTATTGGATTTTGAAACGTGTTCTTTAATCAATTTTTCTATGACTTCATAATCATTAAGATTGCTTGCGCTCCAGAAATATTGGAGAAGCTCAGGCAGATAAACTCTTCCGTCATCATGGGCAATCATTTTCTTTTTCATACGCAGCTTCAGAGCATCAATTCTTTCTTTAGAAATATTTATGTCCGGTGAATCGAGCATCGCCGCAGAATTCACAATGCTTGTAAGAAATCCTTTGAGACTAAGAACCGGAAGCATATCAGTATTCCTGTAAACTTCATCGCGTAATTGAAAGAAATCCTCTTCCGAGGCATCTTTCATGACTACCTTTGTTTTGAGCCAGTGCAGATTAGTTATTTTCCCTGCCGCAATGGAAAATTTAGATATTGCTTTCAGGATTTCAGCGGTTGATGTGCTTTTGAGTGTTTCTACTAATGATACGACAGCATTATGCTCCGGAGTGAAATTAACATCCAGAGATTGCGCCATTACATTATTGTAGTACATTGAAGTATAGATAATAAAGCTTCCCGTCATCAGCGCAGTATATGCAATCAGATCTTCATCCTTTGCAAGCCTCTGATTATAAAAGCGCAGATATGCATGCTTCATCCATTTTATTTTAAACATATATGTAAAATAATCTTCAAGTTCTGTTTCCAGGTTTTGAAGATTTTCTATTCTGTACTTTTTCTCAATCTCAGATACTTTGTTGATGAAGAACTTAGGAATATTCCTTTTGCCTAAAGCTCTTACCAGTATTTCGTCTTCTTCAAGTTTGTTTCTGCCGAGCTCATCTATTGTAATGTACTTCGCAGCAAGCTTTTTCAGCTCGAAAATTAGATTCTTCATTGAGCCGTAGTTGTATGCTTTATCCGGGAAAAGTTCTCTCCACATCATTTGCTTATCAAGTGCCGAGCTTACATAGTCGGGAGAATATTTTTTTAAAAGATTAAATAGTCTTATGACATTAGAATTTTTATTAAAGAATGGAGACTTCAGAAAATCCTCAAACCGCTCAATATCTCCGGGAGTGAAGGTTTTAATAATTTCCAGTGCTGTGCTTTTTTGCATATGCGGAATGTGAATAGTTTGGGAATAATTGTTTGCGAATCAGTATAAAATAAGATTTTTTGCAAATTTCTTAAAGCTATATGAATGTGAAATTTCTCTTAAAATCTCTTTGGGAAATTTAACCATTTAACTTAATTTTGTACAAATTAAAAAACAGAATATACTTTGAGCATTAAGATAATAATCCGAATTCTTGCCGGCGGGCAACTATTCTTAAAAGGCATCACCGGTATGCCGGGTTATTATCTGATTTATAAGATTTATAAGATTATCAGATTTATAAGATCTGTTACAATTTTTTTCTATTAAGGTTTGTAAGAAAAAATAAGGTTCATGTATAAATTATTTAACTTAATCGTGAATCGTCAATCATGTTTTGGTTCTGGCTGTGCCAGTTTAAGATTTATAAGATATATAAGATTGATTTTGATATATTTTGATTTTTTCAATATAAATAAAACCATATTAATTATAAAAATTGATTTCTTAATTTAACTTCAACTTAATACCATGTCAAATCACAACTGTTTAAATTCAATAACAATCATCTTTGCTTTGAATCTTCTCATTACTGCAGGATTGTATGGGAATTGGGACAAGGCTTCAAGCAACTCTACAATCAATAAACAGGAAGTATCTTATCAGAGCGGGCAGACAGATCCAAAAGGCGATTCGCTTCTGGAGGGAGTCACACAGGATTGGCTCAACAGTCTCCGCGACGAAAAGGGAAACAGGATCATTCCGGAGAATGGTTCGGCGAATTCCCGTGAGATCGGGGAAGATCCTGAAGGCGACGCTTTGCAGAGAAAGATACTTAACGGATTTAATGCCGGAGACAGATTCGGAAATTCAGTCTCTTCAGCCGGTGATGTGAATGGCGACGGATACCCCGATGTTATCGTGGGAGCGCCGAATTATTCATCAAATACCGGCAGAGCTTATATATATTTCGGCGGCGCATTCATGAACACGGCTCCTGATGTCATTTTGACAGGTGAAGCAGCAAACAATCGTTTCGGTTATTCAGTCTCCACTGCAGGTGATGTGAACGGTGATGGATATTCTGATGTGATCGTCGGAGCAGATGGATATTCTGCTAATACCGGACGGGCATATGTATTTTTCGGCGGTCCGGTCATGGACAATACAGCAGATGTAATAATGACAGGTGAAGCAACAAGCAACTTTTTCGGCTCTTCAGTCTCCTCAGCAGGTGATGTGAATGGCGACGGATATTCTGATGTGATTGTCGGAGCACGCGGATATTCTTCAAGTACCGGGAGAGCTTATGTCTTCTTCGGCGGCGCAGTCATGAACAATGCCGCTGATGTGATAATTACAGGTGAAGCAGCAAGCAACTTTTTCGGGCGGTCAGTTTCCTCAGCCGGAGATGTTAACGGCGACGGATATTCCGATGTGATCGCCGGAGCAAGAGGATACTCTTCAAATACCGGCAGAGCATATGTCTTCTTCGGCGGCACGATGATGAACAATGCTGCAGATGTTACAATGACAGGAGAAGCAGCAGGCAACTTTTTCGGACGTTCAGTCTCCTCAGCCGGTGATGTGAACGCTGACGGATATTCGGATGTGATTGTCGGGGCAGATGGATATTCTTCAGATACCGGCAGGGCTTATATATTCTTCGGCGGTACACTCATGGACAATGCAGCCGATGTAACAATGACAGGTGAAGCAACAGGCAACTCATTCGGATGGTCAGTCTCCTCAGCTGGTGATGTGAATGGTGACGGATATTCCGATGTGATCGTCGGGGCAGACGGATATTCTTCAAATACCGGTAGGGCGTATGTTTTCTTCGGCGGTGCAGTCATGAACAATGCTGCAGATGTTTTTATGACAGGTGAAGCGGCAGGTAATAGGTTCGGCTATTCAGTCTCCTCAGCCGGTGACTTGAATGGTGACGGATATTCCGATTTGATAGCAGGAGCATTTGGATATTCCTCGAATACCGGCAGGACTTATTTATTAGATTATGTCATGAGTAATGAAATGATTGCAGATGTGACATTGTCAGGAGAGCAAGAAGGTGACAGCTTCGGATTGTCTGTTTCGTCTGCCGGCGATGTTAACAATGACGGATATGATGATATCATTGTCGGAGCGAACAGATATTCCTCATGGAACGGCAGAGCGTATGTCTTCTTCGGCGGTGCGGTCATTGATAATGTTGCAGATGTAATAATGACTGGTGAAGCAGGAAGCAACTTTTTCGGACGGTCTGTCTCTTCTGCAGGTGATGTGAACGGAGACGGATATTGCGATGTGATTGTAGGTGCAAACGGATATTCATCATCTACCGGCAGGGCTTATGTTTATTTCGGCGGCGCAGTAATGAACAATACTGCCGATGTAATAATGACAGGTGATACAGAATTTAATAACTTAGGCTACTCAGTCTCCTCAGCCGGCGATGTGAACGGTGACGGATATTCTGATGTGATAGTCGGTGCGTATGGGAATCCCGGAAGGGCGTATATATATTTTGGCGGTGCATCCATGAACAATGCCGCCGATGTAACAATGACAGGCGAAGCAGCAGGCAATTGGTTCGGATTCTCAGTCTCCTCAGCCGGTGATGTGAACGGCGACGGATATTCGGATGTGATCGTCGGAGCATATGGATATTCTTCAAATACCGGTAGGGCGTATGTATTCTTCGGCGGCGCAGTCATGAACAATACTGCCGATGTAACAATGACAGGTGAAGCAGCAAGCAACTATTTCGGAAGCTCAGTCTCCACAGCAGGTGATGTGAACGGTGACGGATATTCGGATGTGATTGTCGGAGCATGGCAATATCTTGTCCAAATCGCCGGAAGGGCTTATGTCTTCTTCGGCGGTCCGGTCATGGACAATACAGCAGATGTAATAATGACAGGTCAAGGTGCGGATTATTTAGGATTTTCAGTCTCTTCCGCAGGCGATGTGAACGGCGACGGATATTCCGATGTGATCGTCGGAATGAACAGCGGCAGAGGTGTGAATATTTACTTCGGCGGCGCAGTCATGAACAATACTGCCGATGTAACAATGACAGGCGAGGCAAGCAACCAGTTCGGAAGCTCAGTCTCCACAGCAGGTGATGTGAACGGTGACGGATATTCGGATGTGATTGTCGGAGAAAACGGATATTCTTCTTATACAGGCAGAGCTTACATATATCTTGCTTCGGCAATCAGTATAAAGCAGACACTCAATCTTACAATGTTCATAGAAGGATTCTATAATTCAGGCGTTGATTCACAGGTGAGAGATACTATTACAGCTGAACTTAGAAATTCAACATCACCTTTTGCAGTGGCAGATCAATCAAGTGCAGTCGTATCCGCAAACGGTACTGTTCAGCTCAGATTTTTCAATGCTCCCGATGGAAATTACTACATCGCAGTTAAGCACCGGAACTCAATTGAAACATGGAGCGCGAATCCGGTACCATTGTCAATCGGGATACCGGTAAATTATGATTTTTCTAACGCAGCATCACAGGCATTTGGTAATAATATGATACAAGTTGATGCTTCGCCTGTAAGATTTGCAGTTTACAGCGGTGATGCAAATCAGGACGGGATAATTGATCTTGCTGACGGAAGTCTGATAGACAACGACGCGTTTAATTTTAATTCAGGATATCTGCCGACGGATGTGAACGGCGACGGAGTGACAGATCTTGCCGATGCGGTGTTTGCGGATAATAATTCGTTTAACTTTGTAGGGAAAATAACTCCTTAGTAGTTAGTAGTTTATAGTTAATAGTTAATAAAAACAATTACGAATTACGAATGACGGGTTTTAAATCTTACTTACAGATAAATTTAAAGATATACTGTAATCTAATATTTGAAATTCGTCATTTGTAATTTGAAATTAAACTAAGGAGTCCTCAAGAGCTAGAGACTCCTCCGGGGGAAATAAACTTCAGCTAAGTTCTTTGACTTTTAATATCAGCCAGTTTTTTTCCAATATATTTTTTTCCTTTGATAATAGTTTTTTCATAAGATGACTTTCCGCTTTTTTGTTTCCCATTTTTATGTTTAATACGGAGGAGAAATATTTTACAAAATTCTTACCCTTTAATAAAGCACCGGGTTTAATATTTTCTGTCGAAGAAAAAAGATGCTTCAGAGTATCAAGTTCAGTATAAGCCGATTCAAAATATCCTAGCTCATAAAAGTTTTTTATCTTCAGTATCTTTATATCGAATTTGAAAATATCTCTGTTGAAACTGACCTTTGACGCATGATTAACTGAACCGGTGAAATTTCTCTTTTCAAAATGATATACGGATTCGCATAAGCTGATCAGATCTTCTTTATAATCCGCGGGAAAATATGCTGAGTATTTTTTAAGGAAAGCTTTTATCCTTTCGAATTCACCTATCTGCCTGCATATGTTAATATAATTTCTGCAAAAACTTATCTGCAATGTCAATGACGGACCGGGTAAATAATATTCGCTTAATAATATTTCATACATCTTATATTCCTCATCAATAAATATATTGTCATAACTTTCATTCTGATAGCTTAGAAATTTAATAATATTTACATATAAATTATTCCGCTCCCATTCCGAGAAATAACCCGGATTGTCAATTAAAAGCTTATTCAGTTTGAAATAGCTTTCCCTGTCGTTTTTATCGCTGACTATGTTGTAACTGTACAAAACCATTTTCAAATAGACGGAATAACGGCTGTCATTATTTTCCAGATAATTTAAGAATTCTTTGAAATTCAGATTCCGTATAAATTCATCTGCGAGTTCATTGCTTTTTTTTATCTCTCTTGAAAATGTATTCCGGTGATTTATATAAGAGTAAATTATTCTCAGAAAAAAAACCGTAAATGTTTCTACTGTCAGAGCATACGCCTCATGCATTTTCGAATCTCTCAGATGTGTTCTGAATTCCTTTACTTCCATGTTCACAAAATATGTTTCAAGGAGTGATTCCGGGTTTACCTGATCGGCTGCCTTTATTTTTTTAAGCATGCTTTCGGATCTTATTCTGAACTGATCTCCGAGATTTCTTTTCCTAAGCTCATTTAATAAGCATTGGTTTTGAAATATTTTATTGCCTCTGAAATTTTTTAGTTTTAAATATTCTTCAGCATATCTTATCAGATCTGAAATAATTCTTCTCATCAGACCGTCATTATATTTCTTGCCGCCGTAAAGCTTTGCAAATAATTTTTTCTTATCAGTTTTGATTTCCGAAAATAGCGGATAAAGTTTTGCCAACTCCCTGTAAAAATTCAGTACAAATTTTTTACAGCCGAAATAAGGAGAGTTTAAAAATTTGTCAAACTCTTTGATCTCTTCTTTTGAAAAACTTTTTAATACAGGAATTAATTTAGAATTCGTCATAAACGGGTAACTAATATTTAAAGAATAATTCAGTTTATAAGTGCAATAGTCACAGGAATAACATAATAATAAAGATATAATTAAGAATCACGGGTAACATTCTTAGAAATATTTCTTTGACAAAATTGTCTTTCGTTGATAATTTGCCTCAGTATATTCACGGGAGAGAAAATACATCATTCAAATTTATTTTTTTAGCGAAGCGATTTACTGTCTCTTATTTTCTCTCCCGATAATAAGCGGTTAATTTGCTTCGCTGTTATTTAAGTAATAAGTTTAAAGAATAATATATTGAAGATAATGAAAGGAGAAATACAATGAGTACCAAATCAGTTTCTTTAGCGTTTGTGTTATTATTTATGTTTACAAGCGCTTTATCAGCGCAAAGTGAATTTGAAAGAGAGCCGGAATATCAATCCGATGCAACCAGTCTCCAGTCCATAAACGGTTTGGTGGCGTCTCAGCGTTTCGGTTATTCAGTATCAAACTGCGGAGAC
This sequence comes from Ignavibacteria bacterium, assembly GCA_016716125.1. GTDB lineage: Bacteria > Bacteroidota > Ignavibacteria > Tepidaquicellales > Tepidaquicellaceae > UBA2330. Next base: position 180,060 of record JADJWZ010000036.1, on the reverse strand, counting down.
CTCAACGGTGACGGATATGATGATATTATTAGCGGAGCTCATTTTACAAATTCAAGCGCAGGAAGAGTATACATATACTTCGGCGCTCCAATTATGTCTTCTACGCCTTCATTCGTACTTAACGGAGAAGCGGCTAATAATTTTTTTGGAATTTCAGTATCGGATGCAGGTGATGTAAACGGCGACGGATACAGCGATGTTATAGTCGGAGCTTACGGATACTCTTCAGGTATAGGAAGAGCTTATATTTACTACGGCGGATATAATATGGATAATATTGCAGATGTTGTTCTTACCGGAACGGGGAATATCAACTTCGGTTATTCCGTATCAACTGCCGGCGATGTAAATGGCGACGGATTTTCGGATGTGATAGTCAGCGGTTATGCATATTCCTCAAACAGAGGACGGGCTTATATTTATTACGGCGGATTGATCATGGATAACATTGCAGATAAGACACTTGAAGGAGTCGTGTCGGGAGGATTCTTTGGATTTTCACTTACAGGCGCAGGTGATGTAAACGGAGACGGCTTCTCGGATGTGCTTGTAGGCGCTTACGCAGTTTCATCTTTTACGGGAGCTGCATACATGTTTTACGGCGGAGCTAACATGGATACTATTGCAGACGTTACTTTCTCAGGCGAAACTGCAAGCAGTTTCCTTGGACAAAGCGTTTCTGACGCAGGCGATGTAAACGGCGACGGATATTCGGACCTGCTGATTGCTGCTCCGAATTATTCTTCAGTAAGAGGAAGAGCTTACATTTATTACGGAGGACCAGCGATGGACAATGCCGCGGATATTGTATTTACCGGTGAGCTGACAGGAATTCAATTCGGAAGAGTCTCCGGAGCGGGAGATGTAAACGGCGACGGATATTCAGATATACTTATCGGAGCTCAGGGATATCAGATTCTTAAAGGCAGAGCTTATCTTTTTTACGGAGGAACGGCAATGAATAATGTTCCTGATATGATCATGACCGGAGAAGCCACAAGTAATTCTTTCGGCTGGGCAGTCGGAGGAGGCGGTGACATAAACGGCGACGGGTATAAGGATTTTATTGTCGGGGCATCCGGATTCAATTCAAACAGAGGTAAAATATATATTTATAAAAATTCACTGACAGGAAATGATATACCCGATGTAATAACTTATGGAGAATTTCAAAGTCAGCTGGGAAATTCAATTTCAGACGCAGGAGATCTTAACGGCGACGGATATGATGATTATATTGCAGGCGCTCCTTCGTACGGAGATTTCGCAAGAGGAAGAGTTTATATTCATTTCGGTTCGGCAAATCCGGATACAATACCTGAACAGATCATAAATGGTTTTAACGATCAAAGCTGGTTCGGCTGGTCAGTCGCCGGAGTTGGAGATGTGAATGCTGACGGCTATGATGATATAGCGATCGGCGCTCCGGAATATAATTCTCAGCAAGGCAGAGTTTATGTATATTTCGGCGGCTCAGTTATGGATACAGTTCATGATCTGAGAATGAGCGGTCTTACAACTTCTTCAAGATTCGGTCATTCAATATCCTCCGCAGGCGATATGAACGGAGACGGTTATTCTGATATCTTAATCGGCTCGCCAAATTACGCGTCATCGAGAGGAAGGTTCGTGGTTTATTACGGAGGAAGTGTGATGGATACTGTTTCGGATTATGGAATTACGGGAACAGCAGCAAATGATAATCTCGGAACAAGCGTTTCCGGCGCAGGAGATTTGAACGGCGACGGTTATTCTGATATTCTCATCGGTTCTCCCGGATATGATACAACAGGAGGTGTGTATACTGTTTTGGGAAATTCATTATCTCTCAGGGTGATTTCAGGAGAGAATGATTATGATTATTTTGGCTCAGGTGTATCAGGAGCAGGTGACGTGAACGGTGACGGATATTCCGATTTCATTGCCGGCGCTCCTTATGCAAATAATCGCGGAAAAGCGTATTTGTATTACGGAGGATCAGATCTTAATTATAACCATGATGTTGAATATTTCGGCTTTTATTCTGAGTTTGGCTATTCTGTTTCAGGAGCCGGTGATGTAAACAATGACGGATTTGACGACGTCCTGATAGGTGAAAGAAAGTTTGATATCGATAAAGGAAGATCATACATTTATTTCGGAGGTTACAGTGCAGATAATTCCTATGACATTCTGTTATATTCAAATCAATACGGTGAAGAGTTCGGATCCTGCGTCAGCAATGCAGGAGATATAAACGGCGACGGCATTGAAGATATTCTTGTCGGCGGTCCCGGAAATCAAATTTTCGGCGGAGGAAGCGGTGCTGCATATTTATACTTGTCTTCGCCGCCGTCAGTGAAACCCATTCTCATCAGCGTCAAAGATGTTCCCAATGATCAGGGCGGTAAAGTAAATCTCAAATGGACGAGAAGCGCTTATGATATTACAGGAACTGATATGATCACTGATTACCTTATTCAAAGAAGTCTGCCTCCCGGAAGCGGCGGATTCTTCTGGGAAAATTTAGCTTACATTCCCGCAACAAGAGAATCGTTTTACGCTTATACCGACGATACTCCTTTTGATTCTGTTTCGGGAAATAACGGAACGCTTTATTACAGGATCACTGCGCGGACAAATAATCAGAATAATTTCTGGAGATCGAATATAGTTTACGGAAGAAGCATTGACAACATCGCTCCTTTAATGGTCTCGCCGTTTAATGCATCTGCCGTTATAGATGATGTGCAGCTTACTTGGAAGAGAAGTTCAGCGCCGGATCTTTTGAATTATATTCTGTTCAGAAGTTATTCACAAACCATAAACCCTAATTCAGAAACTCCTTATGCCACGACTGTTGATTCTGCGTATGTTGATACATCGCCTTTGAGCGGACTGTTTTATTATTTCATAGTCGCGCAGGACATTCACGGAAATTACAGTCCCGTTGCAGTTGCTCTTAGTCCGAATATAACATTGAATCTAAGTATGTACATCGAAGGATTTTATAACAGTGTAAATGATCAGCAGGTGAGTGATACGATTACTGTCGAGCTTAGAAATTCAATTTCACCTTATACAACAGCAGATGTATCAAAAGCTGTAGTATCATCAACAGGAAACGCGGTTTTAAATTTCGGCGGCGCTGCTGACGGAAATTATTTTATATCCGTAAAGCACAGAAACAGCATTGAGACCTGGAGTGCAAATTCAAATTCATTCTCTAGAACTTCTCCGGCAAATTATGATCTGTCATCTTCTTCATCCCAGGCATTCGGAAATAATTTGATTCAAATAGATTCATCACCTTTAAGATTCGGAAATTACTCAGGCGATGTAAATCAGGACGGAGTTATAGATCTGAGTGACGGCAGTCTTATAGACAATGACGCGTTCAACTTTGCATCGGGGTATCTTCCGACGGATGTGAACGGAGATGATGTAACAGATCTTGCTGATGCTGCGGTTTCAGATAATAATGCGTTTAATTTTGTGGGCATAGTGCGACCGTAATAAAGTATAATTTCATCAAAATGACTGGAAGTAAGTAAGTTACATTTCACAATCGAGAAAGATTAACCGGCAGCCTTTGGATCACCACTGAGATCCTGAGTGATCCAACAGGTTGTCAGTTCAATCTGACATCTGGTCTTAAATTAAAATTTTAGAATTTGATAATTTTTGCAGCACATTTCTATGAAAAATATTGATCGAATATTCATATGTTATTTTAAGATCGTTTTAGGAATGTCAACCCGCACGGGGTGACCGATCGCCTTTTAATTCATTCACCTTTTCCAGAAGCCATATCTTAAAAGTAAGATTAAGGTCTTTTGATATTTCTGTTTCAAGAATGCCGATATCTTTTTTGTTTCCGGATTCTTTTAAATTCAATAATTCATTTACTGCTTTAATAAAAATTCTTTCACGGTCTTTTATTTTATCCGTAAGATCTTTTGTATTTGCAATGTATTCCTTTATGGATTTTATGAGAGAATTTGCCTGCTCAAAATAACCGAGTTCAAAATATATAAGAAGCAGCAGTTTCTTTGCATCCATTTTAAAATAAAAGAAATCATCATGAACCATTATAAGATTTTCCAGGGATTTACCGAATTCTTTTCTTCCGAAATGAACATATGCATATGAAAAATACCGCATGTTTTCACGGTATTCCGGCTTTAATTCGTTTATAAAATCATTGACGAAAGTTTCGAACCAGTCTGTTTCATTGAATGTAAATGCGCAGATAGCAATATTCCTGAATTTAACTATATCCATAATATCATTCTCACTGTTTTTATACACACCAAGCTCAACAGATCTTTTATGGATTTCGAATTGCTCTCTTCCGAATATTTGAGGATTGTCATTCCGACATTGCATAGAACAGTATGAGATAAGCATTGCATATAAATAAAATCTTTCACTCTGACCAAAAAGAGAATAGTATTCATCTACCATTTTTTTAAATTCAAAATAGTATTTATGATCTTCTGTATGTTTCATCATCAGGTATGCCGCATAGTTTACCGCAACATAGGGATAAAATTTATCATTATTTTTTTTCATTACTTCCAAAACTCCCGGTGAATCAAGATGACTCATGAGATTATCAATTAGATTTTCTCTGAAATTAACATTATGCGTCTTTGCCGCGATGCTCAATTCAGGATTTCGGTAACCTTTTATTAGTGCTGCCACGGCAAAACATTCACCCTGTGATATGATAGACTCAACTGCTCCTGAAATATCTCCATTTTCAATACAGTACACCATAGAGTTTTGAGCTGAATAAAATTGATTAATAAAATCAAGGGCACCTCCTTTTTCCGGGAGTTCTTTATTGGCAGTGGAAGTATTAAATATTTTCTCAAATTCTTTGTAAGATCGCTTCTCTCTGAGCCTGTTCAAGAGATAGTATTCTCTCTTGTGCGAATCTTCATTCAGCCCGGTCTGAATAAGAAATTCTTTGCAGAGTTTAAACATTTCGGAAGACAGTGTATGTATTAAAGTTTTTGATTTTAACTTATCATACTTTTTACCGGGATACAATTCTTCATAAAAATTCTCTTCGCTGAAACTTTCTTCTTCAAATCCCGGGTAATATTTCTTCAGACATTTGAAAAACGCCGATAAGTTTCGCCCGCGATTGAAGTAAGGCGAATCTGTGAATAATTCTAATTCCCGGAATTCATGCGGTGTAAATGTCTTAATTAAATTTATTAGCTTGGAATCCTTCATTATAAAATTTGACTCGATAATTCTGTAAGAATATAATATTCAGAAGTTAAATTATAGCTTATTTTTGATATATTCAGCCTCATTTTATATGATTAGTCTGTAAGAATCGCAAAAAAGTTTGGTTGGAGTAAGATATGAAAATCCGTAATTTGTAAAATTAATTAATCAATCATATTTTCGGAGGGAAAAATGAGCATTAGAAATTTTACAATTGCTGCATTAATTTCAATAATTTTATTTTCATTTAAAGGTTCAGATTTCAATTTCGAATTCTCCGAAAGCGGGCGGAACACCGGAGTTATATTAAAATGTCCTCCTCCGCTCAGCTTCGGAAATATTATCAAGAACCAGAATCATCAGGTTAATAATTCATTGGACAAGTCTGAAGACATTCAAACTGTATCAGACGATATTGACAAGGATTGGTACTCTGGGGCAATGCAAAATATACAGAAGGAAGAATATAATATTTCTTATTCAGAAGAACTCGGTGCGTTTCAGTCACCCAACCGTGCAAATAATATCCGTTTTATTTATCATAATGACGGGTTCACCGCTAAAAATAGGATTAACAAAATTCCGCTTTTTGATCTCAGGGATAAGAGTATTATGGAAAGCGATAAGAAGTATGAGAGTGTTCCTGAGTGGAGTATAGATTTTGAAATGTCAAACGCCAGCGCAAAGTCGTAACAACACCCCGCTGCAAACCAGCATGATCTTATCGGGGATCCATTTATACAGCTTGAAGATCATGAATTAAAAGTAGCAGGCAACAAAGCATCAATTGAAAATGAAAATATCAGAATCGATTACACAAACAATGAAGAAGGTATGCGGCAGGATTTTATAATTAAGAAAAAACCTGAAGGTGAAGGAAAGCTAAGATTGAACATAAATGCCGGCACAAAATTAAAGATGGTAGTCGGAGCAGATGCGCTTATGTTTAAGGACAATCAGGGAGTTGAAAAGATGAAATACTCTTCATTAAAAGTATGGGACGCAAACGGCGTTGAATTGCGAGCCTATTTTGAGAAAAGTGAAAAATTACAAACTACAAATGACAAATTACAAATAGAAAATCAAAAATCCCAGATCCGAAATTCCAAATCGCAGATCCAAGAAGATCTCAAATCCTTTTCCATCGTCGTCAATGACGAAGATGCAGTTTATCCGATAACTATTGACCCGCTGTCTACTACTCAAAGCTGGAAAGCAGAGAGCAATCAGTCAGGTGCTTACATGGGTTGCAGTGTTGCGACAGCCGGAGATGTTAACGGTGACGGGTTCAGTGATGTGATAGTCGGAGCAGAGGGCTATGACGGCGGTAATCGCAGAGAAGGAAGAGCTTTTGTTTATCACGGCTCTGCCACAGGATTATCCCTGACGGCAAACTGGATAGCAGAAAGCGATCAGGATTCAGCTTATTTTGGAAACAGTGTTTCAACTGCGGGAGATGTCAATGGCGACGGATACTCTGATATTATAATCGGAGCGAAACAGTATACCAACGGACAAAAATTTGAGGGAAAAGCATTTGTGTGGTTTGGAAGCTCAACCGGACTTGGTGCAAACGGTACACCCGCGAATGCAGACTGGTCTGCTGAAAGTGATCAAGTCCGTTCATATTTTGGGTGGAGCGTTTCTACTGCTGGTGATGTAAACGGTGACGGATATTCTGACATTATTGTTGGTGCACCTTATTATTCAAACGGACATACATCAGAGGGAAGAACTTACTTTTTTTATGGAACAGCTTCCGGTTTACCCGCAACTGCAAACTTTACTGTTGAAAGCAACAGTTCTACGGGATTGTGTGGATTTTCAGTTTCCATTGCCGGAGACATTAATGGTGACGGGTATTCCGATGTTATTATAGGAGGAGACGCTTTATCAAATGGACAAACAAATGAAGGCAGAGTCTGGGTTTATCACGGGTCATCAGTGGGCATATCTACGGCTACTGCTAACTGGACAGCAGAAAGCAATCAGACGGGTGCTTTTTTCGGACATAGTGTGTCGACAGCAGGAGATGTAAATGGAGACGGGTACTCCGATATTTTAGTTGGCGCTTTGAATTTTGATAACGGACAGACAAACGAAGGAAAGGTTTTTTTATGGTATGGAAGCTCAACAGGTCTTATAGCAGGTGGGGGCATTCCGTCAAATGCAAACTGGTCATATGAAAGCAATGTTGCCAATGATCAGGTGGGTGCTTGTGTATCAACAGCCGGAGATGTAAACGGGGATGGCTATGCTGATGTAATTTTTTATGCAGGCAGGGTTCCATTTGGTTTATATAATCTGGATTATGCAGCTGCTTTTTACGGAAGCTCAACCGGACTGCCACTGACACCGGATTGGAAACAGACCGATAGTGTTATTTATAGTTACTTCGGTTCTCAAGTTGCAACAGCCGGGGATATTAACGGAGACGGAATCAGTGATGTAATTATCGGTTCTTTTAATTATAGTGTGCCTAATCCGGGAGATCAATATGAAGGAGCGGCATTTGTTTATAACGGCTCTCCAAACGGACTGTCTTCCACTGCTGCAAACTGGACAGCTGATGGCAATCAGGCAAGCGGCGCTTTTGGACGATCTGTTTCATCTGCCGGAGACGTCAACGGGGACGGGTACAACGATGTGATAGTAGGAGCTTATTTATTTGACAACGGAGAGACTAACGAAGGGAGGGCATTTGTATATCATGGTTCTGCGAACGGACTTTCATTAACTGCAAACTGGACAGCTGAAATCAATCGGACCAATGCGGGTTTTGGAGTATCTGTTTCAACTGCCGGAGATGTCAACGGGGATGGTTATTCTGATGTAATTGTAGGTGCACATAATTATAGCAACGGCGAATCAAATGAAGGTGGGGCTTTTATTTATTACGGATCCTCTTCGGGTTTATCTTTATCAGCCAATCATACTCTTGAGATCAATCAGGCGGATGCTATTTTTGGATATTCTGTTTCAACTGCCGGAGACGTCAACGGGGACGGGTACAGCGATGTGATAATAGGAGCTCAGAATTTTGATAACGGAGAGTCAAATGAAGGTAAAGTGTTTGTTTATTTTGGTTCATCAACCGGACCAGCCTCATCATTCAACTGGACTGCAGAAGGTGATCAGATAGATGCAAAATTTGGAGTATCTGTTTCAACTGCCGGAGATGTTAACGGTGATGGATATAGCGATGTGATAATAGGGGCTATGGGATTTGACAACGGACAATTAGACGAAGGAAAAACTTTTGTTTATTTCGGATCGGCATTAGGATTATCTTTAACACACAACTGGACTTTTGAAAGTAATCAGGCAAACGGACAATCAGGTATCAGCGTTTCAACAGCAGGAGATGTCAACGGTGACGGGTATTCCGATGTGATCGTAAGTGCTCATACATATTCTAACGGACAGTCTGCCGAAGGCAGTGCATTTCTGTTCCACGGATCTTTAACCGGATTATCTTTAACGCCTAACTGGACAGGAGAAAGCAATCAGGCAGCATCACAATATGGATATTCAGTATGCACAGCCGGTGATGTAAACGGAGACGGATATTCAGATGTTATTGTTGGTGCACCTGGCATTTCAAACGGACAAGGCAGCGAAGGAAGGACTTATGTATATAATGGATCTCCGAGCGGATTATCATCAACAGAAAGCCGGATAATGGAACTTGATGTGAGTAATGCTTTCCTCGGGGTGTCAGTCTCGACTGCGGGCGATGTCAACGGAGACGGATATTCAGAAGTAATTGCAGGTGCAAGTGGTTTTAACGCATCAACAACCGGGGGACGTGCTGCAGTTTTTTATGGTAATGGAATTACTGGTAAGAGAGCAACAGTCAGACAGTTTAAACCAGGTACCAGTTTTGTAATAACATCCGGCGGACTATCGGGAACAAATGGACAGGTAAGATTAAATACTTTCACAAAAAATCCTTTCGGAAGAGCGGACGGGAAAATTGTTTACGAATATAAAGCTAATGGTGTCCCCTTCAGCGGATCAATAATTACAAACAGTGTTTCATCATCCGGGTCAGGAGCTAACACTGACCTTTTAATCGGAGGCACTCCGCTTAACGTTGATGTTTCAGGTCTGCTTACAAATAAGGTTTATAAATGGAGAGCACGAGTTCAATACAATCTTGTGAATAATCCATATCAGAAGTTCGGACCATGGAAATATTTTTCAAATTATATTTCCAATCCTCAGGAAGGTTTTAAGGCAATTACTGTTGATAATACCGCACCCTTGATTTCATATTCCAATCTGCTAAATACAAGCAACATGTCAAATGTTTTATTGACCAATGTTGTAATTACAGATGCGAGCGGAGTTCAGGGTACATCCGGCTCGCGTCCGAGAATATATTTTAAAAGAAAACAGGACGTAAATTCTTTTGTTGACAATACAAACTCTACAGGTGGCTGGAAGTATTCTGAAGCCTCCGGTTCTGTCTCACCATTTGATTTTACAATCAATTATTCCTTGCTGAACGGAGCTTTAACCGGTCAGGATACTATACAATACTTTGTCACAGCTCAGGACATTAGGTCGTTCGGTGCTGTAAATGTAGGAATAACAAACGGAACGTTTTCCGCAAAACCCTCATCGGTAAATTTGACATCTATTGCATTCCCGGTTGGAGGAACCATTAACTCTTATATAATCAGCGCTTATATATTTCAATCATTCACTCCCGAAAGCGGACCTGTAGGAACTACTGTTACAATTGGGGGAGTAGGCTTTAATCCCGTACCCTCAAACAACGCAGTTTATTTTGGCGCAGTGAAAGTACCTGTTACCGCAGCAACCGGCACAAGCCTTACAGTAATAGTTCCGGCAGGAGCTGATCATAAAAACATATCCGTTACAAATCTTGTATCAAATCTTACCTGTTATTCATCAAAACCTTTCAGGGTTACTTTCGGATCCTGCCCAATGCCCGAGTTTGCCTCAAAGCTTGACTTTGCAAATCAACCGGCTCAGGGTTTAAGTATAATTGATTTTGACGGAGACGGGAAACCTGATGTCGCTTCTTTTATTGCAGCCGATTCAGTTTCAATAATGCGGAATATATCTTCCATTGGTTTACTTAACCTTGGATCGAAAATCAGTTTTGCTGTAGGCTCAGGTCAATTTGACATTAATTCCGGAGATCTAGACGGTGACGGAAAACCTGATATAATAAGTGTCAATTCCAATGACAATACAATCTCAGTATTGCGCAATACATCCACTCCGGGAAATATTAACTTTGCTTTAAAATCTAATTTCAGCACAGGATCTTATCCTACATCAGTGGCAACAGGTGATCTGGACGGAGACGGTAAACCTGATCTGGCAGTGACAAACCTTTCCAATAACAATGTTTCATTATTTCTGAATACTTCAACAGTTGGAAATATTAATTTTGCTCCAAAGGTTGATTTCAGTTCTGCATCATTACCGATCTCAGTAGGTATAGGAGACATTGATGGTGACGGGAAACCCGATATTGTAACTGCAAACAATAGCTCAGCGACAATTATAGTTTTACAAAATCTCTCAACTTCCGGCAATTTGAATTTCAGCTCTGCTCTAAGCCTCACAACAGGTTCATCTCCCAGATCAGTTAGTTTAGGAGATATAGACGGTGACGGTAAAGCTGAAATTGTTGTTGCAAATACTACCAGCTCAACACTTTCTGTCTTCAGAAATTTATCTATGGCAGGAAGTATAAACTTATCCAGTAAAGTGGACTTCGTAACAGGTTCTCAGCCCCGATCAGTTAGTTTAGGAGATTTAGACGGTGACGGCAAAACCGATCTGACTGTTAGCAATGCAAACAGCTCAACGGTGTCGGTCTTCCGCAATACATCTTCGATTGGAGTAATAAATTCAGGAAGTTTTGCAGGTAAGGTGGATTTTTCTACAAACTCATCTCCTCAGACAGCAAGAGCCGGAGATTTGGATCTCGACGGTAAGCCGGATATTACCATGGCAGAATCAAATGGTATATCAATTTTAAGAAATCTCGCTTCGGGTTCTCCGCTGACAGAGATCAATGTTAAAGGAAACAATTTAAGCATTCCCGATGGTACAGTAACAACGACTTCGGCAAATCATACTTATTTTGATACAGTGGTTGTAGGCGGAAATAAAATCCGGACTTTTACGATTCAAAATACCGGCACTGACAGTCTTAACATTACCGGTATTACAATCACAGGTGCAAACGCATCATTATTCTCACCCGGAGCATTGACACCTGCCGGAAAGATCATGCCCGGCGATTCTGCTAAATTCACATTAACCTTTACTCCTGACTCTGCAGGAACCAAAGATGCTGTCGTCAATATTGCCGGTACAGACTGTGATGAAAAGAATTATGATTTTGCAGTCAAAGGAAATTCTTTACCGGCAACAAAGCAGCTTAATCTGACAATGTTCATTCAGGGATTTTATGATTCCGGAACTGATGCAATGATCTCAGATACGGTACAGGTGAAAATCAGAAACAGTACTTCACCTTATGCTATAGTTGATTCTTCAAAGGCAAATGTAAATTCTTCAGGGCAGGGAACATTCTTATTTTCAAAAGCAGTAAACGAAGTGAATTATTATTTAGATCTCAGGCATAGAAACTCGGTTGAGACATGGAGCAAGGCAGCACAAATATTTACTGCATCAATGCTGACATATAATTTTTCAATAGCAGCGACGCAGGCTTACGGTGATAACATGCCACAGATAAACGCAGCACCATTACGCTTCGGAAATTACAGCGGCGATGTGAATCAGGACGGTATTATAGATCTTGCAGACGGAAGTCTGATTGATAACGACGCATTTAATTTTGCCTCGGGATACTTACCAACGGATGTGAATGGAGACGGAGTTATAGATCTTGCTGATGCGGTTTTTGCTGATAATAACGGGTTTAACTTTGTTGGGAAAATAACTCCTTAAGAGCAATTACGAATTACGAATTATGAATTACGAATGTCAAATAGTTTCAAAATACAAAATACGAGTTACAAGTTACGAGTTACGAGTTGAATATTTTTTATTACTTGTAGCTCGTAATTTTTTTATTAACTATTAACTATTAACTATTAACTACTAACTATTCCAATTGAAAAATTCACTTACACAACTCATCCGCCTTTGCAATAACCCATTCCTTAAGACTAAAATAAGGTGTCTTTTCTATTTCATTTTTTAGAAGAAAAGCTGATTCATTTTTACCGTTCAGTTTGATCTTAACCAATTCTGATACAAACATAATGATATTGGAATCACGCTTTTTCAGACTTTCACCAGCCTCAGTATCTCTGTGAAGAAAGTGTTTGTATGCATCCATCTGCAAAATGAGTTCTTCATAATGTCCCAGTTCGTAATTATTCATGATCAGTAAATTCTTAACATTGAGTTTCCAGCTGATATTCTTTGGATTTATTTTGGAAAGATGTACTAAAGATTTTTCAAAATTTCTTTTTTCAAACTCTATCATGCCATTGCAATAGTGCATAGTTTCATTTTCCATTTCCGGATTAAGCTTACTCCTGTATTTTTTAATGAAATCTTCGATCCAGTTAAATTCTTTTAAACAAGCTGCAGTTCTTACAATACCACTAAAAAGTATAGGTGAAATATATATAGATTCATTTGTGAGAGTATCTTTAGTTAAATATTTTTTAGTAATCTCGAATTGCTTTTTAATAAATTGAGAATCTCCATTGTTTCTTTTGTTTATGCAAAAATTATACAATGAGATAAAAACGTTATACAAAAATATATCATTCAGATTATCTTTAGATCTCTCCCAGAAATTTAGCAGTTCTATGAAATATTTTTCTTCTTTGGTCTCATCTATCTTTGTCATATTATAATACATATTTACAAGTGTTAAATCTTTATAGTCATAACTTTCAAGAAATGTAAAAATCTCTTTATAAAATTTGAGATCATACTTAATGTTATAAACATTGGAATATGTACCTAATCTGTGATACAAGATTAATGCTACAGCTAAAAAATATTCGATATAGTCATCCATTTCTTTTTGATATAAAGTATGTACTGATTCATTTTTTAAATCATTCAAATATGCATTCTTCTTACTGGTATATTTAAATTTCGATTCATAATATTCTGGTGTATGCTTGCTGTTCTCTAAAAGTGTTTCCATATGTTTTGCTTTCTTTTTGAATGCATCAGCTAATCCTTTTTCATATAGTTTATATAGTAGTTTAACATTATAATCTAGAGTGTTTTCCTGCTGACTCAATACTGCATAAAAGTCCATCAGCAGATTTGTAAGTAAAGACACTAGTTTTCTGAACATAACACCGCTGAATTTCTTATCCGGATAAACTTTGATGAAGATCTTTTCCTCATTAAAATCCTCTGAAACAAAATCAGGATAAAATTTCTTAACCGCATCAAAGAATCTTACAACCTCACTGCGGTTGTTGAAATAAGGTGACCGAACGAATTTGCCGAACCCGCGGAATTCATCTCTATCTAAAGAGCGGAGGATCTCTGCTAATTGAGAATTTTTCATATATTGTTTGTGCCACAAAGTTAATGGCAATTTCGATTAAAAATGTGATAATTTAAAGATAATTATATTCAGGCATAGCTTTACACATCAATTTACTTTGCCACAAAATGAATTATTTTTCTTTGACTATTTGTTTTGAATTATAGATTTTGTATCAGTTTAAAAGAAGATCCCTTTAATTTTTAAGAATTAATTTTCATAATTAAATATATTGAACAGAATGGAAAAAATATTTCTAATTGTACTTTTACTTTTGATTCAAAACTCATTATCAATGTCGCAGTGGCAGTCTGAAGTTAGACTTACTAACACTAACACTTATTCTGCAAACAGTGCCATTTCTTCAAGCGGAAACTTTGTTCATGTCGTGTGGTCTGACAACAGGGATGGAAACAATGAAATATATTCTAAACGTTCTTCAGATGAAGGCTCTTCGTGGAGTGCTGACATGAGGTTAACAAACAATACTTTCTTTTCAATTCTACCTTCCGTATCAGCATCCGGATCGCAAGTCCATGTTGTATGGGAAGATTCCCGAAACGGTAATCCTGAAATTTATTACAATCGTTCTGACGATAACGGAACAAGCTGGAGTGCTGACACCCGGCTTACAAACAATAACAATACATCCCAAAATGCTCATGTATCCGCTTCCGGATCTAATGTTAATGTAATATGGAGAGATACACGCAGCGGTACTTATGAACTGTTTTACAAAAGTTCAACAGACGGAGGAACAAACTGGAGCGCTGATGCACAACTGACAAATCATACAGCGGGACTTGTCTCGAGTCCATCTGTTTCATCAAATGGTTCTAATGTTCATATGGCATGGTCAGACGATCGCGGTGACGGTAACTACGATATATACTATAAACGCTCTACAGATGTAGGGAATACATGGGGAGCTGATGCGCGTCTGACAGACGGTCCTGATATTTCAGAGACACCTTCCATTTCTGCGACTTCTACAGACGTGCATATTGTTTGGTTAGATCTACGGAACGGAAGTAATGAAATTTATCACAAGCGTTCGGCAGATAATGGAATAACATGGGGTATTGATACAAGATTAACCAATGGTCCGCTTCAATCGCAAACTCCATCTGTTTTTTCGATTTCCTCAGCGGTTCATATTGTCTGGAAGTATGGTTTTACAAATAATGAAATATACTATGTCCGCTCGATTGATAATGGAGTAAACTGGGAAGCAAGTAAACAGATATCTAATTCAATTATATCTGCATACTCTTCAGGAGTTACAGCTTCAGGAACAGTCGTTCACGTTGCCTGGACTGATGCACGGCACGGCAGCTCTAATCATCAGATATATTACAAACGAAATCCTACCGGTAATCCAGTAGGTATTCAGCAAATTAGTTCAGAGATCCCCGATCAATTTTTACTCTCTCAGAATTATCCAAATCCTTTTAATCCGGTTACAGCTATAAATTATTCGATAAGCGAAAATAGTTTTGTGACTTTAAAAATTTATGATGTATCAGGAATTGAAGTTGCGACATTGGTCAGTGAAAATCAAAGCACAGGAACATACAGTTATCAATTTTCATCTGCCAGTTATCAACTGTCAAGCGGAGTTTATTTCTATAGATTACAGACATCCGGATATACCGATACTAAAAAAATGATACTAACAAAATAATTATTCTCATAAAACTAAAAATTCAAAATTATGAAAATCCTTTGCGCATCAATCAATAATTTTAAACATAAAATAATTGTGAAAATAATTTACTTATTAATTCTGGCAATATTTGGAGCTCAGTTTTATTCGTGTGGTCCTGAAATTAATGATATTGAAGAATGCGAGTATTATACTGAAAACAATGGAATTCATAATTTTAAAAATCCAGTTGATGATAGTTTATACACATATGTTTTTGGTGAAAACGGAGGGGTATATCAGGTGGAAGATTTGTGCATAATACAGACAATAAATACTAATACTTTGGAAAACTTAACAGCAATGGACGGGAACGAATTTGGAGCTGTTATAGTAGGAATGAACGGTACAATTCTTAAAGGTAATTTATTTCCTTTGAGTCTAACTCTTAAAACTTCAGGAACGAATAAGAATTTAAATAATGTAACTTTAGGAGTTACATCCGGAAGTTTCATTGTAGTTGGTGACTCAGGTACAATTTTAAAATCTACAAACTTTGGTGATAACTGGTATTCTGTTTCAAGCGGAACAGTAGAAGATTTATATGAGATAACGAAAATTACATATAGAGTTCCAGAGATGCTAATTGCAAGCGGGTACAATGGTGAAATATTGGAGTCAACAAATAACGGTGAGTCCTGGTATTCATCATTTACTTTTGAAGATGGAAATTTATCCGGACTTCCAGTTGTAATCAGAACTTTACAATATGTTGATTCCACAACCGGCTGGGCTGCAGGAAATAACGGTAAAATATACAGGACTACAAGTGCAGGTGACGGTTGGAATTCTCAGAGTTCAGGTATATCAGATCACATTAATAAAATACAATTCAGTTCGTTTAATTACGGATATGCATGTGCTGACAACGGCCGTGTAATTTATACTACAAACGGCGGGAGCAACTGGCAGCCTCACCCAATATTTGATACTCTGACAAATAAAAATTTAAATTCATTCATTCAGTCCGACTCTGTTTCTTTCACTCTTGTAGGAGACAGTACTTTGATTAATATTAAAACAAATATATCAGTCAAACCACTCAGCGGAATTGTACCCGTAGGATCCGGCGAAAATATTACCACAGTAAGCAATGCTCTTACCGTTGCTGACTATCTCGGCATCAAAGACAGCGTGACATTCATGATAAAACCCGGTACATATAATGAAGAACTTGAGATCAAAAAAGTTTATCCTCTGACGGCGAAGCTGAAAATAGACGGCGGTAACGCTGCCGAGCTTGCCAAGGATATGAGCGACACTTCAAACTTCACAATGAAGATCAGCGGTGCAAAAAATGTCGTCATTGAAAATCTGACTATTTCAAATCTCGATACTAATAAAGGAAGGGTGATTCTCATCGAAGGAGATGTTTCGAATGTAAAATTTAATAATGTGACTTTTAACGGACCGTTCAATTTTACAACCAATGTCAATAAGAGTCTGGTGATGAGTGACGGATTAAGCAGTACAAAGCTTACCAATGTAGAATTCAATAACTGCACTTTTAACAAAGGCACACATGCGCTCAGACTTCATTCTTCAAGTTCGGGTAATTATTTCTCAGGTCTGAAAGTGAATAACTGCGTGTTTAAAAATTCCGGTCAGGCGGCGATTGCTCTGAACTTCAATGAGAATTTTGAGATAACATCAAATACTTTTGACAGTACATACGGCGGGATGAATTTCCTTACTTCTCGTAATTTTAATGTAAACAAAAATAAAATTCACTCAACATACATTGCATTGCAGCTTCAGGGATGTACTTCAGTAAATCCATTAAGGAATCTGATATCAAATAATTTTGTGAACAGTCATTATCTGGGATTGTATATGGTGCTGAGCAATTCAAATCACGATTTCTATCATAATTCATTCAACATACAGAATCCATACGATACATCCTACATTCCTTTTACATCGAATGTAAATACATTTTTCGCATCGGGTACAGGAAATAAAA
Organism: Ignavibacteria bacterium; assembly: GCA_016716125.1. Taxonomy (GTDB): domain Bacteria; phylum Bacteroidota; class Ignavibacteria; order Tepidaquicellales; family Tepidaquicellaceae; genus UBA2330. Next base: position 162,627 of record JADJWZ010000036.1, on the reverse strand, counting down.
TGCGTAACAACATATTCATAAACAGAAGACGCGGACAGGCATTTTCAATGTCAGCCGCAGCTACATTCTCTTCATTTAATTATAATGATTATTATACAAACGGTGATACGCTTGCTCTTTGGGTTTCTACTTATCACCCGAATATCACTTCACTGAAAGCCGCTTCGGGAAGAGATACTAATTCCGTATCACAGAATGTATCTTTCATATCACCGACCGATCTTCATCTGACGGGATCGTCAAACGGCGATACACTTCTGAAGTCACTTCCGTTGTCACTGGTTCCAAATGATATTGACGGAGCATCAAGAAATCAGACTGCGACTTACATGGGAGCTGATGAAGGATCGATATCATTCTTTCCAAAAATGCTGAAGCTGAAGACTAAGTTCGAAGCTTATGCTGCTGAAGATACTCTGACTGTTCAGATGCGAAACTCATCTTCACCTTATGCACTGATAGAATCAGTAAAAGGAGTCGGCGGTCAGGGAAATTTCAAAACATTCAACTTCAATGCAGTATCAAACGGCATACCTTATTATATAAATGTGACACACCGAAACAGCATTGAGACATGGAGCGCTGCGGCTCAGACATTTACGGGTGATTCTCTGAATTATGATTTTACAACAGCAGCGACACAGGCATTCGGAAGTAACATGATATTGAAAAGCGGTATGTGGACATTTTATTCAGGAGATGTGAATCAGGATGGAACGATAGATATAACTGACGGAAGTTTGATCGATAATGATCTGTTAATTTTTGCATCGGGATATCTGCCTACTGATCTAAACGGTGATGGAATTACAGACCTTTCCGATGCTGTGTTTGCGGATAATAATTCGTTTAATTTTATTGGAAAAATTACACCGTTAATAGTTAATAGTTAGTAGTTAATACAATCAATTACGAGATACGAATTACGAATTTCAAATTACGAGTTTTTGGAAAAAAACTGTCTCCGCGGAGTTATAAATATTTGGACTTTGCGGAGACTAGTTTTATGTGTGAAATCATCGGATCAAATTAATAACTTTCATGCATGCTTTTGTTTTGTTAATGCACCTACTCCTGCTCCTACTCTTGCTCCTGAGGCTGAAGATCGGTTTCTTTTCTGTGTCTTAAGCCCAGGTTCTTAACGGATCTGACGGCATAGTAGCTTTCGTAAAAGTTCTTCTCTTTTGTCTGCAGTGAGTCAACCATTCTGTCGATTTCCTTATCAAGTATGTCCATGCCGGTCTGAAAAAATTCTTTAATCTCTTCTGATTTTTGCAAAAAGGGTAAAAATTCGCCCCCATTAAAAAAGTGATATTTTTGTTTGCAAGCAGTATGGCGCGGCATTGTATCCGCAAATAATTACATTTAAGCAGTGATGCACAGCATTGTAAAAGCAATCCGGTAAAATGAATTTGTAACAAACATAATTGAATTTGTAACAAACATAATTGAATTTGTAACAAACAGAATTGAATCTGTATTTCGGAGCATTGTAATCGGCTACGTGCGGTTATGAAATCACAATCCGGTACTTTGAAATTTCAGTCTGCCTCTTTGCAAATGAAATTTGGCGAATCGAAATTTCAGTCTGCCTCTTTGCAAATGAAATTTGGCTAATTGAATTTGTAAGGCAATGCTTTGAATCAGTAACCCGGAGTATTGTAATCGATGCCGTAAGCGAATGTACGGATGATCTGGCGAATTGTAAAAGGTGTCTGATGTATTGTAACTGCATTCCGGAGCATTGAAAGCGCATCGTACATCTTTGAATCAGTAACACGGAGCGTAGCAGTTATGTCGTGAAGCGCTGAATAAGAAATTTGGCTGCCTGAATTTAGTTTTTATTCCGCTGAAATTAGAATTTATAGCGTTGAAACCGGATAATGATTTGATGAAAAAAATAATTTACTGGCGTATGTTTTCTGAAATTTATTTATACAGAATCTTTATTTCCCAAGTTTTGAGTTTAGCCATCTGTGCATTACCACTTTGGTATTAATTTCCCTAAGGAGATTTTCAAATTCATAAAAATACTTTTCATCTTTTTTTTCAGAATACCTTATCAGAGATCTCACTGCATTAATAAAATTTGTATGCGCATCTTTTTTTATGACCTTACTGTGCTTTCCGGAGTTTAGATACTTATTGTAATTTTCTAAAGTTAAAATGCATTCGTCAAGTAAATTTAATTCAAAATATACAGCTGCTTTGTGGTAATAGATATAATCGGTGAAAGAATAATTCGATGATCAAATTCATTCAGCGAATTCAGGCATTTTTCATATTCATTATTCTCAAACAGAATTATTATTTTGCAATAATCCTCTAAAGATTTTCTGTCTTCTTTTCTCACCTGCGCCAGATATTTTTTACAATACCCCTCAGCCCAGGTAATTTCTCCGGATGAAACTGCAAAATTAAAATATTCAAGAAAAAGATTTCGGGGGAAGTATTTCAGGATCGGATCGATGTGCATTTCGTTTTTCAGAGCATATTTAATGATACTGAATCTGGATTTTATATACATATCCTGATCTGCAATACTGAATTTATAATTGACTATAACGTTACAGATACATCAACAGGTTTTTCTTCTTCATATGATTATATGACCATAATGTATTCTCCCGGAGGAGATCTTCTTTGGTCAAAGAATTATAACGGACCCGGCTCAAATAATTTTGATGAACCGAGAAGTATAGCCGCTGATAATAACGGGAATGTGTATGTAGCCGGACTGAGTCAGGGAACAGGTACAATGGATGATATGGTAATTATAAACTATAATTACTCAGGAAATGAAGTATGGGTAAACAGATTCAACTCAGCAGCTAACAGAAATGACGTTGCCAATAATATTTCTCTCGATAATTCCGGTAATATAATAGTCAGCGGATTAATTTCAGGCGTAACTTCCGGAACGGATTTTTCAGTTGTAAAATTTTCCGTTATCACAAATGTTTTATCAGTTTCAAATGAAACTCCTTCCGCATATTCACTTTCGCAGAATTATCCGAATCCATTCAACCCTTCTACAAAGATCCGGTTTGATATAATGAATGATGACAGAACCGGCGCGCATGATGTCAGATTGTCAGTGTATGATATCTTAGGAAAGCAGGCTGCTGTTTTAGTAAATGAAAAACTTTCTGCGGGAAGTTATGAAGCAGAGTTTGACGCTTCAGATCTTTCGGGCGGAATATATTTTTACCGGCTTGAGACTGCGGAGTTTACAGATACAAAAAGTATGCTGTTACTGAAATAACTTTTATAAAAAATCACGGCAGATATTTTTTATCATTACATTAAATATGATATCCTGCCTCCGAACGCATGGGAACAGTGGTAAGAATTCCTTTTTGATTTCGCCGCTGTTGGTGTTTTTAAAAACTTTGACTGATTTCAAATTAATATTTCGATATATTTAAAACAAACTTTTTAATCACCAACAGCAAACCAAACATCTTACGAGTTACGGGTTGAGTTACATTTATTTGTAGCTCGTATTTTTATATGTGTAATTTTAATAAAGGACAATGAATTTGAAAGATAAATAAAATCTGAACAGTAATTGTTAATTGTATTCAGATTTAATTTACAGAATGATTAATTGGGAATGATTATCAAAAAATAACCGGCAGCAGTAATCCAACATAGTACCTTTATAATTTTATTAAGTATATCAGGCTATGTCTTTAAAATATTTTTATGTTATTTTAGCATTAATAAAAAAAAAAGATCTTATTCTTCAAATTTAAATTTATGAACTGTGATTCAATTTACTGTTTTTTTAAAAGACTGTCTGCTCTTTCCAGCAGCCAGCTTTTTGAAAACAAAAGATCTTCATTCAGAATTTTATTGTAAAAATATTCAGGATGAATTTTATCGGGAGAGGTTTTGAGTTTAATAAGTTCTCTTGCAAATTTTACAAAATTCTTATTCCTGTTTTTGTTGGATACAGACCTTTCTTTTGCTTCTTTGAGATACTGTCTTAAAGTTTCCAGTACAGACAAAGCCTCATTATATAAATTCATATCGAAATAAATTTTGAACATCAGATTTTTAATATCGAGTTTGTAATGGACAAAATTGAATGTAATTTTCATAATATCATTCAAGGCAGACTCATATTTTTTTCTCTCATAATTTAAAATCGCAGATGAATAATGTTTCATATTTTCCCGGTCTTCCGGAGCAAGCTCTTTTACAAATTTATTGATAAAATTCTCCAGCCAATCAGTTTTATTCATGCTCACTGCAGAGAGAACAATATTTCTAAACAGATGAATGGAAAAGTCATCCTTATCAGACCATTTATGAAGTCCGAGGGATAAAATTTTATCATAAATTTCAAACTGTTCTTTAGTGAATTTTTCATTTCCGGGTACTTCAGTCATTGAAGCGCAGTATGAAGCAAGGCTGCAGAACAAAATATATTTTGGTTCATGTCCGAATAATTTAATGTTATCGTAAATTAATTTTTTCAGATGAAAGTAATAATCAGTAACTTCAGGATATTCATTCATCATATATAGCATATGGTTGACAGCGACAAATGGTAAATATTTACTGCCGCTGTCTTTCATTTCAGCAAGAAGTTTTTGCGAGTCTAAATTTCTGATCACATTTTCAGAAAAATTTGAAACAGGTTCAAGGTTATATCCTTTCACCGAAATCATCTTATTGAGAAATCCCCTGTAAGAACGTATCAAACCGACCAATACGGATATTTCATCCATTTCTGCTGTCGTTTCAAAGGAAGATTTATATTTCCTTGTCATTATGCAATACTCATTATACAGATCGAGCAGATAATACTGATCCAAAAAATTCCTTATACTTCCGTCATGATCATTTTTAAAATTTATTTCGGCTTCCTTGTATTTTTTTTCAAACTCATTAAATAACTTTCTCTTACGGAGATTATCAAGCAGGTAATAATTCTTTGAGTTTAAGTCGCTGCGAAAACCTGATTGAATGATAAACTCTTCACATAACTTTATTAATTCGTGTGATAATGTTTTAATGATATTAACTGAATTAGTATTAAATTTTTTATCCGGAAACAATTCACAGAATATTTTTTCGGAGGAATATTGATTGGAGTCAAAATCAGGATAAAATTTTTTTATTACATTAAAGAAAGGAGAAAGATTTCTTCCTCTTGAAAAATAAGGTGAAGCAACGAATTTTTCAAATTCTTTTATATCTTCCTTTGTAAAAGTCTTTAAAATGTTAACAAGTTTTGAACTGCGCATTTATTGTCTTTTAAATTTTTCAGATTAAATAGCTGGAAATTCTATGAAATTGAATGACAAAGTATTCAGATGTTTAACTTAATGTGGTAAATAATTTCGTTACTTTTAATGTAATTTTTAAAGGAATTTATGGAAAAATACCTCAAATCAGAAAATATTGTAAATTGATCCCGTTACTTAGTGAAAAAACTTTACTTGCAATAAAGAATGTATGACTTTAATTTAAGTTAAAAATATAGATAAAGTTATAACAAATTAAACTATAACTGTAAAACTAAAAAAAGGAATAACAACGGGGCTGCCTATTGTGAAGTATGTTAAAATACCATCGTTTTGATTTCATCTTCCAGTTTAGATTAAAATTTTTCAGGGCAGCCCCTGAAAGCAGTCAAACAATTCCGTTCAGTCAAATGAACGGAATTGACTGTTTATTTTTGTTAACAGATAAATTTATAGAAAATAAAAATTTTTTAATATAAAATAAACCGGAGTAAAAATGAAAATGATCACTTTACTAATTGCTCTGACACTTTTTCCAACTTTACAAAACTCAGAAATTATTTCTGATAAAAATTCAGTTTATACTGATCGGACGAGTAAGTTAAATATATTCAGTCCGGATGCGGTGGGATATGGAGAAACCGTTTTAACGGTTTCTGCCGAAAACGATAGCAGACATCGTGAGAAATTAAATTTAATCAGGCCGGATCCGTCGCCTTTCACAGAAACCGTTAAAACGGTTTCCCAAAAAAACGAATCTTCCCCTTCCACTACCGACATAGATCACTCCTGGTATCAGAATGCTCTGGAAGAACTTGAAAAGAATGAATACAATATTACATACAATGAAAATCTCGGTACATATCAGTCGCCAAACAGAGCGAATAATATCAGATTCGTCTATCATAAAGACGGGTTTACTGCAAAGACACGTTCATTTGACTCACCACAAAGGCACGAAGACACTAAGGAAAATGATTTAAATAAAAAAGAAGTTAAAAAATCAGATGAGTGGAGTATTGATTTTAAATTAAAAGGGTACTCAAAGCACATAGATTCATACCAGGAGCACGCGGTAATGACGAATATTTCAGGTAATCTCTCTGTCGCAGGCAACAAAGCTTCCGTCGAAGATGAAAAACTAAGAATAGACTATACAAACGACAAAGCCGGTATGCGTCAGGATTTCATCATTAAGAAAAAGCCTGAAGGTGAAGGAAAGCTGAGAATGAATATTACAGCAGATACAAAACTGAAAATGATAGTCGGAGCTGATGCATTGATGTTTAAAGATAAGAATGGAATTGATAAGATGAAATATTCCGCTCTTAAATGCTGGGACGCAAATGGGAAGGAGCTTCGGGCATACTTTGAGAAAAACGATCAATTTCAAATTACAAATGACAAATTACAAATAAAGAACAAAATTCAAAAAAGTGAAGAAAAAAATATTTGTAATTTGAAATTTGACATTAGTAATTCTTTCTCCATAGTGGTGAATGACGAAGCCGCCGTTTATCCAATTACAATCGATCCGCTCTCGACTTCTCCTGACTGGACAATGGAAGGAAAGCAAGAGCATCAATATTTTGGATATAGTGTTGCCACTGCCGGTGATGTAAACGGTGACGGATATTCAGACGTGATCGTAGGTTCAATAGGATATGATAACGGAGAATCAAATGAAGGTGGTGCTTTTGTTTATTACGGTTCTGCAAGCGGTTTACCATTACTGTATAACTGGTCTGAAGAAGGAAATCTGGCTAATGCATCATTCGGAAACTGTGTTGCAACAGCCGGTGATGTAAACGGCGACGGATATTCTGATGTGTTAATCGGAGCAAATTCATATGATTCAGATTCTATCGGAGGGAAAGTTTTTGCATATTATGGCTCCTTCTCAGGACTTTCAGTAGGTGGTGCTGACTGGACAGCAGTAATAAATCAACAATTTGTAAATTTTGGCGGATCCGTTTCCACTGCCGGCGATGTAAACGGTGATGGATATTCAGATATACTTATAAGTGCAAAGGATTTTAGCAATGTTGAAATCCATGAAGGTGCAGTATTTGTTTATCATGGATCACCTGCCGGTCTTTCAAATTCTTTAAGTTGGTCAGTACAGGGTGCCCAGGCTAATTTGCTTTTAGGATACAGTACATCTGCAGCAGGCGATGTAAACGGCGACGGATATTCTGATGTGATTTTTAGTTCTATTGAATATGATAATGGGAAAGGTAAAGTATTTGTTTATCATGGATCTTCACAGGGATTGTCTGATACATTAAACTGGTCCTATGAATCCAGTCAGATTGAGTCTTTTTTCGGATCAAGCGTCTCTACCGCCGGCGATATAAACGGAGATGGGTTTTCTGATATTATTGTAGGAGCGAATAATTACAGAAACAATAAAATTGATGCAGGTATAACAGGAGAAGGAGCTGCATTTGTATTTCTTGGGTCAGCTTCGGGTTTATCAATTGCACCTGACTGGACAGGAGAAGGTGAAGAGGAAGGTTCAAGTTATGGTCATAGTGTTTCCACTGCCGTCGATGTAAACGGCGACGGTTATTCTGATGTTATTATTGGAGCAAATCGATATGGTAATGAGGAAGGACGAGCTTATGTATATCAAGGTTCAGCAAACGGTCTTTCCGATTCAGCAAACTGGATAACAGAAAATAATCAGGCTATCTCATCTTATGGCTACAGTGTTTCTACTGCCGGTGATATTAACGGTGATGGTTATTCAGATGTATTAGTCGGAGCATGGAGGTTTGATGCAGTAACTTCAAACGAAGGGAAAGTTTATTTATTTAACGGTTCACCTTCAGGATTATCTGATTCTGATAACTGGTTTACAGAAAGCGATCAGGAAGATGCTTATTTCGGCTGCAGTGTTTCTACTGCCGGTGATGTAAACGGCGACGGTTATTCTGATGTGATAATTGGTGCAGAAGAATATGATGATGGCGAACAAAATGAAGGAAGTGCATTTGTCTATTTAGGTTCTTCTTCAGGATTATCAGTCTTTCACGACTGGGCCGGAGAAGGGAATCAGGCAGAAGCAAATTACGGTTATTCGGTTTCTACTGCCGGTGATGTAAACGGTGACGGATACGCTGATGTAATAGTCGGAGCGGTATCATATAACAATAGCGAATCATTCGAAGGAATAGCATTTCTATATCTTGGTTCAGCGTCCGGTCTGTCCGATACAGCAAACTGGTCAGCAGAAGGAAACCAGCAGAATACTAGCTTCGGATCAGCTGTCTCCACGGCCGGTGATGTAAATGGTGACGGTTTTTCTGATGTGATAGTCGGTGGTGCAAATTATGATGAGAGTAAGGGTAAAACTTTTGTTTTTCATGGATCAACTCAAGGTTTATCTGACTCTTCAGACTGGACTTACGAGAGTGTCCAGGGCTATTCTTATTTTGGAGGAAGCGTATCAACTGCCGGTGATGTAAACGGAGATGGATATTCTGATGTAATTATTGGTGCGCGTAATTATAGAAATAATAATTTAGACGGAGGACCTATAGGTGAAGGAGTTGCTTTTGTATTTTATGGCTCTGCTTCGGGTTTATCAAATGCTCCGGACTGGACAAAGGAAGGTGACCAAAATAGTTCAAAATTCGGAAACAGTGTTTCGACAGCCGGTGATGTAAACGGAGATGGATTTTCTGATGTGATGGTTAGCGCAGATAATTACAATAATGGTGAAACAGGAGAAGGAAAAGTTTTCGTTTATTACGGATCTCAAACAGGCATCTCAAATATTGAAGACTGGAGTGCCGAAGGAAATCTGGCCTTTTCAAATTTCGGAAGCAGTGTATCAACCGCGGGTGATGTCAATGGAGACGGATACTCGGATATTATTATAGGAGCTCAGAGTTTTAACGCAGGTGAGATAGAAGAAGGAAAAGCTTTTGTTTATCACGGTTCATCTTCCGGACTTTCCTTGACACCTGACTGGACTGCTGAAAGCAATTTAATAAATGCAAATTTTGGAAACAGTGTATTTACAGCAGGCGATGTAAACGGTGACGGTTATTCAGATGTGATAGTCGGAGCTTTAGGATATAATGACGGACAAATTAATGAAGGCGCAGCCTTTGTATATTATGGAAATGAAGGTACCGGAATGAGAACAACCGTGAGACAATATAAGCCCGGTACAAGCAACATTGTTTACTCAGGCGGATTTACCGGAACAGACGGTCAGGTGAGATTTAATATATTCGGGAAGAGCCCGTTTGGAAGAGCTGACGGAAAGATAGTTTATGAATATAAGGAAAACAGCGTACCGTTCAGCGGAACAAATATTACGAACAGTACTTTATCTTCTGGCTCAGGAAACTTTACTGATCTTGGAACTTCGATTTCCGGTACAGAGCTGAATAAAGACGCAGCCGGTTTATTAAGTGATAAAGAGTATAAATGGAGAGCGAGAGTTCAATACAGTCTGGTTAATAATCCATATCAGAAATTCGGTCCGTGGAAGTATTATAATAATTACGTCCCTACACCGCTTGGAAATTTCAAGGCAAGTGACGGAAATTCGCCGACAATTCAGCTTGATCTTACAATGTTCATAGAGGCATTTTATGATGCAAATACGAATGCAATGATTGGCGATACTGTTACAGTATATTTAAGAAATTATTTATCTCCTTATGAAGTACTGGATTCTGCAAAAGAATTTGTGAATTCTTCAGGACAAGCTTTATATGAATTCTATAATGCTTCAAAATTTTCAGCATACTATATTCATCTGAAACACAGAAATTCCATAGAGACATGGAATAACGTGCCGCAGTTATTTTTTCCGGGTATTACACCATATGATTTTTCACAAAATTCGTCAAAAGCATATGGAAGTAATGAGATCCAGATAGATCTTAGTCCGATCAGATTTGGAATATACAGCGGAGACGTAAATCAGGACGGGACGGTTGATCTGACGGATGGAAGTCTTATCGATAATGATGCGTTTAATTTTGTTTCAGGATATGTACCGACTGATGTGAACGGTGACGGAATAGTCGATCTGGCTGATGCGGTGTTTACGGATAATAATGGGTTTAATTTTGTGAGTAAAATTACACCTTAAAAGAAATTGCAAATTTCAAATTACAAATGTCAAATACTTGAGTTTTTTGAAATAGTTAATAGTTAGTAGTTAATAGTTAGTAGTTAGTAGTTAGTAGTTAATAGTTAGCAGATAATAGTCAGTTGTTAATAATTACGAGTTACGGGTTGTGTTTATTTAATACTTGTAACTCGTAATTTTTCATTTTTAATCAGTTAAAAAATATTCAGGATTTATTAAATAAGCAGATGTCCTGATCTTCAAAAGCTCCCTTTCATATCTATTGATATTTATTGAATTAGTAATAAATTTTTACCGGAAAATAATTCACGAAATATTTTTTCGGCAGAATATTGATCCGGGTAAAATTCAGGATAATATTTTTTAATTACACTAAAGAACGGGGAAAGATTTCTTCCTCTGGAAAAATATGGTGATGCAACGAATTTTTCAAATTCCTTTATCTCTTCCTTTGTAAAAGTCTTTAAAATATTAACAAGTCTTAAACTGCGCATTTATAGTCTTATCTTTCAGGTTAATTAATTAGAAAATTTCTTGAAAATAGAATGACATATTGGTTAAATCAATTTCTTAATTTGGGAAATAATTTCGTTACTTTTAATGTAATTTTCAAATGAATAATATTGAATTACTGCTCAAATCAGTGATATTTTGTTGTTTGATCCCGTTACTTAGTGAAAAAACTTTACTTGCTAAGAATATTATAAGTCTTTAACTTTAGTTTGAAATGATAATAATGTTTTAAAAATTAATTTTAAAAGGACGAACATCGGGGCTGCCTAAAAGAATGTGTATCAAATAACCTTCATTTTGATCCGGACTTCAAGTTTATTAATTCAAAAATTCAGGGGTAGCTTCCGAAAGCAGTCAAAAATTCCGTTCAGTCAATTGAGCGGAATTGACTGTTTATTTTACTAAGCTAATAATTTTATAAATATAAAAATCTTTTTAAAATAAAATAAACCGGAGTAAAAATGAAACTGATCACATTACTATTCATTGCAGCAATTTTTCTAAGTTTTCAAACCTCAAAAATTTCGACGAACAAAATTTCTGATGATCCTGATCCTCAGGGTAAGTTAAATTTATTCTGTCCGGATCCTCCGTTATTTACAGAAACCGTTAAAACGGTTTCCGCAAAAAACGAAACTAATCCTGACAACAATAACATAGATCAGTCATGGTATCAGAAAGCAATGGAAGAACTTGAAAAAAGTGAATACAATATTTCATACAATGAAAATCTCGGCACATATCAGTCGCCGAACCGGGCTAATAACTTAAGGTTCATCTATCATAAAGACGGGTTTACTGCTAAGACACGTTCATTTGACTCACCACAAAGGCACGAAGACACTAAGGAAAATGATTTAAATAAAAAAGAAGTTAAGAAATCAGATGAGTGGAGTATTGATTTTAAAATAAAAGGATACTCAAAGCACATAGATTCCCGCCAGAAGTATGCGGGAATGACAGAGAAAAATTTTGATCTGCTAAAAGACAGTGAACTCTCAGTTTCAGAAAATAAAGCTACTATTGATGATGACAATATCAGAATAGACTATACAAACGACAAAGCCGGTATGCGTCAGGATTTTATAATTAAGAAAAAACCTGAAGGCGAAGGAAAGCTGAGAATGAATATTACAGCAGATACAAAACTGAAAATGATAGTCGGAGCAGATGCTTTGATGTTTAAAGATAAAAATGGAATTGATAAGATGAAATATTCCGCTCTTAAATGCTGGGACGCAAATGGGAAGGAGCTTCGGGGCATACTTTGAGAAAAACGATCAATTTCAAATTACAAATGACAAATTACAAATAAAGAACAAAATTCAAAAAAGTGAAGAAAAAAATATTTGTAATTTGAAATTTGACATTAGTAATTCTTTCTCCATAGTGGTGAATGACGATGACGCTGTTTATCCAATCACCATCGATCCGCTTTCGACTAACCCTTCCTGGTTGTTAGAAGGAACTCAAACAAATGAATACTTTGGCGCCAGCGTTGCTACTGCCGGAGATGTAAACGGTGACGGGTATTCTGATGTTATAATCGGTTCCTCCGGTTATGATAACGGAGAATTAAATGAAGGGGCTGCTTTTGTTTTTCACGGATCTGCCGGCGGATTACCTCTGCTATATAACTGGTCAGCAGAGGGAAATCTGGCTTCTGTAGCCTTTGGAAACAGTGTCTCAACTGCAGGCGATGTAAACGGTGACGGATTTTCAGATGTGATAATCGGATCTTCTGGATATGATTTAAACACTACAGGGGGTATGACTTTTGCATATTACGGTTCTTCTACGGGACTTTCAGTTACCGGAGCAGACTGGTCAGCAGCAATAAACCAACCAAATGCCGGATTTGGTGGAACCGTGTCAACTGCCGGTGACGTAAACGGAGATGGCTATTCAGATATTATTATAGGTGCAAGAAGATATGACAATGGGAATACAGATGAAGGCGGTGTATTTGTTTATCGTGGTTCACCGGTTGGTTTATTGGATTCTTTAAGCTGGTCAGCCGAAAGTAATCAGAATTATTCGGGATTTGGAATCAGCGCAACTACAGCCGGTGATGTTAACGGCGACGGATATTCTGATGTGATTGTTGGAGCCGATAGTTATGATAATGATGATGGCAAAGCATTCGTATATCTTGGATCATCACAAGGTTTGTCTGACTCCGCAGACTGGACTTACAAGAGCAGCCAGAGTGGTGTTTACTTAGGTTATAGTGTCTCTACTGCCGGTGATATAAATGGAGATGGTTATTCTGATGTAATCGTAGGGGTAGCTACTTATCGTAATAATAAAAATAATTTTGACGGAGGACCTCAGGGTGAAGGTGCCGCATTTGTATTTCACGGTTCAGTTTCAGGTTTATCAAATGCGCCGGACTGGACTGGGGAAGGTGAAGAGGTCGGTTCCAATTATGGTGGGAGTGTTTCAACAGCCGGTGACGTAAACGGTGACGGATTTTCTGATGTGATTATCGGAGCTCAGATATATAACAATTCCAGAGGTCGAGCTTATGTTTATCAGGGTTCAGCATCCGGTCTTTCAGACCAGGCAAACTGGATTACGCAAAGTAATCAGACACAGGCAAATTATGGTGCAAGTCTTTCGACTGCAGGCGACATTAATGGTGACGGATATTCAGATGTAATAGTTGGTGCATGGTTATATGAAACATCAAATGAAAATGCAGGAAAAGTATATGTTTATAATGGTTCTCCTTCGGGATTGTCAGGAACAGAAAATTGGTTTACAGAAAGCAATCAAGCGGATGCTTTTTTTGGCAGCAGTGTTTCTACTGCCGGCGATGTAAACGGCGACGGTTATTCTGATGTAATAATTGGAGCAGAAGGTTATGATAATGGTGAGCAAAATGAAGGAGGCGCGTTTGTTTATTTAGGTTCTTCTTTGGGATTATTAGTCTCGCCCGACTGGACCGGAGAAGGGAATCAGGCAGATGCATATTACGGTTCTTCTGTCTCTACTGCCGGCGATGTTAACGGTGACGGATACGCAGATGTAATAGTAGGAGCTAAACATTTTAACAATGAACAAATGCTTGAAGGCAAGGCATTCGTCTATCTTGGATCTGCATCAGGTCTGTCTGATTCAGCAAATTGGACAACAGAGGGATATCAGGCTGGGGCTTTTTTCGGAGTAAGTGTTTCCACTGCCGGTGATGTAAACGGTGACGGCTATTCTGATGTAATTATCGGTGCATATTATTATGATAACGGTCAGAATAATGAAGGAATAGCATATGTTTATCACGGATCAGCTTCAGGTTTATCTGATTCAGCAGACTGGTCAGCAGAAGGTAATCAAATAGATGCATATTTTGGATGCAGTGTAGCCACCGCAGGAGATGTGAATGGTGACGGCTATTCTGATGTAATAATCGGCGCATATGGATATGCAAATACTTTAATAGACGGAGGACCATCCGGAGAAGGCGCAGTATTTGCTTATTACGGTTCATCGAATGGTCTTTCAGTTTTCCATGACTGGGAAATTGAAGGCAATCAGGGATTTTCAGCTTTTGGAAGAAGCGTTTCTTCTGCCGGCGATGTAAACGGTGATGGCTATTCTGATGTGATAGTAGGAGCTGATAATTATACTAATGGTCAGACTCAGGAAGGAAAGGTATATACTTATTACGGTTCTGCTTCAGGTCTATCAAATTCTGAAGACTGGACTGCTGAGGGAAATGTAGGTTTTGCAGGTTTCGGAACAAGTGTATCTACTGCCGGTGATGTAAACGGAGACGGTTATTCAGATATTATTATAGGAGCACGGTTTTTAAGCAACGGTCAAAGCTATGAAGGAAAAGCCTTTGTTTATCACGGTTCTTCTGCCGGACTTTCAGACACTTCGGACTGGACTGCTGAAAGCAATTTAATAGATGCACATTTTGGAAACAGCGTATGCACTGCCGGTGATGTTAATGGCGACGGTTATTCGGATGTGATAGTCGGTGCTTTAAGATACAGTAACGGAGAAACAAATGAAGGCGCGGCATTTGTCTATTACGGAAATGACGGAACAGGAATGAGATCTAATGTAAGGCAGTATAAACCCGGTACAAGTAATATTGTTTACTCAGGCGGACTTACAGGAACTGACGGTCAGGTGAGATTCAATATCTTTGGGAAGAGTCCGTTTGGAAGAGCTGACGGAAAGATAGTTTATGAATATAAGGAAAACAGCGTACCGTTCAGCGGAACAAATATTACGAACAGTACTTTATCTTCTGGCTCAGGAAACTTTACTGATCTTGGAACTTCGATTTCCGGTAAAGAGCTGAATAAAGACGCAGCCGGTTTATTAAGTGATAAAGAGTATAAATGGAGAGCGAGAGTTCAATACAGTCTGGTTAATAATCCATATCAGAAATTCGGTCCGTGGAAGTATTATAATAATTACGTCCCTACACCGCTTGGAAATTTCAAGGCAAGTGACGGGTCTTCACCGCCTCTTCAGCTAGATCTTACAATGTTTATAGAGGCATTTTATGATGCAAATACGAATGCAATGATTGGAGATACTGTTACAGTATATTTAAGAAATTATTTATCTCCTTATGAAGTACTGGATTCCGCAAAAGAATTTGTTAATTCCTCTGGGCAAGCGTTATATGAATTCTACAATGCTTCAAAATTTTCAGCTTACTATATTCATCTGAAACACAGAAATTCAATAGAGACATGGAATAACGTGCCGCAGTTATTTTTTCCGGGTATTACACCATATGATTTTTCACAAAATTCGTCAAAAGAATATGGAAGTAATGAGATCCAGATAGATCTTAGTCCGATCAGATTTGGAATATACAGCGGAGACGTAAATCAGGACGGGACGGTTGATCTGACGGATGGAAGTCTTATCGATAATGATGCGTTTAATTTTGTTTCAGGATATGTACCGACTGATGTGAACGGTGACGGAATAGTCGATCTGGCTGATGCGGTGTTTACGGATAATAACGGGTTTAATTTTGTGAGTAAGATCACACCGTAAATTTAGTTATGAGAATGAAAATGGTGATAATCAAAGTTTTAATCATAATATGAAATATCAATATTTTAGAAAATTTATTCATTAACTAAATCAATGGCAGTACTAATTATAAATAATATAAATTCTTTTTTAAGAAACCAACGGTTTAACAAATAAAATTTATCCATTATGAAAAAAATATACTTTTACACCAGATTTATCTGCATGATCTTTATAATTTTTTATTTTGTATCTGCAAATTCTACACTTGCCAACTGGCAAAATTCCAATTCAGGAAAATCTATTTCCTCTGAACAGACAATATCACAAACTCAGGGTAAGGAGGATTCCCTTCCTTCCGGAGTCACACAGGACTGGCTGAATAGTCTCCAAGACGGGAACGGAAACAGGATCATCACAAACAATCATAATAATTCATCAAGAATAATAACGGAAGATCCGGAAGGAGATGCTATGACTGAAAGATTTTTTACGGGACAAGCAGCCGAAGATGCTTTCGGGTATTCAGTTTCTTCAGCCGGAGATGTAAACGGTGATGGCTACAGTGATGTAATAGTTGGAGCGTATGTAAATGATGCCGGGGGAAATAATGCCGGCAGAGCTTATATATATTTCGGTGGAAACATAATGGATAATACGGCAGATGTAATATTTACGGGAGAAGCTCCCAATGATGTGTTTGGTATTTCAGTTTCCACAGCCGGAGATGTAAACGGCGACGGCTACAGTGATGTAATAGTTGGAGCATATTTAAATGCTGCCGGGGGAAATAATGCCGGCAGAGCTTATATATATTTCGGTGGAAACATTATGGATAATACGGCAGATGTAATATTTACAGGAGAAGCTCCCAATGATCTGTTTGGCAATTCAGTTTCCACAGCCGGAGATGTAAACGGTGACGGCTACAATGATGTTGTAGTTGGATCAAATTGGAATGATATCGGCAGAGCTTATATATATTTCGGAGGAAACGCAATGGATAATATATCTGATGTAATACTTACGGGAGTAGGAGCCGGTAATGAGTTTGGGGGTTCAGTTTCCACAGCCGGAGATGTAAACGGTGACGGTTACAATGATGTAGTAGTCGGTGCATTTTTAAATGATGCCGGGGGAAGTGATGCCGGCAGAGCATATATATTTTTCGGTGGAAACGCTATGGATAATACAGCAGATGTAATACTAACGGGAGAAGCCGCCGGTGATCGGTTCGGAATTTCAGTTTCCACAGCCGGAGATGTAAACGGTGACGGCTACAGTGATGTAATAGTTGGAGCATATTTAAATGATGCCGGAGGAACTTATTCCGGCAGAGCATACATATATTTCGGTGGAAACGCCATGGATAATACAGCAGATGTAATTTTTACGGGAGAAGCCGCTCAAGATCAGTTCGGGTATTCAGTTTCCACAGCCGGCGATGTAAATGGCGACGGCTACAGTGATGTAGTTGTCAGTTCAATCATAAATAGCGCCAGGGGAACTTATTCAGGCAGGGCATATATTTATTTCGGCGGAACCGCCATGGATATTACAGCAGATGTAGTACTTACTGGAGAAGCTGCCGGTGATTACTTCGGACGTTCAGTATCCTCAGCCGGCGATGTAAACGGTGACGGTTACAGTGATATTTTAATCGGTGCAAATGGTAATGATGCCGGAGGAAATAATGCAGGAAGAGCTTATATTTATAAAAACTCCATGACAGGAATGGATATAGCTGACGAATTTTTCACGGGACCCGAAGCTTTTGTTCAGTTCGGGTATTCAGTATCCTCAGCCGGCGATGTAAACGGTGACGGTTACAGTGATATAATAATAAGCGTACATGGAACTTCAACCGGCAATGCATATATATATTACGGAGGAAACACTATGGATAATACAGCAGATGTATTACTTACGGGAGAAGCAAACGGTGATGCCTTTGGGTTTTCAGTTTCTGCAGCCGGAGATGTAAACAGCGACGGCTACAGTGATATTGTAGTCGGTGCCCTGAGTAATGATACAGGAGGTATAGATGCCGGAAGGGCATATATATTTCGGTGGAAATGCCATGGATAATGCAGCAGATGTAATACTTACGGGAGCCGCTGCAGGGGATTACTTTGGGTTTTCAGTTTCCTCAACCGGAGATGTAAACAGCGACGGTTATAGTGATGTAATAGTCGGAAATAATGCAGGAGGAGGCAATGCCGGCAGAGCATATATATATTTCGGTGGAAACATAATGGATAGTACAGCAGATGTAGTACTTACGGAAGAAGCTGCCAATGATTACTTCGGGAATTCAGTTTCCTCTGCCGGAGATGTGAATAGTGACGGCTACAGTGATGTAGTGGTCGGTGCCCCGGGTAATGATGCAGGTGGAAACAATGCCGGAAGAGCATATATATATTTCGGCGGAAATGCTATGGATAATACAGCAGATGTAATACTTACGGGAGCCGCTACCGGTGATTACTTTGGAAGTTCAGTTTCCACA
The DNA here is from genome assembly GCA_016716125.1 of Ignavibacteria bacterium. Lineage (GTDB taxonomy): Bacteria > Bacteroidota > Ignavibacteria > Tepidaquicellales > Tepidaquicellaceae > UBA2330. The sequence continues at coordinate 144,224 of JADJWZ010000036.1, read as the reverse complement.
GCCGGAGATGTGAACGGTGACGGCTACAGTGATATAGTAGTCGGTGCAAAATTTAATGATGCCGGAGGAAATGATGCAGGAACAGCATATATATATTTCGGCGGAACCGCCATGGATAATACAGCAGATGTAATACTTACTGGCGCCGCAGCCGGAGATCAGTTCGGGTATTCAGTATCCTCTGCGGGCGATGTAAATGGTGACGGCTACAATGATATAGTAGTTGGTGCACTTTTTAATGATGCGCAAGGATTTAATTCCGGCAGAGCTTATATATATTTCGGAGGAAACGCGATGGATAATATATCAGATGTAATTCTTACCGGAGAAGCCCCCGATGATTACTTTGGCAATTCCGTTTCCTTAGCCGGAGATATAAACGGTGACGGCTACAGTGATGTAGTAGTCGGTGCATATGGTAATGATGCCGGAGGTAGTCTTGCCGGCAGAGCATATCTTTATTTATCATCATCGCCTTCAGTAAAACCAATATTAAACTATGTAAAAGATGTCCCGAATGATCAGGGAGGAAAAGTAAATCTGAAGTGGGCAAGAAGCGGTTATGATGTGATCGGTAATTCTCTGATAACGGATTATTCAGTTTTTAGAAGTTTTCCGCCTTCCGAAGGAAATTTTGCATGGGAGGAAGTATCAACTATAACAGCGAGGAAAATATCTTTTTATTCTTATGTTAATAATACTCCATATGATTCAACTTCAAACAACAGCGATAATTTCTTTTACAGGATCAGAGCGAATACTTCTGATGCTAATGTGTTCTGGTATTCAGCAATTCTTTCAGGCAAAAGCATTGACAACATAGCTCCGCTCATGGTTTCGCCTTTCGCAGCTACAGCTTCAGGTCCTGATGTCTTACTTAACTGGCAAAGAAGCACGGCGCCTGATCTGCTGAATTATGTTTTATTCAGAAGTGCTGATTCTACAATTGATCCTTATGCTGATACTATATGGGCAACGGCTACTGATTCAACTTTACTTGATACATCTCCTCTGACGGGATCGTATTATTATTTCATAGTAGCACAGGACATTCACGGAAATTACAGTCCGGTGGCAGCTGCGCAAAGTCCGTCCACAGCTTTAAATCTGACAATGTTCATAGAGGGATTTTATAATTCCGGGACGCATGACATGATTGGAGATACTGTTACAGTATATTTAAGAAATTATTTATCTCCTTATGAAGTAGTGGATTCCGCAAAAGAGTTTGTTAATTCTTCAGGACAAGCTTCATATCAATTCGCAAATGCTTCACTATTTTCAGCTTACTATATTAGTCTAAAGCACAGAAATTCCATAGAGACATGGAGTAACGTACCGCAGATTTTTCTTCCAGGTATTACACCATATGATTTTTCACAAAATTCATCAAAGGCATATGGCAGTAATGAGATCGAGATAGATAATAGTCCGATCAGATTTGGAATATACAGCGGAGACGTAAATCAGGACGGCACTATTGATCTTGCTGACGGAAGTCTGATCGATAATGATGCATTTAATTTTGTTTCGGGATATGTCCCGACTGATGTAAACGGCGACGAAATAGTCGATCTGGCTGATGCGGTGTTTGCAGATAATAACGGGTTTAACTTTGTGGGGAAAATAACACCGTAATAGTTAATAGTTAATAGTTAATAGTTAATATTTAATATTTAATATTTAATAAGAGCAGTTACGAGTTACGAATGACGGGTAATGAAAATAGTTAGTAGTTAAGAGTTAGCAGTTAATAAAAACAGTTTTAAATGACGGGTTACAAATGATGGGTTACAGATAATTTATTATATCTGTAATTCGTCATTTTAATTTTAAATTCAGATATCTTTAACTGCACAGGTTTAATTTTTATTTGTCCTTAATTTTGAAAATAATATGAAAGCTACAGAAAGTGAATATTTTGTTTTGAAAAATAAATTGTTTTTATTAGTTTAGTGAAACATCAGATAGCTTGTTTGATTTATTTTCATTGAAATAAAAAACATTAAATTATGAAAGCATTTATTCTTTTACTTTTTATTTTAGTTAACGGACCGGCGGTATCACAGCTGAATGAGGAATGGGTCAGGAGTTTTAACGGTCCCGTGAACGGTAACGACGAAGCGCTGACGCATATAACTGATGATTCCGGAAATATTTATTCCTCAGGCAAGATCCTCGGATCGGGTTCAGGATTTGATATTTACACAGTGAAATACAATCCGTCGGGAAATATACTGTGGGAAAGAATTTATAACGGTCCGGGAAACGGAAATGATATTGCTTATTCCATAGCTCTTGATAATACTTATAATGTTTTTGTCGCAGGAGAAAGTATCGGAGACGGTACGGACAGGGATTTTGTTTTAATTAAATATAATGATCTGGGCGCAGAACAATGGAACAGAAGATATAATGGAAACAGCAGCAGTGTTGAGATTCCTGAAAAAGCAGTAACTGATGAAGCGGGTAATGTAATTATTACAGGGACCAGTCATGAGCCGGGCGTATTATTTGATATTGTAACGATCAAATATAATTCAGAAGGAGATCTTCTCTGGAAAAAGCATTTTAACGGTGCCTCAAGCGGTAATGATTTTGCAGATGACATGGCTTTGGACGAATCCGGAAACATTTATGTAAGCGGCAGTACATTTGAAGCAGCTACCATCAATGATTATTTAATTATAAAATACAGCTCCGCCGGTGATGAGCTTTGGCATAAAACTTATAACGGTACTGCAAACGGAAACGATAATATGACCTCAATTGCTGCTGATGTTTCCGGAAATGCAGTCATTACCGGAACAAGCGTAGGAGCCGGCTCCGGTCTGGATATTGTTACCATAAAATATTCACCGTCAGGTGATGTGATATGGGAGAGATGGTTTACAACTTCTACTGTGAATATTGAAGAAGGGAAAGCCATTACAAGTGACAATCTCGGTAACATATTCGTTACCGGTACTTCAACAGGTTTTTCTACCTCATATGATTACATGACTATAATGTATTCCACTGCAGGCGATCTTATATGGTCAAAGAATTATAACGGACCCGGCTCAAACAATTTTGATGAACCAAGAAGTATTGCTGCAGACAATAACGGAAATGTCTATGTTGCCGGACTGAGTCAGGGAACAGGTACAATGGACGATATAGTAATTGTAAAATATAATTATTCCGGGAATGAAGTATGGGTAAACAGATTCAACTCAGCAGCTGACAGAAATGATGTAGCCAATAATATTTCTCTGGATAATTCCGGTAATATAATAGTCAGCGGATTAATTTCAGGCGTAACTTCAGGAACGGATTTTTCAGTTGTCAAATTTTCCATAATCACAAATGTTTTATCAGTTTCAAATGAAACCCCTTCCGCATATTCACTTTCACAGAATTATCCGAATCCATTCAACCCTTCTACAAATATCAGATTTGATATATTGCAGGATGACCAATCCCATGCGAATGATGTCAGATTATCAGTGTATGATATATTAGGAAAGCAGGTTGCTGTTTTAGTAAATGAAAAACTTTCATCCGGAAGTTTTGAAGTGCAGTTTGACGCTTCGGATCTTGCCGGCGGAATTTATTTTTACCGGCTTGAGACTGCGGAGTTTACAGATACAAAAAGTATGCTGTTACTGAAATAACTTTTATAAAAAATCACGGCAGATATTTTTTATCATTAAATTAAATATGATAAGTTGTCTGAAATTCAAAAGACGACAAAAATATTTTACCGGCAGCATTTCTAATTCTAAATTCCTAATTCTAAATTCCTAATTCTAAATTCTAAATTCTTAATTCTTAATTTATACTTTAACCTTGTAAATTCACATTGTTGAAATTAAATTAAATACGTTTTCAAATTTTATTTTCATTTATAAAAATTATAAAAGATTAAAATGAAAAAGTTTAATTATACTTTGTTCATCGGAATTTGTCTGTTGCTCATAACCAGTCAAAATTTATTTTCACAGATGACATGGAATCAGGCATGTTATTTTTCCGGCACAGCTTCGAGTTATATTGCAGTTCCTCATTCCTCTTCTCTGAATATATCCGAAGATTTTACATTAGAAGCCTGGGTAAATCCTGTGAATGTATCATCACCTTCAGCTCAGATCATAATGCAGAAAAGAGAAGTTGGAAACAACGTAGGATATACTCTTTATCTTTCAAGCGGGAGAGTTACGATCAGAACCAACTCTTCGACAAGGCTAGTCGGCAAAACTGCAATACCTAATAATAAATGGACTCATATTGCAGGTTCATTCAATTCAACTTCCAACGTCTTCAGAGTTTTTGTTGACGGCGTTCAGGATACTACAAGCACAATAGCAGGCGCTGAACCGATTGCTAACACCGACTCCCTTTTAATCGGCAAAGGCAGCAACAGTCCTTTTAACGGGCTGATGGATGAGATCCGCATCTGGAATATTGCATATACAACTACAATTATTCAGCAGGGTAAGAGGCTGACGCTTGGAACGAATTCCGGGCGGTACACAAATCTGGTAATGTCTATGACTTTACAGCGAACAAATCTTTTGTCAACTTTATTTACGTTAAATGACGCATCAGGAAACAACAATAACGGAAGAAACAGAGGTGTAGTCGCAGGCGATATGAGTGATGAACCTAATATTTTAATTTCAGTTAATGAAAGTCTTTCGCTTAACGGATCAACTGATTTTGCAGCCGCTCCTGATCATGCATTTGTCAGTCCTACCTCAGGCGTTACCATCGAGGCATGGGTCTATCCAAAATCATTTGACGCCAATACAAATATTTTCAGTACTATAGTTCATAAAGGAAGTTCAACCGGAAATATTACCGATTACAGATTATCACTCAATCTTAAAAAGGTAAATTTAATTATAAATGAAACATCTGTTTTTAGCTTATCGACATCAGGTGAATTTTTCCCTTTGAATAAATGGACTCATGTAGCGTTAACTTATTCCGGCGCAAACGGTTTTATTCAGTTAATACTTAACGGAGAAATAAGATGGGATGACACAACTTTTGTCGGCAACATTCACGATAATACGGATTCGCTTTATATCGGCGGGACGCCTTCTCTTGATAAGTTTCACGGTTTACTGGATGAGATTAGAATTACTCATTCAGCTCTGACTTACGGTGCAGTTGCAAATCAGACGTTTACTTCTGTAAATGAAACAAATGATCAGCCATCGATAAGCGCAGTTTATAATTTTGACGGCAATCTTAATTCATCTACATTCACAAATCCGAAACTTTTATTCAGGAATGACGCAGGGTTTAGTTTAAACTCCTATTTCAATAATACGCCGGTTTCACCTTTGTCAACTACATTATCTTCTAATTTTGTAAAAGGGTATTACATGAGCAATCCGAATCTCAGGATACCGGCCAGCGGAACAACCGGCAATATGATCTCCGATACGATCGATGTTCAGCTCAGTGAAACAATAAATGACGTGAATGTTTTTGTCGCATTAAACCATACTGACGAAGACAATCTTGTGCTTTCGCTAATATCACCATCAGGTTTATCTCATACTCTTTACAGCACATCTTCACTTGTAAATCCATCTGATAACATTATAACCATTTTCAATGATCAGGCCAATACAGGTATATCAAGCAATTTGTATGTAATGTTTACACCTATGATAAAACCTGTGAACAATCTTAATTCAGCATTCAGCGGAGTTAATACATCAGGAAAATGGAAATTAAGAATTCAGGATGTAGCTGCAAGCGATACCGGAATACTGATCGGCTGGGGAATTCAGTTCAATAACCAGCTGACAAGAAAAAGCGTTTTGTCTCTGTCAGCGTATGTAGAAGGACTTTATAATCCGGCTAGTAACCTGATGACACCGGATACTATGAGAGTTTTTATCCGAAGTCATTTTTCGCCTTATGATATTTTAGATTCTTCAAAAGCTGTTCTGAATAATTCCGGAAATGCTAATTTTGTTTTGACCAAAGTTCCTGACGGCGTTCCGGTTTTTATTCAGTTAAAACACAGAAATTCAATCGAGACATGGAGTAAAAAACCTGTGAGCGGAAGTACCTTTTCATTATTATTCAGTATTCATTTTCCGCCGTTAACTTCCCATTTAAATTATGATTTTACATCATCACCCGGAAATGCTTTTGGAAATAATATGATACAGGTGGATACAGGACCAAATAAATTTGCAGTTTACAGCGGTGATGTAAATCAGGACGGGACTGTTGACATCAGCGATGTCGGATTAATTGTGAATGATGCAGCAATATTTGCAACAGGATATCTGCCGACGGATATAAACGGGGACGGGCTGACTGATGTTGCTGACGCTGTGTATGCTGATAACAATTCTTTTAACTTCATAAGCAAAATAACTCCTTAATAGTTAAGAGTTAGTAGTTAATAGTTAATAAAAACAGTTACGAATGACTAGTGACGTGTGACAGAATTGCAAATGACGAGTTACGAATGACGAGTTACGAATGACGAGTGACAGAGTTGCGAATGACGAGTAACAAATTAGAAATAAATTTAGAACAGCTACAATTTTAATTTTTTATCCTTTGGCTTTAGAATTGAAAAGACCACAGCGAGAATAAGTATCAGCGCGATTACGCCAAGAGAATATCCAATTGGTATTTTATAAAGATCCACTATAAGCATTTTAAATCCGATGAATATCAGGATCATTGAAAGTCCGGTCTTGAGATAATGAAATTTATCTATAATCCCCGCAAGCGCAAAATACATCGCCCTCAGACCGAGTATTGCAAAAATATTTGAAGTATAAATTATGAATGCATCATCAGTAATTGCGAATATTGCCGGAATGGAATCGAATGCAAATACCAGATCGGTAAATTCTGTTGCAAGCAGAACTACAAAAAGCGGTGTAGCGATTTTTTTACCATTCTCAATTGTAAAAAAATCCCCGTTGTGATAATCTTTTGTAACAGGGAATAATTTTCTGTAAAGTCTGATAATTATATTTTTTTCCGGGTCAATATCATCGTCATTCTGCATAGCCATTTTAAATCCGGTAAAAACCAGAAATGCTCCGAACACATAAATTATCCAGGCGAATTTATGAATGAGAACTACTCCAAGCAATATAAGCGATGCTCTTAATACCAGCGCTCCGAGAACTCCCCAGAATAATACCTTATGCTGATATTTTGCAGGTACTTTGAAATATGAAAAAAGTAAAACAAAAACGAAAATATTATCTATGCTTAATGATCGTTCTATAAGATATCCGGTGAAGAATTCAATGGCTTTTACTTCACCCATATCAAAATAGATGAAGACATTAAACATCATAGCAAGCACAATCCAAACTGCGCTCCATATCAGAGCTTCTTTAACTGATACAGCATGAACCTTTTTTTGAAATACACCCAGGTCAAGAGCAAGCATCAATAATATAAATATATTAAAACTTACCCAGAGAATTAATTCATGTGACATTTAGATAAAAAAATTAACGCAAAATAATATTTTTAACTGAAAATTTATAAGAACTTATTAGTGCCTATTAAAAGAATTTTATCAGATAATGTTATAATACTTTCTCATTTGACCTAATTTATATTAATGATAATGCCTGAAATATTTGAAATCTGAAAATGTTAACGATGTGTATGAAGTTAAAAAATAATCTGATTTTAGTTATTAAATATCTTATTTTTATCTCAAAGTATTTTATTAAAAATTCAAATATAATTTATTTGAGAAAGGAGTTAAGAAATGAGAAAATTTTTTTTAATTTTCAGTTTAATTTGTTTCAGCTTACAAAGTTATGCAGTTGCATCACCGCGGATAAGTTTTGAAGACTTGCTCATGCAGGGTGAATTAAATCCGCAAAGCGTTTTGTCTGCAAGAGATAAGGCGATAAGTCAGAGTAAACCTGTTACTGTCATGACAACCGACGGAATAATGATCGATGTTAAATTTGTTGAGGACGGAAGACCTGTATATGCTGTATTTACGAATTTCGCCGATATATATGACGGCGGATATGCAGCGTATTATGAAGAGGTGGTTTCAAAAATAAATTTTGCAAACGCCAGAATTGATTACGGAAACAGAAACATCGTTGATAATACGAACGGATATTTTACTCCGGTATTGTCCGGAAGAAATGCAGCTTCATCTTTTATTATGGTTACAGAATCTACAAGCGACCGGGTTTCAATTTTTAATGCGTTCAACGGTGATTTAATTGACACGGCATTTATACCATCTACACGTCCGGAGCTTGGAACTCCGAAGCATGCGCTAAAACATTTCAGCAGTTCAAATATTTTGATATGTGATCAGATACGTGACGTCGTTCAGGATTTTAATCTTAACGGCACTTATAAAGGATATTACGCGCCCGCATCCGGACCTAATACGTCGATAGTCGATAACATGAGAGGTATGCAGTACAGACCTAACAATAATTTACTTGTCACAGTCGGCAGCGGAGCAAATCAAAATACGGTTCAGGAGTTTGATCCAACCGGAAATCACATCGGAACATTTATTTCCACAAATCTGACAAGTCCATTCGATGTACAGATCAGAACGGCAGACGTTTTAGTATCAAATTTTTCCACTACAAACAGGATCAGCAGGTTTGATAATAGCGGTGTATTCTTAAATTATTTTTATACAGGTTCTGATTTCGGAATTACACAGCAGCTATATCAAGTACCCGCAAACGGAAATGTTGGCGCTTCAGCATTTCAGTCACCTTCCGGACTGGCTATTCTGGATTCATCAGGCGCTTTCATAAAATTACTTAACGGAGTTACCGGTAACAGAGGAGTGCAGTTGCTGGGTAACGGAAATTTTTTAGTTACCAACTCAGCGGGCGCACATGAAATTGATTCAGTAACAGGCAGTCTGGTAAGAACAATTATACTCAGCCCGAATTTTCAGTACGCTTCTAAATATGAAATTGCAAATCCTTATCTCAGATTAAAAATAAATCTGGAGGTATGCGCTATATCTGATACATTGAATATCGAACTCCGAAATTCTTCATCGCCTTATAATGTAATTGAAACACAAACAGTAACAGGCGGTCTTGGAGCTCCCGTTGATGTTCAGTTTTCAACTCCCATAAACGGTACACCTTATTATATAAGAGTAACTCACAGAAATTCAGTTTCAACCTGGAGCGGAAGCACTCCGTCATTTAACTCAAATTACATTAATTATACTTTCATTTCAGAAAATACGCAGGCGTTTGGAAACAACATGGTAAATGTCGGCGGCATATGGTCCTTTTACGGTGGTGATGCAAATCAGGACGGATCGGTTGATGTAACGGATATAAGTCTTATAGACAATGACTCGTTTAATTTTGCAACAGGTTACCTTGTCACAGACATCGATTGCAATGACGTTATTGATCTTTCAGACATTGCCGTTACCGATAATAACGCATTGAATTTTGTTGGTGAAGTAACTCCTTAATTTTCAAGAAATATTATACTTCAGTTAATAGTCCGGAGGAATCTTTTAATATAAGATTCCTCCGGTTCTTTTATGTATGCACTTATTTAATCGTCTCTCGAACCTGAATATAAAATCGGTTTTTTTCTGACAATAAAAAAAGATTTATAATACGAATTGCTCCTTTCTTATTTCAATTGAATTTCCTAATATAAGACGCCCCGAAACATAAACTTCAAATATCAATATCATGAGACCTACAAATTATTTTTCATTCAGAGTAATTTTGTTTTCAGCTTTGTTAATTTCAATGTTTGCGTCAAATACTTTCACACAAGTAATTAACGAATGGACAACTAAAGGAGTCGGCGGCGGGGGAGCTTTGTTTTCGCCGAGCTTCAGCCCGCATGATCCGGATGAACTTTACATTGCCTGCGATATGAGTGAACTTTTCAGGACTACTGATCTCGGGATTACATGGACTGAAACGGATTTTAAAGAGTTGACAGGTAACAACGGAGCTGATGTCAGATTTACAAACGATCCGATGATAAGTTACTGTATTAATTTCGAAGGTGATCTGAGAACTCCTCATAAGACAACAAACGGGGGAATTACATGGAGTCCGCTTTTTTCCGATCCGACTTCAGGCGAAGCATACAGTTTATTTTGCGATCCGTATAATTCTAATAATATTATAGTTTCCAGTTACACAAACCTTTACTTTTCATCCAATGGAGGAGTAACTTTCTCATCAAAGTTTTCAAACGGATCAGGCTGCTATATTGCCGGAGCATTTTTTGACGGTGCCAATATTTACGTTGGTACAAATTCCGGACTGCTTGTTTCAGTAAATTCCGGATTAAATTTTTCTCTGTCAGCTGCCGGAGGAATCCCGGGCGCCGAAGCTATGGTGTCATTTACCGGGGCAATAGAATCCGGCGCTGTTCGATTATTCTGCGTGACGCTCGGCAGCGGTGATGTCTATCCCGGTGTTACCGGCGCAGATTTTTACGGTTACATGAATATTTATTCTTTAGATACCGGTAATCCAAACTGGGTTATAAAATCCGCTGGTATAAATTCTTCACACTATCCTTTTTTTATTTCAATGTCTTTGACAAATATTTCGACTGCATATACAGCAGGAGGCAGTGATGCAGGGTCACCGGTCGTTTACAAAACAACAGACGGCGGTAATAACTGGATCAGCGTTTTGCTGACTGTAAATAATCAAAATGTATTTACAGGCTGGTCAGGTCACGGCGGCGACAGGGGTTGGTCTTACGGAGAATACGCGCTTGGTTTTCAATGCTCGCCTTCAGATCCGAACAGAGTCGCAATTACCGATCTCGGTTTTCCGCATATAACTACTGACGGCGGTGTTACATGGAGACAGGCGTATGTTGATCCGTCAGATCAAAATCCCATGAACGTATCAACACCAGTTGGTAAATATTATAGAACAACCGGTCTTGAAAACACAAGCTGCTGGTGGCTGACATGGTCGGATGCGGATAATATTTTCGGATCGTATTCTGATATCAGGGGAACGCGTTCGACTGACGGCGGAAATTACTGGTCATTTAATTATACCGGTCATTCAAATAATACAATGTATCAGTCCGTCAGACATCCTGTGTCGGGAATAATCTACGGCGCTACTTCTACAGTTCACGACATGTATCAAAGCACTTACTTAACCGATGCAAGGATCAACAGCGGACAGGGGAGGATTTTATTCTCCACAAATAAAGGACAGGCATGGCAAACACTGTATAATGCAGGACGTCCCGTGATCGCTCTTGCGCCTGATCCGAACAATGTGAACAGAATGTATGCATCAGTAATTCATAGTACACTCGGAGGAATTTTTGTTTCTGACAATATTCAGAACGGAGGCTCGTCAACGTGGACAAAGCTTACCAATCCGCCGCGGACAGAAGGACATCCATTTAATATAAAAGTTCTGAATGACGGAACGCTGCTGTGTTCTTATTCCGGCAGGAGAAATACTTCAGGTGTTTTTACCGCGAGTTCGGGAATTTTTACAAGCACAAATGCAGGAGTTTCATGGACAGACAGATCTCACAGCGGAATGCTTTACTGGACAAAGGATGTCATCGTAGATCCGCACGATGTGAATCAGAATACGTGGTATGGCTGTGTATTCAGCGGATGGGGAGGTCCGCCTAACGGGCTCGGCGGATTATACAAAACCACAAACCGGGGGGTGGACTGGACAAGGATAAGTAATCTTGACAGAGTCGGCTCCTGCACTATTAGTCCGGTCAATCCCGATGAAATGTATATGACTACTGAAGTCACCGGTCTCTGGTACAGCAGCAATATAAACTCTGCAACGCCGGTGTTTACACAGGTCAGCGGCTACAGATTCCGTCAGCCGGAAAGGATTTTTTACAATCCTCATAATTCTAATGAAGTCTGGGTAACAAGTTTCGGGAACGGCATTAAAAAAGGTTATACAATTCCTCCGGAGATCTCTCTAAATATTACAGCCGGAATAGAAGGACTATGGAACGGCGCGACGCAGATACAGGATACTTTCAGATTATACTTAAGAAATAATATTACTCCATATAATACGATTGATTCTTCAACTGTATATCTGGATTCTGCAGGATACGCGCAAGCTGAATTTATAAACGCTCCCGACGGTGAATATTATATTCAGACCAAACACAGGAATGCTCTTGAAACCTGGAGTGCAGATTCAATTGGTTTTACAAATGAAACAGTTGTAAATTATGACTTCACTTTTTCACAGTCGCAGGCATTCGGAAATAATATGATATTGAATTCCGGGAAATGGTGTTTATACAGCGGAGACGTGAATCAGGACGGGACAATAGATCTAAGCGACGGAGGGCTTATCGATAATGACGCATCGGGTTTTGCGACGGGCTACTTGCCGACAGACATAAACGGTGACGGTATTATTGATGTGGCGGATGCAGTTTTCGCTGATAATAATGCATCGAACTTTGTGAGTAAGATAACACCATAAAGAAAATTTCAAATTTCAAATTTCAAATGTCAAATAAAGAGCAATGAATTTTCCGGTTCATTTTTTCTGAAATTCTTTTTCAAGTTCTGATATTTTTTCGGAGATCCAGTCTGACTGAATTAATTTTTTTGTTGAAATAAAATTACTCTTTAATTCTTTAAAAGAAAATTCGTCAAACTCTAAATTTAATTTTATAAGCTCCGAAACAAATTTCAGAAAATTCATATACTTTTTTTTCGGCGATTCATTAAGAAGCTTTGAGTTTCTTATAAAATGCTTATGAGTATCAATAAATGAAATTGCGTTTTCATAATACTTCAGTTCATACAGGCATTTCAGCGTCAAAGCTCTGATATCATTTTTAAAATAGAGATTGTCATTTGTCGAACTTAGAAGGTCATAATAATTAATTTTATTACAGAGCTCCAGAGCTTTTTCAAAATCTCCCAGGAGAAAATTCAGATGTGAATATGAATAAGCGGTAATTGTATCACGGCTTTGTAAATCAACATAGCCGATATATTTTGTAATGAATTTTTTAAGGAGTTCTGTTTCCTTCAGCATAACGCAGAGTATCAGAATGTTTCTGAATAAATTCAGATTGATAAAATCTTTTTCCTTATGCGAAAGAACGTTTAGCTTCAGCATTTCCAGAAGAAATCCCAGATATTCTTTATTATAACCGGTTTCTCCTCTGTCAATTTTATTTATGTAATAAATCTGCATTACGGAATAGATATTTTTCTTGTCAGTCTTTGATAAAGATTTGAAATTTTTTTTAAAATACTCTTTAGCTTTGAGAAAATTCTTGTCTCCTTCCTCATCATAAAAATAATGAAGCCACAGATAGTAATAGATCATCAGCAAAGGTGAATCTTCAAAGTCAGATAAATGATCCTTTATAAATTCAAGCACATACTTCAGAAAATCAAAGCTGTGGCGAATATTGACACGCTGCTCTTCGACGCGCAGATAAAATGAATTTTCCATAAGCGTAATAACAAATAACTTTATAATACCGGATATCTGCTCGGTTCTGAAACTGTCAGTCAATGTCTTGTCTACCAAAAGAAAACTTTTCATTTCATAAATAAAAGACATGTTCAGATAATATTCATGATCCTTCGCTTTTATTTTCTTCATTTCATTTTCAAATGATTTAATTTTTTTCTCTGCCAGTTCATACAAGTCACGGTCTTTAAGTTCTTCAATAAGTAATTTTTTATACTCATTGCTTTTCGAAATCATACGGTACTGAATAAATATTTCTGCAAGATTATACAGATCAGAAAAAAGATTCCTTATATAAGTATCTTTATACTTTGTTCTGCCTGAAATTTTTCTGAATAAATATTCTTTCGTCAGCAAGCTGTCATTATATGACGGATGAAATTTTTTAATTTCAGAGAACAGCCGGACGGCTATTACGTTTTTATTATGGAAAGACGTACTGATGAATTCTTCAAAAAGTACTAACTCTTCTTTTGAAAATGTCCTTAAGATCTCTATAAAATTACTTTTAATCATTTGAAATTAAATTACAAACTACCGGCATTATCTTAAAGTCAAGATACAATTTGCAAAAAATTTCTTTGAAGAGTTTCAGCGCCGGTGTTAATTTTGAATGAATTTATTTAAAATGACATTGAACTGATAAGTCCAAATATTACACTGCTAAAAATACTCTGAATAATATGATTAAAAATCTGAAGATGAGCTGTTAAAAATCAAATGGCTGTATTTGTACTTTTTAATGAAGATGTGAGAAACTATCCGTTGTGAGTAAAAATTTATTAACTTTAATTTATAAAAATGAAAACCCGAAATCATTATAGTTTCAGTAAAAAATTTCTCAAGTATTTGTTGTTCTTATTATTCACAGTTCAAAATCTGAGTTACTCACAATATGCAAGTAATTATGCAGCTGAATTCAACGGAGGAAATAGTTATGTATCATATAAAAGCAATTCGGAATTAAACCCAAATACAGCCATCACAGTTGAAGCGTGGGTTTATCCGACAGCGCTCCCGACTTCAATGGCAGTCATCGGTAAAAATTATCTGACCGGATATTATTTTGGAATCGAAAGCACCGGCAGGTTTATTTTTTTTCCGAGAGGAGCGGGATTTTTTCTTAGGAGCAGGGTCAACGGGACAGTCCAGCTGAATAAATGGGCGCACATCGCCGCTACATATGACGGATCTGTAACAAGATTATATTTAAACGGATTACTTGATACAACTACAACAAGCATTACAGGTTTGGCGGGCAGTAATACGGATTCACTGTTTATAGGTGCTGACAGACAGAGCGGCTCGCCTGCATATTTCTTCAGCGGCTTGCTTGATAATGTCAGAATTTGGAAAAGCGCAAGGACGCTGGCGGAGATTTCATCACACAGATTTATTCCAATGAATATGCCTGCTCCGCGGGCAGGATATTCTTCACTTTCTGCTTCATATCAGTTTGATAATAATGTTATTGATCACAGCGGTTCGACTCAGGAGTATGGTAACGAAAGAAATATTTCTTACGTTAATTACTCAAACAAATCTTTAAATTATCTTGATTATAATAATAGTCTTGTATTGAACGGAACAACTGATTACGCACGAAGAGGAAGTTACAACAGTGTTTATGATCCGACTGTAACTCTGACTCTTGAAGCATGGATAAAAAGAGATACAACTGGTACGCAGCCGGTAACTCAGAATATAGTCAACAAAAGCGGAGGTTCTATAAGGTATGCTTATGCGCTTTTTATAAATTCTTCCGGTAATCTTATCTTTGCAATCAATTCCGCAGCAAACGCAATAAATACACCGGCCCTGATCACAACATCGCAATGGACGCATGTAGCAGCGACTTACAATAAAAATAACGGACAGGCAATTTTATATATTAACGGAGAAAATATTATATCATCTGTTTTTGCGGGTTTTCCGACAATATCTGCAGACAACGACAGTACTTTCATCGGAGGCATAGGAGCGACTTCCTATGCTGCGGGTAAATTTAAAGGTCAGATTGATGAAGTCAGAATCTGGTATAAATCTGTCCGCACACAACAGCAGATCAGGGATTATATGCATAAACATTATAAAGCTTCGGCACCAGACAGTTTAATGCACGTTGACTTTGACGAATTCCAGAACAGTTTTAAACTTGGAGATTTTTATTTTCCTGGCAGCCTTCTCTTTGGAGGAAATACAACTATCAGCTCTTCGCATAACAATAATGCTAATGTTTTAAGCTCGCCAATGATTAATGATCTGCCAGATGAAGTATTATCAACATATACATCCGGCACAGGAAAATTTTTTATACCTGATGCAAACTCTGCGGGAATTACAGATTCAATATATATAGCCGGAGGACCACCGGTGAGTGATCTGAAAATATTCACAATGATCTCTCATTCATACACACAGGATCTGAGACTGACACTGACTTCGCCGTCAGGAACAACAATTAACTTAATGATCGCAAAAGGCGGAAGCAATAATGACATTATGACAATTTTTTCCGATGACGCGGATTCAAATTCGGCATCCGGATTTTCCTCTTTAAACGGACCCGGCATTACATCACCTTTTAGTCCTAAAATAAAACCCGATCAGCCGTTGTCAGCTTTTAACGGACAAAGCAGGAAAGGATGGTGGAAGCTTAAATGCGTTGACATTGCGGGCGCTGACATCGGATTCGTTCATAAATGGGGACTGAATTTACTGTCTCAGAAAACATTAAATCTGACTGCGCTGATACAGGGTTTCTATGATGAAACTTCGGATAATATGACAGGCGATACTGTACAGGTAACTCTGCGAATTCCTTTACCGCCATATCCGAAAATTGATTCCGCAAAAGCAGTACTTGATTCGGCAGGCAATGCAAATTTTTATTTCTCAAAAGTTAATAACGGATACAAAGTATTCAAACACAGAAATTCAATAGAGACATGGAGCGCTGTGCCGGTTCCTTTTACGGATGATTCTACATCATTTGATTTTTCATCGGACAGTTCAGAAACATTCGGAAATAATGTAATCCGGATAGACAATTCGCCCGTTAGGTTCGCTATATACAACGGTGATGTAAATCAGGACGGGACGATAGATCTTACCGACGGTAGTCTTATTGACAATGACATTCAGAATTTTGAATCCGGATATCTCCCAACTGATGTTAACGGCGACGATATAATTGATCTCGCAGATGCAGTAATTACAGATAATAATTCATTTAATTTTGTTGGGAAAATAACACCTTAAATCAATGTTCGATGATCAATTTTCAATGTTCAATAAAGAGCTGTTAATAGTTAGTAGTTAATAGATAGTATTAATAGTTACGAGTTACTATTTGTATTTTTTCAATACTTGTAGCTCGTTTTTTTTATTTGAATTTTGAAATTTGAAATTGATTTTCATTCCGCCGTTGTTTTTCTTAATGGGCGAAACGAGCGTGACTAACAGCAAACGGAGGTGTATTTGCTTTGAACTGAAATAAATTATAAATGAGAAATGACAAATAAAAAAGGTGAATTTTTAAAATTTGTAATTTGAAATTGAATATAGTAGCCGCAGGCTTCAGCCTGCGGTTTTTTTATGTGTAAGAGTAAAAAAATAAATATTGAAAAATGTAACTAAGTATTTAAAATTCGCAATTAGAAATTAGGTGAGCAACTCTGCATATTAACATTTAAATTACACGTTAAAATTTATAATTTGATAAAATATAAAAATCAGCTCTGTTCTAATAATAGATCAAAACACTCAATACTTAATTTAAAATGGATAGTAATAGATCTTATGATTTAATAGTTATCGGTTCCGGACCGGCAGGAGAGAAAGCAGCAGTTAAAGCAGCTTACTTCGGAAAGAAAGTAGCATTAATAGAGAAATCACAGGACTCGGGCGGAGCAGGCGTTCAGACAGGTACGCTTCCCTCAAAGACTTTGAAAGAAACCGCACTATATTTTTCCAGGGTTTATGAAAAACATATTTTTGAGACAGATGATGATACGCCTTTGCACAAGACGAAGCATGAACAATTCACATACAGACGTGATGTAGCGAGAAATGATATGCAGGAAGAGGTTGATAAAAATTTTCTGAGACATAATGTCGATGTCTACAGGGGATTCGCTTCATTCGTTGATGATCATCATATAAAAATAGTCGGCGGCGAAGACTTGATCATCAGCGGAAAAAATATTCTCATAGCAACAGGTTCATATCCCGTAAATCCTTCCGAGATACCTTTCGACGGAAAGAGAATTCATGATTCAGATACAATTCTCAAGATCAACCGCTTTCCGAAATCTCTCTGTGTGATCGGCGCCGGAGTGATAGGATGCGAGTATGCAACGATTTATGCCGCAATGGGTGTCAAAGTTTATCTGATAAATAACAGAGACAAGATCCTGCCATTTCTTGATTCGGAAATTGCCGGTGCGCTTGTAACGCAAATGAAGAAACAGGGGATTGAAATTCTGTTCAATACATCGATCGTAAATTATATTATTCCCGCGAAAAATTCAGATAACATACGGCTTACATTAAAAAACGGTGATGAACTTGAAACGGATATGGTCCTTTATGCAGCCGGAAGAAGCGGTAACATTTCAGGAATGAACTGCAGTAATGCCGGCATAATAACAGGTGAACGTGAAACGGTTCTCGTTGATGAGAATTACCGTACAAACATTCCGCATATTTATGCGGTTGGAGACGTAATTGGATTTCCTGCGCTTGCCAGCACAAGCATGGATCAGGGAAGAGTTGCAATTACTCACATGTATGATACGCGTGACCTTGATTCCGTTCATAAAGTTTTTCCTTACGGAATATATACTGTTCCTGAAGTGTCAATGGTTGGAAAGACGGAACAGGATGCAGTTTCAAAAGGGATAAATTATTGTACCGGCATCAGCAGGGTTTGCGATATTGCCAGAGGAAAAATTCTTGGTTCACCGGATGACGGATTTCTAAAATTAGTTTTTGAAAATGATACAAAGATAATTCTCGGAGTTCATATCATCGGCAGAATTGCCTCAGAACTAATTCATTATGGAATGACACTCGTGCAGGATAAAAAGACATTGGACAATATCATTGCTACTGTTTTCAATTATCCTACATTTCATGATCTGTACAAATATGCCGCATATGACGGACTGGGAAATATCAGCGGAAAGAATATTAAGAATCCGCGTCAGAAATAAATTTAAATATCACTTAAAACTATTAAATAAAAAAAGCCCCCGGAACCCAAATTCCCGGAGGCTTTCTGCACATTACTAACTAAAAACGGTGATCATTATTTCCGGATTGCCCGAAAATAATGATCACATAAGTTTATTTTACAAGAAGCATTTTCTTTGTTACTGTTTGATTGTTTGATGTTAATGTATAAATATAAATTCCGCTTGAAAGATTACTTCCGTTGAAATTAACTGTATAATAACCTGCGGTCTGGATTTCGTTTACCGGTGTTGAAACTTCCCTGCCGGAAATATCAAATATTCTAAGTACTGTCAGCCCGTCTTTAGGAAGGTCATAATTTATCTTTGTTGACGGATTAAAAGGATTAGGATAGTTTTGCGACATTTCAAAAGTCGAAGGAACACCTATGTTTACCTCATTGCTGAGATTGAAGTACTCAAAGCTTCCGTTGAAATCTATTTGTTTCAGTCTGTAGGAATAAACTCCTGAATTCAGACTTCTGTCAGTATAAGTATAATTCATAGCTGAAAGTGTAGTTCCGTTTCCTCTCACTGAACCGATGTTTGACCATTCACTATTTACTGCTGATCTTTCTATTTCAAAGTGTGAATTGTTTGTTTCTGAAGAAGTTGTCCAGTTTAAAGTAACATCTCTTCAGTTGACAGTAGAAATAAATGAAGACATTTCAACAGGAAGTAACGCACAGACTCCGTCCCAGATATAGGTTAGACCTGATTCCGGAAATAGTGTACTATGCAATATTGAAATAGAAGCGTTAGTAGATCCTGCGTCTGAAGCATCCCAGTCTAATGAAAATGTATTAGTCCTTGTGTTCCAGTCTGAATTGTTTATTCCTCTCAGTCCGACCTGTCCGTCAACAGCAACTACAGGAATTGTATTTTTATCCATGTTACCATAAACGATATGAATAGGTCCTGTCCTGGTAAGTGTAGGTTCAAATAGTTTTATCTGAAAATTAAAATTATCATTTGTGCCTATTATAATATACTGTCTGAAATTTTTAAACTGAATTGTATGCACTCTGTTAGGAAAAATTCCTTCCGTAGAGCTTACAATACTTCCTGAAGCAATTTGTACCACCAGATCGTTCACTATGATATCAGTTGTATTGTTGGAAATTGTTATAGTTCCAAGACCCACGTCAAATGCAGTTATGAATGTATTTGCCGGAATTCCAGTTGCAGCGGTAATATGACTTCCGATCACAACTCCTTCAAAATTACGGACATCAGTTAAAGTATTTGTCACTCCGCTGAAGTCTATTGTAGTGCCGAATACGCCAATCATATCAAGTCCAAATGCGCTGATTGCTCCTTCATATGCTTCTCCGGAAGCTATTGGAGAATAATTTGAAATACCCGGAGCTGTTGGTCCGAAAGTTATGAATCCGTTTGAGTTTACATAGTAACTTGTATAATCCATACAATTGAAAGTATAAATAAATGGAAGAGCGAAGGGACCGTAAGTTACATCATTAAGGTTACCCGGATCCTGACTTGTATGAGTTGCAACTGCAATTATATTGTCGCCGATTATCTCATTGTAAGTTCCCATTGAGTCATTAAATGTATAAGATGCAACCTGTGAAAACGCATTTAAGCTCAAAAACATAAACAAAGACATAAAGATGGAAATTAATTTTTTCATGGTAATATTTATTAAATTTAAAAAAAGTTTTAGTTGTATCATTTTCTCCTTTCAAAAAGAATTGATTACATGGGATTATGTCTTTCAGGGAACTTTTGGGTAGTGAAGAATAATCGAATTAGTCCTGTGCAGTTTTTATCAATATGAGGATTTTAAATTTTGTTCTATTATGAATATTTAATTTGCATATCAAGACTGTTATAAATTAAGAAATTTAATTTAAAAACTATTACACAACTTTAGAAATAAGTTACATCATTCACACATTAAGTGACTTTAATCTGAAGCACAATAATTTAGTGTAATTTTGTATAAAAAAACTAAAATGATTCTTTGATTTAATTTCATTATATTAAAGAAGGATAAAAATACTAGAACTTTGTTTCAATTTAAAATCTGATTTTAAACAAACCCCAACCTTCCTATCTTTAATTCCTCTTGTTTATAACTTTCAGGTTTAAAAGGTTATTAAAATTTCCTTATGGTAAAATATAATTGTCAAATATTAAAGTGAACTCCCGGATAATGAAGCTGTATATAAAATATATGGTAAGCATTCGATGCAAAATGATAGTAAAGTCTGAACTCCAAAAAATGGGGCTGCACTTCTCAAGGGTTGATTTGGGAGAAGTGGAAATATTAGAACAAATAACTCAGCTCCAAAGAGATAAGTTAAAGTCGGCTTTAATTAAATTTGGACTGGAATTAATGGATGACAAGAAAAGCATTTTGATTGAAAAAATAAAAAATGTTATTGTTGAATTGATCCATTACACTGATGAACCGCCAAAAATAAATTTCTCCGAATATCTGAGCAGCAAATTAAACTATGATTATACTTACCTTTCTAATCTGTTTACCGAAGTTCAGGGCACTACAATTGAAAAATTTATCATTCATCATAAGATCGAACGGGTAAAAGAGCTTATAGTTTACGACGAACTTAATCTTTCTGAAATTGCCTTTAAACTTCACTACAGCAGTGTTGGTCATTTATCAAATCAATTCAAGAAGATCACAGGACTTACTCCTTCCCACTTTAAAAAGCTAAAAGAAAAGAGACTTACCAATCTCGAAGATCTATACTAATTTTAATTAAATTAAATTAATTTTTAATTAACATTAAATTAATAGTTAATAAGTAAAATATGTAACTTTTAATTTTAATTTTGTAATGTTTTTTAAAATAATATTGCTATGTTTGTTGTGACCGCACATACTAATCCAAACAAGTAATTAAAAACATTTAATGATGAATGAAAACGAAGTTGAGATTGAAAAATCTGTTGGACTTATCATAGTTGAAATTATTGAGTATGCGCCGAATTCTGTAATGGTAAAAAGCATAATAAAAAAGTCGACCGGTAATATTACGGCAATGTCTTTTGATACCGGTGAAGAGTTTACAAAAAGGACTTCACCATTTGATACTTTTGTTCAGATTATAGACGGTAAAGCGGAGATTGTCATTGACGGAATATCGACTTCTCTTGATAAAGGACAATCTATCGTAATTCCGGCGCATTTTTCTTATAATGTAAAAGCAAATGAACGCTTTAAAATGATCTTAACAATTATAAAAAGCGGTTACGAATAATCAAAAATCTCTTACCTGATTACACTCTTCAGATCAGTATTAAACAAATTAATTTAAATTGAATATTTATATTTTTTTTTAAGATTATTTAATTTAAGTTAAAACTGTTTATATTAAAATCATACCTGCTACGGAAAACTCACAAACAGCCTTAGTTAAAAATTTATTTATAAGTATAGATGAGAAAATAACTTTAATCATTTTCACTTACTTCAGATATTATAATGTTTTTTAAAGAGGATAATTTATTTAATAATCCCGACAGAGATTTTCTTTAAATATATTTATAAAACTAAAACACAGGAGAATTCAATGAAAACAGTACTTTTACTGCTTATCTGTTTCACGGTAACATTAGGAACAATGGTCTTTCAGCCTGATGCAAAAGCAACGGATGCAATACCGCTCAATTACAAAAATACAACAGGGACAACAGCATTTACAGGACCTTTGGCAAATTCTGCAAGGACTTATCAGCTTCTTATTCATTCAAGCCAGCTTATAAGTTTTGTAGGAAAAGATATCAGAGCTTTGACTTGGAGACTGCCTGCAAACGCTACGGTAAACTATCCTTTAAGCGATATTACGTTTACATCTTACAGAATATATCTCAGCGACTGCGTAGATCCGGTTGACAGAAGCTTAAATTTATTCGACAGCAATGTTGTTGGACCGCAGACGCAGGTAAGATCAGGTTCGCTGACTATACCTGCAGGTTCATTTACATCCGGCAGCTCACCAAATTCATTCGGTCCGGAAATAGTTTTTGACAATCCTTATCCTTATGCCGGCGGAAATTTATTGGTTGAGATACGTCATACCGGATTTACAGGCACTTCAAGATCGGTAGATGCTATCGGAACATCTATATCGGGTTACGGTACGCTTTTCAGCGCTTGCTGGAAGAGCGGTGATACTGCTACATATTCTGCTTTACAGGAAATTTTGCAGTTGTTCAGTTAATTACTACTCCGACTAATTTAAATCTCGACCTCACTGCTTTTATTGAAGGCAGATATGATTTAATCTCAGATAATATGGCGCCGGATACCGCAAAGGTTTTACTTAGAGCAGATTCTTCACCTTATACTATTATAGACTCTTCTTCGGCTGAGTTAAACTCTTCCGGAAACGGAATTCTTAATTTCAATGAAGCGCTGGATGGTACCGGATATTTTATTGTTATCAACCACAGAAATTCTATAGAAACCTGGAGCGCGGCTCCGCAAAGTTTTACTTCCGGAAATCTTTCATATGATTTTACAACTTCGTCTTCTCAGGCATTCGGAAGCAATATGCTGCAGGTGGATAATTCGCCTGTTAGGTTCGGAATATACGTTGGTGATCCGAATAAAGACGGAGTAGTAGATGTGTCGGATGCCGGACAGGTTGATAATGACGCTGCTAATTTTGTTGCAGGTTATGTACTTACTGATCTGAACGGAGACCTGGTAGTGGATGTGAGTGATGCAGTATTTACGGATAATAATTCAGCTAATTTTATCAGCAAAGTTACTCCGTAAATTTATTATACTTAATGATTTTGTTTACAAAATTTAAATAAAGTCTGCAGGAAATTTTCTGCAGACTTTTTTTGTAAGTAAAGCAATTCAGTTAAAAACGATTTTATAACAATATGCTCATGAAATTTATAATACTTATTTTTTTAGTGAATATCTTTCCGGTGAATAATTTGAATTCTCAAATTTCAAATCCTTCGCTTATCGGTTACTGGCAGAACTGGAATGACTTTAACTGTCCTTATATTCCGCTGACACAGTCGGATACAAGTTACGGTATTATACCTGTTGCATTTGCAATTCCGTCATCCGGCACTTCTTACAATATGACTTTTACTCCGGAAGGAATTAGTCAGTTAAATTTTAAAAAGCAGATAGATACAATGCGTATGCGGGGTAAAACAATTCTGATCTCAATCGGCGGCGCTAATCATCCGGTTTCATTGCCTGATACTGTAAAACGAAATACTTTCGTTACTTCTTTGATGACTATAATTAATACTTATGGATTTGAAGGCATTGATATTGATCTCGAAGGCAGTTCGCTATCATTAAGCGGAGGTACTATCTCTAATCCAGTTGATGCTAATATCATAAATCTGATTTATGCAGTCAGAAAAATTATGGATTTGTACAGAATACAGTACGGTAAGAAAATGATCCTGACTATGGCTCCGGAGACTGCTTATGTGCAGGGAGGAATGTCAGCATACGGCGGAGTCTGGGGAGCTTATCTTCCGGTTATACATGCGCTGAGAGATTCGATTGAAGTATTACACGTTCAGCTTTATAACAGCGGGAGCATGTACGGTATTGACGGAAATATTTATTTTCAGGGAACGGTAGATTTTATTTTATCACAGACTGAAGCTGTCATACAGGGATTCAATACTGCCGGAGGATATTTCTCCGGACTGAGACCGGATCAGGTAGCGGTTGGATTGCCGGCATGCATAAATGCAGCCGGAGGCGGGTATGTAAATCCGGATTCAGTTAAAGCTGCAATTCTTTATCTCAAAGGTCAAATTCCAAAACCGGCAGGATATATGAAGACGGGAACTTACGCAGACCTTCGGGGAATGATGGACTGGTCGATCAATTGGGATGCGACTTCTTCATGCGGATCTATTTATCAATATGCCGAAAGTTTTAATGAAATTTTCAGACCAATACAGAGGCTTGAATTAAGACTTTTTATTGAAGCTTTGTATATTGCATCCGAAGATACAACAAGAGCGGATACGGTAAGAGTTAAGCTGAGGAATTCGAATTCACCTTATACTGCTGTTGATTCGGCTGAAGGTAAATTTAATACAAACGGTAATGTGACATTTAATTTTTCAAAAGCGCAGGATAACATTCCGTATTATTTGCAGATCGATCAGAGAAATTCAATTGAAACATGGACAAAAACCGGAGGCATATTATTTTCGAATAATTCTGCTGTATATGATCTTAGTTTCAATTCTGCACAGGCGTTTGGAAACAATATGATGCAGGCAGATAATTCGCCTGTAAGGTTTGGAATTTACTCCGGTGATCCAAATAAAGACGGAGTAGCAGATGTGTCGGATGCCGGTCTCATCGATAATGACGCAGCAAATTTTGCCGGAGGTTATGTACTTACTGATCTAAACGGAGATTTTGTAGTAGATGTGAGTGATGCAGTATTTACGGATAATAATTCAGCAAATTTTGTCAGTAAAATAACACCGTAAATTTATTTCGGATATTGTTTTGTTTACAGGAATTTATTGAAAGTCTGCGGTAAATTATTCTGCAGACTTATTTAATTAACCAATAATATTTTTATTCACTGTTAACTTCTCATTACCATTTTACTTTTCCCTGAAGCAGATTATCCGCTCCAATACCAAGCTGAGTAATACATTTAAAAATTTCTTTGGGTTCAATATCGAGACGCTTTACCTGCTGCTCGGTCATGAAATAAATATTACCGCTGGTGGGAGTAGGAGCGCTTGGCACAAAGACGGTAAGCATTCCTTCTTTTCCCGTCTCAAGAATAAACGCAAAAAGCCACGCATCGTCTATCGTTGCAAGACATGAAACTACTTTTTTATTTAAATCAGAACTGCCGTCTGCTCCAAGAATTTTTTTTACTACTGAAAAACCCGGGATGAAACTTTCAATCTTTTTTATAACGCCTGCCCTGTTTCTGTCACCCTGAATAAAACCGACAATTACGGTAATAATTAAAAGAAATATTAAGACTGTAAAATCCGTATGTCCGAATCCGAACAAAGATTTCGCAGGTAATAATTCTGAGAAAGGTTTGAGAAGATCTTTTAAGATCCCGATCGTACCCTGCAGTATAAAAACTATAAACATTAAAGGAATTATTACAAATAATCCTTTAATGAAGGCAGATTTTAATTTAGCAAACATAATTAATTATTTATTTTAATTTATTAGAATAATATTCAACTGCGGAATGAACCGATTCAAAAATATTATCCTCTCCGATCTTTTCTGTGATATTTGCACGCTTTAGTATTAGATTAACATTGCTGTTTAATTTGGCGATACCAAATACAATGTTATCCGCTTTAAGCTCAAATATCAGATCCTCAAATATTTCCGCAGCGGTTATATCAATTCTTATTAAAGGACTCGCGTCAAGTATTAGGAAATTTATTTCCCGCCTTTCGTTATCTATAAATTCATACACCCTTTTTTTAAAGTAGTCTGCGTTAAAAAAAAGTAACGGTGCTTCAAACCTGTAGATCATTATTCCCGGGATTTTAACAGCGTCTTTAAATTCATTTATATCATGATAACTATTAAGACCTTCCACTTTTCCAAGTATATGATCATGAGGTTTGGAAGCTTTTGCAAGTAATCTTAACAAGGAAAGACCGACAGCTATCAGTACAGCGGGAATAACTCCGATCGTAATTACGCTGAGAGAAGTGATCACCGCAAGAAAAAATTCGTTACGGCTGACGTGATAAAGCTTCCTGAGATATTCAAAATTAAATAAACCGATCGAAGCTGAAATAATGATCGCGCTGAGTACGGCAACCGGCAGATATTCCAGATACTGAGTTAAGAACATAATTACTACTGCAATTGATAAAGCAGCGATTACTGAAACCAGCTGCGTCTTACCGCCGGAGGAATCATTAACGGCAGTCCTTGAATCCGCGCCGCTGATCACAAACCCCTGTGACAGACCTGAAAAGATGTTTGCAACTCCAAGCGCAATAAAATCTTTATTGGCGTCAATGCTGTATCCGTTTTTTACCGCAAAACTTTTATTGGTGAGCATAGCGCTGCAGTAACTTATAAGAACAATTCCGAAAGAATGTGAAATGAGTATTCCTAATTCAGATAATCCAACATCCGGAATTGTAATTACGGGAAAACCGGCGGGCACATGCCCCACTACTTTCAGTCCGCTGTTTTCCATTCCAATGACAGTTACAACAATAATACTTATGATGACAGCAATAAGCGGAGCGGGGATTCTTTTAAAATATTTTTTAAATATTCTTAAAAAAATAAAGGCGGAGATCCCAACTGCAAAAGTTAAAATATGTGTGTCATTAATTTTTGAAAAAAAATCGATCATCATTCTGAAGAATCCGGCTGAATCCAGACTGAATCCGAAAAATTTTCCAAGCTGTCCTGCGATAATGCTTATAGCAAGTCCGTTAAGGTATCCGGTCAGGATTGGCTTTGATAAAAAATTAGCAATGAATCCAAATTTTAATACTCCGCCTAAAATGCAGAGTACTCCGGTAATTAGTGCGAGAATAACTGAATATGACTGATACAGTTCTGAACCGAATGCGGCAACAGGTATCAGCGCTGAAGCTATGAGAATACATGTAGCCGAATCCGGACCGACCATCAGTTGTCTTGAGGATCCGAACAAAGCGTAAGCGATCATTGGTAAAACAGATGAATATAAACCTACTTCGGGAGGGAGTCCGGCAATTCCGGCATAAGCGATACTTACCGGAATGGCAATGGCAGCGACTGATAAACCGGCTGCTATGTCTTTAGATAGCCATTCCTTTTTATAAGTGTTTATTAAGCCGAGACCCGGCAAGTATCTGCTTAATCCGGAAAATAATGATTTTGACAATTTTATAATTCAGATTTATAAAACGACAATTAGCCGCTGAGTTTTGCAGTTAATTACTGTGAACTGTATAAATAAACTGATCTTAAAACTACTTTATAAAATAATAAATTAATAACTATATCCCAGGCTCAAAATCAATCCGTACTGATTTAGATT
The DNA here is from genome assembly GCA_016716125.1 of Ignavibacteria bacterium. Lineage (GTDB taxonomy): Bacteria > Bacteroidota > Ignavibacteria > Tepidaquicellales > Tepidaquicellaceae > UBA2330. The sequence goes on along the minus strand of JADJWZ010000036.1, from coordinate 116,459 downwards.
AAATCTTTTATCATCTTTATTATAATCAACACTCAGATTTTTAATTCCTAAACTTGTATTAATGTTAGGATTAAATTTATACCCGAATCCGCCGAGTATCATAAAACAGTATTCAGAGTTAGCGCCGAATCCGCCGAAGTCGCTTCTCAGGTAAGAGAACCAGTCTTTTGACAGAATAAAGCTTGCGTTGATTCCAATGATCGGATCCACCCATGAATTGGTGCTGGCGCCCATAAAGTTCTGTCCTCCCGGCGGGACCAGAGTAAGCTCAGTATCGGTTGACCAGATCCTTACTCCGGCGTAAGCATCCAGAAAAACACTTTTGCTGCTGGTAGGAAAAGAATAACCAAGTGAAAGATCCGTAATTAATTCTTTGACAGTTGTATTTGCGCTGACAAGCCCTGCGCCGTTTGGAAGCGTTGCATCGAAATTTTTCAGATTAGCATACACGATATCATAAAATAAATTTATTCTTTTATATTTGAATTTTCCTCCGATCATAAAAGCCATTTTCAAATTACTGAGAGCATCGGAAAAACTTTTGTTGAATTCATAGGTCTTTGGATATCCTGACGGAGTATTCGGGATTCCGACAGTACCGCCCATTGCTATAGTCCAGAGATAAGGATTTACGGTAAACCAAAAGTCCTTTTTCTTCGGCGCATTTTTCTCTACTGACGCAGAAGAACCTAAAGAACTATTTAATCTGGAAATATTATTTATAACAGGAATTTCCTGTGATACTGCATTTGCAGAAAATGTAACAAGTAATAAAAAAAGTAATAAGTTTTTCATGGAATTTTTTATTTTTTAAATGTTAAGGATTAAATAATTATTATTAAAAGAAATACCTCATATTTAAAGACATATTTACAAACTTAATATTTTCATCAAAGTTGTTTGGCTTATAAAACTGGTAATTTACTTCCAGTCCTAGATTCAGATCCTGTTTGCCGGTATAATTAATCCCGAATAAAATATTATTGGGTTCAGATTGTATCTGCTCGGAAGTCAGCGGTAATGAGTTATGATAAAAACCCAATACAAAACCTAAAGGAACATTCTGAACAGGCAACAGATCTGCATCAAAAATTCCGCCGTATTCAAAATACCATTTATTAATATCCGTTAAATCAATCGACTCACCGAACTGCGCATTGAAATTTCCGGTGAATCCGAAAGTTCTGTTGAAAGCATATGCAAATCGGATTGAACCACCGGCTCTGACGGTGGAATGTGTATTAACAAGAGTATTCGACGGTGTAATTCTTCCGCTGTCAATTACTCCCTGAATAAATCTATTCAGATCAATTACAGTATAACTTTTATTAAACACATCCAGAGAACCTGAAAGAGCTAACTCCTTATTCTGATATAATTTGAAAAGCCAGCCGAGTTCATAACCGCTTGCAGCATTCACTCCTTCCGAGATCAGCGCACCGGGTTTTGTACCTAACTTTCCGGCAATAGATAACTTGACTCTGAAAGCCATCCAGTCCTTAATCATCTGCTGATATTCAATATCAAGATTTGTATAGATCAGATCTCCCCGCAGCTGAATAACTTCCTGAGTATCAATTGTGACTGCGGGTATTTTTAAATTCACAGTCTGACCTGCGCCAAGCCGGCTCTGAAGAAAAGTCTGAATAAAAGGAGTCCCGATATTTGAATTAACCATAAATTTATGACCTTTCAGAGTCTCATGTTCATAGAGAGAATCGTTAGGCGGAAATAAAAATTTTCCAAATGAATTCTGAATAAATATAATAAGTAACATAGAAAATGTTAGTGAGGATTTAAGAAGTATATTTTTTTTCATTAAAATAAAATATTAAAGGATATATGATATGTATGTCAAAAACTGGAAACCGGATAATCTGAATCTCGACGGTAATGAATTAAAATTTTCTTTGCTTAAATTCAGCAGACTCTGTGAATACCGTCCTTCCGCTGATATAATTAAACGCTTTACCGGAAATTTTACTCCGACTCCAAATGCGGCGGCGAGATCAAACTTTTCAAAACTATCGGAGATGTCTCTTTCGTCAGTTGTCTTATTAATATCCTGAATTTTTGAATCCTGAAGGAAACCGAAATCAAGACCGCTTAAAAAATATGTTACACCGTTAAAAGCTTCAATCTTTGCAAAAAAGGGAACACGAAAATATGACATTTTTACATTCATACTGTCAATAGGTTCTTCCCTTCCAATATCAAATTCAATAATTGTCTGATAAAGAGTGTAATTTGGCTGAAGAATTATCTTTACATCTTTTGTAACATTTGTCTCAGCTGTAACACCGAACATATATCCGGTCTTTGAACCGTATGAAGCATTTTGCGGTGCGTCGCCTGAAATGCTCTGTAAGTTCAGACCGCCAATAAAACCTACCGTCGTCTGAGCATTTGAAAATTCAATTGAAATCAAAAATATGGAAAAAAGAATTAATAAATTTCGGAAAATCATTTTGCAATAATATTATAGTTTATGTGAATTCAATAAATTGTAACTTAATTCAGTAGTAATAAAACGGATTCATGATCAATTAAAATATTTTTTACGATGTTATTACTGAATCAAAATATTCCTGTTTATTGTCTGAAAAGCGCTGCTAAAAACAACATCAATCCCAGTAACAGAACTAAAACAGCTATTAAAGGAGTAAATGAACGGGGGATATTGTTGTAAGAAGCTTTTAATCTTTTCATATCTATCCTGTACTGAAGAAATCCCAGAAACAATCCGAGAAATCCGGTCACGATCAAAATCATGCCGACAATTCTGGGAGTAAGTAATCGCTGACTCATCTCAATCTGCTGACTTTTTACGAGTTCCTGAAAAAACTTATAGATCGTAAAGCCGAAAGAAATAAGTGAAGTCGCCGTCCTCACCCACGCCATTAATGTTCTGTCATTTGCGAGAGCGGTTCTTTCATAAGCAAGATCAGTACGGTCTGCTGCAAGTTCATTAGCGGATTTTTCCGGTTTTACTTCAGACATAATAATTTAATGAATTCACTTAGATATATTATAAAATGTAATTATAATTTTAAGTTTAATTTTTTTTTAACTTCGCGCTGTAAATCCTGTTTGTCAAACCTCTTGCAAGTGAGTATGGAATAAAAACAAGTATAGTTCCGACTAATAAAGACTGAATGGGAGCAAACATACCTGTAATTACATAATAAAAAACAATGTCAAGAATGATTGCGATGATAAAGACTTTACCGACATGCTTAAAAGCTTCTTTCATCAATTCTTTACGGCCGTCGCTATTGAAAAGCGAAATAAGAAAGGTGTCATTACCTAATTTTGCATCTGTAATCCCGTCCTTTATTCCGAAGAATACAGACACAAGCGGCTGAAGTATAAATCTTAGGGAGCCCGGTCCGGATAACCTTATAAACTCCTGCAGAATAATTATGATTTTCAAATTAATAATTTAAATTTATTACAATTTACTGTTTGAAATATTGGTAACTTTATAAAACAGAATTTAATTTATATCTCTTTAAAATATTATTTCTTCGGATATACTAATGTGATCCCGATCCTTGCTCCCCATTCAGGTTTATTGATCTTTTCATTTGAATAAAATAAAAGCGGTGAAAGCTGTAAACTCGCTATTTGTTTTGCATCGAACTTAAATACCTGTGAAAGATTTAAAGCAATCAAACCGGAAGTAATTCTTTTCCCTCTCCAGTCATAGGAATTTTCCGATGAAAGTCCTAATCCCATTCCGCCCGCTGTATTGTAATTAAAAAACGGCTGTACATACAAAGCCGTAATTTCAGATCTGCTTTCGCTTCCCGCTACTGACCAGAGATTGTTTGCAAGAAACCCCAGAGTCCATGAACCCGGCTGACCGAGCACAACTATGGAAGGACCGAGTAGTAATTTTTTTGTTCCGAGTAATGAATCAGTAGCAGTAGGAAATGAAGCTGCCGGACCGATGCCCCATATTATTTTACTTTTTGCCGGAGAAAAAAATGCCGTGTAAAGAATATCACCCATTCCGTTTTGTCTGTCATTGCCGATCACTTTATTCTGAAATATAAAAGGAAAGATGGCGCGGTTTATAAGATTAATATTTTTCCCCAGAGAAACAGGGATGACGGGCTGAAAATTCAGCAAATATTTATAACCTTTCTGATTGCCTATGCCGAATTGAAAATTATTCTGAAAAGGAACGCTGTACATATTTGCAACCGGATTAGATAATGCTTTGGCTACATTCTGCGCGCCTTCATCCTGAGCAAAAGATGATTTGCCGGATATTAAAATCGTAAATAAAATAACTGTTTTTAAAACTACTGATTTGTAATTAACTGATTTCAAATGTTTTGTTTTATTTTTAAAAATTATTATTGAGAATTTAAAATTTTTAATAGACAGTACATTTTCTAACAATTTTGAAAGATGTAATATATATTTATTATTTAATTTCTTCAATTTAGATATACTATTAGGCGTAAAGATTCACAGGAAAAATTATAGTAATTGTGAAGTTGAATCAGACCTAAACTTTTTTCAATGTCGGCTGTTTCCAGCTTCCAATTACTGCTTCAGGTTTCGGCCAGTATAAGCGTAAAACAACTGCAAACGGACCATTTGGCGCGGGCAGCCAGTTTGACTCGAGATCCGCTCCGGGTGAATCATGCTGTATATAAATTGTTAATCCGCCGTCATTGTCAGTCTTCATATCCGGAAGCATTGGTGAATTAATCAGATACCGGTTAATCGGATTGGCGCAAAGGAGACTTGACGGTACTTCATACATCGTCAAAGACCAGAAAGCATTGACAGGAGGAAGCTGACCTTTGTTAAAATGAATAGTATATTTATTTTTTGATCCGTCAGGAATATTTCCATCAGAATCTATTTTATAACTTGGATACATTGCTTCCTCGGCGGAGTTACCGTAAATGCCGAGCACTGCTGCAGTCATTCTGTACATATAATTATTTTTTAAAAATTCCCTTGTTCCGAAAATATCTCCGGAAGTAACCTGATCGGTCAGTATTTTGGTTTGAACAAAATCACCGTATTCTTTCCATGCTTCGGCAATACCTTCTTCATATGCCTTTTTTGTTTCATCAGGTAAATTATCAAAATCTATTTTCTTTCCCGCTTCTATTCCGATCTTAGCAAATCTTTCTCTTAATTCTATTTCAGTATGGTGTACAGGACAAAACTGAAGCTGAAAATTCAGAATGTTGAAAAATTCCGTTGATTTCTTCTGTAACTCGGGAGTCAGAGGTATAATAAAATCAATAGTATCTGCCTCTTCATCCTGTTTACCCAGATAAGATGAAAGCGTCTGAACTTTATAACCTTCCTGAACTTTTTTTACATTTTCAAGATCTTCCGGATTAAATAGCTGTGTTCTGAATATACAAGTTACGAACTGAGTTTCAGATCTGATAATTTTTTTAATTCCGCCGGGTGCTTCGCCATTCCAGTCCGGACCAGCAACAAGGAATTCCCCTCCGTCATTTCCCGTAGTCCTGCTTCCGAGATAATAAAAATTGTGAGTATAAAGATCTATCAGCTGAACTGAAAAATATCTGTTCTTATCAATTACAGGCAATGAGATAACCATAGGTTCTTTTCTAAGATCCATTTCAATCATTGAATAAGGAGTATCTGAATTAGGCGTCTGGACTGCCTTATCTTCAGGCGTGTAAACCCGCGGAATATTTTTAAGCACATTGAATTTCCCTTTATATTCCGGATTATTTGTATCTATGTTATATGCATGTTCAATTCGGTATGAGTCCACAACCGGGAATCCATATATATAAGCCTCTTTTGCTATGGATTTGATTTCTGAAAGATTTTCCATTGTTATATTTTATTTTAGGAGTTAGAAAAATTTTTAAAGTTTATAATCAGCTGATAAACAATATTTTTAAATTACATATGATGAATATATTTATTAACAAGTTTCATTAATTCCTTATCATTGCCGTAAAGCTGTTCGCTTAATTTATCATCATTGTATGATCTCAGATGATTTATGATTCTGTCTAAAGTCCCTTTCGGGAAAATATTATTCTTTTCATAAAAGCTCCTGTCCTTTTCCAGCGCATCGGCAGACTGACTGCATGAGACAGGCAGCTGCTCTAAAGTACCGGATACTTTTTTATTGTCATCTTTGAAAATATTTACATCAATATATAATTCATCAGATCTCTGCAGAGCATTTTCCATTTCAAGACCGTACTGAGCTGCCATTATAATACCTGCCAGTAAATGATAAATATCGGCTGAACCGTCAGGAGTTCTGATTTCTATTGTCTGCTTTCCGGGAATATATGGGACGTCATATCTTTCATATGGATTTGCATTCATGATCATATTTGTTTTTGAGATCCATCCAAGCGGTACTCTTACAAGCGCTGAACGATTGGAATCTCCCCAGCAGATATTAGTCGGCGCTTCCTGATGCGGGACGAGTCTGAGATAAGAGAGAGGAACTGTATTTCCGAATGCAGTTAATGATCTTGCTTTTTCAAGTAAACCGACTATCATTTTTCTGGCGGGATCACTTATTGAATTTTCATCCGTCATAATATTAACGCCGTTCTTTTCAAGCTGCATGTGAATATGAAGTCCGCTTCCGGCATTTCCGACTGTTATCTTCGGCGCAAAGCTAATAATGACGCCGTATTTTTGTCCGAGCATACGGAGTATCCATTTTGCTTTAATAAGCTGATCAGCTGCATCTTCAGCATCCACGGGCTGAAATTCAATTTCATGCTGCTCGAAATATTCATCGCCTTTAATAAAGTTACCGACTTCCGAATGACCGTATTTAATTTTACAACCGGTTTGTGCAAGCATATTCATCGCCTCCTTACGAATGTTTTCCCATTTGGCAAACGGCTGTGAATTATGATATCCTTTCTGATCCTGTGCGGGATATAAATCATCCTTTTTACTTATGACATAATATTCAAGTTCGCCCATTGCTTTGAATGTCAGTCCCGTTGCTTTTTTAAATTCATCATGAGCTTTTTTCAGAATATATTCCGGAGCGCTTTCAAGCGGTTTACCTTCGCCTGTGTAATACGAACAGAGAATGTCGACTGACGGCACTTCGGAAAATGGATTTACAAATGCCGAACTGAATCTCGGTATCACATACAGATCGCTCGATGCCGCTTCCACATATGAGAAAAGACTTGAGCCGTCGACTCTCTCACCTGTTGAAAGAATTGATTCAAGATAATCCCTGCTCGTGATCACAAAATTCAGCGTCTTGAGTTTTCCGTCTTCTCCCGGATATCTGAAATTAACCATTTCAATTCCATTCTCTTCAATGAATCTGATTATGTCATGCCGCGTGAATTCATTCGCAGGCTTTTTAAGATACTTTACAAGTTTATTCGGATTAAGATTTATTTCGTATTCACGCATATCAATTTAAAATTTAAAATTTGAAATTAATTATAACTGTCTTTATGAACACTTTTCACCGCTCTGCCTGAAGGATCATTTGCATTCTGAAATGACGCATCCCACGCCAGCGCTTCAGGAGTGCTGCATGCGACAGACTTAACGGACGGAACACATTGCGCAGCGGAGTCTGACGGAAAAAGTCCGCTGAAAATTGACCTGTATCTGTACTCTTCTTTTGACATCGGAGGATTCACATGAAATCTGAATTTTGCATTCGCAAGCATTTCGTCAGTAACTTCTTTTTCAGCAACATCCTTTAAAGTATCTATCCAGCTGTAACCGACACCGTCTGAGAACTGTTCTTTCTGTCTCCAGAGAATTTCATTTGGCAAATATCCTTCAAACGCTTTTCGCAGTATCCACTTTTCCATTTTACCTTCCGAAGTCATTTTGTCTTTCGGGTTTAATCTCATTGCAATGTCGAGAAATTCTTTATCAAGAAATGGCACACGCCCTTCAATTCCCCATGCAGCAAGGGATTTGTTTGCACGGAGACAGTCATATAAATGCAGCTTTCCGAGTTTACGAATTGTCTCTTCATGAAATGCTTTTGGATCCGGAGCTTTGTGAAAATAAAGATAGCCGCCGAAGATCTCATCAGCGCCTTCACCCGAAAGGACCATTTTGATTCCCATGGATTTGATGACTCTTGCAAGCAGATACATCGGAGTGGAAGCGCGGATTGTAGTTACGTCATAAGTTTCAAGATGATATATCACGTCGCTTATAGCATCGAGTCCTTCCTGTATTGTAAAATTTATTTCATGATGAACCGAGCCGATATGATCTGCGACTTTCTGCGCGGCGGCGAGATCGGGCGAGCCTTTCAGACCTATTGCAAAGGAATGAAGCTGCGGATACCACGCCTGCTGTGTATCATCCGACTCAACTCTTTTAGCAGAATACTTTTTTGTAACAGCTGAAATGATAGAAGAGTCAAGTCCGCCGGAAAGCAGAACTCCGTAAGGAACATCAGACATAAGCTGTCTGTGAACAGCTTTCTCAAGACCATCATGCAGTTTTAAAATATCTGATTCATTTGATTCTACATTTTTAAAATCCGTCCAGTCACGCTTATACCATTTCTTTAATTCAGCGCTTTCTTTGCTGTAAATATAATGTCCCGGAAGGAATTCCTGAATTCTGCTGCAGACGCCTTCAAGCGCTTTTAATTCCGATGCGACATAGAAATTTCCCGACTTGTCCCAGCCCATATACAATGGTATTATTCCGATATGATCACGGGCAATGAAATATGAATCGTTTTCTTCATCATACAAAGCGAACGCAAAAATTCCGTTAAGATCATCGAGAAAGTTTATCCCTTTTTTTCTGTAAAGCGCAAGTATGATCTCGCAGTCTGATTCGGTAAGGAAATTATATCCGCTTACAAGAGGTCTCAGTTCTTTATGATTATATATCTCGCCGTTTGCAGCGAGAATTAATTTTCCGTCTTCACTGTAAAGCGGCTGCTTGCCTGACTTAGGATCGACAATGGCAAGTCTCTCGTGCGCAAAAATTATTTTATCATTGCTGTAATTACCTGACCAGTCCGGACCGCGGTGACGAACCTTCTTTGACATTTCAAGAACATCCTGTCTGAGATTTTTCACTTCGGTGTTATTGCCAAACATACACACAATACCGCACATAAATTAACCGTGTTATTTAAATTAGAAAAATATTTTACTCTGTTATATTTTAATTATATAAGGAGAGAAAAAGGTGTTCATCTGAATGAGTGCAATTTACCCAATTCGGAAAAAATTAACAATTAAGAATCAGGAGTACATACGGACTCCGCCGGGGTTGGTGTTGCTCCATCCACCAACCTCTCAAAAGCTGTTATTTTCCCTCGTACCCATTCTCCTTATTAGGTGTGCCAACGTTACGAATCATGAGATTCGTAACGAGAAAAATCAAGAGTACGAACGGATTTATTAATTTTTCCTAATTTTAGTGAAATACAGCATTTGTAGAAAGCCCCGGAGCTTCATGTAAATGCAATGCTGCCGACGCGGGAAGACAATTAAGTTTTCAGCGAAGGCTACTAACTTTAAAGTGAAGACTATTAAACTTCAAGAGAAAACACAAAACTTTCGAGCGGTGACATTCAACTTTCGAGCGGAGAAATTCAACTTTTGAGCGGAGAAATTCAACTCTCGAGCAGAGAAATTCAACTTTCGAGCGAAGACATTCAACTTTTGAGCAGAGACATTCAACTTTCGCGCGGAGACATTCAACTTTCGCGCAGAGACATTCAACTCTCCAGCAGAAACATTCAACTTTCGCGCAGAGACATTCAACTCTCCAGCAGAAACATTCAACTTTCGCGCGGAGACATTCAACTTTCGTGCGGAGACATTCGACATTCGCGCGGAGACACGATGCAACCTTGCGAAGATTTTCGTAAGTTGAGAAAAAGTTTTCGTAAGTTGAGAAAAAATTCGCGTCAGTTGAGCGGAAGTTCGCGTCTATTGAGAAAAAGTTTGCGTCAGTTGAGCGGAAGTTCGCGTCAGTTAAGCGGAAGTTCGCATCAGTTGAGCGGAAGTTCGCATCAGTTGAGCGGAAGTTCGCGTCAGTTGAGAAGAAGTTTGCGTCAGTTGAGCGGAAGTTCGCGTCAGTTGAGCGGAAGTTCGCATCAGTTGAGCGGAAGTTCGCGTCAGTTGAGAAAAAGTTCACGCAAGTGTGTTTATGCGGTGAAATTTTAAGTCTGAATAAAAAAACTGCAAATATAGGCTGTTTTAAACCTCGTACCCAATCTCCTGATTGAGTACGTCAACGTTACGAATCGGGAGATTCATAAAGAGGAAAATAGATTTGGACAGCATTGGAAGTGTAATATATTTTATCTGTCAACTAAATTGAAATTTCAATTTTATTATAATAAATTAGCGCTTACATTTTATTCCAAATTCCAATAACATTAATTAAACAATTCAATTTAATTTTATGAAAAAGTTAATACTGACAGCAGCTGTTTTGTTTATATCGGTTCAGAGTATTTTTTCTCAGAATGTTCAGATGACTGAAAGACTTGCAGTGAGAATGAATTCGCTGAACCCGGTTGAATACACCCGTGTGCTGATTCTTATGAAAGACAGGATAGATATAGAAAAGCTTGACAGGGATCTGTACGAAATGAATGCGCCTATAGAATACAGAGCGGAGACAGTAATAAACACTCTACGGAATAAAGCAGCTCAGACTCAGGGACCGATATTATCTTATCTGAATTCAGAAAAAGAATCGGGGAAGATCAAACAGTTAATGAATTTCTGGTTAACTAATTTAATTTTCATTGAATGTACTCCCGATGTAATTTATAATTTAACAAAAAGAACTGATGTGGACATTCTTGATCTGGATGCAGAGCTTGATATTGACAGACCGTATGATGAGCAGCCGGCTGTTCAAAGTTCACAGACCATTGAAAACGGATTAAGAGTAATAAAAGCTGATTCATTATGGAAGATAGGAATTACGGGAGCGGGAAGGACAGTAATGAATATTGACGGCGGCGTAAACGGAACACATCCTGCGCTTTCATCAAGATGGTGGGGAAATAACGGAAGACAATGGTATCATTCATGGTTTGATCCGATCTCACCTTTCAGCACTTCGCCGTATGACTGCGCAACAGGCGGTACCTATCACGGTACTCACACAATGGGAATAATGTGCGGCAGAAATTCCGCAACAGGAGATACAGTCGGAGTTGCGCCGGATGCATTATGGATGGCAGCGGGAATTACAGACTGTCCAGGTTCTTCAAATCCTTCGATGAACATAGCGGCGTATCAGTGGGCGATGGATCCGGATTCGAATTCATCAACAATGGATATGCCGGATGTTATTAACTGTTCATGGAGAGATCCATCGGCAACAAATGAATGCACTTCTTCAATTTACAGAACTGTCCTGCCGGCAGTAGAAGCGATCGGCACAGCGGTTATTTTTTCCGCCGGAAATTCCGGACCCGGCGCGTTTACAATTACACCTCCGAAAAATATTAACATTGATTCGGTTGAAGTATTTTGCGTGGGAAATATTGACGGCGGAACTTTGATAATAAGAAACTCATCAAGCAGAGGACCGTCACTATGCGGCGGGACAGGAACGCTGCTGATAAAACCCGAAGTAGTAGCTCCGGGAACTTCCATCAGATCAACATGGTCAGGTTCATCTTATGGTACTATAACCGGAACATCCATGGCTTCACCGCATGTCGCGGGATGCATAGCTCTTTTGAAACAGGCAGCTCCGGGTATGACAGGTAAACAGCTCAAGGCGATATTGTTTTCAACTGCTACGGATCTCGGAGCAGCCGGTGAAGACAATACTTATGGAAGAGGTCTTGTAAATGTGAACAGAGCTTATCACAGAATAATATCAACTCCTCCGGCGGTTTCGAATATTTCGTTTATACAGGAAGGATTTTATAATGCATCTTCAGACATGTTGAATATGACTGATACAGTTAAAATTTATCTAAGGAATAATATATCACCATACAGCATAATTGATTCAGCAAAAGGATTGCTTGATTCTCTAAGCTACAATGCGCAGGTTTTATTTACAAACGCTCTTACAGGTACATACTATTTACAACTGATACACAGAAATTCGCTGGAGACATGGAGCAGATCAGGCGGGGAGAGTTATACCAGAGGAAAAATTTTTAATTTCGATTTTACAGTTTCACAAAACAGGGCTTATGGAAATAACATGACACTGATTGGAGTGAAGTATGTAATTTATTCAGGTGATGTAAATCAGGATGGAACGGTTGATCTTTCGGACGGCACGATGATTGATAATGATGCAGCAATATTTGCGGGAGGGTATACAGTTACGGATGTAAACGGAGACTTGATTGCGGATATAGCGGATGCAGTTATTGCAGATAATAATGCTGCGGCGTTTGTAACTAAAGCAACACCTTAAGAGCAATTGCAAATTGTAAATTTTAAATTGCAAATTGCGAGTTTCGAATTACGAGTTTTATAAAATGTCATTCCCGCATGCTCCTGGCGGGAATCCAATCAGGAACGAATTTCAGGTTACGAGTTTCAAGTTACGAGTTTTTTTTAAAATGTCATTCCCGCATACTCCTGGCGGGAATCCAATCAGGAACGAGTTTCAAGTTACGAGTTTATAAAATGCCATTCCCGCATGCTACCGGCGGGAATCCAAACAGGAGTGAGTTTCAAGTAACGAGGCGAGTAACATTTTGCTTTATTTGAATAATTAAATATCCGGATATTTGAAATTTATATATCCGGTTATTTTTTTAACATCCGGATTTTTTCCGTAAACCACTTCCTGTCCAGTATATCATTCATCTTTTTTATGTTTTCATTTAATACTTTCAATGTGTATTCATCTTTACCGTTATTTTTAATTTTCAGCAGATCATTGTAATTTTTTATAAACTCAAGATTGTTGTTCCTTATAACTTCACTTATAGATCCGCTTTCAACTACGAAATGTCTATAGTTATTCAGAGCATCTTTGATCTCATCAAAGTCATTCAGCTCGAAATTTAATTTCATCAGAAGTTTTCTCAGGTTTAATTTAAAAATTATGAAGTTCCAGTTTAACTGAGAAGCAATGCTCAGAGAGTCTTTGAACTTACCTTCTTCAAACAATGTCATAGCTGTGCATAATGAAATTATATTATCACTATGGGAAGGATTTATTGCTTTGATATTTCTTTTCAGAAATGATGAAGCTTCGTTTGTATCCCGGTATTTCAGGTATGTGATAAAAATGTTTAAAAATATATCAGTCCGGAAATAAGAATTGTTATTACTATACAGTTCATGTTTAATCAGGATATCATATAATTCTATTGAAGCTTTAATCATTTCATCATTTACCTTTTTAGATGATTTGATTTTGAAATTACAGTAATTGATTAGAAGTATAACAAAATTCATCTTACCCTGCTTATTTAGCTTATCAAAGTTTTTTTCTAACAATGACCTTATTTTGTAAAAATATTTTTCATCATCAAAATGCTGATTCATTAAAAATGAATAATAATACAGCATGAAAATTTCTTTATTCTTAAAATCATTCTGCTCAATATATTTTATAAGCGACTTTACATCCAGGCAGTCTAAAAACTTCTGAGGAAGGTTATTCCAATGTTCATAGTTGAAATTCATCTTGTTTGCATCAATATCATTAAGTGTGATGAAAAGATCGGAAAGAAAATAGAATATGATCTGCTCGGATCTGCTGAATATTTCAGACGGCATATTTAACTGTTCACCTCTCGAAAGATGAAAGGAAACGTTTTGCCATTTAAGCTCATGCAGATATAGAAATATCTGATAATGAAAACCCGAGTGTTCGAGATATTCAAAAGCTTCTTTGTATTTTCTGCGGTAAATATTTTCAAGATTCCTTCTGTCTAACTCCTCAAGAAGATGCTTATTATAAAAAATTTTGCTTTCTTCTAAATTCAATACTGCAAGAAATTTTTCCGCAAGCTTATACAGATCCGAAAAAAGTTTTCTTAAATTATCCTCTTTAAATTTTGACTTTCCGTAAATGCTGTCAAATAAACTTTCTTTATTTAATTGCGCTGAATTGAATTCAGGATAATGCTTTTTAAGATCATAAAAAGTTTTACAAGATTCTTATTGTTGTTATAATAAGGTGATGACAGAAATTTTTCAAACTTCAGAAGTTCTTTTTTGCTTAAACTCTTTATTATATTAACAGCTTTTATATTTGTCATATCAAAAAATCTTTTCACAATTTAACCGGTACTAAACACTAAAAGTATGTAAAAGAGGTAGATAATGAAGATTATATAAAATTATATTGCTTTTGAATCCAGGGAATCATTCACAAAAATCAAATTATTCTTTTTGAATGCAGTATTATTTAAAATAAATTGAACTGCTGTAAATTAATTCAATTCTATTATTCATTACTACTCTATGAATTAATTCAGTCAACAAAAATCCGTGAATGGAAATTATGGATAATGGATTTTATAAATCGAATTAAAATAAAATAATAATAATAAAAAAATATAAACGAAAGGATTTTTCAATGAAAATTTTTCTGGTTACAGTCTTGATTTTATTTGCAAATGCTGACAAGGTTTTCTCACAGTATCTGAATAACGCTGCAGCAAGTTTTAATGGATTCAGCAGTTATATTTCCGTACCAAGCTCTCCGGGTTTGAGTCCTACATCGGCGATAACACTGGAGACATGGGTTTATCCAACTCAGCTTCTGTCTACTACTATGGGTTTGATCGGAAAAAATTATCAGACATCATATTTCCTTGGGATTCAGTCTTCCGGAAGAGTTGTATTTTATCCTAAAGGCGGATCATCGCTCAGAAGCAGAATAACCGGAACCATTCCTGTAAATAAATGGACACACATTGCGGCAACATTCAACGGATCAACGACATCAATTTATATTAACGGGTTTCTTGATACTTCTACTGCTGCAATCACAGGAGCTGTAACAACAAACAGCGATTCGCTTTTTATGGGAGCTGACAGAGTCGGAAGCGCTCCGGCGCTTTTCTTCAGAGGACAACTTGAAAATCTCAGGATCTGGGGAGTCGCAAGATCAATCTCTGAGATCGCTTCCAATAAATTTTCCCCGCTTCAGATAATTAATCCGACAGGCGTTTATTCGAATTTAAGAGCAAGCTTTCAGTTTGATAATCATTCTTTAAACTACGGCGGGAATGAACTGAATATTGGATATGACAGAAATATGACTTATATAAATTATGCGGATAAATCAGTAAATCATCTGGATTATAACAATAATCTTTCACTGAACGGTACTACGGATTATTTAATCATACCTAATAATCAGGTGTTTAATGTAACCACTGCAATAACCATTGAAGCATGGATCAAAAGAGATACTACAGGTGCTCAGCCAAATGATCAGTATATAATAAATAAAAGCGGAGGCGTAAACAGATTCAATTATGCGTTATGGCTGAACTCAGCCACCGGTCAGCTGAAATTCAAGATCAATTCCACTACCGGTCCTCCGGGACTGATCTCATTTTTAACAATCTTAAATTCTCAATGGAATCATGTTGCCGCAACATATAATTCAGCGACAGGAAATGCAAATCTTTATATTAACGGATTATTAACGGCGTCAAGTAATTTTTCCGGAAATCCAATGATACAGAATGATGCTGATAATATTTACATAGGTGAAATGGGCGCTTCTTTGTATACAGGAAGTAAATTCAAAGGTCAGATTGACGGCATCAGAGTCTGGAGAACGGAAAGAAGCGTTACTGAAATAAAAAATAACATGCATAAATTTGTTTCTGACTTTGAACTGGCGAGTATAGATTTTGATAAAAATACTAATTCGATCAGAAATTATAATACAACAATTTTATCCGGAGCGCTTTTCCTCGGGTCAGCGCAGATTACAAGCTCTCTGCTGAATAACAACTTTAGGTTAGCTTCTCCTATATTATCCGGCAGCTCATCTGATTATAATTTTTCAAACTATACAGTAAGTAATAAAAGATTTTTCGTACCTGACATTTTTCCTCAGGGAGTTACCGATTCAGTTTACATCCCGTCTGCAGGCGCTGTAAATAATATCAAAGCAATCGTATTAATGTCACATACCTTCACTTCTGATATTGTGATCAAACTTATTTCTCCGTCCGGAGTTTCCGTTAATTTAATAGCTCAAAAAGGTTCTTCCGGGAATGATATATTCACTTTGTTCTCTGATAACGCTGATTCAATTGCATCAATTGGAACTTCAGTCGAAGGCCCGGGAATTAACTCTCCATTTAGTTTGTCAGTAAAACCCGGACAGCCTTTGTCATCATTCAATGGTCAGAATCAGCAGGGCTGGTGGAAGATGAATTTTTCAGATAATGCAGGGGCAGACAGGGGATATGTACACGGCTGGGGATTAAATATTTCCGGTATTCCGATAAGAACTATTAAACTTACTGCTTTGATCGAAGGATTATATAATAACATTTCAAATAAAATGACAAAAGATACTGCGAGGATTTTTATTAGAAGCGGGAATTCGCCATATAATTTTATTGATACAGCTAAATCCGTGATTGATTCAGCAGGTAACGGCTCATTTAATTTTCTGAAAGTAAATCCCGGTCAGACGTTTTATATAGTAGTAAGTCACAGAAATTCAATAGAGACATGGAGTTCGGCAGGATATGAATTTAATTCCGATACGCTGCAATATAATTTTACTCTTGCTGCATCACAGGCATACGGATCAAATCAGGTAAATGTAGATAATTCACCGGTAAAGTTTGCAATTTACAGCGGAGATGTAAATCAGGACGGCACGATCGATCTGTCTGACGGCAGTCTTATAGATAATGATGCTCTTAATTTTATATCGGGATATCTTCCAACGGATATTAACGGTGATGAAGTCATTGATCTCGCAGATGCTGTGTTTACGGATAACAATGCTCTTAATTTTGTGGGTAAAATAGTTCCTTGAAACAGTTAGCAGTTAATAGTTAATATAATTGTTAATAGTTAAATTGATAATTGATAATTGATAATTGATAATTGATAATTAATTTGGGATTCCGTCTGATTTTTTATAGAGATTAAATTAATTTTTAAATAACTTTTTTGCTTTTTCAATCAGCCAGATCTTAATTCCGAACTGATTACTTTTCAATGAATCAATGTCTTTGAGAATTTTCTCCCTGTAATATTCATTATCTTTTTTATTGTGATCTGTTCTGAATTTTACGAGATCGTTTGTAATGCGCAGGAACTCATAAAAAGATTCCTTAAAACTTTCTTTAATAGTATTTTCTCTTTTCAGATAATGCCTGAATGCGTCAATGTTTGAGATTGCCTGTTCAAAACAATTTATTTCATATAATAACTTTAGCTGAATAATTTTGACCTGAATCTTAATGATAAAATTCGGAAAGTTAGTTTTTGAAAAGAGATCCAGCGCTGCATCATAATTTCCTTTTTTAAAATTAATATAACCGTAACAAAAATTAATTGTGCTGTCTTTTTCTTCAGTTAGTTCGCCGGAATTATTTTTTATGTAATCTTCCGCCCATTCAAATTCCTTTGCATTTACTGAGATCTTTACTTCATTCAGAAAATCCGGATAAAGGATCTTCCCCAGGTTTTCAATTTTTTGCGAATTCTTCTCCTTTATTAATTCAAACTGATCCCGGAGCAGATCCGTCCTTGAGAGTCTGTTAAAAACAAATGCGCAGTGACTGTTCAGATGCAGAAATATCATATACCTGTCTACATCATTAAGTTCGTCTTTGTATTTTTCTCCAAGTTCTTTCAGTGAATAAAAATACTTGTCGTCCCTTTCTTTCCCGAGCATAATAATATTGTAGTATGCCAATATAGTAGGACTGTTTTCAAAATCGTTATTCTTAATATAATTCAAAACTTCATCAAACATTCCCATATCATATTTCACATTATTCTGAAGTTCCTCGTGCATCATAATATTATAATACTTCATATA
Source organism: Ignavibacteria bacterium (assembly GCA_016716125.1). Classification (GTDB taxonomy): domain Bacteria; phylum Bacteroidota; class Ignavibacteria; order Tepidaquicellales; family Tepidaquicellaceae; genus UBA2330. The sequence goes on along the minus strand of JADJWZ010000036.1, from coordinate 98,471 downwards.
CCTGATCAGAGAATACCTGATAAATAAATTCAGCATATCCTGCTGCATTAGAATATTTTCATTCGGCTTTTTGGGAGCAAGATATGAAATATGCTCAAAGGTCAGATTAAGTTTATGAAAAAAATAAACTTCATCTTTAACTTTAGAGCTTTCATTTTGACTCTCCGCTGATTTAAATGTCTGCTCAAAAATACTGTCCAGATTTCTTTGTCTTAATTCTCTCAGAAGATACTCAGTTTTGATCTGATTCTCATTTTTAAAAGAAAGGAAGGAAAGAAATTCAATTCCGATCTTAAACAGATCTGAAACGGCAAGTTTCAGTTTAAAATAATCGTATTTCTCATCCGGAAAAACCTTCCCGAAAATCTTATTTCCGTCAAGGTTTTTATTTGTAAACTCAGGGTAAAATTTTTTAATCTCATCAAAAAGTTTTGCAGCATTTTTATTCTTATTATAAACCGGAGAATTCACAAAATCTTTAAACTGCCGGATCTCATTCTGATTCAGTGATTTAAGTAATCTTATAAGCTTTGTATTTTGCATTAAATGAAATAAGTAACAATAATTATTTTTTCATTATAACTTTATTCAACCTAAATTAAAATGATTTAAGTCTTTTTTTCAAAAATATTTTGCTAAAAAATAATTTGGCTATAAACTAAATAAACGCTGAAATTATTTAAAAACAATGTTTTTAGAAATATATTTTTAATTTAATGATGTAATGAATTTCCTAAAACCGAAAAAATGTTTCTTTGACAAGTTTACTTAATAATTTCTAAATTGGCATCAGGCGTTATAGATGTTAAGATTTTATACACAATTTCATCCCCTGTACTTATATCTGAATTCTACCTTCACATCGTAACGCCTTACGAACTGATCTGATTTATCAGAACAGGTTATTTCTAACTTAAGTATCAGGGGATATTTTAATGATAAATTTATAAATGATAAATTTTAAACGAAATAGGATAGAATTTTTTAAAGTGACAATAGAATCAGAATCAAAACATAATTTATATAATAAATAATATTCTCTGAAAGGAGTTAAAAATGAAAAAATCTTTACCTGCAATTATTTTCAGTTGTTTATTCATTTTTCTGATAACGGGAACTGCGTTTCCGGCAAATGAATATTTCAGAAGCATTGTTTCAGGAAACTGGAATGCGACATCGACATGGCAAATGTCAACAAATTCCGGTTTCTCATGGATTGCTGCAACACTTACCCCAAATGAAAACAGCGGGGTAATCACCGTCAGATATCCAAATACTGTAACTGTTACGGCAAATGTAAGCGCAGATCAACTGACAATCGACAGCGGCACTGTTTCAATTAACGCCGGCATTATTTTAACCTTACTGGAAGGAAGCGGAACTGATCTGACTGTTTTAAAAGGCGGAACAGTCACCGGGGCAGGAATATTCAGGACACAAGGTTCTTCTATGCTTATGGACTTAAAGTCAGGATCCAGTTTCAACGCTGCATTAAAAGTAAATACAGGATCAGTCACAATAGCGGAAGTAAGCTCACCTTATGACGGCAGACTGTTCGGAAGTGTAACTGTTGACGCCGGCGCAACGCTGGACTCATATAGTTCCGGCTCTTATGTCTTATTTATTTACGGGAATCTGATTAACAATGGAACGATGACAGGATCGGGATCGAACGTAAAATTCTACGGCGCATCTTTGACAAATAACGGATCAATACAAACTCCAAATTTCAATTTCGATTCGACTTCAACAGTTTCCGGCGCAGGCACATGGACGGGGACAAATATATTTGTAGGCAGTAATGGCAATGTGTCACTTCTGAACAACGTGACATTCTCACCTGTAACAAAGTTTTCAATCAGCACAGGCGGAACATTTTCTGCTAATGCGTTTACTGCGACATACACAACAGGTATGATTGAAATACTCACTGGCGGGACTGTAGCGAATTCCGGTACGATAAGGACACAGGGCACTATATTTTTAAATCCGAGGAGCGGCTCAAGCTTCAATGCAAATTTAAATGTTTTTTCAGGAACTACAACAGCTGCTGAGAACGCCTCACCTTATAACGGCAGACTGTACGGAAATGTAACTGTAAGCAACGGCGCAACACTGGATTCATATAGTTCCGGAAGTTTCGAATTATATATCTATGGTAATTTAATTAACAACGGAACCATGACAGGATCAGGATCGCAAGTAAAATTTTACGGCGCATCATTGACGAATTCAGGTTCAATAGCCACGCCAAACTTCAATTTCGATTCAACTTCATCAGTTACCGGCGCAGGCACATGGACGGGGGGAAATATATTTGTAGGCAATAATGGAAATGTAACTTTACTGAGTAATGTGGTATTCTCACCTTCTGTTAAGTTTTCAATAAGCACGGGCGGAACATTTTCAGCAAACGGGTTTATTGCTACATATACGTTTGGTATGATAGAAATACTTACAGGCGGGACTGTAGCGAATTCCGGCACTATAAGGACACAAGGCAATATTTTTTTAAACCCGAGGAGCGGTTCAAGCTTCAATGCAAATCTAAATGTTTTTTCAGGAATTACAACAGCTGCTGAAAACGCCTCACCTTATGACGGCAGACTAAATGGAAATGTAACTGTAAACGCCGGCGCAACGCTGGACTCATATAGTTCCGGAAGTTTTACATTGTATATATACGGAAATCTAATAAACAACGGAACGATGACAGGATCGGGATCGAACGTAAAATTCTACGGGGCATCATTGACAAATACCGGATCAATAGCCACTCCGAATTTCAATTTCGATTCGACTTCAACAGTTTCCGGCTCAGGCACATGGACGGGGATAAACATATTTGTAGGCAGTAACGGAAACGTGTCTCTACTGAACAATGTGACATTCTCACCTTCTATTAAGTTTTCTATAAACACAGGCGGAACATTTTCTGCAAACACATTTATTGCAACATATACAACAGGGATGATTGAAATATTAACAGGAGGGACTGTTTCAAATTCAGGTCAAATCAGGACACAGGGAAATATAAATTTAAATCCCAGAACAGGTTCAAACTTTAATGTAAATTTAAGAGTGATCTCAGGAACTACCATAGCTGCTGAGTTAAGTTCTCCTTATAATGCCAGATTATATGGTAATATAACTGTCGATGCCGGCGCAATACTTAGCACATATGCTTCCGGCGCTTTTACTCTGCTCGTTTACGGTAATTTAACAAATAACGGAACGATTTCAGGCGCCGGTGAAATAGAGATTCATAGCGGAGCGCATACATTACAGGGAATCGGTATAATAACATCAAATGTATATATTTTAAGCGGCGCTGTCGTAACTTTGCTCAGCAACCATCAGTTTAAAAGCGTTACAATAAATGCCGGAGCATCATTTGATATCAGCAATAGATTAGTAAAATTTACACTTTCAAATCCAATTGTTCAAAACGGAACATTTATCACTGCAGGCTCTGATGTTGAATATAACGGGACTTCAGTTCAGAATATTTCTTACTTAAACATTATTTATGTTGGTTTGAAAATAAATAATCCGGCCGGAACAGTATTACTGGGTAACATTATAATCTCGGATACGCTTCAGCTTATACTAGGCGGTCTGAATCTTTCCGGTGATGTAATTACATTTACTCCGGACGGATATTTAGCGGAGAGTCCGGGAAATGTTGTCTATGGTACCAGCGGACATATGATAACGACAAGAACCCTCGGTGCGCCATCATCATTAAATGTCGCCGGATTTGGAGCGGTTCTGACCACATCTACGAATTTAGGCAGCACAGAAATTAAAAGAGGTCATACAGTTCAGACAGGATTAAACGGAGGAACAAGTATCAAGAGATATTATGATATTACACCTACAGTTAATTCCGGATTAAACGCAACATTAATTTACAAATATGATGATACGGAGCTTAACGGAAAACCTGAACCTTCTTTAAAATTATTCAAGTCAACTAATTCAGGTTCGACCTGGCAGGTGCAGGGCGGAATAGTTAACGTATTAACAAACCAGATTACTCTAACCGGACTATCTTCATTTTCAAGATGGGCGGCAGATTCGAGCGGTGTGTCTGCGCTAATTACAATGGTCATGGAAGCTTTTTATAATCCCTCAAATAACAGACTGAATTCGAGTGATACAGTCAGAATGTATTTGAGAAATACATCATCACCTTACGCAGTAGTTGATTCAGCTAAAGAGATCGTAAACTTCATTACATTGAAATCGGGATTCAAACTTGTTACAGCAACAACGGGAACATATTATCTTCAGATGAAACACAGAAATTCTATAGAGACATGGAGTAATGCAGGAGTAAACTACACAGTTGGAAATACAATGGTGTATGACTTTACGACTGCAACGAACAAGGCATTCGGAAATAATCAGACACAAGTTGATGCTTCGCCTGTAAGATTTGCAATTTACAGCGGTGATGTGAATCAGGACGGAACTGTTGATATTGCAGACGGAGGTCTTGTAGATAATGACGCTTCAACATTTGTCTCAGGCTATGTTCCCACTGATGTAAACGGAGATAGTATTACTGATATAGATGATGCTGTATATGTTGATAATAACGGATTAAATTTCATAGGGAAAGTGACTCCGTAATTTAAAAATGTAACTGATAAAAGTATCCGGATTTTTTCCGGAATATGAAAGAAGCGTAACAGTATTTAAAAAAAACCTGACAGGTTTGAATTCAGATACAGAATCTGAGTTTAACTAAACTGTCAGGTTTTGCTTTAATGTCTGAATTCAACTGAAATATTAAAACAGGAATTTATATACCAGTCGTACACCAAATCCCGGCTCAGGCAATACAGACTTAATCCTCGATAAATGATTCCTGTAAATACGGTTTGTTATATTCTCTAAATTTAATGAAATATTATGAACGCTGTTTCTTCCGGAAAAAGTATATTGTCCTGCTGCTCCGAAAATTATATATCCGGCAGTCGGCTCTTCAAATTCATCAACACGATCCTGAGCTGAAGCAAGCTCTGTATTTATTCCTGCCGAGTAATTTCTTCCGGTATATTTCAATTCAAGAAAACTTTTCAGCGGCGGTATCTGCGGTAAAGGAGATTTTGTTTCATTTATTTCTCCGTATGTATAACTCACTGATGCATCAAAAGAAAACTTCTTCAAAAATTTATATTCCAGCTGACTTTCAAAACCCAGAAGCTTTGCCCCGATTCCTTCAGTTTGATAAATCGGCAATAAAGTTGAAAAATTTATTTCACCTGTATTTCTCGGTAATATATAATTTTTCATGTCATTGTAAAAAAATGTAAGCATACCGTAAAAATTATTATCGCTGTAATATCCAAACAACTCTGTACCTGTGCCGGTCTCATCTTTTAAGTCAGGATTTCCAATCTCGTATGAATATGCAGCCAGGTGCGGTCCGTCGGAGTATAACTCTTCTATTGTCGGTACCCTTGACGAACGGCTCAGATTAATCCCTATATTCATTCTTTCATTTAATTCATATACTGCTGATGCCGAAAGCGAAAATGTGTTGAATACTCTTGAATAAACCGAATCTAGATTGGATAGTTCGACAGCCTGCTTGGGCTTTACAAAATTATAATTATATCTGCCGGAAAATTCAAAATAAAATTTACCGGTCTTTTTAAATTCTTCATTTATATACAGTGAAATATTGTCAGATAACGAAGGAGGCGTAAACACAAATCCTCCGATATTAAAATCCCTGTTCTCAAAAGATATGCCGCCAATACCTTTTTTCAATATCCCGCTTTCATTATGAAACAGGTTTACATATCCGAGATAACTTTGAATTCTGTATTCAGCGCCAATTAAATCAGATGATTCATATTCAGTGTGTTTATAATTTACACGGCTGAAATCTGCATCTAAATGATCCATAAAATCCCTGTGAAAATTATAATTAAATTTAAAGTTATACTGGTTTCTGTTCATAGAAATATCAACTCCGTTTGGATGAGAACCAACGAAACCGCCGGGGATTCCGTAATCGCTTTTGTATTGCCTCCCGGATATTCCGGAATATCCTTTACTGAATACATAACTCATTCCGCCGCTGTAGGTAGTTGTGTTTATATATGAATTTTTTAAAACACCTTCGGGACTTGTCATATCGTCTGCTTTTCTGTAATTGCCTTCCAGCCGGAATTGAAAATTACTGACCGGAATTTCGGTAACTCCGGAAAGCAGATATCCTTTATTTACAGTTTCATAAAAACTTCCGAGTCTCAGCTTAACAGTATTTGAAAGCTGCCGGGGAATTTCATTTCTAATCGCATTGATTATACCTCCGACTGTTGCAGGAGTTTTTAATAAAACTTTCGGTCCTCTGACAACTTCAATTTTTTCAATTGTAAACGGATCCATTGTAACAGCATGATCAGGAGATGTCGATGAAAGATCTGAAATTTTCACTCCGTCCTCTGTAATCAATACCCTGTCTCCGCTTAACCCCCTGTATACCGGTCTCGAAGGCGCGGGTCCCATTGAACGGATCGAAATACCGGTTTCATTTTTTAATGTTGCTGCAAGTGTCTGACCGAGATTTTTTTGTAATTCCTTATCCTTCAGTACATTTGATAATTCAAGCAGATCGTCAAATTTCGATCTCGGATGATCATCTGTAATTGTTATCAACGGAGTTTTGAAACCAAATTCCGCCATTCTGATAAGTAAAAACTGTACTGAATCTACTACTGTATTTACATTTTTATTAAAAGGCTTATAACCCTCTGCATTAAATTCGAGAATGTAATTTCCCGATCCGGAAACAGTTATTTTGAACTTTCCGTCTGATGAGGTTTTAAATTTCAATTCTGTATCAGTAATGTAGATCTGTACATTCTCGATCGGCTTTGATGTAGCTTCATCGATGACAATTCCGCTTATCTCATAATCCGGTAATTCAGCTTTAATTACCGGATTTAAAATTAAGAATAGTATGACTATATATTTGAACATATTTTATCCTGCCCTTCAAGGTAAAATGTTAACCGGCACAGGTCTTGAATTATAAATCGTAGCCGTTCCCTGCATAAGATCAATTATCAAATTTGTATTGCCTGCAGAAATTCCCCTGACCCGTATCACAAATGGTTCAGAAGGAGCTTCGTTTATAAATTCCGCTAATGATGAATTTACAAAAACTCCGTTGACATCATACAGCGGATAAGGCGGAGTAAATAAGCTCCCTGATTTATCATAGAATTTTACGACTGAATGTCCGGATGTATCACCGGCATTGATCGAATATCCGGGACCTGTAATTATTCCTGACGAATCACGGAATATAAGTTCACCGTTTTCTTCAAAATATAATTTCATTCCGACCGCTTCACCAATTATATTCGGATCAACTTTAACGGGAATTAACGGAGTTGTAAAATCCGAATGACCTGCATGATTTAATTTAATTGTAAGCGTTGTGTTCCCGGTTGATATCCCTCTTAAATGAAACGCCCATTTTTCATTTACCGGATCATCCTGAAATATTTGAGCGATGGCAGAGTTTCCGATTACAAAGCCCGGCGTAAATTCGGATCCGGAAGGCGGATCGGTTCTCACAGTATCTTTATTTATAAAATATATTTCCCAGTGCGGACTGATGGTGCCAAGCGGAACATTTAAAGTATCAAACCCGGATTTGAATTCTCCGCGAAAAACGTAAAGCACTGTATCTGTAAAACTTTCATTCATGATGAGCAAACCTTCCGCGTCCGTATGTTCTGACGGCGGCGTAATGATATTATCTTCTCCGCAGCTTTGAATTTGAATGGCTAATACAATTGCCATGAATACAGCAATTGCTCTTTTCTTATTGAAATGCATAATACTCCCTTTCTGAAGAGTTTAATTAAAATCGAAATGTATAATTAAAAAAAGGAATATTACTTAGGAGGAGCCCGGTCGGAAACTGATGTTGTGAATGTGTTTGAAACTTGTGACTCAATATCAATTAAAATTACTTCATCACTTTGTATATCAGGTGTATTAAATTCTAAAGATTCAGTAATTCCGGTATTGTGCGAATGGATTATACAAATTGCACATTCATTATGAGCTTTTGTTTCTCCTGATTCGTGATGATGAAAAAACTCACCTCCCGAAACCATTAAAAATGAGAACAGAAGAAATGATACTATGAAATATTTGTGATTATTATTCAATTGATAATATGCTGTTACAATTCTAATCACTCTTAATACAAATTTCAAATTAAAAATTCTTGCTTGAAATACAAAATATATTTTGAAAAAGTATTGCACCGATGTCATGATTTCACTTGAATTATTTTTTCATTCCGGAAATTTGAACAGATAAAGCGGTAATTTCTCATATCTGCCTTTATTTTTTAAATATATAAGACTAATTTAGTCCTAATTAAAATATCTCTTAAGAAATTCTGAATAATAATGGAAAAAGAAACTGATATCCTCGAAAAAGTAACTTCGGGTGATTATAAATACGGCTTTACGACTGATGTCGAAATGGATCTCGCGCCGAAAGGTCTGAGCGAAGATACGATAAGAATGATCTCAAAAAAGAAAAACGAACCGGAGGTACTTCTCGAGTGGAGGCTGAAAGCATATAAACTATGGCTCAATATGAAAGAGCCGAGATGGCCGAATGTAAATTATCCGCCGATTGATTATCAGGACATAATTTATTACGCCGCTCCGAAGAAAAAGAACTTATTGAATAGTCTCGATGATCTGGATCCGGAAATTAAAAGAACTTATGAAAAGCTCGGCATTCCACTTGTAGAGCAAATGATGCTTGCCGGAGTTGCTGTGGATGCAGTCATGGACAGTGTTTCAGTCGCTACTACGTATAAAGAAAAACTCGGCGAACTCGGAATTATATTCTGCTCTATGAGTGAAGCGGTTGAAAATCATATAGATCTTGTGATGAAATATATCGGATCCGTTGTGCCGCAGTCTGATAATTTCTTCTCTGCACTGAACTCAGCTGTGTTTACCGACGGTTCATTTGTTTACATTCCTAAAGGCGTCAGATGCCCGATGGAGCTTTCAACTTATTTCAGAATTAATGCAGAAAATACGGGACAGTTCGAGAGAACTTTAATAGTCGCCGACGAAGGAAGTTATGTAAGTTATCTCGAAGGATGCACTGCTCCGATGCGGGATGAGAATCAGCTTCATGCTGCGGTAGTCGAACTCATTGCCATGAAGGGAGCTGAAATAAAATATTCAACTGTTCAAAACTGGTATCCCGGCGATAAGGAAGGCAAAGGCGGTATTTACAATTTTGTTACTAAGAGGGGAATTTGCGCAGGTGATAATTCGAAGATCTCATGGACGCAGGTAGAAACCGGTTCTGCCATTACCTGGAAATATCCGAGTGTAATTCTAAAAGGTGACAATTCTATCGGAGAATTTTATTCGGTTGCTTTGACAAATAATTATCAGCAGGCGGACACAGGTACTAAAATGATGCACCTCGGTAAAAATACCAAAAGCCGTATTGTCTCAAAGGGAATCTCTGCAGGAAAAAGCCAGAATAGTTACAGAGGTCTTGTACAGGTCAGTAAGCGCGCAGATAATGCCAGGAATTTTTCTCAGTGTGATTCACTGCTGATGGGTGACAGATGCGGCGCACATACGTTTCCGTATTTTGAAATAAAAAATAAAAACGCTCACGTCGAGCATGAAGCTACAACTTCAAAGATCGGCGAGGATATAATGTTCTATTGCAATCAGAGAGGAATCTCCGCTGAAGATGCAGTAGCGCTCATTGTAAATGGTTATGCAAAGGAAGTGCTGAATCAGCTGCCGATGGAATTTGCAGTGGAAGCGCAGAAGCTGCTGGCTATTTCTCTGGAAGGCAGTGTCGGATAGAATTTGAAACGGATATACCACTAAGTCACAAAGACACCAAGAAAAAACGAAAGGATTAACGATGAATAAATTTGATATACTTTCTTCAGAGGAAGAAAGAATTGGGAAAGAAATTGTTGACTGCGCTTATAAAGTTCATTTTAATTTAGGAACTGGAGTTGTATAACATTTATTATTGTTCACAAGAGTACCCCATATATGCCCGACTTTGAAAGTTCGAAGAAACTTTTAGTAAAGGAAAGTGATTTGCATTTAAAGCAGTAAAAATTGGTCCGGCTTTTAGAACGAATATATGAAGCTTTTTTGCCATGAATTAAAAAAAAAAAGGCCATTTGATTCAGGTTAAAATTCCACTTATGAAAATATCGGTGATAATAGGTTAAGAATTATTTTATAAAGCTGTTAATGACATTTACCGTTTTTAAGCTTTTTGTCTTATTGACATTTCTAAAAACATTAGGATTTTAATAAACTTTAATGTTCCACTATTAAAAAACGGTTTCAAAAGAATTATTTTATAAACTAATATTTCCAAGGTCAATTAGAACTTCTTTGTGTCTTAGTGACTTTGTGGTAAAAAAAAACAATGTTAACAATAAAAAACTTAAAAGCAAAAATAGAAACTTCAGAAGGCGATAAGCAGATCCTGAAAGGAATTAATCTTACGGTAAATCCCGGCGAAATACATGCCATCATGGGTCCTAACGGTTCCGGTAAAAGTACGCTCGCTTCAGTTCTGACCGGACGTGAAGGTTATGTCGTTACAGAAGGTGAAGTAATTTATGACGGAAAAGATCTTCTGGAACTTGATCCGGAAGAAAGGGCGAGGGAAGGAATATTTCTTGCATTCCAGTATCCGATTGAAATTCCCGGCGTGTCAAATGTTAATTTTCTGAAAACAGCAATTAATGAGATCAGAAAATCAAAAGGAGAAGAGCCGATGAGCTCGGTTGAGTTTCTGAAAGCAATGAAAGAGAAAGCTAAATTAGTAAACATAGAACCAGAAATGCTGAGCAGATATGTCAATGTCGGATTTTCCGGCGGTGAGAAAAAAAGGAATGAGATTTTTCAGCTTGCTATGCTCGAGCCGAAATTGTCTATACTCGATGAAACAGATTCAGGGCTCGATATTGACGCGCTTAAAATTGTTGCAGGCGGAGTAAATAAATTGAAATCAAAGGATAATGCGTTTATAGTAATTACACATTATCAGAGACTATTGAATTATATAGTTCCTGATTTCGTGCATGTGATGTTTGACGGTAAGATTGTCAGATCAGGCGGGAAGGAACTCGCTCTGGAGCTTGAAGAAAACGGATATGATTTTATCAACGCTTTAAAAGAAAACGCTGAAGTCTGATCATATCTGAATTCATTTGTCAAAACTATTATTAAAATGGAAAATAACTTAAAAGAAAATACGTTCGAAACGGATCTCACCAAAAAACTTATTAATGAATTTCAGTCTTATCAGTCCAAGCTTAACGGAGACGCTTCCGGAAGTTTGAATCAGCTGAGAACGGATGCAATGTCTGTATTTGAAAAACTCGGATTTCCGGTTAAAAAAATGGAAGAGTGGAAGTATACAAATCTCTCTCCTGTTATGAATCATGATTTTAAATTCAGCCCGGATCTTTCGGGTTCTGATTTTACACAGGCTGATATTGATAAGTATATATTTTCAGCCGGCAATGTTAACTTACTGATATTCATTAACGGAATTTTCAATAGCGAATTGTCATCGGTAATTTCAAATAACGAAAATATTTTTATCGGAAGCATTTCAGAAGGAATGAAAAATCATAAGCAGATTTTTGAAAAACATTATTCGAAGTACGCAGATTATAGAAACCGAAGTCTTGCTGCGCTTAATACCGCATTTTCTCCCGAAGGCGCTTTTATTTATTTGAAAAAAAATACTGAACTCAGTACGCCTGTCCATATTCTGAATATCAGCGATTCCAAAAAGAACAGCGTATTCAGTCAGCCGAGAAATTTATTTGTAATTGAAGAAGGAAGTAAAATTTATATTGCGGAAGATTACTATTCTGTCGGTGATAACTTTAGTTTTACCAATATGGTAACAGAGTTCTATTGCGGAAAAAATTCTCACGCGGAGCATTATAAAATTCAGAATGAAGATGATAAATCATTTCATGTCGGTATGACGCAGGTACATCAGGAGCAGGACAGTCATTTTTCAAATACAACGATATCATGGGGCGGATCCATTATCAGAAATGATTTGAATTCAGTCTTCGACGGAACAAACACGGAATCTCATTTTTTCGGATTATATCTTCTTTCCGGTAAACAGCATGTTGATAATCATACTTTAGCTGATCACAAAATGCCGAATTGTTACAGCAATGAATTGTACAAAGGAATTATCGGAGATAATGCCACAGGAGTTTTTAACGGAAAAATTATGGTAAGGGAAGATGCGCAGAAAACCAACGCTTATCAGTCAAACGGTAATATACTTCTTTCCGACGATGCGACTATATATTCAAAACCTCAGCTTGAAATATTCGCTGATGACGTGAAATGCAGTCACGGCGCAACTTCGGGACAGCTCAATGAAGATGAAATGTTTTATATCAAATCAAGAGGGATAGGGGATAAAGATGCCAAATCACTTTTGCTCAAAGCGTTTGTAAGCGATGTGATAGACAGTATTAAGATCGAGGAATTTAAAATTAATATAGAGGAAAAGATGGAAATGAAATTAAAAAATATATTAAAGTAAATTTTGAATACGCAAACTTCTAATATGGAAATGATCGATTTTACTAAACTGCGTGAGGAATTTCCGATCCTTACGCGAAGGATCTCCGGTGAGCCGATCGCATATTTTGACAATGCCGCAACTTCACAGAAACCGCTCTCAGTAATCAAAGCGATCAGTGAATATTATGAAAATATAAACAGTAATGTTCACAGAGGTATTCATACATTAAGCGAAGAAGCTACGGAAGCTTACGAAAATTCCCGTGAGAAAGCGCGCAAATTTATTAATGCTCAAAGCGCAGGAGAAATAGTTTTTGTAAAAGGAACAACTGACGGTATCAATCTTGTTGCTTCATCATTCGGAAATAAAACGGTCGGAGAAGGAGATGAAGTGATCATTTCAGAAATGGAGCATCATTCTAATCTTGTACCGTGGCAGAATCTCTGCGAAAGAAAAAATGCGACACTGAAATACATTCCTGTTAATGATAAAGGCGAACTGATGATTGATGAATTCAAGTCGATGGTAAATGAAAAGACGAAGTTAATTTCCGTAGTTTATGTTTCAAATTCACTGGGTACAATTAATCCTGTAAGCGAGATCATTGAGACCGCTCATTCATTTAACGTGCCTGTTGTTTTAGATGCAGCACAGGCGGCACCTCATATGAAGATCGATGTGCAGAAACTTGACTGCGATTTTCTTGCATTCTCCGGACATAAAATGTACGGACCTACCGGAATTGGGATATTATACGGAAAGGAAAAACATCTTGAATCAATGCCGCCTTATCAGTACGGCGGTGAAATGATCAAATCCGTTTCTTATGACAAAACTGTATTTAATGTATTGCCATATAAGTTTGAAGCCGGCACTCCGAATATAGCCGGAGCTATTGTGCTGGGAACCGCAGTTGATTTCATTGAAAGACTTAGTCATGAAAATATACATAATCGTGAAATGGATCTTCTCAGTTATGCAGATAACCTGTTCGATGAGATTGGAGATATCAGAATTATCGGAACTGCTGAAAACAAAACGAGTCTTATATCTTTTATTATTAACGGGATTCATCCTTATGACACTGGATCGATTCTGGATAATCTCGGCATTGCAGTAAGAACGGGATTCCACTGCACACAACCGCTGATCGAACAGAGATTCAGACTGCCCGGTACTGTCAGAGCTTCATTTGCTTTTTATAATACCTTTGAAGAAATAGACAGACTGGCAGCAGGTTTAAGTAAAGTTAAGTCAATGTTATTATGACGGAAACAAAAACTATAACTCAAAAAGAAGATCAGATTGTAGATGACTTTAGTTTATTTGACGACTGGATGAGTAAATATGAATACATTATTGAACTTGGGAAGAAGCTTCCTCTGATAGATGAAAATTACAAGAATGAGTTATACGAAGTAAAAGGCTGTCAGTCGAAAGTATGGCTCAATGCTGAAATGAAAGACGGTCTTCTTTATTATAAAGCTGACAGTGATGCAATAATTACCAAGGGCATAATTTCTCTGCTTATAGAAGTCTTATCAGGAAATAAACCGGAAGAAATTAAAAATGCTGAAATGGATTTTCTGAATAAAATCGGACTTAAAGAACACCTGTCTCCAAACAGGGCAAACGGATTAAACGCTATGATAAATAAAATGAAAAATTTTGCAATAAAATATTCCGGAGAAAATGTTAACTAAAATAAAAAATCTTTTTTCAAAAGAAGAAAAGCCTGAAGAGAAAAATGAATCCGGTGTTGAAGATTCCGGTAAAGAAGTATCGCCCGAATCTTCAGAGATCAATTCATCAAACGATAATGGTAATCCTGTAACATCTGAGATAAAAGATACACCAATAGAAAATGTACAGACTTCAGAAAATACCGGTAAAGAAAATATAAATACTGAAACACTTAAAGAAGAAGTAATTAAAGTTTTAAAAACCTGTTACGATCCTGAAATTCCTGTGGATGTCTGGGAGCTGGGATTAATTTACGAAGTCATCCCTGCTACAAACGGAGATGTAATGATAGTCATGACGCTGACATCGCCGTCATGTCCTGTTGCGGGGATACTGCCCGGTGAGATTGAGCAAAAAGTACGGGAGCATCCGATGGTTAATGACTGCAAGGTTCAGCTTACATTTGATCCGCCCTGGAATCAGAATATGATGAGCGAAGTCGCTAAATTAGAGCTTGGGTTTTTATAGAGGAAGTAAAACCTGTCAGGTTTTTCACGACAGGTTTTTAATTTAAAATTTAACTTTGCAAAACCTTGAAGGTTTAACAAAACACAACCGATGTCTCTGAAACTGTACCCGATCAAAGTATCAAAAAAATCTTTCCTTACTCCCGATTCCGTAAAAATTTCTCTAGATATTCCAGACGAACTCAAAACCATTTTCGCATATCATCAGGGTCAATACCTTTCAATAAAAATTAGTATCAACGGCGCAGAGTACAGCCGAGAGTATTCCCTATGCTCTTCGCCCTATACAGACACTGACTATTCATTTGCTTCAAAAATTGTTAAAGACGGAATTGTTTCCTCTTATCTCTTTCATTCTGTTAATGCAGGCGATACAATTTTTTCTTATCCGCCGCAGGGAAATTTTTTCACCGAACTGCATCCGATGAATAAAAAACTTTATTTCCTTATTGCCGGCGGCAGCGGTATTACTCCAGTTTACTCTATTCTGAAATCAGTTTTAATTAAAGAACCTGAAAGCCGGATTGTACTTTATTACGGAAATAATACTATGCAGAGCATTATGTTTAAAGATGAACTCGACGAACTTCATGTTAAATATAATAATCGTTTTAGTCTTCATTATTCGCTGACGGAATATGAGTCCGGATGGAATGGCTTTAAAGGTCTGATGAATATAATTGATATTGAATCACTTTTTAGTAAACCGGAAAATATAAATTTTAACAGTAAAGAATTTTTCATCTGCGGTCCGGTCGATATGATGACGTTAGTGAAAACTTTTCTCGAAATGAAAAATATTCCAGATGAGAATGTTCATATAGAATATTTTAAAGCGCCTGCTGCTGCCGAGTCTGATGACGAAAGTGATTTAAAGAATTATCAGGATAAAAGAATCAGAATTATACTTGACGGAAATGAACACGAAGTTGTTGTTCCCTCAGGAAAAGTAATTCTTGATGCAGCTCTTGATTCAGATCTGAATCCGCCGTTTTCCTGCCGCAGCGGTATTTGCTCAACCTGCCGAGCTAAATTATATTCCGGTAAAGTGAAAATGGATGAACGCGAAGGTCTCTCTGATTCTGAAATTGAAGATGGATACATTCTTACTTGTCAGTCGCATCCTTTAACTGATGATGTAAAGCTCGAGTATAAATGAATTTTTTATTCTGAGTTTTTTATTTTTTACTTTAAGCTTTTCTTTTCTTCCATTTATCTCTCCACATTACAAAATGAAAATGTGAAACGAATTCTCCGTTTACAACACCATCTCTTTCAAGTATTCCCTGATTGAAATACCTAAGTCTCTCCGGTATCATCCGGCTCTTTTCATTATTAATATCGCATAAGATATTTATTCTGTTCAATCCTGTATTTAAGAATGTATAATCTGTAATAGCTTCACATGCCTTAGTCATAATTCCTTTACCTGTGAATTCTTCGCCAAGCCAGTATCCGATCTCCGTTACATTTCTGATATAGCTGATCTCAACAAGTCCGATCAATCCTGCGGTTTTACCTTTGTAAAATATTGTTGTTTGTAAACTGGTTTTGTTCTTCATTCTCTCTATTGATTCCTCTATGAAAATTAAAGTGTCCTTCTTCGATCTTGTATACTTCACCCACGGCAGCCATTTATTGAGAAACTCCCTGTTCCTTTCTGTTAAGTCAAAAATTTCATCAGCGTGAATTTCTTTCACTGATTCTAATCTTATTTCCCTGTCAACTATTATTTCCATTTCAGAATATTATTTAAAAAAATCTCTTATGGCATTAGTGATCAAATCAACTGAAACTTTCTCTATCGGATGCAGTGTATCCGGCAATAGCATAAACCGGCCGTTCTTCAGCAAGTTCGAAACGTGTTTGCTTTCTTCTACAGAAACCATTTTATCCGAATCTCCGACGCTTATCATTATTTCGTTATCGATCAATTTAAAATCTTCATCTGTTAAAGGATTTTTATTTCCCATATCTGTCATCATTTCTGAAGTTTTTCTTAATACAATTTTCCAGTCTTCAGGTGAATGCCTTTTACTTAACTCATTTGCATATTCAGGCAGCTTCTCTTTAATCTTTTCAGGGTTCAGCATCCTGATCTCTCTTTGCGAGATCTCAGGATTCCATTCGAATTTTGTTCCGAGCGTGTAAATCCTGTTCAGCTTTCCCGGATAATACCGCGCAATATACAACGCTACATATCCGCCCATACTGTATCCGAATATATCAGCGTTATCAATCCGGCTCTTCTCAAGTAAATTTAATGCATCACCTGCAAACATCTCTATGCTGAATTTCTCATCCGGTATCTCCTTTCCCCCGTGTCCGGAAAAATTCAGTAACGTTATACGGAAATCACTTTTCAGATTTTCGGCAATTTTTTCCAATTGTTCTGAAGAACCTATTGCCCCGTGTAATAAAATTAAATCTTTCAATTAATGAAACGGTATGAAATATTATTTGTGAAAATTAATGCAGCTTGTAAAATTCTTTTCTTCTGTCAGTATATAGATTATTCTTAGGATTAATATTTTTGTTCAATGCTTCTGAAGGATCTATATCCAGTATCACACACTCATCCCGGTTCTTCGATCCTTTATATAGGTATTTTCCCCTCGGAGAAAGGATTACACTCTGTCCGGTAAAAGAAATTTCACCGTCGCACTTTACATCTTTCCCTGTTCTGTTTGCAGTAATTGTAAATATATGATTCTCCAGCGCTCTTGTAAACATTGCCTTCTGACAATACTGCATTACAAGATTTGACGGATGGCAGATTATCTGCGCGCCCTGCAATGCTAATGTACGCGCTGTCTCAGGGAATATCCAGTCGAAGCAGATCATCATACCGGTCTTTACTCTTTCGGAATTATGCAGTCTGATCTCGCTTACTTTTAAAGGAAGATTACCAGGTGAGAACCACTTTTTTTCAGTGTTAAACAAATGTATCTTTCTGTATGTGATTATTTTTCCGTCAGGATATACTAATATAGAAGAGTTATAAAATTTATTTCCTGATCTTTCGCAAATACCCGAGACAATATGTCCGTTGTTTTTATAACATATTTCTTTTAATGCACTGCAGAATTTTCCGCCGGGAATTTTTTCGGATAATTCTATCAGTTCGTTCTTGTTGGAAAATAAATATCCCGAATTTGCAAGCTCCGGAAGCACCATCAGATCGAATCTTTTTCTGCCTGTAAGTTTTCTGATCTTCTTAATATTTGCATCAGGATCTCCGAATACCGGTCTGAACTGTAAATATCCTGCTTTCATTCTTCTGTAAGTTTTTTTAATTTGAAAATTATAAACCAGGGTTTCTTTGAAAGTACATCATAAGCATCCGGGAATTTCTCTTTGCATTTTTCCGAAGGCAGCGGTTCAAGTATCTCATCAACTGTAAATTCAGCCTGTCTCACAGTACTGAATAATTCACTCAATGGTCTTCTGTAAAATTCCATACTGATATTATATGAAGGCCATACATCCTTTACAAGCTCTGTCTCAAAATACTTACCGTCCGAATGAAAAGAAAAATCCATAAACGGATGGTGAGTTGAAAATACCATCATTCCGTCTTTCCTTAATACTCTGTTGCACTCGCTGAAAAAAAGCGTGAGATCTTTTAAATAATGAATTGTAAGGGATGAAACAATAATATCAAACTCTTCATCTTTAAATATATCCATTGGCTTATTTAAATTTAATTCAAGCGCACGGGCTTTATTCTCAGTCCTTTCCTTTGTAAGTCTGATCATCTCCGGGCTGTAATCAGCTGATGTAAGTATAGCGCCATTGTCAATCAGTTCAGAACTAAGTACACCGGGTCCGCATCCTGCATCAAGTATTTTCTTTCCTGCAATGTCGCCGAGTAATGATCTTACGGCCGGTCTCTCATATAATGCATTGTGAGAATTATACTCAATCTTATTGGAGTAACTTTCCGCAAATGTCCGGTCGTTGTAAACATCGTATGAAAGTTTGTCTTTTTCTTTTACAGTGTCTTTATTTTCCCTGTCCAAATGATAATTTAAATTTATATTTTTAAATTATATTATATATCATAAATTATCAATCAAACAATTATAACTCATTATATATGTCACAAAAAATTATTAAGTCAGAAGAAGAATGGAAAAAAATTCTTACTCCGGAGGAATATCATGTTACAAGAGAAAGAGGGACTGAAAGACCGTTTTCAGGTAAGTATTATATGCTTGATGAGAACGGAATTTATAACTGTATCTGCTGCGGAAATCCTCTCTTTGATTCCGGATCTAAGTTTGATTCCGGCTGCGGATGGCCGAGTTATACACATCCTATAAATAAAGATTCCGTTATTTATATTGAAGATACAAGTCACGGTATGCTCAGGACAGAAGTGCGGTGTGCAAAGTGTGATGCGCATCTTGGACATGTATTCGATGACGGACCGGATGAAGGCGGAAAAAGGTTTTGTATCAATTCCGTTTCAGTTGATTTCAGTAATAAAGAAAAATCCTAAAAATGACTTGTTTAAAAAGTTAAATATTCTAAAATTCCGTAAAATTTTTTTTCTATACCTTTTTGAATAAAGCTTTAAAAAATACAGTCTGCTATACTCTTATACTGATGTTATTTTTCCATATAAATTTTGTCAGTGTCTATTATTCCCTTTACTTGTTTAATAAATCAGAACTGACAGAATCAGTCTGTGAGAAAAAAAAGGTATGCTGCGAAGCAAAATGTTTTATTGATAAAAAAATAAACGAAGGAGATACAAAGAGTGCACACGGTACAACAAATTCTAATGAGATCAAAGTAAAGATCTCGGAATTTCTTGTTAACGGCGCTGCTTTTGTAATGACGCCGTTGAATGCAGTCGATCCGTTAAGTATTTCTTCTCAAAATATCTCTTCAGGTTTCCCGCAGCAGTCGGAGATTCCTCCCAGGTCATAATCTTATTTTACATTACTCTATTTATTAATTCAGTTAATTAATTCAGATAAATTTTATTTAACCTGAATTCTGAATATTTATTAAATTAAAATATTTCTTAAATGAAAATAAGATTAATTTCTTCTGTAGCATTATTAATATTTACTGTAAGTTCTTTTTATTCATGCAGTGATGATACTGTAAATGCTCCTCCCGCTCCGCCTGTTGTACAAAATCTGGTTAAAATGGATTCAGGATATGTCCCCGGAGCTGCAGCTATAATCTCTTTTTATTCCGAAGATTCATTAAGACTTGGATACAATAAAGTATATCTTATTTTATATGATTCAGCTACAAATATTCTAATAACAAATTCACATATTGATATTTTACCTGCCAATCACGGACATTCCGCTCCGGTTGAGAATCCCGGTGAAAATGCAGTCGATGGGAAATTTCCGGGAGCAATGGTTTTAACTCAGGCATTTCCAAACGGAGATTTGCACTGGAGATTTACTTTCAGAGTTCATAATCATTTTGCACAGGGTGAACCTGAAGGAGAAGTCGAATTTGAAATACCAAGAATTCTTGATAATCCGGATAAATTTAAATCGATCACAATGCCCGACAGCACAAAACTGTATGTGTCTTATATTAACCCAAAAACTCCTGCAACAGGTATGAACGATTTTGAATTTGTCATTCATAAAAATGAACCTGAACTTTATCCGTATGACGGTTCCTATTCTGTAGAAATGAATACTCAGAATTTAACCAACGGTAATTACCCTGCAGGAAATGTTAACCCTGTCCATTCTTCCATCGGACATTATAAAGGCAGAATAAATCTTGATCAAAACGGTGCATGGCGTATTAATCTGAAGCTTATAAAAAATTTAAACTCGTACGATACATATTTTGACGTTAATAATTAAATTTATTAAAATGAAATTTCTTTTAATTTTCTTCTCTGTTGTATTAATTCAGAAATCTGTTTATGCTGACAATTTATGCAGCAGAGATCACCTTAGCTTCCCTAAAAGTCTTTCTGAAATTAATGATATTCAGGAAACTTCATGCGATCTTTGCGGATGCTTTATGGGTATTGATCCGAACTACAGTAATAATATGGTCGGCGTAAGATTCAGCTCGTTTAAATTTTTTGCTGATGCAAATGAAGTAAATGATCCGCTCTCAGATCATGAAGGTCATGCCGGTGAATCTTCCACTGAATATTATAATAATATTGAACTATACGGCAGATATTATATCACTCCAAAGATCAAGCTTATGTTTAATTTCCCATTTTCACTTAATGATATTAACGGAAAACAGCTTAATGGTTTTGGAGATGCTAAAGTTTTTCTACAGTATCAGTTGTATAACTCAAGTATCGAAAGGCATACTTCTTTCTGGCAGAGAATTTTCATGGGGGGAGGTATAAAAATACCGACAGGAGTTTATAATAAGTCATTTGTCTTTGGAGAAGTGGATCCGCATTTTCAGCCGGGTACGGGAAGCTTTGATCTGCTGCTGAATGCAAATTATCTGGCGAAGTTTGTCGAACCCGGGATTGGCGTGAATATGGATATATTTTATAGTCTGAATGGAATAAATAAAAATGAATATAGATTCGCCAATCTCTTCAATGTTTCATCTTCAGTATATTATGAAATTATGCCGTCAGATCTGACCATACTTCCTCACGCAGGTGTGTATTATGAAAATGCAAATAATGATAAACAAAATGGTGTTGAGGTTAAAGACAGCGGCGGATGGGCTTTCTTCGGAACAGGAGGAGTTGATTTTTATTTGAGTAATTATTCATTGGAACTTACTTTCCAATATCCTATTTCACAAAAACTTAATGGGACACAGCCGCAAAATGAATACAGATTTTTTATTGGAACAGGATATTCATTTTAAAACAGTTAAATTTTTTTCCGGAATGTCCGCATTCATTTAAATTTATTTTTTTATAAATGAATGCGGATTTTTTACTCTTCATCTTCAGGCATTTCAAGAGCTTTTATATCCTGTATAGAACTTCCCGCTAATCCTTTTATCGAACCGAACATTGAAGAAGTGTTTATAAGTACTTTCCTGATCTGCTTTTCTCTCGAGCTCCATATTTTCTCCATCGCAATCTTCTCTTTATTCAGATCGCTCTGCATTGCAGTAAATCCGTCCACTATAGACTCCACCTGCTGCCTGAATTCACTGCTCGTCAGATAACTATACAGCATTTCCATTTTATCGCCTTTGTTTTCATTCACTGTCTTCACAGTGTGCGTCCTCAAAAGCATCTCTCTTAATACAAGCGATAAACTTTTTATTTCACTGAAGTTACAGATCCACACTCCGTGCTTCTGTCCGAATCTGTCCAGATCCTTTGGCATCGTTTCCGTTACTATCACTGCAATATCCGCCTGCTGTTTTATCTGATCTTCTTTTAGTTTGTAAATCCATCCTTCGCTGAATGCCTTAGTCCGCTTGCTTTCATAAATTATCTTTCCGCATTCCTGCTGAAAATTGTTAATCACTATCTGAATAGCATCAGCGCCTTTCTCTCCCTTTTTTACTTCCTTTATTCTGTCAAAAGGAAATGTGTTCCTGAGAAAATCTTCAATAGCGAGTTCCTGTATTTCTCCCTGCAGCTGCATCGATCCCTGTTCGGATTTTTTCTTCAGTTCATCAATCATTTTTTTCTGATCATCAAGCTGTTTCTCATATTCCCTGTTCTTCAGCTCGTTCTTTTCCTGTTCCCTTCTGATAGTTTTCTCCTCGATTGCTTTTAAACTGTCAGTCATCTGTCTTTCCATATCCAGCTTAAGCTGTTCTTCTCTGTCTTTGAGCTCCTGTTCTTTGTTTTTAAATTCTATTTCTTTTTTCTTCATCTCGGAAAGTTCCTTCTTCTGATCTTCAAGTATTTTCTCATATTCCATTTTCCTGATCTCGCTTTTTTCCTGTTCTCTTTTAATGATTTTTTCTTCTATCATTTTCGATTTATCTATCATTTGTTTCTCCAGATCCAGCTTAAGCTGTTCTTCTCTGTCCCTCAGCTCCTGCTCCTTATTAATAAATTCAACTTCCTTCTTCTTCATTTCGCTCAGCTGCTTTTTCTGCTCCTCAAGCTGCCTGTCATATTCCATTATTCTTAATTCATTTCTTTCCTGTTCAGCTTTAACCGCTTTCTCCTGAATCTCAGATTCCATCTGAAGCATTTTTCTTTTCATATCAAGCTTCATCTGCTCTTCTTTCTCCTTTAGATCTTTCTCCTTATTCAGCACATCGACTTCTTTCAATTTAAACTGGCGGTTCTCCTTTGACTTTGCGTCAACGTCCTGCTTCAGTTTCATCAGTTCAAATTCGAGTTCTCTTTTTGCCGTAAACTCCGCTTCCTTTTTTACTTTTTCCCTTTCCTCAATGAGCTTTGATCGTATTATATCATCCTGTTCTTCAATTAATTTTTTTATCCTTAGCTTTTCAGCATCCACTTCTTCTTTCTTTTTATTAAGTATGCCAACCTGTTTGCTTAATTTCTCATCGTAATTTTTTCTGACATCCTCTTCCGCTTTCTGCTTGAATACCTCGTCAACGTCTATTTCAACGCCGCAGTTCGGACAGCTTATTTTTGTATTTGCCATAATATAATTGTAATAATTTTATTTGAATTTAATAAAAGTGACAGGAATAAAACAGAGAATCGGAAAATTATTTCTAAGTATCTTTCAGAGCATCGGCGGATTCGTTTAATCTGATACTGTCTTCTGTGTCTTTAAATATTTTTTCTATAACAAGCTTATCCCTTACCGGAGAAATGTTAAATCTTCTTTCCCTGTCACCTGAGATTTTCTCAATCAGGTTTTTATAGAATTCACTTTCGAAAACAGGATGCTCTTTGTCTTCCGGAAAATGTATAAATAATTTTTTATCCCTGATCTCAATTTTTTCAAGCCCAAGTTTTGTAGCTGTTATCTTAAGATCAATTATCCTGATCAGATTCTCTACATCATCAAGATACTCTCCGAATCTGTCCTTTAACTCAATGCTTATTTTATTGAGTTCCTCATGATCATTTATTTCATATAATCTTCTGTAAATGTTAAGTCTTTCCGTATCATTTGCAATGTAATCCTTCGGAATAAGTGCGTTAATATCACTCTCTATTACTGTCTGCTTATCTTCGAGCTTTTTCTCAATGCTCTCGTTAATTTTTTTCAGAGAAGCTTCATTCTTAAATAGATCTTTGAATTCATTTTCCTTTAATTCCAGTACCGCTTCTTCAATTGTACTGATATACATATCAAATCCCATGTCCTGCACAAACCCGCTCTGAGCTTTTCCCAGTAAATTACCGACACCTCTGATCTCCATATCACGCATTGCAAGATTAAACCCTGAACCGAGATCCGTGAATTCTTCAATTGCCTGAAGACGCTTTATGGCTGTCTTTGTCAGCTTACCTTCGGGCGGAACTATCAGATAAGAATAAGCCTGAATATCGCTTCTGCCTACTCTTCCCCTGAGCTGATATAATTCAGCCAGTCCGAATTTATCTGCATTATTTATAATAATAGTATTGACATTCGGAATGTCTAAACCCGATTCAATAATTTTCGTGCAGAGTAATACATTCAATTTTTTCTCTATGAATTTTACGACGATCTCTTCAAGCTCTTTTCCTTCCATCTGTCCGTGAGCAATTCCGATCTTTGCTTCCGGCACATAAGTCTTAATGAAATCACCGAGCTGAAAAAGATTTTTTATTTTGTCATTTACAAAATATACCTGTCCGTTTCTGTTCAGTTCATTTCTTATAATTCCTGAAATATTCTTCCAGTCAAGTTTGATAATTTCTGTAATGATCGGTTTTCTGTTCTTTGGAGGAGTATTGATAATTGACAGATCCCGCGCTCCGAGAAGTGAAAAATTCAGGGTACGCGGAATCGGAGTTGCAGTCAGTGTAAGAGTATCTACATTCGGTTTAATGCTCCGCAGTTTTTCCTTTGCCTTCACTCCGAATCTCTGCTCTTCATCTATTATAAGTAATCCAAGGTCTTTGAATAAAATATCTTTTGAAAGTATCCTGTGTGTGCCGATCAGTATATTCAGTTTCCCTTCTTCAAGTTTCTTAAGAATTTCTTTCTGTTCCTTTGACGATTTTAGCCGTGATATATTTTCCACATCTACAGCAAAGGATGCAAGTCTGTCCCTGAATGTATTGTAATGCTGAACGGCAAGTATAGTCGTCGGCACCAGCACTGCAACCTGTTTGTTTTCAAGTACAGCTTTAAATGCAGCCCTGACCGCTACTTCCGTCTTTCCGAAACCTACATCTCCGCATATAAGTCTGTCCATCGGATTTTCAGATTCCATATCAGTTTTTGTATCTACTGTCGCGCTGTACTGATCCGGAGTGTCTTCATACATAAAATTCGCTTCAAGCTCTTTCTGCCAGTGAGTGTCACCCGTAAATTTATGACCTGTCTCGGATTTTCTCTTTGCATACAGCAGTATAAGATCTCTCGCAATGTCCTTTACCTGCTTCTTTGTTTTTGCCTTAAGCTTGTCCCAATCACCGCCACCGAGTCTTGTTAATACAGGAACATGCCCTTCAGATCCGGAATATTTTTTTATCAGATTAATGTGATTCAGATTCAGAAAGAGTTTGTCGTTACCGTGATATGAAAGTACCGCTACTTCCTGATTGCTGTTACCTACCGTAATTTTCTTTAATCCCGAATAGACGCCAATACCAAAATCACGATGCACAATATAATCGCCGTAAGTTAATTCTTTTAGCTCGCTGAATGTAAGTCCTTTGAACTTTTGCTTCCTCTTTTTTATCTGACGGAAATATCTTCCGAATATCTGATGCTCTGTATAAATTAGTATCCCTGCTTCTTCAAATAAAAATCCATAGTGAAAAGATTCGGGTATAACATTGAATTTATTTTTTATAGAAAAACTTTTTACTTCTTTTGATTCTTCTTCAGAAATTACCGAGTCCTCATTATGAATAATATTATCCTGCTCCATTACCGAATCGTCTTCAAAATCCTCTATGAGTTCTTTAATTCTTTCTGACTGCCTCTCATCTGAAGTCATAATAAACGCCTTAAATCCGTTTCCTAAATTCTCACACAGATTCTGATAAAGCAGTTTTAAATTTGAATGAAAATCCGGCTGTGACTTTGATCTGAAATTAATTTCATTATCAGCGGAATTACCGGATGATTCAGTTACTGAAATAGATGTTATGTGAATTTGCTTATGTTTGTTTATTAAGAAAATAATTTTCTCATCCTTAATTTCATTCAATGTGATCTCAGGTTCATCAATTATTATCAGCGCGTCTTCAGGAAAATAATCGGTTATATTTTCTGTCATAGGTATTTCCGGTTCATCATCTGCAGATAGATTCATTCCTATCTTTACTGAGTTAATATCACGAACCGACCTTTGCGAATTCAAATCGAACTCTCTTATAGACTCGACGGTATCTCCGAAAAATTCTATTCTGACCGGTGTGTCATTATTCTCGGAAAATATATCAACGATTCCTCCTCTTACTGAAAAATCACCTTCGGTATCTACAAAATCCTTTTTCTCATATTTGTATTCATTAAGCAGATTTGTAAATTTATCAAAACTAAATTCCTCTCCCGCTCTGATCTCAAATAAGGATGAAAGAAATTTATCCTTTGAGATCGTTCTGTCCTCAAGTCCTTTTTGATTTATGAATATTATGAACTCATCATTGCCTGTGAGATTCATTAACAGATTTGAAACAGGATCGCTTTCAGCGGACTGTCCGGAATATGCCGTGATGTTTCCCGTGTTCAATATAAATTCCGTGTCATCCTTTACTTTTGCAAGACGGTCAGGATCATGAGTAATAAATATTATCTTCTTTGTAAAATTACTGTAAAGATAATTAATCACCAATGATGTTAATGAACCGTGTACACCTTTGAAGAAAACCTTTCCGGAACTCTTACTCATAATTTCCGGAATTTTTTTAAAAGATGCCGTCTGAAATATCGAATCTCTGATATTAATTATTTGTTCGTTCATTTTATTTCCCCGAATCCATCTTCAAAAAATCCTATCATCTCTCTGGAAAACTCTTCCTCGTCCTCACCGTTAAATCTCAGAGTAAGTGATGAACCCTGCTCAGCGGCAAGTGTCATAACGCCGATAATGCTTTTGCCGTTGACTTCGAAGTTATTCCTTGAGATATAAAAATCCGCTTTGTATTTTGCTGCGATCTTAACTATTGTGGATGCGGGACGCGTGTGCATTCCCGCTTTATTGACTATTGTAACTTCTTTTATGATCATTAAAAATGTATGACGTATATTAATTGAAAAGTCCGGTGAAAGCAGTTTAAAACTTCCTCTCCATCAGCATTGCTGAAAACCACTTCAGTCTCTCTCCGGAAATTTTATTACATATGTTACTCAGATAATCATCAGCTTTGTTTGTGAATTTTTCGATTTCCGATTTTGCAGCCTCTGTAATTCCGTGTTTTATATAAATATCCTTTACCTGTAAAATTATTTCATCAGAAATGTTCAGTTCAGGACTTTTTATAATTTCCATAATAAGTTCTCTGTCAGATTTATCGCTTACAGTTTCATTCGCTTTAATAAGGAGGAATGTTTTTTTCCTTTCAAGAATGTCGCCCCCTATTTTTTTCCCCAGCTCCGATTCATCCGCTGTAATGTCAAGCAAGTCATCCTGTATCTGAAATGCAAGTCCGGTATTCAAAGCAAAGTTCTTTAAATTATTCAGCAGATCTTTTCCTGCATTACCTGTTAGAGCGCCTATCGCAGCGGAGATCTCAAGCATCTTTGCTGTCTTTTTATTTATCATCATCATATATTCATCAAGAGAAACAATATCCCGTTCTTCAAATTCTTTGTCAAAGCTCTGACCTTCGCAAACTTCTATAATTCCGCCTGTGAATTCATCAGCTGTTTCTTTAAGTCTCAGTGTATCAGTTTTAAAAAGATATTTGTAAGCAAGTCCGATCAGATGATCACCTGTAAGTATTGCTACATTCTCATTCCATTTTTTATGTATCGTCTGAAAGCCTCTTCGCGTATCCGCATTATCCATTATATCATCGTGAACCAGCGTGAAGTTATGGAGCAGTTCCATTGCAACAGCAGCATTTACTGACTTTTCGGGATCTTCTCCCGAAGCTTCGCATGCAAACATAACCATCATTGGTCTTATCCTTTTACCGCCGCTGCTCAGTAAGTATTGAAGCGGTTCATATAATGTGACCGGAGTTTTTCTGTCAATAAGATTGAAAAGAATATCATCGATCTTTTTTTTAAAATTCAGATAGACATCGTAATGATCAGACATAGAAAAAATTGGATTGATTGTAATTTTTTGAGACTTCCAAGTGTTAGCCTTATTACATAAATTAGACTTCAATATATAAATTTAAAGAGATTAGTTATATGAAATTAAAAGGTCAAGTAAGGAAATATATATTTTCTGTTACTGTATTATTATTTTTAGCACCGTTACTGAGCTTTGACTCACCCGGAAATTACCCGTTTAAATCAGATGACCACTCAAACGAAATACAATATAAATTCAGCAGTCCCGAAAAAGAACTTCCAGACTGGACCCGTTTGGATCCCGAAAAAGACGGTTATGAAGGAACAAGGACATTAGCATTTTACGAATATATTAAAACACTTTCTCCCGAACCGGTAAGCAGTGAAGTGATCGTTGCAGTAATAGACTCCGGATTTGATATTGATCATCCTGATCTGAAAGATAATGTATGGCAGAATATGGCTGAAGTAAACGGGACATTAGGAATCGATGATGATAATAACGGATATGTAGATGATTTTAACGGCTGGAATTTCTTAGGTAATGCAAAATATCTTCCGTATGAATTTACAAGGGAATATTTCAGATTAAAAAAACTAAACACTCCGAAATCCGACCCATATTTTAAAAAAGTTACTGAAGAATATGAAGATAAAATGGATGAAGTATCTGCGACATATAAAGGTCTTTCGGAAACACTTTCCGATGTCGAAGCAGCCGAAGATCTTCTGAGAAAAAATAATATTACTACCGATCCGAAAAAGCTGCAGGGAATGTCAATGAATCTGCCTGAAGGTAAAATAAGTGACGCGGCATCTATTATTTTAGGTGTATATCTTCTGTTCGGAATGGAAAAAGAAGATCTTGTCAAAATAACTGATGAATATGAAATTAAGAATAATGTTTTATTTGATTCTGTTGATGTGCATGAACTGATAGGAGACGATCCTCTAAAACTTGATGAAACGAATTACGGAAATAACAATGTCTCTGAAAATTCGGAAGAACACGGTACACATACATCAGGAATAATCGCTTCGAAAAAAACCGGTCACGCTCCTTATGCCAAAATAATGTTTCTTAAAGCCGTTCCGAATGAAGGTGATGAAAGAGATAAGGATATTGGAAATGCGATCAGATATGCAGTTGATAACGGAGCAAGTATTATAAATATGTCAGCCGGAAAATACTATTCTCCTGATCCCGAATACGTAGTGGATGCAATAAAATACGCTGAGGAAAAAGGCGTCCTGTTTGTGATTTCCGCCGGGAATGAAGGCGAGGACATCAAAGAGACGGTAAATTATCCGAGAAAATATATCTTAGAAAACGGCGAGAAAAAATATTTTAATAATATGATCGTTGTAGGCGCTAATTCATGGATGAAAAAATGGAGTAAGGAAAAAGATCCTGAAAATAAGAATGCAAAGTTCGATTTGCTCGCTCCGTTCAGTAATTATTCTGATCAGGTAATAGACGTCTTTGCACCGGGAGTACAGATAAATTCCACTATTCCCGGAGGTAAATATAAAATGATAGATGGTACAAGCATGGCAGCTCCGTCAGTCGCAGGAATAGCAGCAGTTCTGAAATCCTACTACCCGGGCATTACCGCTTCTCAGATGAAAGAAGCAATTCTGTCTTCAGTCAGAAAATATGACGGACTATCGGTTAAAGTGAACGGAGTAAAATCAAAAGAGCTTTTCTCAAAGCTTTCCAAATCAGGCGGTGTAATAGATATGATCAATGCATTTAAAAAAGCAGGTGAGCTGGTTAATTTTTTGAATTAATTAAAGATACAATTTCCTTTCAAATTTTATTAACAGGAATAAATTTTTTCTCCTTTGAAATAAGTCGTCTGAACCCTGCAGTTTCTGATGTCGTCAGGGTTTGTATCATATAAATTATTATTTAATATTATCAGATCTGCATCCTTACCCGGTTCAAGCGTGCCTTTAATATCTTCGGAATAAGCTGCAAATGCGTTGTTAATTGTATAAGCGTCAATGCAGTCATCCAGTGAAATACATTTCTCTCTGTAAAATCCGTTTTCAAATCCTTCAGCTTTCCGTGTCATTGCAAAATAAATTGTTTCAAAAGGATTCTCGCTTACTATCGGAAAATCCGTTCCGAAACATACTGTACTTCCGTTATTAAAGAGAAGGTCGTAGTTATGTTCAAGTGAAGGATCATCAAGTATCAAATCGGCAGTCCTTGCATCGCTGAAAAGATGCGACGGCTGAACAGATGCAATTACTTTCAGATCTCTGAATCTGTCAAAATCAATTTCAGATATATGCTGAGCATGCTCGATCCTGAATCTTCTGTCCTTGGTTCCGTTTGTCCGGATTAAATATTCATTGAAATCTAAAAGCTCTGTAACAGCTTTGTCGCCAATTGCATGGACGGAAAGCTGATATCCGTTTTTATCAATTTCAGTGCACGCTCTGTGAAATTCTCCGTCTAACACTATATCAGTTTTTATTCCGTTATGTGAAACACCTTTATAATCTAAATGCATATAAGCTGTTTTGCTCGAAAGCGATCCGTCATAAAACGCTTTGAATGATTTAAACTTTATCCGGTTTTCAAAACCTTCAAATTCCTTTTTATACTTTTCAATATTTTCAAACTCTGAAATATTTAATCTCGCATCCACATCAAGAGTCAGATTATCAGAATTAAGGAACTCTTTAAATATCTCAAGATCGGAAACCAAAGTTATATCAGAGATTGAAGTAATTCCGTAAGAATTAAATCTTTCCATAAGATCTTTTGCAACTTTTAGTCTTCTCTGAAGATCAGGTCTGGGAAGCGAACCAAGTACAAATTCCCTTGCTCTTTCCTTAAGTTCACCGGTAAACTTTCCGTCAGATTTTATTATCTCATCAGATGTAAATTCTGATTCTTTTGACATTAATCCTGAGAGCTCGATCGCTTTTGAATTTGCAATAGCTGCATGTGAATCAAATCGTGAAATTACAACAGGAATGTTATTGCAGATGGAATCCAGAAATTCCGTATTAAGATCTATATCTTCTTTGAAATTTGATTCAGCAAAAAAGCCTCCTGCTATAAAACTAACGCCGTGTAATTTACTGTATTCTCTTATTGAATTTATGAAATCATTTTTCGTGGCTGCCTGCCTGAGATTTATAAGTGAATTCACATAAGCGCCTTCTGCAAAATGGCAATGCCCTTCGTAAAAGGAAGGCATTATTAGTTTTTCTGAACAGTCAATGATCTCATCAAAGGAAAGTTTGATCTTATCTGCTTCCTGTTTATTTCCGGTAAAAATTATCTTGCCTGTTGCGGAATCAAAGCCGACTGAATAAGAAAAATTATTTCTTGAGATTCTGACTTTTGCATTTATTAAAAGAGTTTTCATTTAAAAATTATGATTTGAAAATTAGCAATAATAAATAAACAGATTTTAAAAAATAGACTTAATTTTGTAATAGATTATTTTAAATTAAACAAAATAAAAATCATGAAAAACGCAATCAACTGGTTTGCAATACCGGCAACTGACATCAACAGAGCGGTAAAATTTTTTAACACAATTTTCGGATTTGAAATGAAGGTAACTAACATGGAAGGAACCGACATGGCTTTCTTTCCTATTGAAGATCAAAGCGGAGTGGGAGGACATATATTCGTTAGCAGTAAGACTAAACCGACTACAGACGGACCGATATTGTATTTAAACGGCGGAGATGATCTTAAGAATATTCTGGACTTAGTGGAATCTTCAGGCGGGAAAATCATCACTCCTAAAACTCAAATTACTCCGGAGATTGGATACATGGCGATATTCACTGATTCCGAAGGAAATAAACTCGCGCTTCATTCACCTAATTAAAAATTATATATGAAAACTTCAAAAGATTACGAACAGGAATTTTTAGTTGCTGTAAAAGAAAAGACAGGAAAAGATCTTGCTGAATGGATGAAAATCCTGAAAGCCGGTTCTTTTACAAAAATGAAAGAGATTGTCGGGCGGCTTAAAAAAGAATACGGCATTAATCATATGAACGCAACTTTCATTGCCGGTATATTTCTTAATGACGGTAAACCTGTATATGCTGATTCCGGAGATCTGAAAGATTCGTTGTTTAAGGGAAAGGATAATCTGGTTTCTTTATATGATGAACTTGAAAAACACATTAAGTCGATTTTTAAAAATGTAGAGATTGTTCCGACAAAGACATACATCTCTTTCCGTGAAGGCAGGGAATTTGCAGTGGCAGCTATAAAAAGCAAAGAGATTAGAGTCGGTATGGATCTCGGAGATAAAAAGTTTGATGACACATTACTGAAGGCGGTTTCGCTCGGAGCAATGCCGAGAATTTCTCACATGATTGTTCTTACTGAAAAAAAGCAGATTAACAATAAACTCAAAGAACTCCTGACTGAGGCGAATAAGCGTGTTGTAAAATAAAACAAAATCTAATCTGATAAAAAATATAAAAAAATATATTGGATTATTAATATATTTTATTTAGTTTGTAACCATCGGCGCCAGCCGATACGTTCTTTCATATTTGTTCTTCCTTTAATTACCTCTGTGCGGTTTTATTCGTACAGAGGTTTTTTTATTAACTAATGAAAAATGCAAAAATTGCAAATAATAGCATTTAATTCAGCAGATTTAATTATTTCAATGAGATGAAACCACTTTTATTATCTGAATAATTTTGTATACAAAAATGCGGTTTAACTGTATACATTGCCGGTAAAATGTTGTATACAATGCGAATAAATTATTGTATACAAAGCTTTAAACTTTGATTGAACTTCTACTGATTTAATTAAGTTAAATAAATTGCTTACCGGATTTCAAAAAATAAACAGAAGTTACAATGAAAAAATCAGCTTTAATAATAGCTTTAATTTTCATTGCTGTATTAGGATACAACTTCCTAAGCAGCTCTGAAAAAGAAAACACATCAAACATAAACTCAGTTAAACAAATTAATTATAAGAAAGGAGCGGCAGACAAATTGGAGCAGGCAACTTTAGCAGGCGGATGTTTCTGGTGTATAGAAACAATCTTCAGGGATTTGAAAGGAGTCGAATCAGTAATATCCGGATATTCAGGCGGAAGTACAAAAAATCCAACTTATGAGGAAGTGTGTTCGGGAAAGACCGGTCATGCCGAAGTAATACAGATCTCATTTGATCCGGATATAATAGGATTTGATAAACTTCTTGAAATATTTTTTCATATTCATGACCCTACCACTTTGAACAGGCAGGGAGCTGACGTGGGAACTCAGTACAGATCTGCAATCTTTTATGATTCTAAAAATCAAAAGAAAGTATCAGAAGAAGTTATAAAGAAAATTAATGAAAATAAATTATGGGATGATCCGATAGTTACTGAAGTATCCAAACTGGATATATTTTATCCGGCTGAAGATTATCATCAGGACTATTACAACAATAATAAGGAAAAGTCTTACTGTTCATTAGTAATTGCTCCGAAGGTGAGAAAGTTTTATAAAGAGTATAAAGACCTTATAAAAGAAAATACAGGAAAGTAACAGTTCATTTTATATATAAAAATTCTAAGTCCGCAATTGCGGACTTTTTTATTACCTGAAATTTATTGAACTTGAAATATTCCGATAATTTTAAATTAAAATATGAACTACTTTTTCATAACAGGTACAAGCAGGGGAATAGGCAAAGCATTAGCCGAACTTTTGCTTAAAGATGACAATAATTTCGTTTACGGTATTTCACGAAGTAACAGTATTAAGACTATAAATTACGAACATACAGAACTTGATCTGAGCAATACGGATAAAGTTAAGGAATTTGAATTTCCGGATTTTGATGATGCGGATTCCATTACACTGATAAATAACTCTGCAGCTTCAATGGAAGTAAAGCGTATGGGTGATTTGTCCTCTGTAAATATTGTTGAAGTGTATAACGTGAATTTGATCAGTCCAAGTCTGTTAATGAATAATTTTTATAAAAAATATCAGGATCATATTTGTAAAAGAATGATCCTGAACATCAGTTCCGGAGCAGCTCACAAAGCAATAGAATCCTGGTCTGTCTACTGCGCCGCAAAGGCAGGACTTGCAATGATCAGCGAAGTAGCTGATGTCGAACAGAAATTAAAACATCCAAATAATCCCATCCGCATTTTTTCAGTCGGTCCGGGTGTGGTGAATACTGAAATGCAGACAAAATTAAGAAACGTATCTCCTGAAGATTTCAGTATGGTAGACAAGTTTATCGAATTTTATGAGAAGAATCAACTTGCCGAACCGGAGGATATCGCCGTAAAGCTTTTTCAAATTATTCAGACACCGGAAAAATATGAAAAAGTGGCAATATCCGTAAAAGATATTTAATTCGTAATTATATCAAGTTATTATCTTTTGTACATGCAGTATACTTATCTTATAGTTTTGGAATTAAAACCGGGACTTCACTATGAATTATATATTAACTACTTAACAATCTAATAAATAAGATAGAATTTTTTGCTTTTGAAGGTGACATGACTGGATTCCCGCTAAGAGCATTGCGGGGTAACAATAATGAAGGTTGTTTTTTAAAGACACAATTAAAGTGTTGATTATAACTGAATTTGATATTTTAATATAGAATAAAAAATGTTTTGGACACCTGTGGGTTGAAATAATAATTTATAATATCAAAAGAATAACATTTCATCATATAAATAATTATTTTAAGAAATAAAAAAAATTAAATCATGGAAAAAAGAATTTTCGGAATTATCCTTTCTCTTCTAGGTATAGCCGGGCTTATTTTAGCAGCATTCAATTTTATGAATGGAGGTTACGGAGAAAGAAATATAAAAGAAATTATTATTTACGGGATTCTTGGTGTAATTTTCTTTTTTGCGGGCATAGCACTTTTGAAAAGTACCAAGGATAAGGCGACATAGAGATATTTCCGGAACATTACATTCACAGTGGGTAAGAACAAACGGTCCGGGCGGATTTTGCCAAAAATTTAAATACATTATTAATAATATTATTACAGAAGTTTGGGGCTAAAACTTCTTTTCCAATCCATTTCTAAAATCTTTAAATTTTTTTTTAAAAAAACCAATCAGAAAGACCTTAATAAACGACTGCACGTTGGTAATAATCAGATCTGTTAAATCAACAAACATATCCACATTGCTATACTGCGGAACGTATCCGGTCAATAAATTATTACTTTCATTAAAAACGCTGATCAGTTCTGTTAAATCTATTGTACTATCCTGATTAACATCCCCTGAATAAAAACAATACTTGCTTCCTTTTAGGATCTGATTATTACCATAAGCCAGTGAAGAAAATTTGTAAAAATTTATATTTAAATTACCAGTAAACCTGTGATCTTAATCTTTAACTTTTTAACAAAAGAATATAAAAATATTTTTACGGTCTTTGCATTCTTATAAAATTAATTGCATTATTATCAATTAACACTAGATCCGTTACGTCAGTTATATTATCACCATTTACGTCAGTATTCAAATAGTCTGTCTCAAAATTAAATGCATCATTATCTGTTAAACTCAGATCAGAAAAGTGATACAAATTCTGATTTTAAAATACTCAATCCTTATTTATATTATGGAATTATCTTTGATACAATATTGAACACATTGTTATCAGCTATGGCAAAATCTGAAATATCAATTACTTCATCTCCGTTTATATCCGTATTTACGTAACCTGTGACGGAATTTAATAAATCGTTATCGATCAAACTCATATCAGTACCGTCAACTACTCCGTCCTGATTTACATCACCGCTGAACAAAGCAAATCTCACCGGTGCTGAATCAACCTGCTGCATATTATTTCCAAACGCTTTTGTGATTTGATCTGACATATTATAATTCAAAGTTGATCCCGTGATAATATTTTCACCGCCTGATCTGCTCCATGTCTCAATGCTGTTTCTGTGTTTGACAACAATATAGTATTGACCCGGAAGTATTCCGTTAAAACTCATATTAGAACTTCCGTCCGGCTGCATTATCACTGATGCTGAATCTTTCAACAAATACGGTGAAACAGCATTTCTCAGATAAACTTTAATAGTATCACTGATCTGAGAATCCGATGACGGATTATAGAATCCTTCAATGAACGATGTTAAATTTACTATTGTGATTTGCCTGAGTTCTGTCGGAATTGTATGTAGTATTGTTCCTACAAGACCTACTGCATATAAATTGTATTCTCCTGTAAAATCTAATGAGAACAAGTCGTTACGTGTTACCGTTGGCTGCGTTATCCAGTTATCACCGTAATCGGTAGATTTTATAATCTTACCATTTGATCCAACAGCATATCCGAAATTATCATTGAATTTGACGTCTCTGTACAATTGTGACGGTACATTCAATGTCTGCCATGAAAGTCCTGCATTTGTAGTTCGTGCAATTCCTGTTGCAGTCATATATCCTGTATCAGCATTTAAAAAAAACACACTTCTGATATTACCTCCCGTCAAGTTATGTGACATCAGCGCCCAGTTACTTCCGCCGTTTGTTGTTTTGAATGCCTGATTGAAGGAGCTTCCGGTTGCATAACCTGTCATCTCATCCGAAAAAAATATGGAAGATATTGAATTACCTGTTGAACCGGCGAAGGTCCAGTTTACTCCGGCATTAGTTGTCTTTATTATTTGCCCGTTTGAAACTCCAATGTATCCGGTATTAGGTGATGGGAAATGAATACCAAGAAGAATTCCCGTAGTACCGCTGTTAATTGTCTGCCAGTTCTCACCGGAATTTGTTGTTTTAATTAAAGTACCGACTGTTCCGCATGCATACCCTGTATTATCATCAATGAAGTCAACAGAGAACAGAGATAAATTTGTACCGGAATTAATAGTATACCAATTATCCCCCCCATTAGTAGTTCTAAGCAGGTTTTCATTCTGAGTCCAGGACCCAACTGCTATGCCGGTATTTTCATTAATCAAAGTAACATCCCATAGTGTAGCTTCGGTGAGATTGGATTGAGAAATCCAATTCGATCCGAAGTTGGTGCTTCTATGCATAGTTCCATAATCCCCTGCAAGATGGAAAGTGTTATTAGGTGTAATTTCGAAATTATTATAGTATCCTGATAGACTGAAAGCGGTGACAGTCCAGTTAGTTCCGGCATTTGTTGTTCTGAGTAAATTATCTCCATACCCTGCAATGTATCCGGTGTTTTGATCTATAAACTGTATAGAATTTAATTCCAGAGAGGTCGAAGAACCTACACGGGTCCAATTCATCCCGCTATTTGATGATTTCAGAACATGACCATCATCTCCTGCAGCAAAGCCCATAGAGGTATTTGTAAAAAATACAGAATATAGCGCTGAAAAATTTCCTTGTTCTACCAGATTCCATTCATCTCCGCCGTTGGTAGTTTTAATTATGGTGCTGGAAAAACTGCTTCCGACTGCATATCCGTTTTGAGCATCTATAAAATAAATGTCATTTAGGAATGTTGCTCCGCCGTTTAATTGATTTATCCAATCCAATCCGCCGTTCGTGGTTTTATAAACATGGCTTGTCAATGAAGATGAACTGATCACATATCCGGTATTCATATCAGTGAAAACAATTTTGTTTAACCTGTTATCAGTAGGAAAGTTAAGAGTATCCCATGAGTTTCCCCCGTCGGTTGTTTTTGCAGCAAAACCCGATGTACCGCTTAAATATCCTGTATTAGCATCAAAGAAGTAAATACTGAGCAAATCATTTTCGATTTGAATGTTTTTAATTTCCCAGCTGACTCCGCCGTCAGCAGTAACAAGAAATGTTCCGAATCTTCCTGCGGCAAATCCGTTATTATCATCAACGAACATGATATCATAAATATTATTTCCCTGTGGCTTTGGGTTCTGCCACTCCCAGTCATCTGACTGCTGAGAAAATCCTGAAGCGCTAAAAATAATTACCAAAGCAAATGCTTTAAAGATTGAATTTGTTTTTTTCACGATACTTAATTTTTATTTTTTGAAATATTTTTTATTAGAATTATCTTTTTCTGAAAATTTCATTTCTGCAGTTACTCTGAAAATGAACACAACTATTATTTTTTTTTAAATTTTCATTTTTGGATTTGGCTTTTTGCAATTTATATATAATAAATTTTTCCGGAACAATCAAAGTTAACTTCGTTTCACAAATTTATTCGCAACTGTACAAATTTACAATCATTTTATACAATTTGACAAATCAAAATTTGATTAATTGTAGCATTGAACTTAATAATCAAACATATCAAGCAAGCTATGCATGTTTTCCTTTAATACATATTTTTGGACTCCGGCGGAAATCAATTCTCTTTTAATACTTGCACTCTTGTGATTTGTAATGATAATTATTTTTGCCTCCGGATATAATTTTAAAATCTCTTTTGAAGCCGTTATTCCGTCAACTTTTTTCATTTCAATATCCATAAAAATCCAGTCAGGTCTGAATGACTCATACTCTGACAGCGCAGTATCGCCGTCCTCACACACTCTTATCAAATTAAACTTTGATTCGAACAAGCTCCTTATCATTTCTCTGATTTCAGAATTATCTTCAACAATTAAAAGTCTCATCTTGTGTTTAGTATAAGTATACTTCTAAGTGTATCTCTGCAGTATTGTAACATGTCATAAACCGCCGGGCATTTCTTAAGATAAAATATATTCATATGAAAAGCCCCACTTCCTGGTATGTCAATATATCGCTAAGCTGAGACTGAGTTTTTAAAATAATAATCACAGGTATGTCAATAATTCTTATGTTTATAATTTCTTCGTTATACAAAAAAATATTCAAAAGTAAAAAAATAATTGCTTTTTTGAGCATTGTTATAATTTTTTATTGTTAGTGTTTAAATTGGTGTTTAATTCCTTTACTCCTTCGGGATCAAGAATGATTATTTCCGGTTATTACTATTTCTTTCCTTTGAACTGAGACCGTCTCAAAACTAAAAATGAAATTGTACTTATGACTTTTCCAATTGAGCTCTGTTCAAAATTGATGTACAAAAATGCTGAAAACATTTTGAAATTATAATCGGTCCTGATGTGTATTTTCTCTAGGTCCTAAGGTGTATACGATCCCGGTAGAATGGAATTTGTTTATAATAATGATTTAGAGTTGAGAAAAATGTAGGTTAGAGTGAAAAATTACCCGTGACTACAACAAATATCAAAGGAGTGATTTATTTTCAATTGCAAATCTTACTAAATTTAAATTTCCCTGGAGGTTAAGCTTTTTGCTGATATTTGTCCTGTGCGACTTTACGGTTTTGTAGCTGATGTATAGTTCATCTGCTATCTCTTTCGTAGTTTTGTTCTGTGCGATCAGTCTTAAGATATTTTTTTCTGAAGGTGTGAGATCGGATATAGATGGATTATTTTTTTCAAAGGTTTTATTCAGGCTAAGTCTTTTGACAAGATAATTTGAAATTACTGGGCTTATCGCATAATCGCCATTGGCAACCAAACGGATACATACACAAATATCGTCCACCGCGCTTTCTTTCAGGACATATCCTTTCACACCTAAATCCATGGCTTCATTAAAAACATTTTCTTCCTTATACATTGTCAGGAAAATTATTTTTACGGGATTCATTTTTTTGTTGAGCTCCTTTTGAACTTCCAGTCCTGTTTTCTTAGGCATGTCTATATCCAGTATTGCTATATCAGGATTTTTTTCATTAATGAGTTTTAATGCCATTTCCCCGTTTCCTGCTTCGT
This sequence comes from Ignavibacteria bacterium, assembly GCA_016716125.1. Taxonomy (GTDB): domain Bacteria; phylum Bacteroidota; class Ignavibacteria; order Tepidaquicellales; family Tepidaquicellaceae; genus UBA2330. The sequence continues at coordinate 58,599 of JADJWZ010000036.1, read as the reverse complement.
CAATTACTTCTATGTCATTCTCTTCTTGAATTATTTGTTTCAACCCGTTTCTGAATATCGGATGATCATCAACAATAATTACTTTAATAATCTCATTCATTAATTAATTATATTTTATTTCTTCAAAGGTATGCATATTTCAATTTGTGTTCCTTTTCCGTTTTCCGAATTAATCTTAAAAGTCCCTTCAAACAATTTTACTCTTTCAGAAATACCTTTTAGCCCAAAGCCCTTTTCGTCTGTGTCCAATAATTTCTTACCGGAATTAAACCCTTTTCCATTATCAGAAATAGATATCAAAATATCATTTTCAGTATTTGTAATGCTCCCGGTTACTTCAGTTGCTTCAGAATGTTTTATAATATTATTATTGATTTCCTGAATGATCCTGTAAATATTTATCTCAATTTCGTCTTCAAGCATTTTATCGATATCATCAACTTCAATATCAAATTTTATATTTGTTGATTCATTGACATTTTCAAATGCCGATAATAATGTTTTTGATAATCCAAGCCGGTCCAGCTCATAAGGTCTCAGGTTATACGATATTTTACGAATTTCATCAAGAGTAGAAGTGCTCAGCTCGGAAATTTCATTTAATTGATTTTTAATATTTACATCCCCTGTCTTTTTGAATATAATATTTGCTTTGCTTTTAATAATAAGTAAGTGCTGAGCCAGACTGTCATGAAGTTCTGCTGCTACTCTTTTTCTGTCGGTTTCCTGGGATCTCATAAGCTTTTTACTAAATTCTACCTGTGTTTTCTTCTCCGTTTCAATTCTCTTTACTTTTTGTCTGAAAATAAACCCTATTGCTCCGGCAATAAACAAAACCGATAATCCCTTAAACCAAAATGTTTTATAGAACGGGGGAGTGATAGTTAATTTCAAGGAGGTTCCTTCTTCATTCCATACTCCATCGTTGTTTGAACCTTTTACTCTGAATGTATAATCGCCGGGAGCTATGTCAGTATAGTTTGCGGTTCTTACTTTTCCCACATAATTCCAATCCTTATCCACTCCTACTAAAAAATAAGCATATTGGTTTTTAACCGGGTTTGTAAAATCCAGTGAAGCAAAGTCAAATGAAAAAAAGTTTTCTTTGTGTGAGATGGTGATCTCATTAGTTTTGGTGATAGATTTTTCAAGGTTTACTTCTTTATTGAATATCTTAAATTTGGTGATTACAATATTTGGAATGCTTTCATTTTTGGAAATGCTGTCAGGATAAAAAGAATTAAATCCATTAACACCGCCAAAGTACATTTTTCCGTCTTCCGCTTTATATGACGCTCCGATTGAAAATTCCAATCCCTGAACTCCGTCTCCCGTACCGTAATTGGTAAATGTTTCATTGTCGGGGCTGAACCTGGAAATGCCTTTAAAATTACTTAGCCATAAATTTTCATTGTCATCCTGTAAAATTTCAACTATAATATCAGCGCCGAGCCAGTCTTCAATATAATGCCTGAAACTTTTTGTAACAGGATCAAACTTATTCAAACCTTCTCCATAAGTTGATATCCATAGAAAGCCTTCATTATCTTCTACAATCCCTGTTACCCGGTTATCGCTGAGAGTATTCGGATTCTCAGGATCATTCTTAAAAATCATTACTATATCAGCAGCGGGTTCAAGCATAATCAATCCTTCAAAAGTAGCGATCCAGATATTTCCTTTACTGTCTTCATATATATGATAAATTGGCGAATTACTAAAATCAGCAATATCATTCCCCGTATCCAAATATTTCCTTTTAAGATTTCTGTTTTTATCGAAAACAGTAATACCTTCGCCCGTCCACGATCCTACCCAAAGGTTTTCTTCCTTATCTTCAAAAATACATCTGCTAGAAATTCCTTCTCCGTCAAAGCCATAATAGGAGTCTGTTGTTTTCTTCACAGGATCATATCTTATAAAAGGACCGCTTTTAAAAGACAACCACATATAGTTTTTTTTGTCTCTGAAAATATGCTGTATAACATTATTTTTAAAATCGTGCGCACTGTTAAGATTGTTAATTCTGCCGCTGAAAACTCCTGTAGTTTTATTGAGAATTTGCAGACCGGTTTTTGTTGCGACCCAGGTATTCCCGTCAAGATCATCACATATTGAAATGACTTCATTGTCATTTATACTATTGCTGTCGCCCTGAATATTCAGATAATGATTAAATTTCCATTTGTGCTTATTATATGTATAGACACCCTTCGATGTGCATATCCAGATACTGCCCTTTTCGTCAGTGTATATTTTTGAAACATTGGTAATATCCGAGGCACCGGTACAGTTTTTCAAATTGGAAAATGTATTTTTAACAGGATCAAAAATGCTTATTCCATCTGTATGGATTCCGGACCAGATCATCTGATCACTGCTGAGAGCTAAAGTTTTTACATGGTTTCCGGAAATACTGTTTTGATTTGTGGGGTCGTGCAAGTGCCGGTAAAATAACTCTTTTTTTTTATCAAACCTGTTTAATCCTCCGCCGTTTGTAGCTATCCAAAGATTTCCGGTGTTGTCTTCAATTATGCTTTCTATAAAATCACTGCTTAAGCTGAAAGGATTTTCTTGATCATATCTGTAATTTTTGAATTCTTTATTCCTATCATTATATCGGGTCAAACCTCCTCCATACATTCCAATCCATAGATAACCTTCTTTATCCTCAAATAACACCTTTATAAAATTGCTGACTAAAGCAGGAGTATTATTACTATTATATCTTTTGACCTTTCCTGTAGTTTGGTCAAACCAGTTTAAACCGTCTTCTGTTCCTATCCATATTTCGTTTTTCCTTGTGCGGTAAATTGCCGTTACATAATCATTGCTTATTGAAGAATTATTCCAAGGATCATGTCGGTATCTTGTGAATTTGCCCGTTGCTTTATCCAATCTGTTCAGACCATTGGGAGTACATACCCATAGATAATTTCCATCATCACAGATTTCGTTTATCCAGCTATCGCTAATCGAAGTATGATTGCCGCTTTCAGGATGGTAGATTTTAAAACTGTTCCCGTCAAACCGATGTAAACCGTCAATTGTGCCGATCCAGATAAATCCATCTTTATCTTTAATTAGGCAGGTAATTGTATTTGATGACAGCCCGTCATTTGTTGTATATCGGTCAAATTTATAATTGCAGTTTTGACAAAATAAATAATCAGCATCGAGAAGTGTAAGTAGGAATAGTACAATAATCTTCATCAAAAATATAATTTAAAATTCGTATTAACTACTCTGCAGTGATAAATATAAATACTGTTTCTTTAACAAAAAAGCTTAGAACAATTCTTTTGTTGTACTGAATTTATTTTTATCCAATAGACTATATCTTTTTAAAGAATTCCAGATTTTATTTAAACGAACGTATTGAATTGAATCCGTTACATTTCTGATGATCATCTGAAATGTTTACATATTGAACCTGGAAATGTTTTTCTTCAAGAGAAAGAGATCTGGCTATTATTAAGAAGTAAGGCTTTAAAAGAAAGTTAACCATGCACTTACGCAAAGTCCTAAAAGAATTTTACTACATAGAAACTTAGTTCACTTAGTGGAAATTAATCCAAAAATAATATTTTCTTTGTTCTATGTGCCTATGTGGAAAATATTAAACTTTTTGGACAGCCCCAAGAAGTCTCAAATATGAACTCACTTACGGAAGTTTTGTGTTGACGGCGTTCTTAAATCTTTTGCATTTCCGCTTCATATTTTTACTAATTTTACAAAATTAATATTTATGAGGAGACATTTGTCACAATTTTTAGTTAGTATCATTTGATTCTATTTTAAAATAAGCACATTCTTTGTTTCAATGAATTCGTTTACATTCAAAGTATAAAATATACACGCTGGTCAGTCCTGATCCGTTAAAGTTAATTTAGTAAATGCCCGGATTCAGATTCTCACTTACGAGTGAAGAAATTTCTTTTCCGGTAATAACAAATACCTTTAGTGATACATATTCAGATTTTCTGAATTCTTATCCTGATTTTATATCAGGGTATAATCTTTGATACAATATTGAACACATTGTTATCAGCTACGGCAAAATCCGAAATATCAATGACTTCATCTCCGTTTATATCCGTATTTACGTAACCTGTTACGGAATTTAATAAATCGTTATCGATCAAACTCATATCAGTACCGTCAACTACTCCGTCCTGATTTACATCACCACTGAACAAAGCAAATCTTAACGGCGCTAAATCGACCTGCTGCATATTATTTCCAAACGCTTTTGTGATCTGATCTGACATATTATAATTCAAAGTTGATCCCGGGATAATATTTTCACCGCCTGATCTGCTCCATGTCTCAATACTGTTTCTGTGTTTGACAACAATATAGTATTGACCCGGTAGTATTCCGTTAAAACCCATATTAGAACTTCCGTTAGATTGCATTAATATTGATGCTGAATCTTTCAGTATATACGGCGAAGCTGCATTTCTAAGATAAACTTTGATAGTATCACTGATCTGAGAATCCGATGACGGATTATAGAATCCTTCAATGAAAGATGTTAAATTTACTGTTGTGATTTGACGTAACTCGGTAGGAATTGTGTTTATTATCGTTCCTACAAGACCTACTACATATACATTATATTCATTTGTAAAATCTACCGAATACAATTCGTTTTGTGTCACTGTCGGCTGCGTGATCCAGTTATCTCCGTAATCAGTTGATTTAATGATCTTGCCGTTAGCACCGACTGCATATCCGAAATTACTTTTAAATCTGACATCCCTGTACATTTGTGACGGAACATTCAAAGTCTGCCATGAAAGTCCTGCATTTGTTGTTCTCGCAATTCCGGTTGCCGTCATATAACCCGTATCCTGGTTAACAAAAAATATACTTCTGATATTAGCTCCCGAAAGACTGTGTGACATTAACGACCAGTTGTTTCCGCCGTTAGTAGTTTTAAAAGCCTGATTAAAAGAGGCAGCGGTAACATACCCTGTATTTTCATCAGTGAAATAAATTGATGATAATGAATTGTTTGAAGTTGAGCTGACTGCAAACCAGTTCGATCCGCCATTGGTTGTTTTTCTAATACTACCGTTAGTTGCAGCTGTATACCCGGTTGACGCAGTCGGAAAATTGATACCGACAAGAATTGCGGTTGTACCGCTGTTTATTGTCTCCCAGGTATCTCCTGCATCAGTTGTTCTAAATAATATGCCTACTGATCCGCATGCAAAACCGGTATTATTATCAATGAAGTCAACAGAAAAAAGAGATAGACTTGATCCGGTATTTATCGAATACCAGTTATCCCCGCCATTCGTAGTCCTTATCAGATTTGAATCGTCATTCCATGAACCTACTGCAACTCCTGTATTTTCATCTAAAAAATTAACATCCCATAATGTAGCTATAGTTACATTTGGCTGAGAGGTCCAGTTCAATCCAAAATCTGTGCTTCTCAGCATTGAGCCAAATTCACCTCCAAGATGAAATGTACCGTTGCTTGTTATGTCAAAAGTATTAAAGTATCCTTCAGTATTAAAAGTTGTAACGGTCCAGTTCACTCCGGCATTTGTTGTCTTAAGCATATTATACCCGTATCCGGTTATGTATCCTGTGTTTTGATTTGTAAACTCTATTGAATTTAAATCCATTGAAGTAGATGAACCTACTTGATTCCAGTTGACGCCGCTGTTTGTAGTTCTGACAACATCACCATTTTCACCTGCAGCAATACCGGTAGTACTGTTTGGGAAATATACTGAATTGAGCTGTCGAAAATTTCCCAGTTCAACAAGTTCCCAGGTATCCCCGCCGTTTGTGGTCGTAATAATAGAGCTGGATAAACCGCTGCCAACTGCATAACCATTTTGCGCATCGGTAAAATATAAATCATTCAGGAATGTCGCTCCGCCGTTTAATTGATTTACCCAGCTTAAACCTGCGTCAGTAGTTTTGTAAATGTGGCCTGCAATGGAAAATGAACTGATGACATATCCGGTATTTGCATCGGTAAAAAATATTTTCTTTAACCAGTCTGTAGTAGGGAAGCTGATCGTATTCCAGCTATTTCCTCCGTCAGTTGTTTTAGAAATATATCCGTCTGATCCGCTTACATAGCCGGTATCTGTATTTATAAAGTATATGCTGAACAGGTCAATAAGGGTTTGTGAATTTTTAATTTCCCAGTTAAGTCCGCCGTCAGTGGTTTTAAGGAAGGTTCCGAATTTTCCCGCTGCATATCCTGTATTATCATTTATAAAACTGATATCATAAATATGATTTCCCTGTGGCTTTGGATTCTGCCATTCCCAGTCATCAGACTGCTGTGAATAACAAATTGATGTTATTCCGATAAGAAGTAATGTTACAAGTTTTTTCATTTTTTAATATTCCCTTTTTAAATTTTTTAAATAATATTTTAGAATAGTTAAAGGTAACTTCATTTTTTATTTCTTAATTTTCATAACAAAGTAAAATTATTATATACAAATTGACAAATCAAAATACAGTTAAGTGTAGAATTGAAATCTAAACATTTATTACTTTAACAATATCATCCGCTTCGTCTCAGTAAAATCCTGTGTTGATAATGTATAAAAATATATCCCGCTCGAAAAATTGTTTCCATTAAAATCCAAGGTGTAGCTTCCGATATTTTTGCTTTCATTTAAAAGAACATCAACAAGTTTACCTGTGATATCATAAATTTTCAAAGTAACAAAACCTGATTTTGGAATTTCAAAATTAATTTTTGTAGTCGGATTAAACGGATTAGGATAATTCTGCTCCAATGAAAAATCCTTTACTTCAAAATTGTTTGAAGAAATTCCTGTTGAAATGTTCCCATATTTTACTGTTACAAATTTTGAATTTGTGGCTGAAGCAAAGGTCAGGCCTGTTACTAAAATATCATTGTTGTTATCCAATGTTATCGAATTAAATTTATCATCAAGATTTGCTCCGCCATCGTAGGATATATTAAAGATATAATTTCCACTGATGTCATATTTGATGATGCATCCGTTTTTTGTATTGTTAATTAAATTTTCAAAACCGCAGATGTAAATATTTCCATTAGCATCAGTGATCATGTGCGATACCGACGCTCCCAAACTATCATTCCCGTAATATTTATTTGTCCAAACAATTGTACCGTCGTCAATTACAAATGTAACAATTGCATCTACAATGACACCGCTGAGAAGTTCTTTGCTCTTTCCGGTTACTACTATGTTTCCGTCAAGCAGCGAGGTTACTGAAAATGCAGTATCATCTCCGTTAGCAGTCCCATTGTAAGTTAAAGACCAAAGGCGTGTTCCGAAATTATTTTGTTTCATTACAACCATATCATTATCCGATCCTGAATCAGTAGTTCCGCATATGTATTGATTTTCTGCTTCATCAACTTTCATTGAAGTCGGATAATCTTTGTCATCACCTGCTCCATTATAAGCAGAGAACCAGTTTTGTACACCATTACTTAAAAATTGAATAGTGGTAATGTCATCTGACTGTGTTCCAAAGAAATTGTATGACTGCAACAGAGTATATACTGTCCCGCCGGGAGTCAAATATAAGTCAACCGGATAATCCGCCTCACTTGCTCCCGTATAATTAACTTCCCATGTTTTACCTCCGCTGCTGTCGCATTTCATAATATACATATCATATAGATTTCCGCTGATAGACGTAACTCTTGCGAGAGCATAGAAATTACCCGAAGAATCAATATCTATGTCAATACCAAAATCATCAAAAGAGTCAAGCCAGTGGGGCTCGTAGCTTTTAGCCCATATTTTTCCCGCACTGTTGTATTTACATACAGCAAGGTCGCCGTCATTTAAAGCCGTTGAACCAACAGCGTAAACATTTTGCCATTTGTCAATTACTAATCGGATACCGTAATTTGAATAAGAAGACTGTGTGTTGGCAAAATGCTCTGCCCAAAGCTGAATACCGTTACCATTATACATTACAGTCGTAAAATCCCCGCCTGCAAAAGCCTGAAAGCTCTGCCCTGTTATAAAAACATTTCCTGACAAGTCTGTTATTATATAGTTTGCTTCATCCATTCCATCAAGCGCTCCTTTATAATGTGATTCCCATAATTTATCCGGAGGTTGTGCAATTGAAGCAGTATTAATGAGAATTATAACTGTTGTCATAACTGACAGAAAATTGTAAAAATTATTTTTGTTTTTCATTTTATTATCAGCTAAAATTTATTTTATTAACATCATTTTCTTTACTTCAAAATTTGTTCCGGTCTCAAGCTTATAGAAATAAACTCCGCTTGGGAAATTTAAAGCATTCCATTTAACAGAATAACTTCCTGCATTTTGTTTTTCATTTACTAACATCGCAACTTCTTTGCCGGTAATATCAAGTACAATAAGCTTTACGTCTGTCTTGCCGTCAGGCAAACGTCTTGAGTCTCGAGGGATTTCGTAATTGATAGTTGTTATAGGATTGAACGGATTAGGATAATTCTGACTTAAAGAAAAGTCTTTTGCAATGACTGTGTTTGAAGAAATTCCTGTTGGCCCGGTCTGCAATCTTTTATCAATACACTCAAACCCCAGAAGACCATTTGGATTGTGTACATTTATTCCCTCACTTTGTGTAAGTATCCAGATATTGCCCAGTGTATCTAAAGCCAGATCTTCAACCTGTTTGTGAGAGATAGGAGATGATCCTTCGAGAAATGTTGAGAATAAATTTCCCGTACCGTTGAAATGTGAAAGACCTCCGTAGTACGGCCAGTTTTCTATGTTGTGTGCACCGACATAAATGATATTTCTTACTTTATCAATTTCAACTGACGATACATTATCAGCTGCAATATTGGAATTACTTGTATTCCAGTTTGTCCATGCTGTTCCGTCGAATTTCCATAAACCCTCCGGTGAACCAATCCACATATTCTCATTGGCATCAAATTCAATATCAAATACATGAGTAATCCCAACCTGAGCTAAATCAAATAAGCTCCAGACACCGTTGTCGTATACATCTATTCCCTGGTAATTTCCTAAATACATTCTTCCTCCCGAACGGGCGGTCAGGCATGATGGAGGTCCGGTTAGCCCGTTACTTAAATCCCACAATGTCCATAGATTAGTGTTTTTATCATACATAAATGTACTTGTCCAGAATGTTCTGAAGAAAACTTTTCCGCTGTCGTTACCTTCAATTTCCAGAGGTGCAAGAAATGACGGATGTACATTGTTTCTCTCCCAAACTACCCATGCAGAATAATTCTGATATTCACCATCGGGAATTTGCACAGTGTAGCCGTCAGTTGCATCATACGAAAACCATATATCACCATCGGGTGTCTCTGTAATTGCGCTGCCAACATAACTTTGTGATTGCGGATTTGGAAAAAGTCCTTCATTCAGGATTCCATAAACTTCCCAGTTCGGGCAATCCATAATCTGAATTCCGCCGTTGCCGTTAGCAAACCATTTCCTGTTTTTGCTGTCAACGAAAATATCTTCGTTGAAATTTTCAGCAAGCGCTGTGCTGTGCCGTGTATAGTTTTGCCATTGTGTCCCGTCATATTTTCTGACAACATCGTTTCCGGATACCCAGAAGTTACCGTTAATATCAATATAACTGCTCATCAAAAAGTAATTCGTCCATTCCCATGTCCAGTTAGTCCCGTCATACTTCATTATTCGTGACGAGTTGGTAGTCTCTGCAAAGATCATTTTGTCACCGCGTATGTACATGCTTGTTGCATCAAAATTTGCAACCGGCCATATGGTGTTGTTAATATGGCTCCAGTTAGCTCCGTCAAAAATATCAATATTTGCTCCATTGCATACCCACACTCTGTTTAAAGAATCAACCATCACTTCACTCGGTGAGCCTGGTGAAAGTCCGCTGTTTCCTGATGTATACAGAATCCAGTTTAACCCGTCATATTTTATCAGTCCTAAATTACATGTTATCCATTTATTGTTATTCGCATCCACGGCAATGTCAGAGAGTTGCTGTGTAGGAAGATTCGAGTTTGACGATGTATAAAAAGTCCAGGACGTTCCGTTGTAGTACCCGACACCGCCGCTAAGTATACTTCCGGATTCGCCGGTAACTACCCACACATTATTGCTGGCTTCAATTGCGATTCCCTTTATCCAGTCATATATCAAAGCTGTGTTTGATGATGTATGATGCTGCCAGTTAATTCCATCGGATGAAGTTCCCAATCCGTTCTGTGTTCCGACCCAAATACGGTCGTTATGGTCAAAGGCAATATTGGTTACTTCGTCAGCCGGCAGATAATTTTCAGAATACGTTCCCCAGTTTGTAAATGTGGTTCCGTCAAAACGAACTAATGAACCCTGACTCCAGAAAGGCATGTAACCTCCGGTCCACATATTACCAAAACGGTCACCGCGAACAGTTTCGTGATAATCACCTCCCACTCCTGTATTATCAGATCTAATGTAAGTCCAATTGGGATTAAGAGTTGGGAATTGAGCAACTGCCGTATGAACTGAAAGCGTTATTGCGAAAATGCTTAGTAGTATTGTTTTCATTTTAAATGGTAATAATATTTTCGATAAAACATTTATTTCGGATTAATTTTTTTTAAATCTATAAAAAAGCTTACTTCAGCAATATCATTCGCTTTGTCTCAGTAAAATCCTGTGTTGATAATGTATAAAAATATATCCCGCTCGAAAGATTGCTTCCGTTGAAATCCAGTGTAAAATTCCCTGCATTCATGTTTTCATTTAAAAGAATATCAACAAGTTTACCTGTGATATCATAAACTTTCATAGTAACTAAACCTGATTTTGGAATTTCAAAATTAATTTTTGTAGTCGGATTAAACGGGTTGGGATAGTTCTGATTTAATTTAAATGAATTAGGAATTTCCGTATATGAATTCCCTGAACTTGTCACAATCAGTTCAGTCGGAATTGTTTTTATAATTGTTCCCCGCGTTCCGCCTGCGTATACATAATTGTCTGAATTGAAATACAAAGCGTATAATCCGTTATTTGTTACAGTCGGCTGTTCGATCCAGTTGATGCCTGCATCAATAGATTTAATTATTTTACCGTTACTTGCCACCGCATATCCGAATTCATTTCTGAACTGAACTTTATAATATCCGCCGGTCGGAGCGTTCATTATCAGCCATTCATCTCCGCCGTTTGTAGTTTTAAGAAGTCCTGCTCCTGAAGAAATGTATCCCGTATTCTCATCGGTAAAATCCACTGAAGTTAAGTATGCCATTGTAAACGGAGATATCTGTGAAGTCCATGTAACTCCTGCATCAGTTGTCTTGACTATTGCGCCGAAATCTCCGACTGAATATCCTGTGTTTTCATTTACAAAACAAATAGAATTAAGAATACTGCCGCTGGAAGTTATACTCGTTGAAGTCCAGTTCTCGCCTGCATTGGTTGTCTTCTTTAAAACTCCGTAACTTCCGATCACATATCCTGTACTTGAATTTGTAAAATCAACATCTGTAAAGATCTCGTTTTGAGTACTCGAATATACATTGAACCAGTTTGTTCCGCCGTTTGTAGTTTTTTTAATGTCAATGCTTCCCGCGATATATCCGGTTTCCGCATCAGTAAAATGTATTCCGTACATCGGAGTATGATAAGTAGTGATCTGAGAAACCCAGGTCTCGCCTGCATCTGTAGTTTTTAATATATCTCCGTCGCCATAACCGCAGACAGCGTATCCTGTATTATTATCTATAAATTCAATTTCGGATAAGGTATTCTCCGTAATAGTATTTGGTGTTTCCCAGTTTAAACCGCCGTTATCAGATCTCATAAGTATACCGTAAAGTCCTGCAGCATGTATTTTACCTTCGGGAGTTACAACTGCATCCATAAATGATCTGTAGGTACTCCAGCCGTAATTTTCTTCTGACCAGTTCACACCGCCGTTTACAGTCTTTAAAAAAACATTACCTGATCCAATTCCGAAACCTGTATTTGCATTTATAAACAATATAGTACTTACATCCATGCCCGAAGGTGAGCCGGTTTGTACCCAGTTTATTCCCGAGTTAGTACTCATAAGCACGCAGCCGCTTTCACCTGCAGCTATACCTGTAGTTTGATTTATAAAGTATATATCGGATAAAGCCGGATAATCGTAAAACTGAACCAGTTCCCATGTCGAGCCTCCGTCAGTAGTTTTTATTATTTCACTTCCCAGCGAACCGCCTGCAGCATAGCCGTTGTTTTCATCAAGGAAAAGAAGAGTGTTCAGATAATTTGCGCCGGCAGTTGTTTGAGTTGTCCATGTGCTGCCGCCGTCAATGGTTTTCCATATTTTACTCTCAAGCTGAAAAAAGCCAAGTACAAATCCTGTATTTGAATTCACAAATTCAATATCCATTATGGAAAAAAGAGAATCAAACGGTCCCTCTCTCGGCAGCTGAATGTCAGTCCAGACAATTCCGCCGTCCGTTGTTTTCTTAAGAAGCTGATTGAAACCTCCTGCATAACCTTCGTTTGAATTTATGAAATCAACGCTTAGTAAAGTAATTTGAGTATTGGAATTTAACTGATCCCAGGAATTTCCAGCATCTGAAGTTTTTATTATTGTTCCGAATGCCCCGACGGAATATCCGTTATTATTATCCGGAAAGTCCATTGCGAAGAGACTGTTTCCCTGCGGATTCGGATTTAACCATTTCCAGTTATCCGGCAGCTGTGAAAATACTGCTGCATTAAACATTATAATTATCATAAAAGCAGCGCTCATTTTTATTAAATTTTTCATGACCTTTTGTTAAAATTAATTTATTTTATTTTTGAGAAAAAAATTTTCCCAAAAAGGAATCACTTTCCTTTCTTTGTAAACTTAACAATACGTAAATCAATATACCAAATTAGAATATATTCAAGTGTAGTATTCAAAAGATTTTTGTATGATAATTATCAGTGATCAATTATCAATGATTAATGATCAATGATCAATTAATATTATCAATAATCATTAATGAAATAAATATTTGTAATTTGTAATTTGTAATTTTCACCCCACGTCTTTAAATTCAGATCATTCGTTAATCTTAGAAAATAAAAATACTAACTACTAACTATTAACTACTAACTATTTCAGCAGCATCATTCTTCTTGTAATTGCGATACCTTCCAAAGTCGTTAATTTAGAAATATATAAACCCGAAGGCAGATTCCTGCCGTCGAATTTTACTGAATAATTTCCAGGTTTCATGTTTTCATTAATTAAAGTTGATACCTCTCTGCCAATCAAGTCATAAACCTTTAATGTCACCCTTGTTTCCTTTGCAATGTCAAACGCAATTGTAGTTTGCGGGTTGAATGGGTTCGGAAAATTTTGATGAAGTTGAAATGTCCCGGGTATTTCTGAGTTCGCAGTTATTCCTACTATAGTTTGAGAATATTTGATTGTAATAATATCTCTGTTTGAACTCGAAATTGAATTGTCATTACTCGTTATACCCGTAACATAAACATTGAGATCTTCATCAACTCCTATAGAGTATGCTCTGTCTGAAAAGTTTCCAATACCGTTGAAAATTTCTTTCCATAATAGTGTACCGGTATTTCCATTAAGCTTAAATGTCAGGTAGTCTTCCGGCACTAAGGAATTTACAATCTCAACAGTAAATCCGCATACATAAACATCCCCGAATCTGTCAACCGTAACTGAAAGAGGGTTATCCCAGTCGTTTGCAGGTCCATCATAAATGTGCTGCCACTGCAATACACCTTCAGGATTATATTTTAATGTTACTATATCCTCTCCAAAGCTTATTCCCGGATTTTCCATTGTTCCGCTGACAAATATATTTCCATTTTGATCAGTTGCGATAGCGTTATCCGTTGAAGCCTGGAAAGATACCATATCGCGATTGTTTCCCTGACTATTCCATTTTTTATTCCATAAAAGATTTCCTATATGGTCATATTTCAAAACAAGTATATCTTCCTGAGATGCCTGGCTGTAAAAATTTCCACATATAATAATGTTATTTTGATTATCTAACTCCATGTGACTTTGCTCAATATCCATCCATTCTTTATTCGTATTGAAAGACTTCTGCCATAGCGTATCCCCATTGCTTGAATATTTCAGCAGTACATGGTCCTGCATCGTATAACCCGACACATATATGAAATTTGACTGGTCAATTTTTAAAGTATGACCGAAGTCACTATGCTGACCTTCGCTTGTGTATGTCCGGTTCCAGATATATTGTCCGGCAGAATCAAATTTTACCAGTAAAATATTGTAGAATTCCGGTTGATACCATGTATGTCCGCAAATGTAAACACTGCCTTCCGAATCAATATCAATCTTTCTTGCTCTGTCCCAATATCCGCCATTGAAAGTGCTTCTCCAGAGCAGGTTTCCGCCTCTGTCGTGTTTTGTGACAAGGACATCGAAGTCGTTTCCATTCCAGTAATCTCCGACTGAGTATAAATTTTCTTTACTGTCAAGCACAATATCTTCTATGTAATCAAAAACACCCGGTTGGGAATGTTCCTGCCAGATAGTATTTCCGCTTTGATCGTATTTGATCAAAGTGGTGACCGCTGTACTATTGCCTTCATCGAAACTGTGACCGCCGATGTAGATGTTCCCATCCACAGAAATTCTTAACTTTCTTCCGAAATCAGTAAGCCCCCAGGCGCTGTTGAACCTGTTATGCCATTCAGGTTGAACCTGTGAGAAAAGAGTTGTGTTTTGAAAAATCAGCATAGTTACTATTGAAAGTAAAATTTTTGCAAGGATTTTTTCAAAGTTGTTCATTGTTTTTAAATTTGTTTTTCTCAAAATTAACCATACCTATAATGCCAACCAAAATAAAATTTTTTAAAACAAAAGTTTTGGTATGGCATTTTTGAATTTAAAAGATAAAAATAAACTCTGTTTTTAAATGTTTAATGCAATACCATGAATTTAAAACGTATATAAATGAATATTCCTTCGAAAGATCTTTTCAACCTGATACGTTCATTAAGTATGAATGAAAAACAGTATTTCAAAAAATATTCTTCCATACATACTGACAGTGCAGATAAAAATTATTTAAGATTATATTATGAGATTGAGGAGCAGGCACGAACCGGTGAAGTTTACGATGAAGTAAAGATAAAAGAAAAGTTTAAAGGTGAAAAATTTGCAAAACAGTTTCATGTTACAAAGAACTATCTTTATGACCTTATTCTAAAAAGTCTTGCTTCGCAACATTCCCATGCATCCGATCTTACAGAATTATACCTTATTATAAGCTCTATCCATGAATTGTTCGAAAGAGGTCTTTTTTTTCAATGTGATAAACTCATTAAAAAAGGAAAGAAGGTTGCTTATAAAAATGAGTATTTTCAGGAACTGCTGAGGTTACTTAATTATGAACAAATGGTAGAAAGACAAAATTATTCTTCTCTGAATTCTAAATCAAAAAAATACGAAAATACCGATACATTTAATGAAGTCAGGAAAGTGACAGAGATGCTAAATAATTATCAGGATTATATGAAACTTGGCAGGAAAGCAGGAATTATTATGCGTAGGAATCTCAATTCGGGAGAGATAAAGGAATTTCGTGATCTTATCAAAAACCCGCTTTTCAAAAGTGAGACAAAAGCGCTTTCTTATAAAGCAAAAATGATTTACTTCTTTGTAAAGGGACAATACTACGGTGAAATTGGAGACCCTGAAAAACACTTTGAACTGTCAAAGCATCATTTTGAGTTCATGGAATCTCATCCTGAGAGAATTCATGAAAATATCAATCAGTCAGTTTCGGTTCTTCATGAAATACTTGAAACATGTGCTCAAAGTAACCGGGTTGAAGATCACGGGAAATATTTAAACCGGCTCAAAAAGTTTTATGAAGCAAGAAATGACCGCTACTTAAAGAATATCCGGCACGATATATATCAATATTATTTCATTCATCTATTATTACAGGCTTTTTTAACCGGTGAAATAAAAAAGAAATCAGACACACTTATGAAACTTGAATCAGATCTTCCGCTTTATGAAAATAAAATTTCCCGGAATTCCAGGTTGAATATCTTCTATCTGCTTTCTGAGTTTTATTTTTTGATGAGAGATTATAAGAAAGCTCTATATTATATTAACTTCATCATTAATTGTAAAGAGAGTGAAGAGATATTGGAATTATATATCCTTAGTGCATTTATGAATCTGCTTATTCATTATGAGTTGAAAAATTTCGAAACCGTTGAGAGTTTATCAAGGTCGCTTCAGTATTTTGTAAAGAAAAATAAAAAACTTGACAAGTTTAATTTCGACCTTTTAGAACTACTTAAAGAACTTTTGCTCGCAGATAATAAGAAGGAAGAATTAAAAGCTTTCAATTATTATATTTATAAAGAAAAGAAAAATGAACAAATTTCCAATAAAGATTACCTGGTGTTTCTGCATGTTTTAAAACAATGGATAAAAACAAAGATTAGTTAGCCGATCCTGCGAGAATCGTTTCTTGTAATTTGAAAATATAAAAGCCGTGAGACTTTACATCCCACAGCTTTAATAAATTATAAATGTTAAATGTTAAATGTTAAATGTTAAATATTAATTGTTAAATAGATTACTAACTATTAACTATTAACTATTAACTAACTATCTCAGCAGCACCATCTTCTTTGAAGCTGTAAAGTTATCCGCTGATATTGTATATAAGTATATACCGCTTGATAAGCCCGATGCATTGAAATTAACAGAATAATACCCTGCGGACTTTACTTCATTTACAAGTGTCATTACTTCCTTACCCGATATATTAAAGATCTTTAAATTGACCTTACCATCTGCCGGAAGGTCAAAGTTGATGCTTGTCGACGGATTGAACGGGTTCGGATAATTTTGTGACAGGTCATATTTTACGGGTATTCCAATACTTACTTCATTGTTCAGATTAAAATATTCGTAATTACCGTTAATGTCTGTTTGTTTTAATCTGTAAAAATATTTTCCGGTCGGCAAACCTCTGTCAGTATATGAATAATAATTAACTGAATTTGAATTTCCGTAACCGTTTACAAAACCTACCTTAATCCACAGATCCGGATCAGTTGCTCTCTCAATATCAAAACCTGCATTATTAATTTCCTTATTCGAATCCCAGAATAAAGTCACATCCCTTCCCTTTACAAATGAACTGAATGAAGATAATTCAACAGGCAGCACACTGCTCCAGCCGGTGCCTGTAAAAATTTCATCTATTCTTAAGTTTGGCGCTGAAGATTGTGAACCCTGTCTTATTGCAAATCTTCCAATATCATTCCCGTCATTTCCCGTTCCGGTAAGTGGTCCGAGAGTTGGAGCAGGTTCGTTCACCGGAACTTCTTCGGAAAATACAAAAAGACTTACTTCATCATCTGTATTTGAAATACTGTTAAATGTATATTTCATAACAATTAAATATGTAGTCTCTTTACTGTAAATCGTATCACTCCATTCTATACCACCGGCAGTAGTTGTTTTACTTAATCCGAATGCAAATTTTTCTGAAGCCGACTGCATCTTTCTTGCATAAACCCTGCATTGAAAACCGGTTACCGATGCAGACGGCAGATAAGCGCAAAAGTAATCACCTGTCGATCTCACTGTATCAAAATTCACCAGAAGAAAAGTATAAACACTTCCTGAGTTCTTGATCTCTGATAAAGGTTTATATGAATCCTGTCCGTTATTCATTACTGAAGCGGCATTTCCTATTCCCTGAGACTGAAAACCTGCAAACTCAAGTCCCGGAGAACTTACCATTATCCTGTTAAGTGTTCCTGTACCTGTCGGACTGAAATGGACCCATCCATGCGCTCCGATAGAATCCCCGTCAGGATAATTAAAGCTTTCTTCAATCAATTGAGCTCTTGATGAAAACGTCATCAGCAAAACAAAACAAATCGCGGTAAAGATAATCTTCGTTGTCATAGTTTTTATATTTTAATTAATAAATAACCACTGACAAACTATATCTTTTATTCAGTTTTTGCAAATATAAATATTCACGGTTTGTGAAAAAACAATTACCAATTACCAATTATCAATTATCAATTATCAATTATCAATTATCAATTACCAATTATCAATTATCAATTTAGAATTATCTATTACGAATTATCTATTTAAGAAATAAATATCTGTAATTTGAAATTGCTATAAAAAAAAGCCGTGGGACTTTTCATCCCACGGCTTTAATCAATTATAAATGTTAAATGTTAAATGTTAAATGTTAAATGTTAAATGTTAAATGTTAAATGTTAAATGTTAAATGTTAAATGTTAAATGTTAAATGTTAAATGTTAAATTACTATTACTAACTATTAACTACTAACTATTTCAGCAGCATCATCTTCTTTGTAGCTGTGAAGTTATCCGCTGTTATTGTATAGAAATAAACTCCGCTTGATAAGTCAGATGCATTGAAATTAACTGAATAATAACCCGCAGTCTTTACTTCATTTACAAGTGTCATTAATTCTTTACCCGACATGTCAAAGATCTTTAAACTGACATTTCCGTCGACTGGTAAATCATAGTTGATGCTTGTAGACGGATTGAACGGATTTGGATAATTTTGTGACAGATCGTACTTAACCGGAATTCCGATATTAACTTCATTGCTTAAATTGAAATATTCAAAGTTACCGTTGAAGTCTATTTGTTTCAGTCTGTAATTATAAATTCCTGATGAAAGATTTTTGTCTGTATAGGTATAATTATGACCGACAGCTGAAGTTCCGTTACCGGATACATTACCGATCTTTGACCATGTTCCGTTTACTGATGATCTTTCAATATCAAAGCCGGAGTTGTTAGTTTCGGAAGCTGTTGCCCAGTTTAAAGTTACTGAACTGCCGCTGATAGTCGAAACAAAAGAGGAAAGTTCTACAGGAAGCAAAGGATCAATATATGCGAGACCTCTTGATTGGAAAGGAGTAGGTCCGATTAACGTAGCAAATCCGCCGGATGTAATTGTAAAAGACATTGTTGGTCCCATGAAAACAAGATCTGTTACCACAAAACTTCCCGCACCAGTATATACCGCGCCTTGTACTTCAGAGTGCGGCATTCCTGATGGCGGAATAAGAGTTGCTGCAAATGTAACAGGATCAATTGTTTCCATTGCTGCAGCGGGAGCTTCACCTGACCAGTGATATATCAGATCATCATCATAGTTATAAGCGATGACTTCACCGAAAGAACCTACAGAAAAAGGTCCTGCTAAAAATGTAGTGGCAGCCGTAGTAAGATCTACGCTGAACAAACATTCTGCTACACCCACCGGACCTCCGGCGCCGCCCATCATATACATTATTCCGGCATCGGAATTATATGTCATTGTTGAAAATGAAGTGCTGCTCAGTAAACCGATTTCAGTACAAACTCCGGTGCCCGGATCGACAATCGCTAAATGTCTGCCTCCGCCTGAGACTTTGATGATACCATAAAACAACAGATTATCAGAATTCCAGGTAATCGAAGTTGCTCCGGTTACTGTAAAACCCGGCATTGTCAAAGGTATCGGAGGAGAAGCAGGAGTCCAGGCAGCTGCGTCAAAAGCCTGCACTGTGGGTGTAAACGGATCTACCGTAATAACGATCGGCGCTGCAACGGTTTGTTTGGAAAACAAACCCAATGTTAAAATCAGGAACGTGAAAAGAATTCCTGAAAATTTTCTTGAGTTAATTTTGCTTTCTTGCATGGTAAAGTTTTTCATGACTTTAGTCTTTTGGTTAGTAAAAATTAAAATACAATATAAAGTTTTTATATTTTAATTTCAAAATTTATTTTTTTTGGATTGTATACAAAGCAAACGGCCGGATACTTACGCATGTTGATTGCCCGAAGTAATAAGGTTTTGTAATTTGAAATATCAATAAAAAAAAGCTATGAGAATTTTCATCCCTCTGCATTAAATTCAGATAATTCAGTAACCATAGAAAGTAAAAATACTAACTATTAACTATTAACTACTAACTATTTAATCAGTAACATTTTCAATAACGCTGTCTTCCTTTTTTCTTTTCCCTCTGTATCAAATTCAAGTCTGCAGAAATACACTCCGCTTGGTCGATTTGTCCCGTTAAAATAAACAGTATGCATTCCGGAAGATACTTTTCCGTCAATAAGCGTTTCTACAAATTTTCCATTTATGTCAAAGACAGTCAGCTTAGCTGAACCTGATTTTGGTATTTCATAAACAATTTGTGTAACGGGATTAAAAGGATTCGGATAGTTTTGTAATATGGAAAATTGATCCGGTACGTTCGATGATACAGAAGGAATTCCAATTACCTTTTCACCGGAAGTTATTTTCAAAATAGAACTATACGCTCCTGACACCCAGCCAGTACTGTCATTTAGTAAATGCACAGAGTACAGACTGTTATTTGTGCCGCATGGATAACTGACCCAGTTTTCTCCGCCGTTAGTTGTTTTAAATAATTTTCCATAATAATCCGTTATCAAACCTGTATTAGAGTTTATGAAATTAACATCAGTCAGCCAGTTGGCTCCCGGTGCTGATTGTCGTATCCAGTTATCTCCGCCATTAGTTGTTTTAAGAATTGTTCCTGAAAATCCAACTGCGTATCCGGTAAGATAATTCAGGAATTGAACAGAATATAACGGACCGAAAGTATTATTCATCCGAACCCAGTTTGTTCCGCCATTAGTAGTTTTTAAAATTGTTGCTCCGCTGCCGGCCGACCATCCGGTATTATTATCCATGAAATATAATGAATACAAATAATGGTTTGTGCCGGATGATTGCGCAATCCAGTTCTCTCCGCTATTCGTTGTTTTTAGAATTACCCCTTCAACACCTGAAGTCCATCCGGTATTAATATCCGAAAAAAATATTGAATGTAAAGAGCTGTTTGTTCCGCTTTGGCGCCCGTTCCAGTTAATTCCGCCGTTTGTGGTTTTTAAAACAATGCCGGATTCACCCGCCGCCCAGCCTGTGTTTATGTCATTAAAAAACAATGACGACAGCCAGTTTTGTGTTCCGCTTGATAGCTTTATCCAGTTTGCGCCGTTGTTTGTGGTCTTAAGAATTGTTCCGTTGTCGCCTGCAGCATAACCGGAATAAGCATCTGTAAATTGTATGTGATACAAAGTAGCCAGGCTTCCGTTTACTTGCTGATTCCAGTTCGTTCCGCCGTTTTCAGTTTTACTTATCATTCCGCCAATTCCTGACGTCCAGACGTGATTATAGTCAGATGCAAAAACTGAATACATTCTGGCGGTGTTAACTGAATTCTGTCGCTGCCAGTTTGCGCCTCCATTTGTAGTTTTGGAAATTAAACCGCTTTCACCGGCAGACCAGCCGGTATTTTCATCTTTAAAATAAACTGAGTATAAGGTATTACTTTCATAGTACTGTGTTTGCCAGTTCGTTCCGCCGTTTGTAGTATTAAGGATTATTCCATAAAGTCCGACAGCCCATCCTTTGTCGGCATTTGCGAAATAAATTGAATTCAAAGGACGTTCATGATAATTATATTGCTGTTCCCAGTTAAGTCCTCCATTTGTTGATTTGAATATTCGATATCCGCTTGATACCCAGCCTGTATTCACATCTGTAAAAAAAACATAATTAAAATAGTAATTTATATCACTATAAACTGAAAACCAGTTTTCACCGCTGTTAGTGGTTTTTAATACTGTTCCGCTTTGTCCGACAGCCCATCCTGTATATTTATCTGCGAAATGAACAGAGTGCAAAATATTACCGGCATAAGTTGATGTCCAGTTTGTTCCGCCGTTTGTAGTCTTTAAAATAATCATATTTCCTACAGCCACTCCGGTGTTACTGTCAATAAAATAAACAGAAGATAAATAATTTGTTATGCCGCTTGACTGATGCGACCAGTTTATTCCGCTGTTTGTTGTTTTTAAAATTGTTCCGTATGAACCCGCCGCCCATCCCGTATTATTATTAACAAAGTACATTGATGTTAAAGTATTACCCGCGGGCAATGGATTTTGCCAGAACCAGTTGTCCTGAGCTGCTGCATGTATATTCATTAATGTAAGAAATAATAAGAGCATTACGGCTTTTACATTAATCATATTTTTTCATTGTTAAAATTTAAATTAGGACATGCATTTAATTCAAAATACAATTTAACTCTATACAAAGCAAAGATATCTTTTCGAATTTGCGGGACGATTTTTAAATTATAAATTGAAAACTTATTTAAATAAGTTTAATTCCGGGCTATAATAATGGTATATCTCAGGACAAGATTAGCGGTTTGTGTAACTTTTTCAAAATCCGGATTCTTAAACGGAAAAAATAATTTAGTAAAATTGAACTCAATTGTAATTGAGCGTTTACTTTTTTTAATTTATTTTATGCTTTATAAATTTAGTGAAGTAAAATATTATGAAAGATTTCATTTCAAGAAACAAACTGAAATTAATTGTTGCCGCTGTTTTAGTATTTTTTGCATTTTACATTATAAATGGTATTAATGAACATACAGTAATCCCTGACCACATACATTCAGTGGATGACAAAGCTCCTGAAGACAGAACTGACGAAGATAATATTGTTATACTCCGCCGGACAATACAGAATGAACCCGGCAATATTGATGCAATGATAAGTCTGTCAGATCTGTATATCAAAACAAATGACAGCAAGTCTGCAAAAAAACACTGAATGAAGTTTTAAAAATTGATCCATACCATAAAGGAGCAAAAGAGCGGATCAGTCAGATTGATTGATCAAATTCATTTTGAAGGCTTTTCAATATCCAATATCAGTAATATATTACACGCCCGTCATTATATACTAAAGATTTGTTTTCAAACTTAGCAATAACTTTGTTATCTTACATGAAAATTTTCACAGGAAAATCCTACCCATCTATAGCTATTAATTTTATTATATAAATGAATACTGATAAAAATCAAATGCGGAAAATTTTTAAAACTCCGGATGCCGGTCCTGAGATCGGATCACCGGAAGAACATAAACTTTTTGAAAAGATACAGGAAACTTTAGCCTATCAGTATGAACATATCTTTCCGGATAAGTCCGCGCCGAGAACGGTTGTAATAGTTCCGTCACTTACGCTTGATATGGAAATACTTTCCAAGATCAAAGGTTCGATACATTATGAAGAGAGACTGCTTTGTCTTCTTATGCTTCTGCGTATGCCTATGACAAGAATAATTTACATATCCAGTATGCCGCTGTCGGATGTTATTATTGATTATTACCTTCATCTGCTTCAGGGGATCACGGGAAATCATGCGCGTCAGCGGATGTCAATGCTTAGCTGTTATGATCTTTCCCGCAAACCATTAACTCAGAAGATACTCGACCGTCCACGGCTTATTGAAAGGATAAAAAATCTTATAACGGACAGATCATCAACGCATCTGACATGTTATAACATAACGCCGCTTGAGAAATCTCTTGCTGTAAAACTTGAAATACCATTGTTCGGAACTGATCCATCTATGTTTTATGAAGGATCGAAATCCGGCGCTCGTAAAACTTTCAGGATATGCGGCATAGATATGCCTGACGGAGATGAAGATCTGAAATCAAAGGAAGATATAGTAAAATCTCTCGCCCGGCTTAAAAGAAAAAATCCCGGTCTGAGAAAAGCTGTTGTAAAAATGAATGACGGTTTTAGCGGAGACGGAAATGCTATTTACAAATATCCTGAACTTGAGATAAATGAAAATCTTGAAACAAAAATTCTTGATTCATTAAATGAAAATATAAGACCGGTTTCTCATGATGTAAGCCAGGAGCTTTTCTTTGAAAAATTTACTGAGATGGAAGGGATAGTGGAAGAGTTCCTTGAAGGTGAAATAAAAATGTCTCCTTCTGTTCAGTGTGTGATAGGATCTTCGGAAAATGTCAGAATTGACAGTACTCACGATCAGCTGCTCGGAGGTGATGACGGACAGATCTTTCTCGGAGCGATCTTTCCCGCCGACAAAGAGTATGCGGCTGATCTTGGTGAGATCGGAAATAATGTAGCAGGTATGCTTTCGAAGAAAGGTGTGCTCGGCAGATTTGCAATTGATTTTATTTCAGTAAGGCAGGATGACGGCAGCTGGAAGCATTTTGCAATTGAGATCAATCTCCGCAAAGGCGGCACGACTCATCCGTTTATGATGATCGAATTTCTTACATATGGAAAATACAACGCGGAAGAAGGAGTTTACATCACAGCCAGCGGAAATCCGAGATATTATTTTGCCTCTGATAATGTGCAGAGTGATAAGTACATCGGCATTATCCCAAATGATCTTTTAGATATAGCAATGTATCACGGATTAATGTATGACGGAGCTTCTCAGGAGGGAGTTGTATTTCATTTAATAGGCGCATTATCTGAATTCGGAAAACTCGGAGTAGTCTGTATCGGCAGCACGCCTGAAAGAGCTAAAGAGTTTTACGATAACACATTAAGGGTTCTTGATTTTGAATGTGAGGATTGAGTTAAACTCCGGTTAGTGTAAGAATTTCTTTTAAGACTTAATTAAAATTTAAATAAAAAAAAGCCGGAGATTTTAATTTCCGGCTTTAATTTTTTTATAGAAAAATTTCTGAATTAACTCATCATGGTTTTATAACTGTAATAAATTCATTCACATAATTATCGGTGATCTGAGCATCGGTAAGATCTACAAAGTTATCACCGTTAATATCATTCGCTGAGTAACCAAACGAAAAATTTGCAATTGCATTTTCAATAAGAACCAGATCCTGTAAATCTATAATCCCGTTTTGGTTCACATCCCCGCTGTATATACAGTAGATGTTACCTTTTCTTTCGAGATTATTTCCGTAAGCTTTTGTACTGTCATCAGTAAAATCATAACTAACCTGATCGCCGCGAATTAAAGAATCACCCCCGTTTCTGCTCCAGGTCTCAAGTCCGTTTTTATATTTTACTACAGTATAATAAATTCCAGTATGGATATCCGGAAAATTAAAAATTCCCCTGAAAGAAACTGTATCAACCAAGGACTTGGCGGAATCAAGAACATTGTAAGGCGGTGTTACCGAATGCTGATAAACGCTGAGAGTATCTCTTGCTCTCAGTGTATTCATCTGAACATCGTATAATCCGCTCATTGCAGCTTTGAGATACAGCGCTGCTACATCATTCTCTTCTATAAAATAAGTTCCTCCCGATGAAATATTCGCAACAGTATCTTCTATGAATGCAAATACTTCAGTAGTAGTTGTATCTGTCGGATTAGTAATCCATTGGAGGTTTAATGGAATAGTAAAAAACGCAGGAACTCCGGTAGTAATTTTCATTCGGACAACTCTTGTACCGGTTCCGTCAGTTGCAATGATCGGACCTTGTCCCGCTATCAGATCCGGATTCTTATCCAGTATCAGTTTATTACCGGTTACATGCGGATTTACGGGAATTGCATCCGGGTTTGTAAAATCTGATGAATTGGGAACGATCTCATAAGTAAGCGGTCCGAATAATCTTACAAGCCAGTTGTAAGAAAGAATATACTGACCTGCGGCATATTCAAATGGTCCGGACTCCGGAAGATTTGTATGATTTATCATGATATCGAAATAATAAATATTAGTCTCATACAATTGAACGTTACTTATAACTAAATTTCCGGCGCGAAGCTCATACAGGGGATTCACAAGCCGTGAATCCTGCTGAACTTCATTTATATTACTTTTTCCTGAACCGCTCTTTGAGAATGAAAGAGAATTAAAACTTAAAAAAAGAGTTACAAACAGAATAAAATTAACAATGAATTTCATAATTATTTTTTAAAAAGATTTAAAAAAAATGGGGTGTAAGAATCTGTGAATATATTTGGAAAGAAATGTAATACAATTT
This sequence comes from Ignavibacteria bacterium, assembly GCA_016716125.1. GTDB lineage: Bacteria > Bacteroidota > Ignavibacteria > Tepidaquicellales > Tepidaquicellaceae > UBA2330. Next base: position 32,737 of record JADJWZ010000036.1, on the reverse strand, counting down.
TTCGTATAAATTATCATAAAAATATGTTTATTAAATTCAATTTGCAATTAAATTATTGTAAACTTTATTTTAATTAATCCCCAAAATTAATATTCAGGAAAGTTTACTTTACAAAAGCTGTGACCTGACCAAATTTAATAAATCGTATTTCATAGTTTAAATTTTTAAATTGCAGTATCTTTTTTAACAAATGGACAATATACCTTCAGGTAAGGTAACCTTCCTTTTCACTGATATCCAGGGCAGTACAAGACTTGCTCAGGAGGATCATGATGGATACATGATATCTCTTGAAAAACATCATGAGATTTTATACGATGTAATCGACTCGAATAACGGATTTGTATTTAAAATCATAGGTGACTCATTCTGCTGCGCTTTTGAAAATCCTAAGGACGCCGTTCAGGCAGCCATACAATCTCAGATCAGACTTAAAACCAATGAATGGACCGGACCGGAAATAAAAGTCAGGATGGGTTTACATTCCGGAGACGCTGAGTTTATAAAAAATGACTATGCGGGTTATGTAACTCTCAGCAGATCGCAGAGGATAATGTCAATTGCTCAGGGCGGACAGATAATAGTTTCTCAGATAGTTCATGATGCGCTGCAGGAACTCAATGTCAGAAATGTTTCATTTAAGGATTTCGGAATACGGAAACTTAAGGACATAATTGTACCGGAGCATATTTATCAGATCGTTTCAGAAGGTCTGACAGAGGATTTTCCTCCGCTTCAGACTGTGGAAGCAAGGCAGAATAACCTTCCGTCTTCAGTTTCAAAATTTATCGGCAGAAGAAATGAGATTAAGGAGATCAAAGAACTTTTTTCAAAAATCAGAATGCTCTCGCTTACAGGCGCGGGCGGGACAGGGAAAACACGGCTGGCTATTCAGCTTGTCTCAGAAATATTAGACGAGTTTGAAAACGGTGTCTGGCTGCTTGAGCTCTCGCCTGTTACTGATCCTGAATTAATTTTAAGAGAAATTTCCACTGTACTTAATATCAAAGAAGATCCCGGGAAAGACTTATTCGAAACTGTAAAGGAATTTTTAAAAGAAAAAACTATACTTCTGCTCTTTGACAACTGTGAACACCTTTTAGAAAAATGCAGCATGATATCAAGCGAGCTTTTGTCTACATGTCCAAAGCTTAAAATTATTTCTACAAGCAGAATTTCATTTAATATACCCGGGGAATCAATTTACAGAATACCGCCGCTGTCAATGCCTGCAAATATTAAAAAGGAAACCTATGAATCACTTGCGGAATATGAATCAGTAAAGTTTTTTCATGAAATTGCAAAATCCATAAATTCAAATTTCAGTCTGACAAAAGAAAATATTTATGATGTTGCAGAACTTTGTAAAAAGCTAGACGGAATTCCGCTTGCAATTGAGCTGGCAGCTAAAAGAATAAATGTATTATCCGTTGATAAAATTCTTAATCGTCTAGATGACAGATTCAGATTACTGACGGGCGGCAGCTCGACTGCAATTCCAAGGCAAAAGACTTTAAAAGCAATGATAGACTGGAGTTATGATCTTCTGAACGAAAACGAACAGATCCTTCTTCAGAGACTTGCAATATTTATGGGCGGGTGGAGTCTCGAAGCTGCGGAAGAGATTTGCAGTGATGAACTGATCGATCTGTATGAAGTGCTGGATCTGATGACAAGTCTTTACGATAAATCCCTTATCACTTTTAAAGTAGTAAACGATATTGGCAGATACGATATTCTTGAATCCATTAAATACTATGCTCTTGAAAAATTAGCGGGAAGGACGGAAGATTTTAAAAGACACCTCAGTTACTATCTTGACCTGTCCTCTTTTAAAAAGCATAAGGAAACCGGTCGTCTAGAATGGCTTAATACAATGGAGACAGAAATAGATAATCTGAGAAGTAATATTCACTGGGCGACGGAAAATGTTCCGGAGGATGCAGTAAGGATGGTAATAAATGTTTATGACTTCTGGCTGAGTAAAGGTTATCTGCAGGAAGGATTTGAGTCAATGTTTAAAATTAATAGTACTGTTCCTGTAAGTGATAAGAAACTGCATGCAGATCTGTTGATCAGAATTTCCAGATTATGTTATGAGCTTGGAAAATTTGAAGAGCTTCAGAAATTTTCAAACGAAGCGCTGGAACTGTACCGTGAGATTAATGATAAGGAAGGAATATTAAAATCTCTCAACAATCTTGCGCTGAAATTTTATACGGAGCTTGACAATACAAGCGCTGTCAAATATAATGAAGAAGCGCTGGCTTTAAGCGATGAAATCAATTCAAAAGAAAATAAAGCAGACTCATTATATAATTTATCCTTCCCTGTCGGTAATCTCGGGGATTTCGAAAGATCGATCCGGCTGAAGGAAGAAGCGCTTGAGATCGCGCGCGAATTAAATAACGAACGTCTCAAAGCTCAGGCGCTTTTAAGTCTGAGTGTTACACATTCCAGAAGAACGGGAGATATTAAGAAAGCAGCTGTTTATTCTGAAGAAAGTCTTCTTACATCACGAAAGATCGATGACCGGTATCTGATCTCAGTTAATCTGGTACACCTTGCGGCGCTTAAACTGTATTATGAAAACAAGAATTTTGAAGAAGCTGAATATCTTTTACTCGAAGCGCATAAGATGTCAAAAGACTGGGGATATAATATGAATCTTTTCCCTATCAGGATTCATCTCGGAGTATTATATACTGAAACTGAAAGATTTGAAGAGGCAATTGAAATATACAGGGAATACATTAACGAAATAGAAAAACCGGGCGGAGAGTTTTTTCTGATCGACCTGCTTGCAGGTTTCGGAAGACTTTATTTCAAAAAGAATGAATTCGGAAACGCAATTAAAATATTCGGATTCATTGAAATGCTTTCCAAAGACACAAAGTATAAAGCCATCAATAAAGCGCTTATTCTGAAAGATGAGGAAAAGAATATAATTAAGGAAAAGATCGGTGAGGAAGAATTCAATAAATGCAGAAATGAAGGAATGGAAATGAATCTGGAAGAGGCGTTAGATCTGTGTCTGAAGAATGAGTAATTAGCAAAACCAAATAGGAGATTGGGTTCGAGGTTTAATTTTTTTTCCTTTCGAATCTTCTGAATCGTCAGGTTGGCGCACCCAATCAGGAGATTGGGTACGAGGTTTAAAAACATTTTCCTTAGTGCCTTCGTGACTTAGTGTTAAATAGTTACGACACGATTAATAAAGTTTAATAACTTCCCGGCGGAAGAAGACTTTTAATTTCATTAAGTGTCTGAGAGAATTTTCCATACTCCATAATTAATTCCGAAGAATTACCCGCATGCTGATATTTATCCATCAACATTCCGGACTTACCAAGCTCCTCCACTTTAGCATTTATTTTTTCGAGATCGGCAGGATCAATACCGGTCGGATTCTTTTGAATTGTATTCAGAAGATTAATGATCTCTGTAACCGGCTCTTTGAGATGTCCTGCATTACCGGAGCTTATACCCTGTCCCATAGAAATATTAATGTTCTCTACCGAGCTCCAGATCTTTCCGGCTTCTGTATTACCGGAATTCCCGGTACTGCCTGTTTTGTCTGTATTACCGGTATTGTCTGTATTACCCTGAGTTTGTGTTGTAGTTTTTTGCTGAGATTCGGTATTGCTTCCGGATTCTTTCTGAGCAGTATTTGTATCTGATTCATCTTTCCCGCAGCCGGAAATAAATAAACTTAGAATCATTGCAGATACTAATAATGCAGACGAAAATAATTTCATAGCTGAAAAATATTTATGAGTTAATAAAAAATGATGATATGAAAAATATAGTCAAAGGATATATATCATTCATCAATTGCTTAAAATATAATTCTTTTACATTCTTAAAAAGATAAATATTGTTAAATAAGTTACAGGAGAAATATTTTCCTGTATACATATTTAATTGCGGCGTCTGGAATTCCGTCCTGTTCACGGTCATATTATTTTAGTGAACATTTGATTATTTTATGAAGAAACTATTATATAAGCAGCTGTAATTTCCTCATAAGGTTTTATGATTAATATTTAAAAAAATTCTTTAAATGAATATCCAGGAAATATATTTATTCAAATCATCAGAATTTGACAGTAACGGATTCAGCAGGATTAATTCTATGTTATTCTCGGAATTTATAAAAGAGTGTGAAAAAAAATTTCCATGAAAAATATAAACCTTTTTTTGCAAATATCTTTTCAGCTAATTCAAGAACATTAATGCTTTTAAAATCCTGTTTCACTTCAGATGAAAATGAAATTTGGGGAATGGAATTAAATGACGGTAAAATAGATATTGACATGAATTTAAATATTGATGAATACAGTAAGAACCATACTGTTTATGCAATTAATCAGAATATTAATGAAGATGAACCTCTGTTTTTAATTTCAGACAATATTTTTCTGATAATGAATTCGAATTAAAATACATTAATTTTGATGATGATGAAGATAATCCAGGAATAATTCCGGAAGTTGATCCGAAGAAAAAATTTTTAGTTAATATATGAATTTAAGGTTCGCACTAAAGAAAATTTACACAGCAATAAAAATTGGTCTTTAGCTTATTTTATTGCCGGATGAATATATCATTCGGAATATTTTTTCTGCCGGGTTTACGCAGTGATGCGGATGCAAAATCTCAATTTATTTAATTTCAATTATTTTAAATTACAAATATGACCAACCCGATCATCCCGCCGGATAATATTTATCTTGTAACAGACATACCAGGTTATACTTCTAACATCAGCCGGCTTATATGTATGATGAATTATACGCGGATTGTAACGCTGCATCACGTAAAAGATCTTTCTGTAAATGAGCTGGATTTTCAAATAGATCAGGAAAGCAATTCTATCGGAGCGCTTTTACTTCACATCGCCTCTACGGAGTTCTTTTATCAGAAAATGTCTTTTGAAGAAAGAGAGCTTACCGGAGAAGAGAATAAAGAATGGGAAGCAGCTCTTGAACTTGGTAAGACAGGAAGGGAGGAAATAAAAGATAATGATCTGAATTATTATCTGAATAAACTTAATGAGATCAGGAGTGAGACTTTTGAAATGTTCAGAGAAAAGGATGATGAATGGCTTGAAAAGAAATTTCCTTACGGTAAGTTCGTATCAAACAATTATCACTTATGGTTCCATGTCTTTGAGGATGAAATAAATCACAGGGGGCAGATCAGCTGGATAAGGAAAAGGATAAAAGCTTAGAACTGAAAATTTGCTTCAAAGATAATTGTCCGGCGTGGTATAGTTAGGTTAAAGTTTTTTAAAAGCTAAACTTCACCGGTCATAACTGTGAAATTACTTTTTATAGTTATTAAAGAAATGTCTTGATACATCTTCATCACCTTCTTTCATATCCGTCTCCTCAAATCCCAGTCGTCTGTACATTTTAATTGCTGAGAAGTTATCAGGCTTATGAAGAATATCTATGAATTCATTTTCCCCGTTGTCCAGTTCAGATAAAAGAATGTTCATCGCTTTTTCACCGTAACCGTTATTCTGAAATTTTTCATCAATCATCAGTCTGTTTACATAAAGCACGCCGTCATCGGGATCCCTTGCATACATTAAAAACCCGACCAGTTCTTCATCTGCATAAATACCTCTCGGCTCCATTTCCTTATGCGCATATGCAAGCGCAAGACCGTTAATATTTGTAGCGACGAATTTTTCCTGATCATCTCTGACCTTCAGCGCAATACATTCGCGCCAGTTATCTTCGTTGATCATTCTTAAAGTGATATTCATTTTCCGTTATGCTGATTTAAATTTATTAACGCTGATAAATTAAATTTTTTTAAATTCTTTTTCAATCTTAAAGAGGTATCTGTTCTATATTAACAACACATCTTTCAATAAGCCACGCCGCAACCTTTAAAAGCAACGGAGCTTTCTTAAAGTCCAAAGCTGCAGCATTGCGAAGACTATTTATATTAAAATGAAGACTATTAACTTTACTGAAAGGACTTTTCTCTTAAAAACTAAGTCACTTAACTTTCGTGAGAAGGAACTAAACTTTTGAGCAAAGACACAAAACTTTTAAGCAGAGCAACAAAACTTTTGAGCGAAGCCACTCAACTTTAGGGCGGAGATATTCGACTTTTGAACGGAGACTTGTGATATCCGAGCGGAGACATTTCACTCTCGAACTAAGACACTTGACTCTCGTGCATAGACATTTGACACCCGTGCGGAGACATTTGACATCCGTGCGGAGACACGATGCAGCCTTGCGAAGAATTTCGGAAGTTGCGCGGAAAATAAATACAGTTGAGAAAAAGTCCGCGTAAGTTGAGACGAAGTCTGTGACAGTTGAGAAAAAGTCCTCATCAGTTGAGAATAGTTTTGCGTCTGTTGAGCGAAAGTTCGCGTCAGTTGAGAAAAACTTCGCATCAGTTGAGAATAGTTTCGCGTCTGTTGAGCGAAAGTTCGCGTCAGTTGAGAAAACTTCGCGTCAGTTGAGCGAAACTTCGCGGCAGTTAAGCGAAAGTTCGCGTCAGTTGAGCGGAACTTCGCGGCAGTTGAGAAAAACCCCTCGTAAGTTGATCTAAAACTGTCAGCAGTGTGTTTATTCGGTGAAATTTTAAGTGTAAATCAAAAAACTGCAAATATATACTGTTTTGGGGCAATTTAAAAAAATGAAAAAAAAATTGTCGTGTTCATTACTTCCGAAAAAGGGGATTGCAGTGTAAGTGAATAATCATTTCTGCAAATGTTCATCAGTAGTTTCCGAATGAAACATTAATTATATTTGTCATTAAAAAAATTTTTATGGAATCATATAATATAAAGGACTGGCTTGAACTCTTTTCATACGCGGCTACTATCATCGGCATTCCGCTCGCTATTTATGTGTATTACAGTGACAAACTAAAAGACCGTAAACTGAAGGAGAAGGAAGCATTATTTACGGGACATTCTCTTTATGCGGATTATCTGAAGCTCTGTCTGGATAATCCGGAACTGCAGGTCTACAGCACTACCCTGAATAAGAAAGATATTTCGCCGGATGAAAAAAAGGAGCTGATAATTTTTGAAATTCTGTTTACATATCTGGAAAGTACTTACCTATATTATAAGGACCAGTCTGCCGATGTAAAAAATAACAGATGGGAAGGATGGGTGAATTACATCAGGGAATTTTCCGAAGATGATACATTCCGCAAAGCGTGGGAAATGACAGGCGGACAGTGGGATAAGGATTTTATGAAACTAATGAATGAAATAATCAGGAGAAATTAATCTGCAGATTCTGTTGAAAAATTTAAGATAGGGGTGGTGTGTATATATGTAAAAATTATTTGATTTAGATCAGCAAAAGCTTAAAGCTTTAATAAAGGAGACATTAAAATATATGAATATAAATTTCGGGAAATAAATATTGAAATTAATGAAATTTTTTAATACCTCGCATTACAAAGGTAATCTCTCTCGGATCGTGTGTAATTGCATAGTAATAATTTTCATTTATCATAAATACGTCGGTTAAAGGGTCAACCCAGTAACCGCATAACTCTACACTCCATTTACTTCCATTCCAGTGGAATAGTGTTGTATAACAATCTCCGATAACACCCTGACCAGGAACAAGAATATTATCAAAGGAAAATCCATCCATCGAAAATTGTGTAGCGTTTGGTACAATATTAATTTTCGGCGCCAACAGGCTATCAATCAATTCAAATATAGTAATCCTGTTATTTGCAGATACGTACTTATTAAGAACAACATATCTTAAAGGTCTTGGCGATTCCTTATCATTGAAAACCTTTACCCATTGTGAACCTGTAAATTCATATATCAAAAATTCCGTTTGATCAATGTCTAAGTGATGAATTGATGCCAGTAGTTTGAATTTATTTGATTCATCATAAAAAAATTTAAGTGACTTAATTCTTGAGTCATACAAAGGATAGACGGTAAAAGTTGAGCCATCAAATTTAATTAAATTACCGTCTGTCAACCCAAACCACATCTCTGTTGAATTTTTTATAAATCCTGTCCAATAGAAAAAATTTCTGTCTAAGTTTAAAGGATTTGAAATATCAACAAAACTATTACCGTCCCATTTTTGAATTAGTGGCTGATATAGGGAGTCTATTAGGATTGCACCCGCTCTATATCCTTTATTTAGTTCATCTCCAAAAATTGCACCTACAGGACGTTCCTTGGTATAGTAAGAATATGTCTTTATACCATTCTTAATATGCACCAGTACATTCGTGAAAATGTTTGGAATAAATATTTCATTAGTATCGGCCGCCCAAAGACCGTAATAAAATCCTTGCCCGTATAACGTATCCACCTTCCAGTCAAATCTTGCGGAATCGTATTCATATGGCGGCTCCGGCGGAGGCGTAGTTACAGGATTATCATCGCTGCATCTCCAGGTAAGAAGTAAAGCTGCTGTAAATATTATGAATATCACCGGAATGGAAAGTATCTTTTTCAATTTATAAAAGAATAAATGGAATTAAATTTCGTAAATTCTTTTGATGGTAAATAAAGTCGGCAGAAGATTTTTTCATATTGTTCCTTTATATAAAAGCGCTTGATAAATTAATTCACAGGTAATTTAATTATCAACATAGTTAATTTCAATTCTAACTTATGAAAGCAATGCGCCGCTCTTAGGCTTTTCACCGCGTAAGGCTGCAATTTCACTTTATGTATACACAGGACGTGAAGAGCATAAACATTTATTAAATGATCTTGGAAAGTTTAAGATAGGGAAGGTTTGTATTTATGTAAGAAGATTATCGGATTTAGATCAGCAAAAACTTAAAGTTTTAATAAAGGAGACATTAAGATTTATGAATAAAAGTTACGGGAAATAAATATCAAAATAAAATTGCGGATTAAAATCGGATTTAAAATTTTATAAAAGAAAATCCTGTGTTACGATAGCATTAAGCATTAAAAGGTAAAGTAAAATAAAACACAGTTCCCTTCCTGACCTCACTCTCAGCCCATATCTTACCGCCATGAATGTTTACAAACTCTTTTGAGATTGCAAGACCGAGTCCTACTCCGCTTTTGCTGCTTTCCATATTTTTCTCATCGATCTGCACAAATTTTTCAAATATTTTATTCAGATTGTTCGGCTCAATACCTTTGCCGCTGTCTCTGACGGAGATCAAAACTTCATTACTTCTCTTTTCAGCGGAAAGCTTAATACTTCCGCCTTCCGGTGTATAGCGCACAGCATTGCTGAGTAAATTAATAAGCACCCATGCAATTTTATTCACATCAGCTTTTATCAAAGGAATATCCTTTTCCACATTCACGGTGAAATCAATTTTTTTATTTTCAATCTGCATCAGCATCGGAGTTACGGCGGCATCGAAAATATCTTCGACAGGCACAGTACGGTATTTCATCTGCTGATTGCCGGATTCAATGTGTGAAAGATTCAGAAGTTCGCTCACGATCTTCAGCAGCCGCTTCACTTCCTGTTTCATTGTGTCTATCAGCTTACTCTGTTCATCATTTAATTCGCCGATCCTTTTATCCTGCAGCAGGTGAAAGCTCATGCTCATTGCCGTAAGGGGAGTCCTTAGTTCGTGAGATACTGTGGCTATGAATCCGCTTTTTATTTCATCAAGTTCTTTAAACCCTGTCACATTCTTAAGTATAAGCACCGCGCCGAGTATGTTTGCTTTTTTTTCATCATAAACTTTAATGACCTCCTTCAGAAAAAACTCCTCTTTGTTTTTATAAAATATCCTGAAGTAGTTTTTTTTAATATCGCTGTCAGCTGTCACTTCATTATTTTCCGAAAGTTCTTTTGAAAAATTTTCCATCAGTTTATTGTACTTTGATATTTCATTGATGTCCTTTCCGGTAATATTATCTTCTGTGACTCCGAACAGTTCTTCGCTCACACTGTTAATTAATACAACCTTATTGGATTCATCAATTACAATTATCCCGTCTCTCATGCTTTTTACAATTGCCTCAGCGCGTTTCTTCTGAGCAATGAATTTTTCAATATTCGATCTCTCATATTCTTCAAGTTTACCGGACATCAGATTTATTTTATCCGCAAGATTTCCCAGTTCGTTATCCATTTTTAAGTCCAGCTTTCTGCTGTAATTCTTTTCGGATATCTCTATGACATTCTGTGTCAATTCATTGATCGGTTTTATCACAATGCCCGGTATCTTCAGTAAGATCAATAATGCAGTGACAACTGCAAGCAAAGTAATTATCAGCATATACATTTCAAGTTCTTTGGAGATCGTTATTGCTTCATTGTTTTTCCGGACAAGTGCATTTTTATTAAGGTCAAGAATTTCACGGCATAAATTATTAATGCTGTAATATTTAGGTGAGATCAGATCAGGATAATATTCCGCAGGAGATTCCGGCGTAAAATTTTGTATTAAATTTATAAAGTCATCAAATTCGGATCTCAGCTTTTCCACTAATTCTTTTTCTCCGGCTTCAGTAATGTTATTTTCTTCCTTATTTAAATTATCCCTGAAAATTTTTTCATACATAGAGAAACCGCTGCTGTCAGTTAAGCTTGAATTCTTATTTATGTAATAACCTGATACTATATACTTGTCCATCTTTTCCGCAGCATCGATCATGTTATCCAGATAGGTCAGACTTTCATAGTTGTCCTTTAAAATACGGTCTGAAGCCAGAGTAATTTTATCCAAAAAATAAAAACCAACGATGCTAACGCAGACTACAAGCAGCGCAAGTAATATGTAACTCAGATTCAGCCAGCTTTTTAATTTCATGATCTGATTATTAATTTAAGATATGATCTCAATATCGAATTCTTCATCTTCCGTCTTTTCAATAAGTTCATCTATAGTATTTTTTCTGATAAGTTTGTTGAATATGTTTTGCTTCTCCGGCTTACCCAGTATAATTTTTTTTACATTTTTCTCTTTGGCAAATGACAGGATCCCTTCTACGACGCTGCCTGCTTTTACTGTATCGGCTGATGCGCCCTGTTCGACGGCAAGCTTGAGATTATTAATAATATGTCTCTGAGATTTTAAGTCAATATTTTTTAGCGACTGCTTTCCGGTCTCTACATATATTACAAACCACTTTGCATCCAGGCGCTGTGCGATCCTGCTGCTCTTCCGTATGATCTTCTGATTAAGCTTGTCATTAGAGCTGATGCACACTAAAATGTTATCATCATTTTTCTGACCGGTCTTCGGGACTTCGTTCCCGATCTTACTCTCGACTTTGTCTGCAACTTCCCTTAAAGCAAGTTCTCTAAGCTGCAGCAGATGTTCCTTTCTAAAAAAATTATTCAGAGCTGTCTGAATTTTATCCGCAGAATAAATTTTACCCTGCGCAAGTCTTTTTAATAGTTCGTCAGTGGTTATATCAATATTCACAACTTCATCAGCAAGCGAAATCACGCTGTCAGGGATCCTTTCCTTTACTTCCGTTCCCGTAATATTTTCTATAACAGTATTCAGACTTTCAATGTGCTGAATATTAACAGCGCTTATCACATTTATCCCTTTATAAATAAGCTCTTCAATATCCTGCCATCGCTTTTCATTCCTGCTGCCCGGAATATTAGTATGAGCAAGTTCATCCACTATCACGACATCGGGATAATTATTTAAGGCCGCATCAATATCAAATTCCTCAAACTCTTTTCCTTTGTAAAATATTTTTTTCCGCGGAATTAAAGGAAGCCCCGATAATAATTGTTCTGTTTCTTTTCTTCCGTGAGTCTCTACATATCCGACAGTAACATTAATTCCGTTTTTCAGAAGTTCATGCGCTTCCTGAAGCATACGGTAAGACTTACCGACGCCTGCCGCAAGACCAAGATAGATCTTCAGCTTTCCCTGTCTGGATTTTTTGATCAGCGTCAGGAATTTTTCCGCATTGGAATTTATGTTCACTTCATTCTTACTCAAATGTCAGAAATTTTAAACATATTAAAATATGCGGACTTATTAAATTCTATTCCCGTATAAAGGAGCGTCAAATTAGCATTTATTATCATTGTTCATTTTCGCTCATCCGGATATTAAACCAATTGACATAGTCTGATTTATTTTAAAGTAAAACATTTAAAACTCTACACCGGTAGTAAATATAAACTCAGTCCGTGAATTCCTCGCATTACTTCCGTCAGAAAAGATCTTCAGATTTTTATTTGAAGTTAAATATCTTGATTCAATTCGAACATATCCGTTATCAATTGGTTTATATTCCATTCCGAGAGTTATACCCGATGCATAAAGACCGGTCACATCAAAATTTGTGTTTACATAGAAGCCGGATAAAATACCATTCTTATCTTCATAAATTTCACCTCTTGCCATTGCAGATAATTTTGGCGTTATCTTATATTTCAAAGCTATTAATCCGGCGAACATATTTGCAGACGCCGCACTGTCGATCAGATCAGACTTATCCTGCATTGCAAAGTCCGCGCCGAATAAAATATCAAGATCTTTTGTTGCAGCAAACTTCAAAACCAGATTATTATAAAATCTTGTCTTTCCTTCACTGCCTGAGGGCTGTTCATTTCCAATAATATTATTATAGATCAACTCCAGATTATTTGCCGGCTTTACGCCTAATTGTAAGCCGGCGGATTTATTTTTATTATTATCAGCAAATACATTATATCCGTTTAATAAATATAAAGAACCGTAAACTTTGTCTGAAAAATCATAAGACACTTTCACACCGCTCTGAAAGAAGGGTTCAAAGTAAGTCGCAAGCGACATCGATGTTAAGAAGTTATTCTTAGGCACCACACCTTCAGCGCCGATATGCGTAAGAAAGTATCCGAAGTCTATCCATAATTTATCAGCTGCTCTGAATCCTGCATTCGCTTCCTGTATAAACTGAAGATATTCATTCGGCGATTGCGGCCAGTTATATTTTGGAATGTCCCCGTATTGTAAAGTTATAATTCCTCTTATTTTGTCCGAAGTATATCTGCCTGTGATCTGAGCAGTGTTTATCCGGAATTCATCCCTGACGGGAGCTAATGCAGAAAACTGTCTCAGCGAATTTCCATTTTTATCATTATCATAAGCGTAATAAGTGTCTATGTATCCTGAAAATATAAAATCTGATTCTGTCTGCGACTTGAGATTTGAATTAAATACTGCAGAAAGAATTACAATAACTGTCAGAGCTGAAAATATATTAAAACGGTTTTTCATAATAATTTTAATTTAAATATTTGTGTCTCTTACATATATAGTTTGTAAAGTATTGACATAATTATTATTCCAAGTAATAAAAATATAACAGGAATAAATATTGCAATGTCTTCGAATTTGTCTGATCTGATTTTCTCTTCTTCTGCTAATTCCGCTTCGGTCTTTACTGTTGGTTTCTCTTTTTCTTTGTAAATTTTATCTGAAGCGATCTCAAAACTGTTGATGTTTTTAAATGCAGACATGATACAGGAGTTAATTTATTTTGTCCAATGCAATGTTAAGTTTCAGTAAATTCACTTTTTCAATTCCTAAAAGTCCCAGATATTTTTTCTCAGTATATTCTCTTACAAGTTCTTCAAGTCTGACTTCGCTGATTCCTCTTACTTTCGCAATTCTGCTGATCTGAATTAAAGCAGCGTCAGTTGTTATGTTCGGATCGATACCGCTTCCGGAAGCTGTTACAAGTTCTGACGGAATGTCTTTCTTATTCACATCCGGATTATGCACAAGAAATGTATCAATGCGAGACTTGACTTCTTCAAGATATTCCGGATTTGAATTTCCTTTATTGGATCCACCGGTGGAAGCAGCATCGTATCCCACAGCAGAAGGTCTTCCGTTGAAATATTTATCTTCAGTAAAACTCTGTCCGATATTTTCAAATCCGACAATTCTGCCGCTTGCAATTACAGGTGTGCCTTCGGATTTTTCCGGCATAAGCTGACCGGCAGCAAAGATGAAGAGGGGATATATAATACCGAATAATATTATTGTAATCCCGGAAAGTATTAATGATTGTTTTATATTATTTAACATGATGAAAAATTTTTAATTTATTTAATTCAGATGACGCCGAGTAAAGTTAAAATTATATCAATTAATTTTATTGCTATGAACGGCACTATGATACCTCCTAGTCCGTAAATAAAAATATTTCTTGCAAGAAGTTTTTCAGCTCCTACAGGTTTGTAAGCGACACCTTTTAATGCAAGCGGGATCAGCATCGGGATTATTAAAGCATTAAATATAACTGCGGAAAGTATTGCCGACTGCGGGCTGGAAAGGTTCATGATATTCAGTGACTGAAGCCCGGGGATAGAAAGTACAAACAGCGCCGGAACGATCGCGAAATATTTTGCAACATCATTGGCGATTGAGAAAGTTGTAACTGCGCCGCGTGTGATCAGCAGCTGCTTTCCAATCTCAACTACTTCAATAAGTTTTGTAGGATCATTATCAAGATCCACCATATTGCCTGCGTCCTTTGCCGCCTGTGTCCCGGAATTCATAGATACGCCGACATCCGCCTGCGCCAGTGCGGGAGCGTCATTGGTGCCGTCTCCCATCATTGCCACCAGCTTACCCGACTGCTGTTCTTTAATAATGTAATTCATTTTATCTTCGGGCTTTGCTTCGGCAATGTAATCATCCACTCCGGCTGCATTGGCGATAAATTTAGCAGTCAGAGGATTATCACCTGTTACCATTACCGTTTTGACACCCATCTTTCTCAGTCTCTTGAATCTTTCCTGTATCCCCGTTTTTATAATATCTTCAAGCTGAATTACCCCTGCAGCTTTTCCGTTTACCGCGACTGCAAGCGGAGTGCCTCCGTCTTCTGCAATGTTTTTCACGATGGAGACCATTGTATCAGGAACAGGTTCACCGTTATCGCTGATCAGTTTACTTATCACATCGAATGCGCCTTTCCTAACCTGCGTTCCGTCTTTCATATCAACACCGCTCATCCTTGTCTGAGCCGTGAATTTAAAGATCTTCAGATCTTCAGTTCTCGTTTTATAAATTTCGGGCTGGGTTTTTCCTGCCAGTTCGATAATGGATTTTCCTTCGGGAGTTTCATCAGACATAGAACTCACTGCGCAATAATTTGTAAATTCTTTTTCATCAAAACCGTTAAGCGCATAAAACTTAGTCGCCTTTCTGTTGCCGATTGTAATGGTCCCGGTCTTGTCAAGCAAAAGCGTGTCAATATCTCCTGCGGTTTCAACAGCTTTGCCTGACTTTGCAATTACATTTGCTTTCAAAGCCCTGTCCATTCCGGCAATCCCGATCGCTGAAAGAAGTCCGCCTATCGTAGTAGGGATCAGGCAGACAAATAATGCTATCAGCGATGCAAGCGCAATCGGCGTTTCCGAATATCTGCCGAATGGCTCAAGAGTTACTGTTACAATTAAAAACATTATTGTAAATCCCGAGAGCAGAATGCTCAGAGCAATTTCATTCGGAGTCTTTTGTCTGGAAGCGCCTTCTACAAGCATTATCATTTTATCGAGAAATGATTCTCCCTTTTCAATTGAGATCAAAACTTTGATCCTGTCAGATAAAACTTTTGTACCGCCTGTAACACCCGAGCGGTCACCGCCGGCTTCTCTTATGACAGGCGCAGATTCGCCGGTAATGGCAGATTCATCGATGGTTGCAATGCCTTCAATAATCTCTCCGTCTGAAGGAATTATTTCTCCTTCGCTTATCAAAATCACATCACCTTTTTTTAATTCTGAAGACATAATTTTACTGACGCTGCCGTCTTTTAAAATTAAATTAGCCGGAGTATCCTGTCTGGTCTTTCGCAAAGATTCCGCCTGAGCTTTTCCTCTGGCTTCGGCTATTGATTCAGCAAAGTTAGCAAAGAGAATTGTTAAGAATAAAATTATTGTGATCAGCAGATTATAAAATAAGCCGCCCTGAGATTCATCAGGTGATACTGCAAGGATGATACAGAGCGCGATCATTATTACTGTGCCCACCTCTACTGTGAACATAACAGGATTCCTTACCATCACGGCAGGATTTAATTTTACGAATGCTTCCTTTAAAGCGGTAAGTATAAGATCCGCTGATAATAATTTACTTCCGGTATTTGAAAAATGCTTTGACATTTTTATATAATTATATTTATTATTTCATTATTGAAAAATATTCTGAGACGGGACCTAAAGCCAGTCCCGGGAAAAACAGTAACGCTCCGAGAATTAAAATTACTGAGAACAGGACAACTCCGAAAATAACGGAATCCGGTTTCAGCGAACCTGCAGATTCCGGTGTGAATTTTTTTGCCGAGATAAAACCGGCAATTGCAACCGGTCCGATTATAGGAATGAATCTTCCTATCAGCATTACTATTCCTGCAGCGATATTCCAGAACGGCGTGTTGTCGGATAAACCTTCCATACCCGATCCGTTATTAGCTCCGGCTGAAGTAAATTCATATAGCATTTCCGAGAATCCGTGAAAGGAAGGATTGTTCAGCCATTTCAGTGAACCGGCAGGATCTGCAGAAGCAGCCCAAATATGTGAAGCTAAGGCGGTGCCGCTGAGTATGATGAGAGGATGGATCAATGCAACAATTATTGCGATCTTAATTTCTTTCGCTTCAATTTTTTTCCCGAATAATTCCGGCGTCCTTCCGACCATTAATCCGGAAATAAACACTGCAAGTATTATGAATACAAACATATTTATGAAACCGACTCCCACTCCGCCGAAAAAAGCATTAAGCTGCATACCGAGCATCTGCATTAAGTTTGATATTGGAGTAGAACTGTCATGCATGGAATTCACTGAACCGTTGGAAGTGGAAGTAGTTGCAATTCCCCATAGAGCTGAGAGTGAAGGACCGAACCGTACTTCCTTTCCTTCCATATTTCCAAGCGGCTGACTTATACCGAATTTTTCAATTTCGGGATTTCCGTTCATTTCAAAATAAATCGAAGAAGCGGCGAGACAGGTAAATCCTAAAAGCATTACGCTTAAGATCATCACGGAAAATTTTCTTCTGTTCAGATAATATCCCAGCGCAAAGATCATTGCAACGGGAATCAAAAGAATAGAAGCAAGCTCAGTAATGTTGGTTATGTAATTTGGATTTTCGAATGGGTGAGCGGAGTTAGGACCAAAAAATCCGCCGCCGTTTGTTCCGAGCTGTTTGATAGCAACCATCGGCGCGACCGGTCCGCGCGCAACGGATACAGTATCGCCCTGAAGCGTTATTACCTGCTCTGCGCCCTGAAATGTCACCGGCGTTCCGTTGAATATCAGAATCAGCGCAACTATAACTGCAAGCGGTAATAATATTCTTGTACAGGACTTCAGCAAAAGGTTGTAGAAATTTCCCAGATTATTTCCGGATCTGTTTGAAAGCGCTTTGAACACTAATGCTGCAGCGGCAATGCCTGTTCCGGCTGATACGAATTGTAAAAAGCAAAATACTATAAGCTGTGTAAGATATGACGCGCCTGTTTCACCGGAATAGTGCTGAAGATTAGTATTGGTCATAAAGCTAA
This sequence comes from Ignavibacteria bacterium, assembly GCA_016716125.1. Classification (GTDB taxonomy): domain Bacteria; phylum Bacteroidota; class Ignavibacteria; order Tepidaquicellales; family Tepidaquicellaceae; genus UBA2330. The sequence continues at coordinate 15,233 of JADJWZ010000036.1, read as the reverse complement.
CGGCAGTATTGAACGCCTGCGTCGGTTCCATTGCAATAATATTATCCGGATTCATGAACAGTAAATTCTGAAAAGCCAGTATAACAATCGCCCAGAGGAACCATAAAAAGTTTATAGTTAGAAGAGCTTTAATGTTTTCTTTCCAGTCCATTTCTTTCTGAGGATCCGTTCCTGCGATCCTGAATATGAAATTTTCCAGCGGAGCAAAAAAATCAAGAAAGGTTTTCTCTCCTTTAAAGACCTTTGCAATATATTTTCCCAGCGGCGCAGCAAGAAGAAATGTAACTATGACGATCAAAACCGGGCTGAGTATTTCAGTGTTCATAGCGGTTAAAATTTTTCAGGTTTAATTAATGTATAAAAGAGAAAGATAAACAGAGCTATACATATCAGAAATAAGATTGTCATTTTATAGTTTTAAATTTTTTCAATTATGTCTGTGATCTTAAAATACAGATAGAAGATTATTGCGCCGATCATTACCATTAATAAAAGTGTGGTGATATCCATTTTGTAAAGTTTTAATTTACAAATGAACATTTTCCGTGCCGCTGATTATGATTAAAACCGTTGCGGAATTGATATTAATTATCCCGGGGACATTTCAAAATGTAATGGTTATTTCAAAATGTAATGGTTGTTTAAAAAAGTAATGGATGTTTTAAAATGTAATGGGGAAGTTAAAAAGAATTGAAGGGTAAAAATTTAACAGAGTAAAAAGTAATAATGAAAAACAGGAGTTGTTATTTAATACTGCGATGGAAGTAATAATATATTAGTCAACGCCGTATTCTTTAAGTTTCCTGTAGAGAGTAACGGAGCTGATCCCGAGTTTTTTTGCAGTCAGTGTTTTATTATGATTTGTTTCGGAAAGGGTTTTTAAAATGTGATCTTTTTCAAGCTGTTCCAAAGTAAGATCTTTTGAATTAAGACTTTGCTTTTCGCTTTTGCCGCTGAAAAATTCCTGAGGTAAATAATCCGGAGTCAGTATATCTGTTTCCGAAATAATGATAGCTCTTTCAATGATGTTCTTCAGTTCACGGATATTTCCCTTCCATTTGTAATGGATGAGTTTATTCATAAATTCATCGGACGCCTCCGGGATATTTTTTTTTGATTTGACTGAATAAGATCTGATAAACTCATTAGCAAGAACGGGTATGTCCTCAGCTCTCTCATTTAAAGAAGGTAATTTAATTGTAAAACCATTTAACCTGTAGAAGAGGTCACTTCTGAAATTTCCTTTTTCAATTTCAGATTCGAGATCCTTATTGGTTGCGGAAATTATTCTTACGTTAATAATTTTTGTTCTAGTATCTCCGACTTTTGAAATTGTATTTGTCTCAAGCACTCTGAGAAGTTTCGCCTGTGTATCAAGTGACATATCGCCGATCTCATCAAGGAAAATTGTACTGTTATTTGCTTCTTCAAAGAGACCTTTCTTATCAGAGACTGCGCCGGTGAATGCGCCTTTTACATAACCGAATAATTCTGACTCCTGAAGATCCTTAGGGAATCGCGCTGCAGTTAATGGCTACTAAAGTTTTATCTTTTCGCAAACCGGAATTATGAATTGCCTGAGCGAAAAGTTCTTTGCCTGTTCCTGTCTCGCCAAGGAGAAGTACAGTATTGTCAGTAGCTGCGACTTTCTTTCCCAAAGATACTGCATCGAGAAGCAGTTTTGAATTACCGAGAATTTTTGAAAAACTGAATTTAGATCCTACCTTTTCGCGTAAATTTTTTATCTGCTCTTTTAATGAAGCTTTATCCGCAGCCTTTTTTACTTTAAGTATAAAATCATCTTCATCAATATCACCCTTTGTGATATAATCAAAAGCTCCGGATTTTATAGCGGCTACTCCGTCATGAATATTTCCGTAAGCGGTTAATACAATAACTTCCGTATCGGGGAAATCAGTTTTAATTTTTTCAAGAACCTGTAAACCGCTGATGTCAGGAAGTTTCATGTCAGTTATTACCAGGGAGAAATTCTTTTCCTTTAATAAATCCAGACCTTCATAACCTGTAGAAGCGCTTTCAACATCAAAGCCTTCCAGTGAAAGAAATTTTGAATATAGCTCCATCAGTTGCGGTTCATCATCAATGATCAGAACAGACTCCGTGTGATTCATCAGTCGTAAGTATTTTTCTGAATAAAATTATTTAGAAAAATATATAATTTGGAAGTGATTTAAAATATAGATTCTAAAAGCGAAAATGGATCACATCCCACATCTGAAATAATTTTTTAAAATTGATTTATTAGAAAAGGAATGAATATATTTATTTATTGTGATATGTTATCTTTGCAATCAATAATTAGCTGTAAATAAGCAGCGGAGATAAATTTTAAGCAGAGAAAAATAATACTAAACTACCTATGCGTCAGCTTGCGGCAATAATGTTTTCCGACATGACAGGATATACTGCACTCATGCAGCAGAACGAACAGTCAGCGAGAGAGAAGCGCCGCCGGCTGAAGGAAGTTCTGGAAAATACTGTTTCTGTTTACAGCGGAAAAATTCTGCAGTATTATGGCGACGGCGCTTTAAGCATTTTCAACAGCGCTATTGACGGGGTCAACTGCGCAGTGAAAATTCAGCAGACTTTACAGCAGGAACCAAAGGTAGATGTACGGATTGGAATTCACACCGGAGATATTTCAATAGAAGATGAATCAATTTTCGGCGACGGCGTTAACCTTGCATCAAGGATCGAATCACTCGCCGTGCCCGGTTCCGTTTTTATTTCAGAAAAAGTATTTGATGAAATTAAAAATCAGGAAAACATTTCAGCGCGGGAAATGGGTTACTTTGAACTGAAGAATGTATTAAAGCCGGTCCGGATATTTGCGCTGGATAATATTGGACTTGTCGTACCAGCTCGTGATGAACTTAAAGGAAAAACCAAACAGCCATTCAACCGCCTTGCAGTTCTGCCTTTTGTAAATATGAGCGCAGATCCGGAAAATGAATATTTCAGCGACGGTATTACAGAAGAACTTCTGAATGCATTTACTAAAGTAGACGGTCTGCAGGTAACATCAAGAACTTCGGCATTTGCATTCAAAGGAAAAAATTCTGACATACGCGAGATCGGCATACAGCTAAATGTAGACAGGATACTGGAAGGCAGCGTCCGCAAAGCCGGTAACCGCGTGCGCATTACGGCGCAGCTAATAAATACTGCTGACGGGTATCATGTCTGGAGTGAAAATTTTGACCGTGACATTACTGATATATTTGAAGTGCAGGATGAGATAAGCAGTATAATAGTTAATAAGTGCAGGGAGAATCTGTCTGCGAAAGAGCATGAGGAAAAAATTCTAAAAGCGCCGACGCAAAATCTCGAAGCTTATACTCTTTATCTTAAGGGCTTACATTTCTATAATAAAATTACTCCGAAAAATGTTAAGAAGGCGATTGAATTTTTTGAAAATGCAATAACGCTTGAACCGGCTTATGCGCAGGCTTATGCTATGGCTGCGCAGGCTTATGCATTTCTCGGAGCAACCGGACAAATGCAGCCGGGTGAAGCGTTTGATATTGTGCATAAGTACAGTGATAAAGCAATACTGCTGGACAGTTCACTCTCTGCAGGATATACCGCTAAAGGTTCAGCTTATTTACTTTACGACTGGAAATGGAAAGAAGCGTTTGAATCATTATCCAAAGCTATAGAACTAAATCCCGCTGCAACCGACGCTCATCAGCTGCTTTCTTTTTATTACCTGATCACAGGGAGAAAGAATGAAGCTGTTGATATTATGGAAAAAGCTCTGAAGGCGGATCCGCTTTCTCCGATAGTCAATAAAGCGCTTACTGATGCTTACATGATTACGGGAAGGACGGACGATGCGTTAAGACAAGCGGAATCGCTTCTGGATATGCATCCGCAAATGCGCATTGCGATGGAGTTAAAAGGATGGTGCATCGGCGCAAAAGGAGACTGGAAGAAGGCGCTGGAAATTTTTGAAGAAGTTCACCGTTCAGTAAAGCATCCGTTAAAGGGTCTTGCGCCGATGGCCTGCGCTTATGCTAAATTAGGTGAAAGGGAAAAAGCGCTGGAATGCATCCGCAAGATCGAGCAGTGGCAGGCGGAAGAACCCGGAGTAGTTGTAGATGCTGATCTGGCAATGATATGGATCTCGTTGGGAGAAACGGATAAAGCATTTCATCATTTGTTTCAATGCGTTGAAAAAAGGATGGGACCTGTAGCGATTCTTATCGATCACCCGAACTTTAAAGTTCCGGCTGATGATCCGAGGTATAAAGTCATAAAGGAGAAACTTAATCTGGGTGAATAAACATAACTCTTTACGAAAATTCTGAACTTAAGAATTTAATTTAAAATTTTAAAAAAAATATAACGGCATGATAAATATTATAAAAGACGGTCTTTGGAAACAATTCGGAGCAAGTATCGACACGCTCAAAAATGCCATAGAGATGTGGCCTGAAGAATACTGGAATACGGATAGAAAGTTTTTTTATATTGTTTTTCATACAATGATATTCCTTGATTACTATCTGACAATTCCGCCTGATAACTTTTCCTCAGGACTGCCATTCAAAATTGCTGCACGCGGAGAAGAATTAAAAGAAGCGGTAGACGATGTAACGCCGGAAAGAGTATACAGTAAGAAGGAGATGCTTGATTATCTGGAAGCCTGCCGGGAGAAGTGTCATAAACTGATCGGAGGATTATCAGAGGAAAAAATTAAACAGGTATGGATAGAGAAACCAGACGAACTTTCACCGCCTGATATTCTGCATTATACAACTCTGGAAATACTGCTCTATAATATGAGACATGTTCAGCATCATTCTGCGCAGCTGAATATGATATTGAGAAAAAAAATAAATAATTCACCGGACTGGGTTTCACATGCTGAAGATGGGTTATGATCAATTGATTTAAGAATTCCGGTAAAAATTTCTTCCGTTAATGCTGTTGAAAAGTATTCATAGTCTATAAAATCTTTTCTCAACCCTACTCAAAATTTTCTGAAAGCAAAATATCACATCCGTCCTAAACATTGGGTATTTAAAATAAAGTTAAACTGACCTATAAATTCATATTAGAAAACGCTTTGGATAACAATGCAGCCGGACAGATTTATATTTAAAAGATTGCTTGAATATTTATATATATAATGCTATAATGATTCATCATTTATAAATGCTTTTGAAAGGAGAGTTTATAATGAGTACTGATTACCCCAAAACAAATATTAAAGATAAGAAATATGAAATTGCTTTAGAAATTTTAAATTCCATTCTAAGGCGGGAAATTCCGAATTTAAATTTACTGACAGGATTGTACGGGAGCCTGACTTCAGTAATTATTTTACAGATTGAAAATTATTTCCAAAATTTTCCCCGGAAAGATATAAATATAAGGAAGCATTTTGAAATAACTTCTGTAATTTCCGATGCAAGATATTCGCTGGAAAAAAATCTGAATTTTGCGAATTACCACTCAAAGATTCTCACCGGTCAGGTTCCTGACATTGAAGATCTGGAGCCTGTATATGGTATTTATTCAGAAAATGTAAAAAATATTCTGCAGCTGTATAAGAATACCAAACTGAAAAGAAGGTGCGGCATTCCTTCTGCTGTTCATCCCTCAAGGACAGGAGGAATTGTATACACTCTGAAATTTGATGATGCCGGGCAAAGTGATTACTGCACTACTGCTTTTCTTCATGATAGTATTGAGGATCTTATCAAAACACGAAGCAAACAAAGTGATCATTATGGAATTAAGGGACTGGATATTTTTTTAGATGATTATATTCCCGTCAATCTGCATTCTAATATCAGACTTCTGACTAATCATTACGCACTGATACTAGGGTATTTAAAATACCTTTTGACACTTGTGGATAAACATTTAAATATTAGTAATCTGTTGTTTGAATTAGAGGGCATGTGCTCAAGCAACTGGAACATGCAGGATAAATCTATAAAACTTTATGATCTTCTGAAAAAATTAGAGCCGGAAAATCCGTCATTTGATGAGGTCAAATGGCAAAGTTACAAGGAGCTGTACATTAAAGAACTTGCTGAAAATGCAAAGAACATTACTGACTTCAGGACATTTGAAATCAAATCAATTGATCTGACTGATAATGCTCACAGCAGCGGTGCACTGTCAATGGAGGAAAAGCTTAAGAATATTCAAAAGCTTTGTATCTGGGCATCATACGGTTTCAGTTTACAGACCAACTGGCAGCCGACAAATAATTTCATTCAGGAAGTTTTTGAAATAGCGCTTGAGTGTTCAAAAAATTTGGTTGTAAAGGATTTGCTTGAACCGATTTCCAAGCCGGATTTCTTTGCATCAGCGCTTTATAAGATTGAGGAATTGAGACCGGTGTTTTATATTGAATAGTTTGAGCGCTGTTTATCCAAAATTTTTTTTCTTCATCGGGAAATTTAAAATGATTTCAATTTCGAATTATCGACGGAGGAAACAGCTGCGGAAAAAAATAATTCTTTGTTAAGTAAAAATATTATATATATATTTCCGAAAGACAAGACTTTCCGGATCACATATTTACGGAGTAATTAAGAAGTGAAAAAGATTGTCATTATTTAGATTACTTATCATGAAAATTTTTAAAAAAGCAATCTTAATTATATTTTTCCTTTCTTACAGTGTAAGTTCATACTCTCAGACCTATCAGCCGCTATACACCAATTATTTAGAGATCATTAAATTTATCAGTCACGAATTTGTTTTTGATTCGAAAAGTAAATTGTTTTTTCAGCTGCAGGGATTCGGAGGAGCGCCGTGTCTGACTGATTCACATTCTGCAAACACATATAAGTTTGATGCAGACAGTTATAATTTTTATAAACCGTATAATAATTTTTTCGAAAGACTGATCTGCAATGATCCGTTTATAGAAAATTGCTGGTCGGAGCCTGTAGATATTGTCTGCATTTCGAATACTGATTCCAATTCTATAATCTCCCATTTGCAGACGGAAGGAGGCGGATTAGTGGGAAACTGCGTTACGCCGATCAGATATACTAAATTAAGTTATGACGGCGGACTCACTCATACTTTTATTTTGCAGGGACTGAAGATCAATGCAATAGAAATAGATCCGTCGGATGATGATATTATCTATGCAGGTTCAGAGAATAATATTTATAAAAGCACTGACCGCGGGATCAGCTTTAGTATAATTTCAAATGTAAATTCCTTAACCAATTTATTAAAAGTCAGTCCGTTTAATTCTTCTTATGTCTTTGCATCGTCAACCTCCGGAATGCATATCAGCATCAACAGCGGCGTATCATTCTCTTCGCTCGGCATTCCGTCTTTTAATCAAATGCATTTTATTTCAAACACGTCTTTAATTTACGGAGCGGGAAGTAACGGAGTATACAGATCTTCGGATAATGGTCTGAGCTGGATCCGGATCTCGGGTATAAATTCCGTCTGCATCGAAACTGATCCGGATAATAATTCCATAATTTATATCGGGACAAATGCCGGAGTTTACCGTTCTCTGAATAATGGACAGACATTCAATCAGTCCGGAATTATCTTTCCTCTTTCAAATCAGATAATAGGTTTAGTAAAGGATCCGGATTCGGGGGACACGTTAATAGTCTGTACTAAAAACGGAATATATAAAGTATGGGATCTTCTTACATCAGTTGCCGGACTTAACAACTCAGCGCCGGAGAAATATTTTCTCTTGCAAAATTTTCCTAACCCGTTTAATCCGTCAACCGTTATTCGGTATTCCATCCCATCTATCGTCAGAGGTCAGATGTCAGATGTGAAACTTATAATTTATAATAATCAGGGAAAAGAGATTGTGACTTTAGTAAATGGAAAGCAAGATCCGGGAAGTTATGCGGTTGATTTCAACGGCGAAGGTTTACCGAGCGGTGTTTATTTTTATAAACTTGAGGCGGGTGAATATATCGAAACGAAGAGGATGATGCTGTTGAAATAAGGACAAATGTCTTAATAGTAAATAAACTCTACTATAAATTTTATTAACCAAAAAGTAATAAATATGAAAAACTTAATTAAGTTACTTTTAGTACTTATGGTTATCTTTTTAAAAGTAAATTTAAGTATTGCAGTAATTCCATCATACAAACTTATTGCAAATGAATTTACTATGATTTCACCCAATACTCTGGAATTTGAGATAAGACTAATACATACCAATCCGGACTCATCCATATTCTTGTATTCACTGGGTCAATATCTTTTTGATTTCAATCCTGAATTCTCAAATGGAGGAACACTGACACTGATCAAACTTGACTCTGAACTGCCGGAAGGATTACAGCCATACAATCTAAGCGTAAACGGAAGCCAGTTGCAATTACCCGGAGGATTTTTTACATCAAACTATCCGAACATTTCAAGCAGTTTCCCGGGAACACTGATCGTAAAGGTGAGGCTGCAAACCTCCGCAGCATCATTTACCGGTTCACTGGATTTAAACTGGAGAAATGGTCCTGAAAATCTCTATACAAGAATTCGTGCTTATATAAATAATTGGAATACAGAAATTACAAATCCTCTCAATCATTTTATTGACTTCCCGACCGGAACTCAAAGTAATATGAGTAATATTCCCGGAAAGTATTCTCTTTATCAAAATTATCCAAATCCTTTCAATCCGGTTACTAAAATTAAGTTTGATTTACCTTCAGATATCAGAATTCAACTGTCTGAAGTGAAGCTTGTAGTTTATAATAATCAGGGAAAAGAGATAGTAACTTTATTTAATGGAAAGCAAGATCCGGGAAGTTATGCGGTTGATTTCAACGGTGAAGGTTTACCGAGCGGTGTTTATTTTTATAAACTGGAGGCGGGTGAGTATGTTGAAACGAAGAGGATGATGCTGTTGAAATAAAAAATTAATAAATAGATAATTTCCAAACTAACAACAAGCTGAATTTTTAAAAACAGATTGATAATGAATTCACAATGTTAAAAAGTAATAACATAATCCTCCGTCCCATCATTGAAACTGATCTTGCGTTTATGTGGGAGCGGCATGCAGATATCGAAGACAGGGGAGTATATTTTCCAATGGGTGTGATGAGTCAGAATCTTTTTCGTCAGCAGTTTGCGGAAAGCGGATTCTGGGGAAAGGATTCCGGCATGCTGGTAATTACAACCGCTTCCAACGGATACATTGCGGGTCATATTGAATTTTTCCGAACGCTGAAATACCTGGATGAGATTGAACTTTCCTATCAGATCTACGGAACACAAAACCGCGGCAAAGGCATAGCCACTGAATCCGTTCAGCTCATGACAAAGTATCTTTTCGAAAAGACAAAGATAAACCGCATCCGGCTGATGATCCATCCTGAAAACAAACCCTCAATCCGCGTCGCTGAAAAGGCGGGTTACCATTATGAATCCACATCAAAAGGCATCTGGTATAACCGCGGAAAATATTATGATCTGCTTACTTATGTATTGCTGAGGGATGAGTTTTTTGGTAAGGGATGATGATTTAAATATATATTCTCATGAGTGACTTCTTGTGGAAAACTTTTTAATCAAAGAGAAACCTCCGGAAGGTTAGTTTTGCAGACTTCATGGCTCAAAAAAGATTTTATCATTTAATGAAAAATTTCACTCTCTACAATTCTAAATATATAATTCAAAATATTAAAATAAAAACAATTTTGAGATTACTGTTAATTATATTCCTGACATTCTATGGGAATTTAACTTTATGTCAGCAAGACCGCATTATTGAAGTCACCGGAACATCTGAGATCTTAGTTTCTCCTGACAAATTAAACTGGATAATCCAGGTTAGAAATGAAAACAATTCTGTACAAACTGTAAAAACAGAAATTGACAGATCTACAAAAGAAATTCTTAATGTATTGAAACTTGCAGGAGTTCTTGAATCGGATATTCAGACATCGGGAATTTCATTAAATAAAAGTTATAATGATAATCCTGCAACTCCGAAATTTAATGGATATAATTCCATATTTGTCAAACTATCCGATATTAACTCATATGTAAGATTACTTGATAAAATCATTGATATAAAAAATTCTTATCCTCAGTCGCCTCAGTTATTATATTCTAAAGAAATTGAATTAAGATCCCAGGCAAGGGAGCAGGCTTTATTAAGTGCAAAAAAGAAAGCTGCTGATATGGTATCCGTTCTCGGTTTGAATTTAGGCGGCGTGATTAAAATAATAGAACAGGTCCAGGGTTCTTACTACTCTAATCCATTTAATTCGACCGAATCCGTATCTGATTCCGGAATGCGGGGGGTTGAAAGTATATTCAGGGAAGGTCAGATAAGTATAAGTGCAAGTGTAAGAGTTACTTTTGAATTAGGGAATGATTGATGTGTAAGTGAATGTCTGAATCATTTCCGCATTTATAGTTATTATTGCATTTTTTCTTTATAGTATCAACTTGAATTGCATCAGAATTTTTAAATTAAAAAATCATACCAACAAACATGGAGAAAAAAATCTTTAACCCCTGGAAATGGCAAGATGATATGGGTTTTGCTCAGGCAGTAGAAGTAAGAAATGCAGAATATACTTTATACTGTGCCGGGCAAACCTCGGTCGATGAAAACGGAACCCCTCAGCATCCGAAAGACATGGGTTCGCAGATAAATCTTGCATTTGATAATCTGGAAAAAGTTTTAAGCCATTCAGACTATAAGCTGGAGAACGTTGTTAAAATAAATTACTTTACCACAGACATGGGGAAATTTTACGAAAGTTTCGGCAACGTGATGGAAAGAACCGCCGCCAAAGGCTGTATTGCCTCAGGGACACTTGTTGAAGTTTCCAAACTGGCTTATCCTGAACTTATGATAGAAGTCGAAGCAATTGCTGTGAAATAACGAATTTACGAATTTTCCCTCTTCAATGCATACTCTCTTTTCATAGCTTCTGATTTTGTTTTAAACTCATCTGAGTAAACCATTTCCCATGGTGTATATGGCTTTAGTTGAATAAGTGCCTCCATCATTATTATGTTTTAACCTTTCTTCTATATCAATACAATGACCAATATAAAACCTGCCATTCTTTTTGCTTTTTATAATGTATGTATAGTGCATAAATAAAAATTGCCGATTGTTTATATCGGCATTTGCGGAATCGACGAGACTTCCCGAGTCCTCGGGACGACCTCCTGAGTACTACTTTTGTATAAAGCCATTAATTAACTTATTGTAAAATTCAGTGTTTCGTTGCTTTTTCAAAAACCTTTCTCTTTTTATTGCATCCGATTTTTTTTCAAACTCTTCAAAGTAAACTAATTTCCAAGGGATCTTACCTGAAGTATATTTACTTAAACCACTGTTGTGGAAATTTATCCTCTTTTCAAGATTTGATGTATAGCCAATATAAAACTTTCATCTTTAAGACTCTGAATGATATATGTGAAGTATTTTTCCATAAAGAAAAGGCTTAGGCTGGATAGAATTTTGGGTAGAGTAACCAATTATAACAAAATTTTTTACAGAAGGCTTTGTGTTTTAAAAAGCTCATGAAAAAAATATAGGAGCACAGCAGTTAAGCTACGCTCCTAATTTATTATGCGGAATCGACGAGACTTCCCGAGTCCTCGGACGACCTCCTGAGTACTACTTTGTATAAAGCCATTAATTAACTTATTGTAAAATTCAGTGTTTCGTTGCTTTTTCAAAAACCTTTCTTTTATTGCATCCGATTTTTTTCAAACTCTTCAAAGTAAACTAATTTGGCGGATCTACCTGAAGTATATTTACTTAAACCACTGTTGTGGAAATTTATCCTCTTTTCAAGATTTGATGTATAGCCAATATAAAAACTTTCATCTTTAAGACTCTGAATGATATATGTGAAGTATTTTTCCATAAAGAAAAGGCTTAGGCTGGATAGAATTTTGGGTAGAGTAACCAATTATAACAAAATTTTTTACAGAAGGCTTTGTGTTTTAAAACTCTGAAAAAAATAAGGAGCCAGCAGTTAAGCTACGCTCCTAATTTATTATGCGGAATCGACGAGACTTTGAGTCCTCGGGACGACCTCCTGAGTACTACTTTTGTATAAAGCCATTAATTAACTTATTGTAAAATTCAGTGTTTCGTTGCTTTTTCAAAAACCTTTCTCTTTTTATTGCATCCGATTTTTTTTCAAACTCTTCAAAGTAAACTAATTTCCAAGGGATCTTACCTGAAGTATATTTACTTAAACCACTGTTGTGGAAATTTATCCTCTTTTCAAGATTTGATGTATAGCCAATATAAAAACTTTCATCTTTAAGACTCTGAATGATATATGTGAAGTATTTTTCCATAAAGAAAAGGCTTAGGCTGGATAGAATTTTTGGGTAGAGTAACCAATTATAACAAAATTTTTTACAGAAGGCTTTGTGTTTTAAAAAGCTCATGAAAAAAATATAGGAGCACAGCAGTTAAGCTACGCTCCTAATTTATTATGCGGAATCGACGAGACTTCCCGAGTCCTCGGGACGACCTCCTGAGTACTACTTTTGTATAAAGCCATTAATTAACTTATTGTAAAATTCAGTGTTTCGTTGCTTTTTCAAAAACCTTTCTCTTTTTATTGCATCCGATTTTTTTTCAAACTCTTCAAAGTAAACTAATTTGGGGATCTTACCTGAAGTATATTTACTTAAACCACTGTTGTGGAAATTTATCCTCTTTTTCAAGATTTGATGTATAGCCAATATAAACTTTCATCTTTAAGACTCGAATGATATATGTGAAGTATTTTTTCCATAAAGAAAGGCTAGGCTGGATAGAATTTTGGGTAGAGTAACCAATTATAACAAAATTTTTACAGAAGGCTTTGTGTTTTAAAAGCTCATGAAAAATTAGGGCACAGCAGTTAAGTACGCTCTAATTTATTGCGGAATCGACGACTTCCTGAGTCCTCAGGACGACCTCCTGAGTACTACTTTGTATAAAGCCATTAATTAACTTATTGTAAAATTCAGTGTTTCGTTGCTTTTTCAAAAACCTTTCTCTTTATTGCATCGATTTTTTTTCAAACTCTTCAAAGTAAACTATTTCCAAGGGATCTTACCTGAAGTATATTTACTTAAACCACTGTTGTGGAAATTTATCCTCTTTTCAAGATTTGATGTATAGCCAATATAAAAACTTTCATCTTTAAGACTCTGAATGATATATGTGAAGTATTTTTCCATAAAGAAAAGGCTTAGGCTGGATAGAATTTTGGGTAGAGTAACCAATTATAACAAAATTTTTAAGAAGGCTTTGTTTTTAAAGCTCATGAAAAAAATATAGGAGCACACAGTTGCTACGCTCCTAATTTATTATGCGGAATCGACGAGACTTCGAGTCCTCAGCGACCTCCTGAGTGACTTTTGTAAGGCGTTAATTAACTTGAACAAGTCAGTGTTTGTGCTTTTTCAAACCTTTCTCTTTTACGATTTTTCCGAACTCTTCGAAGACCTCTTGGGATCTTACCTGAGTATTTGCGTAACCAACTGTAGTGAATTTACCTCTTTTTAAGATTTGTGTATAGCCCTATAAAAACTTTCTTCTTTAAGACTCGAATGATACTTCTGAGTCTTCCAGACGACGGCTCCTGAGTGACGCAAGTATAACCAATTTTTAACAGAGCTTTGTTTTTTTTTGTAACTTCTTTCTTTAATTCGACGAGCTCGACGACCTCCAGACAGTCAGCCCCGAGCTACTCAACTGAGAACTACGACTCCGTTGTTAATATTTTTATTGTAAACTTCTTTCTTCTTTAATTCGACGAGACTTCCCGAGTCCTCGGGACGACCTCCTGAGTGACAGTCAGCCCCGAGCACTCGGGGTAACCAACTGAACTACGACTCCGTTGTTAATATTTTTATTGTAAACTTCTTTCTTCTTTAATTCGACGAGACTTCCCGAGTCCTCGGGACGACCCTCCTGAGTGACAGTCAGCCCCGAGCACTGGGGTAACCAACTGAACTACGACTTACTTTTTTCTTAATCTTTTCTAACTTAACTTCGGCCGGCCCGGGAGTGACAGTCAGCCCCCGGGGCAAGGCCAACTGAACTACGACTCCTTGAACAAGTTATAAAAATAGCTCAAATAATTTATTTTTACAATTGCTATTTAATACCTAATAAAAACTTTCAAAAATATTAATCTAAGACATTATAAAATAACCAGTAAAATTTTTTAATCCCGAATTCTCAAAAGCAGATTAGCATGACTTTTAATCTTACATATAAAACACATAAAATATTCTAAAAAATCATTTTAAAAACTACCATTCGCTTGGTATCAGTAACTACATCATTTATTATTAACCGGTAGTAATAAACTCCGCTGGAAAGATCATTACTTCTGAATTCAATTTCAAAAGTACTTTTGTTCTTAAATTCATTCACTAATGTTTTTATAAGCTGACCTTTTATATTATAAACAGAAATCTTTACTAAATCACTTTGGGGAATTGAATATCTGATCTTCGTGATAGGGTTAAACGGATTTGGATAATTCTGATGCAATCTAAAATCTCCGGGAGAGATATCATTATTATTTATATTTGTAATAATATTTGTTTTCTTTTTATTAAACAGCCATTATCACCTGCAGCAAAAATCTCATATGGATTTTTTATAAAAACCGATTTTAAATTAACTGTATTGGAAAATTCTTATTCCGGGTATTACCACCGTTTGTAGTAAATAAGCAGATTCCTTTATCACCGACTACATATCCGATATCTTCAGAATAAAAATTTACAGATCGTAAAATAATTGAAACAGAATCTACAAAGATTGGAGTCAGTTTGTTCCGCCGTTTGTAGTCTTTAATAGCGTAGAACTTTCACCCGCAGCATAAAAAATTTCACTGCTTATCATTGCTATACTGTAGTATCTTATTTGATTTGAAGTAAGAGGTCTTATATTTATCCAGTTTGTTCCGCCATTTGTAGATTTAATTTCTCCAACATTTCCGGCTGCGATAAGTTATTTTCATCTATAATATCGCCTTATAGAAACTGTAAATTGAGTTTGTAACTCAAATCCTCCAATTATTTCCACCATTGGTAGTTTTGAAAACTTTCCGGAATTTCCAAAAGCATATCCAAAGTTTTCACTTAAAAATTTTATTTTTTAATGCTTATACTGCTGTTAAAGACTGGTCTGCTAACTGTATCCCAGTTTTGTCCGCCATTAGTGGTCTTATAAATTTTACTGCCATCTCCTG
>JADJWZ010000035.1 GCA_016716125.1 Ignavibacteria bacterium | reverse complement strand
CTCTTAATTTAACATTTCACTTCTCTTAATTTGACGTTCACATTTCTTCGCTGCATTCCCTTTCTTTTTTCATTTCCAGTTTTCATTTATAACTTCTTCTTTTCTTTTTCAGTTAGTCAGAACTCTTTATCAGGTATCCCCATCTCTTTATTCAGAATTTGCAGTCCTTTGTTTAATTTCTCCGCCTCTTCGCATCACATTCATCATTCTTCATTTGATTTCACGCTTTCTTTTTACAGTGATGCTGTTTCTTTTTATCATACTCCGGATTCTTTGTTTTATTTCCGGGTTACTTCTTTCTGATCTGCACTTATTAATTTTAATTCTCCTTATTATGTGAGAATCTTAGAATTTCATTTTTCGTTAGTTTCCCCTTCATTAAAATTCCTATTTACTTAAAATTACAGTTTAATTATTTTTCATTTGACCGTGATCAGAGTTGCGCAGTGAAGATCAGATGTATGTAAAAGAACTATACAAAATTAACGGGAGTTTGCTTTAAAAAACTACGGACATTTTGACGATTTTATAGAGTGGCAATTTTTCCCATTGCTTTTTTAGGATTATTTTTTAGATAGATTTTTAGAGTCTTTTTGAAGCTAAAGTGAGTGTTTTTTGTTTTAATATTTTAACATTAATAATAACAAATTTATGCTGTCAGATATAAAGTCTTTAACTTACACTGAACCGTGGAGTTTTAAGACTTCCTGCATTCGCCTTACTTCAATGGGTATGATACAATAAAAATTATTTCATTATTTAAAAGTATATCCGAACGTACCGCCGAAAGATGTTTTAGAAGAAATTATTTCGCAGTGCGGTATCGGTATTGATGAAGTGAACAGTCATAACAATTGCGAAGTTTCTGTATCGACTTTAACAAACTGTTTGAAAAATTTCTTATTCACGAAAGAACGGAAAGGGATAAACTTGAAAACGAGGTGAAACTGCTTAATGAATTCGGGAAAAAACTTTTATGGAGATCATATGAGAGAAAGATCACTGAAATGCAAAGCTACAGTGACAGTGAATTCGGGATCGATGAAAAATATTATCTGAACAAGCTCAATTTTTATTCAGAGTTGTTTATTCATTCACATACAACCATCAGTAAGGATACATCCAAAATTTCCCTGAAGAAAATTGAATATCTCAATCTGTATTTTGTTTATCAGACTTTAGTATTTAATATTAATTATTATTCCGACAGGTATACCCATAAAGCAGTAAAGCGGCGTCCCCCGGGTATGATCCAGAATGTTTACGGTTTCATTAATGAGCACATAAAATATTTCTCAAAGTCTTATCCTGACATAATGACGCTGTATTATACAAGTCTGATGACAGAGACAGGTGATGTTAAATACTTTGACGCGCTGCAGAATTATTACAGACGTAATAAAAATAAATTTGATTCCAATCTGATGACGATGTTTTATATGTCTTCGGAAGGATTTCTAAAAACGAGATCACTGCGTGAGCCTGACAGGAAGAATGTTTTAAAGTTATTCATCTTCCGTAAAAAATCCATGGAAGGAAAATATTTTGAGAATTTTTTCAGGGAAGGCAAAAACATTCCGCCGTTCCTCTTCTTCAGCATGGTCAACGACGCCGTAAAACTGAATCAGACCGAATGGGCGGAAGAGTTTGCGTAAAGGTCCATAAGACATATCTCTTCCCCAGTACAGCAAAGACATTCTGAATATAACACGGATCATCCTGGATTTTTTTAAAGGAGATTATTCCGACATTAATAAGAATATCAGTAAAGTAAAAAAATCCGATACATCATATTTCATCTATTCCCGCCTGATCAAAATGATGATGTATTTCGAGACAGGCGAATTCCCCGCTCTCCGCCGCGAAGCCGAATCCATGCGCAAATATCTTGACCGCAAAACCAAAGAGCAGACGCGTTTCGATGAACTCATCCGCTCTTCCTATAACTTTCTTAACAGTATTTACTACTTGGAAAAAATTAAAAACGACGAGGTGAATAAAAGCAGTAAAAAGTTTGTGCAGTTTCGGCAGGATCTATGTCTAGTTAAGGATGCCGGAGTATTGGAATTGGTTTGAGGGGGCAGTTAATAATAAATTATAAATTTTAAATATTAAATTTTAGAGCAGTAACATAAATTTTTCCTGCTTTACAGTTTTTAAAAATGCTTCTCTTATTAATGAAACGCTTTACAGAATTCTCTCAAAGAAATTTTATAAGACTCCCGAGACTCCCCTTCCTTTTAAAACTATTGTTTTATTTACTTACGATACGTAGTCGCAGGCTTTAGCCTGCGGAATATAGAAATTTAAACATAATCCCGGCTTTCCCGTTGCCCTGCGGATTATTTAAAAATATTCGTAAACCTGTATTTCCTTTTGGAATTTTTTTAATTAATTGCAAATGGTGGCTTCTCAACGGATTTTTACATTTTTCGCAACCTAAAGGTTGCGGCTACAAAACCTTCAATTTATTTGAGAATTTGGAAGGTCTTCCTGTAAAATTATTTGTCTGAAGTATTTTCATCATCAATAGCTCTCATCATTTAGCCTTTTGGGAAATTTGATATGATATAAATATTCAGCATCTTAAAAATATTCGTAGCCGGAGGCTTTAGCCTGCGGAAAATTAAAATACAATCCCGGTTTTCTCATTGATTTAAAGTTTAGAATTTATAATTTGAAATTTATAATTTATAATTTAATAAAAGGTGTCTCCCCTTTGAAAAAAAGTGGGGCATTGGTCTAGTTAAATTAGAACTTTTCATTTCTATAATACTGCATTGACGCTGAATCTGATACGGATAATGAAATATTAGTAAATATGAGTATATATACTCAGACAAAAAGTGTGTTACTACTATTAACTTGAATTAATATTCATTGTATGTTGCATAACACGTTCTCAGAAATAACATAAGATTTCTAAAGTTAAATTTTCCAATATCACCGGGGTAAAAAAACGGGGTGAAAAACATTCTTGACAAACAATTTCATAGTGGATAAATTACGCACATTGTTTTGTACGTGTCAACTTTACGTTGTTCATTAAGACAAGTTTTATTACAATTAAGGAAGGACTTTACCCTTCACATTCTCAAATCTTCCTTGATTTATTTTAATTTCGATTTCTCTATTATCATTAACAAGTCAGGGCGGGTTTTACGAGTGACATTTTCAAACTCAATCTTTTAGAAGTAATTAAATCATAACTCCGGAATCAAAGTTATTCAATTGGCAGAATTATAGCCGGGATTTATTAATTATTAAAAGAATTTCCCATGTCACATGAAATTAAAGCATTAATTGTAGACGATGAACTTTCGGGAAGAGAAAATTTAAAAACTCTTATTGAAAGTTATTGCTCTGAAATTAAAGTTGTCGGCACAGCATCATCCGCTGTTGAAGCAAAAAATATGATAGCCTGCCTTTCTCCTCACGTAGTTTTCCTGGACGTCAATATGCCGGTTCTGGATGGCTTTGATCTTTTAGAAAGTCTGGACAGCAGTTCCTTTATGGTGGTATTTGTTACTGCTCATGAGGAATATGCTATCAAAGCAATTAAAGCTAAGGCAATTGATTACCTCTTAAAACCAATTAACATCAAAGAACTTCAGCAGACAGTTAAGAGGGTTGTTGAAAATTATAGTAATAATACCGCTCACCTGCCTAATTTAGAAAAAGTTATTATTCCGGTGTCACATGGATTTAAAGTAATTCATGCTGACGATGTAATCCGGCTTGAAGCTGAGGACTGTTATACTCACTTATTTACAACTAAAGAGAAAAAAATTACGATCTCAAAGACCTTAAAAGAATTTGAAGATAAATTCTCTGCAGACCATTTTGTCAGAGTTCATAAGTCCCACCTTATTAATCTCATGCATATCAAAGACTATACAAAATTAGACGGAGGATGTATTACAATGAGTGATGGTGTTAAGATACCGGTCTCACGGAGAAAGGCAGAAGAATTTTCTGACAGGTGCAGAGTATACAATGGGAACAAATAACTCTTTCATACATTTGAAATGTATGAAATTCAGGAAAGGAATGTTTCACTTATATCAGCTCCTGCTCCGCGGAGTTATAGTATCTGTTTGTTTCTCCTCAGCGCTATTTTCACAGAAACCCCCTTTTACCACTACTCTTCTTCTGAAGGACTCGCATCCTCATCGGTTTATGATTTAATACAGGACAGTAACGGATATATGTGGTTCGCTACCGCTAATGGTGTCAGTAAATTTGACGGACACAATTTCACAAATTATTCAACCGCTGACGGACTCAATACAGGCAGTATAATAAGTTTGATGGAAGGACAAAACGGTGAAATATATTTTGGAAATATTGAGAAAGGATTTAATGTATATTCGCGGGACAAAATAGAAAATTATTCTGATCAAAGTTTTCAAAATATAGTAATGAAGGGAATGTTTACTGTACAAGACCAACTGTATTCTTATTCCAAAAATAATATTACCGGAGTTAACCCCGATAATACTATGAATTTATTTAAAGGTTATTTAAAAGATTTCAATATCAATAAATAAAATCATCAAACTCGAAAACGGAACAGTTATAGCAGCCACTACAAAAGGACTTTATAAATTTGAAAATCAGGTATTATCAAAAATAAATATTAATGGCATTGATGACACTGAAATATTCTGGCTTTCCGGGTTCAGGAATAACGAAATTGTAATTGGAACCGGAGGGAAGATATATGAAATAAAAGATAACACAATAATAAGATCGGTCAATGTTGAACTCTTCAAAAACAATAATGTAATAAGGCTGCTCAAGGATACAAAAGGGAATATCTGGTTTTCAATAATGAACAGAGGGTTTTACTTTATTGACGCTGAATCGGATAAGATTACAGATACCGGTAAGAAAATGGGTCTGGAAAAACTGTCGTGAATAACTTCTATGAAGATAACGAAGGCAACATATGGGTCAGCACATACGGAGACGGTGTATATTGTTTAAATAATTTATTTCTGAGGAATTACTGTCAGAAAGACGGACTCAGCAATAAAAAGTTCTTTCAATTGAAAAAGACCAATCTGACCGCTTGTTTGTCCGGAACTCTCGACCGGCTGAATGTTCTGGATAATAACACTTTAATATAATAGATAACAATGTCGGTTCTGTTGTCTGACTATATGTATATATATGGTATCAGGATAATAAATGACCTAGTTTATGGAACGGAACATTCAATAATCCCAATAAATTTATAAGACAAAACTTTAAAAATGATCAGTTAAATTTATTTAACACCTCCTCGTTTTGGCAAAACTGAAAATAATGAATTTATCACACGGCCGGATGGAACAATACAATTTATGTTCAGCCATACCCTCCGGGATCAGTACACGGAGAAGAAATTAATCTGTTTGATAATGTTAATTCGGTCAGCAAAGTTTACTATATTCTTGGGGACAACATGGATAATATCTGGGTAAGGAACAACTTCAGGTCTTTGTAAAATTACGTCCGGAAGTAAGTCGTTTTTTCCTTCAAATGAAATTCTAAGCACAAACAATAAAATATATACTACAGGACAGAACTAATAAAATCTGGTTTGCAGGCGATAAAGGGATTGCAAGCTATGAACTGAGCAGCTCCGTGATCACAAACTACACTAACATATGTGAACACAGATTGACCTCATCGAACGTTCTTTCAGTCGATAAATATAACAGACTGTGGATTGGAACGATGAACGGTTTGATAATTTTTGATAAAGATTCTGTTAAGGTTCTGAATACTGAAACCGGATTGCCTTCCAATGAGATCCTGTCGCTGTATTATGACACAACGAAAAATAACAAGTATATCGGATCAGCAAAAGGATTTAGTTCTATGAATATATCTGAATTTGATAACAATAAGGTCACTGCCATTAATGTTGAAGTAAAGAAAGTAACTGCAGAAGATTCTGTCTATGCAAGTTCAGGGAATTATGTTTTTGAACCGGACAAAAACAACATACACATTGATTTCAGAGCAATAAATTATTCTTCACCCGGTTCTCTAAGTTATCAGTATAAAATTAATAATGAGTGGATAGATATACCCGATAACTATGTAAATTTTTCTTTTCTGAAAAAAGGTGATTACCGGCTGGCAATAAGGGCAAAAGTTGTCAACAGTCAGTGGGGTAAACCGAAAATAATTTCTTTTACTGTACTTCCCTTTTTCACTGAAACATTTTTATTCCGCGGATCTTTAGCAGGAATACTTTTTACAGGATTGATATTCGCAGCTTATAAGAGAAACAAATATATCAAAAATAAAAGTAAAGAAAAGATTGATTTAAACAACCAGATAAATGAACTGAAACATAAAGCGCTTTCTTCAATGATGAATCCTCATTTTATATTTAATTCATTAAACTCGGTTCAATACCTTGTCAACAGCGACCAAAAAAGAGAAGCAAATGATTATATTGCGTTAATGGCAAAACTGATCAGAATGAATCTAGATACTGCATCAAATAGCTACATAAGTTTAAATGAAGAAATTAAACGGCTTGATCTGTATCTTCAGATAGAAAAATTGAGATTCAGTGACAAGTTTAAATATGAAATATCAACCGGCAGCGGGATAGACCGGGAATCGATTATGATCCCAAATATGATAATTCAGCCCTTTGTAGAAAATTCTATCTGGCACGGGATAATGCCTTCCGGCAGGGACGGATTAATAAAACTAACATTCAATTTTGAAAATGTCACTGTTAATGATAACACATTTAAATTTCTTGTTATAAGGATTATTGATAACGGAATAGGATTAACAGAAGCTCAGAAATATAAAAAGGACGGACATATTACAAAAGGTATACAGATAATTCAGGATCGGCTCAAACTCATTAGCAAAGAAAAAAATCTTCCCATTCCAATTATAGAAGACCTCAATCTTAAAAACAAAGATACACAAGGCACGAAGTTTGTGCTGTCCATCCCGCCTGAGCTTTATAAAACAATTTCAAATCATAAATTGTAAATTATAAATACATAAGCTTCCTACTATTAACTATTTAACTACTAACTATTAACTGAATAAAACTGCCGTTAACTTACCAAAACCAACCGTTCACTTAAAAACATCTGCCGTTAACTGATTCATTCTTGAACTGATTATATTAATATCATAGTTTTGTTCTGATTAATAAAATTAATCGGAGAGCCAATATGAATATCCTAAAATTAATTCAAAATGTTTTCGGCAAGAAAGATTCCGACATAAGGGCACCTTTTGTAATCATAAGCAAAGACCCTACTATAATAGAGTATGACAATATTGAAGTGGCAATAGCTGAACTTGAGAAGGATCCTGAAATACCAATGCATAAGATGGATAAGATCAGGGCTTCGTTTGAGAAGCTAAAGGATAACGGTAAGGTAAAAATAAGTAACGGAGAAATAATTGAGTAATAAAAATTAAGTATCGATGTAATTTTTCAAAAGAAAACAAAATATGAAATTTCTGTGGTTTCACAACCTGTTTGTAAATCTTCATTTATGGTAATAAATAAAATATGAAAGATATAAAATTCCTTTTTCTGCGAGTAACGTTTATTTCAATTACTCAAAAGACAATCTCTTTTTATACATATTCCGGATTTGAGAACTCATTTGTGTTTGGTATTAGTGAGTTAGATTCTTTTAAGTGTTTTTTATATAGGAGTAAGTTTGTAACAGGATATAATTATTTAATAATTAATCCTACTTATTGCTAAAATTATTTTAAAAAAATCAGAAGCAGAGAACAATAGCTATAATATCTCTAACTTCGTTCTTGAAATTCAACAAAACTTTAAAATACAAACAAAAACTTTTAATTAAATACAACCAAAATGAAAAGAACAATCACTACATTAGTAATAAGTTTACTAATTATTTTCATTTCTTTTGAGGTCAGTGCCCAGGTATTTATGGTAACACTGGGGGGGGGGGCCGCGGGGCGCCGACGGGGGGGGGGGGGGCGGGGGGGGGGGGCGGGGGGGGGGCCGCAAAAAAAGGGGGCGGGCGGGCGGGGCCCCGGGCGCGGGCGCGGGCGGCCCCCGGGGGGGGGCGGGGGGGGGGCCCCGGCCGGGCGGGGCGGGGGGCGCCGGCCCGCCGGGCGGGGGGGGGGGGGGCGGGGGGGGGGAGGGGGCGGGGGGGGGGGGGCGGCCCGGGGGGGGGCCGGCGGGGCGAAGGGGGCCGGGGAGGGGCCGCCGGGCGGACAAAGAAAAGCGGCAAAACGGGGGCCGGGCCTAAAATGCCTCCTCGGGTACATTGAACACCAAGTGATTTATATAATATCCTGTGACAAATAACTCCGGAAGCGATCAGTCGGGTTATCTTTCCGGTTCTGCAAAGGAAGAAATTGACGGGATGATCGTTAAGGGAACAACTGTTCCAATATTGTTTAAGAAGGGAGTAAATAACATAAAAATCAAAGATCTCCCTAAAACTCCTGATGTGGAATACCTGGCATCAGATCCAAGGTATAAGGAATCACTTATCAGACAAGGAAAATTTCCTGCCGGTGTATATGAGATCTGCGTAAAGGTTTTTTCATCAGGTACAAATGAAGAACTCGGAAGTGACTGTATAAATCAGGAAGTCCTTGAAACTGGATTGCTTACTTTGATTTCACCTGCTGATGGTGAATCCCTGGCATATGGAGGTGACGTTGTCGTCATATGGCCGGTATTCACTTGGTCCTCGGGAGGGAAAATTCCGGAAGACGGATATACTTTAAAAATAGTAGAAGTAATGAAGAATCAGACACCTGAGACTGCAATGAATGGCAATAAAGCGTGGTTTGAACAAAGGAATTAAATCAACTACTTTCACATATCCTAAATCAGCTAAAGGGTTTGAGGAAGGGAAGACATATGCATGGATGGTAAAGAGTGGAAATACTGAAAGTGAAGTATGGGAAATAAGTATGATGAAAAAGGTATCTCAAATTGGTCTAAACAAGATAACTCTCATTTCCCCAAAAAGTAACGAACCAATAAAAGATAAGAAAAATATAAAGTTTGAATGGGAAGGTGAACAGCCAAAAGAAGGATATACTCTCACCATATTTGAGATAAATGAAGAACAGTTTAAAGAAATTACAACAAACAAGGAGGCTAAACTAAAAATTGAAAAACCCTTGTTTGAGAAAACAGGAATTAGAGAAAATTATTTTACCTTTAATGATTCTTCAATTAATTTCCAGGCAACACATCATTATGGTTGGGGGTATTAGTAGAGGTACTAGGAGTAATCCTTGGTGGTTGTTTTCAATTAATCCGATTATAGAAACTGCAGTTGCTTTTTTTGTATTTAACATTGCCGATAATATAGAAGGCGATTGCATTATAGATTTTAATGCCGAACTAAGTACTGGCAATAACGGGTTCTCATTCTATTTTTTGCCTAATGATGGATTAACAAATAAATTTTGTATGTTATCTAAAGTTCCCAGGGTAATGTTATACCAGATGGGCATGGTAGTTGGGAGATAGATCCAGCCTACCCATACCTTGATGCTACCAGCGAGATATGATCAGTTAATAAATAATAATCCTCCTTATTCTTCTTTTTACAATTCCAGTTCCAATGAATGGACTAATATTATATGGTCAGGAACAGTAGGAAATACAAATTTTCCAAATGACCATGTGTTTTTTGAAACTGGCGACTTAGCTGCCAATGGTGTTACATATCATAGTGTATATCACAACTGGTTTAATCCTGCAACCAATAGCTATGGACGATGGGTAAATGAATGGGAATATTGGTACATTTTGGGAATAGAATGTCCGGAAAGCGGAAATTGGAAAACATTTCTTATAAGAGATTATGGTTCCGATTATGTCCAAAGGATGTTGAGTGAATCAAACATAACTCTTCTATCTCCCCAAATTAATGAACAGTTAACAGGCAAAGATAATATAATTTTCGAATGGAAAGGTGAACTGCCAAAGGATGGTTTTACTCTAAGTATTTTCGAAATTGATGAAAATCAGTTTAAAGAAATAAAATCAAATAAGGATGCTGAACTTAGAATAGACAAACCATTATTTGAAGAAACAGAAATTAGAGAAAATCATTTTATCCTTAGTGATTCTTCAGTTAAATTTCAGGCTGGACGTCATTATGGTTGGGGCGTTAGAGTAGGTATATCCAACAGCCAACCTTGGATTATGCCCAACTTCAGTGTTTTTCAGTTAAATAGACCATTGCATGCCGTAATTTGGGCAGACAATATTAACGATGGAGTTATGAATCCTGCAGATGGAGAAGATAATGAAGTTATAAGTTGGAACAATAGTTTTCTATTAAGATGGCAATTAAATTCTTCATTTCAAGGATTTACAATCACAGACGGTGATCAATTTATAGTTAAAATTGTTAAAAAACCATCTTTTCCTGTTCCACACGGGATTCAAAGACCGGATGGAACATGGTATATTCCATCACCTCCTACTTGTTCACAGTTAATGCAAACCGAAGATGCTATTAGATTTGGTATTCAGTAGCATATAATTCAAGTCGAACAGCGCCTTATGAATTATGGTTAGCAATTTAAACTGTTCACCGATGCTAATACCGGGACATTATTATTTATGTCAAGTCAGCCTAAATGGGCAAGTCAGTCCTTGTTTTCAATTTATGTATAATTAATGTACATTTTCACCGGATCAGAAATAGAATGCAAAACATTGCCGGGTTCAAAAGCCCGGCAATTTAAATCAATAACTTTTGAATAGATGGGAAAAGAGATTTATCGGAACACAGTTTTTAATTCATTAAATAGAATATGAAAAAAACATCAAAACTATAGTTCTAAGTTTATTCTTAATTTTTTTAACTCTGAAAGCAAACATACAGAGTGATGGTCCGATCATAGTGTCTCTTAAAATGCCATCACGGGAACATTGAATATGAAAGATTTCTGGAATATCACCGTGACAAATAACTCAGGCAGTGAACAATCTGCATATCTTACTGGAACAGCTACAGAAGATAAAGACGGACTGATT
>JADJWZ010000034.1 GCA_016716125.1 Ignavibacteria bacterium | reverse complement strand
TTGTCATTATCTCGATCAGCTTCATTTTTTCCTGATCAAAATTGATCTCAGGAATTTCATCAGGAATTCCTTTCTTAATAAATATCTTATCAAATTCTTCTATTGTCCTTGCTGTCTCCTCATTATAATACTGTTTACAAGTTCAATGCCAAGTCTTCTTTAAATCCCTCGGATTATTGTCCTTATTTTCTAACGTCTCCTTAATCGTTTTCAATTCATTTTATCAAGTCTTGCATAGAGTTCAAAATAATCATAGATCAAAGTATCAGGAATACTCATTGTCTTACCGAAAATATCTTTTGGCTCATTAAAATCCAATTGCATTATCCAGTGACTTACTCATTTTTTCATAACCGTCAGTGCCTACTAATAAAGGCATTGTGATCACTATCTGCTGTTCCTTACCATATCTCTTCTGAATATCACGGCCGACAAGATTATTGAATTTCTGATCTGTACCGCCAAGCTCTACATCTGCATCTATTGCATAAGAATCATAACCCTGCATCACTGGATAAAGCATTTCATGAAAAGAAATTTCAGTGTGCTCCTTTAATCTGTTTGTAAAGTCATCTCTTTCGAGAATTCTCTGAACAGTAAACTTGCTAAGAATTTCTATCATATCTTTCAGATCAAGTTTCGAAAGCCATTCTGAATTATAGACAACTTTTGTTTTTTTCAGATCTAATATTTTTCCGGCCTGTTCAAAATAAGAAATACCATTTTCTCTTGTCTCTTCAAATGTAAGCTGAGGTCTTGTCTTCTTTTTTACCTGAAGGATCACCGATCATTGCAGTATAATCCACCAACTATTAAAATTGCATTATGTCGAGATCTTGAAATTGTCTGAGTTTATTTAATACAACTGAATGTCCGATATGCAGATCAGACTGGAAGGATGACAACCAAGCTTGATGTTTAACGGCTTATTCTTTTTAAAGATGTTTCAAACTTTTTTAAAAGTTCATCTTCAGGTATGATCTCAACTGTACCTGTTTTAATAATATCGAATTGCTCTTTTTACTGAAGGAAACATTTATATTCTGCTCAGCTTTCTTTCTACTTCGCGTTTCTTAATTGACTCGCGTTTATCATAAAATTTTTTACCTCTTGCAATTCCAATTTCAGCTTACATTTGAATTTTTAAAATACAATTTTAGCGATAAGTGTCAACCCTTTCTCCTGAAGCATCTGTTTGATTTTTCTGATCTCTTTTTTATTTAATAAAAGTTTTCTGCTTCTGGTCGGTTCGTGATTGTTTATATTTCCGAAATTGTATTCATTGATATGCGAATTTATGAGCCACACCTCGTCATTTTTTATCCTGCCGTATGCTTCCTGAAGATTTGCTTTGCCTGCTCTGAGTGATTTTTACTTCAGTTCCCTTAATACAAATCCGGCTTCAAAACGTGAAACAATCTCGTATTCAAAATTAGCTTTACGGTTTGTTACAATTATCTTAATTTTACCCGTTTCCTGAGTCAAGTTTATGCAAATTAAATTTTAAAAAAAGTAAAATCAATTAACATTATGATGAACATAAAACATTTTGAGTTAAATCCTTTCAGTATGAACTGCTATATCTATTACGATGACCTGAGTAAGGAAGCAGCGATAATTGATCCGGCTGCTTTTACTGAAGAAGAAAAAAACTGATCACAGATTTTGTCGAATCAAACAGAATTAATGTAAATAATTATCAATACTCACGGACATATTGATCATATCCTCGGAAACAATTTTGCAAAAAATTATTTCAAGTTACCGATTTATATGCATAAGAATGATGAGTTTATGATTAAAGAATCTAAATCGCAGGCAAGATTTTTCGGTCTTGATTTTCCCGAGCCTCCGCCGACGGACATATTCATTGATGAAAAAACTGTGCTGAAATTAAACGGTACGGAATTAATTTTTATTAATACTCCCGGACACTCGCCCGGCAGTGTCTGCATAATTGACAAAAATAACAAAAATGTGTTTTGCGGTGATCTAATTTTTAAAAACTCAATAGGCAGAACAGACCTTCAGGGAGGCGATCTGAATACTCTTAGAAATTCTGTACTGAATAAACTTTTTAAAACCTGCGGAGATGATTACAGATTATTCCCCGGGCATATGGAAGATACCAGTGTAAAGGATGAAAAAAAATCCAATCCGTTTCTGAAGTAAACCTCCGTTACACATCCGGTGAAAAATTATCTGCAAGTTTTCTTATCTCTGCATCAATTTCCGAATGATACCTGCTTGACGGTACTATAAATCTTAACAGATATGTATAATTGCTTCCTTCGTTAATTTTTGTTCTGTAATAATATAAAATTTCAGTAAATTCAGAATCCTTATACAATGCGCTTTTACCGTCATAATTTCCGGAATCAAAATCTTTGTAATCACTGTCTTTCTTCGGTACGTTTAAGGTAAGATCCTTCTCCAGTGTATAAACGAAATCGTTGAGATTTTTTACTTCATTCACTTTAAATGCAAGCACCATTATAGCAATCTTGCCGTCTTCTCTGTCAAAGGTATATGATATTGCGTCTTTCTTATTTGTCTCTTCGACCTTTCTTTCTGTCCATCCTTCCGGCAGCGAGAATTTAAATTTATAATTCTCGTTATTTAAATTTATATTATTCTGAGAAGAAACAGTTCTGGAAAAAGAAATAATACTAAAGCTAGTATCGATAATGTTTTCATTTTATTTTAATTAATAAATTTTTTTATTTGGGTAATTTCTGTTTCATCAAATTATATTCATTTCTAAAAAGCCCTTTCGTAGAATCCGGCTTTGGTTTAATTTTATTTAATTTTCTGTTTACATTTTCAATCCTGTCCACTGGGAAGCGGATGCGTCGCCAGAAGTCTTTCAAGATCTCCGGGTGTCTGACCTTTTATTCTTTGTTCCTCTTTTATATTATGAAAAAAGTTAAGTATTCCTCCGGGAAAATATTTTGTATCCTTTAAATAATTGATTGCAAAATTATCCGCGTCTTCTTCATCAGCCCTGCTGTTTGCAAGGAATCCCAGACCGACAAATAAATTTGCAGCTATCTCTCCGAATGCATTTGGATTGTTTCCAAGTACTAGACCCAGTATTACACTGACTCCGTAATATGATGTAAGACGCTGCGTCATATGCCTTCTCTCAGCATGCGCTATTTCATGACCAATTACTCCGATCAAAGCGGCTTCATTATCAAGAAATTTCATTAAGCCCGTATAAACGTAAATATATCCGCCTGGGATACTAAATGCATTAACGGTGCTGTCATCATGTATTACTTCAAACTTATACGGAAATATGTTTTTGTATTTTATATACGGCGAGTTATTCAGTACATAATTTCCAAGCCCGCTAATATAATCCTTAACTTCCTTATGCCCCTGTAAAACCGGGAACTGTTTCATATCACTCTTGATCTGCTGATCTATTTCTTCACCAAGAGTAACATCATCCTGTACAGAATACATGTTAGAGCTGCAGCTGTATATTCCGGAAAAAATTATTAATGCTGAAATTAATAGGTGAGGGATAAATCCGCTAATATATGTATTAGAAAATTTCTTTAATTTGTTTTTCATGGTATTTCAGTTCAACTGTGTTAATATTTATAAGTTCCTGTTTTTAATATCCTTTAAATTCAGGTTTTCTTTTTTCAAGAAATGAATTTATGCCTTCCCTAAAATCATTTGTGTCACCGGCTCTCTGCTGAAACTCACTTTCCTTTTCTAAAATTGTGTTAAGATCAGATTCAAATGAGTTTCTCAGCAACTGCTTAATAAGTCCGATTGCATAAGTCGGTCTTGATGCAAACTGCTTTGCAGTTACTTCAGTGTATTTTTTTAGTAAGGCGTTAATTGATACAACTTTATTCAAAAGTCCGGTTTTAAAGCTTCCTTAGATGTAATCTTTTCACCAGTAACGCAGAGTTCAAAAGCTTTCGCGTACCCTACTATCCTCGGCAGAAAAAATCCGGATCCGCTGTCAGGGACAAGTCCGACGTTTATAAATACTTCAGTCATTGAAGAATTTTCGACTCCCATCCTGTAATCACATGCAAGCGCAAGAGACATTCCCGCTCCTGCTGCTACACCGTTTAAAGCGCAGATAACCGGTACATTTATTTCCGTAATTTTTTTAATCAGCGGATTGTAACGCTTATCTAATGCTTCTTTGAATGTAGATTTTTTCTCATTAAAATCTTTAAGATCCTGCCCTGAGCAGAATGCTTTTCCCGCGCCTGTTAAAACTATGCATCTGATATCTTTATCCCCTGTAGCTTTATCAAATGCGTCATTAAGCTCATTGAGCATATCCTCGTTAAATGCATTAAATACTTCAGGTCTGTTAAGTGTCAGATAAAGTACAGCCTCTTTCTTTTCGAATAATATTGTATTGTACATGTTTTTTTGTTGTATTAAAATTTAACGATATTAATTGTAAAATTAACTGACTTTTTAAATATTATTCTTTTCAAGTAAATCACGTGTCTTAAGTTGCCTGCTTTCAAACTGACTTTCGATCATTCTTCTCACAAATATCGTATGCGCCATTTTTCCAATAGCTCCAAAGGCAGTTCATAACGGACTTAATCAGTCATCATTGTTTTCCATTCTTTTCCGTAAAGATGTGATCATGCTCCCAGTATTTAAAAGGTCCGCTGATCAGTTCATCTGTAATTAATCTGAACGGTTCAAAATTCCTGATCCGCAGTTTCCATACGGAAGTTAATAATCCAAACTGCTTTATTTTTAATTCAATGCCGCTGCCTTTCTTTAACGGCAGTTCTAATTTAATTATACTTACATTAATATTCCCCGGAGAGATCTTAGAAAGGTTGTTCGTGTCTGAATGAAATTCAAACGCTTCTTTTACTGTGCAGTTAATTAGTATACTCTTCTCTAAAATGTACATTTAATTAATATCTTTTTTGAATTAAGTTTGTACTAATATTAGCAATCAAAAATTTAATTTCAGTTCAAATGCTTCCTCAGAAAATTTTAATGTGTAAACCCGAATACTTCGATGTAACTTATTACGGAAATGAATTCATGAAAGACAATATCGGAAAAGTTGATAAAGCTGAATCGATGAAACAATGGACCGGTCTGAAAGAAATCTATGAATCTCTCGGATATGAAGTTACGCTCATTCCTCCGGCAGAAGGTTTAGTAGACATGGTCTTCACTGCAAATCAGTCTCTCCCCTTTCTGGATGAACGCGGTAAAAATAACGTGATATTAAGTAAAATGAAAAATGAACAACGACAAAGTGAAGTAAAATATTTCAGGGAATTCTATGAAAAACTCGGTTACAAAATACATGAGCTTCCTGATGATGTCAGGTACTTTGAATCAATGGGCGACTGCGTAATTGATTTTGAAAGGAATATCCTTTTCGGCGGATACGGTTTCAGGACCGATGAAA
Organism: Ignavibacteria bacterium; assembly: GCA_016716125.1. Taxonomy (GTDB): domain Bacteria; phylum Bacteroidota; class Ignavibacteria; order Tepidaquicellales; family Tepidaquicellaceae; genus UBA2330. The sequence continues at coordinate 8,444 of JADJWZ010000034.1, read as the reverse complement.
TTACTTACGATTATATCGCTGAGTATACTAACTTTAACATAGTTAAGCTTAAACTTATAAATCCTTTTCTGTATCACCTTGATACATGTCTTTCTGTTTTGAATAAAGATACCGCCGTAATAGCCGATGATGCCTTTGACACTCAGTCACTTGAAAGTTTAAAATCCTATTTTCCAAATATTATTACAGTTGATATTCAGGAAAATCTGAAATACTTTGTTTGCAACTGCCACTGCCCTGACAGAAAGAATGTAATTGTTCAGAGTGGCAGCAGTAAGTTCAAAGAAGACATAAAAAAAAGCGGTTTCAATCTTATAGAGACTGAAACCACTGAGTTTATTAAATCGGGCGGTAGCGTATTCTGTATGAAGTTAATGCTTTACTGAATTAAAACGGAACATCACCGCTGTCAGAGGATTTATCCGAAACTACTCCGGCAGATTCACTGACTTCATTTTTTTCATTTGATTCAGCAGCCGGTCTTCCGTCAAGCATCAGCAAAGATTCCATTACTATTTCCGGATGAGGGTAAACAGTTTTTCCTTCTTTTTCATAAGTGTCCGGCGTTTTAATTTTACCTTCCAGATAAATCCTGCTGCCTTTTTTCAGATATGTGTTACAGGTCTCTCCAAGTTTTCCTCACGCGACGATCCTGTGCCATTCAGCGCTTTCAATTTGCTTACCGTCTTTGTCTTTGTAGATTTCGGAAGTGACTAATTTAAATTTACAGACTGCAGTTCCGTTTGGAATGTACTTGAGTTCCGGGTCGTTCGGCTGAACGTTTCCGATGAGTGTTACTTTGTTTAGGCCTCGCATAGCAAATATCCTCCTTAGTTTAGTTTATGCCTCCACAAACTTAAACTTTTTTTTCCTAAGAGTAAATACCTTTCATTGCTTAATACCTTTATATCAGTGAACTCATATTTCTTTTTGCTTTTCGGAAGGAATAATTTATTTACAATGCTTCTTGTATTCAGATCATAAATAGTAATTCCTTTTCCGTCATAAAGATAGATCATATTATCTCTTATCGTAAATGTTTCCAGTCCTTTTATCTGATACTGACTTAAATAATTTCCCAGGTTATCAAACGCCAGTATAGAACTTGATTCCATATCAAACACATAAATAAAATTTCTGTCATCCTTTAAAATTTTCACAGGTCTTCTCAGTTCACCTTTGCCGGACTTATAATCACCGAATACTTGAACAGGAAGATTGCCGTCATATGCAATGATCCTGTTATTGTCACTGTCCACTACGTAAAGTTGATTAGTATTTATTACTAATGTAGAGAACGGCGTATTGAACTGAAACTGTGTCGGGAAATCTTCCTGCGCAGTATTAAGACTGGAAATGTAATTCAGCTCTAGATCAAATCTCTGTATTCTTTTATTCTTACCGTCGGATACAAATATATCAAGTCCGGAAGATCCGTCAATATATGTAGGCGAATCAAACTGTCCTTTATCCCAGCCCTGCTTACCATTTCTTTTTACCAGGTTAAAATCCGTATTGAATTTAAGGATCTCATTCCTGTCAGAGTCGAGTATGTAAAGATTTTCCTTTGCGTCAATTGTCATTGAGACTGCGTTGGTAAATCCTTTGATCTCATTCACTTTAACAAGTATACTGTCTGACGCTCCGTCTGATGCTCCGCGGGAATCTCCGACAGACATTCCAAAAAGAAAATTAAAAAATAAAATTATTATCATAATGAATTTTTATAAACTGAATTTTAGGCCGATGCCTTTATAATTAAAATAATTTCCGTAGTACTGTCCCCTGTAATCCTGCCCGTCATAATACCTGAAATAAAGTCTGATCTTTTTTGAATTCATCTTTCCGAATATAATTCCGCTTTCCAGATTTTCATTCAAATTAGTTTTACCTTTTACGGATGCAATGTTTATGTCATTTGATAAATATATTCCGAAGCATTTTCGTAAAATAATAACTTCCTTCAAGTCCGATCTGTCCTGAGAATTCCGATATCTCATCAGGTATTGCATGAAATATATAATTCATCGAAAACATACTTTTCAATTCTGTATTATGTGAAGGTCTGAATGTATTCACAACTGAAAGATCAAAGAACTCTTTACTGAATACGAACGGCGTAAAAATTGTATCCGTCCTTTCATATATATGCCCGTCCTGCAAATGCGAAGATATATGTGAGATTCTGAACCGGCTTGATATTTCATAACCGCTTTTAATTCTTTTCTTCATATTAAAATTCACTCCGAATAAATAATCAATCGCGTCAACAGGGAATTTGAAATTGTCTTCGCTTCTTAAATTTGAATATGTAAAAAAATCCACTCCGAATGAATAATCCGTCTTCTTTTTTTTAAGTCCTATCACATCTATAGTAGCGCCTATATCAAGCTCAAGGTATTTACTGTCAGTATACTTTGTTACGCCGACTCTTGCTTCGGTTACGCTTGCTTCAGTCGGTACGAAAATTCTGTCGGAAGTAAAAAAATACAGACTGTCACTGTAAGCATAATTTATTCCGGTTAAAAAAAATATGATAACTATTGATAGAAGTGTGAAATAATTCTTCAAAGCGCTTAGTCGAATCTTTTTCTGTTGCGGAGGTAATCTACGAAAATGTGCTGCCCTAAATTATCCAGATCAGAATAATATGCTTTGCCGTTATTTGCTTTTGTAAAGTCCTGAATGAAGTTGATAAGATAATGATCCTGCGCGATCATAAATGTAGTGATTTTTATTTTGTCTCTTCTGCATGCCACCGCTTCGTCCAGCGTTTTGTTGACTATCTTCGGATCGAGTCCGAATGAATTTTTGTAGATCCTGCCGTCATCAGTAAACAGCGCAGATGGTTTTCCGTCGGTGATCATTATAATTTGTTTGTTCACATTGCCCTTCTTCTTTAGTATCTGTCTCGAAAGTCTGAGTCCTGCCTGTGTGTTTGTGTGAAATGGTCCGACAGATAAGAAGGTGAGATCACGGACTGAAATTTCCTTCGCGTCATCACCGAAGACTACTATGTTAAGCTTGTCTTTCGGATACTTCGAAAGTATGAGCTCTGAAAGTCCGAGCGCGACTTCCTTTGCCGGAGTGATCCTGTCCTCGCCGTAAAGAACCATGCTGTGAGATATGTCTATCATTAAAACAGTTGCGCAGCTTGTCATATGTTCAGTTTCATAAACATCGATATCTTCTTCGCTCAGCCGGAAATTATTTATGCCGGAATTTATGAATGCATTTTTTATAGTGGATGTGAGATCAATATTAGTAACCTGATCGCCGAATTCAAATTTCTTAAGCTCGTTAAGTCTTTCCACTCCTTTTCCGGATTTACTGGATTCATGAAATCCTGTCGATCCGGGTTTCAGTCCGGAGAATATTTTTCGCATCGATTCTGTTCTGATCCTGTGAGAACCTTTAGCCGTAATGATTTTCATGCCTTCCTTCTCAGCAATAAATCCCTGCTTCTTCAGCTCATCTACAAAATCTCCGAATGACATATCCTTGTCAAACAGTTTATAATTTTCATTCAGCTGCTCCATCCATTCAAGCGCTTCGTCTATGTCTCCGTTTGTCTGAATTAAAAGATAACTGAAGATCGAGATTAGATTTTCAAGTCTCTTCTCGTCAGTCATTGAGTCAGGTCGCCATTTGGAATAAAGTATATTCATTTTATATTTTACTCAGCTATCATTTTAAATATTTTGAAAAACCAGTTCGGATACATTCCTAACACTACAGTTCCGATCACTGCAAGCGAAGTTGCAAAAATTCCTGATTTGCTGACAGGTTCTTTTACATAATCCGCAGTTACTATATCAGTTGATTCATAGAACCACATATACACAGTTATCTTTAAATAGTAATATACTCCTATCAGACTCAGCATAATGCCGATCACGGAAAGCCAGATCAGGTTTGCCTGTATCGCAGCGTAAAATAAATAATACTTTCCCCAGAATCCCGCGAAAGGAGGAATACCTGCCAGGGAAAAGAGAAATATTGTCATGAACGTTGCCATCAGCGGATTTCTTTTTCCGAGACCTTTATAAAAATCAATATCAACATTTTTATAATCTCTCGAGCCGTCATCTTTTTTCTCAAGTATTGAAACAATAATAAAAGCTCCGAGCTGCATGAAAGTATACGCTATCAGATAATACGCTATTCCTTTCAGGGCAAACTCATTCATCGCAGCTACACCGACGAAAATATATCCGGCGCTGGCTATTGATGAATATGCGAGAAGGCGTTTCATATTGCTCTGCGCAAGCGCAATTACATTTCCGTACATCATCGTTGCAACTGCCGCTATTGAGAATATCAGTTTGAAATTCGTAATATTTAAAGCCAGAATTATCGGCAGTATAGTGCCGACGGCAGCTATCTTTCCGGCTGTGGAAAACATACCGGACAAAGTAGTCGGCGCGCCGTCATATACATCAGGTATCCACATATGAAAAGGAAATACTCCTATCTTAAATAAAAATCCGATCAGAAAAAGAGCAAACCCGATTATGAAAACGTAATTTGTAAAAAGCTTTTTCTGATAATAGATCTCAGTGAGATTTGTAGTTCCGCTGATGCCGTATATCAGCGCTATGCCATATAAAACAAAACCCGTTATAAATGCGCCGAGAAGAAAATATTTTAAAGCGCTTTCATTTGACTTCTGCCTTAATCTGAGAAAACCCGCAAGCACATAAAAACATATTGACATTAGTTCAAGTCCGATAAATATTATAAGTAAGTCATTCGCAAACACCATCAGCATCATACCGAGCACGGAAAATAATATCAGCGAATAATATTCTCCGAAATTTATATTCTCCTTCTCAATATAACTTTTTGATGCAATTATTGTGATCAGTATTCCGGCGAGTATTATTACGCTGAACATTACCGATGCGTTTGAAATTCTTAAGAACTGATTAAAAATTATAAGCTCTTTATTAACAGACAGGAATGATGCTGCAATCGCTCCGATCACTGTTATGATACTGAATCCATATACTGTGCTTGCGCTTTTTTTTGAAAAAGATTCAATGACGAGAATCGCGCAGGCTGCAAATGCTATAAGCACTAAAGGTATAACTTCATAGATCTCGTGTAATTGTATCATTTATTATTTTTATTGGACAGTTAATATTTTTAATTTTTCGGTTTTTATGCTGCTTATTTTTTTACTCTTATAATACACATCAAATTTAAACTGTGAAGTAACAGGTTCGCTTTTCTCACGGTCAGGATAAATTTTTGTCAGATCATGAATTACGTTTAACTTCACTGCATCATCCGTAATTTTAAATGTCTCGGTTAAAACTTTATCCGTCTTCACAGTATCATTATTAAAAAAATTGTAAAGTTTTAATGCTGTAATCTTCGGTGTAATTTATTCGTTTCTATATTTACACTGATCAGAAATCCAAATTTAATGTCACTGCTCCCGATTCCCGGCATTTTATCTATCCATGCATCAGCTTCCGTAATATATACTTTATCATTTTTCATAGTACTTTCGCTGACCTGTTTCGAAGTGGAGCAGCCGCTGAGTAAAATAGATATCAAAATAACTGAAGCTGTTATCCTGTTTAATAAAAAAAATTTTACTGCCGCCATTCCTATAAGCGCTCCTGCGATATCCGCAAAGACATCGTTTAATTCACTGCTTCTGTTCGGCACAAAATACTGATGAAACTCATCGGATATTCCGTACAGCACAGTAAACAGTAATGCAAATTCAAAAGAAAAACGCTGTAATTTAATACTTTTAGTTTGATATTTTAAGGAATAAAAAAATAAAATATAAAGGATGAAGTATATTGCCGCATGTATGAACTTATCATTTAACTCGAATTCAACTTTCGGCAGTTCATCACCGGGTATTGATGACTGAATGAATATCAGCAGGCAAAATGCAATCAGAGCTATATGAAAATATATTGCTTTTATTTTCAACCGGCAGAGATTTTATTTTTTACAAAACCGATCTCGCATATTAAATCTCCTGCTAATGTCGAAGAGCTTCCTGACTTTTCATAAAGTCTGTCTCCGCATTTACCGTGTATGTATGCTGCGGCAACTGAACTCTGCATTGCATTTCCAGTAACTGAATATAGTCCGGATGTGATTCCCGAAAGCACATCACCACTTCCGGCAGTGGCAAGGTTTTCCTTCCCTGTTGGATTAATTATAAAATCCTTTCCGTCAGTAATAATTGTCGGTGAATTTTTTAGGATTAATGTTACATTATATTTCTTTGCAAAATCTTTTCCGGTATTATAAAAATTGTTTTTCAGTTCTGTCAGATCCATTCCTGTAAGACTTGCAAACTCTCCGAAATGCGGAGTCAGTATTATATTTTTATTCTTTAAAATATTCAGATTATCTTTAAAAGCATTCAGCGCGTCGGCATCGATCACATAATTTGTCTGATTATTTTTTACAATGTGTCTGACTAATTCCATTGTCTCTTCATTCTTTGACAATCCCGGACCGATCAGAACGCAGTCAGCCCATTTAATTTTTTTACTGATCTTCTCATACGCATTCATATTCAAAGTGCATTCATCCGTTTCGCTCAACGGCAATGTCATTACTTCAGTCATTTTTATTTCAAGAATATCGTTGACAGATTCGGGAACCGCTGTTATCACTGCGCCTGATCCCGCTCTCATTGCCGATACTGATGAAAGATATGCAGCACCTGTCAGCCCTTTTGAGCCGGCTATTACCAGTGTTTTGCCGTTAGTATATTTATTGGAATTAATTTTTCTGTCCGGTAAATATTTTCTTACATCACTTTCTCCAGTTTCAAATATTCTGTTTATGTTATAATATGTAAATTCATTTCCGGAAATTCCAATATCAGCCGTTATAATTTTTCCGCTGAATTCCCTGCCGCTGTAAAACAATGTATCAAATTTTTTCACACTCATTGTCACTGTAATATCAGCTTTGACAGCTTCAGTTTTCTGATCATATTTACTCAATCCCGACGGTACGTCTACCGCAACGGTATTTTTATGTTCAATTCCGTTTATGAATTTTATTATCTCAGCGGTTTTCTTATCAGGTTCTCCTTTAAAACCGACTCCGAAAATTGCATCTATAATTATGCTGTTATCGAAATTGATCTTTCCCTTCAGATCTGAAATGTTTTTATAATTTATTACAATAAGGTGTTTTGAGATTATTTCAGAATTCTTTAATATATCAAAATTAATTCCCGCGTCACCTGAAAGATCTTTTCTGCTGCTGGTCATAACAAGTTTAACATTTAATTTTAAATTACATAAATGCCTGGCTATCACATATCCGTCTCCGGCGTTGTTACCTTTTCCTGCAAAAATAATTATTTCATGTTCCTGAATATCCGGAAACTCCCGCAGTAATATTTCCGTGAAACTCCTGCCGGCATTTTCCATCAGTATAAGAGAAGGGACTTTGAGAGAAGAAATTATTCTCTTTTCAACACCTGATATATCGCTGTTAAAGAATACGTTCTTCATTTTTTATAATTTTATAATAAAATTATTTAAATTAATGACCGCATTTTTGACATTACTTCTTTCCTTTCAGAGGAATTGAATATAGATGAGCCGCAGACAAAAAGATCTGCACCTGCTTCAGAGATAATATGAATATTAGTCAGATCAATTCCACCGTCGACTTCTATTTCAATATTATAACCTCTTTCTCAATCATATTCTTTCAGACTTCTTATTTTCCTGAGGTAATTATCTAAGAATTTCTGACCCTCCAAATCCTGATTTACACTCATTAGTAAACATAATCCACCGAACTCAAAAATGTCTTCCAGCAGAATACAGGTGTCGCAGGATTCAGAACAACACCTGCTTTAATTCTGAGACTTTAATACTTTGTATAACTCTGTCCAGATGAGTATTATTTTCATAATGAACTGATATCATATCTACCTGCTTCGAAAAATTTTACAATGAAATTTTGTGGATTGTCAATCATCAAATGCACATCCAGGGCAGATCAGTGATTTTATTAATATCTGAGATTATTTTCGACCCAAAACTTATATTCGGCACAAAATGTCCATCCATAATATCACAATGAATAATATCTGCACCGTATGATTCTGACTTCTTTTATATCATCCCCGAGTTTAGAAAAGTCCGCTGCAAGAATGGATAGGAAAATTTTTTTATTATTCTTTATGGAAATTATTTCGAATTTCGTCTCCTGATCATCATTCGATTTAGTATCTGGTAAGAATTTTTCATTGGATCTTCTCTTTTATATCAGATTTGTTTTTATCTGGTTTGTTTGTAGACGGTTTATCTTTGGTATCGGTATTTTTATCTTTTTTATCAGAGTCTTTTCAGAATTAGAATTTTTATCATCAGTATTCATGTCAGATTCTTTTTAGTTCTCATCTTTATTCTTCTTATCAGTATTATCTTCTTCTATTA
>JADJWZ010000033.1 GCA_016716125.1 Ignavibacteria bacterium | reverse complement strand
CATTGAAAATATATTCGAGGTATTTGAAAAAATATTACGACAACAACTTTAATATTACCGTCACAGCCGCCTCTCCCGCTTCAGAATCTTATTCATCCGGCAGCGGTAAAATATTTTTGTCATGGAATGACTCGGCGGAGAGAGTGCAGTATTTAAATAAGTTTTCCGATACATATTATAAATTTCAGGGATATAATATTTATCAGATAAATTCTTATTCTGTTAATCCGTCTGATGATGATACTGTTCTTATAAAAACTTTTGACATCAGAGACGGCATAAAAGATATTAAGGACAGCGTTTATTATGAAGAGCAGCAGGGATTTCTATACGGTATTGTACAGAAAGGAAGCGACAACGGAATTTCGCGATTCATTGAACTCAGTAAAGATACAATTAGCAATAAGAATTTTATAAACGGCACTGAATATAAATTTGCAGTCACGGCTTATTACTATGATCCGTCCGGCGGACCATATACTCTGCCGAAAGTTCTTGAGTCGCCTAAGAAAATTCTCAAAGTCATTCCGCAAAATATTACACCGGGAACAACTGTAAACCATTCACCCGGCGATACTCTCCTGACCGATCAGAAAGACCTTGCTGTAATTCCTGTTATAACTGATCCTTTAAAATTAATTAATGCGACTTACACTTCCGTATTCGGATCCGGCGGTAACAATATTGTGAACTGGACTCTGACGAGGAATGTGAACGGAAGCAGCACAATCTTTTTCAAAATATAGAAAATTTCACCGGAACACAGGACACTGCAAAGACATCAGACGGCTTAATGTTCATTCATAAATTAATCAGCGATTCAGGTATAGTAAAGGATCCTGATGATTACAGAAATAATTCATTTAATAAAACCAGTCTGCAGAGAGCCTGGACTTATGAACCTGAGGGAAAGGAATGGTTCACAGCTCCGGATACAAATGCAATTAAGACAGCAAAATTTATTACTAACCGTCAGTTCAACAGCCGCAGTCTCGGCATGAGTTTTCCGACGCAGGGTTCATTTAATAATTATCGATCAAGAATCTCTGCAAACGGAAAATTTCTTTCACCCGGTACAAACGATAACACGCTTTTAACCGGCGGTCCGTTGAGAAAAATTAAAATTGTATTCGGTGAAACTTCAAAAGCTTACCGTTATTCTCCGGCTGTAAATGTGCTGCTTACGGATTCAGGTTTTACAAACACTTCTTTTGCTGATATTGTAAATATTCCGTTCAGCGTGTATGCAGTTGATGAACTTGATTCCACAGGCGGAAACCGCAGACGGCTTAATATCGGATTTGTAGATGCTGATGCTAACGGACTGTGGGATCCCGATGATTCGCCGCTCGGGAAATATCAGTTCACATATATCTTCGCATCTGATTACAGTGAAACTCCCGAGCAGCAGTATATGACAAGATCAGGGCAGAATATTAATCCCGGATCCGGTAGTCCCGCGTATGGGTTTTTAGCTTTGGACATAATGTATGCATGGCTGCCGAGAGTTAAGAGTGTGAATGGAGTTTTACAGACATGGTCAGCGGGAGATGTGCTGACAGTAAGTCCTTACAGAGTTACGAGAGCGGAATTCGTTCCGGTTTTTCTCATCTGCCTTCTGTGTGCACAATTTACATTTACAGTCTTGACGGCTCTCCAGTGAAAAAGATCGAGAGGAATTCCAATGATCCGAAGAACTCGCTTGAGAAATGGGATCTGCAGAACAATAACGGAAAATTTGTAGCGAGCGGAATGTATGTTGTTTACATTGACTGCGGTTCTGCAGGAGCTAAGACATTAAAGATAGCTGTGTTTCAGAATAAATTTTAAATACTTAAAAACTTTTTATACTATCTTAAATTTATGAGACGATTCAAACTTCCGGTGTTTATTTCCTTGTTGGTGATAATAATTTACGCATTCGGAATCAATGACCGTGATCCGAAAAAAAACAGTAACGATAACAACGGTAATACGGGAGTCACCATCATTGATTCAAAAAAAATGGATGCAAATAACATCAGCGCTTGGTACAGAAACAACGGCAGCTTTAATCGAAATTTGTTCACAGGTAACGCCGGATTCGAATGGCCGAGAGGTTCCGGGCTTTTTGCAAGGTTCTCTTCAGGATTATGGATAGGAGCTGTGGTCGGAGACGACACTTTAGTCGCAGTCGCCGATTATAATTATGAATATCTTCCCGGTTATGTGGATCCGAACGGGAATCCGCAGGGAAAGGACGATCTGCTATACAGAATTTATAAAATTAATAAAGGCGACACTGTCTCTGAAGATTATCAGAACTGGCCGGTCAGTCAGGGAGCTTACGCGGATGAGAACGGAAAACCTTTTCTCATTGGAGATCAGACAATGTTTTATTCCTATACTGACGGATATCCGGAATCGCATGGAAATACTGCCGGAAGAACAGCTCCTCTTAAAGCGCAGATACTACAAACGAATTTCTCATTTGTTAAAAATTACGGTTATTTAAATGATGTAATTATCACAGAGCTTAGGGTCATTAACAGAGGTGATTTTCCCTGGACAAATTTCTATATAGCATTATGGACTGATGATGCGGTTGGTATACCAACTGATGATGCGGTAGGGTGCGATACTATTTTAAATCTCGCATATACTTATAACTTTTTACCGAATGACGGTGATTACGGCAGCGCTCCGCCGGCTGTTGGATTTTTATTTCTGAAAGGTCAGACAGTTCCAAGCCCGGGAGATACTGTAAAATATTACAGTCCGCCTTTAAGCAATAATCTTGTGATCAAACCCGGTTATAAAGATCTCGGAATGACGGCATTTAATATGTACGCCTCCGGAAATCCCATAATAGGTGAACCATCAGATTACCGTCAGACTTATTATAATCTTCAGGGTATAAGACGTGACGGGACACCATGGGTAAACCCTGTTACAAATCAGATCACTAAATTTGCATATTCAGGCGATCCCTTTACAGGTCAGGGCTGGAATATGTCCGAAGGTTATGACAGAAGATCTTTGCAAAGCTCCGGACCTTCGACAGTTAATCCCGGTGACACTCAGACTATTGTATATGCGCAGATAATTGCAAGAAGCTTAAGCAATCTTGCAAGCGTGAATTCATTGAAAATATATTCGAGGTATTTACAAAACTTGTACGATAACAATTTTGATATAAGCGTTTCGGCAAAACCTCCTGCCGCTGAACATTACTCATCCGGAAACGGAAACGTGTATATTTCCTTGAATGACTCCGCTGAAAGAGTAAAATATTTAAATAAATTTTCCGATACATATTTTAATTTTCAGGGATACAATATTTATCAGATAAATTCTTATTCTGTTAATCCGTCTGATGATGATACTGTTCTTATAAAAACTTTTGACATCAGGGACGGCATAAAAGATATTAAGGACAGCGTTTATTATGAAGAGCAGCAGGGATTTCTATACGGTATTGTACAGAGAGGAAGTGACAACGGAATTTCGCGATTCATTGAACTCAGTAAAGATACAATTAGCAATAAGAATTTTATAAACGGCACTGAATATAAATTTGCAGTTACGGCTTATTACTATGATCCATCCGGCGGACCTTATACTCTGCCGAAAGTTCTTGAGTCGCCAAAGAAAATTCTTAAAGTCATTCCGCAGAATATTTCTCCGGGAACTACTGTAAACCATTCACCCGGCGATACTCTGCTGACGGATCAGAAAGACCTTGCAGTAATTCCGGTTATTACTGATCCTTTAAAATTAATTAATGCGACTTACACTTCCCTTTTCGGAAGCGGCGTTAATAATATTGTGAACTGGACTCTGACGAGGAATGTGAACGGAAACAGTGTTGTACTTTTTGAAGATATAGAAAACTTCAGCGGAACACAGGATACTGCAAAAACTTCAGACGGCTTAATGTTTATTCATAAATTAATCCGCGATTCAGGTGTAGTAATGGATCCTGATGATTACAGAAATAATTCATTTAATAAAACCAGTCTGCAGAGAGCCTGGACTTATGAACCTGAGGGAAAGGAATGGTTCACCGGTCCGGATACAACTGCAGTCATGACAGCAAAATTTATTACTAACCGCCAGTTCAACAGCCGCAGTCTCGGCATGAGTTTTCCGACGCAGGGTTCATTTAATAATTATCGATCAAGAATTTCTGCAAACGGAAAATTTCTTTCACCCGGTACAAATGACAACACGCTTTTAACCGGCGGTCCGTTGAGAAAAATTAAAATTGTATTTGGTGAAACTTCAAAAGCTTACCGTTATTCTCCGGCTGTAAATGTGCTGCTTACGGATTCAGGTTTTGCAAGCACTCCATTTGCAGATATTGTAAATATTCCGTTCAGCGTTTATGCAGCTGATGAACTCGATTCCTCAGGCGGAAACCGCAGACGGCTTAATATCGGATTTGTAGATGCTGATGCTAACGGACTGTGGGATCCCGATGATTCGCCGCTCGGGAAATATCAGTTCACATATATCTTCGCATCTGATTACAGTGAAACTCCCGAGCAGCAGTATATGACAAGATCAGGGCAAAATATAAATCCCGGATCAGCTAATCCGACATACGGATTTTCTGCACTGGACATAATGTATGCATGGCTGCCGAGAGTGAAGAGTGTGAACGGAGTTTTACAAACATGGTCAGCGGGAGATGTGCTGACAGTAAGTCCTTACAGAGTTACGAGAGCGGAATTCGTTCCGGGCTATCCTTTAAAATATTCATGGACTGTAACCGGAACTTCGTTTAATGATCAGCAGATAGCGGCGTCCGAAATAAATAAGATCAAAGCTTTCCCGAATCCTTACTATGGATTTTCTGAACTTGAATACAATGACGCAGGTGAAAAATTTATTTACTTTTCGCATTTGCCTTCCGTGTGCACAATTTACATTTACAGTCTTGACGGCTCGCCTGTAAAAAAGATCGGGAGGAATTCAAATGATCCGAAGAACTCTCTTGAGAAATGGGATTTACAAAACAATGACGGAAAATTTGTAGCAAGCGGAATGTATGTGGTTTATATTGACTGCGGTTCGGCAGGAGCTAAGACATTAAAGATAGCTGTGTTTCAGAATAAATTTTAAATATTAAAAAACTTTATACAATTTTAATTTTATGAGACGATTTAAACTACCTGTATTTATTTCTTTATGTGTGATAATAATTTACGCATTCGGATTCAATGACCGCGATCCGAAAAAAATTATTATCGATAACAATGGTAATTCCGGAGTTACTGTCATTGATTCAAAAAAAATGGATGCAAATAATATCAGCACCTGGTACAGAAATAATGGAAACTTCAATCGAAATCCGACTACAGGTAACTCCGGATTCGAGTGGCCGAAAGGATCTTCTAAATTTGCAAGATACGCTTCCGGGTTATGGATCGGAGCTATCGTAGGAAACGATACTCTCGTGGCGGTTGCAGAGTTCGACTATGAATATCTTCCCGGTTATGTTGATGCAAACGGAAATCCTCAGGGGAAGGACGATCCGATGTATAGAATTTATACTATAAATAAGGGCGACACGACAAGTGAAGATTATCTGAACTGGCCTGTAAGTCAGGGAGCTTATACAGATGAATCCGGAAAGCCGTTATTAATGGGAGATCAGACAATGTTTTTTTTCTATTACTGACGGATATCCTGAATCACACCAAAATAATGCCGGAAGAACTGCTCCTCTAAAAGCTCAGATCCTGCAGACTAATTTTTGTTTCAAAAAAATTTTGGAGTTTACAACGATATGATCATCACAGAAATGAGAATAATAAACAGAAGTGATCAGCCGTGGACAAAATGTTATATGGCGTTATGGACGGATGATGATCTTGGCGTTGCATCTGATGATGCGGTCGGATGCGATACAAATTTGAATCTGGGATTTACTTATAACTTTACTAATAACGACGGGGAATATGGTTTAGCTCCGCCCGCAGTAGGATTTCTTTTACTCCAAGGTCAGACTATACCAAGTGCAGGCGATACTGTAAAATATTACAGTCCGCTTTTAAGCAATAACCTTTTGATCAGACCCGGTTACAAAGATCTCGGCATGACTGCTTTTAATATGTATACCAACGGAAATCCCAGCGTAGGAGATCCTTCAAATTACAGAGAGGCGTATTTTAATCTTCAGGGTATCAGGCGTACAGGTTTACCATGGATAAACCCGGTAACCAATCAGATCACTAAATTTGCATTTCCCGGTGATCCGTTTACCCAAACCGGATGGAATGAGGCAGACGCAGGTAACAGAAGATTTATAATGAGTTCAGGACCTTCGACAATAAATCCCGGTGATACTCAGACCATTATATTCGCTCAGGTAATTTCACGAAGCGCAAGTAATCTGGCAAGCGTTAATTCTCTGAAATATTTATCAAAACAGCTTAAGAGATTATATGATTATAATTTTAATATAAGCGTGGCTGCCGATCCGCCTGAAGTCGAGCATTATTCATCAGGCAACGGAAAAATTTATCTCACTCTGAACGATGAAGCTGAAAGAAAAAAATATTTTAACGCGTATTCAGATACATACTTTGAATTTCAGGGGTATAATGTTTATCAGATAAAATCTTACACAAACAATCCTGTTCAGAGTGACACGGTATTGATAAAAACATTTGACATAATTGACGGGATCAAAGACATTCGGGACAGTATATATCTGAATGAATATGAGGGGTTTATTTTCGGGGTAGTTCAGAGAGGAAGCGATAACGGTATTTCCCGGAACATAGAGCTTGACAAAGATACCATAAGTAACCGAAATTTTATAAACGGAACTGAATATAAATTTGCAGTCAGTGCATATTATTATGATCCGTCCGGCGGTCCATTCACTCTGCCTAAAGTGTTACACTCTCCGAAAAAAATTATCAAAGTCATTCCGCAGAATATCTCTGCCGGTACTCAGGTTAATTATTTAATGAGCGATACGATCCTAACGGATCAGAGAGATCTCGGAGTTATGCCAATAATTATTGATCCTGTTAAACTTTTGAACGCAACATATACATCTGTTTTCGGAATGTTCGAAAATAAATTAAGCTGGACGCTTACGAGAAATTATAACGGCAGCAGCGCGGTGCTTTTTCAAAATGTTCATGACTTCACGGGGACACAGGACACGGCAAAATCAGCGGACGGATTATTACTTATTCATCAGGCTATAAGGGACTCCGGAGTAGTAAGAGATCCGGATGATAATTACAGAATCAGCAACAACATTCCGACTTATTCTTTGCAAAAGGGCTGGACTTACGAACCGCAGGAAAATATCTGGTTCAGAGGTCCGGATACTGCTGCAATAATGTCTGCGAAGTTAATAACACAAAGACAATTTGACAGCCGGTCACTGGGAATTAGTTTTCCTACGCAGGGAAGATTCAATAACTTCAGATCCAGGATCACTGCCAACGGAAAACAATTCACCGAAGGAACAGGAACAAACACTCTCATGGCAGGAGGACCTTTAAGAAAGGTGCAGTTTGTTTTCGGAGAAACATCAAAGGCGTACAGATATGCGCCGGCTTCAAATGTATTACTTACTGATACAAACTTAATTGTAACTCCTTACCGCGATATGACCGATGTACCTTTTGCAGTATATTCTGTGGATGAACTTGACTCGTCCGGCGGCGCGCCGAGAAGACTGAATATCGCTTTTGTAGATGCGGACGCGGACGGTATCTGGAATCCTGATGAAAGCAAATTAGGTAAGTATCAGTTTACTTATATCTTCGACATCTACTACAGTGAAACTCCCGAGTCCAAAGTATAGACAAGCTGGGGCAAAATATCAATCCCGGATCAGCAAATCCAACATACGGATTTGTTTCAATGGATATAATGTATGCCTGGCTGCCGAGACTGGCAAATGCGGGTGATACAATGGAGACAGGTGATAAGCTGACAGTATTTCCATACAGAATTACGAGAGCCGACTTTGTGCCGGGATATCCTTTGAAATATTCATGGGCTATTAACGGCACGACATTTAATAATAATGATCTGGCGAAAGACGGAATAAATAATATAAAAGCTTTTCCTAATCCTTACTATGGATTTTCTGAACTTGAATACAATGACGCAAGTGAAAAATTTATTTACTTCTCTCATCTGCCTTCGGTGTGCACAATTTACATTTACAGTCTTGACAGCTCTCCTGTAAAAAAGATAGAAAGGAATTCCTCTGATCCGAAAAACTCTCTTGAGAAATGGGATTTACAAAACAATAACGGAAAATTTGTAGCGAGCGGAATGTATGTTGTTTACATTGACTGCGGTTCAGCGGGAGCAAAGACTCTAAAGATAGCTGTGTTTCAGAATAAATTTTGAATTAAAGCATCACACAAATAAATATATGAGAACATTCTTTAACAATGCTCTTTCTAAATCTCATTCAGCTTCATTGATATACAAAACTTTTTCGAGAACAAAATATCAGTTTAATTTTTCATAAAATTAGTATTATCTGCTAAACTCTTTATTATAACCGCCTTTGAAAAATTGCCGAAAGAATTCATGAGCAATTGCGTTTATAAAATTTCCTTGTCTGAGAAATTTGCGCAGCAAATTTTGAGTTGGAAATTTTATAGCAATTGTGAGATGAATTCCGGCAATTTTTCAACAGCGGAGATTTTTCTTTGGTTCTTTCTTTTGATCTCTCAAAAGAAAGAACGTTAATGGCAGTTTAACTTCAATTTAAATGCCTAACAATTTAGACGAATGTGATTCTGCTTAATTTTTTTCAAATAAAAATATCACTTCAATTTACTTCAAATCATATTTTTTTATTAAGTAAAGCAACAAAAATAGAAGCCGGAATTTCACACAAACACGAAATCCTTTCCGAAAGCAAATTCCGGGAAAACGTTTAAATTCGTTTAAATTCAAAACATCCATCATCAATCGATCAATTACTCACAGCTTTTTCTCACCATTTCACCTCTCAAATCTCAAAAAGAAATCTTTGCTTTGAATGTTACCTTTCCGTAATTTCGATATGAACATAATAAAACTTTTTGCCCAATCTTAAAATGATGAGACGATTCAAACTTCCGGTATTTATTTCTTTATGTGTGATAATAATTTACGCATTCGGATTCAGCGACCGCGATCCGGAAAAAAATAGTAACGATAACAACGGTAATTCCGGAGTTACTGTCATTGATTCAAAAAAAATGGATGCAAATAATATCAGTACATGGTACAGGAACAACGGCAGCTTCAACCGGAATCCGACTACAGGTAACTCCGGATTTGAGTGGCCTAAAGGTTCATCTAAATTTGCAAGATACGCTTCAGGGTTATGGATCGGAGCTATCGTGGGAGATGATACTCTCGTGGCGATCGCAGAATTTGACTATGAATATCTGCCGGGTTACGTTGATGCAAACGGTAATCCTCAGGGAAAGGACGATCCGCTTTATAGAATTTATACTATAAATAAAGGCGACACGACGAGCGAAGATTATTTGAACTGGCCTGTAAGTCAGGGAGCTTATACAGATGAATCCGGAAAGCCGTTATTAATGGGAGATCAGACAATGTTTTTTTCTTTTACTGACGGTTATCCTGAATCACACCAGAATTATGCCGGTAGAACTGCTCCTCTAAAAGCTCAGATCCTGCAGACTAATTTTTGCTCTAAAAAAGATTTTGGAGTTTACAACGATATGATCATCACAGAGATGAGAATTATAAACAGAAGTAATCAGCCGTGGACAAGATGTTATATGGCGTTATGGACGGATGATGATCTCGGCGTTGCCGGTGATGATGCAGTCGGATGCGATACAAATTTAAATCTGGGATATACTTACAACTATGCCATTAATGACGGTGATTACGGATCAGCTCCGCCAGCTGTAGGATTTCTGTTACTCAAAGGTCAGACAATTCCAAGCCCGGGTGATACGGTTAAATATTACAGTCCGCTTATGAGTAATAATCTTGTTATAAAACCGGGATTCAAGGATATGTTAATGAGTAATTTTAACATGTATTTTAATGGAAATCCCATTATCGGCGATCCGTCAAATCACAGAGAAACATATTATATTCTTGAAGGATTAAGAAGTGATAAATCACCATGGGTTAATCCTCTGACAAATCAAATTACAAAGTTTCCATATTCAGGAGATCCTTTTACAGGACAGGGATGGAATATGAGTCAGGGAGGTAATATCAGATTCATTCAAACCTCCGGACCTTCAACTGTTAATCCCGGTGATACTCAGACTATAATTTTCGCTCAGGTAATTTCGCGAAGCGCAAGTAACCTTTTTAGCGTTTATACTCTGAAATACTTATCAAAACAGCTTAAAAGATTATATGATTATAATTTTAATATCAGTGTGGCTGCAGATCCGCCTGCAGTCGAACATTATTCATCAGGCAACGGAAAGATCTATCTCACTCTGAACGATGAAGCTGAACGAAAAAAATATCCTAATCCATATTCGAATTCGTTCTTTAAATTTCAGGGGTATAATGTTTATCAGATTAATTCTTACTCAAATAATCCTGTTCAGAGTGACACGGTATTGATAAAGACATTTGACATAATAGACGGGATCAAAGACATTCGGGACAGTATATATCTGAATGAGTATGAGGGGTTTATTTTTGGCGTAGTTCAGAGAGGAAGCGACAACGGTATCTCCCGGAACATAGAGCTTGACAGAGATACACTAAGCAACGGAAATTTCATAAACGGAACTGAATATAAATTTGCAGTTACGGCTTATTACTACGATCCGTCCGGCGGTCCATTTACGCTGCCGAAAGTTCTGGAGTCACCGAAGAAAATTATTAAAGTCATTCCGCAGAATATCTCTGCCGGTACTCAGGTAAATTATTTAATGAGCGATACGATCCTTACTGATCAGAGAGATCTTGGTGTTATGCCAATAATTATTGATCCTGTAAAACTTCTGAACGCAACATACACATCTGTTTTTGGAATGTTCGAAAATAAATTAAGCTGGACGCTCACGAGAAATTTAAACGGCAGCAGCGCGGTGCTTTTTCAAAATGTTCATGACTTCACGGGAACGCAGGACACAGCAAAATCAGCGGACGGATTATTACTTATTCATCAGACTATAAGGGACTCCGGAGTAGTAAGAGATCCGGATGATAATTACAGGATCAGCAATAAGATTCCGACATATACTTTGCAAAAGGGCTGGACTTATGAACCGCAGGAAAATATCTGGTTCAGAGGTCCTGATACTGCTGCAATATATTCTGCGAAGGTAATTACAAACAGACAATTTGACAGCCGGTCGCTGGGAATGAGTTTTCCTACTCAGGGAAAATTTAACAACTTCAGATCAAGGATCATTGCCAACGGATCACAATTCACCGAAGGAACCGGCACAAATACTCTCATGGCAGGAGGTCCTTTAAGAAAGGTGCAGTTTATTTTCGGAGAAACTTCAAAGGCGTACAGATACGCGCCGGCTGCGAATGTATTGCTTACGGATACAAACTTAACTGTAACTCCATACCGGGATATGGCGGATGTTCCATTTGCTGTATATTCAGCAGATGAACTCGACTCGTCCGGCGGCGCGCCAAGGAGACTGAATATTGCTTTTGTAGATGCGGATGTGGACGGTCTCTGGAATCCCGATGAAAGCAAATTGGGTAAGTATCAGTTTGTTTATGTACTGACATCCACTTACAGTGAAACACCGAATCCAAATTATGTAAGCCGCGGCAGTCAGCCGATCAATCCGGGTTCAGCAAATCCAACTTTCGGATTTGTTTCAATGGATATAATGTATGCCTGGCTTCCGAGACTTGCAAATGCGGGTGATAAATGGAAGACCGGTGATAAGCTGACGGTATTTCCTTACAGGATCAATAGAGCCGACTTTGTGCCGGGCTATCCCGTGAAATATTCATGGACAATCAACGGCACTGTATTTAATGATAATGATCTGGCGAAAGACGGAATAAATAATATCAAAGCTTTTCCGAATCCTTACTACGGATTTTCTGAACTTGAATACAATGACGCGGATGAGAAATTCATTTACTTTTCTCATCTGCCTTCGGTATGCACAATTTACATTTACAGTCTTGACGGCTCGCCCGTGAAAAAGATCGAAAGGAATTCAAATGATCCGAAGAACTCACTTGAGAAATGGGATCTGCAGAATAATGAAGGGAAATTTGTAGCGAGCGGAATGTATGTGGTTTACATTGACTGCGGTGCGGCCGGAGCTAAGACATTAAAGATAGCTGTGTTTCAGAATAAATTTTAAACACAAAATACTTTTTATACAACCTAACTATATGAAACGATTTAAACTACCTGTATTTATTTTATTGTGTGTCGTAATTATTTACGCTTTTGAATTCAGTGACCGAGATCCGAAAAAAAACAGCAATGATAACAACGGCAATTCGGGTGTTACTGCCGTCAGCTCAAAACAAATGGATGTTAATTATATCAGAACATGGTACAGAAACAACGGCAGCTTCAACCGAAATCCCACAACCGAAAACGCCGGATTCGAATGGCCGAAAGGTTCCGGACATTTTGCAAGATACGCTTCCGGATTATGGATGGGAGCTGTGGTCGGAGATGACACACTTATAGCTATCGCTGAATATGATTATGAATATCTTCCCGGATATGTGGACGGGAATGGAAATCCGCAGGGTAAGGACGATCCGCTATTTAGAATTTATAAAATTAATAAAGGCGATACCGCAAGTGAAGATTATCAGAACTGGCCGGTCAGTCAGGGAGCTCATATGGATGAAAACGGAAAACCATTTCTAATGGGAGAGCAGACAATGTTTTATTCCTATACTGACGGATATCCTGAAGCGCATGGAAATAATGCCGGAAGTACAGATCCTCTTAAAGCGCAGATACTTCAAACGAATTTCTCATTTGCTAAAAGTTATAGTTATTTAGACGATGTAATTATCACGGAGCTTAGGATCATTAACAGGGGAAGTCTTCCGTGGATAAATTTTTATATGGCTTTATGGACGGATGATGATCTCGGCGTTGCAGGTGATGATGCGGTCGGAAGTGATTCAATTTTAAATCTTGGATACACTTATAACTTTACCAATAACGACGGAGATTATGGTTTAGCTCCGCCGGCAGTCGGATTTCTTTTACTTAAAGGTCAGACCGTTCCCGCCCCGGGAGACACGGCGAAATTTTACAGTCCGCCTTTGAGCAATAATCTTGTGATCAAACCCGGTTTTAAAAATCTCGGAATGACAGCTTTTCATTTATTCGTCGACGGAAATCCCAGTGTAGGAGATCCTACAAATTACAGGGAGACATATTATTATTTACAGGGAATCAGACGTGACAGAACTCCATGGTTTAACCCCATAACAAATCAGAACACTAATTTTGTATTTACCGGCGATCCCTCAACGGGACAGGGATGGAATATGTCAGAGGGAGATGACAGAAGATCTTTGCAATGTTCAGGACCTTCGACAGTAAATCCGGGTGATACACAAACCATTGTATATGCGCAGATTATTGCAAGAAGCTCGAGCAATCATGCAAGCATCAATA
The DNA here is from genome assembly GCA_016716125.1 of Ignavibacteria bacterium. Lineage (GTDB taxonomy): Bacteria > Bacteroidota > Ignavibacteria > Tepidaquicellales > Tepidaquicellaceae > UBA2330. The sequence continues at coordinate 9,044 of JADJWZ010000033.1, read as the reverse complement.
CATTGAAATTATATTCCCGGTATTTACAAAACTTGTACGATAATAATTTTGATATAAGTGTTACAGCCAAACCTCCTGCCGCTGAGCATTATTCGTCGGGAAACGGAAATGTGTATATCTCCTGGAATGACTCCGCCGAGAGAGTTAAATATTTAAATAAATTTTCTGATACATATTTTAAATTTCAGGGATACAATATTTATCAGATAAATTCTTATTCCGTTAATCCCTCTGATGATGATACTGTTCTGATAAAGACTTTTGATATTAAGGATGGTATTAAAGATATAAAAGACAGTGTTTATTATGAAGAGCAGCAGGGATTCTTATACGGTATTGTGCAGAAAGGAAGTGACAACGGGATCTCGCGTTTCATTGAACTTAACAAAGACACAATAAGCAATAAGAATTTTATTAACGGCACTGAATATAAATTCGCAGTTACTGCTTATTACTATGATCCGTCCGGCGGACCTTTTACGCTGCCGAAAGTTTTAGAATCGCCAAAGAAAATTCTTAAAGTCATTCCGCAGAATATCTCTTCGGGTACGCAGATAAATTATTCATTAGGAGATACAATACTTACTGATCAGAGAGACCTCGGTGTGATGCCTGTCATCATTGATCCTGTAAAACTCCTGAACGCAACCTACACTTCTGTATTCGGAACCGGCTCAAATAATAATCTTAACTGGACCCTAACAAGAAATTATAACGGAATCAGTACAGTGCTATATCAGAACACGGAAGATTTTTCCGGAACGCAGGACACTGCAAAGTCATCTGACGGATTATTTTTCATTCATCAGATCATGCGTGACTCAGGTATTGTAAGAGATCCGAAAGATAACTTTAATCTGAATGTCCGCAAAACGAGCATTCAGAAAGGATGGACTTACGAACCCGAAGGAAAGGAATGGTTCACAGCTCCGGATACTAATGCAATAAAAACAGCAAAAGTAATTACCAACCGTCAGTTCAACAGCCGCAGTCTCGGCATGAGTTTTCCCACACAGGGCTCGTTCAATAATTTCCGTTCAAGGATTCATGCAAATGGAAATGTTTTATCACCCGGCTCGGGAACATTTACTTTGCTGACTGGCGGTCCATTGAGAAAGATCAGGATAGTTTTCGGAGAAACTTCCAGAGCATACAGATACGCTCCTCCGGTGAATGTATTACTGACAGACACAAATTTGACAAACATTCCTTTTGCGGGAATTGCCGAAGTTCCTTTCAGCGTGTATGCAGCTGACGAACTCGATTCCACTCAGGGAAATCCAAGACGTCTTAATATTGGATTCGCAGATGCTGACGCAAACGGAATATGGGATCCGGACGACTCTCCGCTCGGAAAATATCAGTTCACTTATATCTTCGCATCTGATTACAGCGAAACTCCCGAGCAGCAGTATATGTCAAGATCAGGACAGAATATAAATCCCGGCTTATTAAGCCCGGCATACGGGTTTCCATCATTGGACATAATGTATGCATGGCTGCCGAGAGTGAAATCAATTAACGGAGTATTGCAGACATGGTCAGACGGCGATGCGCTTACTGTATTTCCATACAGAATTTCCAGAGCGGAATTTGTGCCGGGCTATCCCGTGAAATATTCATGGACTATAAACGGCACAACATTTAATAACAATGATTTAAGCAAAGACGGAATAAATAATATCAAAGCTTTTCCAAATCCTTACTACGGTTTCTCGGAGCTTGAATACAATGACGCGGGTGAAAAATTTATTTACTTTTCTCATCTGCCTTCTGTATGCACAATTTACATTTACAGTCTTGACGGCTCGCCCGTGAAAAAGATCGAAAGGAATTCAAATGATCCGAAGAACTCGCTTGAGAAATGGGATCTGCAGAATAATGACGGAAAATTTGTAGCGAGCGGAATGTATGTTGTTTACATTGACTGCGGTTCGGCAGGAGCAAAGACATTAAAGTTAGCTGTGTTTCAAAATAAATTTTGAATTAAAGCTTTTCAATTTCATATATGAAAACGTTTCGTTCTTTGATTATACCTAACCAGAATTAAACAGGTCAAAATTGTTTTACCCCTGTTTTAATTTAATAATGCAGAAGTCTCCGCCGAGGGTCGGAGACTTCTTTTTATTTAAAAGTTTATTAGGCATAACGCAATCTGATTTACATCCGGCTAAAACGTATAATAAGTTAAAATTTGAATTAAAAAATTATATTGATTTTAAACATTAAATACTCAATATTGGAACACATTTTTCAAAAGAACTTCTGACTTTATTAAACCTTCGGAAAAAAATATTAGATTATAGGCATTTCTACAAGTTCCGTTTTTCAAAAAATTAAAATCATAAATATATGTTTAAGAGATGCGTTTTATTTCTCATATTTTTTCTATCCGTAAATTCCATATCATTCTCACAGAACAATAAGTGGGAAAACTTTACTGATTTTAAATCCATTACATCCATCGCATTTGATCCTGTGAAAAATATGATATACTGCGGATCCGGCGGAGGACTATTTGTAGTGGAAAACGGCACCGGAAATATTACAGCTAAATTTACAAATCTTAACGGTCTGATCAGCAATGAGATTTTATCGCTGGCTTTTGATAATAACAGAAGGCTCTGGATTGGCGCTACTGACGGATCTATTTCTATTCTGAATGCAGATGATCAGAGCTGGAAATATATTTATGATATAAAAAATTCTACTGAATCCAATAAGTTCATAAATTTTATGCACTTGTCGGGAAATTTCATGTTCTTAGCCACCGGTTACGGTATTCAGAAAATATCAGTAAATTCTTATACCTTTGTAGACGCTCCTTATTATAAGCTCGGAGCATTTCCTATTAATACTGCCGTATTTTCTCTGACATCCTTTAACAATGTTCTTTATGCAGCTTCAGCGACAGGGATCGCATACGGTGATATTTCTACAAATCTGAATAACCCTGCATTATGGCAGACTTACGCAGGAGGAGCTATGACAAACGATGTGAGAACGATTGAAACATTTGACAGTAAAATTTTTGCCGGCTCGAATACAGGATTCAGTTATTACGACGGGACTAACTGGTTTCCTTATCCTAACAGTGCGGTCTCAAATGCAAAAACCGTCTTTATAAAATCAGCCGGTAACCGGATCTATTTTATTTCAGGCAGTACCATTTATTCCGCTGACAGAAATGATCTCTCTTCTATTACTCAGTATCAGAATTCCGATTCTTACACAGTACTTTCGAAAGATAACTCTGACATGCTAATTGCCGGTTTGTCTAACAACGGAATTTATACATCAGTAAATAATAATTACAAACTTGTATTCCCGAACAGTCCTTATACAAACGTCTTCAGTCAGATTTCTATTGATGAAAACAATACAATATGGGTAGCCGGCGGATTGGTTAATAACGGATTTTATTCTTTTGACGGAGTATCCTGGGAAAACTATAATACCGTCAGCCATCCGGAGATCGGAAACGGCAACTGGTTTCAGAAAATTAATTCCGGTAACGGACAGGTCTGGGCATACGGCTTTGGCAGCGGTCCGACACAGATCAGCGGAAATACGATCACGAATTTTAATCCGACAAATTCCATTCTTCCGGGTGTTTCAAATAATGTAAATTTCTGTTCCAGTTACGGCGGAGCTTTTGATAATAATCAGGTCATGTGGGTTACTTTTTTTGCAACCAATTCCGGCAGTTCACTTTACGCATATAAGGGAAATAATCAATGGGTCGGATTTGTAAATCCTTCTTTCATGGGCGGCGCTTCATTATCTGAAACTGTAGTGGATTCATACAATACAAAATGGATAGTTCTCAGCGGATCAAGATCAGGCGTTTATTTCTTTAATGAGAACGGCTCAATAGATAATCCTTCAGATGACGTATTCGGATTTTATGATAATGCTGATTTCGGATCTGAAGTTACAAATGTAAATGACATTATAATAGAAAAAAATAATGAAGTATGGATCGCAACAAATAACGGAGTATTCATAATCAGCAATCCTTTCGGCGCGATTCAGAATCCGAGCAATAAGCCGCGTCCGCAGAAACTCGGAATAATTTCGGGAAATATCAGAGTACCGTTTACTGAAAACTGCATATCCATTACAAATGATATTCTTAATGAAAAATGGATCGGCACGGAATCCAACGGAGTGTTTCATCTTTCTTCCGACGGCGCTACTCTTCTTGAAAAGTTTAATACTTCAAACAGTCCGATACTTTCGAATAAAATTAACTCGATCGAAGTCAGCAACAAAACAGGTATCGCTTATTTTGGTACACAGAAAGGAATGTCTTCATTAAAGACAAATGCAATTGAACCTGTTCAGGATTTTGATGAGATCATCGCTTCACCGAATCCATATTTAATTCCATCCGGTGTAAATCTTAAGATCGACGGGCTGATAGAAAACTCTACTATAAAGATCATTACTCTTGACGGCAGGATCATTAATGAATTCGATTCTCCCGGCGGAAGGATCGCTTCATGGAACGGTATGACTTCTGATAATGAATTTACTCCGACCGGAATTTATATAATCGTTGCATTCAATCAGGACGGTAGTAAAGTAGGTACGGGTAAAGTAGCAATAGTAAGAAAATAAATTAATATGCTTGTAATCCCGGTAATTGACATAAAGGACGGTAAATGCGTAAGGAAAATTCAGGACCTTAATAATACTGAATTCTATTCCGAGAGTCCTATCATTATGGCAAAGCTTTTCCGCAAAGAAAATTTCAAATGCATTCACATTACTGATCTTGACGGCGCGCTTCACGGCGATATGAAAAATTTTGACATGATAAAGGAGATCACTGAATCCGTTGATATACCTGTTCAGCTTGGCGGCGGAATTAGGGATATGGACATTGCGCGGAAGATCATAAAAGAACTCGGCGTTTACAGAATTGTGATCGGCACTGCAGCGCTGACAAATCCCGATTTTATTGTATCCGCCATTACCGAATTCTCCCCTTCCAAAGTTGTGATCTGCATTGATGAAAAGCTTAATAACGTCGTGATGGACGGATGGATAAATTATGCGGATATTACTCCGCTTGATTTTGCAAAGAAGATGGAAGCATCCGGAGTCACAAGGATCATTTATCAGGATGTAACAAGAGTGGGGAATCTCAGCGGTCCGCATATTGAACGTCTCCTTGAAATTGCAAACAATACAAATCTGAAGATCACTTCAGCCGGCGGTATTTCAAATTATCTGGATCTTAAAAAATAATGAGTATCGAGCATCTGGCGATAGATTCCGTAATGATCTCAAGAGCTTTATATGAAAATCAGTTTCCGTGTCAGAGGATCTGGCGAACTTGAATCAGAGGATACTTCGCTGAATCTTCCTGATGTAGCGAAATCCTGAAGAATTTACTTCAATTCTTTTTCAAAATTCTGTAGATCTTATCATCACCTTTTTTTACGCTTCCTCTTCCGTCTTTATTGCTTGAAGAAAAATAAATTGCGCCGTCCGGTCCCTGCGTTACATCTCTTATTCTTCCGAATTTAATACCTTCTAACTTTTCAAAAGACTTTACTTTCGACGGATTATTTTCATCGGGTATAACTCTGTAAATTGCATTGCCTCTCAGACATCCGAAGAAGAAATTATTTTTGAATTCCGGAATTGAATCTGAATCATAAAACATTCCTGAAGCCGGCGCGACAGCCGGAGTGAAGACAAGCGCGGGAGATATCATGCCTTCCATGCTTTGTTCATGAGACACTTCAGGCCAGCCATAATTTCCGCCTTTGACTATTACATTCACTTCATCACCTCCGCCAGGACCGTCAAATCCCGATGGACCGTGTTCGGTGGAATACAATATATCTGTTCCCGGATACCAGTCGATTCCCTGCGCATTTCTGTGACCAATACTCCAGACAGGATTTCCGGGGAATGGATTGTCTTCAGGTATTGTCCCGTCTGAATTTACTCTTAATATTTTTCCGTAAAGATTATTTTTATCCTGCACAATTCCCCTTTCACCAGCGTCACCTGTTGTAATGTATAATTTTCCGTCAGGACCGAATCTGAGTCTGCAGCCGGCGTGATATCTTTCTGCGGGAATATTGTTTAAAATTATTTTCTCTTCGGACAGATTATCGCCGTTGTCTTTATATCTTACAACCTTTACCGCCAGTTCATCTCCGTTATCAAATGCATAACTTAAATATAACAGTTTATTATTTATATAATCCGGATCCAGCGCAAGTCCCATCAGTCCCTCTTCACCGCCGGAAGAGACATCGCTAAATACTTTCAGCGGCTCAGATTTTAAAACTCCGCTTTCTATTATGCGCATCTTTCCGTCTCTTTCATTTACAAGCATTCTTTCCGGAGAAGTGAACACAATACTCCACGGAACATAAAGCCCTTCAGTAAATACTTCTATGTCATAACTGCTTTTCTCATTGGTTACATTGGTTACTTCGGTTTTCTCGCCTTCCTTCTTTTCAGAAAGCGCGTCCGGATCTTCATTCACAGATTTACATGAGAGCATATTTAAATTCATAAACAGGAACATGCAGAATATGAACGGCGATTTTATAAGATTGATTTTTTTCATGATAAATATTTTAATTGACGGGTAATACAATTTTACCTTTTTTTATGACTGTTTCAAGATTATTCACTCCGAAATTATAAACAAGATATTTATAAGATGGCATATCAAAAATAAGCAGGTCAGCCTGCTTGCCGGATTCTATACTGCCTGTTGTTTTTTCTATATTTAATGCAAATGCGGCGTTAATAGTTACGGCATTCAGAATTTCTTCAGCGGTCATTTTTAAATGAACTGAAGCGAGCGACATTATCATCTGAATATTTTCCGTCATGCAGCTTCCCGGATTGAAATCAGTAGCGAGCGCAACCGGGATTTTTTTTGAAATAAGCTGTCTTGCCGGAGCGTAAGGTATTCCGAGAAAATATGAGACTCCGGGAAGTATTGTGGCTATTATGTTTCTCTTTTTTCTGTCTTTGCAGTGGGCAGCGAGCATCTCAATGTCATCTTCCTTTAATACTTCCAGATGATCGACAGATGCGGCGTTGTGTTTTATTGCAGTTTTAATTCCTCCGATAGAATTAAACTGATCTGTATGAAGCTTTGCAGTCAGTCCGTATTTTTTTCCGAATGTAAATATCTTATCAGCTTCTTCTTTTGTAAAATAATTTACCTCTACGAATACATCTATAAATTTCGCAAGACCTTCTCTTGAGACTATTGAAATAATATTATGACAAATTTCATAAATGTAATCTTCCTTACTTTTCTCAGGATGAACAGAATGCGCGCCGAGAAAAGTCGGTATAATATCTATGCCGTATTTATTGTTTTCATTAAGTTCTTTCATGACCTCGAGAATTTTCAGTTCATTTCCGAGATCCAGCCCGTAACCGGATTTACCTTCAATAGTTGTTGTTCCGTATTTTATAAACTTATCAAGTCGCTTTCCGGATATTTCAGAAAGTTCATTCTTGTTTGTATTCCTCACAGCGTTCACCGTAGATAAAATCCCTCCGCCGGCTTTTGCAATTTCCTGATAGGTCTTTCCCGCCAGTCTCATTTCATATTCGTCTTCTCTCGATCCGGCAAACACGAAATGCGTATGTGAATCTATGAATCCCGGCGTAATGACTTTTCCTCTTGCGTCAATGACATCATAATTCTTAACCGCGCTGCCTGCCAGAAATTTCTTCAGCTCAGCGTTACTCCCGGCAAATGCGATCTTATCTTTTTCAATAAAGATATTTCCGTTTCTGATCAGTCCGATTTCCGACTGTTTCTTTCCGGCTTTCGGAAGCTTGCCTTTATTTGCACATGTAACAAGCTGACCGATATCCTTTATAAGTATATTCATTTTAAAAAAAAGAAAACCCTAAATTTATTATACAAAAATTCAGGGTTGTTAAAAAAATTTGTTGCGTTACACAACAGAGCTCAGAAGCTGTTCTTTGAATTTATCAATTTCAGCTGTTCTCCAGCATGCTGATACATGTCCGCGTTCAACTTCTATCAAAGGCGGTTGTTCATTCCAGCATTTGTCAATTGCAAATGCGCAGCGTGTGCAGAAATGACAGCCCGCCGGATAATTTGTCGGCGCGGGTACGCTGCCTTCTATAGTTGCAAGTTTTTTATGACCTGCGGAAAGTTTCGGTATGGAATTAAGAAGACCAATTGTGTAAGGATGTTTGCTGTTGTAAAAGATCTGATCTGCAGTGCCGTATTCCGCGACTTTCGAAGCGTACATAACATAGACTTTATCCGATACTTCCGCGATCATCCGAGATCGTGCGTTATAATTATTACACCCATTCCGAGATCGGTCTAAGCTTTTCTATAAGCTCCGTATCTGCGCCTGAACGGTTACGTCAAGGGCAGTCGTCGGTTCATCGGCTATCAGTATTTCCGGATTACAGCTCAGCGCCATCGCTATCATAATTCTCTGACGCATACCTCCCGAAAGCTGATGCGGATATTCATTATATCTCTGCTCCGGTGCGGGAATGCCGACGAGTCTCAGCATCTCAAGAGCTTTTTCTTTAGCCTGTTCTTTGTTTAGTTTCTGATGAAGTATTACCGCTTCCTCGATCTGATCGCCGCATGTGAACACGGGATTCAGCGAGGTCATCGGCTCCTGAAATATCATTCCGATATCATTGCCTCTCATCTCCTGCATTTCCTTCTCGGTAAAATTCAGAACATTCTTCCCTTTAAAAAGTATTTCGCCCCCTGCGATTTTTCCGGGCGGTTCGGGAATGAGACGCATTATTGACAACGCAGATACGCTTTTACCGCAGCCTGACTCACCTACTATTCCGAGGGTTTCTCCTTTATCTAAGGAAAAACTTACATCATCCACGGCTTTAGCAACTCCGTCATCAGTATAGAAATATGTTTTTAAATTTTTAACTTCAAGAAGTTTTGACATAGAAATGTTTAGTGATTAATGTTTTTAAATTAGTTTAATTATGGAATTGATTCAAGTAAATTATATGAATCATGAGCAAAC
>JADJWZ010000032.1 GCA_016716125.1 Ignavibacteria bacterium | reverse complement strand
AAACTCATACAATTTGATCTCATATAATTCCGGACAAAACAGTTCCAATCCGCTTCAATCCCAAAACGGTGTAATGAGGACTTTTGATTTCGATCCTTCGAACGATAGTATTATATATGGCGCCGGATCAAATCTTTATGAACCATTGCGGTTTTGGAAGTCAACAAATAAAGGTAATACCTGGAGCAGTTTGAGCTTAGGCGGAAATGCATACTTTGCATCCGTAAAAGTGAATCCGCTAGCGGTAAACGAAATATTTTGTATAACTCGTGACACTGTTTATAAATCAATAGATCACGGGGACAGCTTTACAGGGATTTCACCAAATCCGGGCGGAGACAGGAATACTTATATAGATGATGTGAGCGGCACATTATATTTAACCAGCTTCAATGGACTTTATAAATCTACAAATGGCGGACATAACTTTTCATTGCTGAACAATTACAATTGCAATGTACTCCTGATCGATCCTGATGATCACAATGTTCTTTATCTCGGAGTTTATTATTCAGGATTATATAAAAGCACAAACGCAGGTGGAAACTGGATTAAATACTTTGATGCTTTTGACAGTTCATTTAGTGTCACAGGAATAATAAAGTACAAGAATGACGGAGATACAATCTATGCTTCAAACGATCACAACGTTTATAAAATATGGCAGCAGCTTGTTCTCATAAAGAACTCATCTTCAGAATCCCCGGTTCAATATCTGATTTCACAAAATTATCCGAATCCATTCAATCCAAACACAAAGATAAACTATGACATACGTACTGAGGGTCATGTTAAGATTAGAGTTTACGATATTCTTGGAAATGAACTTTCTACATTGGTAGACAAAAGATTGCCTTCAGGAAGTTTTGAAATCGAATATGACGGAAGCAATTTCTCCAGTGGAGTTTATTTCTATACTTTTGAAGTAGACGGTATGATGATTGACAGAAAGCGAATGGTGCTTTTGAAATAGTAATATCCCGCTCTTGTTGCTGTTTTCAAAAAGTTTGCCATTTTAACAGTTAAAAATCACTATAGATCTTCCCCGCCGTTGTTGGTGTTTTCAAAAAGTTTGCCTGTGCAACAGTTTAAAATTACAATAGATCTTAAGCAAACTTTTTGATCACCAACAACAAACGGAGACTTGAATCCTTCAGCTGTAAGTTATAAGCAGTTACAAGAATAACAATCAAACCCGCTTCAAATTTCCTATAAATAAAAATCCCTTGTAAAATTTAATCTGTGGAATTAATTTAAATTCGGTTTAATAATCTTTATGACTACGAACTTAGCCAACACTGTTGTTGGTGGCCAAAAGTTTGTTTTAGTATAGCAGAGAATATTAAGTTTTGTAGTACAAACTTTTGGAACACCAACAAAAGCACAAAAATTTTTTAAACAAAGCAAATTAAACTTTTATGAATTTAAAAAATATAAATAAACATTTAACAGTAAAGAGAATCACATCATAAATATTGTTCAGCAATAAGGTTTAAAAAATTTCTTTCGCAATCGGATGATAATTTTACTGAAAGCAGATACGGTGAATAAATTAGACTGAACTCGTTATATTTAGATCCGCAGCGGTGTCCGGTTAAGTGAAAATTTGCAATTGTTATAGTTACCTGAATAAATTATTTTGTTTGTTTTTCACATATATCAAATAGATTGCAAAATAACTTCCGGGAAGTCAGAAAGCTTATCGATGAAAGCAAAAATATAATTTTAACAACTCATGTGGTACCCGACGGGGATGCCATTGGAAGCGTTATGGCGTTTTCCGAATACCTCAGATTAAAAGGAAAAGATCCGGTAATTATTAATCACTCCGTAACACCGTTCAATTTTAAATTCATGGATCCCGGTAATTCAATTAAAGTTTTTTATGAAAATAAGGATGAATGTATCTCTCTTCTGGAAAATGCCGATCTTATAATTATACTTGATACAAATGATTTTAAGAGAACCAAATCTCTTGAGAAATATATTGAATCTTCCAAAGCGAATAAACTCTGCATTGATCATCACACAGGAATAGATCCTGAAAAATTCACATTATATATTTCAAACACAGAGTATCCGTCCAATTGTTCAATACTTTATGGTTTCATCAAAGACGACGGTGAAGAATATCTCACTCCGGATATAGCATCAAATCTTTATGTCGGAATAATGACTGATACAGGTTCTTTCAGATTTCCCAGGACTACATCTGAAGTATTCCGTGTCTGCGCTGACCTTATAGACAAAGGCGCAGATCCTGTTTCACTTTATGAAAATATTTTTGCAACTACTTCAAAAGAGAACCTAAAGCTCATGGCAATGTTCATAGAAAGTTTTGAATTTTATTATGACAACAAAGTCGTAACCGGTGTCGTAACTCAGAAGGACTTCAAAACTCTCGGTCTTGATATACAGCATATAGAAGGATTCACTTCTATTCTTATGAACATAGAAGGAATTAAAATAGGGATCGTTCTGGTGGAATTAAGAGATAATATAAAAGTATCATTCAGATCCAAAGGAGATATCGATGTCAGTAAACTGGCTAAGGAATACGGCGGAGGAGGACACAAGAATGCAGCAGGTTCTAATGTTAAGGATGTTACTATTCCGGAATTGAAAGAAAGAATTTTAAAAGATTTAAAAAATTATATATAATAAACTTAAAGTTAAAAATGAAAATCATATTTGAAAAAACCTCAATAGAAAAACTAAAAGCACAGGCGTACATTTTTCTGTGTTATCAGGATAAGAAATTATTCAGTGAAGAGCTAAGGCTCATTGAGGAATTACTTAACTGCAAAATCGCAAGTATCAGCCTGGAAGATTTTGAAGGTAAGGAAAAGCAGACTGTACTCGTATATACTGATAAACACAGGATCATATTATCCGGACTTGGATTAAAGGAAAAATTAACTCTTGAAAAAGTTCGTAAAGCAACCGCCCGCGGGATAAAAAAAATAAAGTCGCATAAGATCAAAACTGTTGCCGTTGAAATACTTCAGGACCTTACTCTTAAAGGAGTAGAGATAGAGGATATTACTAGAGCTCAGACTATCAGTTCTCTGCTGGCTTTATATTCGTTTGATAAGTATTACACAAAAAAAGACGATCAGGAAATTCATTACATAAAAGAAATTATTCTTTTCTCACAATATAATTCACTTGGAAAATATGCAAAAGAAATTCAGGAAGGCATCAGAAGCGGAACTGTGATCGGAGAATCCACAAATATGGCGAGAGATCTCGGCAATGAACCTTCCAATGTATTGTATCCTGCAGAGCTTGCTAAGAGAGTTCAGGCGCTTGCAAAGCTGAATAAATTTTCCGCTCAGATCCTTAATAAAACTCAGATAGAAAAACTCGGCATGCGGGGCGTACTCGGAGTAGCTCAGGGCAGTGAGCATGAGCCGAAGTTTATTATAATGGAATACAAAGGCGGAAAGAAGAATGATAAACCTTATGTAATTGTTGGTAAAGGCGTAACATTTGACAGCGGCGGAATTTCAATAAAACCTTCCGCAGGTATGGCAATGATGAAATTAGATATGGGAGGAGCTGCGGCTGTTGTAGGAATATTTAATGCAATTTCACAGCTTGATCTGAAGCTGAATGTGATAGGACTTATTCCATGCGTAGAAAATATGCCCGACGGCAAAGCGTTTAAGCCGGGTGATGTACTCAAAGCTTATAATGGTCTTACTATAGAAGTGGATAATACTGACGCTGAAGGAAGACTCATTCTCGCTGATGCATTATCCTACGCTTCGAAATATAAACCTGCCGCAGTAATAGATCTTGCGACACTTACAGGAGCAAGCGTTATAGCTATCGGAAGCGTTGCTTCCATTGTCATGGGAAATGATCAGAAACTGATCGATAGTATTATTACTGCAGGCGATCAGACTTATGACAGGGTCTGGCAGCTTCCTCTCTGGGACGAATATGATAAGATGATTGATTCTGAAATAGCTGACGTAAGAAATTCCGGCGTAGTAAAACAAGCAGGTACTATACTGGCGGGTATGTTTCTTAAGAGGTTTATCGGAGATTATCCCTGGGCTCATCTTGACATTGCCGCTACGGCAATGAGATCTGCTGAAACTGATTACGATCCTAAAAATGCAACCGGTTCGGGAGTCAGACTTGTAACGCAGTTTTTAATGAATGAAAGCAATAAATTAAAAAAATAATTTTCTTTTAAGATTATTCATTATTAAGTGCAGTTAATATTTTTTAACTGCATTTTTTATTTTAATTAGTTTTACGGAAGTTTATATTGTAAAAAAATATATTAAATGAAATTCGGATACTTACTTTTAATATCGGTACTGTTTTTATTTACTGCAGTACCTAATGCTGATACTGAAGTACGGAATATTAAGGATGAGAATAAATTCCTTTTAGGCAATGAAAATCTTCTGCTTAATAATCAGGAGAATCTTACAGGCAAAAGAATAGCTTTGATCACTAATAAGAGCGGAGTTACGTCTGACGGTAAGTTTTTTCTGGATGAATTAATAAAGTCAGCTAATGTCGTAAAAATATTTACGCCTGAACACGGACTCAGAGGTGATGACAGAGACGAAAACTTTACAGATGAAAATACAGGTCTTCCTGTGATTTCACTTTATGGTAATTCAAAAAAACCGGCAGCGGGAGATCTTGCTGATGTAGATGTAATGGTCTATGATATTCAGGATGTCGGAGCCAGATTCTATACTTTTATTAATACAATGTTTTACTGCATGGAAGCTGCAGCCGAACTCGGAAAAGATTTTATAGTTTGCGACAGACCGTTAATGCCTGACGGTAATTATACCGACGGCTATATGCTTGATGACAATCAGAATTCATTTGTAGGAATGATAGATGTACCGATCGCTTATGGTATGACATGCGGAGAGCTTGCAGGATATATCAACGCTGAATATTTTAATAATGAATGTAAACTGTTTGTCAGCCGCATGAAGAATTATAACAGAGAAACAGATTATGAATCACTGAATCTTCCCTGGATAAAACCTTCTCCGAATATTTATTATCCTTCATCAGCTCTCGCTTATCTCGGTACTTGCCTCTTCGAAGGAACAAATTTTTCCGAAGGCAGAGGAACGGACAGACCGTTTGAATATGTCGGCGCTCCGTTTTGTGACGGAAATATTCTTGCAGATGATATGAATTCACTCGGACTGAAAGGAGTTACTTTTGAAGAAATTAATTTCATCCCGACTGCTATTACAAGCCCTTCCAATCCGCCTAAATATGTCGGAGAGCAGTGCAGCGGTGTTTATATAAAAGTAACGGATAAAAAAATGTTTGAACCTGTTAAAGCAGGAATTGCATTACTTGTAAGTCTGAATAAACTTTTCCCGGGATTTGAAATAAAGAAAAATAAATTCATAGATAAGCTGTCAGGTACTGACAGACTTAGAATTGCCCTGCAGAGAGGTGATACAATTGAAGAAATATTCGCGGGTTATACGCGGGAGCTTGAAAATTTCAGAGCGTTAAGAAGTAAGTATTTACTATACTGAAACTAAAGACAGACAGTTTTAACAGACTCAACATAATTTCACATTTTCCATTTTCATTTTTCATTACCCATTTTCCATTTTCCATTTTCCATTTTCCATTAACCATTATACATTTTTTTTTCGGTCAATCACCATTACGCTTGCCTGCGCTTTCGGCAGTAAAACCATTTCAGCAACTACAAAATTTTCATTCCGCGAAGCGGCAAATATTATTGCTTCGGCAACGTCTTCAGGTGTCAGCGGTTTCATTCCGGTATACGCCGCGCCTGCTTTCCCTGCGTCACCTCTGTATCTGACAAGACTGAATTCAGTTTCTACAAGTCCGGGATCTATAGTTGTAACTTTTATATCCGTGTTTACCAGTTCCATACGAAGACCTTTTGTAATGGCATCCACTGCATGTTTTGTTGCGCAGTAAACATTACCATTCGGATACACTTCCCTGCCCGCAATTGATCCTATATTAATTACATGTCCGGAATTATTCTCAATCATAAACGGCACGATACATCTGGAGACATAAAGAAGTCCTTTTATATTAGTATCAATCATTTCATCCCAGTCAGCAATATCTCCGCCGGAAATATGGCTGAAACCTCTTGCCAGTCCGGCATTATTTATAAGAATGTCAGTATTTTTAAACAGCTCAGTTTGAGATTCAATGATTCCGGATAAGCTCTTATAATCTCTGACATCCGCCTGTATATATTCAACTTTAATTTTAAACTCACTGATCAATTGTTTTGATAAATCTTTAAGTCTGTCTTTTCTTCTGCCTATTAAAATCAGATTGGAATTATTTTCAGCAAATTTGATCGCAGCGGCTTTTCCAATACCGCTGGTTGCTCCGGTGATAAGTACATTTTTTCCCTTTAAGTATGCTCATTTACAAATAACTTTTTATAAAGTTTATGAATGGATATTTTGAGAGGCAAAATTTATTTATGATAAAAATACACAATAAATGATATATAAGAAAACAAAAATTATCTGCACGATTGGTCCCGCTGTAGATACTGTTGAGAAGATCTGTATGCTCATAGATGCGGGAATGGATGCAGCGAGACTGAATTTTTCACACGGCACACAGGAAATTCATAAGAAGTATATAAAAGACATAAGAGAAGCAGGAAAAATTAAAGGGAAAATAATTGCTATAATTCAGGATATTTCCGGTCCAAAGATCAGAGTCGGTAATCTTGAAAACGGTGAAATTTTTCTTGCTGAAGGAGAGATGATAAATATTACTTCTGATCCGATAACAGGAAACTTTAATATGTTTTCCACTAATTACCCTTTTCTTATTAATGATCTTAATAAAAATCAGATCATACTTCTCGATGACGGAAGATTAAAATTGCGTGTTGTCTCTGTAAAACCGACTAAAAGAATTATTGAATGTGAAATAATTTCAGGAGGAATATTAAAGGAGAAAAAAGGAATAAACCTTCCGAATATGAAACTGAATCTTCCGTTGCTTACTGAAAAAGATTTACGCGATCTGGATTTCGGTATAAGGAATAATGTAGATTTCATTGCTGTCAGTTTTGTAAGAAGCGCAGATGATATGAGATATGTCAGAGAATTATTAAATTCCAAAAAAAGTAAATTACCTCTCATTGCAAAAATCGAAAGATCGGATGCAGTTGAAAATATTGATTCCATCATCAGGGAATCGGATATGATAATGGTAGCCCGCGGAGATATGGGAGTTGAAATTTCAACGGAAGAAGTTCCGATCATTCAAAAAAGGATCATAAAGAAATGTAATGAATCCATTAAGCCGGTTATCACCGCTACACAGATGCTGGAATCTATGATCGAGAATCCGGGTCCGACAAGAGCTGAAGCATCCGACATTGCTAATGCCATACTCGACGGTACCGACTGCGTTATGCTTTCAGCGGAAACATCTACAGGCAAGCATCCTATACTGGCTGTAAATACAATGAAAAAAATTATTCTGAAAACTGAAACGGTAAAAAAATCCGTATACTTTAAGGATATGTTTGTAGAGGATTCGCCTGAAAATACTCTGCATACAATTTGTAATTCTGCTGCGGAAATTTCTACAAGGGTAAATGCAAAAGCTATTATAACTATTTCTCACACAGGTAAGTCACCGCTTTTATTGTCAAATCACCGTCCGAATGCGCAGATAATATCCGCCACAAACATAATCAGCATTATTAAAAAATGTAAACTGATCTGGGGAGTTGAATCAATTTATATAAAAAGAAGCAAAAGCTTAAAGGAGACAACAGAGATGATCTTTGAAGAAATTCTGGGAAACAAAATACTGAAAAAGGGTGACAGAATAGTGATCATTGCTCCCATGCCGTTTTCACATTCAGATTCCGCAAACATGATACAGGTTACACAAATATGATAAGACGTCTCAGAAAAATGCCGCTGGATGTAATAATAATCGGAGCCGGACCTATCGGTCTTGCCTGCGGTGTTGAAGCCGTTAAAAATTCTTTGTCATATCTAATAATAGAAAAAGGCTGTCTCGTAAATTCCATTTTCAATTACCCTACTAACATGACATTCTTTTCCACATCGCAGAAAATTGAGCTGAACGGTGTTCCATTTGTTTCGCATGGCGTTAAACCGAACAGAAGAGAAGCTCTTGAATATTTCCGCAGAGTTACGGAATCTTTTGATTTGAATATTAAGACTTATGAAAATGTCGAATCAGTAAAGAAGTCAAGAGACTACTTTACAGTAAAAACCGATAAGGGAATTTGTTATTCATTAAATGTCATTATTGCTACAGGATATTATGATAATCCGAATTTACTGAAAGTGCCGGGTGAGTCATTGCTAAAAGTACGTCATTACTTTGATGAGCCTCATCCGTACAGCGGTCATAAAGTAGCTGTAATAGGAGCAGGGAATTCTGCAGTTGATGTAGCGCTTGAATTATTCAGAGTCGGGGCTAAAGTGACAATGATAATCAGGGAAGACAAAATAAAACCATCCATAAAATACTGGGTAAAGCCGGATATTGAAAACAGGATCAAAGAAGGTTCCATAAAGTCTTACTTTAATTCTGAAGTTTTAAGAATATCCAACAGGTCGATTTTTATTCAAAATAAGAACAGGATCTTAAAGATTGAAAATGATTTTGTATTTTCAATGACGGGATATCATCCTGATTTCTCATTTTTTAAAAAAGCCGGGATCAGAATAAAAAAAGACCGAACTCCTGAATTCAATTCAAAAACTTTTGAAACAAATGTAAAAGGTTTGTATCTTGGCGGGGTAGTCTGCGGCGGAATGAACACAGATAGGTATTTCATAGAAAATTCCATCAGACATTCGGGACAGGTCAAAAAAAAAAAAAAAAAAACCTCCAAAAAAATACTTTCCTTTTTTTTAACACAAAAAAAAATTTTTTTTAAAACTTACAAAAAAAATTTTAAAAACCCAAATAAAAAATTTTTTTTTTTTTTAAATAAAAAATAAAAAATAATAAAAAAAAAAAAATTAATTAAATTAATTTAAAAATAATTTTAAAAAACAAAAAAAAAAAAAACAAAAATTTTTTTTTTTTTTTTTTTTTTATTTTTTTTTAATATTTTTTTTTCTTTTTTATTCCCCTTAAAAAAATGTTTTAAAAAAACAAATATTTTATTTTCCCACCTTCTGAAAAAAAAAAAAAACAAAAAAAAAAAATAACACAACAAAAAAAAAGTACAAAAAAAAAAAATTTTTAAAAATATTAAAAAAAAAAAAAAAAAAAAAAAACAAAAAAAAAAATTGGCCGGGGCGCCCCGGGGAGGGGCGCGGGCGGCGGAAAGCCACAAAAAAAAAAAAACCCGCCCCCCCCACCCCCCCTCCCCTCCCCCCCACAAAACACAAAAAAAAAAAAAAACAAAAACACAAAAAACACCCACACACCCCCCGCAACAACAACACCAAAAAAAATGGAAGAAAAAAAAAACGAAAAGAAGGGGGGGGAAAAAAAAAGAGCGGGGGGGGCACAACCCAAACGCGGGACCCGGGGGGCAAACCAACACCAGCGGCAGCGCCGCCCGGGGAACACAAAAAACAAAAAAAAAAAACAAAAAAAACTCCCGCAAACAAACAACGCCCCCCCCCCCCCCCCCCCCAACCAACCAAACAAAAAAAAAAAAAAAGAAAAAAGGGGGGCCCGGGGCCCCTGGGGGAAAAAAAAAAAAAATTAATAAAAAAAAAAAAAAAAAAAACAACCAAAAAACACACCCCCCCCCCGGGGGGGGGGGGGGGGGGGGGGGGGGGGGTTTTGGCCTTGGAACAGGAGCCCCCGGCGGGGGGCGGGGGGGTAGAAAAAATTTCTCCGCCGGGGGGGGGGTCCCCCTCGAAGTTTGGGGCGGGAAAAATTTCGGCGGCGGCAAAACAACCAAATTATGGAAAATCTTTTTTTTCCCCTTTCCGGGAATACTATGTTGGAGAATTCCATTACGTAAAAAATACAGGACAGATTTATAAAGATCTTAAAATTTACAAAAACCCCCCCCCCCCCCGCCGGGCGAACCCCGAGTTTAACCTTCAAAACACGCTTTTCCCGCTTCCCCTTTACCCTGGGTTTTTTGTTTTGCGGGGGCGGGAGGGGGGGGCTTGGGCCCGGGGTTTTCAACCCCGGGGGGGGCAGAGGAACGGGGGGGAAGGGGGGGGGCGCCCGGCGGAAGCCGGGTTTGGGCGGGGGGGGTTTCAAAATTTTTTTTTTTTTTTACACAATCCCCTTAAAAAAAATTTAGCATTGCCGGTCTAAACTTTTTATCTTCAAGTTTACTGATCCTGTCACTCAGGTATTTTAATAACCAGATATTAAATTCATCATTAGTACCTTTGAACGACAGCATTTCTTCTTTTGAAATTACCATTACATTTGTATCGTCATCAGCAACCGCAGTATAGGAATAGTTTTCATTTCTTAATGCGTCATCTATTCCCAGAATATCTCCGCCGGTAAGTTCATATTGAGTACTTAATTTTCCATCGGTTAGAGTATTTCCAATCTTCACTTTGCCTGATATAATAAAATATATTTCAGAAGGAGAATTACCCTGTTTAATAATACTGTCACCTTTCAGGTAAGTACGGAATGATTTATTTTCAAATCTGTCTATTAAAAGATTGAAGTCAAAATCCTTTAAAAAGGAATTTGAGAATTTCTCAAACATAAAAGTAAATTAAAATTATTAGTCGTAAAGATTAGCGAGCTTAAGTAAAGCTTCGCTTCTTAATATCTTAATTTTCTTTCCTTCTATTTCGAGAATACCTTCTTTTCTGAGTTCGGAGAGCAGCCGGATGGCGGTTTCTGTAGCTGTACCTACAATGTTTGCTATTTCTTCTCTGGTTATGGTTATGTTCAGATATGCATCTTCATCTTTGATACCGTAATATTCTTTAAGCATCAGAAGTGTTTCTGCAAGTCTTTCGATAACAGGCTTTTGAGCGAGATGGGTGATTTTGTTCTGAGCAAATTTCAAATCGTCAGCAAGGAGTTTCATGATTTTTCCTGTAAGTTTTACATCTTTTTTAAGAAGTTCAAAAAATATATTCTTAGGAATAACGCAGATCTTTGAATCCTCCATAACAGTAGCGGTTGCAGAATACGGATCACCGCTTATCAGCGACCTGTAACCCATTACATCACCGTCTTTTGCAAGCCGGATGATCTGCTCTTTGCCTTCAAATCCGGTTTGCGATAATTTAACTCTGCCTTTATTAATGCAGAACAATCCTGACGGATAGTTACCTTCATTGAAAATTGTCTGACCTTTAGAATATAAATTGCAATGTTTACTGTCTGATAGAAAAGATATTTCGTCTTCAGGCATATCACAGAATACAGACTCAAATCTGGCGCTGCAGGTATCGCAGGAAGGTGAATGAAATTTACGCATTTGTATTAAAAATAATATTCAATTGTCATCAATTTACTTTCTCTGAATATTAATTACAATTAACAAGTTAATGCAATTTTTCAATTCTAAGCTTTCCTGCAAAACGCTTACCGTCAATGCTTCAGAAAATTAAAACAAGGCATTTCACGAAATTTGTATCCGTGAAAGAAAATTTCGATATTATAAAGAACAATATTTAATAATACGGAATCAGTTACACTGTAATTCCGTGTTTTCAATTTTTGAATGTGATTTCATCGAAGGACTGATATATGGTATCCCAAGTTCCAGACCTCTTAAAATAAACAGCGCAGCGAGTATCACTGCAAACGCCGGAATAAGTTTTTTAATGACCTTTCTGAAATTCAATCCGATGAAATTACCGAAAATGGACATCCCGAACATTAACGGAAAAGTGCCTAAACCAAACATCATCATGTATAAAGCGCCGGTTGTAAATTCGCCGCTTGCAAGAGCTCCGCTTAGCCCGATATAAACAAATCCGCAGGGAAGAATTCCGTTAACAATACCGGTCATAAGATATGACGATTTTGACTTTCTGTCGAAATTAATATTTAAGAATTTTTTAATAAAAGAAAGTATCCGGCTTTGCACTGAGTACAGCGCATTAATTTTTTTAAGATACAAACCTCCGAAAACACCCATCAGAATAATTATCCCGACTGCAATTGAAATTGCCTGCTGAAATCCGAATAAGTTAAGACGGTTTCCGAGTAATCCGAATACAGCCCCCAGAAACATATAAGTAATGATCCGGCCGGAATTATACAAAAGCCTGCCTGATATAAAAGACCATTTCGAAAATTTATCCGCGGGAAGACTCAGGACAATTGGACCGCACATACCAATGCAGTGAAAGCTTCCTAACAGTCCGATAACAAATCCGCTGAAGAGCTCCATATGTTTTTAGTTTATAAATATATTTTTTTCGACAAAATAATTTTTACCGTCACGGTTCAGTTCGAATTTCAGCTTCCATGAACCGCTTATCATTTCATTTACAGGAAACATCTGCTCGCCGCTTTCATCAATTTTCAGATCATAAATAAAATCCTTTGATGCGTCTGAAGACCTGTAAAAATTGATTTTTCCTGAAAGGTTGTTGTATTTTTCCGATTTATTAAGTTTCAGTTTAATATTATTCTCATCAACAGTAACATTTATATCTTCATTCAGGATTTTTGACTGTTCGAGAATGTCTATATGTTTCTGATAATTTATCTCTTCCTCATAATACTGCTCATGCACAAGATCTACATTCTTTGACATTGAAATAATTACCAGAGCAGTCAGCCCTCCTGCGAATATTATGAATACTAGTATGATTTTTATTCCCCAGCTCATTTTTGTTTATTTAAATTTTGCGGTCCGAGAAAATTTGTTTTTAATTCGTCTACTTTTTCGCCGTCTGAAAATACTTCTATACTCACCGGAGTATTAGTGAGCTTGATAATCTCCTTTGGTAACAGTATCAGCATACTTCCTTCGCGTATCTCCAGCGGTTTCAGAATAATATCATTGCCTATAAGTTTTATCTCTCCGTAAGATTCCTTTATTTTCAGATCTATCTTTTTCTCGTCATAGGTCTTATTGGAAATTTTAATGTTATACATATTGCTGACTTTATTATCCTGCTGATTCTGAAAGAGCATTCCCGGAGTTCTCAGGATATTTATATCAATTTCACTTCTGATTGAAAATAAAAAGATAATGACTATCAGCAATACGGAAAGCACGGAAGTATATCCTGTCAGTCTCGAAGTCCATTTAAATCCGGTTCTCTTCTCAATACTTTCCATTGAATCAAATCTGATCAGTCCCCGCGGTCTTCCAACTTTATCCATAATGGAATCACATGCGTCAATACAGGCAGTGCAGTTTACACACTCCAGCTGCGTGCCGTTTCTAATATCAATACCGGTCGGACAGACATTCACACAAAGTTTGCAGTCAATGCAGTCTCCGAGATTATCCTTTTGCTTATCCTTAACTTTTCCTCTCGGTTCACCTCTTATTTTATCATAAGCTATGACTATAGAATTTTTATCAAGAAGTACGCTCTGAAGTCTGCCGTAAGGACAGACTAGAATGCATGCCTGCTCTCTGAACCATGCGAATATCCAGTAAAAGAATATGGTGAATACAGTGATTGATATAAACCCGCTAAGATGAGCGCTTACCGGCTCGCTTATTATCTTTAGAAGTTCATCAATACCGATAATGTATGCAAGAAAAGTATTTGCAATCAGAAATGATATTATGAAAAATATTCCGTACTTCGAAAATTTCTTAAAGATCTTCTTCAAATCCCAAGGAGATGCATTCAGGGTTTTCTGTCTGATGTAATCTCCTTCTATAAAGTATTCAATTTTTCTAAATACCATTTCAAGGAAAATAGTCTGGGGACAAAGCCAGCCGCAGAATAATCTTCCGTAAACCGCTGTAACAAGAAAAAGCGTTACGAATGCAAATATCATCACCAGTCCGAACAGATAAAAATCCTGCGGAGTAAAGACTGTTCCAAACAGAATGAATCTTCTCTCGATTATATTAAAGAGCATAAAAGGATGACCGTCGATCTTTATCCACGGAGCGCCGAACATGAAAGCAAGAAGAAAAACGCTGAGTATTGTCCTTGCTTTATAAAATCTTCCTACAGGCTTTTTAGGATAAATCCATTTCCGTCCGCCTTCTTTATTTACTATTGAAATAGTATCCTTAAAAGATTCGTCATTACTGCCGGTTATTATTTTCGTATCGGTCTCTGCTTCGGACATTAATAGTTATTTATGTAAATTTATTTTTTTAAAGTATCTTTATTTAAAGCTGAATTTTTTAAAGTATCCGTAATAGATACTTTAACTGAATCCGTTTTTTTAAGCGAATCATTTCTAAGAGCTGTAGTATCAGTTGACTCTGTATATATATTTCCTTCAGGAGCTTTGGCGTTCGGAGGATTAGTCCCGGTAAGTGTGATCACGTAACTTGACACCTGCTGAATGCCTTTTGGATTCAATACGTTTTGCCAGGAGATCATTCCTTTTACCGGCACTCCGTATTTAACTGTCTTAAAAATATTTTTTATTCCGCCCCCGTGAATCCAGTATTGATCTGTCAGATTCGGTCCGACAGTTCCTTCTGCATTACTGCCGTGACACGGAAGACAATTTGCCATAAATATTTTCTTTCCCATGTCGAGAGATTCCGGATCTGAAACTAATTCAACAGATTCTTCATTGATAAATGCGCCGGTTCTTATCAGTTCGTCTCTTTTTAATTCGGCTGCATATATCTCATCGGAATATTCTTCAAACGGAAGTTTACCTGTTTTAAAGACATGATAATTCAGCATATAAATTATCGCAATTACGATAGTGCTGTAAAACAAAATGTTGAACCAAGGCGGAACGTTGTTATCTAATTCTCTGATACCGTCATAGTCATCGCTCATAAGCAGTTCTTTTTCTTCATCTAACGGCTTCAGTCCTGAAATTTTATCTGTAATTACTGCAAGAATTGATTTCTCTTTTTTCACATTTTCAGCTAATGCCAGTTCCTCCGGAGTTTTTTCAGGAAACAGCAGCGGTATGAAAACAGCATGTAATAATGCAATCATTACAGCGATTAATATTATCAGCTGCATATCAGATTCACCTCCGGCAGCAGGCGCAGTCTGGGACATCGCCTGTCCTGCAAAAATCACAACCGCAAAGAAACCTGCTGCTGTTAATTTAAGAGTACACCGGAAAAATTTCATCATTCGTCTTATAATGAAATTACTTTTCATTTTCATCATCTCCTTCCAGCGGCAGATTACTCATTTCCTTAATATATTTTTTATCTGTTTTAAGAATGAATCCGAAGATCAATGTAAAAAATATTATGAAGACCATTAGAGAAAATATAGGATAGATCTCAATACCTTCTATCAATTCAAAATAATGTTTAAACATTTTTATATAAAAAATTTAATTTTAAAATTCAAAAATTTATTTTCCGGTCGTTGCATCGACCTTAATATCTGTTCCCATTCTCTGCAGATAAGCTATCAGCGCAATGATCTCTTTTGTATTCTCAACTCCGATTCCGTTTTTATTAAGATCTTCAGCAATTTTCGTCGCCTGATCTATCAGTTCCGTATTGGAAATTTTTTCATAATCCGGATTATACGGCACACCGAGTTTTCTCATTGTATTTATCTTTGCTTCTGTCGTTGAGATATCCAGCTCCTGCTCGAGCAGCCACGGATACGGCGGCATTATAGATCCGGGTGAAATGGAATTCGGATCATTCATGTGATAATAGTGCCAGAGATTGGGATACTTCCCGCCGATTCTCATAAGGTCAGGACCTGTTCTCTTTGATCCCCAGAGAAACGGATGATCATAAACAAACTCCCCTGCCTTTGAATATTCACCGTATCTTTCCGTCTCTGATCTGAAAGGTCTTATCATCTGCGAGTGACAATTGTTACATCCTTCCCTGATATAAATATCTCTGCCCTGCAGTTCGAGCGGCGTATAGGGTTTGACACTTGTAATAGTCGGTATATTTGATTTAATGAGAAAGGTCGGAATCATCTCTACAGCGCCGCCGATTAAAACAACGACTGTCGAGATGAGAGCGAATTTTCCCGGTCTGGTCTCAATCCATCTGTGTTTGTATTTTGATGTTTCGTGTGAATCTTTTATTAAAGCCGGAGCTTCAGCATCTTCATTGGCAATGAGTGTACCGGACTTTACTGTTTTAAAAAGATTGTAAACCATTACGAGTACGCCAAATAAATACAGCGAGCCGCCGATGGATCTCATAATATACATTGGAATGATCTTGATCACAGTCTCCAGAAAATTCGGATACAGCAGAAGACCTTCCGGTGTAAATTGTTTCCACATAAGCGACTGCGTTATGCCTGCCCAGTAAAGCGGCGCTGCGTAAAAAACTATACCAAGCGTACCTATCCAGAAATGGAAATTCGCCAGCTTCTGTGAGAAGAGTTCAGTCTTATATATTCTGGGGATCAGCCAGTATAATATTCCGAATGTTAGAAATCCGTTCCAGCCGAGAGCTCCGATGTGAACATGCGCTACGATCCAGTCCGTGAAGTGTGCGATCGCATTCACATTTTTTAAGGAAAGCAATGGTCCTTCCAGAGTCGCCATACCGTAAGCGGTAACTGCAACTACCATGAATTTCAGTACTGCGCTGTCTCTTACTTTATCCCATGCGCCTCTCAGAGTTAAAAGTCCGTTTACCATTCCTCCCCATGACGGAGCTATAAGCATTATAGAGAAAACCGTTCCGAGCGACTGCGCCCAGTCAGGAAGCGATGTATATAAAAGATGATGCGGTCCCGCCCAGATGTATATAAATATCAGTGACCAGAAATGGAGTATAGAAAGTCTGTATGAATAGATCGGTCTGTTTGCCGCCTTCGGTAAAAAGTAATACATCAGTCCCAGAAAAGGCGTGGTAAGAAAGAAAGCAACTGCATTATGTCCGTACCACCACTGTACCAGCGCGTCCTGAACTCCTGCGTAAACCGGATAACTTTTTAAAAATGTAACCGGAAGTTCTATTGAATTAACAATGTGAAGGACAGCTACTGTGACTACTGTTGCAATGTAAAACCATATGGCAACATAAATGTGCTTCTCTCTTCTTTTAACAATTGTGCCGAAAAAATTTATGGCAAAGACAACCCAGATAAGAGCGATCAGTATATCTATCGGCCATTCGAGCTCTGCGTATTCCTTACTTGTAGTAATGCCCAGCGGAAGCGTGACTGCAGCCGAGACTATAATGGTCTGCCATCCCCAGAAGTGTATCTTACTCAGCATATCGCTGAACATTCTCGCTTTGCAGAGTCTCTGCAGGGAATAATAAATTCCCATAAATATTGCGTTGCCGACGAAAGCGAATATCACGGCATTCGTATGTAAAGGTCTGATCCTTCCGAATGTCGTGTACTGGGTTCCCAGATTCATTACCGGATTAATGAGCTGCAGTGAAGCGATCAGTCCGACCAGCATTCCTACGACTCCCCAGACAATTGTGGCTATTGCAAAATCACGTACGATCTTATTATCGTACCTGAATTTTTCCATCTCCATTTTTTTAAATCTCCGTTTTTAAATTTATATTAAATTCTTTCATGCATTTTTTGATCTTATCAAATGCCGGGACAATATCATTATCAAGACCGATTGAAAATCTGACAAGTCCTTTACTCAGTCCGATCTTCTTCTGCTCTTCTTCAGGAATTTCCGAAGATGTACTGTGACCGGGCGAACTGAACAATGTCTTAAAGTAACCAAGACTTACCGCAAGGTAGCCGACTTTTTCTTCCTGCATCCTCGTCATCAGGCCGCATGCTTTCTCATAACTCCCGGCGTCAATTGCAAGCATACCGCCGTATCCGAATCCTTCATTTCTTATCGAGTTGTATAATTCATAGTGTCTGTTTGAACTTAATCCGGGATAATAAACTTTCAGCCCGAGCTTTTCAAATTCTTCCGCAAGAAATAGAGCATTCTCACTGTGCTTCTTAATCCTGATATGAAGACTGTGCAGATTTTTTAAAATGCTCGCTGCTCTGAAACTGTCGAGAACGGGACCGAGAAGCATAGTTGAGCCGGAGTTTATGTCTGCAAGACTTGCAATAAAATCATGTGATGAACAAATACATCCTGCTACACAATCACTCGTGCCGTTTATGAATTTAGTCATACTGTGAACTGTAATATCAGCGCCGAGACGGACAGGAGTTATTATCATCGGACTGAATGTATTATCAATAATAAATTTCAAGCCGTGCTTTTTTGAAATTTTACTTATCGCGGGAATGTCAGTGACTTCAAGCAAAGGATTACTTATTGACTCGGCGTATATTATTTTCGTTTTATCCGTTATCGATTTTTCAATAAGACTGTGATCATGTATGTCAATAAATTTTACAGTGATCCCGAGCCTGGGAAGAAAATTTTTAAAAAGAGCGTATGTGCCGCCGTAAATTGTTCTTCCTGAAATGATCTCATCTCCCGTTGAACATATCCCGAGAATTGCCGAACTTATCGCCGCCATTCCGGAAGATGTAACCTGCGCGGATTCAGTGTCTTCCATCTTTGACAATGCATTTGACAAATACTTATTTATAGGATTCCAGTGCCGCGAATAAAGAAAGCATCCTTCGATTTCATGATCAAAAAGTTCATCCATCTTTCCCGGATTCTGAAATGTATATGTAGATGAATCTGTGATCGAAGGATTGACATCACCAAATTCACCAAATACTAGATATTCATTTATCGCGGCGCTCGGGTCAAATTTTTTCATAACCTTAACTATAATTTTTTAATTTTTTTACTGACACTTTTATCGTTTTTCAAGTCTTCCGGAATTTCATTATCATCAAACAGCATTCTGACCGAAGGCGTATATTTATCCTCATACTGACCTGACCTGACCGACCATATAAATGCGATCAGAAAAATTACCGCAACCGTAAGACTTACACTGATCAGAATAATTATTGCGCTCATATCAGACCTCTCCTTTTCGCGAAGAAATTCGTCATCAGAAATATTATTATAATTATGGAGATAGAATTAAACGGCATCAGTACAGCGGCGACAAGCGGGGAGAACGTTCCCTGTGCTGCAAGATATAATCCGATAATGTTGTATATAAAAGAGATCACAAAACTTGCGCGGATTATGTTCATTGTAGTTTTTGAGAATCTGATGAACTTCCCTATTTTCGAGATCTCTCCTGCGTCAATGATAGCATCACATGACGGAAGGAAGTTAGTAATATTTTCCGAGACGGAAATTCCGACCTCACTTTGCTTCAAAGCTCCTGCGTCATTCAGACCGTCACCTATCATCAGGACCTTTGCCGAATCCGACTGAATCTCTTTTACAAAATTCAGCTTGTCCTGCGGCTTCTGATTGAACAAAAGTTTCGCGCCGCTTCCGAAGATCTTCAGCAGATTATTCCTTTCTGAATTATTGTCACCTGTTATCACTGCAAGGTCATAGTCTTCTGAAAGATCTTCAACCGCCTTATCAATACCGGCGCGGTAAATATTTCTGAAAGAGTAATAACCTTTTATAAAATTATTGATCGAAATAAATACATTAGTTGAAAACGGATTTTTTATAAACTCATGACCTCTTTCATAATAAGAACAGTCGAGGTCTTTCAGAAGATATTTTATATTACCGACTTTGACAGGAATACCGCTGACAATTCCAGATATGCCGTCGCTTATTGATTCATCGAAATTTGTTACTTCGAGATCGTCACTGCAGTCTTCCCCTGAAATTGATTCGAAAATTTTTCTGCTGAGAGGGTGAGAGGAATTTCTCACAAGAGTTTTTACAAGACAAAGCTCCGTATGCGAAAGCTTACTGCCGAAGAACTTAACTGAAATATTTCCCGAGTCAGTGATAGTGCCTGTCTTATCAAATACTACTGTATTAATATTCGACAGGTCTTCGATAACGCTTCCCTTTTTCAGATAAAATTTATTCCTGCCGAATATTCTGAGAGTATATCCGAACGCAAAAGGTGTGGTCAGAGCAAATGCGCACGGGCATGCAATAATAAGGACAGTTGTAAATGCATCGATAGCTTTATTAACATCTTCCCGGAGCCAGAATAAACCTGAGCCGAAAGCTATTGCAAGAATAATGACGGTGAAATATTTACTTACCTTGTCAGTGAGATTCTGAATATTTGATATCTGAGTTTTCTTAAACGCATCATTATTCCAGAGCTGTGTGAGATAGCTCTGCGATACTGTCTTTATAACTTCAAGCTCAATCGCGCTGCCGAAATGTCTTCCTCCGGCGTATATGATTTCACCGAGAACTTTCTGCTCCGGCATTGATTCGCCGGTCACGAAACTGTAATCAATATTCGCCGTGCCGCTGAAAAGAATAGAGTCAGCGGGAATTATTTCTCCGTTTCTGATCAGGATCCTTTCACCTGTCTCCAGCTTTGCTACGGGAATACTTTTCTCGATTCCGTTTTTTAAAACAGTAACTGAAACGGGAAAGTAAGACTTGTAATCCCTTTCAAAATTCAGCGTCTGATAAGTCTTGCTCTGGAATAGCTTTCCAAGTAATAATAAAAAGATCAGTCCTGCAAGCGAGTCGATATATCCCGCATTATTAAAAAGAATTATTTCATACAGACTTCTTACGAACAAAGCTATCAGTCCGAGTGATATCGGGAAATCTATGCTGATATAATTTTTCTTAACCGCTTTCCATGCAGAAATAAAATAATCCGAAGCTGAGTAAAAGAATACAGGCAGTGAAAGTAGTATATTAAGATAGTTAAAAATAGTTTTTAGCTGCGGATCGATCTCAGCGCCTTTTGATAAATATTCCGGAAAGCTCAGCAGCATAATATTACCAAGACAAAAACCTGCAATGCCGATCTTCAGAGTAAGGTCTTTATTTTTAAATTCATCCTTCTTTATCTGTTCATCATTTTTTTCAAGAGAGATAAGAGGCTCATACCCGATCGAAGATATCAATACAACTACATCTTTCAGAGAAACAGCCGAATGATCGAAAACAATTGTAACTGACTTTTTAGGAAAATCCACTATGGAAGATTTAACGCCGGGGTTGAGTTTATAAAGTTTTTCAAGAAGCCAGATGCACGAACTGCAGTGAATGGACGGAATTATGAAAGTGACTTTTGATATTTTCTTATCCCTGAAATCGAGTAGTTTATTCTGAACGTCAGTGTCTTTCAGATATTCGAATTTATTTTCAAACTTAATATCGGAAAGCTTCGTCCCGGAATTTTTATCTTTAGTATTATTAGTATAATAGGAGCCAAGATCATTTCCCTAAGAATTTCATATACAGCTTTACATCCCTCACAGCAGAAATTCTTTTCCTCCGATGTTATACCCGAATTTTTACAGTCCTCACCGCAGTGATAACATTTTTCTGCAATATTTTTATCTTTGACTTTTGGCATTTTAACCTGTGTCAAGATATAGCGAATATTAAATTCATTCTATGATTTATATCATAAAACTGCATTTAAATAAAATTTCTAAGGACTAATTTTAAAAGAATAAAGAGATTCCCCACCTTGCAAATTAAAAATTCCCCCTCCTTACAAAGTAAGGATTCCCCCTCCTTGCAAAGAAAAGATTCCCCCTCCTTGCAAAGGAGGGGGTTAGGGGGTGGTTGTCACACTGGCTAAAACCTGCTGCTACTTAGTTTAGGGATAAGAAAAATCCGAACAGCATTCGCCGTCCGGATTTTTTTATAACATATTTTCACATCCTTACTTCATCATCAGCACGTTTCGTGCCATTTGTATTCACTGCCGCGCCGTTCACAAACAATTTATAAAAATACATCCCGCTCGATAGTGCATATCCGTCAAATGTAACTTTATACATCCCTGCCGGCTTAAACTCGTTCACAAGAGATGCCGCTTCCTGTCCGAGCAGGTTATAGATCTTTATAGTAATAAAAGCTTCCTTCGAAACGTTATATGAAATTTCTGTTGAAGGATTGAAAGGATTCGGTTTGTTCTGAAAAAGTTTTGTATCAGTTACTTCATTCCCCAAAATACTCTTATCCGTAATTTTCATTTGCAATTTCGAATTTGAATTATCATCTGATTTAATTTTTTGCCCCCCGTTTGAGTCTCCGGTGCTTTTCCGGGACTCAAACGAAAGCAGAGAAAGATCTGAATTAATATTATTATCATCCTCACCGATAGTATAAATTATATTTCCGTCCGTGTCATACTTTCTCGCTTTCCACTCTGCGCCGTTTTCATTCCACTGCATTGCAATCAGTATCGGATTGCCGTAACTGTCAACTTCTATGTTTGCCCATCGCTGCATATTTGTTTCCGGAGTATTGCCATGTTCCTGAAAATCCGGAATGAAAGACCTTGCCCATTGCTGAACCGGGATACCGATTGTTGTTTCCTGCTTATAACATACTATGGAATAGCCGGCGATGCATCGCTCATTCCCGCTACATGTATGTAACCGTTCTTTGAAAGTTTTATCGTCGAAGCGCGGTCGTTATATTGTGAAGAAGGAACGGAATCATTATTGTAAAACTTTATTCCGCTGCCGCTCCAGCCGTTGCTTCCGTCCTGAAATTTATACTTCGTTGTAACAAAGTCCAGATCATTTCCGGGTGTTTCGCTTTTTGTATACCCCGTTACATAAATATTCTGAAGACTGTCTGAAGTAATCGCTGTCGGGACGTTCCTGTCATTCATGCCTCTGTTATAATAGGTCCTTCTCCATTTCTCATTAACCTTATTATTAAGATCCTTATCATAAAATATTGTCAGGAACATTGAAGGCGTAATTGTCGTCTGTGAAAAATTATCCGATATTGAAGTCACAGAACTTCTGGATTTTGAAAGATAATTTCTTGAAGTATTCACAACAGTAAACGCAGTCGGCCTTTCATGACTTCCCGCTATATTATGAAGAAGAATGTCATCCGTCCCAATAGAGCCGTTGTTTTTATCAAGAGTAATAAAGAAAATATCATCCCCGAATACCGGACCCTGATAAGAGTATCCGCATGTATATACATGACCTGCATCGACAAAAATGTCAGTGGCGATA
>JADJWZ010000031.1 GCA_016716125.1 Ignavibacteria bacterium | reverse complement strand
GCAACGGATACTGTATCGCCCTGAAGCGTAATTACCTGCTCCGCGCCCTGAAATGTCACCGGCGTTCCGTTGAAAATCAGAATCAGCGCTACTATAACTGCAAGCGGTAATAATATTCTTGTACAGGACTTAAGCATTAAATTATAAAAATTTCCAAGGTTATTTCCTGATCTGTTTGAAAGCGCTTTGAACACTAAATGCTCCAGCAGCTTGCGCTTGTTCCACTGATTACGAATTGTAAAAAGAAAACACGATAAGCTGTGTAAGATATGACGTGCCTGTTTCACCGGAATAAAGCTGAAGATTTGTATTGGTCGCAAAGCAACGGTGTTGAATGCCTGCGTCGGTTCCATTGCAATAATATTATCCATTCATGAACAGTAAATTCTGAAAAGCCAGTATAACAATCGCCCAGAGGAACCATAAAAAGTTTATAGTTAGAAGAGCTTTAATATTTTCTTTCCAGTCCATTTCCTTCTGAGGATCCGTACCTGCGATCCTGAATATGAAATTTTCCAGCGGAGCAAAAAAATCAAGAAAGGTTTTCTCTCCTTTAAATACCTTTGCAATATATTTTCCCAGCGGAACAGCAATAATAAATGTAACTACAATGATCAAAACCGGACTGAGTATTTCAGTGTTCATAGCGGTTAAAATTTTTCAGGTTTAATTAATGTATAAAAGAGAAAGATAAACAGAGCTATACATATCAGAAATAAGATTATCATTTTATAGATTTAAATTTTTTCAATTATGTCTGTGATCTTAAAATACAGATAGAAGAATATTGTGCCGGTCAATATCATTAATAAAAGTGTTGTGATATCCATTTTGTAAAGTTTTAATTTACAAATGGACATTTTCCGTGCCGCTGATTATGATTAAAACCGTTGCGGAATTGAGATTAAATATCCTGGACATTTCAAAATGTAATGGTTATTTCTAAAATGTATGGTTGTTTAAAAAGTAATGGATATTTTAAATGTAATGGGGAGTTAAAAAGAATTGATGGGTAAAATTTAAGAGAGTAAAAAGTTATTAATGAAAAACAGGAGTTGTTATTTAATACTGCGATGGAAGTAAGGTTTTTTCAGTCAACGCCGTATTCTTTAAGTTTTCTGTAAAGAGTAACAGAACTGATCCCGAGTTTTTTTGCTGTCAGGGTTTTATTATGATCTGTTTCGGAAAGGGTTTTTAAAATGTGATCTTTTTCAAGCTCTTCCAAAGTAAGATCTTTTGAATTAAGACTTTGATTTTCGCTAATGCCGCTGAAAAATTCCTGCGGTAAATAATCCGGTGTGAGTGTATCTGATTCCGAAATAATGATAGCTCTTTCAATGATGTTCTTCAGTTCGCGGATATTTCCCTTCCATTTGTAATGGATGAGTTTAGTCATAAATTCATCAGTCACCTGCGGGATATTTTTCTTTGATTTGACTGAATAAGATCTGATGAACTCATTAGCAAGAACGGGTATGTCTTCAGCTCTCTCATTTAAAGAAGGTAATTTAATTGTAAAACCATTCAAACTCAGAAGAGGTCACTTGAAATTTTTTCAATTTCGGATTCGAGATCCTTATTGGTTGCAGAAATTATTCTTACGTTAATATTTTTGTTTTAGTATCTCGACTTTGGAATTGTATTTGTCTCAAGCACTCTGAGAAGTTTCGCCTGTGTATCAAGGGACACATCTCCGATCTCATCAGAAAATGGTGCTGCTATTTGCTTCCTCAAAGAGACCTTTCTTATCAGATACTGCGCCTGGGAAAGCGCCTTTTACATAACCGAATAATTTGATTCCTGAAGATCCTTAGGAATCGCGCTCGGATATTGCTACTAAAGTTTTTATCTTTTTCGCAGACCGAATTATGAATTGCCAGCGCGAAAAGTTCCTTGCCTGTTCGGTCTCGCCAAGAAGAATACAGTATTATCAGTGGCTGCAACTTTCCCCTAAAGATACTGCATCGAGAAGGAGTTTTGAATTTCCGAGAATTTTTGAAAAACTGAATTTAGACCCTACCTTTTCGCGCAGGTTTTTTATCTGCTCTTTCAATGAAGCTTTATCGGCAGCCTTTTTAACTTTAAGTATAAAATCATCTTCATCAATATCACCCTTGTGATATAATCAAAAGCTCCGGATTTTATAGCGGCTACTCCGTCGTAATATGTTTCGTAAGCGGTTAATACAATAACTCCGTATCGGGGAATTCATTTTTAATTTTTTCCAGGACCTGTAAACCGCTGATGTCAGGAAGTTTCATGTCAGTTATTACGAGTGAGAAATGCTTTTCCTTTATCAGATCCAGACCTTCATAACCTGAAGCGCTTTCAACATCAAAGCCTTCCAGTGAAAGAAATTTTGAATACAGCTGCATCAATTGCGGTTCATCATCAATGATCAGAACAGACTCCGTGTGATTCATCAGTCGTAAGTATTTTTCTGAATAAAATTATTTAGAAAAATATATAATTTGTAGGTGATTTAAAATATAGATTCTAAAAGCGAAAATGGATCACAACCACAGCTCAAATATTTTTTTAAAATTGATTTATTCCGCTCGTTCCCAAACTCCGTTTGGGAACGCAATTGTCTGTTAAACTCTGTTTAAATTTACACTTGTTTTTTCACTTTGCACATAACAGCATAAATGAGGTTAGATAGAAACGGAGTTTCAAATTCAAGTGCGTTCCCAAACGGAGTTTGGGAACGAGCGTAATGGGTCATGTGACAGCATAGATGAGTACAGATAGAAACGGAGTTTCATACTCAAGTGCATTCCCAAACGGAGTTTGGGAACGAGCGTAACAGGGCATGTGAACGAGCATAGATGAGTACAGATAGAAACGGAGTTTCAAATTCAAGTGCGTTCCCAAACGGAGTTTGGGAACGAGCGTAAGATATATAGAACAGGAATGAATATATTTATTTACTGTGATATGTTATCTTTGCATTCAATAATCAGCTGCAAATATGCAGCGAATAAATTTTAAGCAGATAAAAGATACAACAGTAAATAACTTAATTCTTTAGTAAACTACCTATGCGTCAGCTTTGCGGCAATAATGTTTTCCGACATGACAGGATATACTGCACTCATGCAGCAGAACGAACAGTCAGGCGAGAGAAAGCGCCGCCGCCGAAGAAGTTCTGGAAAATACTGTTTCTGATTACAGCGGAAAAATTCTGCAGTATTATGGCGACGGCGCATTGAGTATTTTCTCAACAGCGCTATTGACGGTGTCAACTGCGCAGGAAAATTCAGCAGACATTACAGCAGGAACCAAAGGTAGATGTCGGATTGGAATTCACACCGGAGATATTTCAATAGAAGATGAATCAATTTTCGGCGACGGCGTTAACCTTGCATCAAGGATCGAATCACTCGCCGTTCCCGGTTCCGTTTTTATTTCAGAAAAAGTGTATGATGAGATCAAAAATCAGGAAAACATTTCAGCGCGGGAAATGGGTTATTTTGAACTGAAGAATGTATTAAAGCCGGTCAGGATATTTGCGATGGATAATAATGGACTTGTCGTACCTGCGCGTGAAGAACTTAAAGGAAAAACCAAACAACCTTTCAACCGTCTTGCAGTTCTCCCATTTGTTAACATGAGCGCAGATCCGGAAAATGAATATTTCAGCGACGGTATTACGGAAAGAACTTGAATGCATTTACTAAAGTAGACGGTCTGCAGGTAACATCAAGAACTGGCATTTGCATTTAAAGGAAAAATTCTGACATACGTGAGATCGGCATACAGCTTAATGTAGACAGGATTTTGGAAGGCAGCGTCCGTAAAGCCGGGAACCGCGTGCGCATTACGGCGCAGCTAATAAATACATCTGACGGTTATCATGTCTGGAGTGAAAATTTTGACCGTGACATTACTGATATATTTGAAGTGCAGGATGAGATCAGCAGTATAATAGTTAATAAGTGCAGGGTAAATCTTTCTGCGAAAGAGCATGAGGAAAAAATTCTTAAAGCGCCGACACAAAATCTCGATGCTTATACTCTTTATCTTAAGGGCTTACATTTCTATAATAAAATAACTCCGAAAAATGTTAAGAAGGCGATTGAATTTTTTGAAAATGCAATAGCGCTTGAGCCGGCTTATGCGCAAGCTATGACTATGGCTGCGCAGGCTTATGCATTTCTCGGAGCAACCGGACAAATGCAGCCGGGTGAAGCGTTTGCTGTTGTGCATAAGTACAGTGATAAAGCAATTCATCTTGACGGTTCACTATCTGAAGGATATACTGCTAAAGGTTCAGCTTATTTACTTTACGACTGGAAATGGAAAGAAGCGTTTGAGTCATTATCCAAAGCCATAGAGCTGAATCCCGTCTTCGACGCTCATCAGCTGCTTTCTTTTTATTACCGGATCACAGGGAGAAAGAATGAAGCTGTTGATATAATGAAAAAAGCTCTGAAGGCGGATCCGCTTTCTCCGATAGTTAACAAAGCGCTCACTGATGCTTACATGATCACGGGAAGGACGGATGATGCACTGAAGCAAGCGGAATCACTTCTGGATATGCATCCGCAAATGCGCATTGCGATGGAGTTAAAAGGATGGTGCATCGGCGCAAAAGGAGACTGGAAGAAGGCGTTGGAAATTTTTGAAGAAGTTCACCGTTCAGTAAAACATCCGTTAAAAGGTCTTGCGCCAATGGCCTGCGCTTATGCTAAATTAGGTGAAAGGGAAAAAGCTCTGGAATGCATTCGCAAGATCGAGCAGTGGCAGGCGGAAGAACCGGGAGTAGTTGTGGACGCGGATCTGGCAATGATATGGATCTCGTTGGGAAACGGACAAAGCATTTCATCATTTATTTCAATGCGTTGAAAAAGGATGGGACCTGTAGCGATTCTTATCGATCACCCAAACTTTAAAGTGCCGGCAGATGATCCGAGGTATAAAGTAATAAAGGAGAAATTGAATTTGCTGGAAACTTAAATAATATAAACGAAAGGTTTACAATATTTTTTTATGTCATAAGTGGTATTAAAAAAGTTTGAACGAAATATAAAGTAATATTTATCAGATAAGCTATTTAAATACAAGAGCACATCCGTCCGAAACAATTTATATTAATGAAAGAAAAAATAATTTTAATAACTTTCTCTCCCACTTTTTTCAAAGTTTAGGGCAGTTCGGGGGCGTGTTACAGGAAAAAATATAAATATCTTTGAATTTAAATTTTATACAAATTATTTATTACTTTATGAATTTTTTTTAGATATCAATGCCGGCGGACAGATTTATTTTTAAAAGATTGCTTGAATATTTGTATATATAGTGCTATAATGATTCATCATTTATAAATGCTTTTGAAAGGAGAGTTTATAATGAGTACTGATTACCCCAAAACAAATATTAAAGATAAGAAATATGAAATTGCTTTAGAAATTTTAAATTCCATTCTAAGGCGGGAAATTCCGAATTTAAATTTACTGACAGGATTGTACGGCAGCCTGACTTCAGTAATTATTTTACAGATTGAAAATTATTTTCAAAATTATCCGAAGAAACAAATAATTATAAGGAAGCATTTTGAAACAACATCTGTAATTTCCGATGCAAGATATTCGCTGGAAAAAAATCTGAATTTTGCGAATTACCACTCAAAGATTCTCACCGGTCAGGTTCCTGACATTGAAGATCTGGAACCAATATATGGTATTTATTCAGAAAATGTGAAAAATATTCTGCAGCTGTATAAGAATACCAAACTGAAAAGAAGGTGCGGCATTCCTTCTGCTGTTCATCCCTCAAGGACAGGAGGAATTGTATACACTCTGAAATTTGATGATGCCGGGCAAAGTGATTACTGCACTACTGCTTTTCTTCATGATAGTATTGAGGATCTTATCAAAACACGAAGCAAACAAAGTGATCATTATGGAATTAAGGGACTGGATATTTTTTTAGATGATTATATTCCCGTCAATCTGCATTCTAATATCAGACTTCTGACTAATCATTACTCGCTTATACTTGGATATTTAAAATACCTTTTGACACTGGTGGATAAACATTTAAATATTAGTAATCTGTTGTTTGAATTAGAGGGCATGTGCTCAAGCAACTGGAACATGCAGGATAAATCTATAAAACTTTATGATCTTCTGAAAAAATTAGAGCCGGAAAATCCGTCATTTGATGAGGTCAAATGGCAAAGTTACAAGGAGCTGTACATTAAAGAACTTGCAGAAAATGCAAAGAACATTACTGACTTCAGGACATTTGAAATCAAATCAATTGATCTGGCTGATAATGCTCACAGCAGCGGTGCGCTGTCAATGGAGGAAAAGCTTAAGAATATTCAAAAAGCTTTGTATCTGGGCATCATACGGTTTCAGTTTACAGACCAACTGGCAGCCGACAAATAATTTCATTCAGGAAGTTTTTGAAGTAGCGCTTGAGTGTTCAAAAAATTTGGTAGTAAAGGATTTGCTTGAACCGATTTCCAAGCCGGATTTCTTTGCATCAGCGCTTTATAAGATTGAGGAATTGAGACCGGTGTTTTATATTGAATAGTTACAGCTCTGTCTATCCAAAGTTTTTTTCCTTCGTCGGTAAATTTATAAAGATTCCAATTTCAAATTATCGACGGCGGAGACAGATGCGGAAAAAAATAATTCTTTGTTAAGTAAAAATAATTTATATATTTTTCCGAAAGGCACGACTTTGCGGATAACATATTTACGGAGTAATTAAGAAGTGAAAAAGATTGTCATTAATTAGATTACTTATCATGAAAATTTTAAAAAAAGCAATCTTAATTATATTTCTCCTTTCTTACGGTGTAAGTTCATTCTCTCAGACCTATCAGCCGTTATACACCAACTATTTAGAAATTAAAAATTTATAAGTCACGAATTTATATTCGATTCGAAAAGTCACGTGTTTTTTCAGCTGCAGCAATTCGGCGGGAGCGCCGTGTTTAATCGATTCACATTCTGCAAATACATACATACTTAACACCGATAATTATAATTTTTACCAACCTTATAACAATTTTTTCGAAAGACTGATCTGCAATGATCCGTTTATGGAAAATTGCTGGTCTGAACCGGTGGATATTGTCAGCATTTCAAATTCGGATTCCAATTTTATAATATCACATATGCAGACGGGAAGGAGGAGGGTTAGTTGGAAACTGTAACGCCGATAAGATCTACGAAAATAAGTTATGACGGAGGACTCACATATACTTTTATTTTGCAGGGACTGAAAATTAATGCAATAGAAATAGATCCGTCGGATAATGATATAATTTATTCAGGTTCAGAAAATAATATTTACAAAAGCACTGACCGCGGGATCAGCTTCAGTATAATTTCAAATGTAAATTCCTTAACCAATTTATTAAAAGTCAGTCCGTTTAATTCTTCTAATGTATTTGCATCGTCCGCATCAGGAATACATATCAGCACAAACGGCGGCGCATCATTCTCTTCGCTCGGCATTCCGTCATTTAATCAGATGCATTTTATTGCAAATACTCCTTTAATATACGGAGCCGGAAGTAACGGAGTATACAGATCTTCGGATAATGGTCTGAACTGGATCCGGATCTCGGGAATAAATTCTGTCTGCATCGAAACTGATCCGGATAATAATTCCATAATTTATATCGGGACGAATTCCGGTGTTTACCGTTCTCTGAATAATGGACAGACATTCAATAAGTCCGGAATAAACTTTCCTAATTCAAATCAGATAATTGGTTTAGTAAAGGATCCGGATTCGGGGGATACGTTAATAGTCTGTACTAAAAAAGGAATATATAAAGTATGGGATCTGCTTACTTCAGTTGCCGGACTTAACAATTCAGCGCCGGAGAAA
The DNA here is from genome assembly GCA_016716125.1 of Ignavibacteria bacterium. Taxonomy (GTDB): domain Bacteria; phylum Bacteroidota; class Ignavibacteria; order Tepidaquicellales; family Tepidaquicellaceae; genus UBA2330. Next base: position 18,613 of record JADJWZ010000031.1, on the reverse strand, counting down.
TATTTTCTTTCAAAAAATTTTCCCAATCCTTTCAATCCCGTAACAAATATTGAGTTTGGACTTCTTAAGCAGGGATTTGTTGCTTTAAAAATTTCAGATGTACTTGGCAATGAAGTTACAACGCTTGTGAATGAAATGAAAAGCGCAGGAAGTTACAGATATCAGCTTTCAGCAGCAGACTATGATATGCCGAGCGGTATTTATTTTTATTCATTATATATAGACGGGAGTTTGACTGATACAAAACGGATGATGCTTTTGAAATGATTCTGAACTTAAATCAAACACTTATCCTTGCGGGAAATTAATAACATGTATTAAATGATTTTTACATGTATATGAAATAAAAAAAGTAATTCATCATACATATTAAATTCACAATGTTAAAAAGTAATAACATAATCCTCCGTCCCATTATTGAATCTGATCTTGCGCTAATGTGGGAGCGGCATGCAGATATTGAAGACAGGGGAGTATATTTTCCAATGGGTGTGATGAGTCAGAATCTTTTTCGACAGCAGTTTGCGGAGAGCGGATTCTGGGGAGAGGATTCGGGCATGCTGGTAATTACAGCCGCTTCCACAGGAGACATTGCAGGTCATATTGAATTTTTCCGAACGCTGAAATATCTGGATGAGATTGAACTTTCCTATCAGATCTACGGAACACAAAACCGCGGCAAAGGCATAGCCACAGAATCCGTTCAGCTAATGACAAAGTATCTTTTCGAAAAGACAAAGATAAACCGCATCCGTCTGATGATCCATCCTGAAAACAAACCCTCGGTCCGCGTCGCTGAAAAGGCGGGATATCATTATGAATCAACATCAAAAGGCATCTGGTATAACCGCGGAAAATATTATGATCTGCTTGTTTATGTTTTGCTGAGGGATGAGTTTTTTGGTGAGTGATTTAGAAACGGAGTTTCAATTGCTGGTGTGTTGTCAAAATGAGTTTGGGAACGAGCATAACAGTTCATGTTACATGATAGATGAGTACAGACAGAAACGGAGTTTCAAATTCAAGTGCGTTCCCAAACGGAGTTTGGGAACGAGCATAACAGGTCATGTTACATGATAGATGAGTACAGACAGAAACGGAGTTTTAAATTCAAGTGCGTTCCCAAACGGAGTTTGGGAACGAGCATAACTACGACTCATGTTAATATTTTTATTGTAAACTTCTTTCTTCTTAATTCGACGAGACTTCCCGAGTCCTCGACGACCTCCTGAGACGGAGTTTGCCCCGAGCACTCGGGGTAACCAACTGAACTACGACTTTGTTAATATTTTTATTGTAAACTTCTTTCTTCTTTAATTCGACGAGACTTCCCGAGTCCTCGGGACGACCTCCTGAGTGACAGTCAGCCCCGAGCACTCGGGGTAACCAACTGAACTACGACTCCTTGAACAAGTTACGAAAATAGCTCAAATAATTTATTTTTACAATTGCTATTTAATACCTAATAAAAATTTTCAAAAATATTAATCTAAGACATTATAAAATAACCATTAAAATTTTTTAATCCCGAATTCTCATAAGCAGATTAGCATGACTTTTAATCTTACACATAAAAACACATAAAATATTCTAAAATCATTTTAAAACTACCATTCGCTTGGTATCAGTAACTACATCATTTATTATTAACCGGTAGTAATAAACTCCGCTGGAAAGATCATTACTTCTGAATTCAATTTCAAAAGTACCTTTGTTCTTAAATTCATTCACTAATGTTTTTATAAGCTGACCTTTTATATTATAAACAGAAATCTTTACTAAATCACTTTGGGGAATTGAATATCTGATCTTCGTGATAGGGTTAAACGGATTTGGATAATTCTGATGCAATCTAAAATCTCCGGGAGAGATATCATTATTATTTATATTTGTAATAATATTTGTTTTCTTTATTAAACAGCCATTATCACCTGCAGCAAAAATCTCATATGGATTTTTTATAAAAACCGTTTTTAAATTAACTGTATTGGAAAATTCTTTATTCCAGGTATTACCACCGTTTGTAGTAAATAGGCAGATTCCTTTATCACCGACTACATATCCGATATCTTCAGAATAAAAATTTACAGATCGTAAAATAATTGAAACAGAATCTACAAAGATTGGAGTCCAGTTTGTTCCGCCGTTTGTAGTCTTTAATAGCGTAGAACTTTCACCCGCAGCATAAAAAATTTCACTGCTTATCATTGCTATACTGTAGTATCTTATTTGATTTGAAGTAAGAGGTCTTATATTTATCCAGTTTGTTCCGCCATTTGTAGATTTAATTATTTCTCCAACATTTCCGGCTGCGCATAAATTATTTTCATCTATAATATCGCCTGCATAGAAACTGTAAATTGAGTTTGTAACTAAATCCTCCCAATTATTTCCGCCATTGGTAGTTTTGAAAACTTTCCCGGAATTTCCAAAAGCATATCCAAAGTTTTCACTTAAAAATTTTATTTTGTTAATGCTTATACTGCTGTTAAAGATTGGTCTGCTAACTGTATCCCAGTTTTGTCCGCCATTAGTGGTCTTATAAATTTTACTGCCATCTCCTGAAGTGTAACCTGTATTCGAATTCAGCATATCTATACTTCTTAATGATACAATATCATTCAATTGTCTTTGCCATGTTATTCCGTTGTCACTTGAATGAAGTATGGCATCAGGTGAAGAAGGGTTGTTACCATAATTACCAACAGCCCATATTTTATCATCAATTATTATGATGTCATTAAAACTTCCGCCTTTATCCATATTGGTTAATAAAGTAAAATTATCACCGCCATTTGTTGATTTATTTATTATCCCTGCGCCGCCAACTGTGACAATTAAATCTCCATTTTTATATATATCCGAATAACCATAAGTCCAGAATTGATTTGAGGTATTCGCAGCAATATTTACATCTGTAAAATTTAAACCGGCGTCTGAGGATTTTTTATAACTACCGCTGCTATTTAAAATTATAAGTGAAGAATCCGGTCCTTTTTCTGAAATTATTTTAACATTTGGAGATGCACCGGTTGTTAAGAGAGTTGCCCAGCTATTACCTTTGTCAGTAGTTTTAAAAATACTATGTCCGCATACAAACCCGGTATTCGAATTGATAAAATTCACAGCATGCATAGGTTCGAAAATAAATCCATTGGTAATGGTTCTGGTATCAAAAGAAGCACCTCCGTTTGTAGTTCTGAAATAATTATAATTTGCCGGAGCATTATTTAACGCTCCGATAAAATAATTTTCATCAAAAGCATATAAATCATTGACAAAGTTGGTAATAGCGAAGTTCGAGACCGGTCCCCACGTCTTGCCTCCATCCATTGTCTTATATAAAACAGATGACGGATAAATTATTGTAAAACCTGTATCCCTGTTAATAAAGGACATACTATAAGGATAATTTGAAGTTCCGGTAAATGACAGGACATTTTGAAAAGTTTCACCTCCATCTTCTGTCCTTAAAATTCCCTGATAAGTAGTAATGATTCCCGTATCTTTATTAGAGAAATAACCTCTGTAGAGATTTCGAAAATCACCGGGGATTATTGAAATCGTTTTTACATCCCAGTTAACTCCTCCATCTGTAGTTTTCATGAATGTGCCCAAGTCTCCTCCGGCAAAATAATGTAACTGATCTGCTACCTGTAACCAACGCAGACTGTTTCCCTGCGGAGTAGGGTGAAGAAATTTCCATGTTTGATTTTGTTGAGAGTAAACATTTGAGAAAATCAGAACCGTCGAAATGCACAAAATAATGTTTTTCATATTTAATTTTTTTAAATTAAAAAACTGAATCTTCAATCGTTTTTTAAAACTAAAAAATTTCCTTTGGGTGGAAATCTTCATCTCTTAATTAACTGAAATTAAAATTATGGATTTTAAATATCAAGAGATTATATTTTTTAATTTTATAAACACTCATGTATCCAATTTTATTATATTTATATAAAAGTATGCTTCTTAATTAATACATAAAAAGTATTTTTAATAAAATAAATAAATCATGTGCAGACAAAAATTCTGGATCATAACCGGCGGAGTGTTCGGATTTACCGGTGTTGCTCTTGGCGCTTTCGGCGCTCACGGGCTTAAGAATATTCTCACGCCTGAGATGCTGGAGATTTATAAAACGGGCGTTTTCTATCATTTGATCCACTCTTCAGTCATACTGGCAATTGGTCTGGCAGGTATAGATAAATTTTTCAGAGCGGCATTTTTCTTAGCGATCGGTATTATATTGTTTTCATTTTCACTTTATTTGTACGCATTAACTTCGGTTACTTTTCTTGCGATGATCACACCATTCGGCGGCGTAGCATTTCTGACAGGATGGTTATTACTTATCTTTGCAGGCATAAAGTATAAATCCGGTCCGTTGAATTAGAGAATTCTGTTTGAAAGTCCTTACGATTTGATAATATTAATTACAAACTTTTCAAAATGAACACAGAAAAATTTTTCATAGAAAATAAATTCGTTACTTCTAATGAAGTAACTGAGATCATAAATCCTTATTCCGGCATCACTGTCAGGAAAGTTTATAAGTCAGACAGCGGGCATATCAATGCAGCGCTTGATTATCTGACAGATGTTTTTGAAAAATATAAAAGTGAACCTGTATATTTAAAGCAATCGCTGCTATCAGCGATATCAAATAAGATCAGTGAGAGAAAGGATTTTTTATCAGAACTAATTACTGAAGAGACGGGAAAGCCGGTTAAGTTTTCAAGAATCGAAGTTGACAGGGCGGTGTTTACATTCAGACTCGGCAGCGAGGAAGCGGGAAGGATAGACGGGGAATTTACTGATCTTAGTCTTTTGAAAGGTTCTGAAAATGCTAAGGGGATCGTCAAAAGATTTCCCGTTGGTCTGATACTTGCCATTACTCCCTGGAATTTTCCCGTGAATCTTGTGGCGCATAAATTATCACCGGCGCTGGCTTCGGGAAATGTTGTATTATTGAAACCTGCTTCAGCGTCTCTCACTTGCGGGATCGAAATTGTAAAAATAATCAGCGAATGCTGCGCCGGACTCGGAATGAATTACTGTCCCGTGAATGTCATTACTTCATCAGGCAGTGAGACAGGAAAATTTGCAGCGGATGACAGAGTAAAGATGGTAAGTTTTACCGGGAGTTCGGAAGTCGGATGGGAGCTTAAGAAGAAAATGAACAGGCAGAAAATTTCTCTTGAACTCGGAGGAAATGCCGGAGTGATTGTCGATGAATCCGCTGACATAACTGACTCTGTGAAGAAAATTATTCTCGGAGGTTTCGGACAGGCGGGACAGAGCTGCATTTCGGTTCAGAGAGTTTTTATTCATGAGAAAATTTATACGGAGTTTGAAAAATTTTTAAAAGAAGAGACGGCAAAGATTATTACCGGCGATCCTTATGATGAAAAAACTGACGTTGCGTCAATGATCACGGAAGCTGATGCAGAGAAGATTGAGAAGTGGATCGGTGAAGCGGTTTCGGAAGGTGCGGTGGTCCTGACCGGCGGCGAAAGAAATAAAGCTGTTCTAATGCCGACTGTGCTTGCAAATACTTCGGCAGCAATGAAAGTAAATGCAATGGAAGTCTTTGCTCCGCTTATTACGGTTACACGGTTTAGTGATTTTAAAAAAGCAGTTGAAGAAGTTAACAATTCCGATTTCGGTCTGCAGGCGGGAGTTTTTACAAAAAATATCGACAACGCATTTTATGCATTTGAAAATATTGAGACAGGCGGAGTCATCATAAATAATGTTTCGACTTACAGAATGGACGCAATGCCTTACGGCGGAGTGAAGGATTCCGGAAATTCGAGAGAAGGCGTTAAGTATGCAATTGAAGAAATGACGGAGAGAAAAATAATGGTGATAATGTGATAAGCAATATGATGAAAGGTTTCTAAGTTAAATGAATAGTCATCTTGTTTCAATCAGAACAGAATTTTCCTTTTTTTTTTTTTTTTTTTTTTTTTTTTCTATCTCCGGCCCCCGGCCCCCCCGCCCAACCGGGCCGACAAAAACACCCCCCAAACACCCCCCCCCACCCCCCCAAAAAACCCCCCAACCCCCCCCCCCCCCCCCACACAAAAACCCCCCCCCCCCCCCCCCCCCCCCCGCCCCCCCGGGGAAAATTTTTTTTTCCCAGTTCTCTTTTTCCTCCCGCCATTTTTCCCCGGGGGCTGTTATTTTTTTTTTTTTCAAAAAACCATTTTTTTTAAAAAAACCCCCCAATAGATTTTTTTGGGAACCCGTTCTGGATAACAATGAAACAGAATTATAAAGTTCTTAAAAATCCGTTAAATATTTTGTAAATTACTTCGTTTTGATTTTATCAGCGGGAAAAAATTATTTGTCATAAATTCTTACGGCAGATATTCATTCCATACAGATTTAAATTCCAAAATAATATTAATCAGTAAAAATAATTACTTCCGGATCTTAACAATTGAATAAATTATTATTTCCGAGAATACATAACAAACAAATGAATAATAAAGCAAAAACAGCTGTCTTCGGCGGAACAGGAATGCTTGGAAGTTCGATAGTAAGACAGCTTGAGAAAAAAGGTTTTGAAAATATCTCAACGCCTTCAAGAAAAGACGGCTTCGACCTTCTTGTTAAAAATGATGTCGAAGAATATTTTAAAAATGAAAAACCGGAAAAGGTTTATATGGTAGCCGGACTTGTAGGCGGGATACTTGCCAATAATACGAGACAGGCGGATTTCCTTTATCAGAATTCGATGATGATACTTAATGTGATCGAAGCGTTAAAGAATCATTCGCCCGGGAACCAAGCTGCTTTATACCGGTTCGACCTGCATTTATCCTAAAGAAAATCCGCAGCCGATAAATGAGAACAGATTCATGACCGGACCGCTCGAAGAGACTAATAAAGGTTATGCAGTGGCAAAGGGAATGGGAATTATCGCATGTCAGCTTTACAGACAGCAGTACGGCATCAACGCTGTCGCTGCAATGCCGACAAATCTTTACGGACCAAATGATAATTACGATCTGAACAACAGTCACTTCATTGCGGCTGTGGTGCAGAAATTCGTGAATGCTCACAGGGACGGAACTGAACTTGTGTTCTGGGGAAGCGGGAAACCGAGAAGAGAAGCGCTATATGTAGATGACTGCGCAGATGCATGTATATATCTTATGGAAAATTATGATAAACCGGAGATAGTCAATATCGGAACGGGCTTTGATAATTCAATCAAAGAATATATTGACATAGCGAAAAAAGTATTTGAATATACAGGTGAAATAAAATGGGATACTTCCAAACCTGACGGCATGTATGAGAAGAGAACTGATATTTCATATCTGAAAAGCATAATGCCGGAATTCAGTCCGAGAGTATTTGAAGACGGACTCAGGGAAGTTCTCAAAGCTGACTTCGGAGTGGAAGTCTGATTTATTATCAGTTATAAAATTCAGATATAATTCACAAACAATTAATCCAAAAAAATATTGAGTAATAAAAACAATAAGTCAGACGTAACGGAAAAAATAGTCTCGCTTTCGAAGAGAAGAGGATTCATATTTCAGTCGTCGGAAATTTACGGCGGACTGAACGGATGTTATGATTACGGTCCGCTCGGAGTGGAGCTTTTGAAAAACATCAAGGAATCCTGGTGGAGAGAAATGACCTACCGTGAGAATGTGGAAGGAATAGACTCTTCTATATTAATGCATCCGAGAGTGTGGGAAGCGTCGGGACACGTTGAACATTTTTCAGATCCGATGGTGGACTGCAAAGAATGCAAAGGCAGATTCAGGGCTGATCAGCTCGATGAGTCGGACTGCGGCAACAAAGGATTCAAAGGCAGAAAAGCAATGAAGTGTTTTGAAGAAGGAAAATTTACCGAAGCGAGAAATTTTAATCTGATGTTTAAAACTCATGTCGGTCCTCTTGAGGAATCTTCAAACGCAGTATATTTAAGACCTGAAACAGCGCAGGGAATTTATGTGAATTTTAATAATGTGAGAGAATCTTCAAGACAGAAAATTCCGTTCGGCATTGCGCAGATCGGAAAGGCATTCAGGAATGAAATTAATACTAAAAACTTTCTTTTCAGGACAAGGGAATTTGAGCAGATGGAAATGCAGTTCTTCGTGAATCCGGAAGAAGACTCGAAATGGTATGATTACTGGAAAGAGCAGAGGTATAACTGGTTTGTAAGATACGGGATGAACAAGGATAAGATCAAATTTCATGAGCATGAAAAGCTTGCGCACTATGCGAAGGCGGCTGTTGACATTGAGTTTGAGTTTCCGTTCGGATGGGGTGAGATAGAAGGCATTCACAACAGAACGGACTTTGATCTGAAAAGACATACGGAGTATTCAGGAAAGAAAATAGAATATTTTGATGATCAGACGAAGGAAAGATTCACGCCGTTCGTCATTGAGACATCCGCCGGAGCTTCAAGAAGTTTCTTTGCATTCCTGTGCAATGCTTATGAGGAAGAGGAAATTAAAAAAGAAAATTCAGACGGAAGCGAATCATCGGAGACGAGAACAGTATTAAGATTCCATCCGTCGCTTGCGCCTGTGAAGGCGGGAATATTTCCTCTGGTTAACAGGGACGGAATGCAGGATATTGCGCACGGAATTACTGACGATCTGCGGAGAAGCTTCAATGTATTTTATGATGATTCAGGCGCAGTGGGAAGAAGATACAGGAGACAGGATGAATGCGGAACGCCGTTTTGTATCACGGTAGATTCTGATACACTTACGGATAATTCAGTTACAGTAAGGCACAGGGATTCGATGGCACAGGAGAGGATTCAGAAGGACAGAGTAAAAGATTATTTGAAATCAAAAATAGAATAAGTTGGATCCGGTATTAATAACAGGTCTGATCGCTGCTAGTCTTACCACGTTTGCATTTCTTCCGCAGTCAATCAGAGCAATAAAGACTAAACACACCGGCGATCTGTCACTTTCAACTTTAATAATGCTTGAGACAGGAATAATCATCTGGATTATTTACGGAGCTTTGATCTCAAACATACCTCTTCTTGCTGCTAATATTGTTTCGTTTATTTTTATTACCATAACCCTGATCCTAAAAATCAAATATGGATAAAAGCATATTAAAAAAAGTAAATCTCTTTTCCGATCTTAATGACGATGAACTGGAAAAAATTTATTCGCATTCAACTATAAAAAAATTCAATAAGGGGGAGATGATTTTTTTTGAAACAGAACCTTACAATGGTTTTTATATTGTAATCGATGGAAGTGTAAAAATATTTAAGATCTCAGAAGACGGAAGAGAGCATGTAATTCACTTCGTATATCCGACAAACACTTTTGCAGAAGCTCCTTTATTTGAGCAGTATGAAAAAATTAAAAATGAAGAATTTACATATCCTGCTAACTCAATGGCTCTTGAAGACAATACAAAACTTATTCTTATAAGGTCAGATGTTTTTTACGGAATAATCGAAATGAACAAATCAATATGCCTGAAAATGCTTTCGGGACTTTCCAGAAAACTCCGTCATCTGAACAGTCACATTGAGAACATATCTCAGGGCGTTCCCAAAAGACTTTCATTATTTTTACTTGAAGAGTTAAAAAAATCAGAAAAAAAAGAAAAGGATATAATAGAATTAAAGTTCAGCAAACATGATCTTGCTTCATATCTCGGCACCATTGACGAAACGCTTTCACGGTGTCTGAAAAAATTACAGGAGAGCAATGTGATCTCAGTCAAAGGAAGATCAATCCATATCTTAAATAAATCCGCGTTACTTAAGACTTCAGGATATAAAATGAAAAATTATCATGCAGCAGAATAAAAAAATTATAGAAAGACTTTTCAGTGATGTACTGAACAGGAAAGATCCCGCAGCAATTAATGAAATTATAAGTCCGGATTACATTGAGCAGGATACCTTTCCCGGACAGATGCAGGGAATAAAAGGGATTGAGCAAAGACTGAATGTAATCTTTAATTCATTTCCCGATGCGGAATATATTATTAAAGAAATGATATCTGAAGGGGAAAAGATCTCAGTCAGCTGGATCATGAAAGGAACATTCAAAAACAAATTTCTGAATTATGAACCGACAAATATAGCAGCGGAAATGAAGGGAATTGATATATATTCTATTAAGGACGGGCAGATCATTACGCACACTAATGTTGTGGATCTAAGCGGTTTATGAAATTTCACTGAGTTTAAAAAAGTAAATTGTAAGTATATAAGAAAAGAAATAAATTAAGTCAGAATCCCGGTTATAAAAACTCCCCAAATAGATTCTCAAAAAATTAATTATTCATTATTTAACTTTACATCTATTTTATTATGAGAAAAGAATTCAAATACTTCAGGATCTCATTGTTAACTGTGTCTGTATTTTTTATGCTGTCTCTTACCGGAAGCAATAATTTCACAAACAGTTTTAAGGTAAGTAAAAATTTATCCTTTATAATGAAAGATCTTAAGAATAATGAGAAAACGCTAATATGGATATCTTTCAGGGACAAAGGTGAAAACGTCAGCTCATTACTTTCTTTCCCGAAAGACTTGTAACACAGAGATCTCTTGACAGAAGGAAAAAAGTAAAACCGTTGAACGGACTTGTGGATCATACTGACATTCCCGTAAATATTCATTATATAAACGATCTGAAAAGCGCAGGCATTGAAGTTAAAAATAAATCAAAGTGGTTTAACAGAATATCATGTTACGCAGATAAGAAACAGATAGAAAGAATCATCAATGAAGATTTCGTTAACGGTGTTGATATGGTAATGAAGTTCAGGAAAAAATATAATGATATTGAGTTTCAGCCGCGAAATATTGTCCCTGAAACAGACGGTAATAACAATCCCAATGGAGTGCAGTATGCTTTGAATTACGGGACATCACTCACTCAGATGGAAGTAATCAATGCTCCGATGGCGCATGACAGCGGATATTACGGACAGGGAGTTTTGATAGCTTCATTTGACGCTGGCGTTGACAATCTCGGACATCCGTGTTTTGATTCTCTCCGCGCGCGCGGAGTGAGGACATATGATTTTGTTAATAACGATACGAATGTAGCGGATGAGAGCGGTCAGATGGGTGACGGCTGGCACGGAACGATGACGCTGTCACTTGTCGGAGGTTACAGACCGGGAAGTCTTATTTCGCCGGCTTTCAGATCAATGTACATTATTGCAAAAACCGAGAATACGGATTCCGAAACTCCGCTGGAAGAAGATAACTGGATCGCTGCTGCGGAATGGGCTGACAGTCTTGGAGCGGATATTATTACAAGTTCACTCGGATATCTTACAATGGATAACGGATCTTCTCATTCATACACCTGGCAGTGGATGAACGGCGACAGCTGCTTTATTACTATCGGCGCTGATCTTGCTGTCAATAAAGGCATCATTGTTTTTAACTCAGCAGGTAACGAAGGATCACATGCATCCCGGAATACATTAGGCGCGCCTTCTGACGGAGACAGTGTAATTGCAGTAGGTTCTGTTACTTCATCTTCTGTAAGATCTTCGTTTTCTTCAGTAGGATTATCTGTAGACGGCAGAATAAAACCTGACATTATGGCAATGGGCAGCAATAATAAAATTGCAGGAACGGGTCCGGGCAATACAGGTTATTCAACCGGGAGCGGCACTTCATTTTCCTGTCCGATGTCAGCGGGAGTCGGAGCGATGATACTTTCAGCAAATCCGAATCTGACGCCGATACAGGTGAGAGAAATATTATACATGTCTGCTGACAGATATAATTCACCCGACAGATTTTACGGATACGGAATTATTGACGCATGGGAAGCGGTTAAAATGGCGCTGCCGAAAACTCTAAATATGACAGCGATGATAGAAGGATTTTATGATGAAAATTCAAACGTGATGACACCTGATACAGTCACAGTAAATATCAGAAGTTCTTCTTCACCTTTTAATATTATAGATCAGGCATCAGGCATTTTAAATACAAACGGAACGGTATCACTCGAATATGACAATGTTTCTAACGGTGTGAATTATTATATACAGGTTCTTCACAGAAATGCGCTTGAGACATGGAGCAAAAATACACAGAGTTTCGGTTCGAATGTTTTGAATTATAATTTTACAACCTCAGCTGTAATGGCTTTCGGCGACAATATGATTCTTAAAGGTTCTAAATGGACGTTCTATTCCGGCGATGTGAACGGAGACGGATCCATAGATATTGCAGATCTGACTTTTATTGATAATGACGCGTCTAATTTTATGACAGGGTATATCCCGACAGATCTTAACGGGGATAATGTAACGGACATTGCAGATCTGTTATATGCTGATAACAACGCAAGTAATTTTATTACGGCTGTTACTCCTTAAACAAATTTCATTTGAGTTCATAGAAATTTTTAATTAAAAAATTCGTTTACAATAATAGTTAAACCTTTCCGCACATTACAATTTACCACAGGACACGAAAGGTTTGAAAAAATTTGGGGCTTAAATAAGGTTTGTCTTAATTAAAACTTCAAATTACTGCCAGTCTGATTTAATAGTATAAAGATTCTTACATTTAAAATACATAATTTTGTAAAAACCAATCACCATATAAAACGACTCCAATGAAAAAACCAATAAACTTCTTTAGCTTTAATAAATCAATTTCAATATCAATACTCACAGTAGTTTTTTTAATAATCACCGGAAGCAATAACTTCACTGATAATTTCAAAATAAGCAAAGCTCTGAATTCAGAAATTACTTCAGATCAAAGTAATGACCGTTTCCTAATCTGGGTTACATTTAAGGACAAAGGAACTAACGTGAATGAACTTCTGTCACAGCCGCAAAGATACCTGACGGAAAGGGCAATTCAGAGAAGGATGAAAGTGAAGCCGGCAAACGCTTTGGTGGATTTTACGGATATCCCTCTTAATCAAAATTACATTTCAGAATTAACATCTTCAGGAATAAATATTAAAAACAGATCGAAGTGGTTTAACAGCGTCTCATGTTTTGCAGATAAAGATCAGATTGAAGCATTAGCGTCAAAAGATATTGTAAGTAAAATCGATCTTGTCAGAACATATAAAAAAGATTATGACAATGTTGAATTCGAAAGAAATTCATCTGAGAACATTCCTGAAAATAATTCTTCAAACCCGGATAATCCATTACTGCTTAATTACGGCAGTTCGCTTAGTCAAATGCAAATAATAAACGCTACCACAGCGCATGACAGCGGATATTACGGGCAGGGAGTTGTGATTGCATCGTTTGACGCAGGCTTTGATAATCTTCAGCATCCGGCATTTGACTCGCTTCGCGCAAGAGGTTTCAGATCATATGATTTTGTAAATCATGACACTATAGTCGGAAATGAAAGCGGTCAGATGGGCAGCGGTTCGCACGGCACACAGACACTTTCGCTTGTAGGCGGATACAGACCGGGAAATCTTATTGCGCCGGCTTTCAGATCATACTACATTCTCGCAAAGACAGAAAACACTGACAGTGAAACTCCGCTTGAAGAAGATAACTGGATTGCAGCTGCAGAATGGGTTGACAGTCTCGGCGCGGATATTATTACAAGTTCACTCGGATATCTTACAATGGATAATGGTTCTTCGCATTCATATACATGGCAATGGATGAACGGCGACAGCTGCTTCATTACCATCGGCGCTGATCTTGCTGTCAATAAAGGAATCATAGTCTGCAACTCTGCGGGTAATGAAGGATTTCACTCAACAAGAAATACGCTCATGGCTCCTGCAGACGGCGACAGTGTGATCTCTGTCGGTTCAGTAAATTCAAACGGTAACAGATCTTCTTTTTCTTCAGTCGGTCTTACAACAGACGGAAGGATCAAGCCGGATGTATGCGCGCTTGGAAGCGGTAATGTTGTCGCTGCAGCCGGAGCGGGTAATACCGGATATTCTACCGGAAGCGGAACTTCATTCTCATGTCCGATGACAGCAGGAGTCTGCGCACAGATACTTTCCGCTAACTACAATATAACTCCGATGCAGATGAGACAGATACTCTCTCAGACAGCCGATAACTCAAGTACACCTGACAGATTAACAGGCTATGGGATAATTAACTGCTGGGAAGCATTAAAACTCGGCAGGACGCTGACAGGAATAAATTCCGCCGGCAATGTAAATTACATTCCGGAAGGATACAGTTTATCACAAAACTATCCGAATCCGTTTAATCCAAATACAATTATCAATTATCAATTACCAATGTTCAATTTTGTTTCTTTAAAAGTTTATGATGTAATGGGTAAGGAAATCGCTTCACTGGTAAATGAAAATCAAAACGCAGGCGCATACACGATAAGTTTTAACGGCAGCGGAATTTCGAGCGGTGTATATTTTTATACTATTCTAGCGGGTGATTTTAAAGAAACGAAAAGAATGCTGTTAATAAGATAAGGTAATATTTGTTAAAATTAAAAGAGGGACAGCGCAGACATTCGTGTCAATAATATTTTATTTTGCTTGCCTGCAAATAAAAAGCTGCCCTCTTTTTTAAAGATATAATTCCTCCCTGGAAATTTGTTTTAGAAATTTAAGATATTTCATATATAAATAGATCCCGGCCAAATATTTAAATAAGATTCTGCAAATCAAATCATCTCACCTTATTCTGTAAGTTATTGAAAGACTTTAAAATAAAATTAGCCGGTAAGGAAATAATCTGTGAGAATACATTGCTATTTACTTTTGACAGATCAGGAACAGGATATAAATATTCCCCTGGTCAATACGCTTATTTTACTCTGCCGGAAAGCTCAGACACATTTAAAACTGATGTGAAAGGAAATACGCGTCCGTTTTCATTCGCAGGTTCGCCGGATAAAAAGGAGTTGCTAATTGCTGTAAGAAAAAAAACGAATCCGCCTTTGTAGAAAAATTTATTTAATCTTCAAGCCGGGTTCGGATTTATTTGTAAGCAGACCATTCGGGAATAATATCCTTGCAGATAATTCAGAGAAAATTTTTATCGCCGGAGGGATCGGCATCACACCGGTAAGAAGCATTCTGGAATATGTATATGAAAATGATCTGAATGAAAAATAACACTTTTCTATTTTAATAAAACCTGTCCGCAGACAGCGTTTCTTTCTGAATTAGAAAAGTGGTCGAAAAATATTCCCGGGTTTAAATTTATTCCGGTGATTGAAGATTTAAATGACAAAGAATGGAATTATGTATTCGGACTGTTCAGCGCTGAACTGATCAAAAAATATGCAGGAAATACTGATGGGAAAAATTTTTATTTATTCGGATCAGACAGTATGAATGAAATAGTAAAAGAAACAATCCTGAGAGAAGGAGTAATGCCGGAAAATATAATTACCGAATCCGCCGGATAATAACAGAATCAATTCAGTCTAAATAATC
The DNA here is from genome assembly GCA_016716125.1 of Ignavibacteria bacterium. GTDB lineage: Bacteria > Bacteroidota > Ignavibacteria > Tepidaquicellales > Tepidaquicellaceae > UBA2330. The sequence goes on along the minus strand of JADJWZ010000031.1, from coordinate 3,206 downwards.
TCTGATTAAATAAATAAAATTCTTTTGATCTGAATTTATTTTCAGAATTTGTCAAACTTTATTTTATCGCCTTCTTTAATTTTATATCTGTCTGCAAATCCTCCCGCAACTTCGACTACATATTTTGCAGGTCTTTCTGAAGGAAGAGAAGTTTCAGAAAACGGAACAGTATTTTTAAAGATCTTTACAATTTTAAAATCCGTGTCAAAAATGAAGAGCATACCTTTACCGTCATCCATAGATTTTCTGTACATAAGACCCTGCGTTCGCTCCGTGTCATCAAGCGCGAGTTCAATATCAATTTTTTTATGTCAGGGCTTTTACCGTCAACGCTGATAAACTCCAGCTCACCCTCCTTTTAAACTGCGGTTCCGGAACATTTTTGATTTTCTCCTGCGGATCTTTAAACACGGGCGGTTTGACCGGCTCTTCCCTTAATACAAGGTCATAAAAAAAATAGCCGCCAATGATGAGTATAACTGCTAATAAAATATATCTCGATATTTCTGCGCCTGAAGATTTTTTATCCGGAATTTTTCTTTTCTGCTTTTTGACAATTGGTAAATTAGTGTTTAGCTTTTTAAGAAATTCTTTAATCGAATCTATCAGATAATAATTCTGCTCACGCGTGCCGAGTGTAATTCTTGTTTCAGTTTTGAACGCTTCTTCGTCCAGAAATTTGATCAGAAGATTTCTTTCTTTGAGAAACTTATCCAGATCTTTTCTTATTCCGGCAGGCATATCCACCAGCATAAAGTTCGCAAAAGATTTATAAGGAGTAAAGCCCTTCATTTTTTTAAATTCACTGTAAAAATATTCCTTATCTTCCTGCATCATACCCGTAACTTTTTCATAATACTTATGATCGTCGTAAGCTATCAGCGAAAGGTTTTCTGAAACCAGATTATATCCGAGATATCTTGTCGTGTAACCTTTAAGCTCTTCAAGATTATTTCCGGCAAAGCTGAAGCCCATTCTTGTACCGGCGAGAGCGAAATACTTTGAGAAAGTTCTGCAGATAATAAGATTAGGAATTCATCAATATAAGGTTTTACATAACTGTTATCTTTGGAGCCGAATCCCCAGTATGCTTCATCTATCATTACAATTGCGCCTCTGCACACATCAAGAAATTTTCCGAGCTCTTCTTTGAGATCATGTTTCCGGTTGGATTATTTGGTGAAGCGATAATTACGATCCTCGGTTTTTCCCCGTCATAAATTTTGATCAATTTATCCAGGTCATAAAGGTATGAATCAATTTTTCCGATCTTACCTTTTTCATCGGGTATTCTACATTAAATCCGCCGACTTCATAAGCGACTTTTTTATAATACCACCACGCTTCTTTCGGAATAAGAACTTTCCTCCGCGGGAGAGGTATCTGTGAATAAGCTGCTTGAGAATATCTTCGCTGCCGTAAGATATGATGATCTGATTTTCTTTAAATCCAAAATCCTTTGCGATCCTTTCGGATAATTTTGATTTAACGCCGCGGGAAAATCCTCGAATACCATGCAAGCTCTTCAATGCCGACTGTCTTCAGATATTCAAAACATTTCGGAGTAGGTCCGTACTGAGATTCATTTCTGTCGAGATACTGAATGGTTTTATACTTAAGATTATTCATTTGAAATATTTTTAAAATTATTTTTTAATTTTGTAAGAAAATTTTTAACACCGTTCCTGCATTCTTCAGTCATTCTTGTAATTGCATTCATATCAACTGCATAATCCAGCGCAGGTCCGAAACTCATGAGGAAACATTCTTGAACATTTCTTTGTCAGACTGATAGAGCTTTGCGGAAGAGCGTTGAATCCAGTGCAAAGATTCATAACTGTACTTTCGGAGATCTTCGGCTGTCGTTACATAATTCACAAACCTGATCCGCTTTGGTTCTTCGCCGTTTATAAATTTAGAGGTTAGAAGAAGATCTTTTGCCTGAGATTCTGAAACTCTTTAAAAGAAATATCATAACAATTGCAGGAATAAATCCTATCCTTACTTCAGTATATCCGAACCGCGAATCCTTGTCCGCCACAATAATATCACAGGCACTGGCAATACCGCAGCCGCCGGCAAGCGCATAACCTTCCACCATTGCGATCACGGGTTTTTTACAATTGTAAATGGTGAGCAGAAGATCGCGGAATTTCTGAGAGTCGGCTTTATTTTCTAAAATGTCATACTCAGAAATTTTCTGAAGATAGTCTAAATATAATCCGAACAGAAATTTCCCTGCCGCTCCCGCTAATATTATACTTTTGTTTCTTTGTCTTCTGAAATTTTATGGAAGGTCTCTGTCAGCTCGATATCATTTCCCTCGTCCAAAGAATTTCTTCTCCGGACGGTTCATAATAATTTTTTTGTCTGATCTTTTTCTTCTCTTATAATGGTATTCCAGTCTCATTTTAATTCAGTTTGGAAGGTAATTTATAAAAATTTTTCTCATAATTTAATATCTTTGAATCTATAAAAAAATGTTCTTTGATCATTTCTTCCGTAATTACATCCTTTGTATCCGCAAACTTAACAATCCCGCCATGTCTGAGAAGTATAGACTTGTTCGAATATTTTAAAGCAAGATTAAGATCATGAATAACAATAATAACAGTCAGATTATTTTCATTAAGCTTCTTTAGTAAATTCATAATTTCAATCTGATGATTTATGTCCAGATGTGTAAGAGGTTCATCGGCTATCAGTAATTTTCCTTTCAAATCATCTATATTCCTGAGCTGAACAAGTGACAGAGTCAGCAGCGCTTTTTGTCTCTGACTCCGGACAGTTCGTTCATTTTTTTATTAAGTAAATCTTCTATACAGGTGATCTTCACGCTGTTCATTACTATTTCTTTGTCAATGCTGTTGTATCTGAAATCAGAAAAACTTTATACGGATAACGTCCGAGCATCAGTAAAGTCCTTTAACTTTCAGAATCAAAAATGCATAAGATCATTTGACTGCGGAAGATAAGAGATCAGACCAAGCAATTCTTTTTACCGTAGGATAAAAATATTTTTTCCGCGAAAATTTATGCTGCCCGAGTCAGGTAAATTAATACCGGCAAGTAACCTGATGAATGTGGATTTACCTGAACCGTTTTTTCCAATTACAGCGGTAAAATCATTTCCGGAAATTTCCGCATTAATATTTTTAAGACAAAAGATCCTGGAGGTAATTTTGTCATTACCGTATGAATAATTA
>JADJWZ010000030.1 GCA_016716125.1 Ignavibacteria bacterium | reverse complement strand
AATTCTGAATGAAAAGAATCAACTATTTTTCAATACCAGAGATGTTGAAAAAATATTAGGCGGAATCAAAAATCAAAATATCAGAAGACTTCTGAGCGATATGACTAAGCGGAGACTGATATTGCGAATAAAGGACGGGTTATATACAATTATTCCGTATGAAAAGAATTTCGATTACTTTCCGAACTGGCATATAGTTGCAGATAAGCTGACATATCCGGAAGAATACTATATTGGTTTTACAGCGCTTTTGATATACATGGTTTAATAACCCAGCCTCACTAACTGAATATATAATTTCAAACAAGCAGTTCATCCCAAAAAGCAAATCATTAATAATATAAAATTTGAATTTATAAAATATAACGAACAGCATTTTTTTGGTTTTGAAAAAAAATGGATCAATAATTTTGAGAAAGTCTTTTGCAGTGATCTTGAAAAGACAATCATTGACTGTCTTTATAAACCTCAATATGCATCGGGTGTAATTGAGATTGTGAAAGCTATTGACAGAAGCAGAAAGGAAATTAATATAAATAAAATGCTCGATTACCTGGAAAGATTCAACGCCGATGTTGTTCTCAAACGGCTTGGATTCATAATGGAAAATTTTGCTGAATTCGATTTTATAATAAGTTCGATTGAGAATAAAATAAGCAGATCATTATCATATCTGGATCCAGGCTATCCAAAGAAAGGAAAATATAATAGCAGGTGGAAAATAATAGATAATGTTGGAATAGATGAAGCTTTACATTCATTGATCACTTAACGATGATTCAACAAGGTGAAATATCTAAAATTGCATCCGGTCTTCAGCTCAGGGATACTCAAATCGAAAAAGACTATGTTATCGGTTGGGTTTTAAAAGGCATTTCACAAAATGATTATCTGAAAGAAAAATTAATTTTAAAAGGCGGTACTGCAATCAGAAAAATGTATATAAAAGATTACAGGTTATCGGAAGATCTGGATTTTACACTTAATGGAGATTCGCTCGATTCAAAAATATTAAAAAATGAGTTTGACAATTTGTATAAATGGGTTGATGACAAATCGAAAATTTCCCTTGAAACAGTGGATGAAAAAGTTAACACCTTGAGGAATAATAGTTTTTTCAATGAAATATAAAGGTCCTTTGGGGAGGCAGCAAAATAGTATAAAGGTTGATATAAGTGATAATGAAAATTTATAATGAGCCGGTTCTAAAGAAGTTATTGATGTATATACTGATTCAGAAGGAAGCCAATGAAATTTTATGCTACACAATTAGTGAAATAATTGCTGAAAAATTGAGATCGTTAATGCAAAGAACAGCGCCGAGAGATTTATATGATGTATGGTTTCTCCTTGAGAATGAAGGATATGAAATCATTGATTACATTCCTGATTTTATTGAAAAAGCAAAATTTAAAGAATTAAACCCAAAAGTCTTGGGAACTGTACTGTATGGTAAAAAAGAAATATTCAAAAAATCCTGGGAATATCAATTAACAAACCAATTAAATGATGTTCTGGAGTTTGAGAAGGTATGGAGAACTTTACAAAAGCATATTAAGAAATTACAAAAGGCAATCAGATAAGATAAATATAAAAAACGAAAATGTTATTTAATCAAATCGACAATTTACTCGAATCCGAGAAAGAACGAAATTTATATTACAAATTTTTTTGCGGTTATTATTTTAATGAATTAGTTGATGGATTTAATGAACGAATTACCAATTTTAATGAAATAATAAATACTCAATGTATAGATTATATTAATTCAGAAAAATTAAACATTCAATTATCTGCGGCGGATTCTCATGTAACATTTGATGTTCATTCATATTTGATTTGCAAAACAGACAGGGGAGAACTTGCAGATATTTTTATTATGGATAATAAAAATAAAATTTGCATAGCTATTGAAGCTAAATTTTTAACTGATTGGGGTTTCGTAAAGGATGTTGTTCAAAATTCCATAAGGATAAAATCCTGCAGTGAAAAACTGAAGGATTACATATTTATTCAATGTTTATTAATAAAGGAAAGCAAATGGAATGAAGTTATTAAATTAAAAAATCATCCTTCCAGTAATTATACCAGATTAAAAAACCAAACAGAAATTCCATTATTTGTTTTAACCTGGGAAACTTTAATTAACTCGGTTCCTGATGAAAATATTAAAATTACTTCACGTATTATTGGGGAAAAACAGGAGAGATTTTCGAATGGTATAAAATGAAAATAAAAATTTATGGTCAAAGAATTTAAGAGTAGTTTTAATAAAAGATCTGAAAGGTGCGCCATTTATATAAGGTGATGTAGGAACAATTGTGTCTGAACATCCCGGAAAGATGCATTTGATGTAGAATTCTTTGCACTTGACGGAACTACACTTGGAGTGGAAACTGCAGCATCAGATACAATTAAATCTGTCAATGGAATTAAAAAAGTAATTCATGCTGATGCCTTAAGCGGAGGATAAAACAATTAGTTTTCCAATTAGATGTTTTTAATTAAATCAAACTATACTTAATTACAAAAATCAATGAGCACACTTTCTAAAAGAGAGAAAAGAATTGCCCGTGAAATAATTGAAAAAGGATTGCAGGTTGAATATGCGAAGGCACTGAATGATGCCTATACCGTTTTGCAGAACTGGAAAAATAAGGAAACGGATAACCGCGATGCTTACCATTTGCTTTTTAAAACAGTCAGAGACAATGATAAACATATAGCCCGCAGATATGACGGAATGAGAGGCTCAGATTATATTGATATAATTGCTGCGCAACTGATTGATGGAATAATTTCGGAAGATGATCTGAAGGAATTTAGAGAAGAAACACAAATAGAAATTACGGAACTATGCAGAATTTTTAAATAATAATAATTAAGAGAATGAGTAAAATCTTACAATTCAAAATCACATTAAAGGGAAGCAACCCTAAAATATGGCGAAGGTTTCAGACAGAAGATAACCTGATGTTTCGTGATTTACATTATTTAATTCAAGCCATAATGGGCTGGGAAAATGACCATCTCTATCAGTTCATCTTCGAAGAGGACAGATACATCGGTGATCCTGAAATGCATGAGGGAGATGATATTTCTGATGATAAAGAAACAGAGTTATCGGAGATCTTTAATGCACCTAAAACAATAATAATTTATGAATATGATTTTGGAGACGGATGGGAACATGAATTAGTGCTGGAAAATATTCTTGAAAAAAATCCTGAACAACATTACCCTGTATGCCTTGCGGGAGAACTTAATTGTCCGCCTGAAGATTGCGGCGGAATATACGGCTTTTATGATATGCTGAACATTTTAAAAGATGAGAAGCATCCTGATCATGAAGAGATAAAAGAATGGATGGGTGAAGATTATGATCCCGATTTATTTGATATTGAAAGAGTAAACAAATTTCTGAGCAGTTAGTAAGTTAAAAAGTTAATAGTTAGTAGTTAATAGTTAATGAGCAAACAATAAAAATTCTAGAAGATATTCCGACAGTGTCCCGGAAAATTCTCCAGTGACTCTGCCGGGGAAGCGAGTCAATTTGGAATTTCGAATGAAGAATTTAAAATTTTGAAAAAAATAAACCGCAAAGCGGCTTTAATGAAATATTACTTTACAATACACCCAATGGCGGTGTAAGAGTTGAAATTTATCTGAAAAATGAAACGGTATGGCTTACCAACAAAAGATTGCCAGCTTATTTGGTGTTAAGCGTCCAGCAGTTACCAAACACTTAAAAAATATTTTTAAATCGGGTGAATTGATAGAAGATTCAGTTAGTTCCATTTTGGAACATACTGCCGCTGATGGAAAAATGAATACAATTATCCTTTAATCATTTTGTTAAATCCTGTTTCCAAGAGTCTGTCATAGAAACAAAATGATATTGAAAAAAAGAATTTAAAATTTATTTTCATTAAGGTAAATGGAATGGAAAATAAAATTTAGGATAAATAAAAACAATGACTGCAAAAACAAAAAGAACACTAAAGCAACTTTCAAAGGTTGCTAAGAATCCATCAAAAACGAAACTTCATGTTATTCCATACACTTCTAAAAAGTGGTCTGTTGTTCCTGACCATCTTGATAAAATAAGAAAGAGCTTCGAATCAAAAGTTAAAGCTGTTTCATTTGCAAAAAAGTACAACAACACTGATAAAGTCGAAATACACAAGTCAGACGGTACTATTGACTCGATAATCACAGTCAGTAAATAAATAAAACTCCAAACATAAGAATGCAGGTCCCTCCTCAGTCATCTCTAACCTTTAAGTTAGTATTTAACAGTTAGTAGTTAATAGTTAGTAGTTAGTAGTTAGTAGTTAACATTTGGATTTCTTAGAATGAAAAATTTCAATGCTTTAAAGCTTAAGCATTTTTAAATCATTTTATCTGATTCAAATCGCGCCAAACTGACACTACTTGTCTCTTGGATTATTTATATTTGATTAAAAGGAATTGATTCTAAAATCAAATTAAACAAATCATGAGCAGAAATACTAATATTGAAACTTTACTGTTTCCGGTGGAACTTAAGCCGGTTTACATTAAGGAAAGAAGTTACAATAAACTCAGCAATTTTTCAGCGGTTACAGCAAACGTTGACGGAATGGATAAAATTTATTCTGTTGTAAGCGGGGGTTATACTCTTGTAATGAACAATGATGCTCTGGCATTTGGTATAGATGTATTCCGAAAAATGTTTCCGAAATCAAGTGATGAAGATTTTAATGTTTTCATGTCATATATCCGTTATCAAGATCTTACTGTCATATTGATATGATAAACAGGAATTATACTTTGAACTATTTGGACAATGAAGTGTATGTTCCTTTTATCAGGATCACAAACAGTTAAGCTAATTTATAATCAGTCAATCATTTAATAATTAAAAATAATAATTACAAAAATGGAAAAGCAAAATATTATTCAGGATGCTTTTATTTACCCGGATTTCGGAATATTTTATGCAAAGAATTTTGGAAGTGAAACAAAATATTTTTCAAATCCCCATAGTTTGTACAACATTGCCAGAGTTAATGAAACGCTATATACATCAACTTCCAATATTGAATATGATGGACAGTACTATTGTATGTCACTGGATTACAAAGCAAATTTGTTCAGGCAGATACTCAAGGAGATCAATGATCAAAAACTGTTAGCCATGTTTAAGAATAAATTAACAGGTAAATTCGATTCTCCTGAATATGTAGTATTTAAAGAAACTCCGATTGAAATGATGATCGAAGCAATTCCGGGTAAACCTGAATCTAATCTGAATGAAAATTATCTGCCATTTATTGCTTTATCTTTTTCATCCATAAAAGTTTTAAATGAGAATGAAGGTTTAATTACAAATATCCCACCTCAAATAACTCATGCAATTATGTCAAATGATACACCTATAGCTTTTGCAGTTCAGCACGGAAAGCAGAAAAAAAATGATCCTAACATTATGAACGCTTATGTTTGCTATCCGGAGATGCCGCAATTATGTGACCAGGGTTCGGTATATGTGTTTAATTATTTAAAAGAAGCGAAAAGTTCATTGGCATGGCAGTTGATGGGCAGTTTAAATTATGCTATTCCGCTTAATTTGCTAAATAGTGAGCAGCAATTAATGGCAGAACAAATATGGCAGGAATACGGGGATGATTTCAGAGATGGATTCAGTAGAAGAGGTATAAAATTTTAATTATACTGAGCCACACAGATCATTTTAAAAATTTATTGAAAATGTTTGTTTACTTATTAGTAATTTTGTGATGAGAAATATGTATAGGTATGTTAATTTACTTTCTAAAAAGATTTAGTAAAGTATTCTTTTTAAAAAGCCGGATATGCTTCCAGTATTCTGTAATATATTCTAAGACTTTTAAAAAAGCTGAACATCCTGACGAAGAAATCAACGCTGAAGAATTTTATGAAAATGAATATCCTGGTGATAAAAGAAACCAGTTTCATCAGGAATGAAAAGGACTTGATAAACCTAAGGTATTTCCTGTAATACCATTTGAAACCAAAGAAGCTGACGGAGCAACTTTTGCTTAATTCCATAGTTTTTTCGTTAAGTTGATAAATGATTTTTGAGAATCAGGAGAAACCCTGAGTAATTAATTTAGCATAATTCGTTAAAAGTTCAAGTCAGAGATTAGGTGTTTTTAAAATTCAGTTTAATTAAATTTGTAAAAAGATTTTATCAGTAAATATTTAAATATAATTTTCAGAGAATAATTATTAATTCATTTTGAAAAAAATAATCCTAATTTTAATTTCCTTCTCACCCGGCATACTATTCTCCCAATGGATCTCACAGTCAAGCGGAACAAGTGAGAATCTGAGAACTGTCTTTTTTGTAAATTCGCAGACGGGATTTGCAGGAGGGGAGAACGGTAAAATGATCAGAACTACTAACGGCGGAGTTAACTGGAATAATGTCAGTACAGGCATTAATCAGAATATAAATTCAATTTACTTTTTCAATGCTGACTCCGGAGTTGTGTGTGCTGATGATGGTGTGATTATTTTCACGGAGAATTCAGGAGCAAGCTGGACCACTGCAGCGAGCGGCGTTACGGATAATCTCCGGGCTGTTTCATTTGTTAATTCGCGGGGCGTTTGTTCGGGATCGGGAGGATCGCTTTTATATTCGGCTAATTCAGGACGTGACTGGACTGTTGCAGAGAACGGTTTTCTGGTTACTTACTACGGAGCAGATATGTATTCTGAAACAGTTGCATATTCTGCCGGCGTGAATACGATCTTTCAGCCATTCATAGCAAAGTCTACAAACGGTGGGGTGAACTGGAGCTTCTCCAATTTTTATCTGAACGGCAACGAAGGCAATTTATCCGATATTAAATTTATAACTGAAAGCACCGGATTCGCAAGTTCAAGAGTATTTGACGGGCAGGGCGGAATTTCTAAGACCACAGACGGTGGTGAGAACTGGACGACGCAGCTATTTCCTCAACAGCTGCACAGCATTGATTTTGCAGGTTCAAATACCGGATTCTGCGCTGGTGAAAACGGATTGATCTTAAAGACAACTGACGCCGGTCTGACCTGGACAAATCAAAACGGCGGCGCTTCAACATTAAGGAGTGTATTTTTAACAGATAGTATAACAGGATATGCAGCCGGCGGCAATGGAACAATAATAAAGACAACTAACGGAGGTCTTTCGGCTATTGGTAGTCCGGAGGAAACTGTACCGGTGAAATTTTCATTATTCCAGAATTATCCAAATCCTTTTAATCCGGTTACAAAAATTGAATTCTATCTGGCAGGGGCTGATTACATTTCTTTGGATGTTTATAATTCAGCAGGTAAAAAAGTCGCTGAATTAGTGAACAGTAAAATGAATTCAGGATAGCACAGCGTTACATTTGACGGGAGCGGATTATCGAGCGGGATTTATTTTTACAGGCTTACTTCTGGAGAGTTTACAGAAAACAGAAAGATGATTATTTTAAGATGATTTATAATGCATTAAATTAGATTTTAGAAACTTTTTTATAATAATGATAAGTGACAGACATAGAATAGTATTTATTCAAAAGCACAGAACAATTAATTTTTTATGATACAATTAGAAGGCATTACATAGCAATAATTATCAACTTAAAAATATAAAATATTAAATATAAATGAGCGCGTTATCTTTAAAATCAACGAACTCTTTACCTCAATATTTTTCTGCTATAAGCTTTTATTTTTGAGGAAAGAATGAATTAATATTTAATTTAAATAGGTTCATTTACAAAAACAAAAATTACATACTCAATCAAATCTCAAAATAATTTATGTTATGTTAAATGATGCCGGAGTTATAAAAATAAAAATAATTTTATAACAAGTGTAATACCTGTTAGTTTTAAGTTATATTATTAATAAATATGAACTATTACAATTTCATTTGATAAAAATAATATACTATTAAGAATATGATAAAAAAATATTCTTTGTCACTTCCATTGCAGACCTCTTCTCTAAAAAAAATAAACTTGTTTTTCGCCGGACTGATTTTAGTTTATCTTTTCTTCTGCTATCAAATGCTCAAAATCACTCTTCAGTATATACCTTATAATACCGATGTCGCGTTCCTGAGAATTAAACAGGATGTAATTGATGCGCCTTTTTATAAAATTGCTTTCTTTACTCATGTCTATACGGCTATGTTTGTGCTGATAGCCGGTTTTACTCAGTTTTCTATTTATTTAAGAAAACATTACAGGGAACTGCACAAAGTGTCAGGATGGATCCACCGAAAATATATGATCAGAAGTTTTGCTTTAACTTTGTCAGCCATTACTCTAAGAGCGTGGAAGTATGCACTAGTGTTTTTATTCGAGCCAAGACCGATGGATGTATATCAGCTTGCTGCATGGCTTGGATGGATACCGAATTTAATAATTGCAGAAATAATTATTTACAAACTTTTTTTAAAACCAAATTTAAAATCATGAAAACAGCATTATTACTTATCTTGGTTTTTGTTTTTGTATCCTGCAATAAAGAAGACAATACCAAATTGGAAAATGCAAAGGATACAAAATCAAATCAAAGCGAATCAACTGAAAAAGCCGGTGAAGTCAAAAAAACAGAAACCCCTGATTCGTTAACAAAAATGTATGGCTTCTATACAGGTGATTTTATAGCAGTGAAGTATGACGAAAACAGCGACCTGACATATAATAATAAAATTACTGTTTCACTGGATTCCATTGAAGGAGATATGCTTTTCGGTCATAGTGTCGTAGCAGGGAACAACAGACCTTTTAAAGGAAGAATAGATTATAAAAACAACTCTTACATTGTTAAAGCCGCTGAACCCGGAGATGATAAATATGACGGCGAATTTACATTTACAGTTTACCCGGATTCTCAGAAAATAGCCGGGGTCTGGAATTCATTTAAAAGTGATTTATTGGTAACCATGAGAGAGTATGATCTGAAGAAAAAAAGTTTTACTTATAATAAAAACTATAATATCCCGAGTGATAAAGACTGGAATGTTCTTTATGAAAAGCATCCCAAGTTCCCTGATAAGATCGAACAAATTTCCGGTGAGATCTCTAATATAAATGCTTCAAATACTTTACTTAAAAACAGTGACATAGAAAACTTATACAAAGGCGACTTGGAAGTTATCAGAAATTCCATTTATGCAAGACATGGGTACTCTTTCAAAAGCAGGAAAATGAGATACTTCTTCGACAATAACATAGACTGGTATATGCCTGTGTCCACTGATGTACGAAACGAATTAACTGAAACTGAAAAGAAAAATATTGAACTTATCAAAAGATTCGAAGAGCATGCTGAAAACTACTACGATGAATATGGCAGATAATCCCGAATTAGTTCAGTCGAAAATTTTATTTATAAATAATTTAAATACAGAATTCTCAGTAAATTATATAAAACATGTTAATATTTCCAAATATAGTTCAATTAAACCATATTATCAGATGACGGAGATTTCTAATGCTAATGGAATTTCCCCGCAGGGTTCTAAAAAGTAGTTTGAACTTAAAGATCATAATGGCTATATTGCTTATTCGATTTTACATAGATCCAAATAAATTTTATACTGTTCTTTAATATATTCAATGAAGATTAAGTTAGATTTTGAGCTGACCTAACAGCTCTTCGAGTGTGCTACACAAACTCATTCATAAACTAAATAGGAGATACAATTTGAACGTTAAAATTGCTGCGAAATTAATATTCGCATTAGTTTTAATTAACTTAATCAGTTGGACGCATGATTCTGATATCATTGCAAAGACAAGAGACATTGACCCCGGCTTTATCCAGGAAGGTGAGGCTTCGTGGTACGGCCCAGGATTTCAGGGAAGAAAGACCGCTAATGGAGAGCGATTTGACACTCATGAAATGACGGCAGCTCACAAAACCCTACCTTTTAATACATTAGTGAAAGTAGTAAATCTTTCAAATGATATGTCTGTCGTTGTGAGAATCAATGACAGGGGACCCTTTATCAGAGGCAGAATAATTGACCTCTCTAAAGCGGCAAAAACGGAAATAGGCATGGACGGACTCGCTCCGGTCAGGATTGAAATCTTCAATCCCGAAGAAGAAGAGGAGACCGAAAGTGAACTTAATAACTCACTAGTCAATCTTTTTGAAGATGAATTCCCCGTTAACTCGAAAATATTCGTACAGTTTCCGGAAAATTCAGGACAAAGCTCAGATTATACTTTAACCAGGAATGAATTAAACTTACTGTTCAATTCTTCCAGAATAAAAATAAAAGTATTAACATCTGATGTCGAATTTGTCGATACAAAGATCTATCAGGAAGTCGCCGATAACAGCAGCTATAATTACTTCGATGTTACCAAGAAAATCAGGTTCATCAAGGGATTTACGATACAGGTTGCAAGGTTAATCGACGAAGCAAGCGCTGACCAATTGATTACAAAACTTGAATCAGAAAACTTCAACACTATCTTTCTTGAGGAAATAGTAGGAAAAGACGATACTTATTTTAAAGTGTATGTCGGAAACTACGAAACTCTGGAAAGCACAAACGAAGATATTAAAAAGTTATTCGCTATCGATGAAGATTTAAAGATGAAGATACTTAAGATAGGTTCATAAAAAGTTAAAGCCGCAGGAATCATTTTCCCGCGGCTTTTTTTTTATCTGTAATTTGTAAACTGAAGAGCGAATTCGAGTTCTTTTGCCTTGAGTAAATTCATAACCGCCTGAAGATCATCTTTATCTTTTCCTGAAACCCTGACCTGTTCATCCTGAATTGTCGCCTGCACTTTTAACTTACTTTCCTTTATAAGTTTCACAATATATTTCGCATCTTCTTTTTCAATTCCCTGCTGCAGCTTGATCTCCTGCCGCACAGTATTACTTGCAGCCGGTTCCACTTTTCCGTATTTCAGCGCTTTAATGGAAATACCGCGCTTGATCATTTTATTCTGCAGAATGTCTATCACTGATTTCATTTTATATTCATCATCAGAGATCACGTTTATAGCTTTGTCTTTTTTGTTAAATGTGATCTCGCTTTTGCTTGCCTTAAAATCATATCTCTGTAAAATTTCCTTTAACGCCTGATTGATTGCGTTGTCAAGTTCCTGCAGATCTACTTCCGATACTATATCAAATGAAAACTGATTTGCCATGATTTTTGTTTTTTAGGAAATTAATAAAATACTTTTCTAAATTGAATTGATAAAAAATAAATTATATTCACGCCTTTCTAAATCGTTTGATATTAAAATTAGAGATAAGC
>JADJWZ010000029.1 GCA_016716125.1 Ignavibacteria bacterium | reverse complement strand
TTAATTCAGGAACACTAATATTTGAAAGCATTTTTAATAACGTTCAGACCGGGAATTATCTTCTCACACTTAATCATAGAAATTCAATTGAGATATGGACTAAACCCGGAGGCGAATCACTTATCTGCGGAATTACAAATTATATTGACTTAACTACTTCATCATCTAAAGTTCATGGAAACAATCAGGTTCAGGTTGCCATTTCACCTGTGAGATTTGCGATATATAGCGGGGATGTCAATCAGGACGGTATTATTGATCTTACTGATGTGAGTCTTATTGATAATGACGCAGCTATTTTTAATTCAGGATACATTCCTACAGATGTAACAGGGGACGGAATTACAGATCTTACTGACGGTGTTTATGCTGATAATAACGCTAAGAATTTTGTCGGAGTAATAATACCTTGATGGAATAAACCGACTGATATAATAATTGCAGGCTGATATTTACGAATCAAAGCTTTTTAAATAACTCGTAAATATCAGCCTTATTTTTTTCGCTTCTGATTATTTACCAATACAATTTTCCGGTCTAGTTTGAGAATATCACAATCAGCTTTTATATTTAAAAATTTATTCTGTATATATTTTTATATATTTGATTATGAAAATTTTTATTTCCTGATATAAAAATTAATTGAGAATTATTTATTTAAATTTATTGACAAATAATTGACAAATAAATTATAAAGTTGTTACAATTGAGATTTTTTTAATCGGTACATTTGTATTGAAATAATATGAAATTAAAATCATGATTGAAAATTTAGCATATTGCCTTCTCAACCGGATCAATAGAACAAATGCTTGGGAATTTTTTTTCAAGAGGTTAAATAAATACAATATCCGTTTAAAAGGATATCCCGCTTTCGAAATGTCTGACTATTTTAAAATAGTTGATAGAGCAGAAACCGGAAATCAATATATATTTCTTTCTACTGATTCAAAATCCATCAGCTCCATAGCAATTAAAAAAGCAATTAAGTTTAATGGTAAACCGGGATACTTCAGTCATGCAGGATTATTATTTTTAAACGGTGACAGAAAAACTTCCATTATGCATATAATGGAAACCGGATTGATCGAACAACCGCTAATTGATTTCCTGAAACAGGTTGACTATTTCTGTATTATAAAATTACCGGTTGATAAAAAAGATGATCTTATGGTAGACAACCGGTTAAAACATCTGAGAAACAGAGCTAACCTAATTAAATATGACTGGGAAGAACAGCTGAATAACGGTGAGAACTTACTTTATTGTTCGGAATTAATTTATGTCATTTACAAAGATCTTGTGAACAATCCGAATTTCAAACCGAGAAAGATCCTGTGTAGATACATCTTTGATCCCAATCTGCTGTTAGACTGCGGTGAAATCATATACAACAATCACCCGAAAATTGATAATGTATCTTATGCTGATAATAATATTACTCAGGAAATTGAGTTCTTCCCTGAATTAATATGATCTTATTAAAACATATTATTAAATTATTTCAGATTAACCTTTTAAAAAAGCTATTTGTAATTTATAATTTGCAATTTGAAATTTGAAATTATTAAATTCCTGCGGCAGTTTTTTGATCTCCGCATAAGTAAACACCGGTCCGTCTTTGCACACATACACATTACCTATATTGCATCTTCCGCATTTTCCGAGTCCGCATTTCATTCTGTTCTCGAGAGTTGTATATACAAACTCATCTTTAAATCCGAGTCCCGTCAGCACAGGCATTGTAAACTTTATCATTACCGGCGGACCGCAAAGTATCACTACAGTGTTTTCAGATTCAGGCGCATTCTTTTCCAGCACAGCCGGAACAAATCCAACTTCACCATCCCATGATGCAGTCTCCCCGCCCGGGTCAACAGTGATCACTGTCTTAATATCCCTGCGCGCTTTCCATTCTTTTATTTCCTGTTTGTAAATAAGATCACTTACAGACCTTGCTCCATAAATTATTGTTATGTCTTTAAATTCATCTCTCAGATCAAGCACGTTATTAATTACACATCTCACAGGCGCAATGCCGATCCCGCCTGCTATGAACAAAAGATTTTTTCCTTTGAACTCTTCAAGAGGAAACCAGTTACCGTAAGGTCCCCTGATCCCGATAGTGTCGCCTTTGTTAAGACGGCGCAGTGACTGAGTTACTTTACCGTAAACTTTAAATGAACATTCTATATAATCCTTTTGAGTCGGCGATGAAGCAATGCAGAAGGTAGACTCGCCGTCACCGAAAGCAGAATACTCAGCAAACTGTCCGGCCTTGAATTCAAATCTGTCAGCCGTATCCGCATCCCTGAATCTTAACCGGAATGTCCTTGTATCCGGCGATTCATCAATGATCTCTTTTATCTCAGCCGTATGCGGCATATATATGTTGTTCATTATCTTAACTCCTTCTGATCATTTTTACAATTTGAAACGATTTCTTTTATATCAACGCTTACCGGACATCCTCTCGAACATCTTCCGCATCCCGTGCAAAGTATCTCTCCGAATTTATTCACATAATATCTGAATTTATGATTTACTCTCTGCCTGTATCGCTTACTCTGAATGTCTCTCGGATTATGACCTGATGCATGAAGAGTAAAATTCCCGAACTGACATCCGTCCCAGTTCTTCATTCTTCTTCCTTCAGTATAACTATAGTCTTCATCCGTTATATCAAAGCAATGACACACGGGACAGACAAAAGCGCACTGAGCGCAGGACAGGCATAGGTTTCCTACACCTTCCCATTTCGGACTTTCAAAATTCTCTCCAAGCCATTTATATACTTCACTGCTGTCAAATGCAACATCCGGCTGTTTAACATTTTCCGTGATCCGCTTTGACCGGTTTTCATCTCCGGATTTCAAATATCCGGAATACGGGGTGATGAATTCTTTTCCCTTATCAGTAATTATTTTCATAGCGTAATTATTTTCATCAAGCGGTATCAGAAATATGTCCGAACCTTTTTCAGATACCGGAGAAGATCCGACTGAAGTGCAAAAACAATATTCGTCAAAATGAGAACACATAAGTCCTATCACTATAAAATTCTTTGCTCTCATATTAAAGAACTCATCACTGTAATCCCAGTTGAAGAGATGCTTCATAATGTTAAGCGAATTGGCATCACAGGGTTTTGCTCCAAGTATGACAATTTTTTTACTGTCAATATTTACATCAATCAGCTGCACATCATTTTTACTTCTTTTGTAATAAAGCACAGGCTCAGTTCTCGGAAAGACATAAGATTTATATGAAATCTTTGAAGGTAATGCCGAAGCGTCAAGATTTAAATTGGAAACATCCTTTACGACAGAATAATCTGCAACTCCCGGAGTAAGCAGCGTATTCCCTTTTTCAATAACATCCTGACAGATATTCAGAAGATCAACCCTTGAAATAATTTTCTCATCCATTTGAATACTCCTTTGAGTCATTAATTTTTTTTCCGGATAAATATTTTTACATGAATAATTCATTGTTATCCTTCTCATTGTAACTTCCAACAAGTGTCGGTGTTTCCAGACTTCTGCCTGATACAAAAGAAAATAAGTTTTTCGCTTCCATTGACATTTTTCTGTTTATAAGTGAAAGAGGAATATCAGCCGGGCAGGCGCGGTCACATTCTCCGCATCCCGTGCATCTTCCGCTGAGATGAAATGCTCTGATTACATTCCATGCGAAATTCCCTCTCTGATGCGAACTTGTTTCTATCCAGCACGGTATGGTTTTATCCGTAATGCATCTCTGACAATAACACAGCGGACATACTGCGCGGCAGGCGTAACACTTTATACATTTGTCAAACTCACTTTTAAAAAATTCGAACCGCTCATTGTGCGGCATACTTTCTATCTCCTTAATTCTTGCCAGAGCAGTATCACTTGCCTGCGGGGTTTCCTTTACTTCCCCGAATAATGCATCATAGTATAAAGGCTTATGGGTTTCACATGTGATACATTTCGAAGCAAGATTATCTCCGTTAAAATCAAAGCCGAAATCTTTTGCTACTCCGTGACAGTTAAAACTTATGATATGAATAGTATCCCTGTCAATCTGATTTTCCTGAATCAGCGCAACAATAGAATGCACATCGCATGGTTTTGCAGTTATGGCAAGCTTAAGAACTTTATCATTTTTTTTGCATAATAATTTTATCCGCGCTTTTGTAAGATATACAGCAAGATTATTCAGGCAGTATTCATTGAATACAAGCGCGGAAGTTTCTTCCGGATCAGTAATAATTACGGGCTTTGTTCTTTTTGCTGAAACCTGCCTGTAACCTATCACTGCCGCGACTTCACCATTTTCCAGTAATTCTCTTGCATGTTTTATCAGCTCTTTCATTATTCAGTCTCCTTATCAGAATTTTCCTGAAACTCAGGCTCCGGTAATTCAGAAGGTTCTTCAGGAAAATCAATTGTAAACTCTGAATTCATTTTCTTATAAGCCGTAAACGGACCCATAGCTTTGATATCTTCAGTAACTTTTGTGATCACATCAGCAAACTTTTTACCTTCCGATGCGGAGATCCATGAGAACTGCAGTCTGCCTTTTTCAATGCCTATAAAGTCCAGTAGCTCATGAAAAAAATCCCACCGTCTGCGCGCGTGGAAATTACCTGCATTATAGTGACAGTCATTCGGGTGACATCCTGACACAAGCACTCCGTCAGCTCCGCGTTCGAATGCTTTGAGAATAAATACAGGATCAATGCTTCCGGAACACATCACACGGATTATCTTACAATTTGCCGGGTATTTTAATCGTGATGTTCCTGCAAGATCAGCACCGGTATATGTGCACCAGTTACAGACAAAAGCCGCTATCTTCGGTTCCCAGTTTTGCTTATCCATCACTTTTTATTTTAAAAAAACTTTAATAATAAATTTATTTGTCATTTGTAATTTGCATGTCACTTTATCATTTGTCATTTGCAATTTGTAATTTTATAAAGCTGCTATTTCAGCAAAGATCTCTTCGTTATTAAAACCTGCGAGTTCAATTGATTTCGAAAGACATGTCGCCGTGCATGTTCCGCAGCCCTGACATACACCCTGATTAATGTAAGCTACTTCCTTATAGACTATTCCGTTTATGTCTTTTACATCCTTTACTTCCACTGCTCCGAAGGGACAAACTTTCATACAATAAAAACATCCTGCGCAAATATCTTCATTAACTTTTGCAACCACCGGTTCGCGTTCAAGCGTGTCATTTGCAAATAGTATGATCGCTTTGCTTGCTGCTGCTGAAGCCATAGATACCGATTCAGGAATATCCTTTGGAGACTGACATGCGCCTGCTAAAAAAACTCCGGCTGTCGTGCTTTCCACCGGTCTTAACTTAGGATGAGCTTCGTTAAAAAATCCGTATTTATCATACGGGATACCGATCGTTCTCGCAAGTGATTCCGCGCCATCCTGCGGTATCATAGCAGTTGCGAGCACAACCATATCCGCGTCAATTTCAACAGGCATTCCCGCAAGCGTATCTTCGCCTTTGACAATATATTTCCCGTCCTCTTCATAAATTCTCGAAACCCTTCCGCGGATATATTTTACTTTGTCTTCTTCTATCGCGCGTCTTACAAACTCTTCATACATTTTTCCTCCGGCGCGGATATCCATATAAAATATATATGCTTCTCCGTCATGTACTTTATGTCTGTAAAGCATTGCCTGCTTTGCAGTGTACATACAGCAGATCTTGCTGCAGTATGATATTCCTTTTGAATCATCTCTTGAACCGACACATTGTATAAAAGCAATTTTCTTCGGCACTCTGCCGTCAGACGGACGTTTGATCTCACCGGATGTAGGTCCGGAAGCGCTTGCAATCCTTTCGAACTGAAGTCCGTCTATCACATCCCTGTATTTTCCGTAACCGTATTCACCGTATCCTTTATATTTAGAATCTGCAGATTTCTTATCTATATTATACAGCTTAAATCCTGTTGCAACTATTATCGCCCCGACATCCGCAACATGTATTGTATCTTTCTGACCGAAGTCAATCGCTTCCCTGTCGCAGACTTTTACACACATTCCGCATTTACCTGTTTTGTAATAAGTACAAACTGTTTCGTCAATAACCGGGATATTGGGAATTGCCTGAGGGAAAGGAACATAGACAGCAGGTCTGAAAGCAAGATCTTCTTCGAATGAATTGTATGCTTTTTTCTTTATGGGACATTTTGTAATGCACATTCCGCAGCCCGAACATTTATCTTCATTGATATGCCGGGCTTTCTTTTTTATGGTAACTTTAAAATTACCGATGAACCCTTCAACTCTTTCCACTTCGGAATATGTCATTAGCTTTATCTTAGGATGCTGATGAACTTCCACCATTCGCGGAGTAAGAATGCACTGCGAGCAGTCAAGTGTCGGAAAAGTTTCAGAGAGCTGACTCATATGTCCGCCGATAGAAGGTTCTTTTTCTACAAGTACAACTTCGTAACCTGCGTTAGCAGTATCTAAAGCTGCCTGTATACCTGCAATTCCTCCGCCAATGACGAGCACTCTTTTTGTAATAGGAACTTTGATCTTTGTCAAAGGTTTGTCCCGCTTAACTTTTTCGATCGCCATCCGCATCAGCTCAATTGCCTTCCGGGTTGCAGCTTCTATGTTATCATGAACCCATGAACAGTGTTCACGTAAGTTTGCAATTTCAACCATGAATGGATTTATACCTGCAGATACTGCGGCATTCCGGAAAGTTCTTTCGTGCATATGAGGCGAACATGAACCTACTACAATTGCATCAAGATTATATTTGTGTATGGCATCCTTTATTAAATTCTGTCCGGGGTCAGAGCACATATATTTATAATCAACAGAATACTCAACACCTGTATAAGTCCTGCACACATCAGCAACACGCGGACAGTCAACAGTACTGCTTATATTCTCGCCGCAATGACATATAAATACACCGATTTTCATTTTTCAATCTCCTCATCCCTTTGCTGAATTATTCAATAATGTATCTGCATATTTAAAATTTGTATAATGAAGATCTATACCCAATTCTTTTTCATCCATTCCGAGAGACAGTCCTATAAGTTCAGTCAGATAAAGCACAGGAAATTCCTTATGATCAGGATATTTTCTCTTCATTGCTCTCTGACGCATATCAAGATTAGTATGGCACATTGGGCATGCTACCACCATTACATTTGCACCGTGCGTTATTGCGTCATCTATAATTTTTTTAGAAAGATCCACTACTATGTCCCTTCTTGCAATTGAATGCGCTGCGCCGCAGCATTCTGTTTTATAATTCCAGTCAACTGTGTCTGCTCCTGTTGCCTCTACAATTTTTTCCATCGACTCCGGCTCTTCTGCATCATCAAATTTTGTTATAGCTGCAGGACGCACAAGCAGACATCCATAATAACACGCAGCTTTTAGTTCGCTTAATTCGCGTTTACGATTTTCAATTATTTTATTAAGACCGGACTTTAAAAAAAGTTCAAGTATATTAAATACTTTAACATCCTTTTTGAATTTCACGGATAATAAATCTTCTGTCTCCTTTCTGATCCCGGTGTGTTTTCCTATCTCATTTTGAGAAATGATCAGACGGTTATAACAAGCTGCGCAAGGAGCGATAATATTATCCAGACCCTGCTGTTCAGCCAGCATAATATTCCGCATAGCAAGCGCCGTAGATAATTTGTGATTTGTTACATGAGCTGATGTAGCTCCGCAGCAGGACCAGTCATTGATCTCGTCAAAAGAAATTCCGAGTTTATCAATTACTTTTCTGAGTGAAATGTCATATTCTTTTGCTGAACTTGTCAGCGAACATCCGGGGAAATATCCATATTTCATGATTACCTCCGGTTAAGAGGTTTAATTATTTTTTACCTGAAGTCTTTTTAAAAATGCTTTTAATTTCTTTTCTGTTTTTTATATTGTGAGGAAGTAAATCCAGCTTTCCTTTTAAGAACATTCCCGGAGCTGAATCTACATCCTGAAACAGATCAAGTGTTTTCATTTTGTATTCGGCAACAAGTCCGACTTCATAAGACCGTCCGTGATTTTTTATCTGATCCAGAAATGCTTTGTGAAATTTTAAAATATTTTCCTGTTTTATTTCAACTCCCTTTTCAATTGCAATTTCGCGGACAGCATCCATAAACTTCGCAAGATCAAATTCCTTCGGACACCTTACCGAACATGCAAGACAGCCCGCGCAGAGCCAGGGAGTTTCGGATTTTAAAGCTTCTTCATAATATCCTAACTGTATAAATCTTACGACCTTATTCGGAGCAATGTCCATATAATATCTGACGGGACAGCCTGCAGAACATTTTCCGCATTGATAGCAGAGACTCACATCCTGAAAAGTCCTTTCGGAAATTTCATCTGAGACGTTTCGTTCGTGAATATGAAATAATTTATTGTTATCCTTCTCCTTTTCTTTTTCTTTTGATGACTCCTGAAAAGGTTCCGTGGAAATAAAACTTGCCTGAAGTTTTTTTGCGTCTTTTAAAGTATCTGCTGCCATAATTTCATCCGCCTTTCGACTCAATAGAAACTATTTTACATTCATTGCTTGAGGATTAATTAGTAGTAGTTAATTCTTTATAATCCTTCATTTTCTTTTACAAAAATAGTCATTTTGAATAAATAGAAATATGACATAGATTATGTTTTTAAACTAAAATTGTTATACTTTTTAACTCTTTTCCGCTTATTTTCAAAGTAAATTTGAACAATGATTATAAATGATTGCATTTTTGTATACAAAATTTTAATTTTGTTAGAATTTAAATTAAATTTGTTTAATTCATTTTTATAAAATATTTTCAAATTCAGACTTACGAAAGGAGGGAGTTTATCTGAGAGACAAACTGTAATAATTTTTTAATTTCACTATTATTACTTAACCAAAAAAATAATTACAAATGAAAAAAATTTATTTTTTTCGGTTGCATTGCTTTCTGTTTTTATATTCTTCGGTTTTTTATTATACGACAATCCTACCAAAACGGTATATGATTATTCCGGTCCTCCACCCGAAAGAGAATCTAATCAGTATATCTCGGATAACAACAATCCAAATTCTTCAGCAGTTAATTTACAATACTGATAATTTTGATCTTCCAAGTGATACTAACGGATTAAAAGCAAGAGGTTATCTGGTTTATTACTGAGGCGGAGGTCCGCAGGGAACTACCGTAACATGGAATCAAGGTGATACGGTTGTTTTTTCTGGATTCAACGGTGCACCGGACAGTTATATCTTCGCTAATTATCAGGTAGTTAACGGTGGAAATAATATCGACAGCTGGCTTATATTGCCTGACGTCGGAGTAGTAGCAGGTGACGTTTTAAGTTTCAGATGCCGTGCTGCTCCAGGTTCCCCTTATCCTGATTCTGTAAGAGTAATGTACAATGATCAGGGCGGTTTAACTCCCGAATCCGCCGGCTGGGTTGAATTAGGAAGATTTAAGGCTACTACTGCCGCGACATGGGAACTGAAATCTTTTGTATTGCCTACATCCAGTTTCAGCGGCAGTATTGCAATCAGATACTGTGTAGTTAACGGCGGACCTTTAGGTAGTTAACGGCGGACCTTTAGGCAGTAACAGTGACTATATCGGAATAGATGTCATTGAGCTCGATGGTGACGGTTTATTGCCTGTTGAACTTTCCAGTTTCGTTTCTGTAATCTCAAATAACAATGTAACTCTTAACTGGTCGACCGCTTCCGAAACAAATAACTCCGGTTTTGACATTGAAAGAATCAGTAACGGTCAGTGGTCAAAGATTGGAAACGTAACAGGAAACGGAACTACTGCTATATCTAATAATTTTTCTTTCACCGACAGAAATCTTACTTCCGGAATTTATAATTACAGACTGAAACAAATAGACTTCAACGGTAATTTCGAATATTTCAATCTTAGCAGTGAAGTTAATATCGGTGTTCCTGCAAAGTTTGAATTATCACAAAACTATCCGAACCCTTTCAATCCGTCTACTCAGATAATTTATAATTTACCTGTTGACGGGAATGTAAGTCTGAGATTGTTTGACATGTCAGGTAAAGAAATTTCAACGATTGTTAATGAAGTTAAAACAGCCGGATATTATTCCGTAAGTTTTAATGCTGGTAATCTGCCGAGCGGTGTTTATTTCTATTCGATAGAAGCAAATGATTTTTCGGCAGTTAAGAAAATGATGCTTGTAAAATAAATCTTGTTGAATTTTTACAACTTTAACTTAATATTAAAAGCCTGTGAGACATTCTCACAGGCTTTTGTAATAACTGACTTATATTAATTTTTTTTCTTTTGAAAGTTAATTTTTTGTATCACTGTTTAAGATCTAATCTGTAACTCAGAACTGTTTTAGAATACTGATCAATAACTTCAAGCATCGCATACTCTTCATCTCCGAAATAAAAGCTGATTCTCCCGTAAGCATGTCCGTCATCATTATAGCTTCCCTGATTCCAGATATTGTAACCCGCCATCTGTATCAGAAAGCCGATCTTTGAGTTTTTTGTATCAAGATTGGAACTGCTTATCTCCGGTATAAATGAATTTGCTCCGTCGTCTATATAAGAAGAATGCGAATCACCGCTGACCATTATTACATTTTCAATATTATTGTCTTTTATTAAACTTTTCAAAAACTCAATGTCCTCAGGAAATCCAGCCCATTTGTCAACTATACCTTTTTGAATTTTAGGAGAAAGCTGAGCTATTTTTTGATCCTTTAATGCATCTAAATATTTCGGATTAAATATGACCGAAGAAATTATGACTTTCCATTTTGCATCAGAACTTTTCAAAGAATTCACGAGCCATGTCTTTTGATTTTCACCTTCAATATCGAAACCACTGAGTATTGAATGCCCCGAAGGAGGATCAAATACTCCCTGCGAATTTATAGAGTTCAAGTTTGCATTTCTCTGCGTCCTCAGATCAAGCAGAAAAAATTCAACATCGCCGAATCTGAACTTTTGCCAGATCCCGTTATCTGGATTATCCATTTTGTAATGCGGGAAAAACATATCATACGCTTTTACGGAATTTGATTTATAAGAATTTGTTCCGTCTGCGTCATTGCCTGCAAAATCATGATCATCATATAAATATGATACAGGCATTCTGCTTAAAACTTCACTGTTAAAAGGATAACTGTAATCATATCTGCTTCGGTAGGTCTCAGCTAGCAGATCCATACTTTTATTATATCCTTTTCCCGGACTTCCAAAATCAGGATATGTCCAGTCGCCTATCTGAAGAAAGAAACGAAGAGAATCTTCCGCTATCACGGGAAATAATGCAGGGGTTCCTGAATTATATCCCTGCTGGCATGAACCGAATCCGAAAGAAAAGTTAACATTTTTTTCCGACGGAAATGTTTTAAATGAATGTATGCGTTCTGTAATATTATCATTCAGTACCGCCCTGTAAAAATATTTTGTGTCAGGTTCGAGATTATTTATTTCAATCTTTGTAAAATTAAATATACTTTCATCCGAACTTATCTCTTCAGAATAAAACGATCCGCTGAATAAAGAGTCTTCCGAAATTTCAAATTTTACTTTTGACTGATTTACCGGTTTTACCATGAATGTTGCAGTAACTTCAGTCACTGCTCCGACAAACGGTCCCGAGTCAATCAGGTTATCCTGAATATTTTTCTTTACAACTGTTTCTTTATTCTCTTTGCTGTTTGTACCTGATGATTTGAGTTTTTCGTTTGAAGCATCGCTTTTACAATGGGGTGTAAAAAGAAGGAAAAGACTGAATAAAAAAATTCCGATCATATAATTAAATTAGTTTGATTTTTGTAACACACTTTACATCTATTTTTATCCGACGCATGAAATATTTTTTAATAAAATTACCATCTTACATTTTAGTTATATTAGTGTACCTGAGGCAGTAGACAGTTTTATTACGCAGAAATATTCCTGATCATTCCGTTAAATATGATCCCGTGAAAAGGAAAGACAGTATACCAGTAAATTCTTCCCAGCAGTCCTAAAGGTCTGAAAGTAGCGGTTTGCGTCAGCACATTTGAATCGTCAATTTTAAATTCCAGCCATGCTTCTCCGGGTAATTTCATTTCCGCATACAGCAGCAGTCTTTTTTCGTCCTTCCTTGCAAGCAGCACTCTCCAGAAATCAAGCGTTTCTCCCGCTGAAATATCAGTTTCACTTTTCCTTCCTCTGCGCATTCCTACCCCGCCGAAAAGCTGATCTATGAAACCGCGGATTTCCCAGAGCCAGTTACCGTAATACCAGCCGTTCTTTCCGCCAATGGTCCAGATCCTTTCAAGCGTTTTTTCCGGATCACTGACTTTACAGTTTCTGATATCCTTATAACATCCGTTAACTGGCACTTCAATATAACCGGAAATTCCCTTTCTGAAAATGTTACTCGTCTGTGCATCTTTCCAGCTTGATATTACCTGATTTTGTTCGATCTTTCCAAAAGCAAGTTTGATCGAGGTGTCATAATCAATCAGGGAAATTCCTAACATAGAATCTAAATTGTTAGGTCTGCAGATCACTTCAATCTTCATGCTGTTGACCAGATTTTTTGCCAGAGCGAATGAAGTTGCTGTTACGAAGTAAAGCCAGTATGATGAAATCTTAGGAGACATTACAGGCACTATTATTATTCTTCTATTCAGTCCTCTGATCTTTGCAAAGCGCAAAAGCATTTCCTTATAACTTAGAATATCCGGTCCGCCGATATCAAAGCTCTTGTGAAATGTCTCCTCTCTGTCAATTACTCCGTACAAAAATTCTATTACATTTCGGATTGCGATCGGCTGACACTTAGTTTTCAGCCAGCGCGGCGCTATCATCACAGGTAATTTCTCCACAAGGTCACGGATAATTTCAAATGAAGCGCTTCCAGATCCGACTATTATGCCTGCTCTTAAAGTGGTTAATGCAAATGTTGATCCGGACAATATATCTTCAACTTGTTTTCTTGATGATAAATGTTTTGATAATGCAGCTTCGTTGACAATACCGCTTAAATAAATTACCTGCCTTACATTTGTATTCTGAATTCTGTTTCTGAAATTTTCAGCGCAGACCTTTTCCATATTTTCGAAGTCCCCGCTTTGAGTTGACATCGAATGAATCAGATAATACGCGACGTCAATATCATCCGGAATATTCTTAAGACTATCGCTGTTAAGAAAATCCGCTTCGATAATCTTAAGATTTTCCGCGTCGAAGTTTTTAATATTAAATCTGTTCTTATCCCTAACGCAGCAATATACAAAGTGACCATTTTGAATCAGCACAGGAAGAAGCCGCTGAGCTATATAACCGGTAACACCTGTGAGAAGAATTTTCATGATTTAATAAATATCCGGAATTGATTCATAATCTGACTGAAGACATTCCGCCGTCCACACTATTAATTATTTTGACATTCCATATACATTAATAATAAAAACATTGTAATTTTTACTTTATTCCAGTCTTACCACTATTACGTCTTCTGTTCCCAATTTTTGTTTAAGCCACTGATATAGTTTTTCCAAATCATCTTCTATCATTATTTTTTCAGAGCTGTAAACCATTACAGTCTGAGCCTTTGCACTGTCTGTATTTTGAAAAATCAGATGTTTACCAATTGAAACATCTCTCATTTCAGGGAATAGGATCTGTGCTTCCCTGATAACATTTGTATTTTCAAATTTAAATTCTGAAAGTTCATTTTGAAGATTTTTAATAGTTAAATCCTTTTCAGTAATATTTTTATTCTGATTGCCGATTTCATTTAGGATTTCACTTTTTAAGTCAGTTACATCCTGCTTTATATTAAGTTCTGTATTAAGAATTTCATACTCATTTAGTTTTGTGTTCAGGGTTTCAATTTCTTCATCACTGAATTTTTTTGTCAAAAACGCTAATTCTATTTTTCTTGGATTTGAATTATAACTTGTCCTTTTATAAATTACAGTATAACCTTTAGTTGAAAATTCATTTGCAATAAATTTCTCAACATTTTGTGAGTATTTTTTCTCATTCAGTAAATTACTTGCTAAAAAGAAACTGGGAACTATCATGATCAATATCAATACCGTTATACTATATCGTATTAACCTTTCGTGCTTGGTATGTAAAGTATTTACCGGTTCGTATTTAAGATATTTAATGATTAAAAAGGTTGCTATACATATAAAAAAAGAATTTATTGTATAAAGATAAAAGGAGCCTAAAAAATATTGAAAATTACCTATTGCTATTCCATATCCCGCTGTACATAACGGCGGCATTAAAGCAGTAGCAATTGCAACTCCGGGAATCGGATTTCCCTTTTCGACTCTGGTGATGGCTATTACACCTACTAAACCGCCAAAGAATGCGATCAGAACATCATAGATATTTGGCGAGGTTCTTGCCAGCAGTTCTGATTGTGTTTCTTTGAAAGGGCTTATATAAAAATATAATGCTGAAACAAATAAGCCTACCAGTGTTGCAATGAATAAATTTTTAAATGACTTTTTGAGAAGCTGAAAATCATAAGTTCCTAATGCAAATCCTGCTCCTACTATCGGACCCATTAACGGAGAAATCAGCATTGCGCCTATGATTACAGCAGTTGAGTTTACATTCAGGCCAATTGAAGCGATAACGATTGCACAGGCAAGAATCCATAGGTTAGCGCCGCGAAATGAAATGTTTGTGATTACATTATCAAGTGTCTTTTGTTTACTTTCTTCACCGGTTTGTAAATTTATAAAGTCTAATATTTTATTATGCATTTGAATTTTTTAAAAAAAATTATTCTGCGGACAATATATTTACGAATTATACTATTTATTTAATTCAAATAAAATACAGTAACTATAATATTTAAACGAAATTGACATTTGTACATATGTAAAATTATATTCGCATGATATTATTTTTTATATGTAATCACTGATTCTCGCTTCATCCAGATCCAGCTGTGACGAGTGTTTCCGCAAAACTTCATCAGTAAATAATTTTTCGTCCCGCAGTTTATCAAGTTCATTTCTCTGCACCTGAATTAAATCTTTTAGTATCAGATGATATTCTTTTAATGCAATTATTTCCGATCTGTCACATTCAAGTGAATCAAGTTTTTCAATAGTTATGGAAATTTGATTTTCCAGCTGAGATTTCATAATAACTACAAGTTGGTTTTGAGCAGCGCCGGGATCTTTTTCAATCACTTCATTTAGTTTCTGCAGCGCAGCTTTTTTAAGACGCAGCTGAATACCGGCTTCCTGTTCTTCTTCCGGTATGATATCATCGATTTCTTCTACCTTGATAAGTTTAATGATCCATGGAAGCGCAAGACCTTGTCCGACAAGTGTAATAAAAATTACAATAACTGTAATGAATATAATTGTATTCCGCATCGGGAATTCTGCGCCGGATGGAAGTAAGAGAGGAATATACAGAGCTGCAGCCAGAGAAACTACTCCCCGCATTGCCGCAAAGCTGACAAGGAAAGGACCTTTCCATCCCGGATTTTTTTCATTTTCACGTATACTTTTGAAAAGTAACCGCGGTAAAAATGCCGCTATGTATGTCCATAAAAACCTTATAGCGATTATAAGAAATGATATCAGAATTCCATACTTTAATCCGTCTGCGATCATAGCTCCTGTCATGCCTTCTATTACCGAAGGCATTTCAAGACCGATGAGAATAAATACTGTTCCGTTTATTAAAAAAATTAAAGTACTCCATACGCCGATCGCCTGTAACCTTGACTGATAATTTAAAATTTTATGCGAACGATATGACAGAAACAATCCGCCGCTTACTACCGCCATTACTCCGGAAAAGTGAAAATACTCAGCGCCTGCATACATAATATACGGAGTAATTAAAGTCAGCGCAGTGTCAACGCTCGGCGTGGTAATAAAAAATATGTGAATAGAATAAATTATTACAGCTATAAATAACCCAACTACAATTCCCATTCCAGCTACAATAAAAAAACTGCCGATCGCCTTTTGTAATACAAACTGACCGGTAACGACTGCAGCTAAAGCGAATTTTACAACGATCAAACTTGAAGCATCATTTACAAGACTCTCGCCTTCCAGAATAGTTATTGCGCGTTTGGGAATTTTTAATCCTTTTAAAACAGATGTGGCGGCTACAGCGTCCGGCGGTGAAATTATTCCGCCGAGTAAAAATCCCAGCGCTAATGTAAATCCGGGTATAAGTGATTCGGAAACAAATGCAACTACAGTGGATGTAAAAAATACAAGACCGAATGCAAGCAGACTGATGGGTCGTTTCCATTTCCAGAATTCCTGCCAGGATGTGTACCATGCAGCTTCATATAAAATCGGGGGGAGAAAAATAAGAAAGACCATTTCAGGATCAATGCTGATGTGCGGGATACCGGGAGTTATACTGATGATCAGACCTGCAATGACAAGAAATATCGGATACGAGATCTTCAGCCGCTGCCCTATCATCACGAAGATCAGCACTAAAAATAATAATCCGATTATAATAAACAGGTAATCCTGAACCATCAATTAAATATTAAATATGTTTTCTTTCCCTTTCTCAAATAATTTAACAGCATTAATTTATTCCCGGCGGAGCAATACATTAACCGTCTGCGGAATAACATGACATACATCTGCTTCGACTTTAATTGAATCACTGACATATGTTACATAACCTGCGCATTCAACTGTAATTACATATATGCCCGATCTCTCCCATGCTCCTGCAAAACCGTTGGTACCTTGGAAATTCATAAGTGTATCTGTGTAAGATCCATCCTTTGCTGTAACAATTACTCCTGATGTTACAGGCTGATTTGTAGCAAAGTCCGTTACATAAACATTCAATCCAGCTCTCGCCTCAGCTGTACATATAATATCATTCTCTTCACTGCATCCGCTCATAGAAACAACAACTGCAAGTGTATTAATGACAAAGAAATATTTTAAACTTATAATTTTATTCAAGGATCTCTGTAAAGTTTTGAAAAATATTTATTTAAATACTTTCTGATATTTTAAATTGTAAATCATTTTTACAGGGAATCTGATATTTCAGAATTAAATATTTACACTTTACATAATTCACCTCTCTTTGAATCTATGAATTGAGTATTTTCGTTTTACGGCTGTTAAACTCTTCTTCCGTTAAAATTCCTCTTACCTTAAGGTCGTAAAGTTTTTCAAGCTCGGCTGCAACATCAAACTTGTTTTTCTGTTGTCCGGCGGCTATAGCTCCGGCTAATTCTGTTGCCTGTTTCTTTATCTGTTGATGCTTATACTCTTCCTGCATGTGCGTAATTGTGTCTTTAAGTTTCTTAGGATTACTGACATCATAATATACCGTCGATCCGATCTCTGCAGCAGTCTGGATCTGAACATTTCCGTATCTGAATATTTTTCCCCAAAAAGTCATGCTGTAAGATACATTGTTGATCTTATCAAGAGGACTTTCTTTTGTATTATGTGTAAACACACCTTCCTCATCTATAACACGCAAAGAAGTTACTATCCAGATATTGCAGTTTCGTTCAATGATTTTATAAGTCAGATATCCTGCCGGTAAGATCAAAGCAATTAAAACATACCCTCCAAAATAAATACATACAGCGGAAACTATTAATGTGATAAGCACAGGCAGGATCAGTATAAACCAGTGCGGTTTAGTGATGAGAATTACTTTCTCATCTTTTTTTAATTGTGTTTTCATTTTTTTTTAATCAGGACTGTGAGTTAATTTATAATTAACCCTGCAGAATTTTTACACCTCAATAATTTACGAAATATTTAGAGGGAAAATAATAATTCATTTCAATAAAATAATTGCACTTTAATATCCGTCTATAATTTTTAATTAATTAAGTAATACATTCGTTTGAGAAACTGTATCAACTGCACTATTATTTATTAACTGTAACAGGTTATTTCGTTTTTGTAAATTGCATTCGACCCGGTTATTTACAATTATATTTTACACAGCTCACTTCGAATATTCCGTAAATTAATTCTTTTTCCGGATATTTGTAAACCGCTTCTGCATTACCGGCAATTTTAAATCCGTTTATATTTTTATAATCTCTTAAAGGAGTTGACCAAGTCATCTTTATTCCGGCATCTGCATTGTATCTGTCATCAGAAATAAAATTTACAAGCTCTCCTGTTTCATTAAAACACAACCTTGCATAAATAGTAATATTGTTATTTGTAAAAGATGCTTTTACTTCATAGCCGTCTGTCTCCAGCCAGTTAATTCTCCTGTCAATTAACGCCCGGCGCCATACAGCAAATATCGTTAAAAAAAGTAACTGTCTCAGCCATATCCATTTCTTCCCCTTCCAGGTACTGAACTTTAAATAAAGATAATAGTCTGATATCCATAAAAGCATCTCCGTCAATGAAGCAGTGATAGCCGGCTACCGGAAGTTTCTTCATTACTGCTTTCATAAAAAATAATCTGACAGATGATCCCGGAAAATTATATTGTTCAGATGTAAACGGCATCCATTCTGACTGATCATCTTTTCTTATTTTTCCGTTAAATATTATTTTAAAATTATTAATTTTCGGTTGTCCGACAGACCCGGTATATCGAATATATTTTTTAACAGGCTTGGGTAAATGAAGTATGTCCGTTTCCGTTAATATTGAATCAGGCAAAGATACTTCCTTATCTAAATATTTTAATACATCATTTTGAAATTTTTTATAAAATCTCCATCTGCCGTAGCCGATAACTGAAGCCAGCAGAATTAAAATATTTGCAAAAGTTAAAAATTTAGTTTCTTCCCAGAAGAATAAAATTATTGATTGAATTATAAACACTGCTGATATTCCGATCATCCATAGTTTATTGTTTTTGAATTCAAACATATAATTAAATTTTAAATAGAAGAATAAATCAGTACTGTACTGCACTGAAAATATTATACCAAACTTATTGCAGCCCTTACTTTCTTTAATTCGAAAAATATAAAAATCTGAGAAGTAATTTAGGCAGATTTATGTAAGTTTTAATTCGAAACCCGTTGGCAGTAAATTTGAATTTATTTGAGTTTGACTAAGGGATGATTTACACCGTTGATAATATTTTTAACAACTATATATTTATCCAGACTTTCAAACAGCTGCGTAAGAGTCCTGAACCCGTAAGTCCTTGAATCAAAACTCGGATCAATTTTTCTCAATGACAGCCCCAGTTTGGAAATATATGTGTCTTCTTCTTCGTTGGTTGAAATTTCAAAAGCTTTATCAATTATACTCATATCCAGTTTCGGTAATTCCTCTTTTACTATTTCCGGTTTCGGAATTTCCGGAAGGGTTTCTTTAAGACCTTTTTTCTGTTTTACTTTTTCTTTTCTGAATTCAGATTTTACTTTTACCGGAACGATCTCCGGGATCAGGTTTTCACTGAACGTAAATATCTCACAGGATTTAACAAACGCTACGGGTGTTTTTCTCTGACCGATGCCCATTACAAAAAGTCCTTCTTCTCTTATTCGTTTTGCAAGACCTGTATAATCACTGTCGCTCGATACTATACAAAATCCGTCAGCGCTGCCGCTGTGCAGTATATCCATTGCGTCTATGATGAGCGAACTGTCAGTTGAATTTTTTCCGGCTGTATACGAGAATTTCTGTATGGGATTTATTGAAAATTTATTTATAATGTCCTTCCACTTATTCATATGCGGTGTCGTCCAGTCGCCGTAAATTCTTCTTATTGTTGCCTTTCCGTATTTGGAAACTTCCTCTAAAATTTCCTTGATCAGTTTTGCCTGAGCATTGTCTCCGTCAATTAAAACTGCAATATTAAATTTTGCTTCGTTCAATAATTTTATGTTTAATTATTCGATCCGGTCATCAAACCTGTATTCAATAAATGCAGCTATTCTGATCCGGTCATAAATTCAATTACCGGATAAGATATAACATTCCTGTCTCTGTATATATTCATTACGGCATCATCATTTGCGCTTAATATCCCGTTCTGCAGTATCACGCATTTGAATCCTCTTTCCGCTGCGCCGTTGTATGTAAACAATACGCAGTTTTCAGCAGAGAATCCGCACAGAATTACAAATTCAATTCCGTTTGTTTTCAATATACCTTCAAGCTCCGTATTCCAGAAAGAATTTGAATACGTTTTTTTAACTTTCAGATCACTTTCGGCAATTTTTATTCCTTCTATAATGTCATATTCATTTGCATTAGAATCATTCATTCCTTCTATATCCTGCACGTGAATAACCAGATGATCTTTTTTTCTCATAAGATCTGCTGAATAATTAATATACCAACTGGCTGTTCCGATCTTTTTTTTATCTACAATACCATCTAAATAAGTTTTCTGCATATCGATAATTATAAATGCGGTTTTCATGAAGTGATTTTTTAAAATGGTTTAGTTGTATTCAGTTCTGAATAATTATTCCATGCAATAACTAATTGTAAAATAATTTTTTAGGTATGTAATTTCAATATTAATATTACATTCTCCTTTGACAGGTTATATTTTCTTATATGAAAATTTTTAATTACTATATCAAATACAGTTTTAACTATTGCTGGAAATTTTTTGATTTATATCTGTGAATTTAATAAACCATTGTAAAAATGAATTTAATATTTCTGTAAACGTGAAGTCAAATATAATAATAATTTTATCTAACCAAAATCATGTGACAGTATCAGTAATACTGCATAGAGTATGGAGCTAAATAAAAAAATTTTATACTTTACATTTGAACCTTCTTTCGGAAACTCATCTTTTACACTATTAATAATTATACTGCCTGCTATGAACCCAGTTGCTATATGCTCTATTTCTTCAGGGAATTTAGTTAAAATTCCTACAAGCCAGCCGGCAATAAGTGAAAGCATCATTACGATTTTAATATATTTAAACCCTGCTCCGAATTCCTTAATTGCTGAGTAATCAAGAGCTACAAGGTGTACTGACATTGCTATAGTATAAAAGAATAATGCGCTGTTACTATTTCCCCAGTATACTATCAGATAACTTATCAGAAAATTATTCAGTAAAAATCCCGTCAGATAAATTCCTGTCACCATATCCCTGCTTGAATGAGTTTGATTTTCAGCATGATCTTTTTCCCGCTTTGAGATTATAAAATTTTCAAGACCGAAAAAGAAAAGGAATCCTAATAGAGCGGTAAGATATATTATAATATTCTGCAGCTGAAATGCCTCTTCATTCTTTTTATTATTGTAATACTCCTGAGCATCCGACAGTTCAGGAAGAAGGCTTACAAATATATATGCGACTGAAATCCCTGCTGCAACTGAAACTAAATATTTTCTGTCAGACCTTGTTGAGTTTACAAATCTGCCTCCGAAATAATATGCTATTATCATTATTAAAACAGCTACAAAAGAATTTAAATGCTCCATTAAATTATTAATTATATTTTATAATCTGCGACCCGCAATATTACAGTTACCATTAAGTTATGTTCTGTTTATTTTCCAATATAAATTTAAAATAACTTGTTACTTAATTTAAATAAGCTATTTGTAATTTGTAATCTGCAATTTGCAATTATCTTTTAATGCATCTGAATCCAAGATGATTCATCCCTGTATCAATCATCTGCGGCTGACGCGCAGCCGGTCTGTATCTGAGACAATAGTTCGGCGCGCATAAATGTGATCCGCCTTTTAAAACTTTCCTGGGAATTTTTATATCCGGCTGACATTCATCAAAACTTCCTTCCGGTGATATTACTCTCGGGTTTTTTTCGTCAGGTGTGCAGCATGTTTTAAATTTTTCTGTCGTCTCATCGACATTCTTTATATACCAGTCGCATGTCCATTCCCATACATTGCCCGCCATGTCATATAGTCCGTATCCGTTTGGCGTAAAAGTTCCTACAGGTGATGTTCCTTCGTATTCGTCAATAAGCAAATTTTCCCATGGAAATTCTCCCTGCCATGTATTAGCCTGAGGATTTGTATACTGCACATCCAGATCGCCCCAAATAAAATTTTTTCCTTCAAGTCCTCCTCTTGCAGCAAATTCCCATTCCGCTTCAGTCGGCAATTCCTTGCCCGCCCATTTGGCATATGCTTCCGCGTCCTCATACGCGATGTGAACTACCGGATATTTTCCTCTGTCTTCGACCGAACTCAGCGGTCCTTTCGGATGCTTCCAGCTTGCGCCGGGAACCCACGCCCACCAGTTTCTGTAGTCATTAAGATTAACAGGTCTGTCTGATTTTTGAAAAACCAATGCACCTGGTATGAGATTTTCCGCAGGCACGCCCGGATAGTCATCAGGATTTAAAGGTCTCTCTGCAACCGTGATATAACCCGTCTCATCAGTAAATTTATTATAATCTTCATTTGTAACTTCATATATATCCATATAAAAATCATCTACCGTAACTTCCCTTACAGGTTTTTCTTCCGGATAAAAATTATCCGAACCCATTAGAAATTTTCCGCCCGGTATTCGGACCATTCCTTCTATTGCCGTTTCGGAAGATTGCTTCATATCATTCATAATTTTTCATTACTCTTTAGTTAATAAAAATCTAATGTGAAATTTTACTTTCATATCAAAATATACTTCTGAAAACGCCTGATACAATTTTTTTTCGTAATTCTTAACTCGTAATTCGCAACTTGTTATTCGAAATTTGTAATTTGTAACTGTCACCAGGACCTTACTCTGTTTATCGTCCCTATATTTGTATTATAAGATGTGATCATACTGTTATAACTGTTTATCATTTCATTATATCCTTTTGCAAATTCCTTTTCGCTTTTAATGCTTCCCCCGGTTCCGAAAAACTTATTACCTTCGCTTATAAATTTTTCAGCAGTCGGTGCAAAGTAATCTTCAAAGTTATACTTCATGAATTTATATTGCTCTGAAAACTCTGCGCTTACAACGCTGTTTTTGCTTTTGCCGAACGTCGTTTCAAATTCATTAAACTTTGCTTTCGCTTCACTCATATCGCTGAAAAAAGTCAGGTTCTCAAAACTTTCAAAAAACATCTCAGCTGACTCCAGTATATCACCGTAAGCGTTAAGCATAATCAGCGAAGACTTTTCGTCAGGAGAAGAAGCGGATTCAACATCGTGAATCACTCTTTTGGGTTTGTACTTCTTAAGATCAGCGGATAATTTATTAAATGCAGTTTTATATTTTTCGTAAGCGCCTTTCATCTCTTCCTCATAAGGTATTACTTTGGACATATCATTTTTATATTCTCTGTTGAAGTAGTATTCAGAAACTTTTTCAGATACTTCTGAAAATTCTTTCATTGCCGGTAACAGATTTTTCAGATCGGTTTCCACATCATTCTGCATATCATCAGAAGCCTCAAGCTTGGATAGCTCTCCGCCGTCCAGCAGTGATCTCTCATATTGCTTAGCAGTATTTCCCAGTGGCTGCGAAGCCATTTTAAAACCAATGGGAATGATCAGAGAATTCTTCGTCACAGATCCCGGCTTTGGTAGTTCACTCATATAACTTTTATAAACTCCTTCACCCGACTCCTGGACTTTGTTCATTACTTCCATATACTTGTTGTAAAAACTCAGATCTTCCTTTGATGTCTCATCCTTCACAGATTCTTTAACTGATTCCTTTTCTGTAATTTCTTCTTTTGCTGAAGTAAGTTTTTCTTTCAGTTTTGTAAACATTGAACATCCTGTAAGGACTAAAAAACTCAGTAATAAAATTCCTGCGAATTTAATTTTGCCCATAGAGTATTTTTTAATTTTTACGAATTTAATAAAGCGGAATAAGATTATCACTGAAAAAATTTTTATTAAAATGAATAAAGCCCATTTCCTTCCGGAGCTCTGAGGAAGTGCTTATTTATAATTTCAATAACAGCACAGCCGATTTTATTTTTACTTAATTAAAATTATTAATCAATTTCATATATGCAGGTATATGTATATTTTCCCATTAATAAAATTATTCCGATGTGTTAAAACTTACCCTGTCTATTTTTGAAGTTTATGAAAAGAAAGTTTTTACCATAAGAACTCTGAAATAGATTCTGAATTTGCATGTAGTATTATTTTAAATATAAAAACTTATGAATCACAATCGTAAAATATTTTTCCTGCTGATATTTAGTTTAATTTTCATTTACGGATGGGGAGCTGCCGGCCATAAGATCATTAACAGAAGATCCACTTTCTCACTTCCGCCTTCTATGAATTTTCTGAACTGGTCTGACTCTCTTGCCGCTCATTCATCAGATGCAGATTACAGAAGATCTTCTGATCCGAATGAAGCCCCAAGACACTTTATTGATATCGATAATTACCCGGAATTTATAGCGACCGGGAGAGTTCCTCAGGATTTAGATTCTTTAATTGCTCTTCACGGAAGCAGTTTTGTATATGATAATGGCATTCTGCCTTTTTCAATAATGGCAACTACTGATTCAGTAAAAAAATATTTTCAGCTGAATAATTTTCAAAAAGCCATGCTGCATGCCGCCGACCTCGGACACTATGTTGGGGACGGACATAATCCGCTTCATATTACAAGAAATTATAACGGACAGTTTACTAATCAAACCGGAGTTCATTCAAGATATGAAACTCAGCTTATTAATCGTGATTCTGCCAATATTATATATGCTTTCCGGAATGCGACGTATGTTTCGGATATAAATCAGTTTGTATTTAATTTTCTATACCATAATTACACGTATGTTGATTCCGTTCTGAAATATGACAGTCTTGCCCGTGCTATCGCAGGAAGTTATAACACAAATTATTATCAGATATACTGGCAGCTCGCAGGAAATTTTACTGTAATGTTGTTTAATAACGCTTCTCATTTCATTTCAGATCTTATTTATACCGCCTGGGTAAACTCCGGTAGTCCCTTATCCGTGATATCAACAAGCGCTTTTCTTCCGGAAAAATATTATCTCAAACAAAATTATCCTAATCCGTTCAATCCGGTGACGAAAATAAAGTTCGGTATACAGCCGGATCTAAAATATGAAACGCAGGACGTGAAGCTTGTAATACTTGATGTGTTAGGAAAAGAGGTTGCGAGTTTAGTGAATGAAAAATTACAGGCCGGATCTTATGAAGTCGAATGGAATGCGGAAAACTTTCCTTCAGGAACATATTTCTATAAACTTTCTTCAAATGTTTTTTCTGATTCCAAACGGATGTTTTTAATAAAATAATCTTTTAAATTATATAAAAAAGAATATTGCATTAAAAAAGAATCTGATCCTGAAACAACTCTCTTTATACTCATATTCCTGAACCGATAAATCTTGTAGTCTCATTTGAAAAGTCATTTTTTCTTTTAATGTAAGTTAACTGTAATACAAAATTCCGGATTAAATAAACCTGCCTTTAAACGAATTTACATTCATAATAAATTTTAATATAAACTTTAAATTTAATCTTTCGGACACATTGATGAGTTTGATTTTACAATTCTAATTTTAAATAGAAAAATTTAACCGATATTATTATATTACTTTCACTTACTAAAATAAATTAAATAACATCATGTCAAATCAATTACTGGAACCTGTAGAAGGAATTACATTGGAACAATGGGCAAGCGTCAACGGACAGCTTGCTTCAGGTGTGTCAACTGAAGATGCAGTAAAATCACTCGGCGTTGATATGCCGAAATGGGACCGGGTAAATAATGAATGGCTGACAAGAATGAAAAATGATACTTCATTTACCATCGCTACAAAATACGCTGCTGCATTTAATACAAAAGCTAGCGGTAATCTTGGCAGCGGATCACAGATAAACGCCGAATCAATTCCCTTTGAGAAATATATTGAGTCTATGGTTGCGCAGGATGTACTCGGTAAACAGGGACGGGATGCGCAGGATGTTTTGAAAGATTTTGGAATGACCGTTGCAGATTATTCAAACGTCAGCTCATACTGGTCAGGTAAAATGATGTCGGATTTTTCACTCGCAGCAAAAATGGCTCAGCTCGATGCTGAATACAGAAAAAAATATGAAAGTATGCAGGGTCCGGGTTCTCATGGTGACATAGAATTCTAAAACAATTATTGATTTTACTGTATGTCTGAAGACAAAAATATCACTGACTTTAAAACTGAGATCGACCGAGCATACCAGAATGCGCTTCACTCTGAAAAAGGAGGTGATGCTAAATGGAAAACTTTCATGCAGTCTTACAGCGCTTCTCCTCTTTCCGAAGATGAGATCAAAATGCTGTTGAATTCAGAAATGAAAATTACCAAAGGAGCTTATCCGCTCGAGCTCAGAAGAGTCTATGAAATTATTGTCCGGAAATATTCCGCACAGCCTGATGAAGGACATCCAAATACCGCAGGCAACTTTAATATGGATGATGAGATAATAAAATATTATCAGAAGATAAAACCTTTTTCGGGAATGGGAGATATATTCAGCAATGCATCAATAACGATGAACAAATATTCCGAAGGGCTGCAAAAGTCAAAGCACCATACCATTAAATGTAAGAACTGCGGCGCTCCGCGTCTCGAAGAAATGCAGTATGATAATTGCCTTTTCTGCGGAAGTAAACTTTTCGAAAACGCCAACTAAAATTTTTAATATGCTGTCATCTATTTTTAACAAAGACAATAACTCAGAAGAATTTCAAAAACTTATCGGAAGATGGGATTCGTTTATAGAAAAATTAAAGGAACGGTATTATGAAGTATTAAAACAATCCGAGGAACCACTCAATAATGTAATTGAGAATCTGCAGTTTGATAATGTTATAATTCATAATGTCAAAACCGGCCTTAAGAATCAGACTGTCGAGCAGCTTTCCAAAAAAGCTGAAGAGGGCTGGAATAAAATGCAGACTGAGATGGAGAAGATCGGAGTATCCTGGGATCAGATAAATGAACAGAGAAGTAAACTTGATTACTTTAAACAATGGCTTGACTGGGAATTTGGCATTTTTGATGTAACAACTTCCGGTAAGGCTGCAAGAAAAATTCTTGACAATGTGAAGAAACATATTGATGACAAAAAACTTCACCTATGCACACAATGCGCTGCCGAACTTCCGATAAAAATTTATTCTTTTTTGTCCATCAACCTGAAATGCGAAAGCTGCGGATCAGTAAATACTTATCAGCCTGATGACCGCATCCGTGCGCTTGAATATTATGTTTTAATTCCGCTCGCCGAAGAACAAGCTTATCCTTTCAAACAAAAAGCCGCAAATGACGCTGAGGCTCAAAAGCAATATTTCAAAACATATTATGAGTTTCTGATTGAGAATGTCCCGGATAAAAAAGAATTTTATGAAAGAGATTTGAATGAAAGACTAAATAATCCCTTCTTTAAGCTTTCATTTTGAAAGTATAATCGACAAAAGGTGTCCAATCCACCTGACTCAAATGTTATAATTAAACTATCAGTTTAAAACTTTATGCTTCCGTAATACCCCATATTCTAATCAAGAAATTTAGAATACAAACTTTCACAAACCTGGAAAATTAACCTTTGACATTAAATTTTATCGGATGTAATTTAATGCCGTTATTACCATTTAATATTTTATTCATTAATTAAACAACATTTAAAATGAAAGCAAAGGACAAAGTCAGAGGGCTTACGAAAAGGGAAAATCTTAAGGCGGAAAATGATCTGCTCAAAATGAAATTGACTGCAGAATTCGGTATGAAAGAAATGAAATCAGATCTGCCTGACGAGTTAGAAAATGAGTGGCTTAATAACATTTACAATTTTGAAAAACAATTTAAAGATGCAAAAAGAATAAGCGTCTATGAAAGATTAGATAAACCGGAATTCAAAAAAATGTCTGATATGAATGATGAAGAGATCTCTTCAGAGCTTGACTGCTTTTTCGAGCTGATGGAAAAAAACAATCTGACATTGAATTTTCTTTGTGATTATAATGACAGGATAAAGTATGAATTTATCACAGAAGAATTTTTTAAGAAGGAAATAGATGATATCCGGATAGATGGAATGAATACAAATTTCATTTATGAAGACTCTCATCCGAATCATGAATATGATATTAAAGAAGCTGTTGATGATTTTTTTAAATTTTTTCTTGATGAACGATTTAATGAGGAACATACCGGATTCATATATTTAAATGATATGATCTCTTACCTGGGTAAAACAATTCCTAAGAATGAATATATTAAAATTTTAATAACTTTCAGAGAGGAAATAAATCCGGCCGGTTTGGACTTTATAGAGTTTTTCAATGTAACTTTTGATCTGGAGAAAAAAACCGGGGAAGTATCAGGAGCTATCTCATTTTCAGTATTAGAAAACGGACTGCCTAACGGACAGATTACATCAGAATTTAAATTAAATTTAATATATGATGAGTTTGGTTTCTGGTTAATAAGCAAAAACAGTTTTCCATAAGAAAATTATATGTAATAACCGTCAACTCTATGTATGTAAAAAAGTTAATTTAAAATTATAAAAAAGCCGTCTCTAATTAAATTAGCGGCGGTTTTTAATTTATATCATGTCATACCAAATCATTGGAAGTAAAAAACTATTTACCGATCACTCTACTGGACTTTCTTGATTATTTGCATTACTATCTTTTCCTTTCTCTCTTCACGATATTTATTTATTGAATCGAGAGATGTAACCCAATTTCTGCCTTCTTTATGAGCAGCGATTTTGCCGTGCCGCGCCAGGAGGTTTAAATATTTCTCAGAGTACGGAGTATTTTTTGAA
Source organism: Ignavibacteria bacterium (assembly GCA_016716125.1). Classification (GTDB taxonomy): domain Bacteria; phylum Bacteroidota; class Ignavibacteria; order Tepidaquicellales; family Tepidaquicellaceae; genus UBA2330. The sequence goes on along the minus strand of JADJWZ010000029.1, from coordinate 17,394 downwards.
ATTTGTGAAAGAGGGAAATACTTTTTAGATTTTTCCTTTTGCGGCAAAAGTGTTTTAAGATAAATATTAAGAGAGCGCTCCACAGACTGCGCGATTAATCTGAGAAAAGGCGAAATGTCACCGCGGTCAGCTTTAGATAATGCATTGTAATATTTTTTTCTGTCATTATTTAAAATTACAACAACCGGAAATCCTTTTTGCATTAATAATAAATTCATGAATAATCTGGCAGTTCGTCCGTTGCCGTCAGCAAAAGGATGGATATTTGAAATTTTATGGTGAATTATGCCGGATAGTTCTACTATATGGATCTTATTCCTGTTTATTTTTATCCACTCGAATATTTCTTTAATTTTTACGGGTACTTCCATTGCATCCGGCGGAGTATGGGATGAACCTGTTATTAACACATTTCCTGTTCTGTATTTTCCGGCTTCCTTAGAATTTGTTTCTCTTAAAACCAGCTGATGCAGAGTTCTCAAAGTGACTTCAGAAAAATTCTCTTTTGATTTTCTGTCAGCTCATACAAATATTCAAGCGCTTCATAGTGATCTTTCGCTTCGAGATGATCTTTCATAGGTTTTCCTTTAATCGTGAAACCTTCGTTAATTACAAGAAAAGTTTCTTTCAGCGTGAGAGAGTTTCCTTCTATAGCATTGGAATTATAAGTAAGCTCTAAAGCGAATTGTTCGTGAAGTTTTTTTAACAACGCAGGCTGAATAGGTCTGAGTCTTTTCAGCTGCTCCAGCTTTGCGTCAATTCTCTCTATGATATTTTTATTTATGTATATCATTCTTTTAATATGGTATGGTATTAATAATATAGCTATACCATATTAAGATTTAAACGGATAAAAAAAAACGGTTTAGATTTTTATATTTAAATGTTTTATCTTTGCAAAATAACATTTGTTATGAATACAAAATATGATTCTTTGATCCTTACAAAATACAAAATTGTTTATAATCCCGACGAACTTGATGAAGAAAACGGAATTACTCCTGAAATAAGAAAGCTTCTTGAAGTCACATTAAAAAATGTTTTACAGAAGAAAAAGAATGCCGAAATTCGTATTGAAAAATTAATTAAGAAGTATCCAAATATACCTCAATTTAAAAACTACCTTTCTACTTATTATTCTTATATTGGCAAGCTCGACGAGGCATTTATTCTCAATAAAGAAATTGTTAAAGAACATCCGGATTATTTTTTCGGTAAGATCAATCTTGCAATGGAATATCTGAAGAATAAGGATTTTAAAAAGATACCTGCAATTCTTGGCGAGGCAATGGAAATAAAATCACTGTATCCAGAAAGAGATGTCTTTCATATAGAAGAAGTAATGTCGTTTTTTCAAATAGCAGTTTATTATTTCATCGAGACCGGAAATATTGAAGCGGCTGAAATGCGGTATAAAATTATGACTGATCTTGATAAAGATAATGTGAAAACTACAAAAGCTGCAGAAGCAATCGCCTTACATAATTTTAAGAAAGAATTTGAGAAATTCAGGTTGAGAGGTAAAAGTCTCAGATCACCGGAATTCATTTCTAAACCCAAGTATAAACAAACAAAATCAGAACCGGAATTCATTAACCCTGAAATTAAATTGCTTTATCAATACGGATTTCAAATTGATTACAATGTTATAAGAAATTTAATTAGAACTGCCTAGGAAAGTTTAATTGAAGATCTGAAGAAAGTAATTTCAGACAGTATTTCAAGGTATAACTATTTTAAGAAAGAGACAGATTGGGAATTTAATACTCATAGTTTTCTATTTCATGCATTGTTTATGCTTTCAGAACTTAAAGCATATGAAGCTCTTGATGCTGTTCTGGATTTGCTCAGGCAAGATGAAAAATTACTAGATTATTGGTTATCTGACGGACTAACTGAAGATGTATGGAAAATTATTTTTACTCTAGGTCAGGATCGGTTAGATATTTTGAGAGACTTTATATTAGAGGAGGGAAATGACACTTATGCAAGAACCTCTATTAGTCAGGCAGTTACACAAATAGCATTACACTTTCCGGAAAGAAGGGAAGAGGTAATACAATGGTATTACATTATATTAAATTACTTTCTGGAGCACAAAGAAAGTGACGGAATAAATGATACTTCATTGATTGGTCTGATGGTTTGTGATCTTCTGGAACTGAAAGCATATGAACTGGAAGAGACGATTGTGAAAATATATCAGTCCGGACTGGCAGATACAGAGTGTGCCGGATTTTTAGATGAAGTACTGGAAGATCTTCACAGCAAACAAAATACAGCTGACATAAGAAAACTCCCCTCAATAGAAGAAGTTTATAAACATTTTTCGGATTGGGAACGAAGTATTGAAAGGAAATCCAAAGCTATCTTAAAAAATGAAAAAAACAGAATTGATTATCCATCACTACCGGTTATTTATAAAAATACCGGAAGGAATGAAAAATGTCCGTGCGGCAGCGGACAGAAGTTTAAGAAATGTCACGGAAAGAATTTTATTTAGAAATGATTAAATAGTTTTCACATTTTTCATATTTTAGAAATTTACCATACCTAATATAAAAAGCCGTCATGAAAAAAACTTCATGACGGCTTTAAAATAAATCCGGTAAATTCAAATCTCCCGCACAGCTACCGATACTGAAAACAGATAATAATGATTCTTAATTTCTTTTAGGAATTAAATTTAAATTCTATTTAAATTTTTTAGAAGGATCCTGTCTTACATCAAAAAATGTTAGTATAATAATTCTGTTTCCCTTTATTCTGTAAAATATTTTCGTATGTTTGGTCAGCATTATTCCTCGGATTTGTTTTTCTTCAATTTCTAAAGGACCTTGTTTCGGAAAATCTTTTAATAAATCAAAAAAATCTTTAGCCCTTTGCTCAAATGCAGATTCGACTCTTACTCCCCATTCTGTCCTGATATATTCTTTAATTAATCTGTATTTCTTTTCCGCTCTTTTTGTAAGAGAAATTTTCATTCGTTCTATTTAAACAATTCATCACCATCTATTAAGTTATCTTCATCTTCTGACTCATCATAGGCTAATAATACTTCATTTTTTTGTTCTTCAGAAAGTGACTTCCATAACTCACCTGTTTGTGAGTTTTCATTTGATTTCAAAAAATCATAAATTGTTTGTAACAACTGATCGTTTTGAATTGCATCAACTGTTTTATGAATCCTTGATTTTAACTCTATGGTAGTCATTTCATTTGAATTTTTCACAAAGGTAATATATTGTTAAACAATCAAAAAAAAAACATCTAAAGACATTAGATTTTTCAGTTAACTAAGAATAACGAAAATGATGGTATGCAAATTTATAATAGCCATTTGTCTGCTCAAATTTAGTCAGTTCATTTACAAATACTCTCTATCTAAATTCAAAATTCTTAATAAAAAAAGCCGTCATGAAAAAAACTTCATGACGGCTTTAAAATAAATCCGGCAAATCCTACTCTCCCGCACAGCTACCCATGCAGTACCATCAGTGATACAGGCCTTAACTTCTCTGTTCGGAATGGAAAGAGGTGTGACCCCTGTATTTAATCACCGGAATAACTTATATATAAAAAACGTTAGATTGATGCCCAATTCACTACCTTATCAATGTAAGATAAAAAAATAGGAAAAGTCATTCGACTTATTAGTATTGCTCGGCTGAATATATTACTATACTTATACCTGCAACCTATCAACCAGGTAATCTTCCTGGAGTCTTATTTCCCGACGAATCGGGAAGGGAAATTTAATCTTGAAGCGAGTTTCGAGCTTAGATGCTTTCAGCGCTTATCTCAACCGAACATAGCTACCCAGCTGTGCCATTGGCATGACAACTGGCGCACCATTGGTTCGTTCACTCCGGTCCTCTCGTACTAAGAGCGAGCCTTCTCAAATTTCCTGCGCCTGCATAGGATAGAGACCGAACTGTCTCACGACGTTCTGAACCCAGCTCACGTACCATTTTAATTGGCGAACAGCCAAACCCTTGGGACCTTCTCCAGCCCCAGGATATGATGAGCCGACATCGAGGTGCCAAACGACTTCGTCGATGTGAACTCTTGGAAGTCATCAGCCTGTTATCCCCGGCGTACCTTTTATCCTTTAAGCGACGGCAATTCCACACTCTACCGTCGGATCACTAAGTCCTGCTTTCGCATCTGTTCGACTTGTAGGTCTCACAGTTAAGCACCCTTATGCCTTTGCGCTCTACGCATGATTACCAACCATGCTGAGGGTACCTTTGAAAGCCTCCGTTACTTTTTAGGAGGCGACCGCCCCAGTCAAACTACCCGCCTAACACTGTCCCCAACCCCGATTCAGGGGTCTAGGTTAGAATTCGAACAAAACAAGGGTGGTATTTCACATTGCGACTCCACGATAGCTAGCGCCACCGCTTCATAGTCTCCCACCTATTCTACACGTGTTGTATCCAAACCCAATGTTAAGGTGCAGTAAAGGTGCACGGGGTCTTTTCGTCCATATGCAGGTAACCGGCGTCTTCACCGGTACCACAAGTTCACCGAGCCCGTAGTCGAGACAGTGGCCAAATCGTTACACCATTCGTGCAGGTCGGAACTTACCCGACAAGGAATTTCGCTACCTTAGGACCGTTATAGTTACGGCCGCCGTTTACTGGGGCTTCGATTCAAAGCTTCGCCCTAAAGGACTAACCTCTCCTCTTAACCTTCCAGCACCGGGCAGGTGTCAGTCCATATACTTCGCCTTAAAGGCTTTGCATAGACATGTGTTTTTGTTAAACAGTCGCTTGGCCCATTTCTCTGCGATCCAGATAAAATCTGGACACCCCTTATCCCGAAGTTACGGGGTTAATTTGCCGAGTTCCTTAACTACGGCTCACTCGAGCACCTTAGGATACTCTCCTCATCTACCTGTGTCGGTTTGCGGTACGGTCTTCTTAGTATACACTAAAGCTTTTCTTGGCAACTTGATTAGGGAGAGTTTATAGGCTTACGCCATCCCGTTCAGCTTTCATCATGATTGCTCACAACTACGACCTTAGACCACCATCCATCAGGTGGCTCTCCTTTCACTCTTGCGTCACTTTAGTTTAAATGTCGAAGGTACAGGAATATTTAACCTGTTTCCCATTACTTACGCCGTTTGGCCTCAGCTTAGGGGCCGACTAACCCTGAGATGATTAACATTGCTCAGGAAACCTTGGATTTTCGGTGTGCATATTTTTCGTATGCATTATCGTTACTTATGCCAACATTTTCTTTTCTATTCGCTCCAACACCCGTCACCGGGCACCTTCATGCCGAAGCACCTGCGTTCACCGCAGTCGCAAATAGAATGCTCCCCTACCACTCCTTACGGAGTCCACAATTTCGGTGTTATGTTTAGTCCCGAGTATTATCGGCGCTAAGTCGCTCGACTAGTGAGCTATTACGCACTCTTTAAATGAGTGGCTGCTTCTAAGCCAACATCCTAGTTGTCTAAGCAACTTAACATCCTTAGTCTGTTAACATAAACTTGGGGACCTTAATTGATGGTCTGGGTTATTTCCCTCTCGGCAATGAAGCTTATCCCTCACTGCCTGACTCCCGGAAAACATATTTTTGATATTCGGAGTTTATTTGGGTTTGGTACCGCTGTGGCGGCCCTAGCCCAATTAGTGCTCTACCTTCAAAATACTATTCCGAGGCTAGCCCTAAAGCTATTTCGGGGAGTACGAGCTATTTCCGAGTTTGATTGGTCTTTCGCTCCTATTCTCAACTCATCCAAGCGGTTTTCAACCCACACTGGTTCGGACCTCCATATCGTTTTACCGATATTTCATCCTGGTCAAGAATAGATCACACGGTTTCGCGTCTACCGCATGTAACTTAACGCCCTGTTCGGACTTGCTTTCGCTGTGCGTTCGTTTCTTAAAAACTTACGCTGCTACATACGAGTAACTCGTTGGCTCATTAAGCAAAAGGCACGCAGTCATCTAAATAAAGCAGCAAGCTGCTCTATAAGACTACTACCGTTTGTAGGCATATGGTTTCAGGTTCTATTTCACCCTCCTGTCAGGAGTACTTTTCACCTTTCCCTCACGGTACTAGTTCACTATCGGTCTCTCAGTAGTATTTAGCCTTACCAGATGGTTCTGGCAGATTCACACAGAATTTCACGTGCTCCGCGGTACTCGGGGTATGAACAAGAGTGATTAAAATTTTCATCTACAGGACTTTCACCTTCTATGGTTGACCGTTCCAAGTCATTCGATTAACCCTAATCTTTTTTCTCTTTGGCATACTGCAATTCTGCCCATTCACCCCACAACACCGGTAGTACAACGCTTGCAGGCTATCACATACTACACGGTTTAGGCTGATTCCGTTTCGCTCGCCGCTACTCAGGAAATCACGGTTGTTTTCTTTTCCAAAAGGTACTTAGATGTTTCAGTTCCCTTCGTTCGCTTATTATACCTATGATTGCTCTTTCAGTATAATATATCTCAATATTACTTGAGATTGGTTGCCCAATTCGGAGATCCCCGGGTCAAAGACTGTTACCGTCTTACCGAGGCTTATCGCAGGTAGCCACGTCCTTCATCGCCTATTAGTGCCAAGGCATCCACCATATGCCCTTTGTAACTTTTTCCAAAACCCTACATTGATACAGGTAGTGTCTCTCGTCAGACGGATGTCCGACAAAAGAAAGTGCATCAATATAACTTGTATTTTTTTTATGGAAATTTCAAAATGTAAAAGAACAATTTTATTTCTTTGTATAACTGTGGAGTTACGGGGACTCGAACCCCGAACCCTTAGCTTGCAAAGCTAATGCTCTACCAATTGAGCTATAACCCCCTCGTTCAATTATGAATTATCAATTTTAAATGATCAATTGATTTTTCAATATTTGAAACTATAGAGTAATATCTCAAACTTAGATAACTCCGGTTTATTGCAAAATTAGATTCTCTGATCTTCAATGACATCAATTGATCATTTAAAATTGATCATTGATAATTGAAACAACGTGGGCCTATGTGGATTTGAACCACAGACCTCACGCTTATCAGGCGTGCGCTCTAACCAACTGAGCTATAGGCCCAATTATTGCGACTTACTATTAAAAACTAAATAACATAAAAAATGTGTGCAAACCCAATACCGAAAATCCTTAAGCTCATTTATCTCTAGAAAGGAGGTAATCCAGCCGCACCTTCCGGTACGGCTACCTTGTTACGACTTAGCCCCAGTCATTGGTTTTACCTTAGGCGCTTATTAAAGGCGACTTTGGGTACCCCCAACTTCCATGGCTTGACGGGCGGTGTGTACAAGGCCCGGGAACGTATTCACCGCGCCGTGCTGATGCGCGATTACTAGCAATTCCAGCTTCATGGAGTCGAGTTGCAGACTCCAATCCGAACTGAGACCATTTTTTAGGGATTGGCTCCACCTCGCGGTATTGCAGCCCTTTGTGATGGCCATTGTAGCACGTGTGTGGCCCTAGGCGTAAGGGCCATGCGGACTTGACGTCATCCCCACCTTCCTCACTACTTGCGTAGGCAGTCTTCTTAGAGTGCCCAGCATTATCTGATGGCAACTAAGAACGAGGGTTGCGCTCGTTGCGGGACTTAACCCAACACCTCACGGCACGAGCTGACGACAGCCATGCAGCACCTGTACTAGTTCACCTTGCGGTACCCCGACTTTCATCGGGATTAACTAGCGTTTCAAGCCTAGGTAAGGTTCTTCGCGTTGCGTCGAATTAAACCACATGCTCCACTGCTTGTGCGGGCCCCCGTCAATTCCTTTGAGTTTCAACCTTGCGATTGTACTTCCCAGGTGGAATACTTAATGCGTTAGCTTGGATACTGATCTTTTAAAAAGACCAACATCTAGTATTCATCGTTTAGGGTGTGGACTACCAGGGTATCTAATCCTGTTTGCTCCCCACACTTTCGTGCTTTAGCGTCAGTTTTGGGCCAGGTAACTGCCTTCGCCATTGGTGTTCTATCTGATATCTACGCATTTCACTGCTACACCAGATATTCCATTACCCTCTCTCAAACTCAAGACTTGCAGTATCAAAGGCAGCACCAAAGTTAAGCTTTGGGATTTCACCTCTGACTTACAAATCCACCTGAGCACCCTTTACACCCAGTAAATCCGGACAACGCTTGCCCCCTACGTATTACCGCGGCTGCTGGCACGTAGTTAGCCGGGGCTTACTCTGAAGGTACAATCAACACAGAATAACTGTATATTTTTCCCTTCTTACAGGAGTTTACATACAAAAGTATTTCATCCTCCACGCGGCGTTGCTGCTTCAGCCTTTCGGCCATTGAGCAATATTCCTTACTGCTGCCTCCCGTAGGAGTCTGGACCGTGTCTCAGTTCCAGTGTGGCTGATCATCCTCTCAGACCAGCTACTGATCGCAGGCTTGGTGGGCTATTACTCCGCCAACTACCTAATCAGACGCAGGCTCATCTTCAGGCCCCGAAGGTTTAACAACTGTCTCGATGTCGAGCCGCTGCATTATCTGATATTAGTCCCGCTTTCGCGGAATTATGTCAGTCCCAAAGGCAGATTACCTACGTGTTACTCACCCGTGCGCCACCTCCATTCAAGTATTACTACCGAACTTCAGTTGACTTGCATGTATTAAGCACGCCGCCAGCGTTCGTCCTGAGCCAGGATCAAACTCTCCATTATAATTATAACTTTAGATTTGATCGTAGCTACAAGGTTATTTAAGGTATCGAAATTTGCACACTAATATTTTTTAATTTACTACTTGTGCAATTTTTATGTAAAAGAACATTTTTAAATACGAATTACAAATATACGGGAATTCTTTTCTTAAGTCAATGAATATTTCCTGTAACTTAAAATATTTTTTGATTTTTTTAAAGCTGACGTACATTTTTCGAGTGGTTCAATATAGCTATTTTATTCGAATTATTATATTAATTTTTTAATCGTTTTTATCTTTGTATACAATCTCTTTTTTACCTCTTATCTGCATTTATTTTTCCCTGTATCAGTTTTTTATCTTCTTGAAATTTTTTTACTTAGAATATTTTTTTAACAGTATTGGTTTTATTATCCATTTTTATTATCAGTTGCAAAGTCTTTTGAGCTTTAATTTTTATTTTCATCCGATCTGTAAAACTTTTATTTATTAAAAATTTATGCGGAAATATATTTATACCTATGCCCGTAACCGCACTGTTTACAGTACTTTATTCCAATTTTGTTCTGCTGATCAGAAATATAGATTTTATTAAAAAATACTTTTGATTTAAAAAATGAAAATTTTTTTCAGTCAATATTTTTTTACTTTGGATCACTTAACATTTTAAATTAAAATATTAATTATTATTTCCGGTAAATATTTTTCCACTCTCCGAAATGATTTTCTTAATAATAACTTTTGCCCGGGTGAATTATTCATCTTTTTATTTTGGAAGTTTTAAAAACCGTTACATTTTATGAAATAGAATAAAAATTTTATAATGATTTCTTCTTAAGATCATTAGTTTCCAAATAATCATTCAATATTTTCCGTTTATAATTTTTTTAAATATTTTCTTAAAATTCCAACGTATCATCTTACATTATTATTTCAATTCCGTTTTCACTTACTTTCGAATCTTGTGTTTCTTGTTTTAGATTTTCTTTTAATTCTTATATGTCATTCTGTTATTTTGATACATTTGCTTTTACTGTCCGGGTAACTTAGTATAAAAAAATATTTAAGAAAACGTTCGGAAAGAGTGTGCAGTAACTCTTTGCTATCCATAAATTCTGCTATCCGTCAAATTATCAATTCACAGGTATATTCCTTCTGAATAATGATCATTATGTATCGCTATTCTTTTTTGTTTCTGAATTATAACAAAACGCTTTGTATTTGCGGTTTTTTGCTTTAATTTAAAAAACACTCAGCTTTGATACACTCTTTTACGGCTTAGATAAACTTATGCCCGGTTTCGATTCACTGAACTACCTCTTCGATACACTGATCTTGGTCTTCGATACACTTATTTATGTCTTCGACTCACTGATCTGCGTCTTAGATTCACAGTTTTGTGTCTTTGACTCACTGATCTGCATCTTCGATTAACCGTTCTGTGTCTTGGATTCATTGCTCCGCGTCAAATACTCACTGTTCTGAGTCTAAAACTCATTGTTCTGCGTTTCGGATACATTGTAAATATTCTTCGAACAACTTTTAATTTTACTCCCGCCGCTTCCGAAAATCTTCTCAAGGCGGTCAAGTGGCTTCTCACGGCGGTTAGGTGGCTTCTCGCGGCTGTTACTTGGCTTCGCTTGGAAGGTCACGTTGCTTCGCAAGGAGGTTACTTGGCTTCACTTGGAGGTCAGGTGGCTTCGCTTGGAGGTTACTTGGTTTCGCGCAGTGGTTATGTGGCTTCGCTTGGAGGTCACGTTGCTTCTCGCGGTGGTTACGTGGCTTCGTTTTGAAGTTTAGTGTCTGCTTTTGAAAGTTGAGTCTCTTCGCTCAAAAGTTATAAGTCTTCGTTTTAATGCAAAGTGTCTACTTTTGAAAGTTGAGAGTCTTCGCTTAAAAGTTAAATATCTTCGCTCAAAAGTTAAATGTCTTCACTTTAATGTTTAGTGTCTACTTTTGAAAGTTGAGATTCTTCGCTTTAAAGATAATAGTCTTCGCTTTAATAATTGTAGTCTTCAGGGTTAACTTGATTGTCTTCGCGCTTCAGCTTCTATGAATTTATTGAGTACTTCCGGGCTTAAAATAATTGCAGCGGGACTTTGATTGAAAAAATTGTGCAGATCCAGTTTAGTTGTATTTTGATTTTTGGTTAAATAAAAATATATACAAAGCCTGCTTACTTACATTGACCGGCTGTTTAATAATTTTAATTTTTTTAACGGATGTGGTCGTAACTGTATTACAAGTTTTGAATTTTCAATTGATTTTATAACCGATAAAAGTTAGTTTGATTATCAATTTTTATAAGATTTTATCAGATTTGTTGAATGGAAAACACCAAGAAAAGATACTATCATCATAAGAGAAAGAAACCCGTAAACTCTGCTGTTCAGCCTGAGTCTGAATCTAAAACACCTGAAAAGAAAATTGTACCAAGTGAAAATCCTTCCGTGCGTCATTCATTAAATCCCAATCAACGCATATCAGTAGTAATTCCTTTATATAATGAGGAAGAATCCCTTCAGGAGCTGAGCGATTCGCTTAAGTCGACATTTGAAAATCTGAAATGTAACTATGAAGTGATTTTTATTGATGACGGAAGCACTGATAAATCCTTTCAGAAGATCAAAGACATCAACAGAAGAAATAATAATTTTCACTGCATAAAGTTCAGAAGGAATTACGGAAAGTCCGCCGCTCTGGCAAAAGGATTTAAAGCTGCAAAAGGTAATATAATCATTACCATGGATGCTGATCTTCAGGATGATCCATCGGAAATTCCTGAGCTTATAAAAGTTTTAAATTCCGGATATGACCTTGTATCGGGATGGAAGAAAGTCCGGTATGATCCTTTCATAAAAAAACATACGTCAAAGATATTTAACTATTTCACATCAAAGCTGTCAGGCATCAGACTTCATGATTTCAACTGCGGACTGAAAGCATACAAAAGAGATGTCGTTAAGTCGATCAGGATATACGGCGAGATGCACAGATACATTCCGGCGCTCGCGCATCTGTCAGGTTTTAAAGTTACGGAAAAACCCGTTAAGCATCATGCGAGGAAATACGGCGTTACAAAATTCGGCGCAAGCAGATTTGTAAACGGATTCCTTGATCTGCTGACTGTATCATTCACAAACAAGTATATGAAACGCCCCCTGCATTTTTTCGGAAGTATGGGAATATTAATTTCCGCAGCCGGATTTCTGATCTCTATGTATCTTGTTATTCTGAAAATTATGGAAGGCAAACCATTAAGTGACAGACCTTTATTCCTTGTCGGGATATTCATGATGGTAGTAGGCATACAGTTTTTGTCACTAGGTCTGATAGCTGAGATGATAACCAAATCTAATAATAGCGACGAAGATATTCTCGTTGAAGAAACCATTTAAATTTTTATTCAAAACAAATTAATGTCAAATTCTATTATCAGTAAAAAAGCAAGTATCGGAAATAATTTCAGCATTAAAAATTTTTCAATAATAGAAGATGATGTAGTGATCGGCAATAATGTCGAGATTGGTTCAAATGTACTCATTGCCAACGGCGCCAGAATTTCTGATAATGTAAAAATTCATCACGGAGCTGTGATCAGCACTAACCCGCAGGATCTTAAATTCGATGGTGAGATCACGACAATGGAAATCGGCGAAGGCACTGAGATCAGAGAATATGCCACGCTTAACCGCGGAACAAATTACAGCAATAAAACCACAGTCGGCAGAAATTGTTTTATTATGGCTTACGCTCATGTAGCGCATGACTGTATAGTCGGTGATCGTGTGATACTCGCAAACAGCGTTCAGATGGGCGGGCATGTTGAGATCGGAGACTGGACAATTGTCGGAGGGCTTGTTCCTATTCATCAGTTCACAAAGATAGGCGCGCATGTGATGATAGGCGGCGGATTCAGGACTGTAAAAGATCTTCCTCCTTATATTCTCGCAGGCGGTTTTCCGCTGAAATTCGAAGGCATAAATCTCGTCGGACTCAGAAGAAGAGGATTTACGAATGAACAGATCGCGAATATTAAAGATGCTTATGATATGATCTACAGATCTGAATATAACTTCGGAGATGCAGTCAGAAAAATTATTTCAAACGGAAATGTGCAGCCGGAAGTGCAGCTCATAATTGATTTTATAGAAAAAAGCAAACGCGGTATAGTCAAGGGCTGATGCAGTCGGATAAAAATTATGAAATAAAATGCCGTGTCAGGGATCTGAGCAAAATAAAAAAATTATTACTCTCTGATAAAAGTTATACTTATTCAGAAGAATCACAGAAGGACATTTATTTTATTGTAAAGGAAGGAAGACTTAAGCTGAGGATAATAAACTCGAGCGAAGCAAATCTGATCTTTTACAAAAGATCCGACAAAAGAAAGATCAGAACTTCAGAATATATTTTATCACGGACAAATGATTTCAGACAGTTTGAAAATATTTTAAAAAGTCAGTTTGGGACGCTGGTGGTAGTTACAAAGCAAAGGAATATTTTTATTAAGGATAATGTCAGGATCCATCTTGATAAAGTAAAGAGTCTCGGTGAGTTTCTGGAAATTGAAATAATCTATAAAGATCTAAGAGCTGCAAAGAAGCAAATGGACTTCTATATAAATTTACTCGGTCTTAACATTGATGATTTTATAAAGAACTCTTATTCAGATATGTTAATTAAAAAAAAATATGTCCGCACAGAAAAAGGATACGGAACATCACATAACGACGAAAGTGCTCTTTGCGATGAAGCAGAGAAAAGAAAAAATCGCAATGCTTACTGCGTATGATTTTCTTACCGCTAAATTTCTTGACGCCGCCGGAATTGACGTAATACTTGTAGGTGATTCACTCGGCAATGTAATACAGGGAAATGAAACGACGCTTCCCGTTACCCTTGAAGAGATGATATATCACACGAAGATAGTAAAGAGAGCTGTTACGAATGCTATCGTAGTTGCGGATATGACTTTTATGAGTTACCAGGTAGGAGTAAAGGAAGCGATCACAAACTGCGGCAAAGTAATGAAAGAGACGGCATGCGACGCAGTGAAAATGGAAGGCGGTGATTATATTGCCGAGACAGTGAGGCGTGTGGTCGAGATCGGAATTCCCGTTATGGGACATCTCGGACTTACTCCGCAGTCAATTAATAAGTTCGGAAGTTACAAAACCCGCGGAACGGAGAAGGAAGAGGCGGATAAAATATATAAGGATTCTTTGCTGCTTGAGAAAGCCGGATGTTTTGCGATAGTCCTTGAGAAAATTCCCGAAAAGCTCGGAGCTAAGATCTCCCGCGCTTTGAAAATTCCGACTATAGGTATCGGCGCAGGACCTGCATGCGACGGTCAGGTGCTTGTAACTCACGATATGCTCGGACTTATAGAAGATTTTAAACCGAGATTCGTCAGAAGATATGCAAACATGGCTGTTGATACAAAAGATGCATTCAGAAAATATATTAAAGATGTGAAGGACAAAAAATTTCCTGCCTTAAAAGAAAGTTACTGAACTGATTCTATTTAGCTCTTCTACCAATATGAAAGATATTCTTTCACCCTTAAATTAGTTAGAAATAATTATCAAAAAAAAGACCCGTAAAAAATTTTACAGGTCTTATATTTTTTTAAAGCTGTTTAGATTATTTCAGAAGCACCATACGCTTTGTCTGTACAAACTTCCCCGCTTCTATCTTATAAAAATAAACTCCGCTAGAGAGTCCTGAGCCGTTGAAGTCCATAGTGTAAACGCCTGCTGTCTTAAATTCATTGTTGACTAATCTCTTAACCTCTTTTCCGAGTATTTCATAAATTATAAGTTTTACTTTACTGTCCTGAGGCAGACTGAAATTAATTTTTGTTACAGGATTGAATGGATTAGGATAATTTTGAGACAGGTTATATTCAGTCGGTATTAACTCTTTTGGTGAATCACTGAAATTTTCACTTTTTTCAGTTCTGAATATTTTTCTGATATCACTGTTTACAAAACTTATATGCTCCTGAATATTGTGAGGCTTTTTTGCTTTTACTGTCTCGCTCAAAATTTTCTTCTTTTGAAATTCAGTTTTATCTTTTTTAGTAGCTTTACCTTCTTCGATCTTATTCTGAAGCTCCTTTACTATCTCAAACTCCTTTTCTCTCGAAGTATTAAATGACTTTACAATATTTTCCTTTATTACTTTCTTTTCCTCTTTGGTGAATGGATTTTTTTTATCATCACTTTTTGATCTATTATTTGAAAAGTCGATAGGATCATCAATGAAAAAAGTAAAGTTTTTCGATTTATCTTCAACCTCATTTTCATTATTTGACATTTGTAATTCGTTTTTTGAACTTCCGCCGCCGCCTGTACCATGAATACTGTCTAAAAGACTTGTCGCAGAGTAATCCCAGCTTGCTGTCAATCCTTCATAGCTGAATGGATTCTGATTTATGATCTGCTGAAAACCGGTCATTGCAGATTCATATTGTCCGAGAGAAACTTTTGCTTTCTGCAGAAGATAATAAGTTTTCTTTATCAGCATTTCATTTCCGCCGTTGTTAAGAATCAGACTTTCGTAAAATGTTTTCAGAGGAGAAATTTTATCTCCTGATCTGTCAAGTACAAGTGCGCTTAAGATATAACTTGGATAGACAATCTATACTTTCCGTACTGTCAGCATAATTTGTCAGCATTTCCATACATTTTGAATGTACCGAACTGTAATTCCGCTTTCTCATCTCAATACAGATAGCAGCGTAAAGCTCTTTTGTACTGCTGATTTCCGTTATTGAATTACCGTAATTGAGAGTTGAATATTTATTTGATAAACCGCCACTGCTTCCTCCGCCATTAATATAAATTGTATCATACACTTCACTGCCCAGATCTACAATCAAATATTCTTCATTCTGCTGGATTGCGCAGACTGTGGGTTCGAATTCAAAAATTACATCACAGCTGCTTCCGTAATAAGGACCTAAACAATTTACATTTTCTCTCGGAGTTGATACTGAATTACTAAGCTTAAAGCAGTTTTCAGTAGCTAACGCTTCTGTAGTATTAATATCAGGAAATACTCCTCCGAAATGATAAGCAGATGTATTATTTTTTATATTAAAAGTATTTAATCCCAGGTCAATCAGAAAATATCCTTCCTCTGAATTTAGATTATTGGCATTTACATTTCCGGAAGATATTTCATTAAATCCTCCCGTATATGCTGATCCCTGCTTTCCGAGATTCATTGTACCGTCAATAATCTGAGCACCTGAAGTACCGGAGTCACTTAATATGTCATTATTAAAAAGATCAGCGTATGATGTTGACGATATGACATTTATTCCGTTTTCATAATTATCTATAGTATTATTTTTTATTACACCTGCAGATACATTCGAAAGAAATATCGCTATATTTCCCTGTGTAGAAATGAAATCATTTCCACTGAGATATAAGGGAATTACGCTCTCTGCAAACCCCATGCATTTCACAGTAGAATATTGATTACTTCCTGTATTAAATTCATTGTCTATAATATTTGATGTGATTTCCAGTTCTTCAGGATTTTCGAGATAGTTTATGCTTAAACAACCCAAAGAATCTATATCTGAAAGATTAAATTTGCATTTTGAAATGTTCAGATCATAACAATCAAAAAACTGTAAAGCAGCAGGATCTTGATTCTCAGAACCGTTAAACTTTACATTTTCAAAAATAGTATTTGTAATATTAATTTCTCCGCATCCAATAAAATTTATTCCCCGCCAGTATGCACCGCTTTGAGATTTCATATTTACTTTAAATTCATTTGGCGTATCAGGATACAGACCCGTTTTAAAATCTCCGCTGTCGATATTCCACTTCACTTCGTCGGCAAAGTTCACAGTCGTCCCGACATACAAAGTAATATTTTTTCCGTTATTATTCACATCGCCGTTACAGTTGAAGTTTAAATTGTCTATTGACTCATCAGCGACAAGCGTTCCGCCTTCCTGCATGACTGGTGCAAGTTTGTATAGTCTGCCTTCGCCGGGCTGATAGATACCCAAGTCAACATATACATTTGAATCTCTATCAAAAGTCCGTATTACTTTATTCGAATCAAGATCAATAATTTTCCAGTTTCTAAACCTGCGAGCTGAGATGAATTGAATTGAATTTTTAGTTGCCTAAGATGACCGACACCCGGAGTAGTTTCAGGAACAGTTCTTCTATTTACCATAATAAAATATTTACTCTTATCATTCGAATTTGAAAGTATGTTGGGGTCTGGTTCAAAAAACCCTGCTTCCCAGAATTTATTGTTTGGATTGTCTAAATTTGAAGTATCAAATGCATAAGGGGATGATGAATTTCTATAAATACTTTTTATGTCCTTAATATATTCAAAATCCGACCAGTCAACATAAGTGCTGTAACCTTTGAGCCATTTTATTTTATCGAGTGTTGACTTCCAGTGTAGCAGCTTTGAGTTGAACGTGGCCATAAAATTCCATTTATCCTGTCCGTACAGATTAATGTGTCTTTCTGTTGTATCATTTATATTTAATAACCCTATCATGAAGATACTGTCAGGAGGGTTTTCAATATTTCCATATCCTCTTGAGATTGAAAACTCCGGTTCTTTCCACTTAAGACTTTGGAAAATAAACCAGCATATTCCGTCAGCACCATGAGCAATTGACAGCACCGCCTGTGCTTCGATTTCCTCATTCAATGGTTCTCTTCCCCCGTCCCTGAAT
>JADJWZ010000028.1 GCA_016716125.1 Ignavibacteria bacterium | reverse complement strand
AATAATAAAAATTGTCACAATAAAAGTCCTCTTCCGAAGCAATTGCTTACCAATTAGATCATATTTATAAACTATTATTACGCCGTAAATCAAGCTGAGAGTGAATCCGAGCCATGCAAATCTGGACTGTGTAGTTATCAAGACTGTAAGTGTAATCAGCGATATTGAAATTACTTTTAAATTTACTTGTCCCATAATAAAATATTTTAATATTAGTATTGTTAGAGTTATAGCGGAAAAATCCATTATTGAATAATCCATCAATCCAACAGACCTTATTTTTGAAGTAATAATTATCTGAATATAATTATTATGCACGTGATAAGCATACATATAAAATAGAAGTTAAAAAACTTTTCAATAGTTAAATCATCTTTAACACTCCTGAATATTAAGTATCCCGTGAAAATATAAATGAAAAATAAAAAAAAGAAATACATGCTTTGAATTGAACTGTGAGCGGAATTTACTGAAGATAAAAAAACTGAAAAGATAAAAAAAATCGATGCAACCTTTATAGTCTTAGGCAGCTTGAGAACATTAAACGAATTCGTATTTAACCTCAATAAAAAAAAGAATATAACCATATAAGCTGTTAAATTTATTAAAAGAAAATTTAACGGACCGAATAAACTTACAGTAATGTTTAAAAATAACCCGGCTGTTAAGTAGTATAAGTAATACTTGTTTAGATTTACAAGTAAAATGAGTGCTGCCGGAGTAAGCATGAGAATTATAAAAGCGGATCGCTTGTCAATAAAATACAGTAAAAAAGCGGTTAAAAGAACTACAGTAAAAAATGAAAAGTAAAAAATTTTACTGAAATCGTATTTTGTTGAAACTGCCGTCTCTTTAACCATTTCTTAAAAATCCTATTATTCTTTTGTAATATAACTGGTAAAATATTATTACAAATGAAAAGAAAATAAAAAATGCAAACATACTTATTGCAACAGTAGTTAGCCTTTTTGGTTTAGCTTTTTTTTCAGGAAGGTTTGGATAATCCAAAATGACTACGGTTGGAGTTTCTCTCTTTTCCTCAAATTTAGTTTGCTCATAAATTGGTATCAGTGTTGTTACAATTCGATTTTGTATTTCTATTTCTCTTTTCAATCTGTAAAAATTGATTAGAACCGTCGGAAGCCCTTTTAGTTGGAAATCGCCGCTGCCATCATTTGAGTTTCTCATTTCATCAAATTGTTTTTTCAGTATAGAGATTCTTTCTTCCTGCTCCATTATTTCAGGCTGTTCAGGAGTCAATATTTTTTTCAGAAGCTCTAATTTCACTTCCTCAGATTTTATAGAGACTTCCAGCCCGAATGATGCTCTTGAAACAACTTCTGCCTGAATTTCAGGTGATATTCCGAATTTTACTTGAAAATTTTCCAGGCTATCTTCAATTGCCTTTAAATCCTGTCTTGCCGAATCATATCTTTGCTGAATAAATTCTTTATTGTTTCTTGCATTTAAAGCATTCATTTCAGAATATATTCTGTTAAGCTGAAAGATTATGAAATCAGCAATGTCTTTAGCCTTTTGTTTGTCTTTATCAAAAATGCCTATCGTTAGTGTACCTGCTTTTTTATTTGATTCCAGAGTTATTATGTTTAATCTGAAATTTTTAACAGCATCCTGCATTGAATCTACTTTGTAAACATCAATTAAGTTGAATCTGATAATTGTTTCTTCAATACATCTTCGACTCATTATAATTTCTTCATAAAGAGCAAGCTCTTTAGTGCTTCCTCCTCCACTAAGCTCTTCCAGACCGCCCAAATCAGGAAGTCCGGATACTCCTAACAAACTTCCAAGTCCAAAACCGGATCCTGCACTTTTTACTGTAGTAGTTGATTGATAAATAGGTTCAATGACAAAAAACATTAAGAACGTCACAAATAAACCTACTATAAAAGTACCTGGTAAAAATAATTTTTTGTTTTTGACTAATACCCTTATATAATCATAAATGCCAACTTCTTTATTTTTAATAGAACCCTCTGTATTTTCTTTTAAATCCGCCATTAAAAAAATTTAATTAATTTTCTGTATTTATCTACTGATTCTGCTTAATTAATATATAAGTCGTCAATACACCAAGTATCACTCCCGCTATCTGTGCTATGACTGAGATTGTCTGACCAAATGACTGTCTCACTTCCTTCGGAACATATACAAAATCTCCCGATTCAATTTTTGTCTGATCCGGCTGATACCAGCCTCTTGAATTGAATTTAATAATTCTTGTATCATCTTCCTCCGCTGCTATAGCATATCCCCCCGCTTTCTCAATATAATATTCCGCACTAGCTCCTTCTTTAAACGGAACATATCCTTCCTGTCCTACCTGTCCGAATACATAGACTATATTTTTGTTGTCATTTATATAAATTATGTCTTTACCTTCAAGTAATACATTCTGTGATTCATCGTTTTGCTTCAATAGTTTTTCAAAATCGACTATCACCCTGTTCCTTCTTGATTTTATATCCGTAATGTAATTTTCTTTGTCAATTTCAGTAACTATTAAATCATTTGCTCTCAGATTTATCAGAACTTCTGCCGTATCCTTTGCTGTATATTCCGCATCATAATTTCTGAATAAAATACTTAAAGGTAGATATGCTTTTTCTTTCAATCCGCCGGCCATCTCTATAATGTCCTTTAAGTCGTGTCTTCTTAAAAGATATAGGATAATATCCGGGACGAAGCACCTCTCCCATTATAAGGACTGATAGATTTTTCTGATATGTTATTTTTGATTTTACGAATATTCTGTCAAAGCTTTCTATCTCAAACTCCTTGTCCTTTTCATATGACAAATCGATCATTCTGAAATCACTGGATTTTTCATCCGCTCTGTAAAGCACTATACTGTCCGGCTCTGCACTTACATCAAATCCTCTGGCTATTCCAATAATGGTTTCAAGATCATCTCCTTCCGAATATTCATATGAACCACCAAGCTGAACCGCTCCGCCGATGTTTATGAAATTATTGTCAAGCTGCAGATACGGTATTTTCAGAAGATCTCCTTCGAGAAAAAAGGGATGGAATTCATCTTTATTGGTAAGAAAATATTTGTAGATATCAACTTTCTTCACTGTCGCGTTTTTTCTTATTAACTCAATATTTCTTAATGAGATCTGATTATTAAAAAATTCTCTTTCATTTGTCTTTTCATAAAAAACTCTTGAAGTATTGAGTGTATCAAAGATTAAAACTTTAAGTATTTCTGAAACTCTCGTAACAGGCGAAACTTCAAAATTACCCTGTGTTAGTCCGGATACTTTTATAAGAAATGTTCTGGGAGTGTTAAGTGTAAAGCTTGCGTCACTTGAATAATATCTTCTCTTAACTGCGCTTATCACACTATTTTTTGCTGCAGTTAATGTTAATCCTGAAACCTCCACTTCCCCAACTGTCGGAATAATTACTGATCCTTCGGGAGATACTACCAAAGGCATTTGCTGATTTATATATCCGTAAAGTCCGAGTGTAAATAGATCATTAGGTCCGACTATATATACATCAGGATCGATTGCTCCTTCAATAGGCATTGACCTGGTTGTGTATGTATTCTGACTGCTCAGCTGATCAAAAATATCCGGAGCGTCAGCGTTAATTCCGACTCTGCTGTTCGTACCCGATCTGTTCATAAGATTACTCATAGGATCATCAACCTGATCACTCTCTCTGCTTTTAAATTGAGAAAAAGTATTTGAAAAATTAAAGACTGTTAAAATTACGGAAAGAAGTAAAGAGAACTTAATTATTTTTTTCATATACCTAAAAGTGTTTTTGTTTTTGATAATATCTCAAGTGTCTGATCTGTTTCATAAGTTTCGCAATATATTCTAATCAGCGGTTCGGTTCCCGAAGCCCTGACTAACAGCCAGCCGTCTTCGAAATAAAATTTATTTCCGTCAAGATCGTCAGTCTGTGTAATTTTCTTACCTCCGATTTCGTCACCTGTTTTTAAACCTTTACTTATACTTAATGCGGCGTTCTTTTTCTCTTCCGTAGTCTTTACATCATTTCTCTGATAGAAATATAATCCGAATTCATCATCAAACTCTTTC
Source organism: Ignavibacteria bacterium (assembly GCA_016716125.1). Classification (GTDB taxonomy): domain Bacteria; phylum Bacteroidota; class Ignavibacteria; order Tepidaquicellales; family Tepidaquicellaceae; genus UBA2330. Next base: position 40,473 of record JADJWZ010000028.1, on the reverse strand, counting down.
TTAAGTTCAGAAATGCCCTTACCGTATTCAGACAGCATTTCCATATAAAGCAATCCGTTGAAGATCCCGTCTCTCTCCGGCAAATGACCTTTAATACCGATGCCGCCGCTTTCTTCAGCGCCGATCATTACGTCATCATTGATCATTATCTTAGAAATATGCTTAAATCCGATTGGAACAGTTACAAGCTCGATTTTATTTTTTTCACAATACTTTCTCACAAGATCACTTGTAGAAAATCCTCTTACTACTTTACCTGTGAACTTCTTTTTCTCGAAGAGATATTTTATTAGTAAAGCGAATGTCTTTTGAGCATCCAGAAATTCTCCGTGCTCATCAATGATCGCAATCCTGTCTGCATCCCCGTCTGTCACAATTCCGATATTGTAGTTATCGGATTTCATTTCAGCGCAGATCTCTCCGAGATTATTCTGAACCGGCTCCGGAGCGCTGTTTCCGAATGAAGGATTTACTTCGCCGTGAAGCTGCTTTACTTTGACAAAATTACCGAATAAATTCTGACCGGCGCCGTACATAGCGTCATATATGACTTTCAATCCGGCATTATTAATTTTTTCCGTATCAATTTTTTTCTTCAGATAATTAATATAGAAATCATTTCCTTTGAAATATTCTATTACACCTTCATTCAATAATTCATCAAAACTTTTTGGAGTATCCGCCGATACAATATTCTTAAGTTCACCTTCTATTTTTGCGATCTCGTCCGGATCCATAGATCCGCCGAATTCGTCTTTGAGCTTATATCCGTTATACTGAAACGGATTATGAGAAGCAGTGATCATAACTCCCAGCGCGCAGTTCAAATCCCGCGCAAGCAGTGATACAGTCGGCGTTGTTACAAAACTGTCGGTTATATATGTTTTAATTCCTGAATTGCCGAATACTGCTGCAGCTGCATGAGCAAATTCCTTAGACTGAAATCTTGTATCATATCCGATTATAATTCCGTTACTGATTTTTTTATGATCTTTGAAAACAATTGCTGTTGCAAGCGCGGCTCTTTTCACATTGTCAAAAGTATAAGTATCACCTATAATTGCTCTCCAGCCGTCAGTACCGAATTTGACCGGCTCTGTTTGATTGCTCATCTAAAAAATTTGTTTAATGATTTTAAAAAATAATGTAAAAATCTGTTTATAAAGATTTCCCTTCATTAGATTTTCTGACCCAGTTTTTTACATAATCTATGGTTTCATAGGTAGGTGTTCCGGGAGTAAAGAGTTCTCCTACTCCGAGTTTTTTCAATTCCTCTATATCCTGATCCGGAATAATTCCGCCTCCAAAGAGCAGCACATCATTCAGCCCTTTGTCATTCATCAGTTTTTTAACTTTTGGGAAAATTGTCATATGCGCTCCGCTTAATATACTGATTCCTATTGCATTCACATCTTCCTGTAAAGCAGCTTCAACGATTGTTTCAGGTGTCTGTCTAAGACCTGTATAAATAACTTCTATACCCGCATCCCTGAATGCGGCAGCGATTACTTTAGCTCCTCTGTCATGACCGTCAAGTCCAACTTTCCCTATAAGTACACGGATCTTGTTATCCAAATAAGTATTTAATAAATTTTAAAATGTAAGTTAACCCAAATACAATATTTCTTCAAGTGATTTTTAAGTTTCCACCTGACTTACTCCGATATTCTCTAAATTCTTGTTTGAATACTTCTGATAAAAATAAACGGATATAACTCCGACTATTACTGCAAACCACAAGGTTGAAACCCTGATTATAAATGTAGACGCAACTGAAACATCCTTAGGAATATTTAACAGGAGCAGCAATCCTGTCATTGATGCTTCCGTTACACCAAGACCGCCGGGCAGCATTGCAATAGAACCGACAATAGTTGAAAATCCGTAAATAAATACCGCTGCTAAAAGACTGACATCAATATGAGTGAAAGAAGAATATACTTTGAGTATAATATATAATCCGAGACATTCGCAAAACCAGGCGACTCCACTCATAGATGTTGCAATCAGAAGCGGTTTGATCCTTACAAGAGTGTAAATGCTTTCATAGGAATCTTTGAATTTATGAGCAATCTTATTTAAAAATTTTATTCTTTCCAGATGTGAGATTATCCGGAGAGATATTTTTCTTGAGCTGATTAATATTACTAATAATATAAAAAACAATCCGACACCGATTATAACATTCTGACCGAAATTAAATACGAATGCTCCTGCAATACAGAGTATTACAACTGAAATAAAATCTGTAAGTCTTTCAGCAAGAATGATCGGCGCAGATATGCTGACAGGTGTTCCGTTCTCTTCTCTCAGCAGATAGGATTTCAAAAGCTCTCCCATTTTCCCCGGTGTAACGCTCATTACAAATGTCGACATGAATATAAGAAAACTCGCTTTCTTCTTTATTTTTATCTTCAGCAATCCGAGATAATATTCCCATTTGTAATACCGTATAATGAAATTTAAATACGTGAGAGCAAGTATTAAAGGAAGGTAATACCAGTTAAACTCACTGAAGGTTTTCATTAACTTGTCGAAATCAGCATAGATACTGAATCCGAGAAATACAGCAGCTCCCAATGCAATCGAAAAAAGAATTCTTTTCTTATACTTCCTGAACATCAGATAATTTTTTTAATGCATTCGTAAAGTTTTACCAGAGGAAGTCCGACTATATTATAATAATCACCTTCTATTTTCTTTATAAAAAGACAGCCGAAATCATCCTGTATTCCGTAAGCTCCGGCTTTATCAAGAGGTCTGTGCTTTTTAACATAATATGATATTTCCTCTCTGTCTAATTTTCTGAAGTGAACACTCGTCTTTTCATATGAGAATATTTCCTTTCCGCTTGAGGTGTTGATCACATTTACTCCTGTATAAACACTATGTACTTTTCCGCTTAGTCTCTCAAGAATATTTTCAGCTTCCTTCAGATTTTTTGGTTTATTTATGATCTTATTTCCAAGTACAACTACAGTATCTGCTCCGATCACAATTTCTTTTTTAAAAAGCGCTGCAACTGTCCGCGATTTTATAACTGAATTATGTCTTACAGAATGAACCGGATCATTATCAGGTATTTCCATTTCATCGGCTTTGCTTTCTATTGAAACAAATTTAAATCCCAGCTGTCTTAAAAGACCGGCTCTCCTCGGTGATGCCGAAGCAAGTATATAACGTTTATTAAGAATTGATTTAAGTGTCGGCAAATTTATAATTTCAATAGTTCGGCTGCTTTATTAAGCGCATCTTCTTTCTTCAGGATCAGCTTCTCACCTGTCTTCCTTATCTTAATCTCTACATTTCCGTCCTTCAGATTTTTTTCACCTATCACTAACTGTAAAGGAATTCCTATCAGATCAGCATCGTTAAATTTTACACCGGGTCTGACACTTTCTCTGTCGTCATACAATGTTTCAATATTCATTTCTGTCGTCAGAAGTTTATAAAATTCATCCGATAATTCCTTTACATCAGATGTCTTGCCGTGAAGACAAATTAATATGATCTTAAACGGAGCGATTTCACCTTTCCAGATTATTCCCTTTTCATCATTACTCTGCTCAATAAAAGAAGCAACTGTTCTTTCCACGCCGATACCGTAACTTCCCATTATAATAGGATTTTCTTTTCCGTCAGTATCAAGGAACTTTGCACCGAGCGCTTCAGAATACATTGTGCCGAGTTTAAATATATGCCCTACTTCGATCGCTTTTGTAATTCTGAGTCTGCTCTTATTTTTTTGAGACAGCTCGCCTTTCTTAACTGTCCTGAGATCTTTATATTCAATTCCGGGTACGTCTCTTTTTAAATCAATATTCCTGTTATGATAATCATTCTTGTTTGCTCCGCTGATAATTTCATCACTATCTTCAAGCAGCAGATCGGCAATAATTTTAATTTTCTTATTCTTTAACCCCAAAGGTCCGATAGATCCGGCATCCGCTCCGGTAATTTCCAAAAGCTCTTCATTATGAGCCGGTCTGATATTTATTCCGAATAAATTCTGCAGTTTCATTTCATTCACTTCATCATCTCCTCTTACAAGCGTGAGAATATATTCATCACCGTCCTTAGAAGGTTTTACAAATACGCGTGACTTTGCAAGATATGACTTATCAGTTATGTTCAGAAATCCTGCAAGCTCTTCGATGCTTTTTATATTCGGAGTATGAAATTCTTCAGTAGGCAGATCAGAATTTTTTCTTTTATTTTTTTCGACAAAAGAAACTGCTACTTCAATATTCGAAGTGTAACTACCGTCTTCACTGATCACAATGTTATCTTCACCTGCAGACGACGGCACCATAAATTCTTCCGATGCGCTTCCTCCCATCGCGCCGCTGTGAGCTGATACAACTACGAAATCCAAACCGCATCTCGTAAATATATTTCTATAAGCCCGTTCCATATCTGCATATGATCTGTCTAATCCTTCCCATGTTGCGTCCAGAGAATATGCGTCTTTCATCGTGAATTGTCTGGCTCTCAGCACTCCCGCTCTCGGACGTTCTTCATTTCTGAACTTCGATTGTATCTGGTACCATACCTGCGGAAAATCTTTATAGGAAATTAAATTCGGCTTTGCAATGGATGTAAATACTTCTTCATGCGTAGGACACAGAACCAGTTCGCGGTTTTTTATTCTGAACATAAGATCGCCGTAATCTTCCATTCTCCCTGTCTCCGACCATATATCATGCGGTGATATTGCAGGAAGCAGAAACTCATTCCCGCCTATTGCATTCATTTCCTCTCTTATAATATTTTCAGCTTTTCTGAATGCAATTAATCCGAAAGGTAAGGAAGAATATACACCTGACGTAAGCTGCTTTATCATTCCCGCTCTTATCATCAGTTTATGCGAAATCGTAACAGCATCTGCCGGATCATCCTTAAGAGTCGGCAGAAAAAACTTTGTTAATCTCATTTTTAAATTTAAGTTGACAATATAAAAACGAACGCTCTCTATTACAATTCTAATATAAATATCACACGGATATTCTGTCTCTGCTATCCAAAACGTATTAAATCAGGTTAAATAGTTTTTAAAATTATTCTCGTTTTTAATGTCTATTATTTTTTTTGATACCCTAAACTATTCCTTTAAATTTTGTTATTGATCTATAATTTTCACCAACTTCTTTTCTTTCTAAATTACCCCAAAACGCTTTATATCTGCGATTTTTTGGATTATCAAAGAAATGCACGTCATTGTTTGACTGTACGTCGTCATTGTTTGACTGTACATCGTCATTGTTTGACTGTACGTCGTCATTGTTTGACTGTACGTCGTCATTGTTTGACTGTACCATGTCATTGTTTGACTGTACCATGTCATTGTTTGACTGTACCTCGTCATGTTTGACGGTACCTCGTCATTGTTTGACTGTACCTCCTCATTGTTTGACGGTAACCACTTTTGATCGAGTGTACCTCGTCTTTGATCAACTGTACCTCGTCTTTGATCAACTGTACCTCGTCTTTGATCGACTGTATCTCGCCATTGTTTGACGGTACGTCGTCTTTGTTTGACGGTTACTCGTCTTTGTTTGTCGGTACGTCGTCTTTGTTTGACGGTACCTCGCCTTTGATCGACTGTACCTTGCCATTGTTTGACTGTACATTGCCATTGTTTGACTGTACCTCGCCATTGTTTGACGGTAACTCGTCTTTGTTTGACGGTACATTGTCTTTGTTTGATGGTACCTTGTCTTTGTTTGACGGTACCTCGCTGTTGTTTTGTTGTTACTTGTCATCTTACCGATGTCAGGTATTTTCTTTTGAAAGCGAAAAGTCTACTTTTTGGAGTTTACAGTCTCCGCCCGTAAGTTGAATGTCTACTTTTTAAAGTTATGTTTCTTCGCTCGAAAGTTGAATGTCTACTTTTTAAAGTTATTAGTCTGCGCTATCGAGTTAAATGTCTTCGCTTTAAATATAATAGTCTCTGCTTTAAAGTTGATAGTCTTCACTTTAAAGTTGATAGTCTTCGCTTTTATGTTAAGCGTCTTCTCTAAATATCTAATATTCTTCGCAGGAAAGTTAATGCTCTTCGCGGAAAACTCTATTGTCTTTGCCCGGAAGCTACTTTGCTTTTATTTACTTTTAAATGTTGCTTCGGAACTTTGACTGAAAAAGGTGTGCTAATCAGGGTAAGTTGTATTTTCCTTTTTCGGTTAAACAAATATTTATACAATTTTTGCTTAATTTCATTGACTGTCTATTTATTAATTTTAATGTTTTGGACGAATGTGATATTCTATGATTTCCCGCTTTTGAAATTTAATAATAAGTTAAACCTATTAAATTATTAATTTTATTATATTGCAAAGTATTTTAAATTAAAAAACTTCCCTATTGAATAAAAAAATACTCATTCTTTGCACCGGTAATTCATGCCGCAGTCAGATGGCTGAAGGATTTCTCAGATCATTCGATAATTCCCTTGAAGTTTATTCTGCAGGTACACTCCCTGCAAAAGAAGTTAATCCGAATTCAATATTAGTTATGAAAGAGATCGGTATAGATATTTCATCTCATAAGCCCAATGATGTTTTAGATTATATCAATGATTCATTCGATTATGTGATCACAGTCTGCGATAATGCAAAAGAGGCTTGCCCTGTATTCACGGGTAAAGTGAAGCATAATCTGCATCTAGGCTTTCCTGATCCTGCAGATGCTAAAGGTTCGAAAGAAAAAATTCTTAATGAATACCGCGAAGTCCGCGATGATATAAAAAGCAGTTTCAATTATTTTTATGATACAAAGCTTAAAAACAAATAAGTCTTTTTTACACTTCAAATATATACTTCAATTCTATATTTTACATTCTTAGATTTACAATTTATTTTGTAAGTAAAATAATCCTTACATATGATCCACATTCTTTACATCGGTATCGGCGGTTTTTTCGGAGCTGTATTCAGATTTCTGGCTGCCAGATTTATTAACAATCTGTTTCCGTCATTCCCGTTCGGTACTCTTTTTGTAAATGTACTCGGCAGTTTTATAATCGGGTTTATTATGTATAATGTAATGGGCGGGAAACAGATCTTACCGGAGATGCGTGATATGCTGCTGATTGGCTTTATCGGCGCATTTACTACAATGTCCGCTCTTGCTTATGAATCTTTCAGACTTTATGAATTGTCCCAGTTTCTTCTTTTCGGACTTAATTTATTTCTGAATGTATTTTTATCACTCCTGGCCGTTTTTGCGGGGAAAGAATTGTATTTAATTTTAAATAAATAAATAATGCTGAAAGAATCGGAATCTCTTTTACTCAGAATTTTCATAGGCGAAAGCGATAAATACGAAGGGAAAAATCTTTACAAATATCTTGTCGAATATTTAAGGAAAAATCATTTCGCAGGAGTGACAGTTCTCAGGGGAATTACTGGATTCGGAAAAGCCAGCAAGATCAAGTCTTCAGACCTGCTTGAAATTTCATCTGATCTTCCCATTGTAATTGAAGTAGTCGATACAGTTAATAAAATTGAAGAACTTAAAGAAGTATTCAATAAGACTGATATGCTTGGAAGCGCGCTGATCACCGAAGAAAAAATTAAAATTCTTCGCTACGGTACTGAATAATCCGCTATATATCTTTTCTGTTCAGTAAGGTATTTAGGTCCCCGTGCTTATTCAGATAATCACGGTGACTTGCGTTAATTACTTCATAAGCTTCCTCTTTACCGTATACGCTGTGAATCTCACATCTCTTTCCTTCCGATCCGGGCGCATCTTTATATGTCAGGAAATAATGCTTTAATCTTTCTATGAATGATTCAGAACAGTCTGTGATATCTTTCCACTCACTGAATATTGCATCATCTTTCATCACTGCGATTATCTTGTCGTCGGCTTCATTATTATCTATCATTCTTAATCCGCCGATCGGAATCGCCTGCAGAAGTATATTGCTGTGATTTAATGACTTCTCCGTTATCACACAAATATCCAAAGGATCATTATCACCTTTTATATTATCCCTTCCGGTCATTTTCATACAATACTCTCCTACATTTTCCGCGCACAATGTCTGCGGAATAAATCCGTACGGCGTCGGACAGATATTCGAATACTTCTGCGGTCGGTCTACTTTCAGATAACCGCTGTTTTTTTCGATCTCATATTTTACAGTATCAGTCGGAACAATTTCAATATAAGTTGTAACAGTTTGCGGAATATTATTTCCGATAGGCACACCGTGCCATGGATGAGATTTTAAAAGTAATCTAATCTTGCTCCAGATCTCCTCTAAACTATTTTCTGACATATTAATTTTTTTTAAGAAACCAAATCAAGAGCTCTTCTGATAAGCTCTTCTGTTGTTGTAATTTTCAGATCAGTCTTCTTTAATACTTCACGTATAAGTTTTTCCCCGTCAGCTCTCGGATATCCGAGGTTAATCAGCGCGTTCAGGGCTTCAAAGCGAATACTGTCCCCGGAAAGTTCACCCGGTATTTCAAAAGCTCCTCTTCCTGTCTCTTTGTCAATTTTAAATATTTTATCTTTTAAAGTCATTGAAATTAATTCCAGCTTCTTTGCACCTATACCCGGTATTCTGATATTTTTTGAAAATGAACTGTCCGATATCAGTGACAGGATCTCATCAAAAGAAAGATTAGCAAGAATATTGTGAGCCATTTTCGGTCCGATCCCGCTTACCGACAGCAGCATTTTAAAAATTTCCTTTTCCTTCTCATCTGAAAATCCAAAGAGCTGCATTGAATTTTCTTTTACATCAAGATAAGTAAATATCATGTATTCCGATTGAAGACCGGTCATGATCTCTGAAAGTTTTTTGGAAATAAAAACCTGATATCCTACGCCGCCGGCTTCAAGAATAATTTCCTGATTTTTTTTTGAAAGAAGTTTACCTCTGAGAGATGATATCATTTTATTTCTAAGTTAATATCCTTTCCGGATTTTTTTCAAGGAAGGATTTCCAGCTGTTTTTGACTGAACTTTTTGAAGACGAAACTATTACCGACTGCAGATTAAATGAATGACAGATCGCTATTGCAAGAGCATCGGATGAATCCACCGGAATTTTCTGTTTCTTTAAATTAAGAATTGAACTTACCATATACATAACCTGATCCTTGGATGAAGCGCCGTTTCCGGTAACGGATTTTTTTACTTCCCTCGGGGAATATTCTGAAATATTGATCTCTGAATTCAATCCCGCGATTATGGCGACTCCCCTTGCCTGACCTAACTTAAGTGTTGATTGTATGTTCTTGCTGTAAAATGCTGTTTCAATTGCAAGTTCCTGCGGTTTATATTTTTTTATACATTCAAGACATTCGTCATAGATCTTTTTTAGTCTTACTGTCATGTGATCTTTGGAATTCAGTGTAACATTTCCAAAATGGATAAGCTTTACGGAGCCGTTCAGGATTTCAATCACTCCTATTCCGGTAACGGATGTCCCGGGATCTATTCCGATTATTCTCATAATTTAAAATATATCCGGAAAGTAATTTCAATTCCGTTATAACAATTTAACTTACTCATCTATAAAATCCGCATTTGTATAAACATTCTGCACATCATCATTGTCTTCAATAGTTTCTATAAATCTTATAACTTCTTCCGCTTTCTTTCCTTCCATCGCAAGAAGATCTTTTGCTATATACTGAAGAGATGCGCTTTCAATTTTATAAGATTTATCTTCAATTGCTTTTCTGACCGAATCGAAACTTTCTAGAGGAGTTATAATTTCAAAATATTCTCCGTCTGTTTTAAGATCATCTGCGCCGGCATCTAGAATGACTTCCATAATATCATCTTCATTTATATTTCCTTTTTCCACTGTCACAACTCCTTTTCTTTCAAACATCCACGCTACTGAACCTGACTCGCCGAGGTTGCCTCCTGCTTTTGAAATTCCGTGTCTGAGCTCTGCGACTGTCCTGTTCTTATTATCCGTTACGCTTTCTATGATCACCGCAATTCCGTTTGGAGCATATGCTTCATAAGTAATTTCCTCATATCTTACGCCTTCAAGTTCTCCCGTACCTTTCTTAATTGCTCTTGTAATATTATCCTGCGGCATATTACTTGACTTTGCAGTCTGAATGGCAAGCCTGAGTCTTGGATTAGCGTCAGGATCACCGCCGCCGTCGCGGGATGAGATTGTTATCTCTTTAATTATTTTTGTAAAAACTTTTCCTCTTGCTGAATCAGTTGCGGCTTTTTTTCTTTTTATAGTCGCCCATTTTGAATGACCTGACATTTATGTATACTCCGTATATTGTTTTAAAATTTATTAATTATTTTTATTAAGATTTCTGTTTTAAAATTTAATATCGCGAATTCTGAGCTTCGTAGTCTCACGGCTGTTCCAGACATTCTTCTCTATTGAATAACAAATATCACATACATTCCCTTTTATAATTTTACCCGAAGTATCAGTGTCAATCTTTTCATCATACCTGAAATGACCTGAATTAAAAAATACCGCTTCAAATATTTTTTCTGAATCAATTTCCTTTACTTTAAAAATGTGTGTATCAGATCTTGCAAATCTTACATCGCCGATTATCTGAACATCCTTAGTTATAAATACCGGTGTCATGTTATCAGGACCGTATGGCTCAAAAAATTCCAGTATCCTGACAAATTTATCCGACAGTTCGCTGAATTTAATTTCAGCGTCAACTTCAATTTCAGGTATCAGCTCTTCATCAGTTATTTTTTTTGTGGCAATTGCGTTAAATGATTTCTTGAATTCTTCAAGCTTGTCAAGCTCAACTTCCAGACCGGCTGCGTGAAAATGACCGCCGAACTGAATTAGTTTATCTTCACATTGCTTCAGCGCATCGTAAATATTAAACGTACTTATACTTCTTGCGCTTCCTTTCGCTACGCCGTTTACGGTTGTAAGCACTATTGAAGGCAGGTTGTATTTCTCTACAAGTCTTGCCGCAACGATTCCGATCACACCCGAATGCCAGGTTTCATTATGTATGACAATTGATTTCAGTGTATCAATATCATTGTTTTCCTCAAATTGCTTGAACGCATCAAATGTTATTGTCTTATCAATATCTCTTCTGTTTGTGTTTTCTTCATTGAGTACAAAAGTAAATTCTTTGATCTTTTCATCATCTTCGCAGATCAGAAGCTCAACTGCTCTTTTCGCATCGCCGAGTCTGCCCACTGCATTAATTCTCGGAGCGACAGTAAATACAACATTTCCGGTATTCAGGTTGCCGGGTTTAAGTCCGCTAGACTCTATTAGAATTTTCAGCGACGGTCTCGGATTTTTATTAATTAATTTAAATCCCTCGCTGACAAGTATTCTGTTTTCATCAGAAAGAGGAACGATATCCGAAGCGGTTGCTATTGCTACAAGATCAAGAAGTGAATGAGTGGAATCCGGCTTGTTAAGTTTAATTGCTATTAGCTGCGCAAGTTTGAAAGCGACACCTGTACCGCATAAATATTTAAAAGGATAATCATCATCTGTGCGGAGAGGATCCATAACTGCAAATGCATCCGGAATGTTTTCCGGCGGCTGATGGTGATCGCAGATAATGAAATCTATTCCGAGAGATTTGGCATACTCCACTTTATCAAATGCAGTTATACCGCAGTCAATTGAAATAATAAGAGATATTTTTTTTTCCTTTGCGTAGTTGATAGATTTTATGGAAATACCATACCCCTCTTCAATCCTGTCAGGTATATAATATTCCGCTTCCAGTCCTAATTTTTTCAGGAACAGATAAAACATTGACACACCGCAGGTTCCGTCCACATCATAATCACCGAGGATCATGATCTCTTCCTTGTTTTCTATTGCCTTTATTATACGGTCTGCAGCTTTATCAGCATCTTTCATTAATGACGGGTCATAAAGCCTGTCGATGGTAGGTTTGAAAAATTTCAGTACTTTCTGATAGTCTGTAATTCCTCTCATGTATAAAAGACGAATCAGACTTTCCGGCATTTTAATATTACTTTTTAGTCCTTTGAACTGTACTATGAAATCTTCAATATTTGAATCATCTGAAGTGCTGTCTTCAGACGCAGCTTTTCCCCACTTGGTCAGAGTTTTTAATTTCCAATTTTTTTTCAATTTTCATGATTTTTGTTTGATGTGCTCAGGGGGGGACTCGAACCCCCACCTTAATACAAAGACTGCACCCTGAATGCAGCGCGTCTACCAGTTCCGCCACCTGAGCATGACAGGCGAAAGATAATTAACTGACTTAGAAATTACAATTTGAAAAATCATCTCTTTGAAGAAAATTTTCTTTTATATTTAACTAAGAATTATGACGAAGCGGGTAATCAGGAATTTACTTAAGGAGTATAATCCGGTGTTTGAAATTGAAAATTGAATATAAAATTAGTGTGATAAAATTATCACCGGTTCCGGAATAAGACTGATGCCGAACTTAATCTTTACTGCATTTTGAATTTCTTCTGACAGCTGTATCAGTCCTGCCGAAGTTCCGCTTATATTAATTAACGCTAATGAATGATTTGATGAAATTCCGACACCCTTTTTAACATATCCTTTTTCAAATCCGGAATTTTCAACAAGCCATGCTGCAGGTATTTTAAATTCATTACCGCTTTTGTAAAAAGGGAATTCTGAATGTTGTTTACTGATATTGTTTCTGAATTCATTAAACTCATTTTCATTCAAAACAGGATTCATAAAAAATGATCCGCAGGATCTTGAATTTATATCCGATTTATCAAGCACCATTGATTTCTCTTTCCTGATTTCGATAACAGTATTTCTGATTGTATTTAGTTTTTCCTTTATGTCTTTTGTTTTTTCAAAGTCCTGAATTCCGCTGAGTCTCTCATTTAATGCTCTGTATTTTATTTCCTGTAAATTAACTTCCGAAAGTCTGATACAAATCTCAGTAATTATAAATTTATCTGCATCCTCTTTTTTAAATCTGCTTTGTCTGTAACTGAAACCGCATTCCGGATTTGTAAACTTTTTAAAAGAAAGATCGCTTCTGTCAATTACTGAAACATACTCCAGTACATCTGCTATTTCCTGTCCGTAAGCTCCGGCGTTCTGTATCGGAGCTGCGCCTGCAGAACCCGGTATGCCGGACAGACATTCAATTCCGGCATAACCGTGTTTTATACATTCACTGATCAGTCCGTCCAGATTTTCTCCTGCGCCCGCAATAACAAAAATATCATCTCCGTTTTTATTAAATGTTATTCCCTTTATATCAACCGAAATTACAACGCCCTGAAATCCGGAATCCGGAAATACAATATTGCTTCCGCCTGACATTACCTGTACCTGAAGATTTTTTTCGGCAGATAATTTCAGCGCTTCGATAATTTCATCCGGACTTTTACATGAAATAAAATATGAGGCGGTTCCTCCTAATGCAATGGTTGTGTGGTCAGAGAGTTTAACGTTTTTTTTTATATCCAATTATTGCAGCTGTAAATTTTACTCAATATAAATTTAATGAGGTTTTTTAGAAACAGATTAATACGGAAAGATTTTTTTAAAATATTATGTATCATGGATCTGTATTCCGTGCATTTGAAATAAATTTAAATTCTACCCGGAATTACTTTCAGTTCAAATATATTTTGACCTGTTTTAAATAAAATTTGATTTCACATTACGAGCATTACTTCTCAACGAACCAAACCTTTAGTATTAATTCAATAAATATATCTTATTCAATAAAGATGATATTTGTCATAATACATTATATTGTCTTTAAAATTATAATTAATGGAAGTAAATTAATCCGAATCTAAAATTATTATTTAAAATGCTTAAATCCATTAAATCAAGAACTAAGTTTGTATCAGCAGATGAAGCTTTAAAATCAGTCAGATCAGGTGATAATGTTTATGTACAGGCAAACTGCTCTTTCCCTTTTGTACTTATCGATAGTCTTTGTAAAAGATATAAAGAACTAACCGATGTAAATATTTTACAGCTTATGACTTTCCTTGATGCTCCGTATGTAAAACCCGAAATGGAAGGTCACTTCCATCTCATCTCTCTCTTTACAGGAGCCAATGTCAGAAAAGCTGTAAATGAAGGACGCGCTGATTTTATTCCCGTATTTCTTTCTGAAATTCCTCTTCTTATTGAAAACGGAAAACTCCCGATAGATGTTTGTCTGCTTCATCTTTCGCCGCCGGATGATCACGGTTTCTGCTCATATGGTATTAGTAATGAATGTTCCAAAACTGCTGCAGAACATTCCAAATTAATTATCGCGCAGATCAATCCTAATATGCCCAGAGTACTCGGTGATAATTTTATACACATTGACAAAATTGATTATGCAGTGGAAATAAATGATCCGGTACCGGAGTTCATAAATCAGAAAAATATTGCGGGCGAAGAACTCGCAGCTTACGAAAAGATCGGACAGAATATTGCAACTCTGATCGAAAACGGTTCAACTCTTCAAATGGGTATCGGTATTATTCCCGATATGGTACTTCAGTATCTTACCGATAAAAAAGATCTCGGAGTCCATACTGAAATGTTCTCCGATAATCTTATTGACCTTATCGACTCGAATGTTATTAACGGAGAAAGAAAAACTCTTCTGCCGGGAAAAGTTGTAGCTTCATTTATTTTAGGGTCTAAAAAAGTTTTCGATTACATGGACGATAATCCTGTATTCGAATTCAGACCAACTATCTTTGTAAATGATCCTTTCATTATTGCAAGAAATGACAGAATGGTTTCAATTAATTCTGCGCTTGAAGTTGATCTCACAGGACAGGTTTGCGCTGATTCTATCGGACCGAAAAATTATTCCGGATTTGGCGGACAGCTCGATTTTATCAGAGGCGCTTCGAGAAGTGAAAATGGAAAACCGATAATAGCTTTTACTTCTACTGCTAAAGGCGGTAAACTTTCCAGAATTGCTCCGTTTCTTAAACAGGGTGCAGGCGTCACTACAACCCGGGCTGATGTTCACTATATTATAACTGAATTTGGAATTGCAGATCTTTATGGAAAATCAATTCGTGAGAGAGTAAGAAGTCTTATTAATATTGCGCATCCTGATTTCAGGGAAGAGCTTGAAAAATATGCTTATGAAGTAAATTTTATTAGAAAATAATTTCCATGTTTATTTAATTCTGCTTCTGCTTTTTATTCGATCAGTAAAATTTAAATTATAACCGGCTTTTAGTATAAGTTCAGAAAGTAAAACATTAACCCGGATCTGTGATTTTTAACGGGACATTGTTTTTTTTTTAATGCGGATTCTCTCTGCCAAGTCTGATTTGATATTACTAATAATATTTTAACTATGACTTCAATATTCTTTGTCAAATTGGTAATTTCGTAAAATGAGATTAAAAAAACCTGAGGCAATAGTGCTTGTAAGCGGAGGAATGGACAGCGCGCTTACAGCAGCTATTGCAGACAAAAAATATAATCTGAATTTTTTACATGTCAATTACGGACAGAAAACGGAAATGAGAGAGCTGAAGGCATTTAATGAAATTTCGGATTACTATCAAGTAACAAACAGACTAATTGCCGATATCAGTTACCTTGGAAAGATCGGTGGTTCATCTCTTACTGACAGTAAACTTAAAATTTCAAAAGCAGATCTGAAAAGTAAAGACATTCCGACAAGCTATGTTCCTTTCAGGAATGCTAATATACTTTCGATTGCAGTAAGCTGGGCTGAAATTATAAATGCAGGTAAAATTTTCATTGGCGCAGTTGAAGAGGATTCCAGCGGCTATCCGGACTGCCGTAAAAATTTTTTTAAATCATTCAATACTTTGATCCGAATAGGCAGTAAAGCCGGATCAGGAATTAAAATTGTTACGCCGATAATTAATCTTTCTAAAAAAGAGATAGTGATAAAATCAGTGAAAACCGGTTCTCCCCTCCACCTAACATGGTCATGTTATAAAAATAATGTAATTGCATGCGGTGAGTGTGACAGTTGCGCTTTGAGATTAAGAGGTTTTCAGTCAGCCGGTGTAAAAGATCCGGTTAATTATAAAAAATTAATTTCATATAACTGATTTGGATAAAAAAGAAATAACTGAAAAACCGAAAGAAAATCCGCTCGGATTACTGAACTTTTTAGCCGTTACAATACTGATCGTCTTATCCGTTTTTATTTTAAAGGAACTGCAGTCAATTCTCCTTCCGCTTTTTGTTGCCATTTTAATTACATTCGTTTTTTTGCCATTATATAATTTTCTGATCAAAAAAAAGATACCGGCTGTAGTATCTTTAATTTTAATTATTCTGATATTATTAATTCTCGTAAATTCCGTAAGTATTTTCATAATCACCAGCATAAATTCATTCTCTCAGGAATTTCCGAAATACGAAGCCAAATTTCTGCATTTCTATTACTCAATGTTACCGGCATTAAAATTAAGTCCTGATGAAATCTCCAAAATTGAAGATTTCTTTAACATAAAGAATTTATTGATGGGTGGTAATCTGACAAATGCTATTGCAGGAATTCTTACTAACATTACTTCCCTTCTCGGAAATTTTGTTCTGATAATGTTTTATATTATTTTTTTACTGACTGAATCTGACAGCATTGGTAAAAGATTTACAATTGCTTTCTCGGAAGAAAAAAACGCTTCTTTAAGAAATACATTAGGACACATAATAGAAGGTCTCAGAGATTATATTTCCGGAAAGACTGTCCTGAGTCTTATGCAGTCTGTCCTGATCGGACTTATACTCTGGATTAGCGGAGTAGAATTTTATGTGATCTGGGCTTTTCTTTTTTTTATAACGGACTTTATTCCTAATATTGGTTCTATGGTTGCATCAATTTTAGTATCCCTGTTTATGGTGATCCAGTTTGAAAGCATTCTTTTCCCTGTTATTATTCTTGCAGTCCTGATTTTAATACAAAATCTGAAAGGTAATTTCCTGGAGCCCAAAATACTCGGCGCCAGACTGGATCTCAGCCCCTTCCTGCTTTTCTTTTCTCTCATATTCTGGGGATATGTCTGGGGAATTATAGGGATGGTTTTATCCGTACCATTAATGAGTATGCTGAAAATTATTTTAATGAATATTCCTTCTACAAGATACATTGCAATTTTAATGAGTAATGACCCTGAAAAAAATCAAATTAAAATTTAAAAATATAAATATAACAAGGAGATAAAATGACTATCAGTAATAAATTACAAAAATGGGTTGACGAATGTGCAGATCTTTGCAAACCCGATAATATACACTGGTGTGACGGATCCGAAGAAGAATTTCAATCTCTTGCAAATATGCTGATTGAAAAAGGCTCTTTAAAAAAACTTAATGAATCCAAAAGACCGAACAGTTATTACGCAATATCCGATCCTACAGATGTTGCAAGAGTAGAAGACAGGACCTTTATTTGTTCGCAGAAAGAAGAAGATGCCGGTCCTACAAATAACTGGAAAGATCCGGCTGAAATGAAAAAAATCCTTAACGGAATTTTTGACGGATGTATGAAAGGCAGAACAATGTATGTAATTCCGTTCAGCATGGGACCGCTCGGTTCTGATATTGCTCATATCGGAGTTGAGATCACTGACTCTCCTTATGTAGTGATGAATATGAAAATTATGACACGCATAGGATCAGAAGTCCTTGAAGTGCTCGGAGACGGAGATTTTGTTCCTTGTCTGCATTCCGTAGGATATCCGCTGGCAGAAGGTCAGAAAGATGTAAGCTGGCCGTGTAATAAAGAGAAGTATATAGTTCAATTCCCTGAAGATAGAAGCATCTGGTCTTATGGAAGCGGTTACGGCGGAAATGCATTACTTGGGAAGAAATGTTTTGCGCTGAGAATAGCTTCTGCAATGGCGAGAGATGAAGGTTGGATGGCTGAACATATGCTCATTGTCGGGATCACTTCGCCCGAAGGCGTGAAAAAATATGTAGCAGCGGCATTCCCAAGCGCCTGCGGAAAGACAAATCTCGCAATGCTCACTCCTACTATTCCCGGCTGGAAAGTGGAAACAGTCGGTGATGATATTGCATGGATGAAATTTGGAGAAGACGGAAGACTTTATGCGATCAATCCGGAATACGGTTTCTTCGGTGTTGCTCCCGGCACTTCATATGACACAAACGGAAATGCTATGAAATCTATGGAGAAGAATTCACTATTTACAAATGTTGCCCTGACAGATGACGGTGATGTCTGGTGGGAAGGAATGACAAATGAAAAACCAGCTCATCTGATAGACTGGCACGGAAATGACTGGACACCGGAATCGAAAGATCCTTCTTCACATCCGAATTCAAGATTCACTGCTCCCGCTTCACAGTGTCCCGTAATTGACAAAGACTGGGAAAATCCAAAAGGAGTCCCGATCTCTGCAATCCTATTCGGCGGAAGAAGAGCTTCAGTTGTTCCTCTTGTCAATGAGGCTTTCGACTGGCAGCACGGCACTTTCCTCGGAGCATCCGTTTCATCCGAAATGACAGCAGCCGCAGCCGGCAAAGTCGGACAGCTCAGACATGATCCGTTCGCAATGCTGCCCTTCTGCGGTTATCATATGGGAGATTATTTCGCACATTGGCTTAAGATGGGAAAGAAAAGCGATGCAGCAAATCTTCCGAAAATTTTTTATGTCAACTGGTTCAGAAAAGATGAGAACGGTAAATTCATCTGGCCCGGATACGGTGACAATATAAGAGTTCTGAAATGGGTTTTTGAAAGACTTGACGGATCAGATAAATTTGAAGACAGACCTTACGGAAGAATTCCTTCCAAAGGCGCATTGGAAATAAACGGACTTAATATTTCTGAAAATGAAATGGATAAACTTTTTGCAATATCAAAAGAAGAAGGTTTAGATGAAGTTAAAGAATTAAGAGAATATTTTAAAATATTCGGCGATAAATTACCCGCAGAATTATCGGATGAACTTAATAAACTCGAAGAGAGATATAATAATTTATAACAAAAGATCTTGAACATTAAAAAAGCAGGGATTGAAATTCGATCCCTGCTTTTTTTATATGTATTTGAATTTAAGGTGTTATTGCTGAAACAAAATTAGCAGCATTATTATCACAGAATGAAAGGTCTGTGAGATCAACTACTTCGTCTCCGTTCACATCAGTTACAACATAACCACTCAAGAAATTAAATGCATCATTGTCGATATCCGAACAATCCGTAAGATCAACTACATCGTCCTGATTGACATCAGAAGTGTATGTAGCCCATCCGCCCGGTCCAACATTGTCAGCAGATACAAATACTAAATTATTTCCTAATGCCTGTGAACTTGCTGAAGAAAAATCATAAGATGTTGTATTTGCAGTAAACTCTTCGCATGTTGAGTGACTGAATGTTCTGATATGATTTCTGTGAATAACTTCATAATAATAACATGTATTTGCTGAAGCGTTAGTAAAATTGAAAACACCGTTACCTGATGAATTAACATAAGCCGTTGCATTGTCAACTATGTTATAAGGAGGTGTTTGCTCTCTTAAATTAACATTCACAGTATCGCCAACCATTGTTGTTCCGTTAAAAAATCCTTCCATCAACAATGTCAGGTCAAGATTTGTGGTAGTTACCAGTTGTACATTATACTTAAATCCGCCGAATGAAGGGCTCCAGCTTCCGGGATTTCCTGTATAATATACATCAGATCTAATTGGAATTTCCTGCTGGAACTGAAGTGAAAAGTTTGTTGTGCCGACCTGCTTGAAAGCTACAAAGAACTTTCCGGCAGTTAAGAATAAAGGACTTGGAAGTGTATGAGAATTAGCTCCTGTTACATTGACCAGATTTCCGGAGTTATATAATAATGTACCCGGTGTATTACCACTGTCTCCGGCATATACGCTAATCTGATAAGTTTGTCCTGTACTTCCGAATATATAATTTAAACTATTGAGATAAATCGGACAATCACCCGAAGTATGAGCAATTCCGATCTCAAATCCGGCACCTCCATTAAATCCGGCACCACCTGTATTGTTTGAAGCAGTTATAGCCTGATTAATAGTGTTTAGTGTGGCTTCAGTTCGGGTCTTTCCTGTGTTATTACCTATAAGACCTTCATTTGCTGTTGTAGTAGCAGTAACAATGATTGAATCTGCTTTGATCTCATCTGATTTTAAAAATGGTAATGTGAGAATATATCCGGTTACTGAAGCTGTATCATTGAGAATAACTAATACAGTAACTGAATCTTTAACTGTATTTCCCGCTTCATTTTTAATGACATATTTAAAATAAATTGAATCTATACCGGATCTTAAATGTTCAAAGTAATTTGCAAAGTAATTTGTATCAATACATCCGCTTAATTTTTCACCCATAGCATAGACATTTCCTACACTAACAATATCATCAAGTGAAGTTCCCAATCTGGTTTCAGGTCTGAAAGCTGAAAAACTTGACATGGTATTGGATAATGCAACATTACTTCCGGAAGACATGTTTCTCAGAGTTGAACCTAAAGCTGTATTACATATAGCTGTATTTACAGCACCAAGTAAACCGGTTATATTTTGGTATTCAAAAGCTATCCATAATCCGCTGCCTGTATATGTAAATGCACCAGGATTATTTAATGTATAATCAACAGTTCCGGGTGAAGAAGGGATTGTCATTACTCCCTGATGTACTTGGGTCATAGTAGAGATTGCTGTAGTCCAGTTAGAACCTTTATCTATAAAGGTTGCAGCTCCGTTCTCAAAATATACTTTAAAAGTATCTGCTGTAGCTCCGTTTGTTTGTGCTGAATAATTAAATCCTAAAGAAGTAATATTTTGACCTACAGGATAACCTGAATTTTGCATTTCTTCAGCAGAGATGAAATAATAACATCTTTGATATCTGGTTGAAGCCTGAGGAGCTCTTCCGAATGTTGACCCTCCGCCGCTGCCTATCGGAGTTATGATAGCTGCTTGAATGCTTGGTGGATTTGGACCGTCAAGCTGAATCGGATTCACAGAGACAGCATCAAACGGATTTAAAATTTTTGAAATGTCAGTTTGATTTATTTTCTCTAATTTATAACTCTGAGAAAAAGAATTACCAACAAAAAAATAAGTGAGTAAAAGAATTGAAAAAGTGAAAGTGAATTTTTTCATTTTAGTTAGATGTTTAGTTTAAAAAAAGTTTTTGAATTTTTACATTACCAATTTGATTTTGTAATGTTTTTTTCAAGTCACTCTTACCCCCTTTCAAGATGAGTGACTTTAGCTTAATTATTAATTTAGTTTATAATATAAGTTTAACTTTTTTGTTTTCAATCTAACAAATCATAATCGAAACCTGAATTTTTAAAATAGAAATTTCTTTCTGATATCAGAAAATTAATTTTTTAACTCGGCTGTTATAATGTTTCTCAAACTTAATAATTTTAATTTAAAATATCAATCATTCTTTTACATTTTTTTTAAAAAATTTTACGTTTTTTTTTCACTGATTTTAATGCTTTCAAAAAAAAGCCGTTGCTGAATTTCAACAACGGCTTTTATAATAATTTGTAAGTTCTTAATTTGAAAGATCTTACTTTGAAAGTATCATTTTTTGGGTCGATACAAAATCTCCCGACTGCAGTCTGTAAAAATATACTCCGCTGGAAATTCCTGATGCATTGAATTTTACATTATGATATCCGGCTGATTTAAACTCATTCAGCAATATCGCAATTTCTTTACCGGATATATCAAAAAGCTTTATACTGACTTTACCCTCTACAGGAATCTCAAAATTAATTGATGTAGACGGGTTAAACGGATTAGGATAATTCTGAGACAGACTAAATTTCAACGGCACTCCTATATTTACTTCATTTAACAAATTAAAAAATTCATAATTTCCATTGAAATCAATTTGCTTTAATCTGTATGAAAAAATACCGGATGTAAGATTTTTATCGGTAAACAAATAAGTATGAGCTGCGCTTGACGTTCCGTAACCGTTAATAAATTCAAGTGTTTTCCATTCTGAAGATTCAACGGATTTTCTTTCAACTTCAAATCCTGAATTATTTAGTTCAGATGAAGTGGTCCATGAAAGCGTAACATCATTTCCGTTAATAACAGATGTGAAAGATGAAAGCTCTACCGGCAAAGGATTTACCGAAGAATCTCCCGCCACTGCGAAATCAGAAAACGATGTCAGACCTGACGCTTGTATACTGCTTCCCGTAACTATAGTATTAAGACAATCCCACGAATCAGTAAAATCAGCTCTTTTCACAATATACAGTTTTGTAATATCAAGTACGGATATAAAAAAAGACGTTTCAATTTTAATGTCATAGACGGCATTGCCCGTCCAGTCATTCCCTGAATATGAAACAGTATACCATTTATCCGGAGAAATTATATTAGGAGTAAAGATCGAACCGTCATGCGTAGTAGCAGTATTATTCGAGTTTATAACCGGATTTGCAAGCGATGGCACAGGATTCTGATTCAGATGTTCAACAACTTTTACAACTCCTCCGCCCGGATTGTCATTTTCAATATTTCCTGAAACAGGAGGCAGACCGACTGTGTTAAAATTAAGCGTCAGATCATTTAATGTATAAGCTCCGGGTGAAGTAATATTCTCTTCAGCATATGTATCAGCATTTTCCGCCACGAAATTATCAATATAAAGATTATTTCCGAATGCGCAGACTCCTCTGAAAGCAAACATTAAATTATTCTGACCGGCAAAAGATCCAAGGTCAATTGTCTCATGCCTCCAGTCACTTTCTGAAGTCGGAGAATATGCATTGTTCTGCGACGGAACTGTAGCGTAAGAAGGACTCTGATTATGAGACTTTCTGTAAGGTGTAGGAAGATCAACAAATGTATTTCCAAAATCAGTGGACACAAGGACCTGCAGCGAATCATTATTATTATTATATGAAGCGTATGCAACATAAAAATGGAAAACAGGATGAGACAGATTTGTAAAATCAAAAACAGGTGAAACAACCAACCCGTCAGTTCCCGGAGCATATGCATAAAAATTACATTTTAATGCTGCGTCATTTAAATTTCCGGTCGGACTCACCGTAGATGTTTCGAGACTCCAGACTGGAATACCCTGTATTACATTCCAGCCTACGGGATTATCTCCTGTCTCAACATATGGATAAATATTGATCTGTGCATTGGATGAAGCATTAAAAAGAATAAATCCGAAAAGGAAAACAGTAATTATTTTTTTCATTTTATATATGTTTAGTTTATTAAATTTTTTTTAAACAATATTTATTAATGAATCAAATGTTCTGACCTTATAATTGATTTTATAAAATTGGTGTTTACTTGCAATGGGATTTGTAAGTGAAGCAGAAATATGAAAATATTATTTATTATTCTCTTTTTGAAAATGTATGGCTTTAAAATTTTTGACTTTAGCAAACTAACAAAAATAAATTTAAATTTCCAATATATTTTTATACTAAATAGTTAGTTTACTTAAAGTAAAAATTGAAGTGAGTTTTGTGTTGTGGAATTATAATCCAATAATCATTACTTTTTTTCTAAAATCTATCCCTGTTCAAAAAGATAGGGTTTAAATTAAAAATTTATTCTCGAATAAAATATTTTTATAGACATTTTTCAAAGCATTATTTTAACAATCACCTGAATTTAATATATAATTTAATGACTTATTTTACTAACATTAGTTTTTTTACTTTTGTAAATCCCTCTGTTTCCATACGATAAAAATAAATTCCGCCCGGCAGACCAGCTGCATCAAATCTGTATTCATAGTTTCCCGGATTTAAATTTTCATTCAAAAGTGTTATCACTTCTTTTCCCATAATGTCAAAAATTTTCAAACTTACCAATCCCTCTCTACGGATACCGAAACTGATATTTGTAGCAGGGTTAAAGGGATTTGGATAATTTTGAGAAAGATGATATCCGGTGACTTCAGTTCCTGAATTAGATAAGTTCTGTATGAGAGCATTATAAAATACCCACACGCCTCCGTTTGCAGCGCCGGAAACTCCGGCTAAAGTGAAATGCTCATTTGGATTTTTTACATTTAATACAGGAGTTGCAGTTAAAGTAAAATTATCATTTGCAAATGTTAGACCTCCGTCTGTTGATTTGAACACTCCTCCGTTTCCTGACACATATATTATGAATTGGCCTAAACCTGAATAATATGTGATTCCTCTCATAGCGCCGGGAAGATTTGCAAGCGGGATCCAGCTTAAACCTTTATCCGCTGACTTTGCAAGAGTATACGGACTTGTTGTAGTTAACCGGTATAAATCTCCGTTTTCAGTCTGCATCAGATTGTATCCGTTTGCATTCGGAAGGAGATTACTGCTGAAAGTCAATCCGTTATCTGTCGATCTGTAAACTCCGATTCCGGAGCCGCCTGCGGAAGATACTCCGACATATACAATATTCGAACTGTCTTTATCAACAAGAACAGGAAGGCAGTTTAATCCCGTCAAAGCGGTTTCATTGAATGTAGCTCCGTGATCCGTACTTCTGAAGAAACCCGTTGATGTAGTTACAAATACATGTCCTCCGCTTCCGCACTTAACACCCTGTAAATTCTTTCCGTTGAAATACGGAGTGGATTGGTAGATCACAAAATTCTGTCCTCCGTTTGTTGACTTTAACAACCCTAATGAAAAATTTGCAACATACATATTTCCGGATGAATCAAAGGCAAAGTCCCACATTGTCTGACCGCCCCCGGTATAAATTGTATCCCAGGTATAACCTGAGTTGTATGATTTCCAGATTCTTGAATTCACTCCGGTCAGACCTCCCGCAAACACATGACCTTCTGGATTCACACCAAGAGACCAGACGCTCCTGCCGTTAAGTCGCTGTTGCCACTGTTGCGAAAAAATATCTGAAGAAAAAGTGAAGCAAATTAAAATGATAATTACTTTGATAAATGTTTTCATAATAATATTCTGATTAATATTTTTTACTGTCTAAGCAATTTTATTGATTTGAACAATTGCATTTTGACATTCATGATGATTTATTTGAGGTAATAAATTTTATATAATCTAATATTTTCCTGCAAAACTTACAAGCAACGTCCGGTAATTTCTCTGATTTTTCTTTCACAAAAGTTCTTTAAAGCAGTAGTTTCTATCTGAACATAAAACTTTGAATATCAGTCAGCAGCAATAAGATGATGCTGTACTATAATATTGAATTAATCCGGGATTAAAAATTAATTCTGTATTTCATTACTGTATTGAGCTTTATAATTGAGTTTAAGAATGTACAATAATATTTTAATTTACAGTATCGGGTGATTAAATATATTTGATTAAAAAATAAACAAGTATAATTTTGAAACTATTGTTAAAAAATTTATTTAAATTCCTCGGTTACGACCTTGTCAGAAGAGAAAGAAATTTAAAAACTATCAGTAAAAAAAAATCTGAAGGTTTTCCGGAATGGCTTGAGAAATCCCGGGTAGCCGGAATGGATGTCAATGATTATATCAACAGCAAAATGGGTTCGCCGGCGCAGACTCTGGAAAGAATCTTTACTCCTTATCTCTCCGGAATAAAGTCTCCCGTTGTAATTGAGATCGGAACCGGAACAGGCAGATGGTCAAAGGATATAGCGCAATTTCTAAAAAGATCGGATAACTGGAAATTATATTTGGTTGATCATTCTCAATGGATTATTACTTTTTTAAAACAGTATTTTAAAAATGAGACCAATATTATACCTTTGCTGAATAACGGAATGAATCTGCCAAAAATCGATAAAGAGTCTGTGGATATTATTTTCAGTACGGGGACTTTTATTGAATTCAGCCTTCAGCAGATTTATTCTTTCTGCAGGGATTTTGATAAAGTTGTAAAAAGATCGGGCTATGTGATTTTTAACTTCATTGACCCTGATTCATCCGACGGCTGGGAACATCTGAAAAATGAATCATTCAGAATAGAAAGCTGCTTTAGTTATCATACTTCGTCTACTCTTGATAAGGTTTTGAAAGATTTTGGATTTACACCGGTTATGAAAGAAGTAATCGGGAAAAGCAAATATGCTGTATTTAAAAAAAATTAATTAAACCTGTTGAAAGCAATTTCAAAAGGTTGTTTATTAAAATATTTTGCGTTACAGTAACTGTGAAAAAAAATTAAAGGTAAGTTAAAATCAAAATTCAAAAAATATTCCGGAGTTGAAATTTCTGTTCGGAGACTGAATTCTCTCCAGCTCCTGATATGATTCGTTTAAAAGATTATCAACTGAAACAAAGAATGAAAGTTTTGAAGTAATTTTTTTACTGAGTTTTAAATTCAGAAGAAAATAAGCTTCAGGTTCTTCGAAATTGTAAAAAAGAACTTCATCGATCTTACTTAAATATCTTCCGTTTACATTCAGATTAAAATCATTATAATTTAAATTAGTTGTGAAGTTGAAATTATGCTGCGGCTTGTATGGAAGGAAATCGTTTTTCCTGTTAGGAGAAAGATCTATTGCTTTCAAATAAGTATATCCTACATTAAAATAATAATCAAGAGGACTGTCGAATAGTTTAATTCCGGAATTATAATCAATGTAAAATTCAAATCCGGAAATTTGCGACTGAGCTATATTTTGAACCTGAAAAGGTCCGTATATCGAATTACCAACATTAATATACTGGATCAGATTTTCATAATAATTATAAAAGACTGATAGATCGAGAGTAAATCTGCTCTCATACTGTTTTCTTAAGCCGGCTTCGACTGAGATCATTTCTTCCGGTTTTAGATTCGGATTATATATAAAATCAAATCCGCCGAATAATTCCTTCTTAAAATAAATTTCAGCTATCGATGGCGCTCTGAAAGCTCTTCCCGCAAGAAGCCTGTAGGAAGTATTGGAGAAAATAGAATTCTCAATTACAGGACTGTACACAAAAGATATTTTCGGACTCAGCTGAAATGAATTGATACCGGAAATTACTTTTATATAATCAGCTCTTATGCCGGCTGTTGAAGTCAGTATTTCATTTCCGTTTTTATCCTTTATTAATTTTGTCTGATCCTGCAAAAATAATCCGAAATTATTCATCTGCTGATTGCCGTAAAGGATCTCTTCCGGATCTGACTTAACTATATTCATCTGAACATCAACTCCTGATATCAGATAATTTGATTTGCCTAACTGAAAATCAACCTGTGAAATATTTCCGATGTTATATGAATCTATAAATGTATTGAGCCCTTTTCCCGTATCAGCAAAGAGCTGTGAAACAGGATTATTAGGATTGTAAAAAGAATTACTGTTCAGATAATAATAATAAAATCTTGTTGTATATTTTGAATTACTGTTTGGAATTGCTCTGTAATACAGATCGTAACTCTGTGATTTCTTTTTAATGTAATCACCTATGTAATGCTCTGCTACTTTATACGGATTGGCAACCTGTCCTGCGTCTTTTCTCCAGTATCTCGGAAAGTCGCTGTCTGAGTTAGTATATTGAATTGTAGCTTCAAGATCCCTGTTGCTCAGCACATCATAAGTGAATTTTCCCGTGAAGCTGTAAAAATCATATCCCGACTGCTGTGAATAACCTTCGTTCTTTTTATAATTTATATTTGCCAGATAAGAAAATTTCTTGATCGTATTGCTGTGAATAAGATCTGCGCCTGAGAATGACTGAAGACTTTGACTGAAACTGAGACTGTCCGGAAGCTTTTCATAAAAACCGTAATTCATATTCAAAGATGTAAATGCTTTGTAAGTCGGTTTCTTCGTTATCACATTTACAACACCTCCGATAGCGCTGGATCCGTACAAAGATGAAAAAGCGCCTTTAACTACTTCAGTCCTTTCAATGATTGAAACCGGGATCAGTGACCATAAAGCGCCTTTGGAATCCCCTGTCAGTGAAGGTCTGCCGTCAAGAAGAAGAAGAACTCTGTTTCCTATTCCCCCGCCGGCAACATCAGATGAACCGCGGATAGAAAGCGAATTGACATTTATCCCGCTGCTTCTGTTTACTGTTACGCCTTGAATTTCTTCCAGAATATTATCAAATGTCAGAATATTCTTATTGAAAATTTCATCGGAACCAATAGAAGATATTGAAGAAGGAGTTTGCTGAAGAGTAACCTCTGTCTTTGAAGAAGTAACATTGATCTTTTCAATTTCAATTTCTGCAGGTTTTAAATAAATATTCTTTTCAATGATGTCTGAAAATTTCATATCTATTTCCTCTTCATATTCAGAATATCCGATATGAGATGCTTTTAAAATATAACTGCCTGTACGCAGTTTTGAAAATCTGTAAACTCCGGAAATATCAGAATTTGTCTGATATTTTTCACCTGATCTGATATTAGTCAGACTTACATTGACCTGCACTACTACAGCATTCGTTTCCTTATCTATTACTTTTCCAGAAAGTGAAGAGATATTTTCAGATGCGAATACATTGTTATCTGTAAAAAGTAAAAAGAAAAGGAACAGTATATTGAACTTCAATATACTATTCCTCATAAATGATATTTTAAATTTAATTAGATTTATAATATTTTCGCTTTTAAACAACATTACTTAGAATACTTTCTTTGTAGTATCTGACCAGGAAAGCATGTTAATTCCTTCAGTACCCTGATTTTCAGTTCCTATAGTTGCAGTTTTAGGCGGACTCAGAAAACATGACGAGCCGGCGCCGTTTAAGAATCTGGCTGTATCACATCCGTAAACAGACATTATCGGACTCTGACCTCCTGTAGTTTTTCTGTAACCAACTGAAACAACATAACTGCCGGGATTCAGATCTTTAAGTGTATAACTGTAAGATTAAATTCGGTACATTATTCGTTCTCGTTATTTTAATTGTATCATAAGCAGCAGGTCCTGCCATCGGCGGCCATCCGGTTGACGGATATGCAGATATAAGATATGTTCCGCCTGTCGGTACAAAATTCGTATCAACGAATGTTACTGTTCCGTTGATTGTTTTTTCCGCCGGTCCTACCGGTCCCGGATTTGTTACGCTGTCTTCTGAACAGCTGTAAACTGATATCATCAGTAATACTGCAGCTACTGAAGATACTAAAGGATTCATTATTAATTTTTTCAATTTATTTTTTTAGTTTTTAAATGTTTGTTGCTTTCTGATTTCTTGTTTAAATTACTTATGAAATTATAAAACAAATATGATTTTTATCATACCATTTTTTTTTGGATCAATTTTGTTTATAACACTAATATTTTTACTATACCTGTAATAAGATACATTCTTAAGAATCCTGAAATTTTATACTGTAAATTTTTACAGGGTAATAAGGCTGAAAATATTTTTCAGCAAAAACAATTTCTTAAAACAACAGATTAATAAAGCAGGATTGCCTTTGAATTTACTTTGCAATTACTTCATACGTTTTGAAATCTGAGGTCATCGGCATTTCTTCACCCTTTTCTTTTGCAATTTTAAGATCATCAAATCCCCTCTTATGACCTTCAAGAAATTCAGGCGACTTTGTCCATCCTTTAAACGCTTCTTCGGAATCCCAGTGACTGACTATCAAATATCTGTTGCTTCCGTCCATTGGTCTGAGAACTTCCATATTATGAAAACCGGGCATCCTGTCGATTGCCTTTGCACGCGAACCGAAAAGCTCTTCAAATCTTTCCTTATAATGTTCTTTACAATCTATGTAGTTTATAGCTACAAATTTTTTATCGTCTGTACTCATCTGTATCTTTAATAAATTTACTTAATAAAATTTTGTGTGCAAATATAAAGCTTATTAAGACTAAGTTCAAATAAGAAATTAAACTTTTTTACTTGCTCGATATTATTTTTCTCTCTTCGCGGTAAATTCCGGGTCAATTATATTTTAAAAATTAGAAATTCTATAATGTAAATATTTTCTAGACAGTTACCCTTAGCAGATATCCCTTAAGGTATTTTGTCTCAGACATCTGAGGTAAAACAGGATGGTCAAATGAAGAGTTTCTGAATTCAATTATTTGAATGCTTCGTCCGGCTTTCTCAGCGCTTTGTATCAGCATTTCCTCAAATGCCTTTTCACTGATATGATGTGAACATGAAAATGTAAACAGAAATGAATTTGGTTTTAATAATTTCATTGCTTTGTAATTGAGTTCAGTATATCCCTTTAAAGCAGTAAATACATTCTTCTTGGATTTTGTAAACGAAGGCGGATCTAAAATTATAAAATCATATCTCTCTGTCTTCTGAAAACCTTCATTCAGAAAATCAAACACATCCGCTTTTATAAAGTCAATATTACTGAATCCGTTTAACTGGGAATTCCTTTCACACATTTTAATACTGTGCTCAGACGAATCCGCTGCAGTAACCTTCTCAGCTCCGGCAAATGCTGCATTGAGTGAAAATCCTCCTTCATTACAAAACAGATCAAGTACATTATCCCCTGCCTTTATATATTTTCTGAGAAGTACCCTGTTCTCCTGCTGATCCAGATAATAACCGGTCTTTTGTCCGTTTAAAAGATCAATGAAAATCTTAATTCCGTCTAATTCCGTTTCAAATTCATTTTGTGATGTCCCGGTTTTGTCGAAAAGTATCTCTTCCTTTTTCTCAAGTCCTTCCAGAATTCTGATCTCATTATCATTTTTTTCCAAAATGAAGTCTGCTTTAAAATTGTTCTGAAGCACTTCAATTATTTCCTTTTTCAAAAGCTCCATCCCAGCGGAAAAAATCTGAATGGAATATTTATTCTCAAACTTATCTACTATCAGTCCGGGTAAAAAATCACTCTCGCTGTTTGCCAGTCTGTAGATCTCTCCAGTGTTCAGCTTTTTTCTTCTGAGCGAATTAGCCATGCTAAGTCTTTTAAAAATAAAATTGCCGTCAATCACTTCATCCTGCTTATCAGTCAGATGTCTGTATGCTATCAGTGAATTTTTATTATAAAATCCTTTCCCTATAAATTTTCCGAATGAAGTATAAAGCTCCGCTACCTGACCGTTTTCTGAAAAGTCTTCCGTCTTTTCAATTTCATTGCTGAATATCCATTGATGACCGCTGAGTATTCTTTTCTCTTCATTATTCTTTAAAATGATCTTCATAATAATTCTTAATTTTTAAGTTCATTATTTAATTTTGTAACATCAATATCCAACATACATTTGAAATGCTTTTCAGGACATGCAGTAAGTCCTATATGTGTACATGGTCTGCATTTCAGATCTTTTATTTCAATCACTGCTGAAGATTTAAGCTGCGGAAAGAATCCAAACTCCTTCACTGTAGATCCGAATATTCCGGTGGTCTTTTTACCAAGCGCTTCACTGAGATGTAATATAGCGCTGTCATTGCTTATTACATACTCACTTCTTTTTAGCACTGCTGCAAGTTCCGGTATTGAAAGCTTTCCGCACAAGTTTCTTGTATTGACGCAAGCTGAATTTATCTCATCACAAATTTCCATATCCGTCTTATCACTGCTGCCTGTAAGTATAAAAGTCTCGCTGCTTTTTGATCTTAATAAATTCTATAAACTTTTCCGCCGGATAAGTTTTGGTAAAATGTCTTGATGATGGAGCAATCACTGAATATTTAAAATCAAATCCTTCTATTGACGGTGTTTTCAGATCGCTTACACTAAATTCATAATCGTCTTCATTCAGATAGTCCGCGATTGTAAGCAGATATTTTTTATATACAGGAATTATTTCTTTAAAAAGATTTATTTTAAACTTTACCAGTAAGAATTTCTTAAAATTGTTTTTTACTATCCTTCTGACATCCGGCGCATTATTTTTTGTGAAATATATGCTTTTCAAATTCTTGTGAATGTCCAGTATCATATCATATTTCTCATTCTGAATTTCCTTTCTTGTAATTTCCATGTCATCCTTTGCTTCTATTATCCTGTCTGTATTATCATTAAGTCTGAGTACTTCTGAATAATTTTTTCGGGTAAGGAAATGAATTTCCGCTCCCGGAAATTTCTTTCTGAGAATTTTCAAAAGCGGAAATGAAAGTATTATATCACCGAGAGAAGAGAGTCTGATTACCAGTATTTTTTTAGTGTCATGCAATAGTAACCGGTATTATTTCTGATTGATATTTACATCAAGAAGCTGATGTGAAAAATCCGATATGTCCGTCTTCTGATAAATATGCTCGACAATGCCGGGTCCGTATTTGTTTATAAAGTAAGTTAAATTTAAAACTCTCTCCTGCAGTGTATTATCAGGATAGACATTAACAAGTATCTTACGGAGCTGGTTTGATATTACTTCGCTGCTCTTTGACTGAGCTTCTGCGAATCTGTCTTTCGCAACATTAAGAGATTCAAGAAACTGCTCATTTCTTTTTGAAAAAGATTTAGTCTGATTTATATCAATTTTCTCAAGTGATTTTTCATAAGTGTAAAACAGCGCTCTCAGCTCATCCTTAAGTTCAGAAAATATCTCCTCAGAATTCAATTCCTGAGTAGTCGCAATAAGTTTACTCTTTAATTCATTTTCGTTAAAAAGATCTTCGAATTTCAATCCGTACTTTTCGAGAAATACAATTACTTTTTTTTCTAGGATCGTAACGGATGTCCTGGGATAGATGACCGGCATTGTAATATTAAAAAACTTATATACTTCTCCGAACTGTCCGAAATATGAGATCTCTGATGGTCCCCCGACATACGCTACAGTGGGAAGGAGGTAATCCTGACATATTGGTCTTGTCACAACATTCCAGCTGAATCTCTCAGGATTCGTTTTTAGAATTTCAAACAACTCATCTTTAGTAAATTTTGTCCTCGAATTTTTTAAAGCAAATATTTCACCGTCCCTCGGCTCCAGCAAATATCTGTTTCCTTCATGAATATAAAAAAGATTTATTGCTTTTGGCTTTACCTGCACGTCGTAATTTTCCTCAAGTTCCACGGAAGTTTCAATTACTTTTTCACAAACGCCGGGAAATGTCCCAAGCTCTTTTTCAAATACCGGCTGCAGCATTTTTTTTATTTTGTCATCTGTCGCGTCAATAAATACAATTCCCTTATCACCGGTAAGAAAATTCATGCATTTTGCAAAAGCGGTTTTAAGATCAGCTCCTTCATGATAGATCTTTTTTATTCCTTCGAAAAGGTCTGAGCTGAAATCAGTTGAGTTCATTGAACTTTCAACATCTTCAATAAATTTATTTATAAATCCGTCAAGTTTTATTTTTCCCGCAGGTGTCAGATATTTTTCCTTTTCCAGCCCGCCTTCAAAATAAGAAATGTTCTTAAGTTCATTCTCTTTGCTGATGACATTCACATTATTTATCTCTATAAAATCATGATCATCGGCTTCAAGCCAGAAGACAGGCGCAAATTTATATTCGGGGAATTTTTCTCTGAGCTTTTCACAGAGCTGAACAGTATTCAGCGCTTTTAGAATTGTATAATAAGGACCGGACAGAAATCCAAGCTGCTGACCGGTTACGACTGCGAATGTATCTTTCTCATTCAGGATCTGTATGTTTTCAATAGTTTCATCACCGCATCCGAATTCTTTATTCTGTTCCTTCAGTATTTCCGTAAGTTCATTTCTGAAAAAATTTTTATTATTTAAATATGATTCCTTTTTTAATTCAATACATTCCCTGAAAGCTTCGTCACTTCTGTAATCAAACCTGTAAAACTTTGAGAGTTTATTAAAATCATAAATGTAGTTTAAAAATAAGTCCCCGAATGAAGGGATGGAAGAAAATTGTACCGGCATTAAATTTTTTTAAGAAAAATTAATCATTAAAATACTAATATGAAATTTATTAATTTTAACGAATCAAAACTTAAACTTAATTATGATGAAAATTTTCACTATATCCTATTTTTCTCAGCTACTGCATTAGTAAGTTATTCAAACTATTCACTCCCGGAAGCGGAGTCACCTGGACTCTGGACAGTCTCGTAAACAATTCTTCAGGTGATGTTACTTTTTCAGGAGGCGCTTATCTTGTAAATGATACAATTAATATATCTGCCAGTGATACTGTAAAAATTATTAATGCAGCAGAATTGAGATTCGGGACTTCCGTTTTCATAGACATTTTTGGTGTATTGATAGCTGACTCTTTTAATCCGTCAGATTCAATAAAGATCACTGCTCAGGATACGGTCTCAAAATTTCTCGGATTGAAATTTGAAGATCAGAGTGACGGATCTGCATTGAGAAATGTAATATTTGAATACGGTAACTCCATTAGAATGCTTGACTGCAATATTACAATTGATAACTGTGTGATCAGATATAATACTCTGAACAGTTCATTCGGCAGCGGAGCGATCTCATTATTCCGATCAAACTCGGTCATCTCAAATTGCAAAATATTCCGAAACCGCCGAGCGGCAATCGTATCGGGAGCAAATATAGCTTCTTCACCTAAGATTCTGAATAATCACATTTATGAAAACAATACCGAAAATGCCAATGTCCCGCAGATTAACTTCGGAGCTACCGGATCAGAACAAATGGTAATCAGGGGAAATGTAATAAAAGGATTGTTTACAAACTGCGGAGGCATTGCTTTCTTACCTATTGGTTCTATTCCGGATCTTGTTATTGAAAATAATATTATTACACATAACCGATACGGCATTGCCATTCTTGGAGGACCTTCAAATGTTTATATAAACAATAATTTGATTGACAGTAATAACATTCAGGGCTCACCATCTCTTGGAGGAAGTGGTTTAAATTTTGCAGGTAACTCTTCTGCTATAGTATCAAGAAATTTGATACGTGGAAACCTCTGGGGAATTACAATTCAAAATACTGCAAAACCAAATATGGGTGATCTTTCTAGTCCTGATACTACAGACATAGGAGATAATGAAATTTACGGTAACGGCAATTCAGGAAATATTTTTGATCTGTTCAATAATACACCTGATACGATCAAAGCGGAAAATAATTACTGGGGAACGAATAATATTGATTCAGTTGAAGCTCATATTTTTCATAATCCTGACAGCTCAGCACTTGGTTATGTTGATTATATGCCAATAAGAATTATCACATCAATAATACAAAATAGTTCTTTTACAAATAACTTTAGCTTCGAATTACAGGATGCATATCCAAATCCGTTTAATCCATCTACTGTAATAAGATTCAGCATTCCCGAAAATGAAAATGGTTTTGATGTTTACAGTTTGAAAATTTTTGATATTACCGGCAGGCAGATAAAGGAATTATTAAATTCTGATTTAAAAGCCGGGAATTATTCAATTAATTTCAATGCAGCCGATTTACCGGCAGGAGTGTATATCTATCGCTTGAGTAACGGCAGTTACAGTATTTCCAAAAAGCTTCTGCTTGTGAAATAATTTTAATTTGCCTCAAAGTCTCTAAGGGCTCAAAGGAAAAAACATTTAAAACAATCTACTTTGAGCCTTAGAGTCATATATAAAAATTTGTTTTCGGACAGTCTGTACTTTTGGGAACGCTGCAGCACTTGAAACTATGTTTCAGTAATTACTCTTTTAAAAATTCATTTCATAATCTAAAATTCGATTTTCAATACAAGTACTAAATTTTTTAAACTTTTTGTCTTAGTGTTTAATATTGAATTACAGATGCAGCAGAATTAAGTACTTCTACAGATTGACATTCTTATCAATTATCTTTAATTTTTATAATTGCAAGATTAAATTGAAAAGGAGTTATCATGTTTTCAAGATTACTTTTAGCAGCATTCCTCATATTTTTATTTTCCTCATATATATTTTCTCAGGACTGGCAATTAGATGCAACGCTGTCAGGAAGCGGTGTTACTGATATAACATCAGGCAGAGATGGTACAGTTTATGTAACTACAGCTAGTATGAATTATCCAAATGGTCAGGGTGCCGGTGTTTTCAGAAAAATACCCGGCTCTAATTCATTTGAAGCTGTTGGACCTGATGTAGGCGGTGAAATTGCTTTTAATTATAGAACAGTTCATGTGGATCAGACTAACAGAGTCTGGATCAGCGGGTGGATAAATCCTTTCACACAATTTGAAACATTGTATATGTCAGAAACGGGAAATCCCGGCACATGGCAGATGATGTATTCTGCCGGAGCTAATAATAACATCTTTGCAATTGCATCTGATTCTTCAGCTTCTAGAGGGCTTAATATATTTCTTGGAACAAGGGAAGGATTTTTAAGAAGTAATAACGGCGGTACAAATTATACAAACAGTTCTATTGGTATTTCTTCAGGTGCATGGGTAAAAAAAATAAAATTTGGATTATCTACAGATAGAATATTTCTTTCAACTACAGCCGGTTTATATACTTCAGCAGATGCAGGACTACAATGGACACAAATGCAAAATGATGATACATCCGGAGCAATAGGATTTGATACTGAAAATCAAAGGTTTCTGGCCGGAACATATAATTTCACTAACACTTATGCAGATTATTATGATGCGCCGTATGAACAAACTTCTTTCAGAGTTTCTTTAAGTTTTGGAGGAGGTGAAGTAAGTGGAATTGCATTTCAATATGGAAGAGCAAGTACTACCACTTATGTCAGCGGTTACGAACGTTTTCCGGGTAACTCAGGCGGAGTTAAAATTTCTAATGACGGGGTTAATTTTTCTGATTATTCTACCGGGATTTCTTTAGCGGACAAATTAAAAATTTCTGCTCTTAACTATAGTGTCACTGTTGACAGAGAACTGGATTATCTTTATGCAGGTACTTTCCTTAATACTCAATCCGGTGCAAAAGTTTACAGCCGACAAATATCGGTTGGTATAAATCAGATCAGTTCAGAGATTCCTGATAAATTTTTACTTGAACAAAACTATCCAAATCCATTCAATCCCGAAACGAATATAAATTTTACTATTAAAGAAAAATCTTTGGTAAAGATAACTGTTTTTGATGCTCTTGGTAAAGAACTGGATCAGTTGGTAAATGAGAAGCTAAATCCGGGAACATATCAGACAAACTTCAACGGCAGCGGATATAATTCGGGAATTTACTTTTACAGTCTGACTACCGATAAATATACTGAAACGAAGAAGATGATTTTATTAAAATAATTTTATTAGTAGTTCTACATATTGACAATTTAGCCGATTATCTTTAATTTTAGTAATTGCAAAACTAATTTGAAAAGGGGTTTTAATGTTTTCAAGATTACTGTTAGCAACATTTCAAATTTTCTCATCTATTCCCAAAACATTTTCTGTATTTCCACACTGTACTCCCCTATATTTCTATTTCCGGAATAACAATATCTTTATAAAATCATTATATAATAAAAGTCATAGACTACGATAATACTTTCAAATTTTATTAAAAAATTTGTTTTAACGAAAAAAAATTTACTAAAATAGATACACAAATTTTACAGTTAGCTATTTGAACTTATTCTAAAAAAAATTTAAGTATTTTTCAAAAAGTAATTTATTATTAAATAAAAGGAGTCATGGAATAATGAAAATTTCATTTATTATTTTATTCGTAACATTGTTTTCTGTAACAGAAATAAACGCACAATCTCAATGGATGCAGACTCCGGGTATTCCGGAAGGCGGTGGCGTAACGGATATGGTAATTGCGGATAATGGAAACATTGTTGTAACTACTGCAAGCTTCAACTGGCCGAACGGTCAGGATGGAGGTGTAAGGTGGTCTTCAAATGAAGGGGCTACTTGGAATGCGCCATTTAATTTTTTAATGCACGAACTCTAGCGCTTGGTGAAAATGGTTATATATTCTGCAGTGCATGGGACTTTCCTGCTACAGAGCGATTGTATGCATCAACAGATAATGGTCAAACATGGCCAATGTCACTTTATACCGTTGGATCTAATGATAATATATTTTCAATTTTAGAACAGAATAATAATCAAACGGTTTATATTGGAACACGAAACGGTGTTTTAAAAAGTACAAATGGAGGTACAAATTTTATTTCAATAAATAATGGTATACCAGCTAACAGTTGGGTAAGAGATTTGGAATCGGATTCTTTAGGTAACTTAGCTGCAGCTACTACTAACGGACTTTTTACTTCTACAAATGCAGGTTCAAACTGGCAATTGATAAGCGGAATTCCACCTACTGATACAATTATTAAATTGTATACTGTCTATTCACAAATCTTTGATGGAAAAATTGATTCTTATATTTTATCCGGAACTAACAACAAAAGGATTTATCTTGCACAATATCAAAACGCAGTTCCTATAGCATTTGCACCTTCACCAAACCCTGAAGAAATTGTAAATTTTAGTGCGAAAGTTTATGCATTTAATGATAATATAAAGTATGAATTATTTGTATGGACACATGGAGGAGGGTTCTATAGTACAATAGATAGAGGATTTACGTGGGTTCAATTAAATAATGGATTACCTCAAAATCCTTTGATTTCGACAGGGACAAATATTAAATTAGATCTGAATGCAAACGGGAATACTATAAAATTTTTTTGCGGATTAAATGAAAATTCCCTAAACGGCGCAAGAGTATTTAGTTTGGATTATAAAGTTGGAATTCAATCAATCTCTACAGAGATACCGGATAATTTTTCCCTCGAACAAAATTATCCAAATCCATTCAATCCCGAAACAAAAATCAAATTCAGTGTCAGAGAAAAATCCTTAGTAAGTATTAAGGTATTTGATGCGCTTGGAAAAGAATTGGATGAGCTGGTGAATGAAGAACTTGCCGCGGGAACATATCAGACAAATTTCAACGGCAGCGGGTATAATTCAGGAGTTTATTTTTACAGACTTACTACGGATAATTATACTGAAACAAAGAAGATGATCCTAATCAAATGACAAGTTAGATTTTAAAAATAAATAAATAATATTAATTAATATTTCAAATTAGAAATAATTTTAAAAAAATATTTTTAAATTAATCAGAAAGGAAAGTAATATGAAAAATTTAATTTACTCTTTACTGTTTTTTTTAGTTATACATTGTATATCGAACGTTAATAATTGCGAAGCTCAGTGGGTGCAAATGTCGAATGGAATTGGAACAAATAATAATATTAATTCTTTTGCAGTTCAAGGAATTGGAAAAACATATGCCGGGTGTAATAGCGGCGTCTTTGTTTCTACAGATAATGGAGCATCGTGGACTTCGGTCTTTTCAACGAATGATGTTGAAGCCCTTTCAGTCGACGGAATTAAAATTTATGCAGGAACAGCTGCAGAAGGTGTATATTTATCAACAAACAGCGGCACAAATTGGACTCAGACATCTTTAAATAATGTCCATGTTTATTCTATTGCATCACAAAATTTTGTTTTTGCGGGGACAGAAAATGGAGTTTATCTTTCGTCAAATTCAGGTACTAACTGGACTTTGACATCTTTAAATATTAGAACAAATGCAGTAATTATCGGAGGAAGTAATGTTTTTGCAGGCACCAGCAATGGAGTTTATTTATCTACAAATTTTGGAAGCAGCTGGGATCAAGTATTTACGAATGGAAATTCCATTCTTTCTCTTGCTGTAAACGTTAGCTTTATTTATGCCGGAACTGAAGGGCAAGGTGTTTTTCTTTCCCTTGATAATGGGGTCAATTGGGCACAATCTGCTTTAAATAATCAAACCTGCAGATCAATTATAGCTTTTGAAAATAATATTTTCGCCGGTACTACTGCCGGAAGTGGCATTTATCTATCTCCTGATGCCGGAGCAACCTGGACTCCTAAAAATCAGGGATTTACCAGTCCACCCAGTACTGGAGCTTTAATTGTAAATAATAATTTTATTTTTGCCGGGACAGCAACTGAATCTATCTGGAGAAGATCATATTCAGAAATACTCTCTGTACAAAATATCTCTACTGAGATCCCAGATGGATATTCACTTGATCAAAATTTTCCAAATCCTTTCAATCCCGAAACGAAAATAAATTTTAATATTAAAGAGAGATCTTTGGTAAAGTTAAATGTATTTGATGCGCTTGGAAAGGAACTGGATGAAATAGTGAATGAAGAACTTTTACCCGGAACATATCAGACAAACTTCAACGGCAGCGGGTATAATTCAGGAGTTTATTTTTACAGACTTACTTCGGATAATTATACTGAAACTAAGAAGATGTTATTAATAAAATAAATTTTAATTAATTTGTTTTATTTGTCAACATTTATTATTTATTATAACGAATTTTTAAAAGAGACTGGAATGGAAAAATTAATTTATTCAATAATAATTGTTTTAATTGTTCATTGTACTTTGAATATTGATAATTGCGAAGCTCAATGGAAACAGACTCCGGGTATTCCGGAAGGCAGTGGCATTACTGACATGGTAATTGCTGAGAATGGAAATATTGTTGTAACAACAGCAAGTTTCAACTGGCCGAACGGTCAGGACGGCGGAGTAAGATGGTCTTCAGATGAAGGTGTTACATGGAATTCTCCTTTTAATTATTTTAATGCGAGAACTTTGGCGCTGGGACAAAATGGCTGGATATTCTGCAGTGCCTGGGACTTCCCTGCCACAGAAAGACTTTATGCTTCATCTGATAACGGACAAACATGGCCGATGTCTCTATATACGGTAGGT
>JADJWZ010000027.1 GCA_016716125.1 Ignavibacteria bacterium | reverse complement strand
CACGACCAATTGTAATTGTTGATGAACCTCAGAACATGGAAACAGACATTCGAAAAAAAGCAATAAAAAATTTAAATCCTCTTTGCACTCTTAGATATTCAGCCACTCATACAAACTTATATAATCTAGTTTACAGATTAGATCCTGTCAAAGCATATGATCTTGGTCTTGTGAAGCAAATCGAAGTTGATTCCATTTATACAATACACGGAAATAATCAGGCATTTATAAGCATTGAAGGTATAAAAAGTTCTAAAAGTAAGGTAACGGCAAAATTAAAATTGATTATAATTCAGATAAAGGAGTTAATCCGAAAAGTATTACTGTAAAGACCGGTGATGATCTGTATGATTTATCAAATAAACGTGAGATCTATAAAGACGGATTTATTATTAATGATATCGACGCATCGAACGGAACAATAGAGTTTTCAAACGGGATAATACTTGAAGAAGGAAAAAGTCAGGGCGGATTTACAGAAGATGTTATGAAATATCAGATCAAGAAGACAATAGAGGAGCATCTTAAGAAAGAAAGAATATACAGAACACATGGTATAAAAGTACTTTCATTGTTCTTCATAGACAGAGTTGCGAACTATCGCTCTTATGATGAAAGGGGAAATCCGGTTAAAGGAAAATTTGCAGAGTGGTTTGAGGAATTGTATGAACAGGAAATTTTGAAACCTTCATATAAGGATTTACTTCCTTTTGATACTGAAGATTTGCATAACGGATATTTTGCACAGGATAAGAAAGGACATATTAAAGATACATCAGGAGAGACAAAGGATGATGATGATACTTACCAGCTAATTATGAAGGATAAGGAAAAACTTCTCGATTCAAAAGTTCCGCTTCGCTTTATATTCAGTCATTCTGCATTGAGAGAGGGCTGGGATAATCCGAATGTATTCCAGATATGCACGTTAAATGAAACCAAATCCGAAATAAAGAAAAGACAGGAAATCGGAAGAGGATTAAGATTAGCTGTAAATCAGAATGGGGACAGAACATTTGATAAGAACATAAATAAGCTGACAGTAATAGCTAATGAAAGTTATGAGGATTTTGCCAAACAACTGCAGAAAGAAATTCAGGATGAATGCGGTGTTGACTTCAAGGGAAAGATCAAAAATACTGCGGATACGGTTAAAGTTACACTTAAGAAAAATTATCAGTTCGATGAAAAATTCATTGATCTCTGGGATAAGATAAAATATAAGACAATTTATAAAGTTAATTTTGACAGCGAAACATTAATTAAAGATTCTGCAGAAAGTATCAGAGAGATACCGGAAATCAAAAGACCTTTATTAATTTCTCAAAAAGCAAAGTTTGATATAACAGACGAAGGAGTTAAAACTACTACAACAGGTACAAGTCTCCCCATCGAAATAGAAGAACCCTTTAAAAATATTCCGGACATTATCGGATACATACAAAACAAAACCGAACTCACCCGCTCCACTATTCTTTCAATACTAAAAAAATCCGGACGAATTAATGATATCTTAGTTAATCCTCAGTTATTTTTAGATATGTCAGTGAACGAAATAAAAAAAGTAATGAGCAAATTAATGATCAATGGAATTAAGTATGAAAGAGTAGCGGGAAGATTATATGAAATGACCTTATTTGAGGGAGAAGAAATAGATAGTTATAAGCAGAATTTAAAAACAGTAAAAAATCAGGATAAGACTTTGGTGGAGAGTGTTGGAGATTTGTTAGTTTAGTTATTTTATTATCTAAAAGCATTTCATTTAATAGGTAATTTAATTTATAGTTTGTGATAATAACTCCATCAAAAGCAGAAGTTAATTATTACCTGAACGAATGGGATTCTTTTGAAAATTATACTTTGCAAGAAAGTAGTTTAAGAAAATTATTTACTAAAACATGTCCACTGAATTGTGATATAGATGATGTCTTAATAAAAGTTTGCGCATTAAATGATTTTTATACTACAAATATTTATTCTCCTTTTACCGTTGCAAAACATATAGTAAACTTAAAAATAGATGAAGCACTTAAAGTTGATGATTTAGATTTAGTAAATAGAATTGCTAAAGTAACTATGAATAATGGTAAAGAAATAAACTTTTATTCTTTTGCAACTAAGTATTGTAGCCATCATAAGCCAACTTCTTACCCGATATATGATTCATACGTTGAAAAAATGCTGTTATATTGTAAGCGTGAAGATTCATTTGAAACATTTTTCAACCCAGGATTTAAAGTCATATAAAAAAATTTAAAGAAATTCTTCTAAGCTTCAGAAAGTTTTATTCTTTAGATGAATTTGATTTGAAGCAAATTGATATATATTTATGGCAAGCTGGGAAAAGTATTTTCCAAGAGAGTATAAAAAATTAAAGTGATATAAATCTTTTTCTGCAATCTGAAAAAAATTCTCTATAAACTTCCTCGTGATATAATCTAAATTCCATTCACAGGACAATTTGTGTTAAAGATCAAATCTATTAATGACTAATTAGTTTTTATTGTAATATGTAATTCTAAATTCGAGATTTGGTGTTGATTGGATTCCCGCCAGAAGCACGCGGGAATGACAATATTGGGAGCATGAAAGAATGTCATAAATTTAATTAGTGATAACTAATTAATACTAACTATTAACTACTAACTATTAACTAAACAGAGTCCTACATTTAAAGACTAAATGTTCTTGATACAAGCATTCATTATCATTAATTTGAATCATATCATTTAAGAAACATTTATCATCTCTTGACTTCACTTTTTAGTTCTAATCATCAAATAAATTTACTGAATGTCAGATAATACCGGCGGAGCAGATCAGAACAGGAAAATGGAATTTACTTTGAAAGATTTTATCGGCATTTACAAAGAAAAGCGGAAGAAAATTCTGACTGTTAGTCTGATCTTAGGTCTGCTTGCGGCTGTAATGGTTTATTTCGTTATGGACCCGATATTCCTTTCTTACGGCACCATTAAAACATCAGGTAAAGTGCTGGGGCTGAATCTCGGAATAGGCGGCTCTGAAATAGGTGAATTCGGAGAAGTGCTGACCGGAACTTCCTATACTAAAGAACTTGCGCTGTATCAGAATATTCTGCTGAGCAGAAGATGTCTGGAGGAGACTATTATTAAGTTCGATCTGATGGAACGCTATAAGTATAAGAATATGCAGAAAGCGATCAAGGATATGAGAGAAAATATTGTCTATATTGTGAAGGACATTGTCTCCGGTACAATGGATGTCGGCGTTTATGAAAAAGATCCCGTGAAATCAAAAGAGATAACTGAATTTCTTATAAGGCAGCTTGATATTATTAACATTGAAATGAACAGGCAGAATGCAAAAAATCAAAGAGATTTTATTCAGGAAAGATATGAAGCTTCTATAGTAGATCTCACTCACGCCGAAGACAGTCTAAAGCAGTTTCAGGATGTGTACGGTATTTCTCCCGAGCTACAGGTAA
Organism: Ignavibacteria bacterium; assembly: GCA_016716125.1. Lineage (GTDB taxonomy): Bacteria > Bacteroidota > Ignavibacteria > Tepidaquicellales > Tepidaquicellaceae > UBA2330. Next base: position 40,341 of record JADJWZ010000027.1, on the reverse strand, counting down.
TAGAAGTATCGGAACTTGAGATCAAGCTCGAAGCTGAGATAGAATCTGAAAAAATCAAACTTGAACTGCTGGAAAAAATATTAACCGGTAATCAGGAAGAAGTAAGTTATCAGAGGGAAAAAATTAATTTACTGGAACAGAGACTTTTTAAGCTTCAGAATTCAACCGATAATTCATCCAAGCTGCAGCTCAAAGGTTCGCCGGATGTAGTGCTGAATTTTATCAGACTAAAAAGAAATGTAGAGATTCAGAATAAAATTCTTTCCGTGCTGCTGCCTTTGTATGAACAGGCGAAGATCGAGGAGAAAAAAGAAATGCCCACCATACTTGTGCTCGATCAGCCGTTCGTCCCTGATGAAAAGACAAAGCCGAAAAGAATAATTACAATACTTACATTTATGTTCATAGGATTTATTTTTAGTTACGGGTTCTTCTTTGTAAAAAAACAGCTGAAGAGAATTGAAGGCACAACCGGCTGACATAATAAGACAGGAAGATATAAAACTCACTCCTGAACTCATCATTATATTTACTCCGCTTACATTTATAGCAGGTAACTGGTACTTATCCGCGCTGTTTATATTATCCGCATTCGCTTTTTTATTCCTCAGATATTTATCTTTTAAAGATCATGAGATCAGTTTCAGTCAGATGATCCCGTGGGGACTCATGCTGCTGTGGGGACTGTACATATGTTACATAACTCCTGATCCAATAAAGGCGGTGAAATATTATACAGGAACAATGCTGCTTCCGTTTTTTATATTTATACTTTTCAGGAATCTGAGACTTGATGAAAAGACGCTTACAAGATTTTTTGATTCAATGCTTATCTCGGGAGCTGTGATAGGTATGTATTCGGTATATATTTTCATTTCCTATAATATGAGAAGCGATATGCGGGTGCCTTCTTTCTGGAATGACTTTAATATGGTATCGATGTATCTGATGATACTTTTTATGTTCAATCTTTCCTTTCTGATAAAAAGCAGACATTCCAACAAAATTTATTTTTACCTGTTTACAATTACATTTATTCTTCTCGGAATTTATCTTACCAAGACAAGGGGAGTATGGCTTGCGATGATAGTATCAATCGCAGTTTTTTTTATCAGGAAGCCGAAGATAATTATTCCCGTATTTCTTTTCTTCGGGGTAATAATGCTTTTATTTTTTAATATAATAGAAAACAGATTTTATCTGTTGTAAATTTTTGATCAGGATAAATCATCTCTCGGAAGGTTACAGGCGTGGTATTCGACAGTTTTGATAATTTTTAAAAATCCTTTTTTCGGTTACGGGTTTGATACATATTACCTGCATAAGTATGATGTATTTCCATACTACATAGTAGATGTGCCTCATCCTCACAATACTTATCTCAGAGCCATACAGGAATTAGGTCTGATCGGCGCTGTAATATATTTCTTTCTTTTCTTTAAGGCGACTGTGTTATCCTATACATCCGGCAGGTCGCACTGTGATCCTGTTTATCTAAAATATTTTGACGGACTTCAGCTTTCTTTCATCGGTCTTATTATTGCATTTAATTTCGAACCTTATCTCAGTCTCTTCGGAGTAACTACAATTGTTGTCTGGATACTTGTTTCACTGACTTTCAGATTAAAGGATATGCCTGCTGCGGAAAAAATTAAAACTAAAAAGTAAATTAAATAAGTAATTTTATGAACAGTACTTCACGCGTATTTTCGAGACTGTTTATAATTGTAATTTTTATAAAGATATTTGACGTATTTAAAAATCTTGTGATCGCTTCCGTGCTCGGCGTTTCATCTTCGGCGGATATTTATACTGCTTTGATTTCAATCCCCGACAGCTTAATAGTTCTTATAGGACTTGATACTATTAAAGGAGTTGTCAACAGCGAATATGCATCTCTTCAGAAGGAAGATGAAAAAAAATCTTATCTGGAATTCATTCAATAATCTGTTCAATATTTTATTCTATGCAGGTGTAATTGTAGTTTCCGTCATTTTAATTTTTAACAGCGCGGTAATTAAAATTCTTCTTCCCGGATTTGAAGGCGATAAATTTCTCAAAGCGATAGAGATCTCTTACATAATTTTCCCGATACTTTTTCTGAAGATATTCACAGGTTATTTTCATTCGGTTTACAACGCCTTAAAGAAATTTTATTTGCCTGTGATTGCGCCTGTAATTACAGGGATTGCACTGTTAATTTCCGTGCTGATTCCTTATTATAAGGATGAAGTAGTTTTCAATCTTTCTTATGCAAATCTCGCCGGTAATTTTTACTCGCCGGCATTATGACTTACGGACTGATGAGACTCGGAGCGGAATTCAGACTTCGAATTTTTCAAAGATCAAATTAGATGAAGTTACAAAGAAGGTTCTCCGGGGATCAGTATCAATTTTACTTCTTGTTTTCTGTAATCAGATCTACATACTTTCAAGAAATTACTTTGCATCATATTTCGGCGAAGGCGCTGTCTCTTCACTGCACTATTCGGGTACACTTACCAGCGTAATATTTTCTCTGATCTTTGCAGTATTCTTTACCGTGCTGATCTCTGATCTTTCTACACTATTTTCAACGGAGAAAAAAATAAAAGCAAGAAATCTTTTTCTCAATACTTTGTCTGCGCTGCTTTTTCTTCTTATACCAGTTACAGTAGTGTTTCTGGCATTCGGCAGGGAAGTTCTTTCGCTTGTTTATCTCCGCGGAAATTTCGATCAGAGCGGAATAGATATGACACTGAAACCATTTTTCTGGGATGCGCTGTCACTGCTGACTTTTGTTCTTTATATTATTCCGACAGCTCTCTTCCTTGCAAAGAAAGAGTATAAGCTTATGACAAAGATCGGAAGCGTAACTTATCTTTCCGGGATACTTGTAAATTATTTACTCAGCAGCTGGTTCGGATTTTATGCGATCTCAATGGCGACATTTATTACTACCGGTGTGTATGGAATATTACTCCTTATATATTCAGAGAAAATTATCGGAAGTTACAATGCGCAAGTGAAAAAAATTATACTGATGTTTATTTGCGGTGCAGCAACCTTTTTTATAATCAGTTTTTTAAAGGAAAAATTTATTTTATCATTAACATACGGATTAACAGACCTCTTAATTATAGTATCATTAAGTTCAATGATCACTCTTTTGATTTATGTTACTCTCACTTCACTGTTTAAAGTGAATTATTCAAATCAGATCATCAAAACTTTTTTAAAAAGATAAAGTTGTAGTAATTGTTCGATTTCCGTAATATTTTTAAAAAAATATCTTGAAACCTAATAATAGTCATATTTTGATTTTGGGATATAGTATATTTTTATCTAACTTTGTTCAGAATTTAAATGAACCATGACAATTAATTTTATTTTACCGTTTGCAGGAAACAAGCCGATCGGCGGATTCAAGATCGTTTATGAATACGCAAACCGTCTCTCTGATAAAGGACATAAAGTGAATGTCATTCATCCTTCATATACTTTTAAAGAATCGTCTTTCAATAATTTAAAATATCTTCTGAGATATCATCAGAGAAGTCTGGATAAAAGCTATCTGCCGCAGGAATGGTTTTCACTGAATGAAAATGTTAACGCACTCTGGGTAAGAAATATCAGTAATGAAAATATTCCGGATGCAGATGTTTTAATAACTACTGCATGGAGAACTGCTGTCTGCGCAGAAGTTCTTAATGAAAGCAAAGGAGAGAAATATTATTTCATTCAGCATTATGAAACCTGGAACGGACCCGAAGACGAAGTAAATGCAACCTGGAAAATGCCTTATAAAAAAATTGTGATCGCAAAATGGCTTAATGACATTGCAATGAAAATGGGAGAGGAAGCTGCTTATGTTCCGAATGCATTTGACTTCTCTGAATTCGGAATGGACATACTTCCTGAAAACAGATCGTCTTTAAAGATCATGATGCTTTATAATGATCTTGAATTCAAGGGAAGCAAATACGGTATTGAAGCATTTAATATTCTTAAAAAAGAATTTCCGGATCTTGAGTTAACTTTATTCGGTGTGCCTGATAAGCCGGAAGGACTACCAGAAGGCGTATCTTATTTTCAGTCGCCTGACAGAAAGACTCTCAGAAAGTTATACAATGAGTCGTCAGTATTCATAAGTCCGAGTCTTGCGGAAGGATTTCCTCTGCCGCCGGCTGAAGCAATGATATGCGGAGCCGCTCTTGCATGCACGGATATTGGCGGTCACAGGGAATATGCGGAAGACAATGAAACTGCAGTTCTCTTCAAACCGGAAAGCGGAACAGCTGCAGCGGAGGCGATCAGGAAATTAATTTCGGATGATAAATTCAGAATCCAAATTGCTTATAATGGAAATGAATTTATTAAGAAGTTTACATGGGAAAATTCAGTAAATAAATTTGAGAGTGTATTAACAACTTCAGAATGAAAAGCATTTTAAAAAAAATTATTTCAATAACGGGAAACACAATATTCTTTTTCAGAAAGAAAAATGTAGTCCGGTCTGAAGTTAAGAAGATTCTTGTAATTTCACTTTACTTCAGAGGCGATGCGCTGATGAATACTCCGGCTTTAAGAATATTAAGCAGAATATTTCCTGAAGCTAAGACAGATATCTGGATCAAATCCCGCTCCGAAGGAATTCTTGATAACAATCCGCATATAAATAAAACAATAGTCTTCGATCATTTCAAAACTGCAGATTACAATGACAGCAGTAAGCCGTTCTTAAAAGAAAAAATTAATTTTATTAAGTCTGTAAGGAATGAAAATTATGACCTCTGCATTGATCTGACGGGAAAATATTCGACAGCTTTGTTTGCGCTGCTCGGAGGATTTAAATATTCTATCGGACTTAATTATAACGGATTCGGCTTTTGCTATAATAAATTTGTAAAAATGGATACTCAGCATACTGCAGGACATTTAGCCGGAAAGTATACTGAAGTTATCAGGCAGGGACTTGAATTAACTAAAGAAGAATTTGACTCTGCATCAGAAACCGATAATTTCAGAAATGAAATTTACATTAGCGACAGTTCACGTAATGAGATCAGGAAAATTCTGTCAGACAATGGAATCGGTTTTGGTGATAATATTATTTCAATTCAGCCGTCAGCCGGATGGAAAGCAAAGGAATGGAGCGGTGAAAAATATTCACAGCTGATCTCGCATTTGCCTTCAGGTTTTAAAATAGTATTTATTGGTTCGGAGCAGGATGCGGAAAATATCAAATCAATTATTAAAAATTCAAATGCCCCGGAAAAATGTATAATGCTTTCACTTCCGATGAAGCTTAGCGCAGCTCTAATTTCCGTTTCAGATATATTTATAGGAAGTGATTCCGTCGGACTTCAGATTGCAGGAGCAGCCGACGTTCCTTCGGTTGCATTATTCGGACCGACCAATCCGGGATTTTCAAACCCGCCGGGAGAGATTCATAAAATAGTTTATAATAAACTCTTCTGCTCTTCACCTGATAATGAACAATACTGTACAAGAGACGCGGGAAAGACCTGTCCTGACATTCACTGTATGAAAAGTATTCAAATAAGTGATGTGGTGAAGCAAGTCAACTCTTTGACAGAAAACAATACAAATAAAAAATATCAGATTGCCGAATAAAAAAATTAAAATACTGCACATAGCTCCTGACGGAAAACTCTACGGAACGGAAAGGCATATACTTGCTTTAGTCAGACATTCTGACACGGATAAGTTTGATCATTATGTTGCAACGCCTGAAAAAGGAAATTTTAATACTGAACTTGAAAAGATCGGAGTAAAATATTTTATCGCAGGCAGAAAGCACGGATATAAAAATAAATTTGAAGGAGTTACGGAAGACGGTTCGCTTGAGCTGTTTAAAATTCTCAGAAAAGAAAAATTTGATATTGTGCATTCGCATTTAAATTCTTTCGGAGGAATTGTCGGTAAATTAGCAGGAGCGCCCGCAGTCGTTCATACAAGACACGGAGTATTCTGGAGTGAGGAAGAGCTTGAGAATATTTCAGTAAAGGATAAATATTTTCAAAAACTTAAGTCAGGTATCTTTGACGCTTCAGTCGCAATCGGTGAGTATGAGAAAAATACAATGGTCAGTAAGCTGAATTATAATCCGGAAAAAATTACCGTTACTGTTAACGGTGTGGATATAGATAAGCTTCATGCGAAGCTTAATAAAAATCTGACAAAGAAGGATCTCTTCGGAACGGATGACTTTATAATCGGATCCGCGGGAAGACTTGAGAGACAGAAAGGTTTCAGCTATTTCATCGAAGCCGCATCAATGCTGAATGATCTTCCGGAGAAAATTAAGTTTGTTATTATCGGCGAAGGCACATGCAAAGATGAGCTTATGAAAATGAGAGAAGAGTATGGATTAAGTGACAGATTAATTTTTATGGACTATAAGGAAAACATTCAGGATTATATAAATAATTTTGACATATATATTTCGACTTCACTTTGGGAAGGAATGTCATATTCAGTGCAGGAGGCGATGGCATTGGGAAAACCTGTGATCGCAATGACTTCGGGAAACGTTTCGGGTCTGAAGGAATTAATAATTAACGGAGAATCGGGAATTCTAATCGAAGAAAATTACAGCGCATCAGTTGCTGAAAATATAAGAAGTCTTATAAGTGATGAAGCGTACAGAAAAAAGTTAGGAGTTAATGCAATGGAAAGAGAGAGAAATAATTTTCAGGAATGGAGAACAGCGGAAGATATGGATAAGATGTATTTGAAATTGTATGAATCTAAAAACAGGATGAATTAATTATGAAGATACTATTTATATCATATGACTTTCCTTTTCCTCCGACAGGCGGTTCTATAAGCAGGGATTATAATCTGATAAAGCAGATGTCGAAGGAAAATGAACTTCACTGGATCAACAGAACAGTCAGAGGAAAAGTCAGTCAGGACCGCATTGACGAAATGGGAAAATATTTCAATGAAATGGAAATTATTGAATGGGATTATGATCACAGCATTACAGGTCTGGTCAAAAGCCTGTTTACGGATATACCTTATATTATAAGAAGATTCGCTTCGGACAGAATGAAAGAAGCCGTCAGTAAAAATTTAAGAGAAAATAATTATGACCTGATACTCTGCGATCACATTTATCTTGCGCAGTATTTGCCCGATGACATAGCCGGTAAGATCCCTGTCATTCCGAATAACGAAGACTGCGGATATACATTTTACAAAAGAATGTCCGAGCAGTCCGGTTTTATAAGAAGATCATATGCAAAGTCACAATGGAAGAAATTACTGAAATACGAGATAGATATTATAAAAAAATATAAAGTGTATATCACGACTTCTGAAAAAGAAAAAGAACTTCTTTCAGCATATTATGATAAAGCTGAAATTAAAGTGATCGAGAACGGAGTGGATACGGATTATTTTTATAAAAGAGAGAGGACTACAGTAGATCCGTCACTTATTTTTACAGCATGGTTTGGATATTATCCGAATGAAGAAGCGGCGGTTTATTTTGCAAAAAAAATACTGCCGATAATCAGACAGGAAATCAAAGATGTTAAATTTATTATCGCAGGAAAAGAACCTTCCAGAAGAATTCTTGAGCTTGCTTCCGAAGAAGGAGTGATTGTAACCGGTTATGTGGACGATATAAGAGTTTACATGAGCAATGCAGCGGCTGCCGTAATCCCGCTTAAAGTCGGCGGCGGTACGAGACTGAAGATACTTGAAGCTTTTTCAATGGGAGTGCCTGTCATATCCACTGAGATCGGCGCTGAAGGAATTAATGCGGAAAATAATAAAGATATACTTATCGGAACTGATGATAAAGATTTCGCAGAAAAAATTATAAAGGTGTTAAAAAATAAAAAGCTTGCTGATATGCTCTCTGAAAACGGAAGAGTTGTAGCCGAAAATAAATACGACTGGAACATCATCGGCAAAGAACTGAATCAGTATTTAAATGAATTTGTAAAAAATTTTAACAAAGAAAATGTACGATCTGCAGATACAAATAATAAATTACAATACGAAGAAATATCTTGAGGATTGTCTTTCCGGTCTCTTTAGTGATCTCAAAGGATCAGGACTGAAATACAAAGCGCTTGTGCTTGACAATAATTCCGAAGATGATCTCAGAGACACTGAAGAAAAATTTTCAGGCGAGGACATTTCTTTTTATTATTCAAAAAAGAATCTCGGCTTTGGCGGCGGACATAATTTCCTTTCGTCAAAAGCAGAGAGCAGAAATATACTGATTTTAAATTCGGATTTGAAATTTATACAGCCGGATACGGTAAAGTCGATGTATGACAGATTAAATAAAGGCGGGGAGTTCAGCGTCATCGGACCAATGCTTGTAGTGGAAGATCTCAGCCGGCAGGAATTTGATCACGGCGAACTGACGGGAATTTATTCATGGGTAAAGAATAATTACGGTTCTTCATACTGGAAGCCGAGAGACAGTGAAGCTGAAGCGGCATGGGTTTCGGGAGCTGTATTCATGTGTGATAAAAGCGTATTCGAAAAAATAGGCGGATTTGATGAAAAGTTCTTCCTTTATAAAGAAGAAGAGGATCTCTGCAAAAGAATAAGAGAAAGCGGTAATAAAATTCTTTATTATCCAGAAACGCACATAATGCATATCGGTCATGTGGTGGCAAGAAGAAGCAGTCATTTTTCCGAATCTATGGATTATTATATTGCAAAGCATTTTGAAAAAAATATGAGTTACAAAATTCTGAATACAATAAAAAAAATTAAGGATATTTCGCTTTACGGAAAAGTACAGAGCAGAAGCTGAATATTATAATAATGAATATTAAAAATAAAATATAAATATGAAGATATTATTTCTTGCAAACAGATTTCCATACCCTCCATACAGAGGCGATAAGCTGAAGATATTTAATCTGGCAAAACAGTTATCAGAAAGACATGAGCTTTATCTTGTTACTTTCATTGACAACAAGGCGGAGTATTCCTATGTGAGTGAACTTGAAAAATATTTCACAAAGATCAGGCTCGTGTATATGCCGCATTATATGTCAGCGTTTAATTCTTTGATAAATGTATTTTCCGATACTCCTTTTCAGATAAATTATTTTAAGTCGGACAGATTAGCGGACACACTCCGGGAATTTGTCGCTGAAAATGATGTAGATGTCATTCATACGCAGCATCTCAGAATGGCGCAGTATACAGCGGGATTAAAGAACAGCAGTACGGTGCTTGATCTGCCGGATGCATATTCGCTTTACTGGAAAAGAAGATCAGTTCTGAAGAAAAATCCGGTGAAAAATTTTATAGAAAATTCCGAATATAAGAAAATGCTGAATTATGAAAAGATAATAGGCGAGTTTGATCTTTCCCTGGTCTGTTCGGAAGAAGATAAAACTTATCTTATGGATGAACATAATCTCAGTAATATAGAGCTTCTGCAGAACGGCGTGGATACAAAATTATACAGTAACTCCGGTCATGATTACGATCTCGATGATCAGATCATTTTCTCAGGTAATATGACTTATTATCCTAATATTGATGCTGCAATTTATTTTGTCTCTGAAATATTTCCTGAGATCCTGAAAAAATATCCTAAAGTTAAATTTAAAATCACCGGTCAGAATCCTCCGGAGAAAATACGTAAATTAGCATCTGACAATATTATAGTAACAGGATTTGTAGAGTCACTGGCTGATGAATACAGTAAAAGTTCTGTAGCAGTATCTCCTGTAAGAGTCGGCGCCGGCTCTATGAATAAAGTGCTTGAGCCGATGTCGATGGGAGTGCCGGTAGTATCTTCAAGTATAGGTTTTGCGGGACTGGGCGCAGTAGCGGGAAGGGATATAATTATTGCTGATAATAAAACGGATTTTATAAACTCAGTATGCAATCTACTTTCAGATTCATATTACAGGAAATATATCGGAGAGTCAGGTAAAGAAGTTATTCATAATAATCTCAGCTGGGAAAAGATAGCGATAAAACTTGAAAACTATTTTTATTCCGTAGCAAATAATAAAAAAGCGGAATTCAAAATTCCGCTTGGCAGTGTAGTGTAAAAAATTAAATATTATTAAATAAAGTTTTAACTTTAAAGATATTATCAGATGTCAAATCCGAACAGAACTCCGAAATAGTAATTAAATTCTCTTCCGTAAGTGACCGGCGTGTTTTGATAAATGTTTGTGAATTTATCAAAGCCGTATGCTGCGTCAAAAAATATACTTGTGGGAAACACATAAAATGAAAACGCCTGAAGTCTAAGCTGAGCGCCGATGTCGGTTTTAAAATCTTTTAATTTTGTGTCACTTCCGTTCCATGCATTTCCGTAATCACCGTAAAGAGAGAAATAAAGTTTATCAAGATAAAGAGGTGATATTCTTGTATCTATTTTCGAGATTAACGGCAGTCTGTATGTGAGATTCAGAGATACTGTTCTTCCTCCGCCGATCGAATAGAAAGGATAACCTCTCATACCCGGAAGACCTGATGCATAGTAGTTGTAAAAATCTTCAACAGGAGGACCGAATATAGTACCGCCTGCAAGTCTCATAGACAATGAATGCGTATTATTAAAAAATCCGAATGTTTCCGTCCATGTACCATAAAACTTATTAAGATTTCTGTCTTCATAATTTGTTGAGATTGTACCGTTATCGTTTACTACTATTGACGGATTGATCTTACTCATTTCAAAATCATATCTCATTTCCAGTTTCCTGCCGACAGGGTTTATATCAGAATTCTTTCCCGGTTCAATATTTTCATAATTATAAGTAAGTGAAAAGTCATTTGCCTTAAAGTAAGTTTCTCTCGACGATCTCACGGATATTCCGCTCTGAGGAATTGCAAAAGCGTCAATGTCATATGCATAACTTGAAAGTGTGTAACCTAATTTCATCTGATGATCATGATTGAATACATGAAACGCCATTCCGAAATCAAATGAAAGCAGATCATATGTGATCCCGACATTTATTGTATCAATACCGGCTACCAGATCGCCGTCTGATTTTCTTGTAGTGTTGTAACCTTCAAGTGTGATCTTCGGAAGGAATCCGACTTTTTTTGTAAAAAAATCTTTGAAGAACGGAAACCCGTTATTATATTCAAACTGCAGGAATAAATCCCTTTCTCCTTTTATATTCATTGCAGCGCCGCCGAATACGGCAAATCTATTCAGCATCTCACTTGAGAAAAAATACAGACCTGGCTTTATCGATTCAAGAAAATTAAATTTATTTTTTCTCTGATAAGTATCAAACCTTATAACAGGTACAAAAGAAAGAGAAGTGAACAGACTTTTATACGGTTTCTTCTCAAGCTGAGGCACTTCCTTATCGTTAAAATTTTTCAGCTTGCTCCAGTTATAATTACTTCCAGCCGCTAGTGAATCTTCGCTTGTATATTTTGTAATGAGAATATCCGGCTGATCATATTTACCCAGAGCTTCAGGATTATGTTCGACATAATTTTTAAGATATGCTATCTTATATCCGGTAGGCTTATAGGAAGAATAAGCGAGATTGCCGTTATCATCGACTGACGGCATAAACGCTCCGCCGATTGCATTTGTAAGCTGAAGTACATTTCCGGAATCCATATCCATTGAATAAATATTAAAAATCCCGGTTGGGTTTGACGCAAAAAACATTTTCTTTCCGTCCTTTGAGAAAAAGGGACTTCTGAAATCAATTCCTTTTTCATCAAGTATGAAATCCATTTTTCCTGTTTCAATATCTATCTCCGCTATTTTCCTTGCTTCCTCAAATGAATAATCGAAAACAATTTTTTTCCCGTCTCTTGTAAATTTCGGATTATAGATCTGTTCGCCGTTTTTGAAAAAGGTAAGCGGCTTATAACCTTTTCCGTCTGCATTTGCTAACTGAAGATTAAGTGTACCGTCTCCGTTAATTACAAAGCAGATCTTTTCTCCCTCCGGTGAGTATGAAGGGGATAATGCTCTCAGCTTTGAAGTCAGTTTTTTTTCTTTCTTGGTCTTAGTGTCAAATTCATAAAGATCAAACACCGTTGAATTTAAAATTGTCCTTGGCGTATTTCGCTTTGCGTAAAGTATTTTTTTAGAATCGGGAGACCAGGAAAAATTTGAAGACACAGGCGCATCTATAATATCTAATTTCTTTGACGAAATTTCATAGACATACAAGCCGGTAGATCCGTAATCATATTCCTGATTGGAAAGATAAGCAACTTTTTTACCGTCGGGCGAGAGCTGCGGATAATAATTTGCAAAACCTTTATTCTCAATTACTACTCCTTCTATTTCATCTTTCTTTACATTAGCTAAACGTTTTTTATAATCAGTTTCGAGATACGCTTTCCACTGTTCATAAACTTTTTTTCCGTCCACTCCGAGAGCTTCTTTCATCGCCCTGTCCATACTGAAGTTAGTAAAGTCACCGAGATGTTCTGTGATCTTGAGAAGTTTATCTTCTCCATACTGCTCTGAGATAAACCTTGTAAGTGCGTAACCAAGATTGTAAATTGATTCGGCTTTAAGACTTGTAATAGAAGAGAACTGACCCATCTCGCCCCATGTCAGAAGATTACCGCCTTCAATGTAACTTCTGAGGATCATATCCCTGTGAGAATCCCAGTATTCATAATTAAGCTGCTGTCTCTGATACTGTGATGTTCCTTCAGCAAACCAGGCGGGAACTCCGACACCGGAAAGCGGGTAAGAGACTATAGCATTAGGATAACCGTAAAGTACATCAGGACGGATCTCGTTTTCATAACCGAGCCACTGAAGATAAAAAGTCGGAAGTTTTCTTCCGTATTTAAGTGACGCCTGCACCTGGACAGCGTGAACGAATTCGTGAGTGATAACATTTCTCAGCCAGTTATGCGTGCCTCTGAGATCATAGTCAAGCGCAGTAGAATAAATCTCAATCCGGTTTCCGAAATAATCTGTTGCGCCGTTTGCAATATCCGATACATCATTTACAATGAAGTTTACTTTTTCATCCGGTTCATATTTATATAAAGAAGTGATCGGTCCGTAAATATCTTCAGCGATCTTTGCAATTGTGTTAGCAGTTCTTTCAGTACCGTCATGATAATGAATTATAAAATGCTTGGTCTCGATGGTATGCCATTCAAGTTCAGGATGAGGATCAAACTGTGAATAAAGTTTATTTGAAAATGAAAATAAAATTAAAGCGGTAACAATAAGAGAAAAATTCAGGACTTTAATATTAAACATTGAATATTAATTTGTTAATAATTATAATTGATAAAAATAAAATAGATTTGGAGCTTTTAAGTAAGATAAAACCGGTAAGAAATAGTCAAATAAACAGTGTATTTTTTAAAAGATTAAAATAAAGCTTATAGAAGAATTTTACAATTTTGTAATTTTTAACTCGAAGTTGAATTTTAATTTAATATCGAAATCACATTCACTTATCCAGCCAAAAAAATTATTTTTAATAATAATAATTCTATTTGGTATATGCAATGTTACTTTTTCGCAGGGCAGACGTGACAGGATAAGCGGAAATGTAAACTATAACAGAGTCGGGCAGACTGATACTTCATCTGTTATTTCCGCTGAGGATTCCCTTAAGCTTATTGAAGCAAGAGAGCCGGTGGATTCTACAGCGAGGATCAAATATTTTACTTACGAACCCGAATATTTTTTCGGCACAAAACTAAAAGGCAGGACATCTCCTATACTTCTCGGCAATTCGGCGGTTCTGAAACCTGAAATAACTTTTGATACATCAGGCAATGTTATACTAACCGAAAATTTTAACGGCGAGCCGATCAGAGCTCCGCTGGTAATTCCCCTTGATACATATCTTCAGCAGCTTTCAGAAAATAACAGAGAAAATATTTTTTCCGATATTGTAAGCGAATATTTCAGAGGAGGGACACAGGACGATCTCGGTAAACTGTTTGAAAAATTTACTGACATAACCATCCCGCTCCCTTTCAAATCAGAAAGCATTTTCGGTCCGCCTACATTTAATTTAAAACTTAACGGCGCAGTAGATATTACTGCATCATATCAGAGCGCAAAAAGCGATCAGACAATTATTACAGGTCTGAGTAATGTTAATAACAGTATTAATTTCAAACAGGAAGTACAGCTGACTGCAAAGGGAAAGGTCGGTGATAAATTAAGTATTGACGCAGACTATAATACACAGAGACTTTTTGATTTTGAAAATCAGCTTAGACTGAAGTATGAAGGATATGCCGATGAAGTTATAAAAAAGATTGAAGGAGGAAACGTATCTCTCGAAACCAGATCAGGACTTATAGGTTCGTCGCAGTCTTTATTCGGAGTCAAAGGAGATTTCCAGCTTGGCGCATTATCACTTTCCGCAGTCGTATCTCAGAAGAAAAGTAAAACCGAAACAAAAGATTACAGCGGCGGCGCGCAGGAGCAGAGGTTTGATATTAAAGTATGGGACTATTCCGATAATCATTTCTTTCTCGATACAACCTACAAATCAAGTTTTATTGATTTTTACACAGCCGGTTCTTCTATCAGTCTGAGGACAGACAGTCTGACTGTGGATGAGCAGTCATTTGAAGTATGGGTACAGACGGATCTTCAGACCACCGGTTACAGAAGAGCTGCAATGTATATTGATCTTCCGAATGTTCCTCAGGGCGGCAGATATGATGACTCTTTAAAAACAGTGAATTTTAATTTGCAGGGGAGAAATGCTTCGGGGATTGTCAGAAAACTCGAAACCAGTGAATACAAACTTAACAGAATTGCCGGATATGTTTCCCTGAATGTCAGTCTTCCTGAAAATTATTTTATCGGCGTTGCATACAAAAGGACGAAGACGCAGGAGCAATTCGGAACTATCAGTACGGATTCCGGAAACGCGCAGGATACGCTGATACTTAAAATGATCAAACCTGAAAATCTTGTTCCGGCAAACACACTTGCATGGGAGCATAAGCTTAAAAACATTTACAGACTTCCTGTCTCAAGGATCGTGCAGGAAGGATTTGAGTTTGAAGTAAAATATCTTGACAACGGAAATTACATTCCGACATTACCGCCTTCTCAGAATATTTCACGAAATCTGATCTTCATACTCGGACTTGACCGTTACACAAACGGAAGGTCAGGCGAACCGGATAATAAATTTGATTTTATTCCCGGTACAACAATAGATGTGGAAAACGGTTATGTTATTTTCCCTACACTTAAACCGTTTCTTTCTAATCTGTCCACATATACTGAAAACGGCGTCGGAATAGATTCAAGCTTCTGGTATCCTCAGATCTATACGCTTTCCAAAAATGATTCAAGACTTCAGCCGAATGCAAATAATTATTCTATAATGGGTAAAGCAAGAGGCGAAGCGGGAATCAGCAATACGATCAGTCTTGGGTTTAATCTTGTACAGGGAAGTGTTGTAATAAAAGTCGGTGAACTTGTACTGACTCCGAATATAGATTACACTGTTGATTACTCAACGGGAACTGTAGTTATAAGAAATACATCAGCTCTGCTTTCAAAAGATCTTAAAGTATCTTACGAAACAAATGATCTGTTTACACTTGCTTCGAAAACTTTTCTCGGATTGAGAGGTGATTATAAAATTTCGGAAAAAAGTTCTGTCGGATTTACTTTTGTAAATCTAAAACAGGAAACACTTAATGACAAAGTAAGAATAGGAGAAGAGCCGACAAATAATTCTATGTTCGGAATTGATTTCTCAACAGAGGTACCTGTAAAAATGCTGACAAATCTTGTAAATCTTCTTCCCGGTTTTAATACAAAAGAAGCTTCTTCAATAACATTAAGAGGAGAGATCGCTTCAATACTGCCTGATCCTAATACTAAGAAAAGTCTTATTCCCGGGGATAACAATGAAGCTGTAGCTTATATCGATGACATGGAAGGAGCGAAAAAAATTATTTCCCTTGGTACTACTTATAATTCATGGACAATAAGTTCTGTTCCTCTTGATGAATCCATCGGATTCAGAGACAGTCTGCAGTTCAAGCAGCGCAAAAGAGGGAAAATGAAATGGTACAATCTGCCGAACAGCGAACTGCTCACAAATATTTATCCGCTGAAAAGCGTACAGGCAAATCAAAATACGATCACTCCTTTTTTTATGAGTTATATACCGACAAAACGCGGAACATATAATTATAACGGTGATTATGAAACTATTACAAATCTGGATTCGACCTGGAACGGAGTTATGAAATTTCTAAATACTACAAGCAATGATCTCATAAATGAAAATATTAACTTCATTGAGTTCAGCATGCGTGTAGAAAATCTTAATCCAAATACCATAGGCGGCAAACTGATGATTGATCTCGGCAATATCAGTCAGGATGCTATTCCAAACGGCGAACTGAATACGGAAGATACGCTTGGTAACGGAGAATTACGCTCCGAAGCGGATGACAAAGGACTTGATTTCAAAAATGACGGCGAAGAGTTAATCGAGTATAATAACAGGAACGGCACTAATTTAAGTTTGCAGAATCTTCCTGATCCGGCGTTAGATAATAATAATACCAATCCTGTATTTGACGAAAATCTAATTAACGGAACAGAGGGTAATTTAGATTTTGATAACGGCCGCAGACCTGACACGGAAGATCTGAATAAAACTGTCCGGGTAAATAACGGGAATGATTACTTTCAGTTTGAAATTTCACTCGATACATCCGCCGCTAATCCTTATATAGTAGGCAGAGGTCTGAACGGCTGGCATCAGTATAAGATACCGCTTTCACAGTTTACCAAAGCTTACGGAAACGCTTCTTTTAATAACATTCAGTTTACAAGAATGTGGCTTACAGGGCTGAAAGATTCCGTCAGACTGAATATGTATGAAATAAATCTCACAGGAAATCAGTGGGTGAAGCCGGTTAAAACTGATACAACATATAATATTTCCGTTGTCAGCATTGAAGAAAATCCGAATTACTATCAGAGTCCGGTACCGGGTGACGTATTGAGACAGACAGTCAGAGGTCAGAACAGTCAGGACACAAAATCCAACGAACAGTCTCTTTCGCTGGAGATCACAAACCTGACCAGCGGAGTAAGGAAAGTTGCAAGAAAAGATTTCAGCACTCTTCCTCTTGATCTGTTTAATTACCGGTCAATGAAGATGTTTGTAAATGGTGATCCTTCTTTTAACTACACCAATGATCAGATATATGATGCAATAATGGTTATAAGGTTTGGGAATGATTCGAATAACTATTATGAATACAGAGCTCCCGTACATCCGGATAACAGAAATCTTAACAGACCGGCGCAGCCATGGGATTCTCTTAACAATGTTACTATAAATTTCAATGAGCTTACAAAATTAAAACTCGCGCGGGACAGCTCTAATGTACCTGTATCTTCGCCGGTCGCGAATGTTCCCGGAGGTGAATACCGCATATTCGGTAATCCGGATCTTAAATCAATAAGAGAGATCATTATGGGAATAGAAAAAAACAGGAGCGGACTTAATTCGTCTATTTCGGGAAGCGTTTGGTTTAACGAGCTCCGGCTTGTCAATGTAATAGATGACGACGGAATTGCATTTAATGTAAATGCAAATGTTAAGCTGGCGGATCTTATGGATTTTAATTTTGCCATTGCAAAGACCGATCCGTTTTTCCATTCGCTTGACACCAGAGTGGGTTCAAGAAATACCGGTCTGTCATGGGATTTCAGTACAACTATTAATGTTCATAAATTCATTAACAATGCGCTCGCTTCGGCCATATCGGAAAACTGGAAAGATTTTATCACACTGCCTCTGACATTCAGACATTCCGAAACAATGAATAATCCTAGATATTTCCCGGGGACTGATATTGAAATAGACAGGGCGGCGGATCAAAGATATCAGTTAGTGCTGGCGCAAACTGGAAATACTGAACAGGCGCAGATTGCAAAAGATAATGTATATGAAGAAGCTCAGAGTCTTGTCATAAGAAATAATCTGACTATCAGCAGTATGTATTTTACTCTGCCGGGAAGTAACTTTTTTGTAAAGAACATATTCAATCAGCTTAGATTTAATTTTAATGCGGATTTTGGAAATTCAAGAGATATAACTTATGAAAGAAAGAATGACTTCAGATATAACGGAGGCGTAAGTTTCTCCACTGATTTCGGAATTTCAGAAAAGCTGAATCTTGACATAGGTAAACTTATACCGCTCGGTGAGCAATACAGTAATGCGAAGTTGTATTTCTTTTTACCGTTTATTCCGTTGATACCGCTGTTCAGTTCAAACATTACCGCAGGGACAGATTTTACAAGATCCAGATTTGAGTCAAAGCAGAGACAGTTTGTAAATGATGATCTTACATCCAGAGATTTCAGAGCTAACAGAGGGTTCCGGCTTGACTGGAAATTTATCGAAAACTGGATTGTCGATCTTACCGGAAATTACGATTTCCGGGCAGGCAGCGATCTTACTCCTTATGAAGTTTCAGATACTTCCGGCACTCAAAGACCGGACAGCGAAATTTTTAATGATATATTCTTTAACGGTGGTGTGGTCAATTTCGGAAAAGATCTTGATTATGTGCAGACAGTTACCATTAATCCAAAGATCAGTCTTCCTTACGTAGATAAATTTTTCACCGTAACAGGCGGATATAATGTCAGATACGGATGGATAAATCCCAATCAGATAATTAATGTAGGTTATAATACAGGATTCTCCAATACATTTAATGCAACAGGGAATATTAAGCTGAATGAATTATTTTCAATATTCAGCAGCTCTGAAAATGGAAATTTAAGAGCAAACGGAATGGGTAGAGGAAACGGCAGAGATACAATTGATACGCAAAATAAGAGTTCACAGAGTCTTGCTGATATATTAAATATTTTCAAAACTCTTGTACCGAAAGATATAAACGTTACATACTCTCAGAATAATACAGTATCAAATGCCGGCGTAACCGGAAATCCGGGATTCGGGAATTTCTGGTTCTATCCGACTACTCAGGAGAAATACGGACCGTCAAGATTATATCAGCTTGGATTCAGTCAGTATCCTGGTACAAGAGCTCCGAACCTCAGTCAGCTTACGGATACATATCTGCATGGAAATGAACTTTCATTCTCTACTTCCATTAATCCTCTGCTTCCTGAAAATATCACTATGTCACTTAATTTTAAAACTAACTGGGGATTTACAAATAATCTCGTGTATACTTCCGATGAGATCGGAAATATAGGATCGCCTACAAGTAAAACAAGTTCTTTATTATCCGGAAATTCAATTTTCTTTTCAGGCAATATGGAAAATTTTGAATTTCAGGGAGATGCAAATAATACAGTGCAGTCAAGAGCGCAGCTGACATCTGCTTTTGAAGATCAGATATCTTCATTCCCGTTTCCAAACTGGACACTCAGTATTTCAGGTCTCGAAAAATTTCCGTTGTTTTCTGAATTTGCATCACAGGTTTCAGTCGAAAATAATTTCATTTCCGAATACAGGGAAAGCAGGTTAATTGATATTAATAGTATTGACATTCCGAATTCTCAGGCAGTTACTCAGGCATTCAGTCCGCTGTTAGGTCTTAATGTTGTATTCAAGGAAATACTCGGCGGGAATATGACAACTAATTTCAGAATCAATTCAAGTATTTCAAATATACTCAATCCGATCGGAGCAAGTGTTCAGTCTATCGGCACAAGCGAATGGAGTGTGAATGCAAACTTTACAAAAAGCGGATTCAGTATACCGTTGTTCGGATTGTCACTTCAAAACGACATTGCTTTCGCTCTGACTTTTTCTAACTCAAAAAATGAACCTGTAAACTATGAATTTGGATCAGGAGTGAAAGTGCCTGTTACGGGTAACGGATCTACAGTTACAACAATAAATCCGTCTGTTCAGTATTCGCTCAGTTCTAAAGTCTCTATGCAGCTCTTTTACAAATATATTTCCACAAAGCCGACCGGTACATCCGTTACAACGGTTCCGAGATCATCAAATGAAGGCGGATTAAATATAAGGATTACTATTCAGTAAATTTTATTTGAGTACAATTTTAATCTCACCGCTTGACAGTTTTTTCTTAGCTTCTTCTGTTTTTAAAATGATCTCATCACTGATAAGCGATTTATTATTTTCATCATATACATAACTCACTCCGTTATCCTGAAGTCCGAAGGTTTTTATTCCGCCTGTAAATTTGTTTTCAGTAAAATCCTTTACGGTGTTGAAAACAGCTCTGTCAACGAGCTTTACCATGCTGGTCATTACAAATCCCGGAGCTTCTTTCTGCTGATCCATATCCACTCCGATTGCGAATTTATTTTTCTCTCGCGCCGCTTCAAAAAGTCCGAGACCGGATAATCCGGATGCATGATAAATAATATCAGCGCCGCTGTCATACTGACTCAAAGCGATTTCCTTTGCTTTGCCCGGATTCTTAAAACCTTCGGGGGAAACGCTAACATATCCTGAAAGCACCTGTACCTCCGGGTCAGCGTATTCTACTCCCTGTTTAAATCCTTCTTCAAATTTTCTGATAAGATTTGATTCCATGCCTCCGATGAATCCGACTTTTTTTGTCTTTGAGTTCAGCGCTGCAATAACTCCGACAAGAAAAGAACCTTCCTCTTCTTTAAATTCAATAGCTTCCACATTCGGCGGAATCTGCTTTGAAGGATCAATGGAATAATCCACGCATGCAAATTTCTTATCCGGAAATTCCTTTGCAATATTATTTATATCATCAGTAAAAATAAAACCTACGCCGAATACCAGTCCTATATCTTTTTTACTCGCAAGTTTTCTTAAAGCGGATTCCCTGTCAGAGCCGTCTCCCGGATCTATAACTTCAAAATCTATCCCGAGTTTTTCCTTCGCCTCTTCAAGTCCTTTGTATGCGGCGTCATTAAATGATTTATCACCTCTTCCGCCTATGTCAAATACAAGTCCGACTTTTTTCGGAGCGGAGGAAGTTTCAGTTTCTTTACCGGCTTCTTTTTTACCGCATGAATTTAATCCAAAGCATAATAATGCAGCCACTAACACTGTGTAAATTTTTTTCATAAAATTTTTTTATTATTTAATTCGAAAGTTCAGATAGCTTCTTTTTTAGAATCTATATTGATCATATGATGAAGGCGGCATCTGGCTTCGTAATGATTTTTCGCGCCAACAAGAATCTGTTCATCGCTGTCAGTCACTCTCTGTGTCCTGTTTGCCTGCGCTCCGCAGACTACGCATACTGCCAGCGTCTTTGTAATATATTCCGCAATTGCAAGAAGCTGAGGCATTGGTTCAAACGGCAGAGCTCTGTAATCCTGATCCAGTCCGGCTACAATGACGCGTTTGCCGGAATCCGCAAGATTCTGACAGATCTGTACAAGATCATTCTCAAAGAACTGCGCTTCGTCAATTCCAATCACATCCACATCAAAACATTTATCAAGAATTTCCTCAGCGTTGTTTACAACTTCAGACGGATATGACTGCTCATTATGAGATACTATCTCAAACTCGCTGTAACGGTTATCTATTTTAGGTTTGAATACTTTCACTCTTTGTCTTGCTATTTCTGCTCTTCTGATCCTTCTGATAAGCTCTTCTGTCTTTCCGGAAAACATACTTCCGCATATCACTTCAATGTGACCTGACTTTTTATAAGTTCTGATCTGTAAATTCTCGTTCATTTTTTTGAATTCAGTAAATATTTTTTATCGAAAACACCCGGCAGTAATTCAGCTAATTTAAATGTCCTGACCAGGTTTTTGGTTTTTATAATAAGAATATCTGTATCCGTTCCGAATTCTGACATAAACTGTCTGCACGCTCCGCAGGGAAAAGTATAATCATTTGCGCTGGAGGAAATTGCAACTGCCGTGAATTTTTTATATCCTTCTGAAATTGCTTTTGAATATGCAACTCTCTCCGCGCAAATACAGAGTGAATATGAAGCGCATTCAATATTAGCGCCGGTAAAGATCTTATTATCTTTAGTCATCACGGCTGCGCCTACAGAAAATTTTGAATAAGGCGAGTATGAAAACTTTCTTGCTTTAATTGAATATTCTATCAGCTTATTATAATCCGGATGCAATGTATTGGTATTCTTATTTATTGATAATATATCCATTTCTGAGTATATTATCAAATAAATTCATTTTTCAGATACTATACTTTTGAAACGAAGAGCCATATTCAGGATTTTCGATAAATACTTAGGCATACCTTTAATAATACTCTTAGCAATATTAACTAAAAGGAAGAGGCGCATACCTATTGAAAATATACGGAAGATTTTGGTAATAAAACTTGCAGCTATTGGTGATTCGATTCTGCTTATTCCCACGCTCAGAGTTTTGAAAAAAAATTTTCCAAATGCAGAGATAACTTTTATCTGCTCACAGATCAATTATTCAGTTATAAAAAAAATACCGTATGTCGACAGGATCATCGACTGTAATGTTCATTCATTTTTAAGAAAGCCGTTTGAATTTTTCAAATTCATCAGCAATCTGCGTAAAGATAAATATGATGTAATTTTAGATGTCGGACAATGGGAAAGGATTAATGCTATAATGGCAATGCTTGCAAAGTCTGATTACACTATCGGTTTTAAAACAGAAGGACAGCACAAGCATTTCGGTTATAACAGCGTAGTGCCTCACTCACGTACAAAACATGAACTTGAAAATTTTCTGGATCTTGCAGTACCGCTCGGAATAAATATAACCGATGAGGATAAAAAATTAGAATATTTTTTAAATTCTAAAGACTTTAACTTTGCAGAAGAGTTTTGGGACACACACGAATTAAATGACAGGACAGTCATTGGTCTTCATCCCGGATGCGGCGAAAACGGAAAGCCGCGGGAATGGGCAGTTCAGAATTACATTGAGCTCGGAAGAAGACTTGTAAATTATGATGATAATATCAGGGTTTTGATCACGGGAGCTACACATGAAGAGGAAAGATGCAGGGAGATTGCAGCAGGAATTGGCAGGAATGTAATAAATACCGCAGGAATGTATCCGCTTGATAATGTAGTAGCGTTGGTTAAAAAGGTCAGAGTCATCGTCTGCAGCAATACAGGAATGCTTCACATTGCTTCATGCGTCGGGACTAAAACAATGGGACTTCACGGTCCGACCAATCCTCTTAAATGGGGTTCATATACAAAAAACGCCGTGCTCATACAAAGTGACAAATTCTGCAGTCCGTGTCTTTATCTCGGTCATGATTACGGATGTCAGGTACCGCAGTGTATGGCTCATATTAAAGTTGATGATGTTTTTATAAATATAAGAAAAGCTTTAAATCCTGAAATGTTCAAAAGTAAACAGGAATTATTAAACTAAACTGAATTCAAAATATAAAAATAAATACTATGTCAGAGAATAAATTTTCCCCATTTGAGTTAATAGAATCCTTCGGTCATGAACAAGTTGTATTTTGCTCGAACAAAGAGTTAGGTTTAAAAGCTATAATCGGAATTCACAATACTACATTAGGACCTGCTCTGGGAGGAACGAGAATGTGGAATTACGCTTCGGATGAAGAAGCATTGATCGACGTACTTAGATTATCAAGAGGAATGACTTACAAAGCTGCAGTTGCAGGGCTTAATCTCGGCGGCGGTAAAGCTGTTATTATCGGAGATTCGAGAACTCAGAAAACGGAAGGACTTTTCAGAGCTTTCGGCAGATATGTAGAAGGGTTGTCAGGAAGATATATCACAGCTGAAGATGTCGGAACAAGCATTAAAGATATGGAATACATTATGATGGAAACCCGTCACGTTACAGGAATCCCGATAGAGGTCGGCGGCAGCGGAGATCCTTCGCCTGTTACGGCTTACGGAACTTATGTCGGTATTAAAGCCTGTGTGAATGAAGTTTACGGAAATGACTCGCTCAAAGGTAAAAAAGTCATTATACAGGGAGCGGGAGGTAATGTCGGAAAGCATCTTTGTAAATATCTTCATGAAGACGGAGCGGTTTTATTTGTGAATGATATATATGAAGATAAGCTTAAAAAACTTGTAACTGATTTTAAGGCTAAAGTATTAAACGATGAGGAAGTATATACAACTGACGCTGATGTGTTCTCACCGGCAGCTCTCGGAGGAATAATTAATGATGATACAATACCTAAATTTAAAGTAAAGATAATAGCAGGCGCAGCAAATAATCAGCTCGGGGAAGAAGAGAAACACGGTAAGATGCTTAAGGATAAAGGAATACTATACGCTCCTGATTATGTAATAAACGCCGGCGGTCTTATTAATGTATATAATGAACTTGAAGGATATAACAGGGAAAGAGCGCTGAAGCAGACAGCGGGAATTTATGACATCTTAAAAAGCATTATCAATATTTCCAAAAAAGATAATGTACCTACTGAAGTTGCTTCAAGGAAAATAGCTGAGAACAGAATGGAAGCCGTTTCACAGGCGAAGAGGATAAGGATTTACAGGGATAAGAGATTATTCAATCAGAGAAATATGTAATTTAATTTAATGCGTTTTAAAAAGGAATGATTTGGAAGTTGCCATCTGGGTTATAGGAATTATAGCTGCTGTCTTTATTGTAGCTATTTATATAATTACTTCAGTAAATAAATACAGCAATTCTTTTGTGGGAAAGTATTTTGATGAAGAGAAGAAAACAGAAGATTCAAAAGAAATTACAGAAGATAATCCGGCAAATAAAAATGAGACTTCTAATAATGAGACTTCTAATAAAGAGAAGATCTCAGAATAATAGTAAATAAATCATCCGATCCCTGAAAGATTGAATCTGAATTTTTTTTAAATGAACTTTCTTCATTTAAATAATACGCACATATAAAATTCCCCATTGTAAATTTCGGATAAGAGTATAATTGGAAATTAAGTAATTGAAACAAATCTTTTCCGGAACAAACCAATCCATTCAATCCCTCAGCGGAAATTTCTTTTACGCTTCTCTTAAAACTAGAAAATTATTTTTACCACGATGACACTAAGGCACAAAGAATTTTATTTTTAAAACATTTTCCTTAGTGCCTTCGAGTCATAGTGGTAAATAAGAAAGGGGCTTTGGCGGCATTGAAAATGAATTATTTAAACATACTAAGTTTCGGACGGAGTCTTTAGTCATGAAAAATTGATTCCAATTTTAGAAATTCGGAATCAGTAATATTTTTGTCGGGCTTAATTTTTAGTAAAAAATTAAAACTAAATTCCTGTCTTTGCGGTAATTTGCTGTTGATTAGTTCTCTGAATACCGGAAATGGATTGAAATTAAACCTCACATTTCTTGCTTTTGAGTCATGCAATGTTTTCAATGTTGCAACCTCAAATTCCATTACTTTATCCAGATACAAAATATCGAGATGTAATGTATTTACGAATCCGGAAAACTTTAAAGCAGTTTTGAAAGGAAATAGTTCAGGATTTGAAACAATAAAAAAATCTTCAAGAATTCTTCTGAACTTTTTATCTCCTAAAGTCATCCTCATTAATCTCGATGACATTTTTAAAGTTGATACTACTGCGGAGGCGCGGAAATTAAAAATTATTTCGTTTATTACTTTTATTCCTTTGTCGGAGGAAATTTCTTCAGACAATCTGCTTAATTTTAAATCCTGACACAAAACTAATTTCCCTAAAGTATATTCCCATTCTTTTGCGTCGATACTGTTTTTAGAAAGCTTTTTGAAAATTCTTTTTCCCGGTTTGCCGGCTCTTATTTTTTTCCCGCGAGAATCCCACACTCTTTGCATTTCATCCAACTGAAATTTGTAATCATTTTTTGAAAGCTTTTCAATATACTCCGGGCGCATTTCGAACATTATCAGTTTCAGATTCGGGAGCATTTGAACGACCCTGGAAGTTAAATCAAATAATTCTTTTGATGAAATCCCGGAATGCGCATCGAGATAATATTTTTTAAAATAAAATCCTCTTGCCAGATGTATTTCGATAACTCTGTCTAACGGAAGCTGTTTACAAAATTCCATTGCGCTTTGTCTGCCGTTTTTTTGATTAACGAGCAAGTTATGCAAATCCAACAGAATATTACAATCCGCTCTCTCAGAAATTTCTGCGGCAAAATATCCATCAGGGATTTCGTCTCTCCGAGGCTTCATATAATTAACACCCGTTTCGAATGCAAACGGTAAATTTATTTTTTCCTTATAATTTCTTATTCCTCTGACTGCAGTCTCGACTCCGATTTTATTTTGAACCTGCGGTAAGAGAAAATTTGTATTTATGTTGTTATTGTTATCTGCAAAAGAATTGAAACTAAGATGTTCGCTAAGCCATAAAGGTTTCAATTCCTTTATGTGCTGATTGAGAGAAGAAAAAGTTTTTTTAGACGGTAAAGCAGTTCCTCCTACCGGAGAGCCGACTCCATGAAAGACTTTTGGAATGGGATAAGATTTAAGCAACTTATTTTGAGGTGTATTGAAGTTATATTTATTTCCGTTATTACTTTCATACCATAACGTCTGCGGCTCGATTTC
Source organism: Ignavibacteria bacterium (assembly GCA_016716125.1). Classification (GTDB taxonomy): domain Bacteria; phylum Bacteroidota; class Ignavibacteria; order Tepidaquicellales; family Tepidaquicellaceae; genus UBA2330. Next base: position 13,864 of record JADJWZ010000027.1, on the reverse strand, counting down.
TATTGCCTGAATTAATTTAGAATGTTTCTCTAAAAGCTCTTCGAATCCTGGGAAATAAACAATTCCAATTCCGAGTTCGGGTAAATTTTCCATAAATAAATAAAATGTCGGTATTTTAAAAATACGCTAAATACGGACTTAAAAAAGAAAATTAAAAACCCTTGACAGATTCAAGTTTTCATTAAACTTTATAAAAGAGCAAATCGACTTTATATAAGGTCGAAACCTGAATGACAACCTTTACAGCCAAGAATTCCTAAAGTTTTTTCTGTTACCTTCTTCATTTTCGTAAGATTTTTGGCAACAGAAGCAGGCACAGATATAATGATCTGGCTGCCTTTACGCGGTCTTTTTGCAACTGGCATATTTTTTTTGTTTAATTTAATTGCCTACATTGACGCATTTCGGCTTTGCGTCCCTAAATAAAATTTGGGATGTTGCCATTAATATAGTTATTTCAAAAATTATTTTGAATATATAATGTCTTTGCGCGAACTTTAAAATCAAATTATTTAAAAAGAAAAGTAAATTTTTTATTAGCATCATTTCGTGATACAGGAACAAAGTTTAAAGTAATCAAACATCTGTCTGACTTAAAGATATTCAAACAATGTCTGAAGAAGCTGCCGGAAAAAACACTAACTATGTAGAAATCCACAACGGCACGAAATAAATTATTTTCATGCAAATACTTTTAATCCAGATGGAATCTTACCGATGAGCCGCAGAATTATATTCATCTGCAGGATTTTATTACAGAGGAAATGATGGGTTTGGATTTTTGGAAAACTATATGGAAGTTTCATATAAATTAAATCATGTGAATAATTTTTGCGGAGTTTAGGTGACCAAAAGTTTGCAGAGAATACTATATTCTTTAATTTAAGTATGCAAACTTTTTGGTACACAACAGCGGCGGAGTAATATTTAACCATCGGGATTTTGATTTTAACGCTCTGATGCAAGTTATCTCATCTCTACAGTATAAATAACTCTTGGGGCTGGTTTCTTTTCCAATGTATTACCACTTATTTCTGAACAACGATCTATACCTTTAGATACCTTGAATGTTACATATTCATCTTTTCCTTGTGATGATCTCATTTTTATTTCTTGATCATCTCCATCTGGCGATAAAACTGTATTTTTAGCTTGATCTGGCACAGCTTCCATTTTTATATCACTTCACCGCCGCGGTTGGTGTTGCTCCATCCACCAACCGCTAAAAAGAAATTAAAAACAGATTCAACCGGTAAACTAAAATCGGTAACTGTTGATTGTGCTGTAAATGACTTCACCGCCGCGGTTGGTGTTGCTCCATCCACCAACCGCTAAAAAGAAATTAAAAACAGATTCAACCGGTAAACTAAAATCGGTAACTGTTGATTGTGCTGTATATGACTTCACCGCCGCGGTTGGTGTTGCTCCATCCACCAACCGCTAAAAAGAAATTAAAAACAGATTCAACCGATAAAAAAAATCGGTAACTGTTGATTGTGCTGTATATGATTTTGACTATCACCGCCGCGGTTGGTGTTGCTCCATCCACCAACCGCTAAAACGAAATTAAAACAGATTCAACCGGTAAACTAAAATCGGTAACTGTTGATTGTGCTGTAATGACTTCCGCCGCGGTTGGTGTTGCTCCATCCACCAACCGCAAAAATTAAAAACAGATTCAACCGGTAAACTAAAATCGGTAACTTTGATTGTGCTGTATATGATTTTTGACTATTTCCTGCCGCGGTTGGTGTTGCTCCATCCACCAACCGCTAAAATGAAATAAACAGATTCAACCGGTAAACTAAAATCGGTAACTGTTGATTGTGCTGTAAATGACTTCACCGCCGCGGTTGGTGTTGCTCCATCCACCAACCACTAAAAAGAAATTAAAAACAGATTCAACCGGTAAACTAAAATCGGTAACTGTTGAACGTGCTGTATATGATTTTGACTATTATCCGCCGCGGTTGGTGTTGCTCCATCCACCAACCGCTAAAAAGAAATTAAAAACAGATTCAACCGGTAAACTAAAATCGGTAACTGTTGATTGTGCTGTATATGATTTTGACTATTCACCGCCGCGGTTGGTGTTGCTCCATCCACCAACCGCTAAAACGAAATAAAAACAGATTCAACCGGTAAACTAAAATCGGTAACTGTTGATTGTGCTGTATATGACTTCACCGCCGCGGTTGGTGTTGCTCCATCCACCAACCGCTAAAACGAAATAAAAACAGATTCAACCGGTAAACTAAAATCGGTAACTGTTGATTGTGCTGTAAATGACTTCACCGCCGCGGTTGGTGTTGCTCCATCCACCAACCGCTAAAACAATAAAAAACAGATTCAACCGGTAAACTAAAATCGGTAACTGTTGATTGTGCTGTATATGATTTTGACTATTATCTTGTTAAATCCATGATTGATCAAGCGAACGTTAACAAAAAAGAATTTTATTCTCTCTCAAAGTCCGGTTGTCGAAAACTTAATTTAAAATACAAAAAATCACTTTAAAATCCTTGACTTAACTGGATATAGTTACCTTTGCAAGGTTGGGGAAATGAAAATTATTTCGAAATGTTTTCGATCTTTTTTTGTATACCCTCGAGCTTTTTAATATCTAATGTCTCAGACTTCAGCACGGCAGTATTTATGTGACTGAAATTAAATGCGGGATTAAAGTTTCCGAAGTTTTTTATGGCGAGATCAGGATTAAATAATTTAAGATCAGTCTCTTTTTCTTTTAACAACGCAGTTAAAAAGTCTTTGCTTTCTTCCGCTGTGTTCTTTCCTTTTGTAATTAATTTATTAAGCTCTTCTTTCGGATCAGGAATTGTAATCAGATCATTTGTGTCAGTTTCGCTTTTTGTGAAAGGGTCTTTTATGACAGGAAGTTTGAATTCATTTTCATTCTTATTTTCTGTAGGGACTTTGTTTATCTGATCATTTTCAGTTGTTAGCTGCGTGTCATTATCTTTTGTGAAAAAGTATATAGCAAATATTAAAAGAACAGTCATGCCAAATGCCGGAACGAAAAATTTATTTGAAAAAAGACCTGAAAGAAATTCGAAGAATTTATTTTTTTTATCATGAATATTTTCTTTCTTTAGAGGAGAGGGGAGTTCAGTCTTTTCTTCACTGATAATATTGTCAAGTCTCCCGTGAAGTTCAGACGTAAAATTACCGGAAGTCTTCACTTTAGGAAAATTTTTTACTTCACCGAGTAAGTCGTATTTCTTTTTATTTTTCAAAATTAATATTAATATTAATATTAATAAGTTGCTTCATATATTTTAATAAATTTATTTATCAAATGTTCCCGTCCGCGGTTAATGCGCGACTTGACTGTGCCGGCGGGTATGCCGAGAATTTCCGCTATCTATTCATATTCATATTCTTCCTGAAATCTCAAAAGTATCGCTTCCTTAAATATTGGATCGAGCTGCGTGAAAGCTTTCTGCAGACATTCTGATCTTCTAAGGTGATCATCATCTGTTTCGTTATCATCCGGTTCATAAATAAGAGTCTCTGTCTGCAGATCAGATTCTTCCATGTCTTCAAAGGAAAGTGGATCAAAATTTTTTTTCTTACTATAATGATTTCTGACAGTATTAGTTACGATGGTATAAAACCATGTGGAAAATTTCGATTCATTCCTGAAATTGTCCTTATATTTGTAAAGTTTAATAAATGATTCCTGCGTGAGATCTTCGGCTTCTTCAAAGTTTCGCGTTTGAGTGAAAACAAAATTCAGGATCCTGTCCTTATACCGGAATACAAGTTCGTCAAATAATTTAATATCCGGATCCGCCTGAAAAAGCAGTATCAGCTCTTCATCTGTTTTTTCCCTGTAATATAATAAATCCAATGAGTGGGATTTTATTTTTTTTGAAACGAAAATAATTTAAGGAATATGTTTTGTAAATTCTATTTTAAAATTTGATTTTTGTTTGAGTACCGGTATCGTTGGGGGCCCCCCGGGTCCGGCGGTTGGGGCGGGGGGGGGGGGGGGGGGGGGGGGGGGGGGGGGGGGGGGCCCGGGGGGGGGGGGGGGGGGGGGGGGGGGGGGGGGGCGGGGGGGGGGGGGGGGGGGGGGGGGGGGGGGGGGGGGGGGGGGGGGGGGGGGGGGGGGGGGGGGGGGGGGGGGGGGGGTGGTTGCTCTTTCGCTAATCAGAAGATTTCGATAATATTTCTTATGAACAAAAATTTTTTATTTGTTATCTTTACAAAGGTTAGAACATCTATTTAAAAAAGAAACTTTTAAATAATGAAACATATAAAACTCATCTCTGCAAATTACATTAAGGACTATAAAATTGAAGTTACTTTTAACAACGGTTTGAAGAGTGTTGTTGATCTGGAAAACGAATTATGGGGAGAAATATTTGAACCGCTGAAAGACCGGGATAAGTTTAAAAAGTTTAATTTAAATCCCTTTACAATAGAATGGGAAAATGGCGCTGACTTTTCTCCGGAATTTTTATATGAATTAGCTTCCAAAGAAAATTCTGAAATAAAAATAAATTGAGCAAATAGCAGAAACCTGCACACACGGTTCACATTATATAGCACGCAAGTTTACATTACATATCTCACTTTTATTTCAATTCTAATTTAAAATTTATTAATCTGTTTGAATACCGTTATCGTCTGAGTCCCGGAAAGACATAGGGACTTTTACGGCTGACAAAAATACAAAAACAGTCATTTTTACAGAAAAATGATTTTAAGCCAATCTCTGCAAACCCTTTGCCGGCAGTACCTCAAGGCACGTCCAAAAAATTATTTTCACAAATCGCGTTTTTTTATATTTGACACAAGTGTATAAAATTACTAAGTTTTACTTAATTAACTGAAGACATTAACACGGGAAAAAATCAGCATAAAAATTTTGTCAGGATCTGACCTTTCCTGACGGATAAAAAAACCGGTAAAGGAAATTGTTTGAAGTCTGAACCATTTAGTCTGAAAAATAATGGCAGCGGATCTTTAAATAAGGCAGAATGAAAATGAAGTAAAGATTTTCTGATGTGGCTGTGTAAGCCGGAGGGAAAAGATAAAGAGACGCTGAAACGTAATAAAGAAGACGGAGACAATCTGATTGAGTACCGTTATCGTCTGAGTCCCGGAACTTCCGGTAAATGAAATGCTGCAGACGAATGAAGACGCTGTTCTTTTAATAAGAGACTTTTATCCTTAAAGCAAAGAAAATAAACTTTCGAAAGAAGACTCACAGCATCAGATCAGAGAGGCTAAACTTTCGAAAGAAGACTCTTAAAATTGAATCGGAGTCATAAAGCTTTCAGGAGAAGACGCTTAACCTTAAAGAAAAGACTTTCAGCTTTCGGGCGGAGACTTTCAGCTTTCAGGCGAAGACTTCCAGCTTTTGATCGGAGACTTTCTGCAGTTGCGCGGAGACTTTCTGCAGTTGCGCGGAGACTTTCTGCAGTTGCGCGGAGATAATCTGCAGCCGCGCGGAGACATTCTGCAATCGCGCGGAGACATGATGCAGCCGTGCGGAGAATTTCGGAAGTGACGCGGAAAATAACTACAGTTGAGAAAAAGTCCGCGTCAGTTGAGAAAAAGTTCGCGTCAATTGAGCGGAACTTCGCGTCAGTTGAGAAAAAGTTCGCGTCAGTTGAGCGGAACTTCGCGTCAGTTGAGAAAAAGTTCGCGTCAGTTGAGAAATAGTCCGTGACAGTTGAGAAATAGTTCGCGTCAGTTGAGCGGAACTTAGCGTCAGTTGAGAAAAAGTTCGCGTCAGTTGAGAAAGTTGAGAAATAGTTCGCGTTAGTTGAGCGGAACTCCGCGTCAGTTGAGAAAAACTTCGCGTCAGTTGAGAAAAAGTCCGCGCAAGTGTAGAAATGCGCTGAAATTTTAGGTCAGAACCAATTTACCGCAAATTTAGACCGTTTTGCAATAATTCAAAAAGAAATAACGGAATATTATAGATCAAAAATTCAGAGAGATTATCAAGAATAAATAATTTTAAAAAGACCAGGCGCCGGTCTGAACAGAAAAAACAATCTATTTCATTAATTAAATTAAAAAAAAATGGATAAAAGACTTAGCAACAAACTGACCATGATCGAAGGCGTTCACGCATACCTGACTGATCATGAAAACAAATTTTCTTCGAATACCGGTATGGTAAATACGAAGGAAAGACTTCTTCTTAAAATAGGAGATATATACGACAGGGAAGCCCAGAGAGTCAACGTGCGCAAAGGTAAAATGGAGGCGAAAGAAACTTACCGCGATCATATGATCACTCAGGGACTTTCCTTTTCTTCGAAGCTCTTTGATCTGGGTAATCTGAATAAAAACATTGAGCTGAGCGCTCAGTCTGATTTTAACAGATCAGCTCTTAACAAACAAAGGGACCGGGAATTACTGGGCACACTGGAAGTAATAAAAGAAAATGCAGAAGCTAATATAGAATCGCTTTCAGTCTACGATATCACCCCGGAAAAACTTCAGAGCTTCGCGACTATGATTTCAATATACAGATCAAGAATTGAAAGTAAACAGACATCGGAAGCGTTAAAATCCAGCGCCAGAAAAACACTGTCTGTTTTATTCAAAGAAGCGAATCTGATACTGAAGTCATTGGATAAAATGATGGAGGAGTTCCATGATTCGGAAGTTCAGTTCTATGCCGGATACAAGACCGCCCGCAACATTAAAGACCTCGGCATCAGATACAGACCGGACACGCAGGGACAGCCGATTGGAGAAGCCGGCGGGAACGGAGAGAACGGCGCGATCGGTGAGAACGGCGCGAGAGAACAGAGAGAACGGCGTGAACAGAGAGCAAGCGAAAATTATGGAGACGGAACAGGGAAATGTGAATCAAAATGTAAACAAAGATAAAGTGCAGTAAGCCGCATTTCCTTAAACCCCTCCCTGATTCATTCACAAAGGGAGGGGAATGAGGAAAATAATTATCAATTATCAATTATCAATTATCAATTAACAATTAACTCTGATATATTAATTGTTAACTATTAACTATAACCGCGGCCCCCCCCCCCCCCCCCCCCCCCCCCCCCCCCCCCCCCCCCCCCCCCCCGGGCTCTGAAACCTAAAAAGCCAATTCCGGCTGGAAAATGGGCGGTAAAGGGAGAAAACAATTCCGCCGGACTAAAATCACAAAGACAAAAAGTCCAAATAGCCAGGAAGATCGCAAGAAATAAAAAGTCCGAACTTGTGATTCACAACAAAGACGGAAAGATAAGCGACAAGGACAGTTACGGGAATGATCCGTTCCCGGAGAGAGATAAGGTGAAGTGAAAGAAATAAATAAATCGTAATATTACAAACCCCGCGGTAAGAAAGCAGGTTTTTATTTTTTGCGTTTGGAATTATGTTCTGTCTCTTTCTCAAGCTGTACCCACCCAAGCTGGGGCTAGGGTGGGAGGGGATTGTATAGTCACAAACTCCGCAATTCAATTTGAAGAGTTTTTTTTAAGATTTGGAATTTTATTTAGTCTCTTCCCAAGCCGTACCCACCCATGCTTTTGTCCCTGTTAACACTTCCTATTTATTTTTATCCATTGAAATAAAAAGCATATTGTACAAAACCTTCTTAAAAATATTTTTTAAAATTTTAAAAAAAGTATTTACTTTATGATAAAAAATTAATATTATGAATTACTAAAAATAATAAAAAGGAGAAATACAATACAGATGACTTTCAATCGATCATTTTGATTATTTCTTTTTTATGGCAACACCTCAAATTAGCTTTATAGTAAAGCTTTTATTAAATATGAAAAACGGAAAAAGGAGAAATCAAAATGGAAAAACATTACAAATTCTGTTTCCCGAAATTACTTAATTTCTTTTCACACATTTTGTTAAAAGTTAAAATTTAGCAATATGTGCAGCAATTCATTAAAAATTTTAATATTAAATTCGGTATGTAGCCTTAAATCTAAAAAGGATTTTGAACTGCTTTACAATTATATTGTAAACAGAGCTGAACCTTTTGTGATGAAAAATATTAACACCTCTAAGGTAATGGAAAAAGGACGTTATACACGCACAGATCTTGCTAAAACATGTGTGTCAATGCTTTTCCCCGGAAGGAAATTTTTTAAATGCAATAAAGATGGAATCAGATAAGTTTAATGAACTGAAGGAGGAGGAAGTAATTTCCTTAGTAGATTCAATCATTGGCACAAAAGTAAAACAAACTATCTCGATGTTGTATAAAGATCTAGGTCTTGATTCCGGATACAGAGATATAAACAAAGCGCTTAGCCGTTTTATTGATATTAATAAAGAAGGATTCAGGGAAAAATCGTTTATGGGAGTATCTTATGTTTTTAACGTTAAAGAGCAATTACTTAACAAGATGGAGGAACATGTTTCTGAAGAACTGATTAAGAGAATTCTTTCATCTGGTAATTTTAAAAATTATGAAGTCCCGGAAATACTGAGATTGATTTTTGAATTCATTAACAATCAGGATGAATATTCAAAAGCATTGGAAAAAACATTTATTGTAAGAATGATTGTCTGGCTGCAGAAAGAAAGAAAAGTTCATTTTGACTCACTGGAATCTAATAAGAAGACATTCATAAATGACCCCACAGTTTTAGGCGATGGCATAGTTGACTTTCTCTTAAACGGAGATCATCTGCATACAACAGAGCGAAATAGTATGACCTTTTATTACAAATGCCCAGAAAATTCTGTAATTTGGCAGCTTCCCCAGGTTCCTTATGAATATATCTCCATTGAGCTCGAAACTCTTCGAATCAGAAGCATTTTAAATGATATTTTTAATATTGTAAATAAACAAAAAGAATACTGTAAGGCAGTTGAGCATTCCCGTCTTTCAAAAATAATAACAAAATTATATCAGGAATCTTTATAATAATTTTTGTAAAATGGAATATACTTGTATAGAGAAAACACAAAATGAAATTTATAAGCGACGACAGAATCCATCTGTATTTAATCAATCCTCATCTTTTGAGCGATGATGAGATTGCAATAATTAATTTTAACTTAAAGGAAAGCCGTGAATTTCGGGATTATTTTGAGGAATTAAAAAATGTTTATCAGGAATTAAACCTTGAAAAAAAAAAGAATATAATTGAACTTTTTCCACAGAAGTTTATTTCAGACTTCGAAATTCTCCTTGTAGCAGAGCAGGAGAAATTGCATACAGGATTAAAGCATGTCGGAAGTCATGTATCGGCTGATAATCTTTTGCTGGTAAGAATTTTTCGCGATTACTCTAAAGGCGAATATCAGTTACATCTTTTGTCCGAAGGGGAGACTACAGATACTGCTAATGGCGTTCTTGAATTAAAGGAATTAAATCATTATTTTTTTGCCGATGAAAAAGGAATTATCAGAACTTCTGAAAATATTCAGTTTAAGAATTACCATTTACACCTTTATATTCCGGCCGGTTTATTTGAACTTCATAAATTAGAATCATCCGGTAAAGTCGAAATTAGATCATTGATCTCAAATCCTGAAATTAAAGTAGAAATGAAAGGTAATGTGATTTTATTAACCAGTACGGGGAATTTAAAACAGATGAGAATGAAAGTTTTTTTAGATGACTGGGAAATATCAGATATTGATCAAGGTTCGGATAAGAACATTAAGCATAATGTAAATGAAGACATAAAATTTCCATTAAGATTAATTATAATTGTATATCCCTAGAAGGAAATGAGTCCCTGAAACAAATTCACCTATATGACCTCAAAATTAATTCAGATCGAGAATGCCTCTGCTATATTATCCAAAGTATTAAAATCTAAATCCAGCAACAAATATAAATTACTGCAGATACTAAATTTTTATACACTTACAAGAGATTATCAATACACTGATAGTTCATATTCATTTTACATACAGTTTATTGATGATTTTACTGCTTTGATTCAAAAGGATATCATCGCCTGTCTGAAACCTGAAGAGATTGAATCACTATTGGAATTCATAGCTTTTCTAAAAACTCAAACTAATTCTTATAAAGAAGCTTTACAAAAATCAGAAGATAAATTAAACGAAGAGAGAAAAAGAGTAATAGCAATCCTTTCCGGCTCTTCAGCGAATTTAAGTTCAGCGTTTTCTAATAAAATAAACATAGCGTTAATTGAGCAGAATGCAAATTCAGAGCATTTAAAATTCGGTACAATAGGAAAATTAAGAATTGATGAAGCTATAGTTTCAGATGAAATAAAAGTTAAATTCACTAATCAGACAAACAGCGGAAGTGAGTTATTGAAACAACTGAATCAATCGGTAAACGTCGCACAAAAAGATTCGAAGCGGAAAAAAAAATACAAACTTTTATTTGAATTTGAAGAAAGCGATTCAGAATATGACGGGAGTTCACTCGGCTGCGCTGCGGCTTGTCTTGCGTTTAATTCCATGTTCCGGTCGGAATTGCATAATTTTTATTACAGGTTTAAAGATGATGCGGTAATAACCGGTGCGGTTGATAATTTGGGAATTTTAATACCTTTGTCTGAAGAAAGTTTAAAAATAAAATTAGAAACCGTTTTTTATTCAGAATACAATACATTTGTAATTCCCAGGGACAATTTTAATTTTTGTTATGATCTTCTTGAAATACTGGAAAAAGAATATCCTGAAAGAAAATTATTATTAGTCCCGGTAAGTAATTATAAGGAAGTTCTTGAGAACACGAATGTAAGTGTTAGATATTATCTCAGGGCGGGAGAAAGAATAAATTCATATTACAAAAAATATCAGCAAGCAATAAATGTAGCTGCAATGGTTGTAATAATTACAGGATTAGCTTATGCAGCGCTCGGAATAATAATTCCTGAATTAGATAAAAATCCTGTGAATGTTGAATATACAGATAATAAATATATCCTGAAAAATAAATACGGAAAGCCGGTTTGGGAATCGAAGAAAATAGGAAAGGGCAGGGACAGATATGCAAAAATTAATACAGTTGAATTTAATAACAGCCTTTTCCTCGACTTTGATGGTAATGATGAAAAGGAATTCATTTATGTAAAATCCGTGGAAAATAAACCTGAATATGAAAGAACAATTTTTATTACAAGCGGTGACAGTGAAAAGATTTTCTATAGTCTTCCGGTTAAAAGTTTCTTTACCAAAAGAGGTGATACTTTACTCTCACCAATGTATATATTTAATTTAAATGTTCTGGATTCAAATAGATTTGGATATGGAAAAATTTTTTTTGAAGCCCAGACAAGATTTTTCCCATGTGTTATAGGTGTTCTTGATTCCTGTGGAAATTTATTATCGGAGTTTTGGAATTATGGTCATTTATCTTTATACTATAAAAATGATTTTGACAAAGACGGTCACATAGAATATTATTTCGGGGGTTCAAACAATAAAGATAACTGTGCTTTTTTTACAGTATTCGATACCGAATTTATTGACGGCGCAAGTCCGGAACATGACATAACCGGAAACAACAAGCCGGGAACAGAAAAATATTACATCAATATTCCGGGAAGTAAATTACTGGAAAAATCGGATAATATGAGAAATCACGCTTTTGAGATCATAAGATCTTCCGATACTTCAATCTTTGTGTCAACAAAAGAAATGGTTTACAGAGATTCAACCGGAACTCAGGTACAGCCATATTTAATGTATTACTTTGACCGAGACATGAATTGCGTAGGTGTAGTTGGAGACGATTATTTTACCAAAATTTACAACATAATGCAAAAAGAGAATCCGGAATTAGAACCTCTTAATGAATATTATAAAACATTGCGCAATCAGGTCATGTGGTGGGATGGGGAAAAGTATGTAAATGAACGGGCGATTAATAAGGAATATTTGAAAAGAGTTAGTAAAACACAATAAAGACAAAATCATATTTCCAAATTATGAACTGACTTCATAATCCGAAAATACATCTCAAATTTAAATCATTTCAGGGTTTTTAAAATTCTATACATCCGGTAAGATATAAATATTTTCCGCTATTTTTTTTTATACAGAATTTTAGTTACAAATTTTTGTAATGTGGAATATAGTATATATAAGCAGTTTAAAAATTTGTAAAGGTTATTTGAACATAACCTAATACTTATTCCTGCTGCTAAAATTATTCTATGTGTAAAATGTTTTATTAAATAACAAATATTGACATTTACAAAATAAATATAAGGAAAATTTAAAAATGAGAAATATGTATTGTGCAATTTTATTTACTTTAACAACAGCTTTATTTTGCAGTGGATGTACAGCCTCTAAACAGGAAGTAAAAAGTGAAAAATCTGAAGGTATCGCTGTTACATATCCGGTTAATCGGAAAGATGCATGGGAAATATCAAAGAAGGTTTTGTACTGGGAAGATTGTGATGATATAACAGAAAGTCAATATCTCGGGTATATGCTTACAGAAATATCTTCCAGTTTTTTTATTGCAGACGGTTGCGTAGTTGGGGTCTGGGTTGATTCACTTTCTGCTGATTCTACTAAAGTAACTGTTCTTTCAAAAAGAAAGAAGAAAACTCAAATGGGAAAATCATTTACTGAAAATGATTTTCATACTTCATTTGTAGTAGCAGCTGATTATTTAAAAAATGGGCAAGAAATTCCAGTTGATAGACCTTAGTTCTATTTTATTATTTTTTTTTGAATCAAATTTTATTTAAAATATTTTTTTAATTTTACATTTATAGAATGATTTATTTAATGAAAGTAATTTTTAGTCTCTTATTAATAATGTTTATATCAAACTGCTCAATTGCTCAATCATTTAGCTGGGGACCGGTAGCAGGCTTGAATTTTTCAAATATTACAGAATCACCATCTTCAGGCGTAACTTCAACTAATAAAACCGGATTAATTGCCGGGATAAAATTTGAAAGAAAATTTGACTCCAGTTTTTCCGTCATTTCTAAAATAAGGTATTTATCAAGTGGATTTAAATCAAAAAGCGGACAGTATGATATTACCTGGAATATGGAATATTTAGATTTCCCGATTTTAATTAAATATAAATTTAATATTGAAAATGTTTTTCCGTATTTGACTGCTGGATTTTCAACCGGATTTAATTTGTCTGCAAAATTGAAATCCAGTGAGAATATTGTGGCTGTGGAAGTAGATTTTAAAAATTCTATTGAAAAATACAATTTCGAATTATTATTTGGAACAGGAATCGATATAAATATTTTAGAAAGTAAAAGCATATTTGTTCAGATTGCTTATTCTTTAGGTCTTGTTGATATAAATAAATCAAATAACACATCCTGGAAAACTAAAAGTATTCAGGTAACATCCGGTTTATTATTCAATTTGTAATCTTTAATCTAATTTGTATGACTTGTTGAATTATCGAATTAACTTAGAATTTAACTTAGAAAGATTAATGCAGACGGATATAATTTAAGGAAATTGTTCACATAAAAATTAAGATATGTTAAATCAAATATATATATTTAAAAATCCAATCATTGAAAGGAGAAAACAATGAAAAAAAATGGAAAATCTAATTTATTTAAAGTAACATCTTTAATACTTGTAATATCCTGCAGTCTGCTATTTTCCAATATTTCCAATTCTCAATCAGCAGAAGAAGACCTTCAAAAAACAGCGGATACTATAGCAATTCTTGGTTATGCTTTACTCGGAGCTGCAGTTGTAGGATCAGTAGTATATTTAATTGTCAGCAGTAGTTCTAAAAATGAGATGAGAGAAAAAAGAAAAGCAATTGAAGAAAAAAATAGGAAACAAACAGACTCTACATCAGCTGTTAAAACAGATACTACATCATTAATAAAAACAGATACTACTAAAATTATCAAACAGATTGATGGTGATAAATAGAATCTATGAGTATGAAAAATCCACTTACTCT
>JADJWZ010000026.1 GCA_016716125.1 Ignavibacteria bacterium | reverse complement strand
GTTTTAAGCACTAGTCTCCGGAGTGATATTATGATCCTTATTATACTGCATCTGGAATTTCTCTTCTCCTCGCAGTGCCTAATTACTTTATCCATCGAATCAGTAACTTTATCAGCATACATTATTACAAGTCCGTTTACATTTCTTGCTGTCTTTCCTGTTGTCTGCATCAGAGATTCCTCTGAACGGAGAAAGCCTTCTTTGTCTGCATCAAGTATTACTACAAGCGATACTCTGGAAGATCAAGTCCTCTTTAAAAGATTTACACCAACGAGTAAGATCGAGAAATTTCCCAGTCCGGAGACTTCTCAATATTTCCACCCTGTCGAGGTAGAGTGTCAACTTCGAGTGCGCATATTTGACTCTGATTCCGATCCGTCCAGGTAATCAGTCAGATCTCACTCATTCTTTTTAGCCAGCGTTGTTACCAATACCTCTCGCCTCTCTTACTTGTCCGAACTTCATTGATCAGATCGTTTATCTGATTTAACAGGTCTCCGACCTGAATTTCAGGATCAAGCAGTCCCGTTGGTCTTATTATTTGTTCGACAACTACTCCTTCGCTTTTTTCAAATTCATAAACACTCGGCGTAGCGCTGACAAAGACAGCCTGCTTTATCATAGATTCCCATTCTTCAAAAGTCATAGGTCTGTTATCAAGCGCTGACGGCAGACGTGGAAACCCGTACTTACCAATGTTTTTTTTCCTCATCCCGTCACCGTTATACATTCCTCTTGATCTGAGGTATAGTTACATGAGATCCGTCAACTATAAGCAGAAAACTTTTGAAAATAATCAAAAAGACATGACGGTCTTGTTCCCCAAGCGTCTGTCCATATGTCTTGAATAATTTTCAATGCTGCTATTGCAGTCAACCGACCCCTGAATCATTTCCGTCAAGTTCGTCCGCTGTTCAATCCTCTGCGCTTCAATCATTTTCCCTGCGCTTTGAAATATTCAATCTGAAATTCAAGCTCCTGAAGGATGTCTATTATCGCCGCGTCCACTTTATCCTGACTTGTGGAGAAAAATATTTGCCGGATAAAATTATAACGCTGATATCATTTCCGATAACCTTCCGTCTTCCTGTTTATATACAAGTGACACTTTTTCAATCGTATTGTCAAAGATCTCAATTCTCACTCCGGTATTATTTTCATAAGCCGGGATCGGATCAATATTATCTCCTCTACCTGAATGTGCTCTGAGAAAATCAGTATCATTTCTACATAATGAATATTTACATAAAGCCTAGACATTAACGCCTTTCTCGTAATTCTGTCACCTGTTTAAGGAAGTAATATCTGTTCGGCGTATTCTTCCGGTGCGCCGATACCGTAAATAAGGCCGACTGATGAAACGACTATTACATCTTTTTCCTTCGGAGAGTATGGATGCAGCTCTGAGCCGTAGTCTGTCTATCTCTTCGTTTATTGGAAAGGTCTTTCTGAACGTGGGTGTCGGATGATGGAATGTATGCTTCAGGCTGATAGTAATCGTAATATGATATAAAAAATTCTACACGGTTGTTCGGAAAAAATCTTTTGAACTCTCCGTAAAGCTGCGCCGCCAGTGTTTTATTGTGAGACATTACAAGCACAGGTTTGCCAATATTCTCAATTACATTTGATATGGAAAAAGTTTTTCCCGAACCGGTCACACCGAGAAATGTCTGATACTTATCTCCTCTGATAATTCCTTCAGTAAGTTCTTTAATTGCTCCCGGCTGATCACCGGAAGGTTTGTATTTAGATTCAAGTTTAAATTTCAAGAGAACTCAGATTAATTATTTTTTTTAATTAATTATTTTAATGTTTAAGGGCTGCTTTTGTTTGAGGAAATAGAAACTAATTATTACCGCCGGATTGGGAATTAAACTATTTATTTTCGATGATAAAACTTATCAGCTGATCTCAGTAACAAGTTTTATTTCTTTCAGTACAGAATTAATGTAGTTCAGTTTCGGAATATCACCCGTGCTTTGAACTGCTTTGCCTTTTTGTGAGCGCCCATAATGGCAATCCGTTCACATTGTATAATATTATACCCGGTTGCTTTTCTCAGCTGATTTACAACATCGTCCCAGATATGATTTGAATTAAAAAGTATAAGCTTATGCAGGACTGCATTTTCAACAGTTGAAATATTTTCGGTTTTTATATTCGTTTCGGTCATAAGAATTCATTAATTCGAAAACATACATGTTTGTTCGCAGATCTGATCCTGAACATTTTCGGTAAATTTCTTCCTCCTCCGAATCCGTTCATCGTAACAATATAAAACACAGCACCATTGTCTCTGAAACTGATACCCTTGAAAGCGGCGCTTATTGAATTCAGCGTGCCTACTTTTGGCAGTGAACATTATTCTCAAATTCTGTGCTGATCACCCTGTTTCTCAGAGTACCGTCTTTACCTGCTAGGGGGAGCGATCCGTAAAATAATCAAATGTCTTCAGATCATCATACATATATTTCAGCAGCCGGATATAAAGACCGGAATTAACTGTATTAAATCTTGTAAGACCGGAACCTTCTAATATTTCAAATGTATTTCGTCATTTCCCCATTGTTGTCAGAAAATTAATAACTGCAGATTCTCCTTTTATCCAGACTTCCGGGAGGTGACTCGAATTCCGCCCTGCAACTTTAAAAACTGTTATTGCAGAATGGTTATCACTTTCCTTATTCATCTGAGACAAAACATTGTACATGGAATGTGATACTTCAGCGACTTCCTTCGCGCCGGCAGGTGTCACTCCGGAAATTACAATTCCGTTAAGTTTTATGTTAAGAGCAAGTAATTCAACAGAAAGCAGATTGCCTGCAGAAGCAGCAGGATCATAATTCCCCGGATTCTTATCTAAGTTAAGAGCGCTTACATACGGCCAGTAATTGCTTTTTGTATCCCCCTGATAATAATTTGATAAACCGAAATACTGATCATCCAGATATGACTCATCATATATTAAATTTCCCGTAACTCCGGTTATATTTTTTCAGAAAATAGTTTTCAAGATAACTGATGTCGGATGAATTCAGATCCGGATCACCGTACCCTTTTAAATAAATATTGCCGTCGACAATACCGTCACTGATATTACTGTCATCAGTAAATATTACCGTACGGAAATTATGATCATTACCGAGATATTCCAGCGCAATTGCAGCTGTGATCAATTTGGTAATGGATGCGGGGATCATTTTAGTCCTGGGATTTTTTTCGTAGATCAGATCGTACTTTTCTACAGTCTGCAACCTGCACCGAAACTGTGCAGTTGATCCCGCTTAATATGAGTTCAATGTTTTCCGCAAGTATATCAAGATTATCCTTTGCTGAGGATCTTGCCGGAATTATAAATACTGAAATGAGTATCAGTAATACAGCTTTTGAAAAAATATGTTTTGCCGTTTCTAATTTATGAAATTTCTTTATCATTCTTGTTTGAAATTATTTTATAAGCTTTATTCAGTAAGTTTTCGGATTCAGGAAATGATACAAGTTTTAACCCTCCCTCCAGATCACACCACCGAAAATTTACTATTTCTTTATTATCTATTTTAACTTTTTCAGAAAATACCTCTGCAATAAAATAATCAACCGACTTTTCCACTCTGTGATTTTTCCCTGAATTAAACAAATAGACTTCACTTAATTCTATACCTTCCGAGATAAATTTTACAGCAGTGATGCCTGTCTCTTCACTCAGTTCCCTTTTTGCAGTCTGAAGATCCGTTTCGCCTTTTTCCTTATGTCCCTTCGGAAATGACCAGTGACCCTGTCGGTGTTTGATAATCAGAAATTCCGGCACTCCCGATATCATAAAAAAAATAATTACGCCGATCGATCTGTCCTTCTTTGTATTCACTTTATCATTTCCTGTTTACTTTTTTTTTAATCCAGATCTCAAATCCATTTCTTCAAGAGTCATGTTTCGATCGCAAGCTTATTCTCATCTGCAAATTTCTCTATGCTGCTGAATCTCTCTTTAAACTTGCTGACAGTTCTTCTTAATGCGTCTTCGGGATTTATTTTATGAAACCTCGCGAAGTTGACTATGGAAAACAGCACATCTCCGAATTCATCTTCTATTTCCTTATGTGATTTATTCATACTGACATTAATTTTGAGCTCTTCCAGCTCCTCACGGATTTTATCAAACACCGGCTCTTCGTCTTTCCAGTCGAAGCCGACTTTAGACGCTTTCTCCTGTATCCTGTATGCTTTCAATAACGCCGGAAGCTGTTCAGGAATACCGTCGATAACCGATTTTCTGCCTTCATTCTTTTTCAGATTCTCCCAGTTGCGTTTTACTTCATCACTGTCTTTCACTTTTACATCGCCGAATACATGAGGATGCCTGTTAATGAGCTTTAGTGTTTCGGATTCTATGACATCTTTAAGCGTGAATTCGTTCACTTCTTCCGCTATGTTGGAATGAAAAACCACCTGAAGCAGTAAGTCTCCAAGTTCCTTCTTCAGTTCATCCGGATCATTATTGTCAATCGCTTCAAGCACTTCATAAGTTTCCTCAAGCAGACACCTTCTCAGGGACAAATGAGTCTGTATCCTGTCCCACGGGCAGTCATTTCTGAGTCTTTTGACTATCTCAACGAATTCAGTAAATTCATCCGGTAAAGTTGTATTGCTTTTTTTCAAAATATTATTTTCATAAGATAAAAATTTTAAATTTTATTGTCAGTGTTGAAAAGTTTATGCTTTACGAGTTTTAAATTTTGAGTTTCAAATTATGAATTTCACATGAATGTGGTTCACTCTTGTTCTCTGCGGGAATTTAATCATCATTGATTATCAAGTTTCAATTTACAATTAAGATTAAGAGCAACTACGAATATCGGTTCTGCTTCATAAATACTTAGCTGCTCTTATCATTGGCTGTGTAAAAAACTTCATGTCAGCCGCGCAGAAAAAATCAGCTTGATTCTGTTTTTTTTTTTCATAATTAGATAAAACAATAAAAAGATATTCCCGCCCCAAACGAAAATATCTTAAAGTATATTTAAAAAATTATTAGAGAAGCGGAATGAACAATTACAAATAACAAATGATGAATAAAAATATGCAAGTTTCAAATTTTAGATACGAATTTAAAGTTTTAATAATTTGATCAATAGCTTAAAATCTGTGTAATCTTTTATCCATACTAACCGTGATTCAAACATATAAACAAAACCGTGCCGTTAATCCCAGCGGTTGTTTTTATGACCGTAGTCATATTATAAATAAATAGTTTTTTGTAATTTAGTATTGAAGGATTATGAAAAGAAAATCTTAATTTAAGAGAATGTCCTGATAATAAATCTTAAAGAACCTATATGAAAAAACTATATTTAATTCTATTCTTATATTTAATTTCATTTATAAATACAGAAGCGCAATGGTTCACTCAGCAGAGTGGTACTAATAATGCTCTATATGATATTGAGTTTATAAATGATAAAATTGGATTCAGTTGTGGTGAAGGTGTAATTTTAAAAACAACAAATGGAGGGATGAATTGGATAAATATATTAAATGATGCACCAATAAAACCGTATTCAGGAATTTTTCCTGTTGATTCAAATTTAATTTATGCTGTTGGATTTTTTAGAACAATTGTAAAGTCAACTAACGGAGGAAATAACTGGACAATCCTTGAGAATGGAAATACAGGAGAAGGAGATTATTATGCGCTATATTTTATAAATTCTATTACTGGCTGGATCAGTCTAAACTATGCAAGTGTTAGAGGAATTATGAAAACTACTAACGGTGGAAAAACATTTGATATTTCTCAGTCCGGCACTCCAAAAGATTTATTTTTTAATAGTAGTTTGACGGGCTTGGCGTTGTAGGTCTTTCATATATTTATAAAACATCAAATGCCGGTATAAACTGGTCATCATATTCAATCATACAAACAGGGGATTTTTACAGATTATCTTTTATAAATGGCAATACTGATTTACTTCTGAGTAGTCATAAAGCTGTTTATAAAACAACAAATTTTGGAAACAGTTGGGATAGTGTTGGTATAGTTTCCCTTTTGAATATTACCAATTTCATTTTGTGATGATAAAGTTGGATGTGCAGGTACAACGCAATACCGGTTTAAAAGACTACAACCGGCGGAAGAAATTGGTCATTTCAGATTTCTAACAGGTGTTGTTTACAGTATTCATTCGAAAGGCAAAGATTTGATCTGGACATGTGGAAATGCAGGAAGGATATGGCACACTACAAACGGGGGGATGAGCTTTATAAACAATATCTCAACTACTATACCTGATGATTTCGAGTTATTTCAGAATTATCCTAATCCATTCAACAGTCAGACAAAAATTCGATTCAGCATAAAGCAAAGAGGAAATTACAAGCTTGAAATTTTTAACAGTGCCGGACAAAAAACAACAGATCTGTTTGATAAAGAAATAAATCCGGGTACTTACGAGACAGGATTGAATACAGAAGATTTCAGTTCGGGAGTTTATTTTTACAGACTAACAGGAAATAATAAAAGTGAGGGGAAAAGATTTGTTTTAGTTAAATAAAAAATTTATAAAAATTAATTAATGAAAAAAATAATTTTAATTCTATCTTTATTTTTAATATTCTTTATAGATTGCGAAGCGCAGTGGTACTCACAGCAGAGTGGTACAACTAATACTCTATATGATATTGAGTTTATAAATGATAGAACGGGATGGTGCAGCGGAGACGGCGGCTATATTATTAAAACCACAAACGGAGGAGAGAACTGGCTCAGACAGGGATTTGGAATTACATTTGAACCATTGTTTGGTATTCATCCTGTTGATTCAAATGTAGTTTATGCAGCTGGATTTTACAGGACGTTAGTAAAAACTACAAACGGTGGTAAAGACTGGATGAAAGTTGAAAGCGGAATGCAGGGAGACGGCAATTATACTTGTGTGTTTTTCATTGATGAGAATAAAGGTTGGATGGGAAATTTTGACAGTCCTGATTACGGAGTAAGAAGAACTACGAATGGTGGTCAAACAGTTCATGCATCTCCTTACAACAGTTTTCCGGCTGACCTATTTTTTAAAGATGAACAAAATGGAATTGGGGTTGGAGGTTTGTCAAATATTTATCACACATCAAATGCCGGTATTAACTGGTCATCATATTCAATCATACAAACAGGGGATTTTTACAGATTATCTTTTATAAATAACAATACCGGCTTTACTGCTAGTCATAAAGCTGTTTATAAAACAACAAACTTTGGAAACAGTTGGGATAGTGTTGGTTATATTCCGGCTTTTGTATACTCAGTTTCATTTAGTGATGATAAAGTTGGATATGCAGGTACTGCCTATGCAATATTAAAAACTACAACAGGAGGAAGAGATTGGTCATTTCAGATTGCGACAGGTGTTGTTTACAACATTCACTCGAAAGGCAAAGATTTGATATGGACATGTGGAAATGCAGGAAGGATATGGCACACTACAAACGGGGGGATGAGCTTTATAAACAATATCTCAACTACTATACCTGATGATTTCGAGTTGTTTCAGAATTATCCAAACCCATTTAACAATAAAACAATAATAAAGTTAGAAATTATAAAAATGAGAAATTATGAAATGGAAATATTTAATATTGCAGGTAAAAAAATTGAAACAATTTTTAATGGCGATTTAAATACAGGTCAGTATCAAATTATATATGACGCTAAAGAATTAAGCTCCGGAATTTATTTTTACAGATTCTCAGGTAATAATATCAGTGAAACAAAAAAGCTTATATTGATAAAATAAAACATTAATAATTATGATAAGAGCGCCATATAATCCCGCTCGAAACATAATCATCTTAAAGTAAATTTAAAAATCTTTAGAGAAGCGTATATGAAAAAAAATTATTTTATTCTATTCTTATATTTAATTTCATTTTTAGATTCTGAAGCACAGTGGATACAGCAAAACTCCGGCACCGGTTATAATCTATATGATATAGAGTTTATTAACGAAAAAACCGGCTGGGCAGTAGGTGATGCAGGAGTAGTTATCAAAACTACAAATGGAGGAACCACATGGATGAATATACCAAATCCTTCTTCTCAGTACGGCGGACTTATGTGGAGCATTCATCCTGTAGACTCTGAAGTTGTATATGCTGTAGCTGGATATGATTTTATTATGAAGACATCAAACGGTGGTTTGGACTGGGATGTGCTTAGTGGCAGATTAGGCTCTTTTACAGCTTTTAAATCTTTATATTTTCTAAATAGAGATACGGGATGGTTCCTCGGAACAAATAAAGTGTTTAGAACATATGACGGAGGAAATACGCTTGATTCATTTTATGCACCTTGGTTTACTAATTCTGATATTCATTTTAAGAATATTGACTCCGGAATATTTTGCGGGACAGGCAGAGTATTTAAATCGACTGACAGAGGTGAGTCATGGTTTGATACAAATGTACCGGTAAATGGAGTTTTTCATTTCTTTAGTAAACTGGGAGTTTCAGAGAATAATATTTGGGTTGGCGGTAATAGAAAATTATATAAGTCTACAGATTTTGGAGATAATTGGATTGTATCCGATACAACAACCGGAACAACATCTATTTCATTTGTTAATGAAAATACAGGATTCATAGGTGGAGGTACGAATTTACTATGGAGAACTACAGACGGAGGATATAACTGGAATAAGCAAAGGACTGATCCGAACAGCAATTCAACAATTTTATCAATTGATTTTATAACTGATTCAATCGGTTGGTATTGTTGCGGTAGCGGTAAAATATATAAAACTATTACAGGAGGAGAAGTACTAACAAATGTTTCGTCTAATTCAAATGAATTTTCCAATAATTTTAACCTGAATCAAAATTACCCAAACCCGTTTAACGGAGAGACAATTATAGATTTTGAAATTTCAATAGCAGACTTTTACAAATTTGAAATTTATAATTTACTCGGTAAGAAAATAGAAGAAGTATTCTACAATAAATATACTCCCGGAAATTATAGTGTAAATTATAATTCAAAAGATCTTTCGTCAGGTATTTATATATACAGAATTTCATCAGAAAGATTTTCTTTAAGTAAAAAATTTATTTTAGTTAAATAATGCGGTTATGAAAAAAATAATTTTAATTCTATTCTTATATTTAATTTCATTTTTAAATTCAGAAGCGCAGTGGATACAGCAAAACTCCGGCACCGGTTATAATCTATATGATATAGAGTTTATTAACGAAAAAACAGGATGGGCTGTAGGTGATGCGGGAGTAGTTATCAAAACTACAAACGGTGGTGATACATGGATGAATATTCCTAATCCATCACCTCCTTTAAATCCAAATTTATGGAGTGTTTTTCCTTTTGATTCAAATATAGTTTACATTACCAGCGGAAAGGATCTTATAATAAAAACAATTGACGGAGGTCTAAATTGGAATATCCTTAACTTTTGCCCTGAATGTAATTCAGCAATGACAGGAATTTATTTTCTAAATAAAGATACCGGTTGGTTTCTCGGCACAAATAAAGTTTTCAGAACTTATGACGGAGGAAATACGCTTGATTCATTCTATGTTCCTTGGTTTACTAATTTTGATGTTTATTTTAAAGATGTAAATACAGGAATATTCTGCGGGACAGGCAGAGTATTCAAATCAACTGACGGAGGTGAAAATTGGTTTGATACACATGTTCCAAATGGTCCATTCTATATGTTCAGAAAACTTGCGGTAGTAAGTAATAATGTTTGGATAGTTGGAAGTTCTTCACCTGTCTTTAGAAGCACTGATTTCTGTGAAACTTGGGAAATTACTACTCCCGGTCAGCAAATTGGTGGAGTTGCTATTCACTTTGTAAACGAAAATACAGGTTTTATAGGAAGAAGTTCGAATAATCTAATTAAATCAACAAATGGCGGGTACAATTGGTATCAGCAAAGAACGGATTCAAACAGTAATTCTATAATACTATCCATAGAATTTGAAACCGATTCAATCGGTTGGTTAGCATGCGGAAGCGGTAAAATTTATAAAACTATAACAGGAGGAGAAGTATTAACATATATTTCTTCTAATTCAATTGAATTACCAAATAATTTTAATCTTGATCAAAACTACCCAAATCCATTTAATAATGAAACAAATATAGAATTTAATATCACTGAAAATGACGTATATATATTGGAAATTTATAATGTAAATGGACAGAAAAAAGAAGAAATTTTTAATAAAAAAATCAACAGAGGAAAATATAAGATAAGATATAATGCAGGCAACCTTTCATCAGGAATATATATATATAGAATTTCATCAAATAAACTTTCACTAAGCAAAAAATTCATTTTGATAAAATGATTTTGAAGACTATCAGACCTCCATAGAAACTAAAAGGGCTGGAGCAGCATCTTAAAATTCGCGGCTAACGAGATTTTAAAGAAATTTCCTTTCTCAAGGAAAGCTCCGCCCTTTATAATTGGTAAAATTTATGCATAATATATGGAAATTAAAAAAATTATTAAACATTAAATTAAAAACTTAAGGAGTATCAATAATGAACAACTTAAAATTTTTTTTTGCTGTACTATTAATCATAATTTCAAACGATCTATTATCACAGTCAATGTATGAATTTGATTGTTCAGTTTCTCATTCAGCCGGTACAAATGATTCTATAGACAGCCCATTCGGAGGAAGAGTAAAACCAAACAGGACAGATTTAAGCGGCGGGCAAACAGCTCCTGAAGATTCTTATTTCCCTGTTTTAGTAGTCTTCATTCAATTTAAAAATGAAGATAATGATCCGAGAAATTCTTGGCTTTCAAATCAAGCACCGACTTATCTTGCTAACATTATAGCGACAAGTAAAAATACTGTTGGAGACTGGTGGAACTGGTATGATCCTCAAACGGAAATTTTATCTTCCCATTGGGCAGAAATCAGCCGTGGAAAATTTCATGTTATAAGTCCTGTACCAGATACTGTTAGTAACGGTGCTTTTGCAGTAAATCTATCCAAAACAGGTCAGGAATATTTTGAATTTTATAATTATGATAAATATAAAACAGATTCAGCGATCCACCGTGAAATCTGGGACAGCATCAAAGCACAAGGACTTACTGATTGGAGACCTTATGACAGATGGAGGAAAATTGGAAATTTATTTTATTTTACACCTTTTGGAGAAGGAGATAAAATTGTAGATATGATATATCAAGTTTTTAAAACTAGAGGCGGAGCGAATGTAATTGATTCAAACAACGTTTCTACTACTCTTTTTTATGACTATGCCGGATACAATCACCTTGGAAGCCATTACAATAATACAGATATTGTAGATACTTTTGAAACTAAAATTGATTACGGTTCTAGCCATGAAGGATCAGGAGTTACAATTTCTTTCAGAGGACAGCTAGCACAATATATTGGAACAATGGGTCATGAGCATGGTCATCAGACTTTTTCAGGAGGTCATTCCACTTACAGCAGAGTAAGTTTTGGGCTTGGTTACGATTTTTTTTACAGTCCGGCAGACATGATATTGAATGAATATATGACTTCAACAGATGCAATTATTAATTCAATAAACTATCTTGGAGACTATTCCTCGAGAAATTCAGGTTCAGGAAATTTACTAAAAGTCCCTATTCAGGGAAATGAATATTTCCTTCTTGCAAGCAGAAATAAATATTCAAAATGGGACAGGGTAATGACAGGAGACACAGCTCAAATTGATCCATACAATGATAATTCTGACTATGGGAAAGGATTATATATTTATCACATTCCAAACGGTTTGAATTTTCCAGGTGGTGACATATCACAACAGGATATGGAATGTGCGGACGGTTTATTTGAATGGGAATATGCAGGGCAAGCGGCTCAACAAGTGGTTCATGATTGTTTTATTTCGGGAGCAACCGTCTGGCCACATTACAAAAAGAAAAAAGTAATTTATGAAAATGATTCATCAAACCTGTTCAGAAACTGTATCTCTTCCAATTATACACCCAGACCCATTGGTGATGGAATAAGTTTTAGATATTACCAGGGTTGTGATCAATATTACCGTCCTATATTACACTATAAATGGTGGGGAGTAGGTGATCAGCCAGCAAATAGCTGCAATATTGGGACAGACCGACACTTTACCAATGATGAAGAAATTTATACACGCTTTGATATTGGCGGTGACAGAGAAGATCCTTGGTTTCCCGGTTATAACGAAGTATTTTCTCCCTACTCATCTCCGAATACAAAAACATGGGCAGGTAATTATTCGGGAATTTATATCTGGTATAACACTTATTCCGGCAGCACTCCGGGCGAAGTAGCAGGTATAAAAATCTACAAAGCCGGCGAAGGCGGATATACGGATTCTTCTATTCTTCAGATCACTCCTCCTTCAAAACCAATGGGTCTGGTTGTAGATTATCACCTGGAAACTGAAAATATCATGAGACTAATATTAACATGGAATCATAACATGGAGCCGGATATGCTGGATACAAGTAATAATAAAAAGAAATATAAGATATGGAGAGCGACTTCGACAGGCATGAGTGTTGTACCAACAGATTATACTTTGCATAATATTGTAGAGATAGATTCGGGAACAGCTCCAAGTTATATTGACACTACTATTTATGCAGTTGGCAGCGGCTGGCCGGGGATGGGAAATACAATTGAGTATCCGGTTAGATATAAAATCCAGGCGATTGATATATATCAGGATTCATCCGTAAGATCTGATTTTGGAAAGGGTGTTGGAATATATATTACAGACGGCTGCGCAGATTGTGAAGAAGAAGATCCGGGAGATTCATATAATTTAAATCAATCCGTTGAAATTCCAAAAGATTTTAAACTATATGGAAATTACCCTAACCCCTTTAATCCGTCTACAAACATAAAATTCGATCTGCCGAAAGATGTTCAGGTTTCCATAAAAATATATGATATAGTAGGAAGAGAAGTAAAGACTCTTGTAAACGAATACAGGACAGCCGGCAGGTATTCCGTAATTTTCAGCGGAGCTGACTTTGCAAGCGGAGTTTATTACTATAAAATAAAAGCGGGAGAATTTGAACAGGTGAGGAAGATGATTCTTTTAAAATAATTATGAATTACGAATTATGAATTACGAATTATGAATTACGAATTATGAATTACGAATTATGAATTAAATATTTCGAATTCTAAAATTTAATTACAAATAAATAATCTAAAATACTGTATCCAGCAGAGATAAAAATCTTTACGGGATTTTTTTATAGTATAACTTCCGCACACAGCAGTGCTTTTCGCACACGTATTGCCAGTCTTTGAAAAATGACAAAACATTATAATTTATTCCTCAATGCCCTAATTCCAGGGTAAAATTCTTTTGTATACAAAATTTGCCGAAAATTAATTTTTAATTGATATTGACGAATGATTAAAGTATTTTTGACTATTCCAAATTATTAAAAAATTCAATTAAAAAATGTTCAAGAAAATTACTGTTTTCTTTGTGCTTTGTCTTGCCGGAAATTTACTTAGTTCCGGTTTTTCTTTTTCACAGGGATTCAATGCTGTAACAACTCCGGACGGATTAAATCTTGTTGCTGTCGGAAATGCCGGGCAGCTTTACAGATCAGGTTCCGGCGGAGCGACGTGGGTTTCGGTTCCAAACGGAGCTTTAGATATGAATGACGTAACTTCACTCGATAATGACGTATGGATAGCTGCTGATAACGGTAATGTGTATAAAACTTTAAAAACCAGTTCAACTGTAAATACATACAATGTAGGTTTTTCAGTTGATCTGCATTCAATAGATTTTATCGATGCTAATACCGGTTTTGTATGCGGAAAATCCGGTGCGGTATACAGAACTGTAAACGGCGGTGTGAACTGGACTTCAGCCAACTCCGGTATTGCTGCAGTTGATCTTAATGCAATAGATTTTGTAAATTCTTCCAGCGGCAGAGTAGCCGGGGATAACGGAAGTATTTATGTAACAGCAAACGGAGGAGCAAGCTGGACATCTGAATTATCAGGAACAGAAAGAAATCTTACCGGCATAAAATATTTCGGATCTGAAATAATCGCTATTGGAGAATACGGAACGCTGTTAAATTATAGCGGCGGTTCATGGGATTCAGTCAATACCAAAACACAATCAGATATAACCGGAATCAGCGGAACAGGCAGCAACGATGTTCACATCTGCGGCGGCGGCGGATTTATCAGAAATAATAAATCCGGCAGCAGTAATTATTTCAACTTTGAAATAAATCCGATGATGGCTAATCTCGTTGATATATTTTATTATGACGCAAATAACGGCTGGGCTGTCAGCAGTCTGAATAATATAATTATTTTTACTACAAACGGAGGCGCAAGCTGGAGCATGCCCGCCGGCGCAACTTTAACACGGACATGGACTCAGAAATTAACTGCAAGCGGAGGTATAGGAAATAATTTATGTCCTCATCCTACTGACAGAAACTCTATGTTTCTTGCAATGGGAAGTACGGTATATGTTTCAAGAAATAA
This sequence comes from Ignavibacteria bacterium, assembly GCA_016716125.1. Taxonomy (GTDB): domain Bacteria; phylum Bacteroidota; class Ignavibacteria; order Tepidaquicellales; family Tepidaquicellaceae; genus UBA2330. Next base: position 63,694 of record JADJWZ010000026.1, on the reverse strand, counting down.
AGGAGAGACATGGACAAATATAGCATCAATAACAGGCGGAGGAGCAGCTCACTCATTTTATGTAAGTCCTCTTGATACAAATGTATGGGTCAGCGCTATCACTTCAAGTCCTGACAGAGTCACCAAATCAACAAATTACGGCGCGACATGGACTACAAGCATTAGTCTTAATTTCAGTAATTACGGACAGCCGCTTGAAATGGATCAGAATGATCCAAGCGTTTATTATTTTGCGCCGGACGGAGATGGATTTTACAAGTCAACGGATGAAGGTTCATCATTCTCAAAGATCAGCACTACAATAAACGGCGGTGTAGGCGGTACGGCTTTCAGAAGTCCCTGCGATATTGTAGTAATGTGGGACAGCTCAAATGTAATTTTTGTAGGAGACGGTGTTACAGGTTCAGGTCAGGCGCAGATATTTAAATCTACTGACAGAGGTATTGTCTGGAATTTGATGCATACTGTAGCTTCAAGTGAAACTCCGTCATTATGTAATACACAGTTTGACAAAAGTCTGTTCTATTCCACTGAATGGGGAGGTTCAAATATTTACCGTTCATCAAATTACGGAACAAACTGGTCAGTCAGCCACAGTACAGGTTTCAGCGGTTGGGCTTCAGGTTTTTGTCTTGAAGATCCTACTGTAATTTACACAGGAAATTACGGCTCAAGTTCTGCGCTTTCGACTAATGCCGGAGCTAACTGGCTCATTGGCGCATCGGGAATGTCAGGTTCCGGAGCAGGTGTCATTGTTCCTGAAAGGGGAGTCATACTTTCTCATCAGACTTCAAATCTTTATAAAATGAATTTTATTTATTCCTACACACCGACGGTAGAACAGATTGATGTTGAAGCTTTATCTATTGGTGATCAGGGAAATATCTATTATACTTCTGTAACAATTACTCCGAGCGGAATTGTCCGAAATAATAACGGAGCAGCAAGCGCTACATTTAATGTTACACGAAAAATTACACCCGGAAATTATTCAAGTACAAAGACAATAATAAATTTAGGACCATCTGCTACTACTGTAGTAAATTTTGATCCATGGACATTTAATACAGGAACTGAATATACAGTAAGTGATTCTGTTTATATGGCAAATGACGGCAACGCATCTAATGATGTAAAATCAGGTTTACTTACTCCATTTATCGGATCTTTTGCGCTTGCCCTGCAGCAGGATTTTTCATCAGGCACATTTCCTCCCTCAGGCTGGACAAGGACCGGCGGCGGCACTCAATACTGGAAGCGGGATGCAAATGTAACGGGATACGGTACCGGCGGCGGATCTTCATTTTATGATTTCTGGAGCGCTAATGCAAGCACGCCTTATCAGTATTTAACTGCTCCGGTATTTACCGCTATATCTACTTCAGGTATTCTTGAATATGACTATGCTTACGCTCCATACACTTCCGGGACTGATTCAATTACAATTGAATATTCTACAAACGGCGGAACAAACTACAATACGCTTGTTAGTCTTTACGGCAATGCTGGAGCTACAGGAGAATATGCAATGAATACGCGCGGAGTTTCCGGTAATGAATTTATACCGGTTGCTAACGAATGGATGACAAAACAATGGACATTACCGCAGGGAACAGACCGAGTCAGATTCAGATCCAAAAGCGGATTCGGAAATAATTTTTATCTGGATAATATTAATGTTCAGAGCGGAGTGGCTTTTACACAGTTAAATCTTGTACTTGCTCCCGAAGCAATGTATAACGGATCAACTTTGAGTATGTCTGATACTATTAAAGCGTATCTGAGAAATACATCCAGTCCGTACACGTTCGCAGATTCGTCTACAGCTGTTCTGAATGGAAAAGATCTTACGGCGGCGGCAGTTTACCAGAATATTACAAGCGGAAATTATTACATTCAGATAATTCACAGAAACGTTCTCGAGTCATGGAGTGAAACCGGCGGTCATTCGATAACGCAGGGAAATACTTCGACTTATGATTTCACAACAGCACAGAGTAAAACATTCGGAAGTAATTCAGTACTTGTAAATACTAAGTATTGTTTATACAGCGGCGATGTAAACAGAGACGGAATAATAGATATTGGTGATCAGACTGATATTGATAATGACGCGTCGAATTTCACAACCGGTTATGTGCCGACGGATCTGAACGGAGATGGGGTAGTGGATCTTGCTGATGCAGTTTATACAGATAATAACGCTGCAAATTTTGTTTCGGTCATTACACCGTAATTTAGTTATTTATTTCTTAAATTTTACAACCTCGCCCTAACCCCCTCCTTTGAAAGGAGGGGAAGTTTAAGAAAATCTATCTTCATTAGCTTCAAATGAAATCAGTTACAAAAAATATAAGACAGCTTTTTTACAAAAGCTGTCTTTTTATTTTAGATTTATAAAGAAAATTATTAATTTTATCTTTAGCTATTAAAATTTAGATCTGATGATAAATAATTCGCATAAAATAATTTTGGCAGTTTTCTTAATTAATATATTTTTTACCGGGAGCAACTTACTTTATTCACAGACACTTGAAGAAAGAATTCTGAAAGGCATTGACCATGTTTATCATTTAAGATTTGATTCCGCTGATACTGAATTTAAAGAAGTTGTCAGGATGGAACCGCAAAATCCCGCCGGATATTTTTTTCTAACGGTTGTAGACTGGTGGAAGATCAATATTGAAAAGGAAAATGAAAAGCTTGACGAAAAGTTCTTGGAAAAAGTTGAAAAAGTTATAGAGGTTTGTGATGAAAGGCTGGATAAAAATGAGAACGATGACATGGCGTTATTTTACAAAGGCGGAGCGCTTGGATACAGAGGAATTGTAAACAGTATCAGAGAGAGCTGGCTTAAAGCGGCTGAAGACGGCAGAGAAGCGCTGAATTTACTTCAAAAAGCGCACGAGATAAATAAGAATAATAAAGAAGTAATTTTCGGAGTCGGGCTTTATAATTACTTTGCGGATTATATTCCCGAAAGATATCCTGTAGTAAAACCGCTTATGCTTATCTTTCCAAAGGGCGATAAGCTGAAGGGACTTGCTCAGATCAAGGAAACTTCTCTTAATGCGAAGTATGCAAAGACCGAAGCAAGATTTGTGCTTGCATATCTTTATCTAATATATGAGAATAATTATTTCGAAACAGAATTTTATTCAAGACCGCTTCATGAGGAATTTCCGGAAAATCCAATTTTCGAAAAGTATCTTTACAACAGTTATGCCGGACTTGGAAAATGGAATGAATCTCTTACAGGCTGGAAAACAATTGCGGAAAAATGTGACAGCGGCGTATTCGGATACACCGGCAAGTTTCTGAAAAGGGAAGCGAATTATTATACCGCTTTGAGTTATGCAAAACTTAACAGGCTTCTCGAATCTGAAAAATATATCAATGAAGCGGAAAAGCTGACACTGGAAATTGATAAAGATAATGAACACACCTATACCGCTTTTATCTATCTGCTTCAGGGAATGCTGAATGATGTAAAAGGAAATAAATCCACTGCTAATCTGTATTACGATAAAGTCCTTGCTATGAAGAATTTTCAGGATTCGCATGCACAGGCGGAGAAACTTAAAGCAGAAGGATTTAAACAATTCTAAAAACTCTTTTAATAGCGCAGAAGCAACCTCCCCCCGGCCCCTCCTTTGGAAGTTGTCTCAAAACATTACTATTTACCACAAAAGCACCAAGACACTAAGGAAATGTTTTAAAAAATAGAATACTTTGTGCCTTTGTGACTTTGTGGTAAATTTATATTTCTAGTTTTGAGACAGACTCTTTGCAAGGAGGGGGAGATTGATTCTTTAATGAAATATAAATCGTAGACGCAGGCTTTAGCCTGCGCGACAACCACCCAGAGAATCCTTAAAATATAGAACAGAAATGCACTTTAGGGGAACGTTTGAAAAATTTGCCTGTCTAATATAATAAGGGGGGAACTAACGAAAAATGAAATCTAATGATTCTCACATAATAAGGGGAATTAAAATTAAGAAATACAGATCAGAAAAGAAGAAACCTGAAAATAAAACAGAGAATGCAGAGTCTGATAAAAAGAAACAGCAACACAGTATAAAGGAATCGTGGAATCAAATGAAGTATGATGAATGTAATAAAAAGAGGCGGACAAAATAAACAAAGAACTGCAAATTCTGAATAAAGCGACGGGGAAACTTAATAAAGAGATCTGATAACTGAAAAAAGAAGGGGAGAAGTGATAAAAAGAAAAGTGAAAACGTAATAAAGAAATGTAAACGTCAAACAAAGAGATCTGAACGTCAAACAAAGAAACGAGAACGTCAAACAAAGAAGGGTGAACGTCAAACAAAGAAACGTGAACGTCAAACAAAGAAGGGTGAACGTCAAACAAAGAGAGGTGAACGTCAAACGAAGAGTGGTGAATGTGAAATTATTTTCAGTGAATGTCAAACAATGAAGGGTGAACGTCAAACAATGCCAGGTGAATGTCAAACAATGCCAAGTGAATGTCAAACAATGCCAAGTGAATGTCAAACAATGCCAAGAGAATGTCAAACAATGAATAGTGAATGTCAAACAATGAAGAGTGAATGTCAGACAATGAGAGGTGAACGTCAAACAATGCCAGGTGAACATCAAACAATAAAAGGTGAACGTCAAACAATGAACGGTGAATGTCCAACAATGAACCGTGAATGTCAAACAAAGCCCGGTGAACGTCAAACAATGACGAGTGAATGTCAAACAATGACACGTGAATGTGAAATTATTTTCTGAAAATGGAAAAAAATCAATAAGTGAAAAATATTTCACAAATAAACGGAACAGAGGAAATAAAAAATATAAAAAAATGGGATCAACTGAAAAAAAATTTCAATAAATTGAAATTATGTGCAGTAAATAGAAATAAACAGAAACAACCGGGACATTTTTAAAACCGATGATTCCGGAATCGGGAAACCACCCGTATAAAACATTTTCGCCGTGGTTGGTATTTTCAAAAAGTTTGCATGAGTTTCAGTTGAATTTATCTGCACATTTTGTGCAAACTTTTTGATCACCAACAACAAACGAGACTTGATTCCTGAAGCTGTATAATGTAAGAATCAGTAAAACCCGGCTTCTCCTGTCCAAAATATATAAATCCCTTGTAAAAAATAATCCGCGGAATTAAATTATAACCGATTCAAAATAAAAGAAGATCTTGATGATCAAAATCTATTTTTTCTTTACTGCCACGAATCTTGAATGGAAACATTTGCTTAAAAATGATAAGTATAAGGATATTATAATAGAGAGTTTTAAGTTTTTGGTAAGTGAGCTACGGGTAAGGATTTTTGCATTCGTGATCATGCCAAATCATTTTCATACAGTTTGGAAAATAAATGAAGATACAGAAAGATCTGATTTTTAAAGAGACTTATTGAAATTTACTGGTCAAACAATTCTAAGAGAGATGAAAAAAGATCATCCAAATATTTATGAATCACTTTATGTTGGCGCTAAGGACAGGAAGTATCAGTTCTGGGAAAGGAATCCATTATCAGTTCCTTTATTTTCACAGAAAGTAGTGGAGCAAAAAATAAAGGGGAAAGATGAATTCCGATTTTTGGTAAATTATATGAAGATATGAAATGCTTATACTGACGTTTTCAGCAGCAGACTACGCCGGCAGTGTTGTTGGTGATCAAAAAGTTTGCGTAAGCGGAGAATTTAAATCAAATATTTTATATAGCAAACTTTTTGAAAACACCAACAACGGCGGAAATCCAAAATTTTATGCTGCTTCTACTTCATAATGTAATAATAACATATCTTTAGCATTAACCGGTGCGGTTGCAATCGTTTCACCTTTTGTGTCGCTGAATTCTACTTCAAAGTTTTCATCATCAAGAATTTCAACAATAGTTCCTACCTGACCAATGACTAAATTGTCTCTTACTTTTAGTAATGCTATTGCATCGAGTAATTTAAATTTTGTGTTCATTTCTTAATATATTTAGTTTTTAACATAACACGTTATAAATCTTGGAAAATCTTCATTTATCCTTACAATCCAAATACTTCTGATAACTGCATATTAATTTTGTCTGTCTATATTAAATTCTATGTAATACCTTTTCCATATTTATCTGAAAAAGATTCAAAAGCTTCATTACTTTTTACTGCCTCCAATAACATATTTTTCAATTCATCAGCATTTTCAAAAGTTATTCCTAACTTACTATTAAATACAATTGCCTTATGCTTTCCAACCGGATTATGAGTATTTAAACCATAGTCTGTTAATTTTTCTATTTGAATTACAGCTTTTTTTGAATTGGGCAGTTTCACTCTTTCTAAAATAGTAACATTACATTTTTTTACAAATGCAAAATGAATATATAAACTCGATCTTCCTTACTGCACATATTTAATGTTTCATTTGCCTTCGCATTTGTCTGGAAATAATTATTCGATTAACCTTGAACCGGATACCCGCACAGAAACCGATAAATTGTTTAAAGCTTTATCCGAAGGAGGAAAAATTACAACGGAGCTTCAGGAAATGTTCTGGGGTGCATACTTTGTAAGCTGTACTGATAAGTTCGGTGTACAATGGATGTTTAACTGCCTGGAGAAAGTGGAATAAAATTTTCCTTATCTTATATTCTCAGAATTACTAAAAGGCAGAATTTCTTAATATTATTAAACCGATTCTGCCTTTCTTGCATTTCTTAATTTTTTACTGATTTTATTAATGACAATTATATGACAAAATTGTCAAATCAATAATTAATCCCAGCATATTATCAATCAAAACAGTCTTTATTCTTTTCATTTTTATTTGGCACGGGCATTGCACTATTAAACAATAACAAATCGCTTAATATTGTTTTAAAGTTATCCAATTGAAGTTTCAATGAATAACTTTAAAATATAATTTTTTATAAATTAATATAAAATTATGAAAACCCTTAATAAAGTAATATCAGTTTTTTGTATAATGATTATGTTTGGATTGACATCAGATATCTCAGCACAGGACAAAGGTGCTGTTTACGGAGTTTCTACCCTCGGTGATAATTCTAAAATAGTAGATGTTGACATTCCTGAAAGTCTGAATCCGGGTGAAGAATATCCAGCATCTATTACTTTTATCAATACAGGTAAAAATATTTGGGACAAGGATGATAATTATTTATTGAGTCTGTATGATCAGTCTGATAATGTTTATAAATCTGATGTATGGGGAATTAAGAATGTTAATATTCCGAACAATGTTATACCGGGTGAAAAAGCAATTGTTATCTTTAAAATAAAAGCACCTTATGAACCCGGAGTATATAATTCAAAATGGGCAATGACTAAGGATAATAATTATTTTGGTGAATATTCTATAAACGTGACAAAGGTAAATGGTGAAGCTGTTCCGGTAGTATATTCAGTAGAAGGTAATGAATCCAGATTTATCAGCGTCTCTATACCGGAAAATATGAATGCAGGAGAGAAATATAAAGTGTCTGTATCTATTGAAAACACTGGGATGTATCCATGGAATTCATCGGAAGGTTATACACTTGCTCCAGTCCAGCAATCAGCAGCTAAAGTATACGCAGACTGGAATTCTACACCAGTTGCATTATCAAGTACAATAGAAAGCGGTCAGACATCATCTATAGAATTTTATGTAACAGCGCCGCCGTCTGCAGGATTTTATGAAATGCAATGGATGATGAAAAAAGGAGATTCATATTTTGGTCAGGCATCTGATAAAGTTACTGTGAATGTATCAGGTATTATTGCCATAAAGGAATTGCCGCCCGGAACAAATAACTCAAGTTACATAAAGCAGCAAATTCCAAATTCAGTTTCTTTCAATGAAGAACTGGATGTATTTGTGACAATGGCTAATACCGGAAACACAGCATGGATAAAAGGAAATGAACAACTTGTTGTAGTAGACAAAGATCTAAAGATACAATCAATAAATCCGTGGGGAATTGGATATATTCAGCTTCCAGAAAATATACCACCCGGTAAACTTGTAACTTTTAATTTTAAAGTAAAACCAAATGAAATCGGATTACAGCATTTTCAAATGATGATGATGGATAAAGATGGTAATTTGTTTGGTGGTCCATCTAAATCTGTTCAGGTAATTGTAAAAAATTAAAAAAAGAAAACAGGTAGTCTGTTAAATAGAATTATTTTTAATTGTAATTAAAAAATAATAATATAAGACGAATGGTTTGGGAATTGATAATATTTCCAAACCTTCGTTTTTTAATACTGGTAACAACAAAAGCTGCAAGAATTCCAAGTATCAGACTGATCTGCAGGATTTTTTTTCTTTTTTCCCTGTAATTTTCCCACTCATTCCCAAGCCCCAGCTTGGGAAGATACTGCTCCTGAAGAAGATTGATATTTCATATCTACTTGAAAAAACTATTCAACTTATCTTTACTCTTCCCAAGCTGGGGCTTGGGAAGGAGGTTAAGTCCGGAAAGAGCGCGTTCCCAATCGGGAGATTGGGAACGAGGGAAAGTCATTTATCAATTATCAATTATTAATGATCAATGATTAATTATGAATGATCAATATATTTTTTAACGTCAATAATTAATTAAAACAATGAAATTTAGAGCTGCACAAGACGAAGCGCGAATATTTGGAAATCCATAAATTTAAAAACAGATTCAAACTTTCATTGTAATAAAAAATCAAAATATTTATATTGATAAAATTTTAAAAAGAAAAGAGGTAAATAAATTTGTTAAAAGTAATAGTTCAGGACGGTGAGTCCATAGACAAAGCTCTTAAAAGATTCAAAAAGAAATATGAAAAATCAGGATTACTGAAAGAGTTCAGAAGAAGAATGTTCTATACCAAGCCGTCTGTCGAGAAAAAGATGGATAAGGAGAGGGCAATCAGAAAAAATAAGAGAATACTTGCCGAAGAAAATGTTTAACTGATAACAGTGCTTTTAATAAAACCCATTGAAAAAAGCTCAGTGGGTTTTTTATTTTAAAAGATTTTCATTTTACTTTAAAAAAATTCATATAACTTGCCCCAAAAAAAACAAAACCAGTTAACCGAATTTATTTCAAAAGAAAAAATTGCGAAGCGAGTATCGCAAATCGCAAAACAGATAAACAAAGACTATAAAGGAAAGAAACCTATTTTTATCGGAATACTTAACGGTTCATTTGTATTTCTTTCAGATATAATCAGGGAAGTAAATGTAGATTGTGAAATTGATTTTCTGAAACTCTCGAGTTACGGTGATGAAAAGATCACATCCGGAAAAGTGAAAATGCTGAAGGAGCTGAATTGTGAAATAAAAGGAAGAGACATTATTGTAGTGGAGGATATTGTAGACTCCGGGTTGTCAGCAATATTCATTAAAAAACTTATTGAAAAACATAAACCGGCTTCTATGAAATTTATAACTTTACTGTTTAAAAAAAATATTTCCAATCTGAAATTCAAAATAGATTATATCGGATTTGAGATTGAAAATAAATTTGTGGTTGGTTACGGACTTGATTATGCGCAGAAGTACAGGAATTTAAAAGCTATATATGTGTTAAATTGTTAAATTCAAACAATTATGACTGAAAATAATAAAACACCAAAAAAAAATAATAACAACGAAGAGTTCAACTGGAACAGAGTATTTAAGATAGTATTAGGATGGAGCGCGATACTTATCGGTTTCTTTCTCATTATGGTTTATACAAAAGGCACTGACGGAAAATATTCGGAATTAAAATATGATCAGTATCTTAGATTTCTAAGTGAAAAAAAGATCGCTACCGCAGTAATAAAAAAATCCGATAACAATTATGAATTTCTCGGAACACTTAAGTCACCCGAAACCATAACTTTAGGAAACAGATCAGCTACGATAGACAAATTTACAGTGCTGCTTCCTTATACAAATATTGATGACAGTATAGTAAATACATGGACAGAAAGCGGAGTTCAGTTCAGCATAGAAAAGGATGACGGTGGCTGGCTCACGCCGTTACTCGGAGCTTTACCGTGGATATTGATCATTGCATTCTGGATAATTATTATGAGAAGGATGCAGTCAGGAGGAGCCGGAGGTTCAAAGAATATTTTTTCATTCGGAAAGTCAAAAGCTAAATTACTTAGCGAGACCGGAACAAAGGTAACATTTCAGGATGTAGCCGGCGCTGATGAAGCAAAAGAAGAATTATCGGAAATTATAGAGTTTCTTAAAACACCGGCAAAGTTTCAGAAGCTTGGCGGTAAAATACCAAGAGGAGTTTTGTTATTAGGTCCTCCGGGTACAGGAAAGACCTTGCTTGCAAGAGCAGTAGCAGGGGAGGCGGGAGTTCCTTTCTTCTCTATCAGCGGAGCGGACTTTGTGGAAATGTTCGTTGGGGTCGGAGCTTCAAGAGTCCGTGATCTATTCGAGCAGGGAAAAAAGAACGCGCCGTGTATAATTTTTATAGATGAAATAGATGCAGTGGGAAGACACAGAGGCGCAGGACTTGGCGGCGGACATGATGAAAGAGAGCAGACACTGAATCAGCTTTTAATTGAGATGGACGGATTTGAACAGAATAACGGAGTAATAATTATTGCAGCTACAAACAGACCTGATATACTGGATCCGGCATTGCTAAGACCGGGAAGATTTGACAGACAGGTTGTGGTTGACAGACCTGATGTAAAAGGAAGAGAAGGAATACTGTTAGTACATACAAGAAAAACACCTCTGGCAAATGATATCAGTATTGATATTCTTGCAAAGGGAACGCCGGGATTTTCCGGAGCTGATCTGGCAAATCTTGTCAACGAAGCAGCATTACTTGCTGCCAGAAGAAATTCTGATAATGTTTGTATGAAAGATTTTGAAGAGGCGAAAGATAAAGTCATGATGGGAACCGCAAGAAAAAGTCTTATCATTTCCGACAGGGAAAAAAAGACTACGGCATACCATGAAAGCGGTCACGTAATTGTTGCAAAAATGATTCCCGAATCTGATCCTGTTCATAAAGTAACTATTATTCCCCGCGGAAGAGCGCTTGGCGTAACCACTTATCTTCCTATGGATGAGAAGCATACATACTCAAAGGAATATCTTGAAGCGATGCTTGCATATGCAATGGGCGGAAGAGCAGCCGAGAAATTAATATTTAATGAATATACAACAGGCGCCAGCAATGATATTGACAGAGCTACAGGCATGGCGAGAAGGATGGTCTGCGAATTCGGTATGAGTGAAAAGCTCGGACCGATCGCTTACGGTCAGAAGCAGGAAGAGATATTCCTCGGCAGAGAAATTAATCAGCACAGGGATTACAGTGAATCTACGCAGATAATGATTGATGATGAAATTAAAAAGATCGTTCAGGCAGGTATGGATAAAGCAGAAAGATTATTAATAGAAAATATCGAGATACTTCACAGAATGTCTGATGCATTACTCGAAAGAGAAATTCTTGATTCCGTGGAAATTGACATGTTAATGAAAGGCGAGGAATTACCTCCTTATCAGAAACCTGAAAAGGAAACTCCCGCAGACACTAATGGCGGACTGCCAAAGGGAAAAAAGAAGAATGTAGAAGATGATAAATTTGCTCCGGGCGATATAGCTCTTGCAAATTAGAATTATATTATAAATCAATTTATAAAAAGCGAGAATTAACTCGCTTTTTTTTTGACACTTGAGTATTACAAATAATACAGAAATTAAAAACGAGTTATATAGAAAAGGAATTCATCTGTTTTCTTCTGTAATTCCAATTGCATATATATTTATAGAAAGCAGGGAATTTGTAATCTGGTTTCTTGCCGTTCTTACTATTCTGATGTTTGCGATCGATTATATCAGATTTAAAAATCCCGGATTTAAAAAATTCTACCTGAACTTTCTGGGAGATATATTAAGACCGCATGAAGTGAATAAAAAAAAAGCAATGTTTACCGGCGGTACATATCTTATTCTTGCTTTCCTAATCTGCGTTATCATATTTCCAAAACCTGTTGCAGTAATGTCTATGCTTGTACTGGTAGTTTGCGATTCTTTTGCAGCTATCTTCGGAAAACTATTAGGAAGGACAAAAATCGGCAGAAAGTCTCTGGAAGGCGGCGCAGGATTTTTTTTTTCAGGACTTGCAGTAATTGCTGTAACTCCTAAAATGACAGATAATATTACGGAATATGCAATTGCCGGCGCTTCAGTTCTTATTACAGCATTCTTTGAATTAATACCTTTGAAGTTAGATGATAATATTACTATTCCTGTCTTTTTCGGAATAACATACTTAATACTTTTTAAAATATTTTTATAAAAAATTAAATCATAAAATGTCATTCAGATGCGGAATAGTCGGATTACCGAATGTAGGTAAATCAACTTTATTTAATGCAATTACATCATCGCAAAACGCTGAAGCTGCTAACTATCCTTTTTGCACAATTGATCCTAATGTAGGTACGGTAATTGTCCCCGATGAAAGAGTTACAGGACTAGTGGAGCTTTTCAATCCGAAGAAAATTGTCCCGGCGACTATTGAATTTGTTGATATAGCGGGACTGGTCAAAGGCGCTTCAAAAGGCGAAGGTCTCGGTAATCAGTTTCTTTCTCATATCAGAGAAGTGGAAGCTATTATACATATTGTAAGATGTTTTGAAGATGAAAATATTGTTCACGTCGAAGGAAAAATCGATCCGAAAAATGATATTGAAACAATAGAAACTGAACTGATACTTAAAGACCTAGATACACTTGACAAACGTTTAGAGAAAGCCGGAAAAGGAATTAAAAGCGGTGACAAAAAAGCAATTGCAGAAGTGGATCTACTGAACAGACTGAAAGATCATCTCAGCGTTTCAAGACTTGCAAAATATTTTACTACAGGTCTGAATGAAGAGGAATCAGAAATAATAAGAGACCTTCATTTGTTAACTGATAAACCGGTGCTTTATGTAGCTAATGTAGATGATAAAGATCTTAATGGAAATAAATTCTCTGAAACAGTAAAAGAAATTGCAAAAAAAGAGAATGCAGAGTTTTTGATTTTATCAGTTCAGATCGAATCTGATATTTCACAGCTTGAAACCAAAGAAGAAAAATCTGAATTCTTAAAAGAATTAGGTCTTGACCTTTCAGGTCTGGATAAGCTTATTAAAAAAGGATATGAACTTCTGAATCTTATAACATTTTTTACAGCCGGTGAAAAGGAAGTTCATGCATGGACAATACCGAAAAATTTCAAAGCGCCGAAAGCAGCGGGGGAGATACATACTGATTTTGAAAAGGGATTTATCAGAGCTGAGATAATAAAATATCCTGATCTTATAGAATTAAGATCGGAAAGCGCGGTAAAGGAAAAAGGTCTTATGAGAGTGGAAGGAAAAGATTATGAAATTGAGGATGGTGATGTAGTGTTTTTCAGATTTAATGTCTGATCGTCATTCGACGCCAAAAAATCTTAAGCCGTTAACAGTTATAAACGCTGATATATAAGCAAGTAACGTAAATGTAATTACCTGTAAAGCCGGTATCTTCCAGCCGCCGGTTTCTTTTTTAGAGATAGCAACGGTAGAAAGACACTGTAACGCAAAAACAAAAAAGACAATAAGTCCGGCAGTAGTCGCCGGTGTGAATATTTTAACTTCGGTATTTTCGAAAGTCGCATTCTGCATTGCGCTCAGCAGAGAATTCTGATTGTCTTCACCTGTATCAGTAACTTTAAAAATTACCATAAGCGAACTCACAAATACTTCCCTCGCTGCAAATGTAGCTATCAGCGCTACGCCCACTCTCCAGTCCATACCCAGTGGTTTCATTACAGGTTCAATGAAGTAACCGATCTCAGATGCATATGAAGTTGCTATTCTTTCTGAATTTTTTAACATAACTATTTCATCTTCTGATTTTCCGTTTTCATTTACAACCGGATCATAGTTCGGCAAATAAGTCAATACCCAAAGTATAATTGACAGATATAAAATCACAGGACCTGCTTTTAATACATATTGTTTTGCATTCGAAAACATACTTGTGACTGCTGAAGTCAACTTTGGTTTTCTGTAAGCAGGAAGCTCTAATATAAATGATGAATTGTCGTTAGTGTTTAAAAAAGTTTTACTGAATTTGTTTACAACCGATGCTATTACTAATGAACTTACAATACTGAAAATATATATGAGTGTTAAAATTAAACCTCCTGTCAGTGCATCTTCCTTCGGAATCAGAAAAGCAATAAGGAGCGCATAAACTGGAAGTCTCGCGCTGCAGCTCATCAGAGGTATTATGAAAATAGTAAGCATCCGTTCTTTCTTATTTGTAATAGTCCGTGTTGCCATGATAGCAGGGATAGCGCAGGCAAATCCTGAAAGCATCGGAACAAACGATTTACCGTTTAAGCCGATCTTTGATAAAGGTTTATCAATTATCATTGCTCCGCGCGCGAGAAAACCGGAGTTTTCAAGAAGACTTAGAATAAGAAAGAGAATAAGAATCTGAGGAAGGAATACAAGTACCGAGCCGACTCCGCTTATTATTCCCTGTGAGATTAAGTTTCCGTACCAGTTGTCACCTAAAATATCTGAAGCTTTTTCTGACAAAATACTGAATGCATCATTCACAAGATCCATAGCCGGCGCGGCAATATAAAAAACCGATGTAAACATTATCAGCATCGTAAGGAAAAAAATAATCAGACCCCAGAATTTATGCAGTACATACTTATCGAGTTTTAATGTAAACTCATCAGGTTTCTGAAAAGAACCCGGACTGTTTAAAACTACAAACTCTTTATTAATTTTGACTAAGTCCGTCTCATTAAATTTTTCAATAATGCTAGTGGAGAATATTACATCTTTTTCGATCTGTTCGATCTCTGTATATGACTTCAAAAGATTTTCTCTGCTGACCGGAAAATGACCGGTGACGGAATTATTTTCGGACAATTTACTGAGATGCTGAATTGATGTATTAACTGAAATCAAAAAATTATCTATTCCTTCACCTGTCTTTGAGTTTACTCTTACTACATCACATTTCAGAATTTCTGAAAGCTTCTTATCTGAAATATCAAAACCTTTTTTATGAAGAAGATCCAGCATAGTAAGTATTACAACTACATTGAATCCTGCATTAATGAGTTGTCTTACAAGGTAAAGATTTCTTGAAAGCTGACTCGCATCAACTGTTACTGCAATTATATCAGGCGTACCGTATTCAGGATGGTTGTATAATGTTTTGACAGATAATTCTTCATCAGGAGAAACCGGAAGTAGACTAATTATACCGGGTGTGTCCAGTATGTTTGCATTGACGGCATACTTTGATAATATTTTTGAAATTGAATATTCAACTGTAGAACCGGGATAATTTACTGTTTTAAATTTCTTTCCGCTGAGCTGATTAAATAATGTAGTTTTTCCTGTGTTAGGCTGACCGGTGATTGCTATCAGGGGGGTTTTATTTAAAGTAGTCTGATCCTTCAAATTATTATTGACGCAGCTTCATTTTTTCTGATTGCTATAATTGATCCTCTTATGGAAAATGCGATCGGATCGTTGAATAAAGTTTTGTTCAGCATTTCAATTTCCTGACCGGGAGTAAATCCAATCTCCATAAGTCTGTGTGACGAGTGGATTTTTTCTATCTGAGGGTATTCAAACTCGATGATCTTATTGCAGTTAACACAGATAAGGTGATAATGAGGCTTTCTGCCTATCTTTGTTTCATATCGTGTGCGGTCGCCTTTAAAATTGTGTTTGGTAAGTATTTCACATTCGCTCATGAGCTCAAGCGTCTTGTATACTGTTGCCCGTGATACATTTAAATAATCGTTCTTCATTTTAAGATAAAGCTCATCAGCATCAAAATGCTCCTCCATATTCAGAGCGGCATTAAGTATCAAAAATCTTTCATTTGTGATGCGATGAGCGTTATCCTTAAGATAAGCAATAAACGTATTTTTAATTTCTTCGAATGTCAATTTCAATTTCCTTATTAAGAATTTGTCTTAATAAAGATAGAGAAATTACATTTTAAATTCCATTTATAACTTTATCCAGTATTGCTATTCCTTTATCAATATCTTCTGCGCCGATATTTACCGGCGGTCTGAATCTCACGGACTTTTCACCTGAACCAAGAAGAATTAATTCGTTATCAAAAGCCTTGCTCCTTATTGTGTCTCTCATTTTTCCGTCTGCAGCGTCAAATGCACAGAAGAGTCCGAGTCCTCTGGGATTACTGACTTTATCCGGATATTTTTCTGCAAGACCTGAAATACTTTTCTGCAGATGTTCACCTATAACTTTACAATTTTCCACAAGATGTTCTTCACTGATGATCTCAAGTATTTTAGTAAATCTTTTCATGTCAGTCATATTCCCTCCCCATGTCGAATTGATTCTGCTCGGTGTTCTGAAAACATTTTCTTCTATCTCATCAATTCTGCCGGTGCTCAGCACTCCGCATACCTGTGTTTTCTTTCCGAATGCAAGAAGATCCGGCTGCACGTAATGCATATGCGCCCACATTTTTCCCGTTAGAGCGATTCCGGTCTGTACTTCATCAAAGATCAGCATCATTTCATTTTCATCACAGAGTTCTCTGAGTTTTATAAAAAATTCTTTTCTGAAATGATTGTCTCCGCCTTCGCCCTGTATCGGTTCAATAATAATTGCTGCGATATCATCTTTATTCTCAGCAAGCGCTGTCATGATCTGTGTCACAGCTTTCTCTTCTGCAGCAATTACGTTAGCAAGATTTTTTTCATTCAAAGGAAATTTGATCTTCGGATTATCAATTCTCGGCCATTTAAATTTCGGAAAGTAAAGTATTTTTGCCGGATCGGTATTTGTAAGTGACATTGTATAACCGCTTCTGCCGTGAAACGCTTCTTTGAAATGAATTATCTGATGACCTTTTTCTTCAGTATATCCTTTCTTGAAATTCTTTCTGACCTTCCAGTCAATTGCAGCTTTAAGCGCATTCTCAACTGCCAGCGCTCCGCCTTCTATAAAGAATGAATACTTGAAATCTTCCGGTACAGCATACTTGAAAAATGTGCTGACAAATTCAGCCTGTGTCTCAGTATAAATATCCGACAGGGAAGGCTTGTTCACAGCTACCTTTCCAATCTCATTTATAAATTTCTCATTATTGAGTTTCGGATGATTCATCCCAAGAGGATTCGAAGCAACGAATGTAAAGAAATCCAGATAATTTTTTCCGTATTTCGAATCATACAGATATGCCCCGCCGGATTTTTCAATATCAACTGTAATATCAAATCCATCCACAAGCATATGCTTTTTTAGTTCAGTCTGAACATTTTCCGGAGTGATCGAAACTGATTTTTGCTTTCCGTTTTCGTGATTCACTTTCAGAGTATCCGTAAGGATTTTAGTTTCAGTTAAGTTTGTCATGGTAGTCTGCAGTTTTAAAGTTATGTAATTTGTTAGTTAGTTTTATTTTAGTTATAGCTCATTGAATAAATTATCATCAAACAATAATTCCCATATTTACCGGATCCTCGCGTTTGCTTTTCAGAAATTTCATAAAATCATTTACTGAATTTTGTGAAACAATAAATATCAAACCTATACCGAGATTAAAAGTTTTTCTCATATCCGCTTCGGATACATTTCCTTTATTTTGTATCAGTTGAAAAATCTCAGGTCTGTCCCATGATTTCCAGTCAATACTGATCTTCAGACCTTTCGGAACAACCCGCTTAGTGTTTCCAATTATACCGCCTCCTGTAACATGCGAGATGGAATTGATCTTAAACTTTTTTAAAGAACTCTGTATAATTTCAAGATACGATCTGTGCACTTTAAGCAATTCACTTCCGAGATCCGATTTAAGTCCCGGATATTTTTTGTTAAGTTCTTTTTTTGAATCAAATATTTTTCTGACAAGGGAGAATCCATTTGTATGAAGTCCGTTTGATCTTAAACCGATAAGAACATTTCCTTTCTTTACATTTGATGAGTTCACAATATTTTTTTTCGAAACGATTCCTGTGATAGAACCAGCAAGATCAAAATCATTACCGTGATACACTCCGGGCATCTCAGCAGTCTCTCCACCGATGAGCGAACATTTATTTTTGATGCATCCTATGACAATTCCCTTTATTACTTCAGACGCCTCACCGCTGTTCAGTTTTCCTGTCGCATAATAATCAAGAAAAAACATCGGAACTGCACCGCATACAGCAATATCATTTACACAATGATTCACAAGATCTTCACCGATAGTATCAAACTTTTTCATTACTGCTGCGATCTTCAGCTTTGTTCCCACACCATCAACACTTGAAACAAAAACAGGACTCTTATGCTTTTTTAAATTCACTTCATAAAATGCACCGAAATTACCAATTCCTTTAAGTACTTCTTTTGTAAATGTTTTTGTGACGAGGGGTTTTATTTTTTCGACGAATTTGTCGGCTTCTGAGATATTTACACCGGAAGACTTATAACTTAATTTCACTTGTCAAAATACCCAAACTAACCTTGTATTTCAATGAATTATAAATTTTAAAACCTGTGTTTAAAGTGTTTAAACACAGAACGGTAATAATATTTTTTCCAATTTATTAAAAGATCTCAACATAGAATACAGAATTGAAAATTGAAATATGTATCTATAATTTAATATCAATTTATTTTAATAAGTGAAGCGTATTTGTCTGTGGTCAAGTCCGAGAAATATTTCAACTGCTCTGATGTATTCATTTGCTCAGAGAAATGATACAACAGTTTTTGATGAACCGCTTTATGCTCATTATCTCAGACTGAGCGGTTCGGATCATCCCGGCAGAGAGGAAATTATTGACAGCATGGATCCCGACGGTGAAAATGTGATCAGCGAAATAATACTCGGAGAATATAACAGCGAAGTTCTTTTTTTTAAACAAATGACTCACCACTTTATCGGATTAAGAGATGAATTTTTAAATGAAGTCGTTAATGTATTTTTGATCAGAGATCCGAAAGATCTTATCATTTCATTTTCAAAGGTTATAGCCGATGTAAATATGGAAAGGATTGGTGTAAAAAAGCAATTCGAACTTTTTCAGAAACTAATTTCCATGAAACAGGATCCCCCAGTGATTGACTCAGGAGAAATTCTTAAAGACCCTGAAAAAGTTTTGACTGAACTTTGTAAAAAGATCGGTATTCCGTTTGATAAAAATATGCTGAACTGGAAACCCGGACCGATCCCGGAAGACGGAGTATGGGCGAAGTACTGGTATAAGAATGTTCACAGATCAACCGGCTTTTCAAAATATATATCAGATGACTCTCAATTGCCTGAAGAGTTTGGTTCTCTTTATGAAGAGTGTATGATCTATTATAATGAATTACAAGAATTTTCAATTAAAGCTTAATTATTATGTTTCAAAAATTTGACGAAAGAAACAGTAACATTAAAGTATTTATAGGTGACAGATTGTATGAAAGAAAGGATGCTAAGATCTCAGTGTTTGACAGTTCCGTGCAGGGAGGAGATGCCGTATGGGAAGGTCTGAGAATTTATAACGGAAAAATTTTCTGCTTCGACCGGCATGTCCGCAGACTGCAGGAATCTGCAAAGACAATGTATTTTGAAAATATTCCCGGTTTTGATTTCATAAAGAATGCAGTTATGGAAACTCTCAAAGCGAATGGAATGAAAAATGACACGCATATCCGGCTGACTCTTACAAGAGGGGAGAAGATCACATCAGGAATGGATCCCCGCCTTAATACGAGAGGTCCGTGTCTGATCGTATTAGCCGAATGGAAAAAACCTGTCTATGATAATGCTTCGGGAATAAAGCTTGTAACTTCGCATATCAGAAGAAACTCTCCTCAGTATCTTGATTCAAAGATACACCATAACAATCTGATCAATAATATTCTTGCAAAGATAGAGGCGAATCTTTACGGAGCTGATGATGCGTTAATGCTGGACGGAAATGGATTTGTATCCGAGACAAATGCTACCAATATATTTATGATAAAAAACGGAATACTGCATACATCGAATCCTGACTCCTGTCTTCCGGGTATTACGCGCGGGATAGTTCTGGAAATTACTACAGAACTTAATCTGATATGTAAGGAAAGAAATATTTCAGTTTCAGAATTTTACAATGCGGATGAAATTTTTACAACGGGTACGATGGGGGAGCTCACATCCGTTTATGAAATTGACGGAAGAAAGATCTCAAATAATTCCGGTTCAATAATTCTGGATAAGATTATGAAAGTGTTTAAAAAAAGAACAGAGACCGAAGGTGAAGTTATAATCTGATATTTTGGAAAAGTTTATATCCATTTCTTGAACCGAAACCATCCGAGCATAACAGTCGCTATTATCAGCATTAAAATTATACTCAGATAAAATCCGAATTCACTTTGTAAAAAGGAATTGTGTGAAAGTTCATTCCGAATATTCCGGTGATTAAAGTCAGCGGCAGAATGATCGTAGCGATGATTGTCAGGAATTTCATAACTTCATTCATTTTATTATTGACAACGGAAAGGTATGAATCAAGAATGCCTGATACATAATCACGGTAAGACTCAGATGTATCAGCTACTCTGACAAGGTGATCATAAACATTTCTGTAATAAACCGATTCTTCAAGAGAAATTAAATCTGTTTCTCTTCTAGAGAGCTTATATAATATTTCTTTCTGATAAGCAGAAATTCTTCTGAGTCTGATAAGTTCTTTTTTGAGATTTAGAATGCTGAGCAGATTCCGGTTACTGGGCATTTCCTTAAAAATTTTTGTTTCAACTGTATCGATCTCGCTTTCAATATGATCAAGCACCGGATAATATCTGTCAACTATCTCATCAAGTATTAGATTTAGAATGAAGTCAGGTCCTTTTTTGAACGTAGATTCGGATATGTAGTTCTTAATATTTTTTGAGATCGTATTTTCCCCTTTTTCATTATGTATAGTTACAAGAAAATTTTTTCCGAGGAAACAGCTTAATGAAAAAATGCTGTATTTTTTTCCTGTTTCTCCGGCCTGAATTCCGTTGAACACTATGAACAGATATTTTTCAAAGTCATCAATTTTCGGATGATGGACAGCTTGCTCTCTGACATATTTAAAAGAATCTTCTATGGCAAGCGGATGAAACTGAAAGACATCTTTTAATAATACGCCTGCATCTTCGGAATTTACATCATGAATATCAGTCCAGACAATATCAGGGCAATCATAATCCCATTTTGTTAAATCGTCTCCGGGAATTGAATACAGGCCTTTCTCTTTACTATAAACTGTCGTTGTGATCATTTTTTTCTGAGATAACTATTTTCTTTTCATAATGTTTATCTATTACAATTACAAACTCACCTTTTAAATTATCTTCACCGATTTCCTGCAGTATTTCCGATGCAGTGCCCCTGAATTTTTTTTCGCTATCCTGAGTGATATTAAATGCCACAAAAACTTTTCTCTCTCCGAAGATATCCCGAATGTCATTTAATACTGCTTTGAGTCTGTAAGGCGCGTCGAGTATAACGGTAACACGGTCAGACAGGTTAAATTCTTTCATCTGCTTCCTTCGGATCTCTGCTTTAGGTGAGAGAAATCCGTAATAAAAAAATCTGCTGATATCAAAACCGGATAATACAATTGCTGATAAAAGCGAATTGGCACCGCTCATGAATTCTACTTTTATACCTGCTTCAATACATTTACTTAAAATTATTTTTCCCGGATCGGAAAACAGGGGAGTACCGCAGTCTGAAATCACTGATATATTTTTTCCCTGAAGAAGTTCATTAAAAATCTCATCAGTTGCTCTGGCTTCATTATGTTCGTTTAGTTCCGAGACTTCCTTTTTAATTTCAAAAAACCTAAGAAGTTTGCTGCCTTCTTTAAATTCTTCGCAATAAATTTTATCGGATTCTTCCAAAGTCCTCAGAGCGCGCAGACTCATATCCGAGTAATCGCCGATAGGAGTCGATACTAAATTTAAGGTTCCAAGCATAATAATACTGAAGTAATTTAGATATTAACCGATGCCTGTGCTGCCGTAACCGCCTTGTCCTCTTTCGGACAGGGAAATATCCTCCGCTTTGATCAGTTTACATTTCTCATGAGAAGATATTACAAGCTGAGCAATTCTGTCACCGGTATTTATTTCAAAATCATTTTTCCCATGGTTAATGAGCAGTACTTTTATTTCACCCCGGTAATCCGAATCTATAGTGCCCGGAGTATTCAAAACAGTAACACCGTATTTAAGCGCAAGTCCGCTTCTCGGTCTGACCTGAGCTTCATAACCCTCAGGAATTTCCATAATTAAATTAGTTGGGACGATTGAATATTCTGATTTTGGAATAATAATTTTTTCCGGAGAAGCGCTGCACAGATCCATGCCTGCCGAACCTGAAGTTTTGTATTCGGGAATATATACAGGTCTGAGCGGATCAGCAACTTTAAAATAGATGATCAAATGATTTGTTAAAAGGTTAATAAAATTTTACCTTTAAAATATTAAACGTTAAAATCACTGGAGCTGAGTATTCCCAGCATAAACAGGAATGCAATTGAAATAATAGCTATCACAGACAGAATTACATTAATTATTCCAAGCCACATTCCGATTGTCGCAAGTGTTTTTCCTGCTTCAGGTGATCTGCCGGCATTAATTTCATTTAATTCTTTCTTGCCCAGGACCCATGCAGGAATTGCTGCAAAGAGACCGCATAATAAATAAGATAATATTCCAAGAACCAATGCGAATATTGCGTTTGAGCTTGCGCCTCCTCCTGTATTCGGTGATGACGACGGCGGCGGAACAGGAGGCTGAGGAGAAAATGACGGTGGAGGCGGTGGCGGAGGTGGAATGTTTCCGCTTCCGGAATCCTGATAATAAAAAGAATAAGATTTCATTTTTATTTTTTAAATTAATAAATATTTAATTTTCAATTTGAGCAAATATAAATTATTAAGTGAATAATTTAAACACTTAAAATTTTTTACCAAAAAAAAGTTCTACCGCGTTTTTTGAGACAGCTTCTTTTAACTCATCAAATCCTACTGATTTAACTTCAGAGATTTTCTCCAGAGTCTTCAGCATATATAAAGGTTCGTTTTTTTCCTCTGTAAGGTACCGGAGGTAAAAAAGGCGAATCAGTCTCGGATAATAATCTGTCTAACGGAGATTTCACGATCACTTCAGGACTGCTGAAGCTTTTATAAGTGATATTTCCGCAGTATGAAATATACATATTTTTCATATTAAGTATTTTATCCAGTTCAATTTCATTTCCTGTAAAACAATGAAACTGTCCTTTTAAATTTTTTCCTGAATATGATTCAACAATTGATACTGCATCACCGGTTGAATCTCTGGTATGAATAACTACCGGCAAACTGTGAGAAATTGCCATTTCAATCTGCAGTCTGAAAAATTCTTTCTGCTCATTTACAAAAGAAGTATCCCAGTAATAGTCCAGTCCGATCTCGCCAACAGCAACTACTTTTTCGTGACTGAGAAGTTTTTCAATTTTATCAATAACATCAGGTTTGTTTTTTGAAACATCACCCGGATGAACGCCTAAAGCGGCATATATCATTTCATATTTTTCTGAAAGCTCCAGTACTTTCATTGAGCTGGTCAGATCGACAGCCGGTACGATAATTCTTTCGATCCCGGAATCTTTAGCCCTGTTTAAAATTTCATCAAGTTTTTCAAGAATTTCCGGATAATAGAGATGTGCATGAGTATCAGTCAGCATTTATTTCATTTGAGATTAATAAATCAGAATTTTCTATTACAGAAAGTATCATTTCCGAAAAATTTCTGTAGGAGGATTTACCGGCTTCTAAAACTTCTGTATGATCAGTAATTCCGGTGGAATTTACTGACAATAAATTTGTAATACATGAAATTGCAATGACCTTTATTCCTTTTTCTGAGGCGAACATAACTTCAGGCACAGTTGACATACCGACTGCATCTATTCCGAATTTCGATAAAAAATTTATTTCAGATTTAGTCTCATAATTCGGACCGGGCATACAGCAGTACGAGCCCTTTCTTAAATTAATATTTTTTCTTAATGAGATATCAGTCAGAATTTCGGATGTCTTGTTTTCGTAAGGTAACAGATTTCCGCTTACAGGAAATCTTGTTTTCAAAAAATTCAAATGAGATGTGATCAGCATTAGATCAGATACTTTAAAATTTCTGTTTAATCCGCCTGCAGCATTTGAGATTATGAGTAATTTAACGCCATTTCTGTAAGCGAAGTCAACAAATTCAAGTATCTTTTCGGAATTATACCCCTCATAATAATGTCTTCTTCCGGAGAACAGAATTATTTCCTTATCAAAAATTCTTCCTGTCATAATTTTCATTTTATGAAAACTATCAATATCTGTAAATATAGTTTCACAATTCAGTAATTCTTTTGAAAACCCACCGAGACCTGATCCGAGAATGATTCCGATTTTATAATTCAATTATAAAGATAATTTATAAATGTTTTATTATTGAAGCTGTTATGGAAAAGCGAAAATAAGTTAAATATAATTTACAAAAACGTCTTGATAAAATTAATAACATAAGTTATGTTTGTGAAAAGAAACTTTTACGCCTAATTTGCTCTTTTGATTGTAAAAACAATATAATGACAAAAGAAAACAGCAATCCCCTGGAGAAATCCAGAATATATCTCAAGAAAGCAAACGAACTTCAAATAAAAGGACAGTTTGAAGAAGCAATCCTTAATTATAAAATATCACTTAACATATTTCCGACTGCAGAAGCTCATACATTTTAGGCTGGACATACAGTTTTGTCGGAGATCTTGATAATGCGATTGAAGAATGCAAGAAAGCAATTTCCCTGGACAAGGAGTTCGGAAATCCATACAATGACATTGGTTCTTATCTCATTCAGCAGGGAAAATTAGATGAAGCTCTGACCTGGCTGGAACTTGCGCTTAAAGCAGAAAGATACGATAACAAGCATTTTACATTTTTCAATATAGGGAAAGTGTATGAGTCAAAAGGTTTATGGTTTGAAGCGCTGGATGAATACAAAAAAGCTATTGAAATTTCTCCTGATTATCTTATAGCAAAACAGTATCTTAACAAACTACAAGGTTTATTAAATTAAATTGATTTAAATATTTATGAATAAAATATTAATTATTGTAATTATCTCTATGCTTTCTGCTGTAACTGCTTCTTCGCAGCTTGTATTTGAAAGAATTGGCGGAGACACTACTTACGGCACTTCTGATGCTAATTACGCTTATGCATATTACAAGAATAATGGTTCATCTCCGGTAAACGTCAGATTCAACAGAACTCAGGACATTCTTCCAAACCCGTCCTGGACAAGTTCTATTTGCGTAGGATTATGCTATGCGCCGTTTATTCATGTCGTTCCAGATACAACATCATTTCCTGCTCCGGAACCGCCGGTTACATTAATGCCGGGAGAACAGGATACAATGGATATAACTTTTTACTCTCCTAATACAGGTATTGCCCATATAAAACTCAGAATATATGTTGATGAAAATCCATCTGAGTTTATTGAAAGGGATTTTGTACTGAATGTAACTTCTGTAGGAATAAATAATATTTCATCTCTTGCTGAGAGTTATTCATTGTCTCAGAATTATCCTAATCCGTTTAATCCTAATACTTCTATTGAATTTTCGATTACAAAATCTGAATTAGTTACATTAAAAGTTTTTGATATACTTGGGAATGAAGTTTCAAGTCCTGTAAGCAATGAGAGATTGAATGCAGGTACATATAAAGTTGATTTTAACGGTAATAATCTTGCATCAGGTATATATTATTATACATTGTCATCAGGTAATTTCAGCGAAACAAAAAAAATGATGCTGATCAAATAATTATCGGTTGTCTTTATTTTTCTTATTTATAAAGAAAGTTAATAGTTTCTTTGTCAACTATTTTTTTATACAATAAGATCCTTTCTTAATTTTTAACTTATTTATTTATCCCGGATCAAAGATGATGTTTGTAGAGTACTCGGGAATTGTGTGCGACAGCGGGGCGAGAGTGATCGCGTGAGATAACGGGATTAAAAGAAATTTTGAAACTGAAAGTATTTGACATAACGGGAAGAGAGATCAAAGTATTGTTAAATGAATACAGGCAAAGCGGCAGTTATGAAGTTACAATTGACGGAAGTGATTTTTCGAGCGGGGTTTATTTTTATAAGCTGGAGTCGGGGGGATTTTGTCTAGACGAAAAGAATGGTTTTAGTCAAATAAAATTGAATGATTGTCAAGTACAGCGAAAACATCTTATTTCGAATGTCCTAAAGTAAAAGAGTTCTCTGTGTAGATATTTTATTGAATATAATATTCAATCGGTAAAATTTATTTTACAATATTGTAATTCAGGATAAATCATGAATAAATCGTTAAAAATATTTTTCTTAATTCTTCTTTCTTTTCAAGCTGAATTGTTTGCTCAGACAAATACTTGGGAAAGAATATTAACATATACTGATGTTTGCGAGTTAAAAAAAATTAATCAAACTGATGATGGAGGATTTATAGTTGCAGGTCAAGACAGAATAGGAAATAATAATAAAATGTTCATAATTAAATTAAATGAATATGGGGACACTCTGTGGTCAAGGCATTTTGATGTAAATATTAATTCTGTATACTTAGGTCAATGGGTTGATGTTACTTCTGATAATGGATTCATTATGTGTGGTATAGGAAATGGAATTAATGGTGATGCATACGTAGTGAAATATGACTCTTTGGGAAATATTCTTTGGTATAAATCATTTGGTGGATCTTCAGTTGATTTTGGATATTGTATAAGACAGCTAGAAGACGGCGGTTATATATTTTTGGTAAATACTAATTCTTTTAGCTCAAATGTAAGTACTTGGTTAATAAGAATTGATTCTTCTGGGAATAAAATGTGGAGTAAATTATATCCAGGAGGAGTTGGAGAAATTCAAGTTTTAGATAAAAATTTGGGATTTATAATTACAGGGACTTTGAATAATAAATTATTTTACTCAGATTAAATTATAATGGCGACATCATTTGGACAAAAATTTTTACCGATTATATTAGTTCTGCAGGACATTCTATTGATTTAACCAATGATGGTGGTTTCATTATTGGTGGGATATGCGATACCTCATTTAATGATAATAAAAGGTCATATATTATAAAAACAGATTCAATGGGTGTTCCGCATTGGTCTAAAAAATATTCAACTAGTTTCAATGAATGGTGTTATTCCGTTAGAAAAGCTGGACAATATAATTTTGTTATGTGTGGAATGTCAGATTCATTAGAAATGAATTTTGAAAGAGCAATTGTTAGACTTGTTGATGGGAATGGAAATATGATATCCGAAAAATATTTTAGAGGAGGAGGAGGAGCTATTCAAAATACATTCTATTCAGTTGAAACTACGAGTGATAAGGGCTTTATATTGTGCGGATTTACTGATATTGGGAGTGGACGTGGATATATAGTTAAAACAGATTCTTTGCTAAATATAAAACCGTTAGGAATATCAAATATTACATTTGATTTATATAACTATTACTTAATTCAAAATTATCCTAATCCATTCAATGGAAATACAATTATTTCCTTCAAGATTAATAAAAGTGAATTTATTCAATTAAAATTTTATGATTTAAAGGGATCTGAAATATGCACTTTAGTAAATGAAAAATTAAATTCAGGGATTTATAAATTTGAATTTAATCCTAATATTTATTTCTTAACATCGGGTATATATTTTTACAATTTAATCATCGGAATTTCAAAAAGCAATATTTTCACCAAAAAACTATTGTATATAAAATAATAATGAAAAATTTTATAATAAATAAAATAAATTTTATATTAGTAATGTTTACATTTACTTTTATAATTTTGAATAGTTCATATTCTTCAACTGTAGGAGAATTAATTATTGAGAATAATTCTATGGATACTATTTCTGTCTCTGTATATCCAATAGGAGCAATTTTTAATGCAAATAAATCTTATTCCTTAGAAAGTATTTTTTACCAAAATCAAAATAGAAAAATATTTGGTGGTATTAAATCTTTAGATCCAAGTGATATATTCACTTTAGACCATGATGCTGCTACTGGATCAGGTGCAAATGCTGTTATTGGATTTGGTCTATACAGAATTGT
Source organism: Ignavibacteria bacterium (assembly GCA_016716125.1). Taxonomy (GTDB): domain Bacteria; phylum Bacteroidota; class Ignavibacteria; order Tepidaquicellales; family Tepidaquicellaceae; genus UBA2330. The sequence continues at coordinate 35,518 of JADJWZ010000026.1, read as the reverse complement.
TTTCTCATTAAATGAAGATAGCATAGATTATTGTGATGTGGATTTTAGCGATTCAGATTATCCCTATATAACAGGTGGTGCAGATATTACAATTTTCTACTATTCAGACAGCATTACTTTCAGTTTCAATAATGGAACAATTCATAATATTCAATTAGTCAACAAATATCTTAAAATCTGGGATCAATATGGTACTTCATTTCATAAATCACAAAATAAGAATGGATTTAAAACAGATGTAAATTATTCTAATTTGCCAATTAATGCAATAGATTCTGGGGCTGCTAACCATATCAATGCAAATGAATTTTATGTAGATGTCTTATTAAAAGACAATGGTTTAAATTTTAAATCAAATCAATCTATCTATTTTAAAAGTTCATTTTTAACTATCAAAGACAGCATAAACTTCACTCTCAACTCCAACTCAAATCTCATTTTTCAAAACGGAGCAAAGTTCAGGACATTTGAAACCGGCTCACCAAAGACCATTACAATGGGTGAAAATGCATTCATTGATGTCAAATCCGGAGCAAGCGTAAATCTTAACAACACCGTTTTTCAATCAACAAACAGCAGCGTGAAGTGGAAAGGTATTAAACTCACCGATACTTATCTCGATACAATATCAAACTGCACTTTCAAAAATACGGATACCTGTATTAATTTATATAACTCGGACAAATGTTTTGCAAGAACTAAAAAAATAATTACAGGCAGTAAATTTGAAAACGGAGTCGTAAAATTAAGTAATGTTTTCAATGCGTTAATCAGTAATGATTCGTTTTATTCTTCAAACAATAATCAGTATCTTTTGACAGTCAGCAACAGCGTGCATCCTTCGGATTTTACAATGATCGAATGTGCTGAAGAATTTGATTACGGAACGGCATTTAATCTGAATATCGCAAGTAATTATTTTTCAGGAGGCGCAGTGCAGATGTATTTAAACTGTCTTGCATCCGAGCAGACACCGTTTTTTATTTTCGGTAATAAATTTCAGGGACCAGGTTTGTCTTCAGGAATCGGAATGGTTACAAATAAAATATCAGGTGATTTTAGGTACAATAGTTTTCTTAATGACGATTACTTAACGGCTGTAAATTTACTTCAGAGCAATCTGAATTTTTATGAAAATTCAACAATGATGTCCGGGAGTAATACAACTCTGATAATAAATCCATCTTCATCAGCAAGGTTAGCTCCGGTATTTAGCGGAGGAAATTATTACTGGTACGGAGGATATAATAAACTTTCTTCAACAAACGGACATAATCTATATGTAATTGGCACTTCATCAATATTTTTAGATAAAGGCGGTAATTGTCTGACTATTTATAATTCAAATTATAAGCATATTAAAACACAGTTATCCGGTTCATGTAACTCACACGGAATTACAGCAACAGATAATTATTGGTCTTCTATCCCTCCTCTAAATCAGCTCGAATGCAATTCATCAGCTGTTACGTTACACTATCAGCCGTACAGATCTTCATGTCCGGGTTCAAAAGCTGAACCTTTTGATTATGATATAATTGACAGAGGAGACGGAATAATAGATACAGTATTTATTACGGACGGAGGTGATTTTATGAACGGAGACGGAGAAGACGAAAATTTATTCGGGCAGGCATTAGTATTAAAAAGATCAGGAGATCATAACGGATCGACTGAACTGTTTAAATCAATCATTGACGAGTATGATACAAGTCAGTTTATGAATTCATCTCTTGATGAACTTTTCTCAAATTATCAAAACAGAGATACTTCAAATTTACAGTCTAATACAGATATAATTTTCAATGAGCTGAAGGAATACTTAGATTCCAAAATAACTCAGCATGTGAATAATTATTCATTTGTAGATAAGGCTTATTCATATTATTTAATGTGTCTTGTAAAAATCAAAGAGAACAATGAAGCTATTTCCGGATATGAAAATATAATGACAAATCATCCGGAACCGGAAAAAAGACTTTTGGCAAGCTGGGACAGATCAGCAATAACATTGCTTCAAAACGGTTCAGGCCAGGGAGATGCAAATATATCAGTTAAGAAAAAACCGGATTTTTTAATTGAAACAGAATTGAAAGATAATCCGGTTCATGGTATCGCAAGATCAGTTTACATTGAATTTAAAAATGGAAATGAAGATAAACATTTGAAAGACATCAAGGAAAAAATGATTGAATCCAAAATTAGTTATTACAACCCGCTGAACCGGAATGAGCTTGACAAAAAAATTACAGATGATCTGAATTTTATGTTAGGAATTAAAAATTCATTAGACGCTGAAATATCAAATACAATTATAAGCTATTATAAGTTAAATCAAAATTATCCAAATCCGTTTAATCCCGTCACTACAATTTCATTCTCACTGCCGCAGGCAGGCAAATGTAAAGCTGAAAGTATTTGACATAACGGGAAAAGAGATCAAAGTATTGATAAATGAATACAGGCAAATCGGCGGTTATGAAGTTAAATTTGACGGAAGTGATTTAGCGAGCGGGATTTATTATTACAAATTGGAAGCGGGCAGCTTTACTGAAGTAAAAAAAATGATATTGATTAAGTAATGTTAATTTCTTTAAATTGTAAAACTAAACAAACTGAAAATCCGAAATAAATGGCAATAATAAAAAAGAAAGACCTGACTTTTCTAGAACAGACGTACTTACCGCAAATAGTAAAGGGCTTGGGTTTGACCTTCAGTCAAATGTTCAGACCTAAATTTACAAGACAGTATCCGGAAGAAGTTTGGATTCCGCCGCCGTCATACAGGGGAAGACCTGTATTGGTTCAGGAAGAAGACGGTTCAGAACGCTGTGTTGCATGCGCTTTGTGCTCTAGAGTTTGTCCTGCGCTTGCTATTGAAGTTCAGGCAGCGGAAACAGAAAACGAAAAAGAAAGATATCCCGAGAAATTTGAAATTAATATGGTAAGATGCATCTTCTGCGGATTTTGCGAGGAAGTATGTCCTGAAGAAGCGATAATTATGAGCGACGAATATGAACTGGTTTTTTCAAATCAGGAAGAAGCTGTTTTCGGAAAAGATAAACTTCTTGTTCCTAAAGATAAATTAAAGAAGCGACTGGATTATTTACAGGAGTACAGATAAAATTATGAAGTGTATTAAATATGTTTTAATTCTGATCTTATTTTCATGCTTAATTTCTAAGACATATAGTTTTGAGAATCCTGAGAATACTGTCCGGATTTTTAATGCAAAGATAAATAAAAGTGAGGTTGAAATAAATTTTGTCATTTTAAATCCGGCGAACGTAAGTAAATACAAAATTGAATCCCGGAAAACGGGAGATGAAAGTTTTAAATTTCTGAGTGATGTACTTTTCAGTAATTTCAGAAAAAAAGAAAATTCAGATTCAGCTAACCTTTATTATTATATTTATAATGACAAGCCGTCCGAAAACGGCGTTTATATATACAGACTCAGTATATATGATCTGACAAATAAATTAATAAAGTCTGAGGAAATTAAAATAGGGATCTCAGAAGTTCCTGAATTTGAAAATCTTCAGAATAATCCCAATCCTTTTAACCCGGCCACTCAGATCTCATATAAACTGCTCGTACCTACTTATGTAAAGCTCTCTGTGTACAGTCTTACAGGAAAATATGTTGATTTATTAGTTGACGAATTTCAAAGTCCGGGATTATACAAAATTGATTTCAACGCATCATCTTACAGTCAGCTTTCCAGCGGAATTTATTTTTATAAACTTGAGTCCGGTTATACAGTCGATATCGGAAAAATGATTTTTACTAAATAAATTCTTATATCATAAGCCTCCTTACAAATTCCATAAGATATATTCCGTTAAGTTTATTTTTAAGCAGTTTTAAATTGAACATCGTATTTATAATTTTTATTTTATAAATACACATATGGATGAGTTTAAGACTATTATTTTTGATCTGTTCCTTCTGCTCTTTTTTGTTTTGCTTAATGCATTATTTGTAGCCGCAGAATTTGCAATTGTAAAAGTCAGAAAGACACAACTGAATTCCGTTGATATTAAAGACAGCAGAAAGGGCAAACTTGCATTTAGGCTAATAACACATCTTGATGAATACCTTGCCGCTACTCAGTTCGGAATAACCATATCATCTCTTGGACTCGGATGGATCGGAGAACCTGTAACCGCGAGAATACTCGAACCGGTATTTTCGCTTATGTCAATTGAAGACCCAAAGACAATTCATACAATTTCTTTGGCTGTAGGATTTTTGATTATTACTTTTTTGCACATAATTCTCGGCGAACTTGCTCCAAAGTCTATTGCCATTAGATATCCAAAGCAGACCACTCTTTTCATTGCTCTACCGCTTCAGATATTTTATATGATTTTCAAACCGGCCATTTATGTACTGAACGGTACTGCTAACTATATTTTAAAATTGTTTGGTTTAAATCCGGCAACCGAATCCGAAAGATTTCACTCGGAAGAAGAGATCAGACAGCTGATCACTGAAGGTACTCTTTCAGGAAAAATTGATGAGACTGAATCTAAAATTATTCAGAAAGTTTTTGACTTTAATGATAAGACCGCTAATGAAGTAATGATACCGAGGAATATCATGTTTGCGATTGATGTTGAAGAAAAGAGGGAAGTAATAATTCAGAAAGTAATTGAAGAAGGATTTTCAAGAATTCCTGTATATAAAGACAGTCTGGATAATATTGTCGGTATAATTTATTCAAAAGATATAATCAGCGCTGCTGAACATAAAGAGATCATAGTACTTCAGGATATAATCAGACCTGCGCATTTTATTCCGGAGACTAAACAGATCGGAGAGATACTTAAAGACTTTCAGAAAAAACATATTCATCTAGGTGTTGTAGTAAATGAACACGGGGGAGTAGAGGGACTGATTACACTTGAAGATATTATTGAGGAAATTGTAGGTGAAATTGAGGATGAATATGACGCAACTCCGGACCAGATCAAAAGTCAGAAAAAAGGTATATATCTTGTTAATCCGGAAATATCAATCGAAGATTTTAATGAAAAATTTGAATCCAATATTCCCAACGATAATGAAAACTATCATACACTCAGCGGATTTTTACAGGAAGTAACAGGACACATTCCGGAAATTTATGAAAGAATAGATTATCAGGGTATTGTAATGACTGTTATGAAAAAATCCGGAAATAAGCTTTTACAGATTAAAGTTCAAAAATTGAAAAGTTATTAAGTTTATAGTTAGTAGTTAATAGTTAATAGTTAATAGTTAATAATGTGTGTTGAATTGTAGTTTTTAATAAAATTTTTTTGTTTGCATAACGTAAAATAATTTGGAAACTGATTGACAAGATTTATTGGAAAAAAAATTATTACTTTCTTTACTGAATTAGGTCAGTTCTTTTTTATGATGACCGGAGTTCTGAAAAGCCTGGGAAGAATATTCAGGGACAGAAAACTTGTATTTGAACAAATGCAGCACGTAGGTGTTAATTCACTTGTGCTCGTTGCTATAATAGGAATATTTACAGGTGCAGTTTCATGCTGGCAGGCAGCTTATCAGATTAAAGGTCTTATATCATATTCATATCTCGGATCGGCTGTTACAAAAGCTATTTTAATAGAACTTGGTCCGGTGCTGGCTGCTATAGTACTTGCGGGAAGAGTCGGTGCGTCCATGGCTGCTGAACTCGGAACGATGAAAGTCACCGAACAAATTGACGCGCTGGAATCAATGGCAATTGATCCTATAAGATATCTCGCAATGCCAAGAATAGTCGCGACAACTTTTATGCTTCCGGTTCTGGTAGTTTACGCCAGCTCAATTGCTATATTTGGCGCTTATATTGTAGCAACGATATTTCTCGGCGTTCCTTCAGATGTATTTCTTGGATCATTTAAGAAAGCTTTTGAAGTAAAAGATTTAGTTGCAGGCACTATTAAAGCAATATTTTTCGGTGTGTCTATTTCTTCAATCGGATGCTTTATAGGTTTTTCAGCACGCGGCGGAGCTGAAGGTGTCGGGCTTGCTACAATTAAGGCATTTGTTATCGCAGCAGCTTCTATTCTTATGCTTGATTATATTTTATGGAATTTCTTAATAGGAATGTAAATATATTGTTATGAATTTTCCTGAACATCTTATTGGTCTGAGATATTTAACAAAAGATAATTTTGAAGAGATATTCGCTCTTACAGACTATTACCTGAAATTAATTACCGGTAATAAATCAATTAAAAGAATTTTAACAGGAAGATCCGTGTTGAATTTATTTTTTGAAAATTCAACTCGAACCCGGATATCATTTGAACTCGCAGAAAAAAAATCCGGTCTTGACAGTGTAAATTTTAATTCCGTTTCTTCTTCAATCAATAAAGGAGAAAGTTTTCTTGACACAATAAAAAATATTGAAGCAATGAAATTCGATTTTATTGTGGTTCGGCACAGCACACCGGGAATACCATTATTCCTTGCTCAGAATACTTCCTCAAAAATTATTAATGCAGGCGACGGTATAAATGAACATCCGACACAGGGATTACTGGACATTTATACTCTGAAGAAAACTTTTGGAGATTTAAAAGATTTAAATGTGTGTATTGTAGGTGACATTTCTCACAGCAGAGTTGCATTATCAAATATATACGGACTTAAGACTTTGGGAGCAAATGTATCCGTATGCGGACCGGTTTCGTTTATACCCAAAAATATTGAAGGATTGGGAGTGAGAGTATATTATGATATTAATGATGCTGTCAGGGAAAATGTTGTTTTGAATATACTCAGAGTGCAAATTGAAAGAGATGCGGGATTAAATTTGACATCACTTAAAGAATTCAACAGATATTACGGAATAAATATGGAGAGACTTAAGCAAAATAAAAAAATTAAAATTCTGCATCCGGGACCTATGAATATAAATGTAGAAATAGATGCAGAAACAGCCGGGTCTGAAAATTCAATGATCTTTGATCAGGTAACAAACGGACTGTCATTGAAATGCGCGTTGTTTAATCTAATGAAATAAAATAAAATTTATTGAATCTCCTTTTAAAAAATATTAAGATAGTTTCTCCTGAAGATGGAATTGATACCGTAACAGATCTGCTTATAGTAAACGGTATTATTTCGAAAATCGGAAATGTTAAGCGGATTCCGAAAAATACGGAAGAGATGAACATGAAAGGAAAGACTGCAGTACCCGGAATTTTCGATATGCATGTTCATTTCAGATACCCGGGACAAACTCATAAGGAAGATCTGTATTCCGGCAGCATGTCTGCTGCAAACGGCGGAGTGACGGGAGTGTTATGTATGCCGAATACCGATCCGCCTATTGATTCAGCTTTAATAATTCAGGACATTAGATTAAAATCTGCAGATCTCATTACTGACGTAGAAGTTTCCGCCTGCGCTACGGAAAAAAGGGAAGGGAAAAAATTGTCACAAATACTTTCTCTTTCTGAAGCCGGAGCAGTCGCATTTACAGATGACGGAAGTCCTGTAAGCAATCCGGAAATTTTTAGAAGAGTGCTGGAATATACCTCACAGGTAAGCTGCCCTGTCATTCAGCATTGTGAGGATATGAGACTTTCCAACGGAGGTGTAATAAATGAAGGATTAATTTCCACTGCTATGGGAGTAAAAGGTATTCCTGAGATCAGTGAAACATCTGTAATTGCCAGAGATATTATGATCGCAGGTTTTGTAAAGAATTCGCACTATCATATTCAGCATATTTCATGCGGAAAAAGTGTTAGTCTTTTAAGAGATGCAAAGAAAAACGGAATGAATGTAACCGGTGAAGTATGTCCTCATCATTTCATTCTGACAGAACAGGAATGTCTGAATTACAATGTTAATGCAAAGATGAATCCGCCGCTGCGAACTTCTGATGATGTTGAAATGATACTTGAAGGTATTAAAGACGGCACTATAGATGTGATCTGTACTGATCATGCTCCGCATTCTGAATATGAAAAGAATCAGGGATTTTATGATGCGCCGTTCGGCATTACCGGACTGGAAACTCTCGTGGGACTTTCTTATACTTATCTGGTCAATACAGGTATAATTTCCTTCAGTGAATTTATAAATAAAGTTTCGGTCAGTCCGAGAAAGATCCTTAATCTTAATAGCATTCGTATCAAAGAGGGGGAGCCTGCAAATATTTCAGTAGTCAGTGAAAAGACCAAATGGAAAATTAATAAAAATAAATTCATGTCCAAATCGCGGAATACACCTTTTGACGGATTTGAAGTTCAATGTAAACCTTATTGTGTGATCAATAAAGGAAAAATTCATTTCACAAGATTATAAAAATTTTATGACAAAAGTAATATCAGTTTGCATTCCGAAAGGGGAGTAGGTAAGACTACTACGGCAGTTAATCTTGCAGCTTCTCTTGCTGTAGCTGAAAAGAAAACTTTGCTCATAGATGTTGATCCGTTCGGAGCTTCTGCTATTGCGCTTGGATTTACTCCTGATAAAATCAAAGCAAGTCTTTCTGAAATTTTTGCATTTACACATTCCATAAAATCTGCTATTCATAAAACTGACCTTGAGTATCTTGATTTCGTGCCGTCGAATATTTACAATGTAAACATGCATGAAAAGTTTATTCAGAATCTTGAGAACAGACTTGTTATCAAAAACGCATTAAAAGATATTGAAGATTTTTATGAATTTATAATAATTGACTGTCCGCCTACTCTTAAAGGTATTTCGACAAATGCTCTCGTCGCATCGGATTCAATACTTATACCTATAAAGTCAGGACATTTTTCACTTGAAGCTGTAGACAGGCTAATATCTTATTATGAATGGCTCAAGGATGTTTCAAATCCGACTCTTAAAATAGAAGGAATAGTTCTGACTATGTATGAAAAGGATTCTAAAGTTACTAAAATATCTGAGCGTGAATTGAAAATGAAGTATAGTAATTATCTTCTGGAAACAGTTATTCCGAACACAAATTTATTAAACGAAGCAACATTTTACGGAAAACCTTTATGCCTTTTTAAATTAAATTCAGAAGGAGCAGAGGCATATTTAAATCTTGCATATGAAATCATTGAAAAAAACAATAAGGAGGAATTAAAAGTAAAGTGAAGGTTAAAGAAATTGAAAAAAATTATAATTTTGAAGATTCAGAAAAGAAGTGGCAGGAGTTTTGGGAAAAAAATAAAGTCTATGAATCACATCCAAATCCCAAAAAGAAAAAATATTCTGTTGTAATTCCTCCGCCTAATGTAACCGGGATTTTACATTTTGGACATATGTTTAATAATACAATTCAGGACATTTATTGCCGGTGGAAAAGAATGCAGGGATTTGAAGTTTGTTGGGTACCCGGAATGGATCATGCAGGAATTGCAACACAGGTTATGGTAGAAAAAGAGCTTGCCAAAGAAGGTAAAACCAAATATGATCTCGGAAGAGAAAAATTTGTTAATCTTGTGTGGGACTGGAAGGAAAAAAACGGGGGGATTATATTAAAACAGTTAAGAAAACTCGGCGCTTCCGTAGACTGGTCAAAAGAGAGATTTACATTGGATGAAGGGCTTTCTTTAAATGTAAAAAAAGTGTTTGTAGATCTTTATAAAAAAGGTCTGATTTACAGAGGAAACAGAATTGTTAACTGGGATCCGGAATCTCAAACGGCAGTAAGTGATGACGAAATTTTTTACGAAGAGAGAAAGGAAAAATTATATTATATAAAGTATAAAATAGTTGACTCAGACGAGTATGTAACTATCGCTACTACCAGACCTGAGACTATGTTTGGAGACACAGGTGTTGCAGTAAATCCTGAGGATACAAGATATAAGCATCTGATAAACAAAGAAGTTAATCTTCCTTTAGTAAACAAAAAAATACCTATAGTTTTTGATACATATGTCGATAAGGAATTTGGAACCGGAGCTTTAAAAATTACTCCTGCACATGATATAAATGATTTCGAAATAGGGCAGCGACATAATTTAAATGCTGTAACAGTTTTAAATAAAGATTCTACTCTAAATGAGCTTACCGGAGAATTTTCAGGAATGGAAATTCATAAAGCCCGGAAAGCTATTGTTAAAAAATTAGAAGAAAATGGATTAATTGAAAAAATCGAAGATTACACTCATAATGTAGCTTTTTCTGACAGGACAAAAGCTGTAATTGAGCCTTATTTATCTGAGCAATGGTTTGTTTCAATGAAGAAACTTGCTGAGCCGGCTATTGAAGTTGTCAGAAATGGTGATATTAGATTTTATCCGGAAAGATATATTAAAGTTTATTTTCACTGGATGGAAAATATCAGGGACTGGTGTATCTCAAGGCAGCTCTGGTGGGGTCATCAGATACCAATATGGTATCATAACGATACGGGCGGGATTTATTGCGAAATTAACCCTCCTCAGGACATTGAGAACTGGACGCAGGATGAAGATGTACTGGATACCTGGTTTTCTTCATGGTTATGGCCATTGAGTGTATTCGGCTGGTCAAATGACAAGTCTGATAATGATAATAAAAATCTGCAGTATTATTACCCGACGGATTTTCTATCAACAGGGCCGGAAATAATATTTCTCTGGGTTGCCAGAATGATCATGGCCGGCTTAGAATATACGGGCAAAATTCCTTTCAGCGATGTGTATTTTCATTCGACTATAAGAGACGGAAAGGGAGTCAAAATGTCAAAGACTCTCGGTAATTATTCAGACGCAATAGAACTGATGGAAAAATACGGTACTGATGCGCTCAGATTTACAATTATTTATATAGCTCCGCTTGGAAATGATGTATTATTTGAAGAAGAGAAAACCCAGATCGGCAGAAATTTTATTACTAAACTTTGGAATGCAGGAAGATTTCTTTTAATGACAAAAGAAAAATTTTCCGAAAACATTTCAGGTACGAATGAATCTTTAAATTACCGTGATGATCTGATTGATGTTTGGATGGAAAGCAGATTCAATTCCACTTTGCAGAATGCGGAAAAATATTTAAAGGAGTACAGAATTAACGAATATTCCAAGACTCTATATAACTTTGTCTGGAGTGATTTTTGCGACTGGTATATAGAATTAATGAAAATCAAGCTTAACGAGAATCCTAAGAATGGAGATATAATAATAAACAAAGCATTATTTTATTTCGAAAGCATTCTCAAAATACTTCATCCCGTAATACCATATGTAACAGAAGAATTATGGCATATACTTGAAGACGGCAGAGATGATAAAAGCATTTCGAAAGAAATTATTTCAGAATATAATACGGCACGAATTAATAAAGAATTCGAGAAAAAATTTGAAGAGGTAAAGGAAATTGTAATTTCAATAAGAAATTTAAAAGCAACTAACGGAATTCCTTCTTCAAAAAAACTCACAGCATTTATAATGCCCGGAGATGAGAATGCATCAGCGCTGCTCTCAGAATTTAATACTTACATATTAAAGTTATGTAATCTTGAAGAGATTAAAACTGAATTGGATAAAAATGAAGTTATAAATTATCTGAATTCAGTTGTGAACAAATTTGAAATTTGCCTTCCCGCTGAAGATGTTAAAAATCTTTCTTCTAACAATGAAAAGGTGAAAAAGGAGTTGGAAAATATAGAATCATATCTTTCCGGTCTGAATAAAAAACTTACCAATGAAAATTTTCTTGCGAAAGCATCTGAATCTGTAATTAATGCGGAAAGGAAAAAACAGGAAGAAGCGGAAATCAAATTGAATAAGCTGAAAAAACTAATTAAGTAAATTATTAAAAAATTATATTCAATCGTAAAGTGTTGATTTGCCGAGCGCTGATAAAATTAATTCAGTTGCAAGGAAAGCTGTTTTATTTTTCGAGTCCAATATTGGATTTACTTCAAGCATTTCAAGTGAATTCATACAGCCGCAGTCAGCAACCATTTCCATCAAAAGCTGTGATTCCCTGTATGTAAGACCACCGGGTACAGGAGTCCCGACTCCCTGAGCAAGATCAGGATCAATTCCGTCCATATCAAAGCTGATGTGTATATGATCGACACGGTTTTTAAAATCACCTAAAACTTTTGCAATTATTCTGTGAATTCCCATTTTGTCAACATCAGTCATAGTATATACATTTAAGTTCATTTTTTTTACTGTTTCCGCTTCGTTAAAATCTACATCACGGATTCCGATCAAAGCTACATTCTCCTTTTTTAATTTCGGAGAAAATCCGTTTAAATGAGTCAGACTTTTCTCACCAAGACCAAGAGCAATAGCAAGCGGCATTCCATGAATGTTTCCCGATGGGGTAGTCAGTTCAGTATTCATATCTGCATGTGCATCTATCCAAATAACTCCGAGAGTTTTATTATGCTTTCTACAGTAACTTGAAATTCCGGCTATGGAACCGATCGCAGTCGAATGATCTCCGCCGAGAATCAAAGTAAAAAATTTTTTCTCGAGTAGGTTCTCAATCTTATTTGCAAGGATCTTTGAAGTTTTTGTAATTTCAGGTAGGTACTTCAATTTTGAATTTTTGATTTTCTGCGTTTCTGAAATGTTAATATCTATATCTCCGAAATCAGTAACTTTATATCCGAACTTTTCTAATTTCTCTTCAAGATTTTCATAGCGGATAGCAGAAGGTCCCATGTCAACACCTCTTCTGTCAGCTCCGAGATCCATTGGAAATCCAATTAGCGCTATTTTTTTATTTACAACTTTATTTTTATTTATCATTCTGCAAATATAAGAATTAAGCTATAAAGAAATAAGTAAGTTAATAATTAAATTTGAATATTTAATATAAAAAATATTATATAATTTCATTTCAATTTTGAACCTAACAGATTTTAAACATATAGTCAGCCTTAGGGTGAGAACTTATGACGTGGATTCTCAGGGAATTGTACACAACATGAATTATTTTAAATATTTTGAAGTGGGCAGAGTTGAATACAGAAGAAGTTTTGGTTACAAAATAAATAAAACCGGTGTATTTGATGACGGGTTAAAAGTTGTAGTAGTTAGGAACGAAGTTGATTATATTTCGTTTGCATATCTTGATGATATTCTAAATGTACACACGCGTATTTCCTGGATAAAAAATTCTAGTTTTTGCTTCGAGCAGTTGATCACAAAACAAAATAATGAAATATTTATTTCCAAAGCAAACGGTATACTTGTCAATCTTGACAATTTTAACCGTCCCGAAACTTTGAAAGAAAAGTTTGTAAATGAAATTAAATCATTTGAGAATAATTTAAAAATTTTAAAGAATGACTAAATACTTTTTGAAACACTTCAGAATTATTATTACTTTTACAGTTTTTTTATCTGCAGTTTTTTTAAATTCGTGTGAACAGGACTTTGTAAATAATAATCCTGATATCATTAAATTTCCGCCGGAAATAGAAACAATATTTAACACTCCAATAACGAATAGTAATATTTCGTGCAGTACTCCGTCTTGTCATGGAAATGAAAATTCAAGCGGTATGAATTTAGTTGACTGGCAAAAAGCAATGAATGGATCTGATAACGGAACAATGATTATTCCATATAATGGATTTTGGTCTCATCTTTATGGAGTTGTAAATAATGATACACTTATAGGACCAGTATCCAATCTTGCTTTTTCCGAATATCACAAAATTGATCCGCAGAATGTAATAGTGATTAAGAATTGGATTGATCAGGGAGCAATGAGTGCTGACGGCCAGGTAGCTTTTACAAATGTATCTAAACTTGACAAAACCTTTATAACAAATCAGGCATCAGATTTAATCGCCGTGTTAGAGTCCGATTCTAAAAGAGTTTTAAGACTTATCCCGGCCGGCGGCAGATCAGGTCAGCTTGACGCACCTCATTATGTAAAAGTAAGTCCGGATAAAAATTTCTTTTATATTTCTCTTATACAGGAAGGTTATATCGAAAAATTTGATATTAATACTGATTACCCGTTTTCAAAACTGGACAGACTTCAGATCGGATTAAATCCTGCACATATTGAAATTTCACCTGACGGTTCCAAAGGCTATGTAACTAATTTTGACGCATCCGGATCAGAAAGAGTTATCAGAAGATTCAGCACTATTTCACCTATGTTAGTAACAGGCGAATTTCAGGATCAAAAATTAACAGCTCCACACGGAATGGCTTTAACAGCTAATGGAAATCACTTATATATTGCATCTGAAATAGGGGAGTATCTTTTTAAGATTAATACTGACACATTTATTAATTCGGATTCTACAGTGATAAAGGAACCAATCGATCCGAGTGTTCCACCAAACGGTCAGGGTACGGGAAATTTCAAACCGTATCAGATTGTCTTATCACATGATGAATCTAAGTTATTCGTCTCATGCAGAGGTTCAAATGAGATAAGAGTTTACAGGGCCGATAATCTGGGATTGATAGGTCAGATACATCTTGGAAATAATTCATATCCGCTTCTGATGAAAATATCAAATGACGGAAATTATCTTTTTACATGTAACAGAAATAATAACACAGTATCAGTAATAAATACAAATACACTTTCTATAACCTCAACTATTACCGGTGTAGGAATTCAGCCTCATGGGGTTGATTTTACAAAAGATGGTCAATATGCGATCATTGCATGCGAAACCCAGTCAGGATTTGACGGACACCATCCAACGGTTGGAAGTACAAAAATCGGTGTCTCAAGAATAATTCAAATGTCAAACTTTTCTTTACTTGAAGATAGAATTGAAATGGCTTCTTTTCCGGCTGGAATTGAAGTTGTTAAGTAATTCTTAATTATTGTATTAACGGGAAAGTAACATTTTTCTGACTTCAGTCTTTTCGGGGGTTTTTATACGGTAAAAATATATTCCGTTTGGATAGTCTTCTGAAATAAATTCAACTGAATGTTCTCCTGCAGACTGATCCTGACTTAAAAGATTAACTACTTCTTTTCCTAATCTGTCATAAACAGTAATATTTACATTAGTTGGGTTAGGCAGAATGTAAGTAATTGTAGTAGAATTTTTAAATGGGTTTGGATTATTTTTTGTATTAAAATAAGATTCTTTATTTGTTGATACAGGACCTTCAGAATCATAAGTAATTTCTTTATTTTGTATTTCAGAAATAAGAGCTATACCTGATTCAAATTTTGATTCATTAAAATTCTTTCCTGTCATAAAATCAAACTGAATTCCATAGACATTATCTTCTGTAACTTCAAAATCATCCATATGTTTGGATACGATTTTAAAATTATCCTGATCAAGTTTTACCTTAACTTCTTTCCATCCGTCAAAATCCAGGGATATCTGATTTGATTCAAGAATCAGATCTTCGTCTTCATTATAAGTGCTGTTATTATCAACATCATATACCAATTGAATTTTTACATAAGCGTCATTATTGAGACCTTTTATCATTGCATTGACAAAGTTTCCGACTGTAAATGTGTGCGATTTCTGAAGGAATATTTTTCCAGCGTAGCTGTTAGCTTTCATATTTTCTTTTGAGAATATCTCTGCAAATCCATTTTCTTTGTTATCCTCTTCATGAGAATATTTCATTTCCAATCCTCCCCAGATCCAACCCGGAAGACTTTTTTGGGAAAAATCATCTATTAAAATTCCTTGTGCATAAGTACAATTTGAAATAATTGAAATAAAAATTATTCCAAACATAAAATTTGATATTTTCATGTATTTAAAATTATGAAGAATTAAAAAGAATTACTTTTATTTTATAAGAGTCATTCTTTTTACAGAAGTAAAATTGTTTACCTGTAATTTGTATAAATAAACACCGGCTGAAAGCTCAGAAGCATCAAACTGTCTGCTGTAAGTACCGGGTTCCTGATACTCATATACAAGTGTTTTAACGACCTGACCAACCAGATTATATACGTTAAGGGAAACAAATCCGCTTTGGTTAATTTTGTAGTTTATAATTGTTGCAGGATTGAAAGGATTTGGGAAGTTCTGATAAAGTTTATAATCATCTGAAATTCCGGATGTATTTTTAACACCGGCTTTTCCAGCTTCATTTAGATTATTGTCAGCTTCAGCATTTATGTTAATGCTTAAACTTACTATAAATAATATTAAAAATATTTTTAATGTTTTCATCATATTTCTTAAGCAAATTTAAATAAATTAAAATAAAGAATCAATGTAAGATAATAGTTTTACTTGAAAAATATTAATAAGTTCCGGAATTAATTATTCCGGAACTTACTTATTTAATTATTCTACTTCTACCGCAATAAGTCTTACCAAACCATCCTGAGTTTTAACTTTAAAAACAATAATATCGCCTTTTGATTTATCCTCAAGGATACTGTTAAATTGAGAAATATCTTCAATTTCCTGTTTATCTGCTTCTATTATTACCAATCCTTCACGAAGTCCTCTGTCAAATGCTTCCGAAAATCGCTTTACTGATTGAATATAGACACCATTATCTACAGAAAATTTACTTTTTAAATTACTGTTTAAATCCGTAACAGTTAAACCAATAGATTCAAAACTTTTTGAATTTAAATTTGAATTTTCGTTTTTCGGTGTAGTATTTTGAGCGGTTTGATTACTTGATTCTGATCTTGGCTTAAGAGTTACTTTTTTATCGATCTCATTTCCATCTCTGAATATTTTCAGATCTACAACATCTCCGGGTCTTTGCGATCCGATTATAGTCTGTAATTCATTTGCCGCATTTACTTCTTTACTGTTCACAGATAAAATAATATCACCGACTTTTAGACCTGCATCATCTCCGGCACCTCCGGCTAAAACATCCTGAACTAATACGCCTTTTGCTTTGTCCAGACCAAGTCCTTTAGCTTCTTTTATATCCACGTCTTTTATTGAAACTCCAATGTATCCTCGTGAGATCTTACCGCTTTTGATAAGTTCAGTTGCAACTGTTTTAGCTAAATTTATTGGAATTGCAAAACCATATCCCTGATAATATCCGTTGGTAGTTTTTATTGCGGTGTTTACACCTATAACAGAACCGTTTATATCTACTAATGCACCACCACTGTTACCCGGATTTATTGCAGCGTCGGTCTGAATGAAATTATTGATTGCATAACTGTCTCCACCCATCTGTATGTTTCTTCCCAGTGCTGAAACAATTCCTGCTGTCACAGTGCTGTTAAGTCCAAGTGGATTTCCAATTGCTACAACCCATTGACCTACCTGTACATCATCAGAATTTCCAATGGATGCGACCATAAGATCTGAAGCTTCAATTTTTATAACTGCAACATCTGTATTAGGATCGACACCGATAAGCTTTGCATTAAATTCTCTTTTATCAGTAAGTTTAACTTTAATTCCATTGTCGGTTGCATTTTTAATTACGTGATTATTTGTAATTATATATCCGTCATTACTGATAATTATTCCCGATCCGCTGCCTCTTGAAGGACCATTCTCAGGCATTTTGAAGTCAGGACCAAAATCAAACGGCATTTGAAATCCCGGATTTTGCTGTTCTCCTTCGGAACTGCTTGTCGTAACTTCAATATATGCAACTGCGGGAGTTACAGATTTTGCTATTTCTACAAATGCTTCATTTAGGTTTTTAATTTCCTGGCTAACATTCGGAATAGGGGGGGTAGTTTTATATTCTATCTGAGAACTTGCAATTATTTGTTTAACATTACCAAAATTTGCTATAAGTAATCCGCCGAAAGATAAGGCAATTACCAGCAGCAATCCGGCAAAAATTATTGATTTTTTTGACATTTTTTAATCTCCTTTTTTAAATAACTACTTTATAAAATAAACTTATTAAGATATGTAAATTTGTTTAAAATCCATTTCTCAACTCTTTGAAAACTTTATCTGACTTAAAGAATATAGGTGTTGAATTATTATTTACAATATAGCTGCTGAATCTGTCTGATATATAATCTAAATCAAATTTCTTTCTGTCTGCTCTCAAACTTTCAACTGAAAATTCAGTTCCGCATAATTTCATCAGAAAATCAATTTCTTCATTGTTAAGGTTAAATTCAGTTATGTTTTTTAAAGTTTCAATATTTCCTTTTTCAATATTAAATTCAGGAAATAATCCTGATAATTTTAAAAATTCAATTTGAAAATTCAATAATAAAATTTCACTATCGCCTTCATTAAGATTAAGTTTTGTAAAAAAATTCAGAACAATATCATACAAAACCGGATTCGGATCCAAATCAGGAAGTGATTTATTCAGAATTTCAATTATTTTGTAAGCTGCGCGAAGTTTGCTGAATTCTTTAACTATATTTCCAAAAGACCTGATAAATTCAGCTTTATAAATGTTTTGTAAGTCCCTGCTTTTCTTGTAATACAATATTACTGTTAGATAATTTAATGATTCAAACTTTCCGGACATACCCGATTTATAATTTCTTGCGCTTTTTATAATTACCTTCATCTTACCAAGTTCTTTTGAATACAGAGATACAATTTTACTTGAGTCACCATACTTAATTGATTTTAAAACTAATGCGTCTGTTTTTATAATAGACAAGATGATTACGTTAATAGTTAAAAAGGTGTTTCAGTTAATTTACAAGCTCTCTTCCTTAAAAAAGGTTAGTTTCTTAAATTCAGAAAATCTATTCATAATCTGTTCATTTGAAAGGTGCCTTATTCCGTCGAGTGAAAATTTCTCAACTGCAAGAGAAGCCATAGTGCTTCCGTAAATCACAGCAAGTTTTAAATTGTCAGTGCTAAGATCTTTTGTTTTGGCAATCCATCCCATTAAGCCTCCGGCAAAAGTATCACCGGCTCCGGTAGGATCAAAAACTTCTTCTAGAGGATATGCCGGAGCTGAGAATATTGAATCGCTTGTAAAAAGCAGAGCTCCGTGTTCACCTTTTTTTATGATAAGAATCTGCGGTCCCATTTTCATAATTTTTCTGGCAGCAATAACCAGATTAAATTCTTTTGTCAGCTCCCTTGCTTCACTGTCATTTATTACAAGAAGATTGACATGTTTAAGGATTTCAAGCAAATCATTAAAGCGCCTTCTATCCAGAAATTCATAGTATCACACATTACCAGTTTTGGTTTTGTAATCTGAGCAATAACTTTTTTCTGAAGAGCAGGGTGAAGATTTCCAAGGCAAACATATTCGCTGTCACGAAACTTTTCCGATATTACCGGATCAAAAGTCTCAAATGCATTCAGTTCAGTTACAATAGATTCCCTTGTATTAAGATCAAAGTCATATTTCCCGTGCCAGTGAAAAGTCTTTTGAGTTTCAGATATTTCAAGACCTGATACATCAATGTTTTTTGATTTAAGAAATTCAACTTCTTCTTTAGGGAAATCATAACCTACAATTCCTACCAGTCTAACCGGACTAGTAAAATAACTGGCTGAAGTTGAAATAAAAGTAGCAGAACCTCCCAGTGTTCTCTCAGCTTTTCCAAATGGTGTTTCAATTGTATCCAATGCAAGAGATCCTATTACAAGTAAACTCATTTATGTATTAATAATTTAAGAAAAATCAAATTAATTATAATGAATTCCTTATTCAAGAATATAATATTGCATTACAAATCAATTTTATCTGAAATTAATAGCTTTCTATCATTTGCCCGACAATTCAAAATATATTAGTTTGATATTAATGATTTAAAAATATATTTTAAATATATGTTACATTGAAAAAAATACTAATACATAATGGAAAATAAAAATAGCAAGGATCCAAAAAATCAACCGCAACAGATCAATATTGAATTAGGTGAAAAAGAAGCGGAAGGAATTTATTCCAATCTGGCGATAATCTCACATTCTCCTGCTGAATTCATAATTGATTTCACCAGAATCTTTCCGGGAGTTCCAAAAGCAAAAGTTCATTCGAGAATTATTATGACTCCTCAGCATACAAAATTATTTTATAATGCGCTTAAAGAAAATATGAATAGATATGAAAATGATTTTGGTGAAATAATTGCTCATCAGGATGCAAATAATCAGGGATTGGGATTTCAATTACCCGTACCGCCTAAAGATGAAAAGATTAACTAAATTTTATTTTAGGTAATTCATTTTTATTAGATTTACTATTGCCAGAATAAAAAAAGAATATTTGCCAGCCAGGCAGTCAAAACCGGATTTATATCTCCGCTGTAGCCGAAAGTTTGTGAGACTTTAAGAAATCCGAGATAAATGAACGTGATTAAAATACTTACTCCAAACTGAACTGCAGTACCGCTTTTGCGCTTGTTTGTGCTGATGGAGATTCCGAATAAAATTACAATTATATTGGAAAAGGGGAATGAGATTTTAGAATAATAATCTACTTTTTCCCTGTTAACAATCTGACCGCCGGATTCAAGCGTTCTGATATGTTCTCTCAGGTCTTCAAGAAGCAGCTCATCTGCTTTTAACTGACTCTTTATCAGGCTGGAAGGGGAGAAGTTAATTTTTCCGATTTCGGAAATTTCATTTGAATATACTGTGTCTATTGTATTTAATATTTCCGTATTCGAAGTATCGAATTTTCTTTCCAAAACTCCGATAAGTTTCCATTCATTTTTTATTGAATCCCATTTCATTATTTTTACATCATATCTGGATAATAACTGAGACTGTTCTGTTTTATCAAATATATTTAACGTTACGTTATAGGCTGACTTCTCAGATTCGTTATAATTTCCTAATGCAAAAATTTTATTTTCGCTGTCCTGAAAATTTAAATTTGAGATAACGCCGGGTATAACATTTTTACCGAGATAAGTTCTTTCAATTTTTAATTTTTCTGAATTAAATTTAGGAACAAGCCATCCGTTAAAGTAAAGAGAAAAAAGTGTGATCAGAAATCCGAATATTATCAGAGGTAAAGAAAATCTATAGATGCTGATACCGGCTGAGTTTACAGCTGTCATTTCAGAATAATTATTGAATCTGCTGAATGTAAATAAAGTAGCCAGCAGCATGCTGACAGGTGTAATAAGCTTTAATATTTCAGGTATAAAGTATATATAATACTGTACTATAACAGAATTACTTACATTTTTATCTATAAACTTATCGACATTTTCAAAAAGATCAACTAATATAAAAATTAAGATAAAACATATCAGACCAAAAAATAAATTTCTGATAAAATGTTTTAGTATATAATAATCAAGTATTTTCAATTATATGAAATTTAATTATTCAGTTACGGAAGTAATATTAATGAGTAAACTGGCATCATATATCGCTTTAGATAATTTAAATGGCGCTGAGAAAATCATTCAAAATGCTAAAAAGTTAAAAGTCGAACCCGGAAAAATATATGAAGCTATTTTACAATCCCATCTATTCTGCGGATTTCCGGCAGCCATAGAATCTCTGAAGATATTTTCAAATCATTTCACTTATTTTATGCCTAAAATTCAGAATTATGACACTGGTTTATTCAAAGTATTGGGAAATCATAACTGTAAATTAATTTATAAAAATAACTTTAAAAAGTTATTATCAAATATAACGAAACTTAGCCCGGATTTAAAGAATTGGATGATCACTGACGGATATGGAAAAGTTATGGGAAGAAAAGGCTTAAATCTGTTAGAACGTGAATTTATAAACATATCAGTACTTTGTACAAGGTATTATGAAAATCAATTACATTCTCATTTAAGAGGTTGTTTAAATCTCGGATGTGATCCAATATTTGTAAAAAGGATTTTAGAAGAGCTGACTGAAACAGCAGGCAAAATGAATATTAAAAAAGCTCAGAAATTATTAAAGACAATTGTTAAAAAGTAATTAACAATTGATATGAATGTTGTATAATATATATTATGTAAAGTAATGTTGATATTAATAAGTTGCTGACACAGATATTACTATGGTATTTCTCCCCTTCCGATTTTTGTTATATCGCGGAATATTTATTCCAAAAGTGAAATAAAGTATGTTTTTTTTAAAAATTATATTAATTAATTTGCATCCTATGATTGAAATAAATTATTACTTATTAGTCAGTGCTGTATTATTCAGCATTGGAGTTATTGGAGTTTTAGTCAGAAGAAACGCTATTATAATTTTTATGTGTATTGAGTTAATGTTAAATTCAATTAACCTTACTCTTGTAGCTTTTTCTTCATTTTTAGGAAATATAAACGGACAAATATTTGTGTTTATTGTGATGACTGTAGCTGCTGCAGAAGCTGCTATCGGACTTGCAATAATAATATCAATGTTCCGTAATAAAGAATCTCTGAATATTGATGAGATCAATATTCTTAAATGGTAAATACTTTAAATCAAATCCGTTTAAATGACTGATTTATTCTACCTCGTTACTATCCTGCCGCTCGCAGGATTTCTTATTAATGGTTTGTTCGGAAGCAGAATAAAGAATGAAAAATTAATAGGAACTATCTCTACACTTGCAGTCTTAATTCCTTTTATCATCGGCGTAATACAATTTACGGAATTGTTAAACCTGGCACCGGAATCCAGAAGCATTCTAATTACTTATTATGAATGGATTACAGCCGGAAACTTTTCAGTAAATGTCTCATATCTCATTGATCCCCTGTCCATTACTATGTTACTTGTAGTAACAGGTATTGGTACACTTATACATATTTACTCAATTGGCTATATGCATGGTGATAAGGCATTTGCAAAATTTTTCGCATATATGAATCTATTCATATTTGCAATGCTGAATTTAGTTTTAGCTGATAATTTTCTTTTAATATTTCTGGGATGGGAAGGTGTGGGTCTGTGTTCATATTTTCTGATTGGTTTCTGGTATGAGCAAAAATTCACAGGTGATGCAGCGAAAAAAGCTTTTATTGTAAACAGGATCGGTGATTTTGGGTTTATGATTGCAATGTTTTTTATTTTTTCAAATTTCAACACACTCGAGGTATCAAAATTTATAGACGGTCTTGCAGGTTATCAGATCGGTGATACTTTACTGCTTTCGATTGCACTGCTTTTATTACTGGGAGCTGCGGGTAAGTCTGCGCAAATTCCTTTATATGTATGGCTACCTGATGCAATGGCAGGACCAACGCCTGTATCTGCCCTTATTCACGCTGCTACGATGGTTACTGCGGGAGTCTATCTCCTTGCAAGAACATCACTTTTATATGCAATGTCACCATTAGCATCACAGATAGTTTTTGCAGTTGGTCTCCTGACTGCGATCTTTGCCTCTACAATCGCTTTAAGACAATATGATATTAAAAAAGTTCTCGCCTATTCGACAGTTTCACAACTTGGATTTATGTTTATTGCTATTGGTATTGGCGCATACTGGGTTGCCATATTCCATCTTATTACTCATGCTTTTTTCAAAGGGCTTTTGTTCTTAGGCAGCGGATCCGTAATTCATGGAATGCATCATGAACAGGATATAAGGGAAATGGGGGGACTTAAATCCAAAATGAAAATTACTTATTATACTTTTTTAATCGGGTCTCTTGCAATAGCAGGTATTCCTCCCCTGTCAGGATTCTTCAGTAAAGACCTTATTGTTTTTGATACATATATTGCATTCGGAATACCATTTGTTGTCTTAGCTCTGGCAGGAGCAGCAATGACTTCATTTTATATGTTCAGATTAGTTTCACTTACTTTTTATGGAAAGCCCAGATACGATGAGAAGAAAATTCATCCGCATGAATCATCCTCTTCCATGACAATTCCCCTGATCATTCTTGCTGTCTTATCAGTTATTGGCGGCTTCATTGGACTTCCCGGATTGTATGGTTTTCCAAATTTACTCAAAGACTGGCTTGCTCCGGTTTTTGCTAAATCCATTGTCGTTCTTGAAACACTTCATCCACATGGAGAACATTCTTTAACTGCTGAACTGATAATTATAGCTGTTTCAGTTCTAATTTCTGTAGTTGCAATTATACTGGCGGTAAAACGATATTCCAATAAAGAAAAGTTTGAAGAGTCTGCAGGATTCAGTAAGGTTCTTGAAAATAAATACTATGTAGATGAAGCTTATGATAAAGTGATTGTAAATCCTATTGAGAAAACTTCCGAAAAATTCCTTTGGAATATTTTTGATGTTAAAATTATTGACGGCGCAGTGAACGGAATTGCAAGGTATGTTTCCAATATCAGCTTTGACTGGAGAAGAATCCAGACAGGTGTAATTCAGGATTATGCAGGTATTTCCGTTGCAGGAATCGTTTTAATACTGCTTTATCTTTTAATTGTCTGATCCGATTTTTTTGATATAAAAAAAGGGATTATAATAATTTATAATCCCTTTTTCTTTTAATGAAATTCTTATTGATATTTACTTCCCGTTGATCTTGAGGATGTGTGCTGATAAATCGGCAATGTCCTGATTTGAAAGCAAATTTAATTTAAAAAAAGGCATTGCGCCGTCTCCGAATCTTACGTTATATGTTATTGACTTCGTATTTCCTTCAAAGTCTTCCAGTATCGAAGGCACCTTTTTAACTGAAGCATTTTCTCCATGACAAGTAACGCATGCATCTTTAAATAAAACCTCTCCTTTTAACGGGTCTCCTGTAAGCTTTAGGATTTCTGCCTGTTCAGTCTTTAATTTTGCTTTATCCTTTTGAGGTAAAGCTATTGTTTCATATGTTATATCAGACTGTGTATCACCTGTTCCCAGGGATGCATAATATCCGTTAAGCAGTTCGATCTGCTCAGGAGTCATCGGTGTTTTCATTTTCATGTATGCTTCCCAGCAAAGAGTTGCGCCTCCTGCAGTTTTCTTTACTTCCTCACCGGATATTTTTCCGAGAAATGTAGATTTTCTTTTATCAGCGCCTTTTATATCAGAAAAATATTTTGTAAGAGGTCTGTCCGAATTTGTACCGTCACCGTGACAATCAGCGCAGGCAATATTGTTTGAACTTGATTTCATATAGAAAAAATCTTTTCCCGGTGAACTCTTTGTTTCAGCTGTCTCGGAAACTGTATCTTTTTTTTGTGTATCGTTTTTTGTCTCAGGTACTTTTTCATCAGATCCGCAGCCTGAAATTAAAATGACTGATGAAGCAGCAATTGTAAAGACAGTACGGAAAGATTTGAAATTCATTAATGTCATAAATTATTTTAATTTTTTAAATTTAACAAATATAATAATTATTTTTTGGATTTTCCCAATAAAATACTAATCCCGATATTTATATTCCAGAAGTCAATATTTTTTTTCTTACCCTCCACTTCCTGAAAGCCTTTTGACGGATCCGACAGGTTAGTATAAAAACTACCTTCATCATCATTAATAGAAAGATTATCTACATCGCTTTCGAGACGGTCACTGTATCCGCTGCTTACATTCTTAAACAACAGATTGCTGAGATGATAACTTCCGCCTAATATCAGTGAATATTCTTCATTTAATTTATACGTCAATCCTGCTCCCGCCTTAACTCCCATTCTGAATGAATCAGAAAAGTATGTTCTGAATATATCATTCTTTGTAAATGACATACTTAAAAAATTTAATGTCATTTGCGAATTTGCATAAACTGAAAAATCTTTTCCCAGCGAAGGATTAGTTCCGAATCCAAGCCCCACTGTAGTTCCTGAAAATGAATTATCATATGTTGCAGGCACTACCACATTATTCTGTCTGGTAATTCCCAGTATACTTTGTTTGAAAGCATTCATGAAAGTATATTCACCTGAAAAAATAAAATTCAGTAATCTTTTTTGATCCAACGGAAATATAATATTTCCTGTAATGCTTACACCGGTAGAATTCCCGTAATTATTTTTTACATAATCCTCGCTGATGTTATAATATCCTGAATCAGAAATTGTAATAAATTCCCCGCTCATATCCGAGCCGGGCATGCTTAATCCGAAATTGATTTCCAGTGAAGGTATTTTCTGAGAGAAAATTCCTTCAGCATTAATAAATAATGTTGCAAACAATATAAATATTTTAATTTTCAAATCAGAAATAATAATTATATTTTTTAAAACCTGATGTTTTCGGAGGTGTTTTCTTTTTAGGAGCGTCAGAAAATAGATTTACATTTACTCCGATATAAGCTGTTCCCCAGTTAATTTTTTTCTCTTTGGACTGATAATAATTATACGCTTCCCCTATCGGGTAATAGATATTAGTAATGTATCTGCCTTCAGCGTCATTGATACTAGCGCTGCTTGAACCCCATTCAATAAATCCGTCGCGCTTCGTCTCTTTATAAATAAGATTCGCCATATCATATTTAAGTCCGGCGACTATTCCGATATTACTGTTTACTTTCACTTCAATACCGGCATTGAAATTAACTCCCATCCTGAAGCTGCTGAGTTCCACATTGTTGGAGTCATTGATCCCCGTTACTCTGGTGAGCTGAGCCGAAAGAAAATTGAAATTAAAATTGGCATTAAAAAATGGCGAGACGATATTGGTAAAAGAAGTTGGAGCAACTTCCAATCCTAACCCGACAGCAAAATTATTAAAGTCATAATTATATTCGACAGGTCTCTGCTGATAAGTATTGTTAATAAATTTCACGAGAGTTGTTCCGGACTGTCGCGACTGAAAAGTATTAAAATTATTGTAAGACATTGACAATACGCCTCTTGTAATAGAATACTTATCGAAATTAATTTTTACAGCTCCGGCCATCTGAAACCCTAACTGACCGCCGAGATGTGTAGCGAACAAACTGGAATCAATAAATATATTTCCAAGTGTATCATAACTAACATAACTGTCCCCTCTCAGTTCATCATTAGGATTGGAAAGTCCGATAGTTACTGTTAATACAGGTTTGTCGAACTGGGAATATGCGTTATTAATACTAAGTAACATTAAAATAAAACAGCTTAGAATAATTTTTTTCATACTGATATAATTAATTTTATTTTAATAATATTTGACTGACTGCTGCAATTGCTGCAGTTTCAGCTCTCAATTTTCTTTTGCCGAGAGACTTAATTTGCCAGTTGCCGTTTTTTAAAGTCTGTATCTCTTCCTTACTGAAACCGCCTTCAGGTCCAATCAGCAGAATTACTCTGTCCGATGATCTGTCAAACTCATATTGCTTCATATCATCTGAATATTCATAAAGTGCAACTTTATTTTTTTCATCAAGATAGATATCATTTAGTTCATTTAATGTAACGGCTTTTTCAAATACCGGTTTATAACATCTCTGTGATTGTCCCATTGCAGAGATAATAATTTTCTCAAAACGATCCTGCTTATTTCTGCTGAACTCATTTTTCGAAATTGTAAACTGAGTTATAACCGGAACAATTTTATTTACTCCAAGCTCAACTGCTTTCTCAACTGCAAATTCAAATCGGGTCAAATTTCTTAACGGCGCCAGACAGAGAGTCAGTTTTATTTCCGGTTCATTTAAATCAGTTTCTTTTTTTTTCTATTGCTACAACAATTTCATTTTGCCTATTTCAGTAATTACACACTGATAAATATTTTTATTACCATCTGTTATAAAAACAATATCACCGGTTTTTTTACGGAGAACTTTAGCGAGATGCTTAAATTCAAAATCCCGTAAATAAAGTTTATTCTCAGATTCAAAAACATTTTCAGAAGGTGTGTAATAATATTCCATAAGTTAGAATGCTGCGTCCAGATCAAATATAACCGAAGGATAGAGAGTATTGTCCTGCTGTCTCATACTGAAATCCGTCCTGCCGATGAAACCAAACGGGAGAATAAAATTCAGCCCGACTCCGTAACCGCTGTAAAATTTCGTTTTAAAAAAGTTACTGTTCTTATTCCACACGCCGCCAATATCGTAAAAAATAGTTGCAAATAATCCGAATTTATAATTCAGATTCTTAAGAGCGGAAACTGATCTTACTACAGGAAGCTCTTTCCGTGAATATAAAAAGGATTTATAACAGGAATCCGGAACTCATTGAATACGCCAAGTTTGTTTTCTCCTTCAAGTACATTTCTCTTGTAACCGCGGATCAGATCGTTGTATCCGAAAAATTCTCTCATATATGTAGGTACGGTTCCGCCGAATGCTATAGTAGAAAAAGTTCTGTTTGCAAAAGTAATAAATTTACCTGCATCCATTTCGATAGGTATAAATTTTTTCATTTCCAGATTTATCCTGTTAAAATCTATTGTCTTTCCAAATCCTATCTTTTCATATTCTAATGAATAATATGAACCAGCCAGAGTGTATTCATATGAATCTCTTGTGTCAAACCTTGAGAATATACTAAACGTGAAATAACTATCGGTACCGTCAGTGGAGACAGTTCTTCCCGGCTGATAAGGCACTGACTCTATCAAATTATATTTTAAGGTTGATGAAACGGAAAAATTTCTGTTAAAATATTTTCCCAATTTATAATCAGCGCTGAAATTATAATTAACAAAATTATTGTCAGGATCAGGAATTGAACTTGAACCTGTATCATTTAGAGCGAGAAGACTTCTGTTGTAGTTTTTAGAATATCTGAGAGAAACGGATGAAAAGTAACGGGCATCCTCCCCTATCCATGGAACAGAATAGCTCAGCCCGACAAACGGTTCGTAACCAATCCCGAAATTAAAATTGAGCGTTTCATTTCTGCCTCTGAAATTAAACCATCTCAGATTTAACCCCGCCCAGAATTTTGAGAACTGTCCGTCCCTGAAGCCGCCCTGAGGTATAGGAAGTATATAAAATTTTTCCTCAAGCATAAACATTAAGTCAACTTTATTTGCGGAATCAGTCGGGATCGGCAGCACATCTATTTTATTAAACAGACCGAGTTTGTTTAAATTTCTAACATCATGCTCAAGTATTTTCAGATCTAAAATTGTATTCTCACGCAGACTTATCTCCCTTGTAATAATATCATCCTGAGTTACTTCATTTCCGACTATCAGTATTTTACCGATCCTGATCTCAGGCAAGAGATACTCAACTCCTTTACCTGAATCTAAAACTGCTGAGTTGTTTAATATAGAATCGTTACTGATTGGAATTGTATCATATATAATCTTACCGGAATCTGATATTTGATAAACTGCATCAGAACCCGGCATATTATCAGAAGAATCTTTCACGATAAAAAATGATTTACATTTAGAGACGCGCAGATAATATTTTCTTTCGAATGTACGTTCATCGTTAATAATAACGACATGCAAAAAAAAATATATGAATATTTCATTTATTACTTGTCCGGGTTTTGAAGTGACTTAAGCTGATCCAGTTTCGCTTTAAGCTGCATTGCATCTTTTTGCTGAGGTCTTAACTCAAGCGCTTTGCTTATCATTCTTTCAGCGTCATCAAACTTCGCATGATTCATAAAATAATTAGCGTTGTTAAGAAATGAAGAATAATATGCATTCATTAAAAAGGAGTAATGGTAATCAGTTCTGTCTGAAACTGTAAAGTTAATTTCAGGTTCCCTCAGCGGCACAAAATTTTTATCCTTAGTATATTTTATCAGAAGTCCCTGCGGGATACGGTTATATTCATTTCCAAACTTTTCCGGATTTGACTGCTCTATTTCAAAAGTAGTATAAAAGTTGTGGTCATGTACATTCTTATCGACAATGCTGTTCTGAAGTTTCATAAAAGCTGTCTGAATTTTGATCAGATCCTGACGGTCAGTTTCATTTTTAGGAGATGTGTATCTGTCCGTATTTTTTTCAAATTTTAAAAGCTCAGCGAGGTATGCGTCAAATTCATTCCTGCATCTGTTATAAAATTCCGGATAATGAACTTCCAGAAAATGCATATACCATGACTTCCTCAGCAGTTCTTTATCAATCACTATAATATCCGGTCTTTCATTTTTTATAAACTGATAATAAAACGAAGACGACAGCCAGAAATCCCACTGTGTAGAATATATAATTGAATTCTGATCGGCGGAATTAAAAATATTAAACGTATAATCCTTTACAAAATAATTTTTACTTTCATCAACATTTTTAAAATTTAAACTCAGCGGTATCAGAGAAATGAATATCAGAATATAACTTAACTGTAATGCGGATTTACCGGCTTTCTTTAAAATATATTTAAGTCCGAATCCAAACCAAACGGCAGTAACTATGAAAGCCAGAAGAAAATATGAATCTATATCATAGATGTCATAATTCACTGCATACAAAATACAAAATGAAAAAAGTAAAATAGTAAAATAGAAAAGTCTCTTACTGCTTCTGAATAATTCAAATAATCCCGGTATGGCAATTATCACGGGGAGATAAAAAAACTCTAAAGGATAATTCTTTGTAAAATATGTAAACTGCTTTCCGGCATTTTCAAAAGATGAGAACATCCATATGCTGAACTGCTTTCCCGTGAAGTGCCGCCAGAAATTTTCAAAATTATGCGGATGCCCCCAGCTTATTACCGGATTATCCGCTCTGACAAATAAGTAAATATAAAATGAATAACCAATAAGAAATGGAATAGCCAGTATCAGTATTCTTTTGAAACTTGTTTTATTAATTCCGAACACAGAGAAAAAAAGATATATACAACCTACAGATAAGAAGATCGTCGAAAGATGATTTGTAAAACTAAGTCCGAGTACAAAAGAAAACAATAACAGATATCTCTCCCCTTCCGGCCAGTCTCCTGTTTTACCTGAAAAATAACTGCAGGCTTTAAGTAATAAAAATAAATTTAATATAAGAAAAAAAGAATGAAGCGAATATACTTCGACAGCATTTGCCGTATCCCAGAATGTTCTTGAAAATGCAAGTACAAGTACTGATGCAAGTGAAATATTATATTTTAAAGTATCCGGAAATTCTTTTGCGCTCTCTGTAATATCATCTGTATTCAGTTTGAATGAAGACAGTATAAGCGTCATTAAATTAAAGAAGATAAATAAACCCAATGAAGAAATTACCGCGCTCATAAAATTAAGCATAAATATTTCCGATCCGAAAGGCATCAGCGTAAATATTTTCCCGATAACAGTAAAGAGAGGATATCCGGTCGGATGAGCTACTCCGAGTGATGAAGCTGCCGCTGCAAGTTCTCCCGAATCAATAAACGTTACGTCAGGAGCCAGTGTAATTAAATACACTATAAATGGTATGAAGAAAGAAAGTAATCCGTAAACTGATTTTTTACTTAACATTAATTATAAGTTGTTACCAAAAATTTTATTGTGTTCTACCATTATACATTTATTTTCTATGTAATGAATATTGTTTTTTTCCGCAAGCTCTTTTGCCTTAGCATCTATAACTCCTAACTGAGTCCATATGACTTTCGGAAGAGTTTTCATTTTCAGGATCTCATTTATATGATCATATAAAAATTCCGACCGTCTGAAAATATTTATGATCTCAGTATTTTCCGGAAGTTCGGAAAGACTTTTTACGATAGTAATATTATCCGCTGAATTTTTATCAGGCACTGGATTTACTCCTGTTACATTATAATCATTCTCTTTCAGATAACGACCTATCCTGTTGCTCGCTCTGTCACGCCTGTCGGAAAATCCAAGCACTGCAACGTTTTTGTAAGTATTGAGGATCTCTTTTAAATTCAATTTCTTATATAAATAATTAAGGGAACGATCCCGCCGGAATCATTCCCTTTGAAAATATCAGTTTATAATTTAATTAACGCAGTATTTATTATATACGCCGTCCAGGAAATTCCACATAAGTATTGCAGATTCATCAACTGTATTGATAAGTCTTTTCTGATCTTCAAGACTTTTGTTGGTGTTATTCATAATTTCCATTTCATCCCTGGAATGATATACGTCGGCTTCTTCGTGGACTTTAAAAAACTCAATTGCTTTTTCCGAATCGATATTATAGAATTTTTTTAATCCGTCAATTTTTGTTCTGGAAATTTCCGGTACCTGTGATTCGTATGCATAAAGGGCGGAGAGACCTAAAGTAAATTCAGGCGAACGTGTAAGTTCATACATTCCGTCCACAAGATCTTCCACTTCTCTTATCGGCTCGGCGTTTTTTACATCATCTTCCGAAAGACCGAGACTTTCAGCAAAATTCATCCAGAGTTTCGGATGATCTGCAATGCCTGTTTTATAACCTTCTTCATCTGCAAGATTTTCAAGAAGGATCTGTCTTGTTTTAACATCATCACAGTTTGAATGAACGCAGCTTACAAACCTTGGGAAGTGTTTTACAAAATGATAGTACTGCTTTGCGTATTCCTGAAGTTCATTTAATGATAATTTTCCTTCATTCCATTTCTGATAAAACGGATGATCGAGAAGGCTTCTTTTTTTAATTGCGGAATCTACTTCCTCTATGAATTTTTCTTTAGATAACATATATATTTTATTCGGATTTAATTTTAAAATAATTGTCACAAAATTAAGCAATATATAATCAATTTAAAATATATTACCCAAGTTTTTTTAGACCGGTATGAAAAATTATATTGCCCGTACCCGCAAATTTTTATATAAATCTCGATAT
Organism: Ignavibacteria bacterium; assembly: GCA_016716125.1. Lineage (GTDB taxonomy): Bacteria > Bacteroidota > Ignavibacteria > Tepidaquicellales > Tepidaquicellaceae > UBA2330. Next base: position 3,179 of record JADJWZ010000026.1, on the reverse strand, counting down.
AATCAAAAAACCGCAATAAAAATTTGCGGTTATAATACACATTAACGGTTCTATATGAAATGCAGTGGGTCTATTTTATTATTTTGAAATATATTATCACAAATAAAAAAATACATTTGTCATTCCCGCGTGCTCCTGGCGGGAATGACAACCATTGTTTTGTTATTTTAAAACAGTTTCAAACCTTAGCGGCAGAATTGGTATTCAAAATTATTTCCACAGTAAATCATATAGAACCACATTAACTTAAATAAATCTTTTACCCCGCCATCTCATCCGCATAATCACTTATCGGATTACAGCTGCAGATAAGATTCCGGTCGCCGTATGCATTATCAACCCTTGCAACAGCGGGCCAGAATTTATTACCGCCGGAAAACTTTATAGGAAAAGCCGCCTTGCTCCTGGAATATTCGTGATTCCAGTTATCATCTGCAATTCTCTCAGCAGTATGCGGTGAATTTTTGAGAACATTATCAGTGACATCAGCTTCACCGGATTCCACTTCTCTTATCTCTTCCCTTATAGAACTCATAGTATCGCAGAATCTGTCAAGCTCTGTTTTATTTTCACTTTCAGTCGGCTCGACCATCATAGTGCCCGGAACAGGAAATGAAACTGTCGGCGCGTGAAAATTATAATCCATTAATCTTTTGGCAATGTCCTCTACTTCGATCTTTGCAGTTGTCTTGAATTCCCTCATATCAAAAATTAATTCATGAGCGACTCTGCCCTTACTTCCTGTATAAAGAGTTTTGAATTTATCATCAAGCTTTGCCTTTATATAATTTGCATTTAAGATCGCAAGCTTTGTAGCGTCAGTAAGTCCTTTCGCGCCCATCATTTTTATATAAGCGTAAGAAATGATCAGAATACTCGCGCTTCCCCACGGAGCTGAAGATACGGCAGAGATGGAATTATCACCGCCAATTTTAATTACAGGATGCGAAGGAAGAAACGGAGCAAGATGTTCTGCAACTCCGATAGGTCCCATTCCCGGACCGCCGCCGCCGTGAGGTATGCAGAAAGTTTTATGCAGATTCAAATGACAGACATCAGCGCCGATTATTGCAGGACTGGTAAGACCAACCTGCGCATTCATATTTGCGCCGTCCATATAAACCTGCCCGCCGTTATCGTGAATTATTTTACAAATATCTTTTATCGACTCTTCAAATATTCCGTGTGTGGAAGGATAAGTCACCATTAATGCAGCGAGATTATCCTTATGAAGCTCAGCTTTATTTTTCAGATCTTCAACATTGATATTACCGTTACTGTCACTGCTGACCACCACTACTTTCATTCCCGCCATTACTGCGCTTGCGGGATTTGTTCCATGTGCGGAAGACGGAATTAGACAAATATTCCTGTGCGTGTCGCCGTTATTTAAATGGAACTGTCTTATAACCATAAGCCCAGCGTATTCTCCCTGCGCGCCCGAATTCGGCTGCATTGAGATCGAATGAAAACCCGTTATCTCGCTGAGATCTTTTGAAAGTTCATCAATGATAATTTTATATCCTTCCGCCTGATCCTTTGGAGCGAAGGGATGCATATCGCTGAATTCAGGAAAAGAAATTCCAACCATTTCAGCTGTTGCATTTAATTTCATCGTACAGGATCCGAGCGGGATCATTGAAGTTGTAAGAGAAAGATCTTTATTCTCCAGACCTTTCATATATCTCAGAAGTTCAGTTTCCGTGTGATGACTGTTAAATATGGGGTGAGTCATAAATGAAGATGTCCTTTTTATTTCAGCCGGAAAAGAATTTTCATTTTCAATATTTATTTCCCCGGTATCAGGTAACTTTATTCCTTTGAATTCGGCAAACACTTCAGCAATTTCCTTAATGTCATTCAGATCAGTAATTTCACTGATTGAAATTCCGACGGCATTGTCAAAATATCTGAAATTTATTTTATGTGATCCGGAAATTTTCTTTAACTCTTCTATGCGGTCTGCATCTTTATTCAAATCGATCTTCAGAGTGTCAAAGTAATATTTATTAAGCTGAACAAAACCCATACCTTTCAAAATTTTATCAAGAAGAACTGTCTGGTTATGAATCTTTTCTGCTATCATTTTAAGCAGAACAGGACCGTGATAGACAGCGTACATTCCCGCCATTACAGCAAGCAGCACCTGCGCTGTGCAGATATTACTTGTAGCTTTTTCCCTTTTAATATGCTGCTCTCTGGTCTGCAGCGCCATTCTCAGCGCCTGATTACCGTCAGCGTCAATTGATACGCCAATGATCCTTCCGGGAATATTCCTTTTGAATTTTTCCTTTGTAGCGAAATAAGCTGCATGCGGACCGCCGTAACCCATCGGCACGCCAAGTCTCTGAGTCGAACCAACTACAGCATCCGCGCCGATCTCTCCCGGAGGAGTGATTAGCGTAAGACTAAGAATATCAGCAGCGGCAATTATAAAAATATTTCTTTCCGCCGCTTCTTTAAATAATTTTTTAAAATCTTTAATATCACCGTTGCCGTCAGGATACTGAACTGCAATTGCAAATACATCATCCGTCAGATCTTTTTCAGTTATATCCGCGACTTTTACATCAATTCCGACCGGGACAGCGCGTGTTTTGATTACATCAATAGTCTGCGGAAAACAATTTTCAGAGACAAGTATAGTGTTAGCATTTTTTTTGTCAGCATGTTTATGATGACCGAACATAAGCATAGCTTCCGCTGCAGCCGTTCCTTCATCAAGCAGTGAAGCGTTTGCGATTTCCATTCCTGTCAGATCCATTACCATCGTCTGAAAATTCAGAAGCGCTTCCAAGCCGTCCTGCGCGATATCTCCGCCTGATAAGGAGTATACTGAGTATACCAGCCCGGATTCTCGAGAATGTTTCTTTGAATTACCGGAGGAGTGATCGACGGATAATATCCCATTCCGATATATGATCTGTAAATTTTATTCTTTGATGCAATTTCCTTAAGATTTTTTATGAAGTCGTATTCGCTTAACGGCTCATCCAGATCCATTTCATTTTTACTTCTGATATGCGGAGGCACAGTCTGGTCTATTAATTCATCAAGAGAAGTTACGCCGATCACTTCCAGCATTTCACTTATCTCTTTATCATCCGGTCCGTTATGTCTGTTTACAAATTTATCGGGGTTTTGATAGTTTATCATATTGATCAAATAAGATTTGAATT